>JALHMQ010000007.1 GCA_022843955.1 Burkholderiaceae bacterium
GGGGCCGCCGTCGCGCCGCGCGGTTTCGAACACCGGCGCCAGCGCGGCGGCCGCGGCGGCGGCGCCCGCGCGCACCCACAACGCCTGCGCATAGCGCAGCCGCGTCTCGACGGCCTGGCCCATGACGTCGATCGCGTCTTCGTCGGCGAGCGCGCGCTGCCACAGCGCGCAAGCCTGCTCTGCATCGCCTTCCAGCCAGGCGAGCTGCGCGCGCAGCGGCAGTTCGCGCGCCGGCACCGCCCAGGCGACAGTCCCGGCCGGCAGCAGCGCGCGCTCAGCGTCCACCTGGCGCATGGCGTCGCGCACGGCATCGCGACCGGCGCAGGCGACGACCACGCGGGCGCTGAACAGGGCGAGCAGGTAGCGGTGCCAGCCGCTGGCGCTGGCGGCAAAGGTGCGAAAGCGCGCCGCCGCGGCTGCGGTTGCCGCCGCTTCGTCGCCGCGGATGGCAGCCATGACGGCGGTCAGCGCCAGCAGGTGCGCGCGCACCGCACCGGTCGCACCGCTCCACGCGGCGTCGGCGCGCCCGCGCTCGACCAGCGCGTCGGCGGCGGAAATCTCGCCGCGCCCCAGCGCGCACCAGGCCAGCGACAGCAGCCCGAGCGCGCGCAACGGCGTCGGTGTGTCGCCGGCCACCTTCAGCAACAGCTCGGCATGCCGCGTCAGGACCGGCCGGACGCCGGGCAGCCCCGGCATGCGCAGCGGCGGCGTGGTCTGGAACCAGAGATCCAGTCGGTCGGCCTGTTGCAGCAGGTCGAGCATTTCGCTGACGAGCGGGGCCACCGCGCCGTGGCGACAGGCGTCGATCGCCAGCCAGACCTCGGCGTTCAACTGCAGGATGCGCGTCGCCACCGGCAGCGGCGCGCCGCGCAGCTGCGCCAGCCGCGCCTGCGCTTCGCCGACGCGACCCTGCGCCATCAGCGCCATCGTCAAGTGCACCGTGGCGAGCTGCGCGGACGCGCGATCGCCGCTTGCGGCAAACGCCTGTTCGGCGTGCGCCAGCTGCGCGAGCATGGTCGGAAAGTCCCAGGTCGCCCACGCAGCGAGGCCGCGCACGAACGCCAGCTCGGGCGCGTGTTCGCGCGCCGCGGCCGGAAACTGGGCCGCCACCTGCAGCGCACGTGCCGGCCCGGCGGTGACGATCAGCGGCGGCAGATGCTCGAACGCGAGCGCGGCGGCGGCGTCGACCTCGCCGGCCTGCAATAGGGTGCCGATGCGTCGCAGCGGGTCGGTCTCGGTGTCGGCGACGAGCCGCAGCAGCGCGCGATGCCGCGCCGGCGCCACCTCGCGCAGCCGCGCCTGCAGCGCGTCGCGGAACAGGTCGTGCAGCCGCAGCGTGGGGCCGGCGCAGTCCCGTGCGTCGGACGCGTCCAGCACGTCGACGAACAGGCCGAGCCGCTCAATCTGCGCGAGCCGCGCGGCCGCCTGTTCATCGCCGGTCACCGCGGCGCATCGAGCCGGCGCCAGCTCCGGCAGCACGCTGGCAGCGAGCAGGAAGTCCGCCAGCGGCGGCGACAGCTGCTCCAGCACTTCGCTGACCAGGAACTCGAACAGCGGCCGCTCGCTGGCGCGCAGCGCGCTGTCGGCGGCGGCAGGGTCATCGACACCGGCGCCGCACGCCTGCAGCGCGCCGATGGCGATGCGCATCCCGGCCGGCCAGCCCTGCGTGCGATCGAACAGGCGGTCAGCCAGCGGCTGTGCGACGCCCGCCGCCTGCGCCAGCGCGCACGCCTCGTCGCGCGTGAACTGCAGCTGCAGCTGGCGGAACTCGGCCAGCTCGTCGCGCGCGCGGACCCGCGCCAGCGACAGCGGCGGCTCGCCGCGCGCGGCGACGGCCAGCGTCCAGCGCGAGCCAAGCCGCTCGACCAGCTGGTCGATGAAGCGGAAGAACGCCGCATCGTCGCTGCGGTGGGCATCGTCGAAGACGATCACGCCATGCGCGAGCTCGCAGGCATCGAGCGTGTTGATCACCTCGGCCGTCAGCCGGCGCTGCTCGTCCGGCGCCGCGCCGCCGAGCGCGGCGGCGAGCGCCTCGGGGGCGGTGCGCCAGGGCGGATCGTAAGGTTCGAGCGCGGCGAACAGGCAATCGAGCAGGCTGTGCAGGTCGTCGCGCTCTTCCACCGACACCCAGGCGAGCGCCTGGTCGGCCGGCAAGCGCGCCACCTCCTGCACGAGCGCGCTGGTCTTGCCGTAGCCGGCCGGCGCGGCCAGCAGTACGAGCTTTTTCTCGCGCAGCGCCTGCGCGATGCGTGCCTGCGTGCCGCTGCGCGCCACGAATGCGGCGCGCGTGGCGGACTGCAGATGGCTGCGGGCGAAGGCCATGGGCTCGGCCCAGTGATCGACACGGAGCACGCAGTATCACGCAGCACAGGCGTCATGGCACGGCCCGAAAGGCGTATGCGCCGGGCGCCTCGCCGGTCAGGGCGGCGCCATCGGCGCGCGTACGTGATGCGCACTCCTTCGCGCATCCCGTCGGGCCGTGCAACCTGTCGATGAAGGTCCTTGTCCACGGCGGGTCGACGATCAGGCGGCAACGCCAGGCCGCCTGCGCGGCGCCGCGTTGCGCGGCGTCAGCTCCCGACCGGCGCCACCGTGTGCGCGGCGCGCGCCAGCAGCCAGCGGCCGGCGCGCTTGCGGTAAACGGTCAGCCGGTCGCCGGCCATGTTGAGCGTCGCGCCGCCGGCACGCGGCGTGACGGTGAGTGCATCGTGGCTCACCGTGTAGGCGACATCGCCCGCAACCACGACGTCCTGCAGCTCGCTCGTGCAAACGATCAGCGACTGCTGATGGGCGGAAGAAAAACCGAGAGGGAACTGATCGCGCCCGCTCGGCGCGTGGCCCGGGTTGACGAACACGACATCGTCGGTCATCAAGCCGAGCAGACGGTCGAGCTCGCCGGCGTTGACGGCGGCGATCCACGTCGTGTGCGCCGCACGGACAGCGCGTTCATCGGCTTGTCGTGCTTCAGCGTCCATGCCTCACCTCCACGTCCAGGTTCATGTGTAAACGTCAGCCGCCGCAGCCGATCTGCGCCTGCGTCACGCAGGCCTCGGCGCGCGCCCGCAGCAGCGCGCGCTCGCGGTCGTTGCGGGTCAGCTCGGCGGCGCGTTCGAACTGCGCGCGCGCTTCGTCGAGCCGCCCCAGCCGCTGCAGCAGGTCGCCGCGCACGCTGGGCAGCAGGTGGTACTCGCGCAGCTGCGGTTCGGCGAGCAGGCGATCGACGATCTCCAGCCCGGCGGCTGGGCCGAACGCCATCGACAGTGCCACCGCGCGGTTGAGCTCGACGATCGGCGAGGGTGCGATCTGCGCCAGCGCGTCGTACAGCGCGGCGATGCGCGGCCAGTCGGTGTCGGCGGCGCTGCGCGCGCGCGCGTGGCAGGCGGCGATCGCGGCCTGCATCGCGTACACGCCGAGGCCGCCCTGCGCGGCGCCGAGCGCCTGCGCGCGTTCGAGCGCGGCCAGCCCGCGGCCGATCAGCAGGCGGTCCCAGCGCGCGCGGTCCTGTTCGAGCAGCAGGATCGGCTCGCCCTGCGGCCCGACGCGGGCGCGCATGCGTGAGGCCTGGATCTCCATCAACGCCACCAGGCCATGCACCTCGGCTTCGTCGTGTGCAAGCTCGGCGAGGATGCGGCCGAGCCGCAACGCCTCCTCACACAGCGCTGGCCGGGTCCAGTCGCTGCCGGCGGTGGCGGCATAGCCTTCGTTGAAGATCAGGTAGATCACCTCGAGCACCGAGGCCAGGCGCGCGCCCAGCTCAGCCGGCGCCGGCACCTCGAACGGCACGCGCGCCTCGGCCAGCGTGCGCTTGGCGCGCACGATGCGCTGCGCCACCGTCGGCTCGGGCACGAGAAAGGCGCGCGCGATCTCGTCGGTGGTCAGGCCGCCGAGCAGGCGCAGCGTGAGCGCGGCGCGCGCCTCGCGCGACAGCACTGGATGGCAGCTGATGAACATCAGGCGCAAGAGATCGTCGCCGATCCGGTCGTCGAACGCCGCTTCCACCAGCGCGGTGGTGTCGGGCGCGGCGTCCTGCAGCTGTGTCTCGATCTCAAAGGTCAGTTCGCCGGCCTTGCGCTCGTGCAGCGCCTTGCGGCGGATGACGTCGATCGCGCGCCGACGCGCCGCAGTCATCAGCCAGGCGCCCGGGTTGTCGGGCACGCCGTCGGCGGGCCATTGTTCGAGCGCGGCCACCAGCGCGTCCTGCGCCAGTTCTTCGGCCAGCCCGACGTCGCGCAGCACGCGCGCCAGGGCACCGATGATCTTGGCCGATTCCATCCGCCACACCGCCTCGACGGTGCGATGCACGCTGCCGGCGGCGCTCATCGAGGGGCGTTCATCGAGGGGCGTTCATCGAGGGGCGTTCATCGGGCAGGCGCTCATCGGGGCGCTCATCGAGCCGACGACGCGCCCGGGCTCAGGTGAAGCACGGTCCGAGTTCGCGCACCTCCACCGTCGCGAACTGCGCGGCCGGGCACTCGGCGGCGATCGCCATGGCTTCCTCGCGCGTGACGTTGTCGAGCAGGAAGAAGCCGCCGACCATTTCCTTCGCCTCGGCGAACGGGCCGTCGGTGGGCTTGCTCTCCACGCTGCTTTCGATCTTGCGGCCGTTGCGCACCTGCAGTCGCGTGCGCGGGGTGCTCAAGGCCTGCGCCAGCGTGAGCTGGCCACGCGCCTTCAGGCCGTCGGCAAACCGCAGCATGGTTGCGTAGGCCTCTTCCCCTTCGGCCTGGGTGCGGGTGGCGCGCTGGCCCACCGGTTCGACGATCAGCAGCATGAAACTCACGGGCGGTCCTTTGCTTGGGTCATCGGGCGCTCAGCGCTGACGCGTATAGCGCATGGTCATAAATCGCTGCCAGCTGCCATCGGGCGCGTGGGTGTGCCCGTGCAGCAGGCGCTCGTCGGGGCCGACGATCTCGATCACGTCACGATACTGCGCCATCTTGCCGGGCACCTCGAAGTCCGGGCCCTCGGCTTCCAGTGTCAGGACGCGCTCGTCGGCATCGAGCGTGCCGCCGCGATAGACCCACAGGTGGTTCATCATCGAGCCGATCCAGGTGCCGACGAAACAGCGCTGCTGCGGGTCGTAGCTGAGCGCCATCTGCGAGTGCGCCGGGCCGCCGCCCATCTGGCCTTGCGCTTCGCACAGCAACCAGATGTCGCCCAGCATGCGCACCGTCTCGGTGCCGCCGCACGCCGCGGACGCGGCGGGATCCTCACCGGGCTGCGGCAACAGCTCGGTGCGCCACACGCCGACCAGGCGCCGCAGCCACGCGTGTTGCGCGGTGACCTCGGCCTTCATCATTGCACCACCTCGTCGGCCACCATCACCATCCAGCTGACGCCGAAGCGGTCGGTCAGCATGCCGAAGCACGGCGACCAGAAGGTCTCGCCGAGCGGCATCGTGGCCTGGCCGCCATCGGCCAGCGCGTCGTAGGCGCGCCGCGTGGCGGCAATGTCGTCGAGCATGATCGACAGCGAGAAGCCTTGGAACTTGGGCTGGCCGCCGCTGTAGCCATCGGTGGCCATCACGGTCGACGCACCGATGGTGAACGACGCGTGCATCACCTTGTGCTCGGAGTTCGGCGCCACCATGCCGGGCGGCGGCGGATCGGGCGCGTCCTTGAAGCGCATCAGCATCTGCACCTGCGCGCCGAGCGCCTGGCGATAGAACTCGAGCGCCTCTTCGCAGCGGCCATCGAACGTCAGATAGGGTTGGACCAGCATGGCGTCTCCTTGGCGGGGTGACTCAGGGTTGGGCGGCGCGTTCGAGCGCGGCGATGTCGAGCTTCTTCATCTGCAGCAGGGCGGCCATCACGCGCTGCGACCGCGCCGCGTCGGGGCCGGTCATCAGGCGCGGCAACTGGGTCGGCACGATCTGCCACGACACGCCGAAGCGGTCCTTGAGCCAACCGCACTGCTGCGCCTGCGGCGGACCGCCGGCCGCCAGCTGCGTCCAGTAGTGATCAACCTCGGCCTGCGTGTCGCAGTTGACCTGCAGCGACAGCGCCTCGCTGAACTGGAACTGCGGACCGCCGTTGAGGGCGGTGAACGACTGGCCGTCGAGATCGAAGGCGATCGTCATCACGCTGCCGGGCGGCATGCCGTGAAACTCGCGGCCCGCCTCGCCGTAGTACGCGGTCTGCGTGATGCGCGAGTCGGGAAAGATCGCGGTGTAAAAGTCCACCGCCGCCTGCGCCTGGCGGTCGAACCACAGGCAGGGGGTGATGCGCTGGATGCGTGCCATGTTCCGCTCCGTTGTTTCCGTGTATTGCTCCGTGTATTGCACGATGTCTTGCTCGGTGCCTTGGGCGCGCTCAGGCGGACTGCGGGCCGCGCGTGCGCTCTTCGATCTGCGCACGCTGCCGCTCTTCCTGCTCGCGCAGCTGCGGCGTGAACTCCTCGCCGAAGTCTTCGGCCTCGAACACCGGGCGGATCTCGATCTCCGACTCGCCGGGCATCGGGTTCGGGCAGCGCCGCACCCACTCGACCGCCTCTTCCATCGACTTGACCTGCCACAGCCAGAAGCCGGCGATCAGCTCCTTGGTTTCGGCAAACGGCCCGTCGATCACGGTGCGCGACTTGCCGGCAAAGCGCACCCGCCTGCCCTTGGCACTCGGGTGCAAGCCTTCGCCGGCCAGCATCACGCCGGCCTTGACCAGTTCATCGTTGAAGTCGCCCATCGCCTTGAGCAGCGCTTCGCTGGGCATCACGCCGGCTTCCGAGTCCCTGGTGGCCTTGACGATCACCATCACGCGCATGTCGAACCTCCTGTTTTGACGCCGCGAAACGCCGCGGTCTTGCCGGTACGTCGAACGGGCAGCAGCGGAATCGACACCGTGATGCAGAAAAGCGCTTGTGGGCAATACCGAGGCCAGGCGCGACCGTCGGCGGCGGGGCGGGTCGCCGCGGCGCGCTGGGAAAGTGTGGCTGGCGCGTAACGGGTCGGCTGGACCTTGTAGCTCAGGGCGTGGGTACGGTGTCGCCACTGGTCCTTGCGGCTCAGGTCGCGCAGGCGATGTCGCCAAGCCGGGCGGATCGGTGGCCCACCCATCGCGGTGCGACAGGCGCGCGGCCGGCAGAACCCGCAGCGCTAGGCGCGGCCGATGCTGACGATCGGGATGACCGCCTCGTCTTCCTCGCGTTCCGACGGGATCCGAGCGCGCATCTGCGCGCGGAACTCGTTCACCGACTCGTAGAACGCCGACATCATGGCGACCCAGAGCAGCATGCCGCGGTCCGTGAGCTGCCAGCCGCGGTCGTTCTCGACCACCCAGCCGCCCAACTTCAGTGCCGCAAGTTCCAGCGCCATCGTGCGCTCGAACGTCATGCCGTACCGCTCGCGCACCCAGGCGCGATCGAGTGACAGGCCCATCAACCGCATCATCAGGTCGTAGCGCATGCCTTCTCGCCGTCCGAGTACACGCTCGCCGGTGATACCGGGGCGCCCGCGGTCGATGCACTCGACGTACGAGCGCAATGAGAACGTGGACGCGTACATGCGGCCGTTCAGGTAGCCGAACGCACCGCTGCCGAGCCCGACATACTCGGGCGAGTTCACCACGTACTCGTCGATGCTGGTGCCGCCGCGGTTGAAGCACCAGGCCGACGACGGAGTGAACTGCGGCCGCAGCCGCTGCAGCAGCCGGCGGTAGTACCGCTGCATCCGTGCCCGGTCCGGCAGGCCCATGGCCTTGCCCATCTTGCGCTCGATGTTCGGCGAGGTCATCAGCGGATAGAACGACACCTGGTTCGCCGGCGTTGCCAGCACCGCGTCGATGTCGGCGTCGAGCATCGCGGGCGTCTGGTGCAGCAGGTTGAAGATCATGTCGATGTTCACGGTGCGGAACCGCGGCGCAGCGAGCGCAATGCGCTCGCGGATTTCCTCGCTCGATCCGTACTTCTCGTGGCGATCCATTTCTCGCAGCAGCCCGTCGTCGAAGCTTTGCACCCCGATCGACAACCGCTGCACGCCCGCCTGCACGAGCAGATCGAGCACGTGCGGCTGCAGGTCCTTCGGATTCGTCTCGACGGACACTTCGTCGAGCGGTCCGTAACTGCGCACCAGCGCGAGCGTTTCGGCCAGTTCCTCGGGCGCGGAGGTCGGCGTGCCGCCGCCGACGTAGACGCCGGAGAAACGGAAGCCCCTGTCGTGATACTGGGCAATTTCAGCGCGCAGCGCGCGGAAGTAGGCGCTCGCCTTGTCGGCGCGGAACTGCACGCGGTGAAACGAGCAGAACGGGCACAGCACTTCACAGAACGGCACGTGCAGGTAGAGGAACACCGGCGTCGCCGGCACCTGCGCAATGCCGATGCTCGGCACCAGCTTCATTGAGCGTGCGGCAGCGCGGCGGAACGCAAAGTTCAGTAATGGGTAAAGCATGCGCGAAGTGTATCGACGGCAGCAGCGTTGCACGACGCACGACGGCAGGGCGGGATGATCGATCTCAACCGGGCCAACGCGGCCGGCGCCGAACCAGCATGCCGGTGCGCGGTCGCGGCCCCCTGCGTGAGTCAGCCGCCGCTGAGCGCCTGCACGATGAACAACTCGTCGGTAGGCGCGAGCGCCATCGACAGATCGAACACCGCGGTGCCGTTGACGAAGAAGCGCACGTGCGGGCGCATCCGTTCCTGCTCGTTGACCATGCGAAAGCGAATGCCGGGGAACTGCCGGTCGAGGTCGGCCAGCACCTCGGCCAGCGTGGCGCCCTGCGCCTGCACCGTGGCGCTGCCGGTGTACGAGCGCAGCGGGGTCGGGATCAACACGTTCATCGCACACTCATCGCAGCAAGCTCTTCACGACAGGATTCATTGCGGCAGGTGCATCAGCGCCGTCGAAGCGCAGCACAAGAAGCCGCTCAAGCAGCCGCTCAGCCAAGCTTGGCTGCTTCGACCGCATAGATCTCCGGCAGATGTCGCGCGATGCAGCGCCAGTTGGCGCGCACGCTGCCGTCGTCGCTGCCCATCCACACCTCGCCGCTGGTGGTGCCGAAGTACAGGCCGAGCGGGTCGGCGGCATCGATGCCCATCGCCTGGCGCTTGACGGTCCACCACGCCTGGGCCGCAGGCAGGCCGTCGTCCTGCCGTTGCCAGCTCGCGCCGCCATCGCGCGTCACGTACACCGCCGGCGCGCCCCCCGGGCTGGTGCGCGGCCACACGGTGGCGCCGTCCATCGGCAGCACCCAGGCGGTGTCGTCGCGGCGCGGATGAACGACCATCGTGAAGCCGACGTCGCCGACCTCCTTCGGCATGCTGGTGCCGATGCGCTGCCAGGTCGTGCCGGGCCGGTCGAGCCGGTAGATGCCGCAGTGGTTCTGCTGGTACAGGCGGTCCGGGTTGCTCGGGCACAGCCGCACGCAGTGCGGGTCGTGGAAGGTGATAACGGTGGGGTCGAAGCCTTCGACCACCTCCATGCCGTCGACCAGCGGGCGGAAGCTGGCGCCGCCGTCGACCGACTCGTGCACGCCGCCGCCGGACATGGCGAAGTACAGGTGCGCCGGGTCGCGCGGGTCGACGATGATCGAGTGCATCTTCGGGCCGTCGGGCGTGCCGTCCTGCACCGTGCCCATCCACTCGATGTACTGCGGGTCGTCGTTGATGTGCGAGAACGGGGCCCAGGTGGCGCCGCCGTCCTCGGAGCGGAACAAGCCTTGCGGCGAGGTGCCGGCGTACCAGACACCGGGCTGGCTCGCATGGCCGGGCGAGAGCCAGAACGTATGGTCGACCACGCGGCCGTTGCCGTCGGCCGCCTTGGCAAACGCCGGCGGGCGCGCCGCCTCCTGCCAGCTCTGGCCGAGGTCGGTGGAGCGGAACACCGTAGGGCCGAGGTGCCCGGTCTTGGCGGCGGCCAGCAGGGTGCGGCCATCACGCGGGTCGAGCACCAGGTGGTGGACGATGTGACCGAGAAAGTGCGGTCCCTCCACGCGCCACGCGCGGCGCGCCGCGTCACCGTGCAGCAGCCATGCGCCCTTGCGGGTAGCCACCAGCACCACCACGCGCACGCCGGCAGGCGCACTTCGTGCGGCGCCACCACGTGCGCCGGGCTGTTCGGCGGCGCCCGCCGCGGCGCGGGTGGGAAGTCGATGATCTGTCATATGTGTCTCCCTGATCCATGCGGGCTGGGTGCGCGCCCGCGGTGTGTCGTCAGAAGGGCGGTCACGATAGGCGCCGACAGCCGTCTTGTGTGCGGCGGCGCATCGCGACCGAGGCCGCCCGGTTCGGCGTCCTCTGCAGCCACGTCGAACGACCACGGGGCGGATCGACACGTACGCAGAACTCTTTCTGGCAGCCGGTCGGCGGATTGATCCGACTGAGGATCGACCCGATCGAAAGCGGAATCGCGTGGCCGCCTATCCTGCAACTGTGTCGACCCGTCGGTCTCGGATAATGTCGGCTGACGCCACCAAACGTGCCGTGATCGTCGTCTTGAACGACTACCCGACTGCCCCTCTCGTCGCTTCCCTTGCGCGTGCCCGTCCGCGGTCGCGTGCGCCGTCACGCGCGCTGCGCCTGGCGCGCGAAGCCTGGCGCCTGCTGCACGTGGATTCGGCGCGGGCGATCGCGCTTGCCGACCAGGCCCTCGGGCTGGCGGCGCACGATGAAGAGGCCGCCTGCTGGGCCCGGCTCGCGCGTGGTTATCACCTGCTGTACTTCGCCACGCCGAGTGCGGCCACGCACGAACTGCAGCAGGCGCAGCGCCGCTTCGATGCGCTGGGCGACCGCGGCGGCCGCATCCTCGCCTGCGCCGGTCTGGCGCGCGCGCAGTGGCGGGCCGGCCGCTTTCGCGACGCGCTGGCACAGGTGCTGCCGCTGCGCGACGAAGGTCTGGACGTCCTGCGCAACGAGCAGCGCAGCGTGCTGCTGAACACGATTGCCGGCTGCTATTCGGCGCTGGGCGAGTCCGAGCAGGCGTTCGCCTACATGTACGAGGCGCTGCGCGACGCGCCACCCACACGCGGGCATGGGTTCGACGCGGTCCTGCACTGCAACCTGGCCAACGAGCTGATGATGCTCGGCGACTATGTCGAGGCGCTGCGTCACATCGACGACGGGCTGGCGCGCTGTCACGGCCTGCGCAACCCGCGGCTGGTCAGCATCCTGCTGATCAACCGCATCGTCTGCCTGACCGAGCTGGCGCGCGCCGACGAGGCCCTGCCCGACATCGAGCGGGTGCGCGCACAACCGACCGATGCCAGCGGCCGCGGCAGCATCGGCACCCACTTCGAAACGCTGGCGATCGCCGCGCTGCGCGCCGGTGCAACCGACCTCGGGCGCGCGCTGGTGGCTGCGGCGCTGCAGGTCGAGCGCCCGCCGATCCCGGACGAATACCTCGAACTGGCCCTGGCGCAGGCGCTGCTCGCGGCGGCCGACGATGCCCCCGCTGCCGCCCGTGCGCATCTGGCCGCCGCGGCGCCGCTGGTCGGCGCGCTGGACGCCGACGACGCCAACGCCGCCCCGCCCGCCGACGGCCTGAGCCTGCGGCTGCGCTGCATGTACTTTCAGGTCCTGTCGGAGCTGTGCGAGCGCAGCGGCGAGCACACCGACGCGCTGGCGGCGATCCGCGCCTGGCAGCAGTTGCAGGTACAGCGCGCGCAGCTCGCCTCGCGCGCCCGCTACCAGGCCGCCGCGCTGCAGACCGAACTGCTGCGCCTGAAGCACAAGCTGGTCGAACAGGACGCCAAGCGCCGCGCCACCGAGCGCGCGCGCACCGAGCTTGAGACGCTCAACCACCAGTTGTCGCGGCAGATCGAGCAGGTGCAGGCCCTGGAGGCGGCACTGCGCGAGATGGCGGTGCGCGACGAGCTGACGGGCCTGTTCAACCGCCGCCATCTGAACGCGGTGCTGCCCGGCACGCTGGCCTTGGCGCGCCGCAACCGCGAGTCGCTGGCGGTGGTGATCATCGATCTCGATGACTTCAAGGGCGTCAACGACGCGCATGGTCATCTGGCCGGCGATCAGCTGCTGGCCGCCTTCGGCGCACTGCTGGCGGCGAGCGGCCGCAGCAGCGACGTCGCCTGCCGCTACGGCGGCGAGGAGTTCTGCCTGCTGATGCCACGCACCGCTGCCGAGCCGGCCGCGCGCAAGGTGCGCACCATCCTGCGACGCTGGCGCGAGATGAGCTTCACCCTCAACGACAAGTGCGTGACCAGGCTGACGTTCTCGGCCGGCGTCTCCGACTCGCAGCGCACCGGCAGCTCCGCCACCGAGCTGCTGACCGCGGCCGACGACCTGGCGCTGGCGGCCAAGCGGCTCGGCCGCAACCGGGTCCTCACGGGGCCGACAGCGGTGGACTGGTCAGCAAGCGCGTAGACGCTGCCAGCGTGCGGCGCGAAGTGCGCCGCCGCATGGCGCTCACCTGATCGCGTTCGCGCTGAGCGCGCAGGAGCGAGCCCCGGCGGCGCGGTGGCGAATGACAGGACGATCGTCGCGCCGCAGATTCAAGCAGCCGCCAGTCGCGCGGTCGCAGCACGCCGATCAGCCAGCTTGAACGCGGAAACGGTTCGCGCCAGCGAGTCGGCCTGCTCGCGCAGGCTCTCGGCGGCGGCCGCACTCTGCTCCACCAGCGCGGCGTTCTGCTGCGTCATCTGGTCCAGTTGCGTCACGGCCTGGTTCACCTGGCTGATGCCGCTGCTTTCGTCGAGCGACGAGCTGGTGATCTCGCCGATCAGGTCGGCCACCCGCTGCACCTGCGTGACGATGTCGTTCATCGTGTGACCGGCGTCGCCGACCAGCCTGGAGCCGGCGTCGATCCTCTCAACGCTGGCACCGATCAGCGTCTTGATCTCGCGCGCCGCCTGGGCGCTGCGCTGCGCCAGGTTGCGCACCTCGCTGGCCACCACCGCAAAGCCGCGCCCCTGCTCGCCGGCGCGCGCCGCTTCCACCGCGGCGTTGAGCGCGAGAATGTTGGTCTGGAACGCGATGCCGTCGATGACGCCGATGATCTCGGCGATCTTCTTGCTGCTGGCGGTGATGTCTTCCATTGTGCTGACCACCTGCCCGACCGCACTGCCGCCCTTCTTCGCCACATTGGAGGCGGCGCTGGCCAGTTCGTTGGCCTGGCGCGCCGAGTCGGCGTTCTGTTTGACCGAGCTCGTCATCTGCTCCATCGAGGCCGCGGTCTGCTGCAGGTTGCTCGCCTGCTGTTCGGTGCGCGAACTGAGGTCGGCATTGCCCTGCGCGATCTCGTGCGTGGCGCCGGTCATGGACTCGATCGAGCTGCGCAGGTCGGCGATCATCACGCTCAGACCGTCCTTCATCTGCGCCGTGTAGGCGAGCAGGCTGGTCTCATCGTTGGCACGCAGCGGCACATGGCCCGAGAGGTCGCCGTGCGCGACCGCCTTGACCAGTTCGCGCGCCACCTCGGGTTCACCGCCCAGGTCGCGCAGCAGGGTGCGGCGGATCGCCAGCGTGAAGAACACCGCGAGCGCCAGCGCCGCCAGCGTGCAGGCGAGCACCGCATTGGCACTGAATCCGGTGGCGGCAAGCGCCTCGTCACGCGTGGCGTTCATCTCGGCCGCCGATTGCTTGCGCAGTTCCAGCAGGCGGCTGCGCATCTCGCGCCAGGTGGGCGTCTCTTCGCGATTGAGCACGCCCATCGCGGCCGTCGCGTCGGTCTTGACCAGCGCCAGCAGGCGGGTCTGCGCCTGCGCCTGCTTGTCGCGGAACGCGGCGATCTCGGCCAGCACCGGACCGCTCGGGTGGCCTTGTCCCAACGTCTGCGCCCGCGCGGCAGCTTCGCTGTACGCCTTGGTCGCCGCCGCAAAGTTGTCGTACGCGGTGGGCTTGGACGGATCGAGCACGATGTTGCGCACCGCCTGACCCATCTGCAGACCGTGTGCGTACATCTCGCTGACCGCATCGGCGCGCGCCTGCTCGCGCTCGAACAAGCGCGAGAAGCGCTGCTCGGCGCCCCAGTTGCTGGCGACGCCGATCCCCGACGCCACGGTCAGGACGGCAAGTGGCGTGAATAGGTATACGTAGAGTCTGGTGAAAAAGCGCATGGTGACCTCGGGGTAGCCTCATCGGAAGTTTCCGCGTCGTGATGCACCGGGACCGCCGAATAAGCGGCGCTTGCCGCGGTCTTTCCCTCTCGAATACTGGAATGTCACTGGTTGCCGCTCGGCTGCGTTTCGGGGTGCCCCGACAAGCTGCCTAGGGAGATCCGCCTCCATCGCGCGACGCCGAGGCCAAAGACGCGCCGGCTGTCTGTCGAAATTCCACGAACTCCGCAACAGCGTCGCCATGTTGACGATCGGGTCGTTGAAGGCAACGATGCGGGTCATGTTGCCCCCCGCCACTCCTGCCACCGCCGCACTGCGCGTCGCGCGCCGCGGCTGGCGCTTGCAGTATCTCGATTCGGCGCAGTCGCTGGCGCTGGGCGAGCGGGCGCTTGCCCTGGCCGCCAACGACGATCCACTTGGCAGCGGCTGGGCGTTGCTGGTGCAGGGGTTCTATCGGATGCGCCACGCGGCGCCGGCGACGGCAATGGAAGTGCTGATCGCGGCCCAGCACCGCCTTGCCACGGCGGGCGACGCCGGCGCCGTGATCCTCGCCGACGTGGGCATGGCGCGCTGCCAGCTCAACAGCGGCCGCCATCGCGCCGCGCTGGCGCGCCTGCTGCCGCATCGGGCCGAGGGCCTGAGCCTGCTGCGCGACCAGGAGCGCGCGATGCTGCTCAACGGCATCGCCGGCTGCTATTCAGCGCTGGGCGACTCGGCCCAGGCCTTTGCCTACATGTACGAGGCGCTGCGCGACACGCGCCCGGCACGCAGCTATGGCATCGACGTGGTGCTCTACTGCAATCTTGCGCACGAGCTGTATGAGCTGGGCGACTACGAGGAGTCGCTGCGTTACCTCGAAGAAGGCGTGCAGCGTTGCGCGCAACTGAACAACCGGCGCCTGCTGTCCACGCTGCTGGTCAACCGCATCGTCTGCCTCACCGACCTCAATCGCGCGGCCGACGCGCTGCCCGACATCGAGCGCCTGCTGCAACAGCCGAGCGGCGAAGCCACCGCGAGATCCTCGGCCACGGGCTACGAATCGATGGCGGTGGCCGCCTATCGCGCCGGGCGCACTGTGTTGGCCGACACGCTGGCGGCACGAGCATGCGAACTGCTTGCCGACGAACCGGCGCCCGACGTGCAGCTCGAACTGACGGTGGCCCGGGCCGAGCAGGCCCGCGCGCGCGGCGATCTCACCGGCGCCGCGGCGATCATGCGGCAAGCATTGCCGCTGCCCAGCGACAGCGGCCTGACCTTGCGTGGCCGCTGCCTCTTCGTGCAGACCTACGCCGACCTGCTGCAGGCGCAAGGCGACAGCGCGGGCGCGCTCGCGCAGATGCGGCTTTGGCAGCAGTTGCACCTGGAGCGCACGCTGCGCGCCTCGCGCGCACGCGCCCAGGCCGCCTCGCTGCAGACCGAACTGATGCGCCTGCAGCGCGAGCGCGACGCGATCGAGGCCCGCAGTCGCTCGGCCGAGCGCGCACGCGAGCAGCTGGCGGCGATCAACCAGCAACTGTCGCAGCGGGTGAGCGAGGTGCAGGCGCTCAAGGCTGCGCTCGAGCAGCAGACCGTGCGCGACTTTCTCACGGGCCTGTTCAACCGCCGCCACCTGAACGATGTGCTGCCGTCGATGCTGGCGCTGGCGCAGCGCAACGGCGAGCCGCTGGCGGTCTCGATCATCGATCTGGATCACTTCAAGCTGATCAACGACCGCCATGGCCATGTGGCGGGCGATCGCGTGCTGCAGGGCTTTGGCGCACTGGTGCTGCAGAGCCTGCGCCGCAGCGACGTCGCCTGCCGCTACGGCGGCGAAGAGTTCTGCATCCTGATGCCGCGCACCCACGCCCACGCGGCGCGCCGCAAGATCGACGCGCTGCGCCGGCAATGGCGCGCCAGCAGCTTCGAGGTCGACGGCGGCGTGGTCAGCGGCAGCAGCTTCTCGGCCGGCGTGGCCGACTCGTTCACCGCCGAGGGCTCGGCCGAGCGGCTGCTCAAGGCCGCCGACGACTGTGCGCTGGATGCCAAGCGGCGCGGTCGCAACCAGTCGGTGGTGTTTGCGGCGGCGCGCCGCATCGGCGCCGCCGCGGATCGCGCGCCGACGCCCGCCTTCGCGGTCCAGCCGCACGCGCCGGACCTGCCGCATCACTCGTAGGCGGCACGCACCGGTGGTGCGGCCGCACATCACGAGCCCACGCCCTTGATCGCGGCGAGGCCCTGCACGCCGGGCTGCCGCGCCCCGTCCAGGCAGCACGCCGTCCGTTGGTCCGCCAAGCGGGTCGCGGCGTGAAACCGCGCGCCGGCTGGCGTTGATTTGCGGCGCCGACACCCCAGCTACCGTTAATTCCATCGGCGGGCGGTTCCCTTGGGTTTTCTCATCATCGCGGCGTTCGGCCTGCTGCTCGTGCTGTGGTTCGCCGGTGCGCCGCTGTGGGTCGCCTGGCGCCGCCATCGCCTGCGCCGGCAGCCGTTTCCGGCGGCGTGGCGGGTCATCGTGCGGCGACGCGTGCCGCAGGTGCGGCAGCTACCGGCCGATCTTCAGCTGCAGCTGAAGCGTCACATGCAGGTGTTTCTCGCGGAAAAGCGCTTCGTCGGCTGCGGCGGTCTCGTCGTGACCGACGAGATGCGCGTCACGGTGGCGGCGCAGGCCTGCCTGCTGCTGCTCAATCGGCCGGCCGGCTACTTCCGCGGGCTGCGCGAGATCCTGATGTATCCGGGCGCATTCGTGGTCGACCGGGTGCGCGCCGACGGCAGCGGCGTGTTGCAGGAGCAGCGCGGTGCCCTGGCTGGCGAGTCCTGGGCGCAGGGCCAGGTGGTGCTTTCATGGGACGACACGCTGGCCGGCGCGGCGGTGGCCGACGATGGTCGCAATGTCGTGATTCACGAATTCGCGCACCAGCTCGACCAGGAAAAAGGCCACGCCAATGGCGCGCCGCTGCTGGGCAGGCGCCACCACTATGCGCGCTGGTCGCAGGTGCTGGGCGAGGCGTTCGCGCATTTGCAGCGCCAGGTAGCGCTGGAAGCGCCCGCGGCAGACAGGCACGAGGCGGCCCCCGCGCCGCTTATCAGCGCCTACGGCGCCACCGATCCGGCGGAGTTTTTCGCGGTCGTGTCCGAAGTGTTCTTCGAACAGCCGCAGCGGCTGGCGGCAGAGCAGCCGGCGCTGTACCGCGAATTCAGCGGCTACTACCGGATTGATCCGCTTAGCTGGTAGGCGCGGCCAGTCGCCCACGCCCGGCGGTTCAGCGGCGCGGACTCGGGGTGCGCATCAGTTCCACCAGCCCAAGCAACATGGGCGCGCCCAGCAGCCACACCCAAAGAAACCCGATCATCGACATGGAATGCTCCAAAAACATGGGTTGCGATGAGCCGACGCGGCAAGCGGGAGACCTGCCAGGGATCCCCGCTCGCTCCAGCCGGCTTGATCCCGGTGAACCTTGTTGATCGAAAGCCCTGCGCCATCGCAAGGCCAGACGGGACTTCGTTCCTAGACTGCGCCCCGGACAAGATTTCCTGGAGAAGGTCGTGCTGTTGAAACAGTCGGGCTGGCAGTGGCTGGCGTGGCTTGCGCTGAGCACTTGGCTGGGCCTCGCGTCGCTCGCCGCGCACGCCGCGGCGCCTGCGGACGCCCAAAGCTCCACCATCGAGTACTTTGGACGCGAAGGCTGCCCGTATTGCGCCAAGGCGGAGGCTTTCCTTGCGGAACTGAGCAAGGAACAGCCGCAGCTGCGCATCGTCAAACGCGACGTGCAGAAGGAGCCGGCGGCGATGGACCGGCTGGCGCAGCTGGTGCAAGAGAACAAGGCGGGCATGGCGCGGGTGCCGGCGATTTTCGCCGGCGGCCAGCTGTTCATCGGGTTCTCCGAAGAGGTCCGCACCGACAAGCTGATCCGCGGCGCACTGGCCGGTCAGCGCGCCGCCACGACCAGCGTCGGCGAGGCCAGCGCCTGCGATGCCGAGGAGAGCCTGTCCTGCCCGAGCAGCGGACACGCCAACGTCGGCGCCGCGCCGCCAACACCGGCGCCGCAGAACTTCGAGCTCAACCTCTTCGGCCGCACCATCACGCTGGACGATGTAGGCCTGCCCGCCTTCTCGCTCGCCATGGGTTTTCTGGACGGCTTCAACCCCTGCTCGATGTGGGTGCTGCTGCTGATGATCTCGATCCTGGCGCCGCTGAACGACCGGCGCCGGATGCTGGCGATCGCCGGCACCTTCGTGCTGGTGCAGGGCATCGCCTACTTCATCTTCATGGCGGCCTGGCTCAACCTGTTCCTGCTGATCGGCATGTCGCGCGGCTCGCAGCTGGTGATCGCCGCCATCGCGCTGATTGCCGGCTTCATCAACGTGAAGGACTTCTTCGCCTTCGGGCGCGGCGTGTCGCTGTCGATTCCGGAGCGCGCCAAGCCCGGCATCTACCAGCGCATGCGCGGCCTGCTGCATGCGCCGACGCTGACTGCGGCGATCGTCGGCGCGATCGTGCTGGCGGTGCTGGTGCAGGTGGTCGAGTTCCTCTGCACCTCGGGTTTTCCGGCGCTGTTCACGCGCATCCTCACCCTGCGCGAACTGGAAACTTCCGCCTACTACGGCTACATGCTGCTGTACATCGCCGCCTACATGATCGACGACGTGATCGTGCTGGGCACCGGCGTGATCCTGCTCAGCCGTCACCGGCTGCAGGAAAACGAAGGCCGCTGGCTCAAGCTCGTCAGCGGCCTGGTGATGATCGGGCTCGGGGTGTATCTGGCGCTGGGCGGTTGAGCGCGGGAGTTCACGCAGCCGACCCTGGCGTCGGTGTGGCCGTTGGTGCGGTTGATTTGAAGTTGCAGCATGAGGGCGCCACGCTTCGGCGCCTTCGCGTACCGGGCAGGTTCATGGTGCGGCTGCTTCGCATACCTAGAAGCGGGCATGGGTGAGAAAACGAGCGTTCGACCCTCTCGTTTTCCCCCTGCGGGGTCACGCGCCAGATTGACCGAGATCACCAGCGCAATGGCTCTGCAGTGCAGAGTCTGGGTAAGCAAGGCGCGCACTCGCGCGCCGGGGGTGTGCGGAATGAACATCGATTCCCGTCGCGGTCTGACCCGCAACACCTACACCCTGGTACTGGCCGGCGGCCGCGGCAGCCGCCTGCGGCAGCTGACCGACCACCGCGCCAAGCCGGCGGTGCCCTTCGCCGGCACCATGCGCATCATCGACTTCACGCTCGGCAACTGTGTCAATTCCGGCTTGCGGCGCATCGGTGTGCTCACGCAGTACAAGGCGCAGCCACTGATTCGCCATATCGAGCGCAGCTGGGGATTCCTGGAGGCCAGCCTCGGCGAATTCGTCGACGTCGTGCCGGCGCAGCAGCAGACGGGCGAGCTCTGGTACAGCGGTACCGCGAATGCGGTCTACCAGAACCTGGACATGCTGCGCGAGGCCGAGCCGAAATACGTCGTGGTGCTGGCCGGGGATCACGTCTACAAGATGGATTACTCGGTCATGCTGGCGGAGCATGTGGCCAAGGGTGCCCAGCTCACGGTGGCCTGCCTGGAGGTGCCGCTGGATGACGCCAGCGACTTCGGCGTGATGGCCGTCGACGCCGAGCAGCGCATCGTCGCCTTCGACGAGAAGCCGGCACACCCCCGGGCGATGCCCGGCAAGCCCGGCCACGCGCTCGCCAGCATGGGCATCTACGCCTTCGACACCGACTTCCTGCTCGACCTGCTCGAACGCGATGCGGCCGACACCCAGTCCAGCCACGACTTCGGCCGCGACCTCATTCCTGGCGTGCTGGCCACGGCGCGTGTGTTCGCTCACCGCTTCGAGGACAGCTGCGTCAACATGGTCGGCGACCGCCCCTATTGGCGCGATGTGGGCACGCTGGACGCCTATTGGGAAGCCAACCTCGATCTTGCGCGCGTGGTGCCCGAACTCGACCTTTACGACGAGGCCTGGCCGGTGCTTGGCCGCCAGCCCATGCGCCCGCCGGCCAAGTTCGTCTTCGACGACCCGGGTCGCCGGGGCATGGCGGTCGACTCGCTGGTGTCCGGCGGCTGCATCGTCAGCGGCGCGACCATCCGCCGCTCGATCCTATTCAACGGCGTCACGGTCTCCGACAGCAGCCTGGTCGAGGACTCGGTGGTGTTGTCCAACGTGACGATCGGTCGCAACTGCGTGCTGAAGCGGTCGATCATCGACCGGCGCTGCGTGCTGCCAGACGGCTTCACGGTCGGCCTCGACCCGGCACACGACCGCGCGCGCTTTCACGTCACGGAGCGTGGCGTCTGCCTGGTGACGCCCGACATGCTGGGTGCCCGCTAACCGCAGGCGCGTTCGCCTGTCGTCGAGGACCATCGGCTTGGCGGCGAGGACCGCGCGGCAGGCGCGGCGGCCATGTCATCCCGTTGTCATCCGATGTGGCACGCAAAGGACATCCCCGTTCGCCGCACGCACCCCGCCGCGTGTCGACGCTGGCCGGCGCGCGTTGCAGCGACAAGGCGGCCCTTGGTCACCGCGATGAACCCGCAGCGGTCCAATTTTTGCCTCCCCCGACCGACGCAGGTACAAACCCGGGACTGCCCGTTCGCTCGTCGCGGCTGCACCATCGCGCCTGCTGCGCCATCGCGCTCAACTGAAGGACACCACGATGGACACACGCGTGACGCCAACCACCTTGACCCCGCCGACACAAGACGAGTTGCGCCTGCTCGATGCCTACTGGCGCGCGGCCAACTACCTGTCGGTCGGGCAGATCTACCTGCTCGACAACCCGCTGCTGCGCGAGCCGCTCACGCTCGACCACGTGAAGCCGCGGCTGCTCGGCCACTGGGGCACCTCGCCGGGCCTGAGCTTCATCTACGCGCACCTGAACCGAGTGATCAAGCGCGACGATCTGAACGTTCTCTACATCTGCGGGCCGGGGCATGGCGGCCCGGCGCTGGTGGCCAACATCTGGCTCGAAGGCACCTACACCGACGTCTACCCGGACATGACGCTCGATGCCGAGGGAATGAAGAAGCTGTTCAAGCAGTTCTCCTTCCCCGGCGGCATTCCGAGCCACGCCGCGCCCGAGACACCGGGCTCGATCCACGAGGGCGGTGAACTCGGCTACGCGGTGTCGCATGCCTACGGCGCGGCGTTCGACAACCCTGATCTGATCGTCGCCTGTGTGGTGGGCGACGGCGAGGCCGAGACCGGGCCGCTGGCCACGGCGTGGCACTCGAACAAGTTCCTGAACCCGGTGACCGACGGCGCCGTGCTGCCGATCCTGCACCTGAACGGCTACAAGATTGCCAACCCGACCGTGCTGGCGCGCATCCCGCACGATGAACTCGCCGCACTGTTCACGGGCTACGGCTACGAGCCCCTGTTCGTCGAAGGTGATGAGCCGATGCAAATGCATGCGCTGATGGCGTCCACGCTCGACCAGGCGCTGTCGAAGATCCGCGCGATCCAGCATGCCGCGCGCTCGACCGGCGAGGCTGTGCGGCCGCGCTGGCCGTTGATCATCCTGCGCTCACCCAAGGGCTGGACCGGTCCGAAGTCCGTCGATGGCCAGCAGACCGAAGGCTCGTGGCGCTCGCACCAGGTGCCCCTGTCGGAGATGGCGGCCAAGCCCGACCACGTGCGGCTGCTCGAACAATGGATGAAGAGCTACCGGCCGGAAGAACTGTTCGACGCCAACGGCACGCTGGTGGCGGAACTGCGCGTGCTCGCACCCGCCGGCGCCCGGCGCATGGGAGCCAACCCGCACGCCAACGGCGGCCTGTTGCTGAAGGACTTGCGGCTGCCTGACTTTCGCAACTACGCCGTCGACATCAAACGACCCGGCGGCGTGTTCGCCGAGGCCACGCGCGTGATGGGCACTTATCTGCGCGACGTGATGAAGCTGAACCTCGACCACCGCAACTTCCGGCTGATGAGCCCGGATGAACTGGCCTCCAACCGCTGGGCCGCGCTGTTCGAGGTGACCGGCCGTGCGTGGATGGCCGAGCGCTTGGCCGGCGACGATCATCTGGCCGCCGACGGCCGCGTGATGGAGATGCTGTCCGAGCACACCTGCCAGGGCTGGCTCGAGGGCTACCTGCTGACCGGCCGGCACGGCTTCTTCTCGTGCTACGAGGCGTTCATCCACCTGATCGACTCGATGTTCAACCAGCACGCCAAGTGGCTGAAAGTGACCAGCAAGGAGATCCCGTGGCGGCGACCGATCGCATCGCTGAACTACCTGCTGACCTCGCACGTCTGGCGCCAGGACCATAACGGCTTCTCGCACCAGGACCCGGGCTTCATCGACCATGTGGTCAACAAGAAGGCCGATGTGATCCGCGTCTACCTGCCGCCCGACGCGAACACGCTGCTGGCGGTCACCGACACCTGCCTGCGCAGCCGCAACTTCGTCAATGTGGTGGTCGCGGGCAAGCAGATGCAGCAGGTCTGGCTGACGATGGACCAGGCGATCAAGCACTGCTCGACCGGCATCGGCATCTGGGAATGGGCCAGCAACGACTACGGCGCCGAGCCCGACGTGGTGATGGCCTGCGCCGGCGACATCCCCACGCTCGAGACACTCGCCGCGGTCGACCTGCTGCGCCAATGGGTGCCCGACCTGAAGATCCGCGTGGTCAACATCGTCGACCTGATGACGCTGCAGCCGCGCGAAGAGCACCCGCACGGGCTGTCGGACAAGGACTTCGACACGCTGTTCACCACGGACCGGCCGATCATCTTCGCCTACCACGGCTACCCGTGGCTGATCCACCGCCTGACCTATCGCCGCACCAACCACGGCAACCTGCACGTGCGCGGCTACAAGGAAGAAGGCACCACCAGCACACCGTTCGACATGGTGGTGCGCAATGACCTCGACCGCTTTCACCTCGTGGCCGACGTGGTCGGACGCGTGCCGCGCCTGGCACCGGTGGCCGCATACATCAGGCAGCGCGTGCGCGACAAGCTGGTCGAGCACAGCGAGTACATCGTGCAGCGGGGCACCGACCTGCCCGAGGTGGCAAACTGGAACTGGCCGTCCTGATCCAGGATGGCCGGCGGCGCAGACCTTCTACCGCACCGAATGCATACCGACACGCCACTTCTTGACCGCTTCATTCCACAGCCCGACATCCGTGAACGGTTCGAGACCATCATCGGCGCGCCGGCGGATCTCGTGTTCGATGTTGCTCTGCGCTTTGACATGCAGTCGTTACCCCTTGTGAAGACCATCTTCTGGCTGCGGGACAAGGTCATGGGCACCGGCCCGCACGTTCCGCGCAGGCCCCAGGGGATCCTCGAAGAAACAAGGGGACTGGGCCGGGGCCTTCTCTGCGAAGAGCCAGGCCGGCACGTCGTCTGTGGGGCGAGATGCCAGCCATGGTTGGCGAACGTCTCGTTCACGGCCATTGCGCCAAGTGAGTTCGAGTCTTACGCGGAGCCTGGCGAAGTGAAGCTTGCCTGGACATTCGAGGTCACCGAGGTGGGCCCAGAACGGACCCGACTCGTCCACGAAACCCGGGCGCAGTCGACCGACGAGATGGCTCGCATCAAGTTTCGGCGGTACTGGCGATGGGCGCGATTCGGCATCATCGCGATTCGCCTGCTCATGCTGCCGTCGATCAAACGTACGGCGCAGCAGCGCTGGGCAGCCGTTCGATCAAGAAACTGAGTGCGCGCCGCAGTAGGTACCGGCAATGAGTCGACCTGGTCACCTCGTCCCAGGCCCGACAGGACGCAGACGGCAAGTGAACCTGGGGCCGGCTCAACGCCCAGCGCGTTGCGCTGCGCCCTGCATCTGCGCCGACTCGATGACGCCCGGCGGAGAGTCGGCCCGAGCTGCGTCGATCATCGCCTGCGCGACATCGTCTGCGGCGATGGGGCGCAGGCCGGCCGGGATCAGCTTGCGCAGCGGTGCCGCAACGGCAAGCGCGACTCGCTCCCCGAAGCGGAACTCGCTGCGACCGCCGCTCAGAAGGCTCGGTCGAACGATCACAAGCGACCGCAGATTGAGCGCCATGAGGGCGTGTTCCGTCTCGCCCTTTACCCGGTTGTAGAAGACGCGGCTCGCGGCATCCGCGCCAAGCGCGCTGACGACGATCATTCGCCGAGCGCCGACCTGCGCCGCCCATCGGCCGAGCGCAACGACGAAGTCATGGTCGACGCGACGAAATGCTGCTTCGCTGCCAGCGACGCCGATCGTTGTGCCCAGGCAGCAGAGAACGTCGATGTCGGTGGCGCCTGCAGTCGCGGGCGCCAGTACCCGGTCGAGTTGCTCGAAATCGGCGGCCACCACGACGAGTCTCGGGTCTGACAGCGCAAGCGGTCGGCGCGCAAGTGCAATGACCCGGCCATAGCGCCCGTCGGCGAGCAGACCCCGCACCACTTCGCTGCCAACCAAGCCCGTTGCGCCAGCGACCACCGCAGCGCGTTGCACGGAACTGCCTGTTGCGTCTCGCATCGTTCCAACCACAAGTGATGCGCCTCTGCGGCACCGCGCCGATCATGCTCGCACAGTGCACGAGATGAGAGACCTGCGCCGCGGCCTGCCTGCTGCGAGGTCGTTGCAGCACAGACGCTGTCGCTGAAGAGCCGGTGCGTAGCTGCCGTGCATCGTTTCACGGCCTTCCATCGGCAGCGCCGCTCCTTGGCGCTGCGCGCGGGTTCGACCGGTAGGGAACATCTTCAATGCGTCGCGACAAGGTCGCCCGCGCGGATGGGCAGGCCGCCTGATGTCGACGGGTGGGGATGCAGGGCAGCCGGCTACCGCCGACCATCATTGAGACTGTCCTGAGCAATCGACGCGCCGTCGCGGCGGTTTTCGCACGGCCGTGCGTCGCGCACCGCCTGGATCAGTACCGATGGCTCGACCGGCTTGGCCAGGTGCAGATCGAACCCCGCCTCCCTGCTGCGAAAACGATCCTCCTCGCGGCTCCAGCCGCTGAGCGCCACCAGCGCCATCGCAATGCCCCAGGGCTGGGCGCGGATGCGGCGGCAGGTCTCGTAGCCGTCCAGCCCAGGCATGCCGAGGTCGAGCAGCACGACGTCTGGTCGCAATCTATCCGCCTCGCGCAGCGCGGACTCGCCGTCATTGACGACACAGACCTCGCAGCCCAGGGTCTGCAGCAACAAGGCGGTCATGTCCGCGGCGTCCACGTTGTCGTCGGCCACCAGGACTCGCCGCCTCACTGGCTGGAGTGCCGCCGCCTCCGGGCGACTCGAAGCGGAAGCGCTGGCTGGCACCGACGGCGCGGGCGGCAGCCGGACGCAAAACTCGCTGCCACGGCCAGGCCCGGCGCTGCTGGCGACCACGCTGCCACCGTGCAGCTGCACCAACCGGCTGACCATTGACAGTCCGATGCCCAACCCGCCCGGCGCATGACGCCGCGCCTCGCTGCTCTGCACGAAGAGTTCGAACAGGTGCGGAAGCACTTCGGGCGAGATTCCGATGCCCTTGTCGCGCACCCACACCACCGCCTGCCCGTGCTCGACGGTGGCGCTCACCTCGATGCGGCCTCCCGGATGACTGTACTTGGCCGCGTTGTTGAACAAGTTGCTGAACACCCCTACAAGGCGTGCCGCGTCGGCAAGGAGCACGAACGCGCGTGCGTCCTGCGACAGCTCGACCACGAGCTGGTGGGACTGCTCCTCGTTCAGCGGGCGGCAGGTCTCGAGCGCCGCGTCGAGCACCTCGCCCAGCGTCACGCGCGTCAACTCGAGTTCGACCTTGCCGCGCGACAGCCGCGACACGTCGAGCAGGTCGTCGAGCAGGCGCGCCATCTGCGCGGTCTGGCGCTCGATGATGTCGCGGCACCGCGCCACGACCGCGTCCTCGCCGGCACGCGCGCTGAGCAGGCCGACCGTCATGCGCACCGGCGCCAACGGATTGCGCAGCTCGTGCGCCAGCAGCGCGAGGAACTCGTCCTTGCGCTGCGCCTCGTCGCGCAACGCCTGCTCGGTGCGCTTGCGTTCGGTGATGTCGGACACGGTTCCGACCATGCGCAGCGGCTGCCCGTCCCCGTCATAGCTTGCGCGCCCGATGTTCGTGACCCAGCGCAGCGCGCCGTCCTTGCGCCGCAGGATGCGGAAGTCACACTCGTACAGCGTGCGCTGCTCGATCGCCGCCTTGGTGCACGATGACACACGGTCTCGGTCGTTCGGGTGCACCAGGCCAGCAAAAGCGGCCGCGCTGCCTTCGAACTCGCCTTCGGGCACGCCGAAGACGGCATAGCACTCGGGCGACCAGCCCACCGCGTTGGTCCGCAGGTCCCAGTCCCAGGTACCGAGCCCGGCATGGCGCACTGCGAGCTGCAACCTTCAGCCAGCTCGGCGCGTCCCGCGTCGGCCTTCTTGCGCTCGGTCAGGTCGACCGCCGCGCAGACCACGCCAACCGTGCACCCGGCCGCGTCGCTTCTGGGCCGCACGAACAGGTCGTACCAGACCGTCTCGCCATTTACGTGGACCGAGACTTCCTCGCGCCGCGGCTGTCCGCTCTCCAGTACCGATCGCTTGATCGCTTCGAGTCGCAGCGCATCGTCCGGACTCTCGGTGAGGATCTCGACATCGCGCTTGCCCAGCAGCTGCGCCTCGGTGAAGTGGACCATGTTGTGGATCCAGGTGAAGCGCAGCGCCTGGTCCTGCTCGAACAGCACCACGGGCGCGGCCGTCAGGGCCGCGTCGTAGCGTTCGGTCAGGCGCAGCAACCGGTGCTCGGCCTGGCGGCGCTGGGTTTCGTCGCGCACCACCGCCAGCGTTCCGCTGCGCTGATGCGTGGCGTCGCGCAACGTGCTCAGGCTGACCGCGACGGCCATTTCGCGACCGTCGGGCAAGTGGTGCACGCACGCGCCGTGCCAGCGGCCGTCGATTGCGAGTGCGGTGCGCGCGGCTGCCTCGTCCGCGGGGTCGTGCCAGACGGTGCGCACCACCGCGTCGATATGCCGGCCCAACGCGTCGGCCGCATCACAGCCAAAGTGGAGTTCGGCGGCGGCGTTCAAGTAAGTGATGCGCTGGTCGACGTCCAGCGCGACCACCGCCTCGTTGATCTGCGCCAGCATCTCGCCGCGCAACTGGCTCGACGCTGCGTCGGCACTGGTGAGGGTGAAGATCTGCGGCCCCTCGGCCGTCTGCACGACCACCGCATCGACCTGGCCGCCGTGGATTGCGGCGAGCGTGTCCTGGGCCTCCCGCAGCCGGGCGCGCAGTTCAGCGTTCTCCGCGGCCAGATGGCTCACGAGATCACGATGTCCAGCGCCACCAGGACGTGCTCGCTGCGCGACATGTCGCCGATGAAGCGCCGCAGGGGCAATGGCAGTGACTTGATCAAGGTGGGCGCCGCTACCAGATCGGCCTCGATCGCGGCGCGCGGCTGACTGCGCACGTCGATGATCTCGAGCTGGTAGCGTCCGGGCAGATACTCCTCGCACAGGCGCCGCGTGTTCGCGATCGCCCGCGCTGACCGGGGCGCGCCCCCGATCACGTACAGCCGCAGCACGACGGTCAGCGCCGCGAGAGCGGCACCGGCCTCGGCGAGGCGGTGGGCGTTGTCGTCTTGCCCGTCGCCTGCCAGCGGCGGAAGCGGCACTTTCTGCAGGGAGATCATGTGGCCGCCGCGTCCCCGCCGTCGGCAGGGCGCAGGTCGAGCCCAACCAGGACCCGCTCGTGGTCCGAGAGGTCGCCGATGATCCTCTTGAGCGGCTCGGGCAGGCGCCGCACCAGGGTCGGCACCGCGAGAATCTGGTCACCCGCCGCCAACTGCGGCTGGCGCCGCAGATCGATCACCTCGATGCTGTACCGGCCCGCCAGGTGCGTTTCGCACACCTGCTTCAGGTTCGCCAGCGCAGCCACCGACCTGGCGGTCTGGCCAGCCACGTACAGCCGCAGCTGCCACTCGGGCACCACCGCTGCGTTTGTGTCGTAGGACCGTTGCGGGTTCATCAAGCTGCTCCAGTCTGAACGTCGGGCTCGAGTGCGATCCCGTGCTCGCTCAGCTTGAGCACCTGCACGCGATTCGAATGCGCCATGCCGCGCGACTTCAGCAACGCCAGGCGGCGCTGCCGGGTGCCACCGCGACGCGTATCCGACAGCAATATCCAGGTGTCCATCAGCGAGGACACGCCCACCTGCGACTCCTCCACGGCATCAGGCGATGCGCCACTGGTCAAGCTGGTAAAGAGGGTCGTGATGCCCTCGCGCTTCAGGAAGTCGATCAGCCGGACCAGCATCGGCATCACCTGCACCGCATGGCCGAGCCCGAGATTGCTGAGCGGATCGATCACCACCACCGACGGGCGCATCGCGCCGACGGCGTCGTGCATCGCCAGCAGATGCTGCTCCAGGCCCTGCAGTGACGGCCGCGCCGCGTGAATGGCGAGCAGACCCCGCTCCGCTGGCGACACCAGGTCGATCCCGATCGATCGCATGTTGCGTTGCATCTGCGCGGCCGATTCCTCGAAGGCAAAAACGAGGGCGCGCTCGCCGCGCGCGCAGGCCGCGGCGGCGAAGGCTGCGCCGAAGCTGCTCTTGCCGGTCCCGGCGGTGCCCGAGATCAGCACACTGGCGCCACGGAAGACGCCGCCGCCGAGCATTGCGTCGAGCGCGCGCACGCCGGTGGACACGCGCTCGGTCGGCGCCGGGTGGTCGAGGCGCAGGGAGGTGATCGGCAGCACCGAGATGCCGCGCGCGCCGATCAGGAACGGGTACTCGTTCATGCCATGCGCCGAGCCGCGGTACTTGACGATGCGCAAGCGCCGCGTCGAGATCTGGTCGTTGACGCGGTGGTCGAGCACGATCACGCAATCGGCCACGTACTCCTCGAGGCCGTAGCGCGTGAGGGTTGTCTCGCCGCGTTCGGCCGTGATCAGCGCCGTCAGGCCGCGCTCCTTCAACCAGCGGAACAGGCGACGCAGTTCGGCGCGCAGGATTGCGTGGTTCGGCAGCCCGGCGAACAGCGCCTCGATGGTGTCGAGCACGACGCGCTTGGCGCCGATGGAGTCGACCGCATGGCCCAGCCGGATGAACAGGCCCTCGAGGTCGTACTCGCCGGTCTCCTGGATTTCGCTGCGCTCGATATGGACATAGTCGAGCGCGATGCGACCGTCGCGCTGAAGCGCGTCAAGGTCGAAACCGAGCGAGCGCATGTTGTCGACAAGATCCGGGATCCGCTCCTCGAAGCTGAGGAAGATACCCGGCTCGCCGTACTGCGTGGCACCGCGCAAGAGGGTCTCGAACGCGAGCAGCGTCTTGCCGGCACCAGCACCGCCACAAACAAGTGTGGGCCGGCCGCGAGGCACGCCACCGCCGGTGATCTCGTCGAGTCCGACGATTCCGGTGCGGGCCTTCGGCAATGCGGGCGGGGGTGCTGCCGTACCCATTAAAGGCCTACCTTGCCGACCGGGGGGGTCAAAAAGGCATCGTACCTCCGCGTTGATCGCGGGACCAGCCATTCATCCTCTCTAGTGCGGCAACTCAACGCAGCCAGACGCGCGAAGTACGATGAAAGCGTCTTCGAGGGCAACAAAACTGCGGATAGGCGATAAGCGCTCAAACTCTTCACGGTGTCCCCGCCTTCGCGGACTTGGCAAACTGGCGGCAGAACTGCGACGCTGAAAATGCTGCTAGTGAAAAATCGTCGGCCACCGTTCCGGGTCGCGTGAAGTCGAGCGGTGTGATTGTCGGCTGTGTTTCCAGGCGCCGATGACGTCAGCGAGGGGTCGATCGACGAGATGGAGGAGTCGGCCAGAAGCTGACAGTGGCGACGGTCAGCTTCCTGACACCGTGTCTCGTCAACGCTGCGCCGGAAGCAACCGCGAACTGATCACCAGAACGGGGCTCCACAGAGGCAGGCACAACCACCCCACCGCGGCCCCGGCGCCACGACAAAGTGCGTTTGAACGTCTTGACTTCCAGCGAAGTTGACGCCGTAAAGACAAGAACAGGGGGAGGCGTGACAACGACAATCGCAGTTCCGCTCTGGCTGGCTGTCGTGGCCGCCGTGTTGGCACTATGGGCGCTGCTCGACCGCCTGCTGGTACCCAGCGCGCGCTGGTTGATCCGCAGCCGCGCCAACAAGGTGCTCGACGAGGTGGGCCAGCGGCTGCGACTCCAGGTCCGCCCGTTTCAGCAGACCAGCCGCCGCAGCCTGATCGACCGGCTGGTGTTCGACGAAAAAGTGCAGCAGGCCGCGACCGCTTTCGCTCAGGCGAACAAGATGCCGCGCGAAGTAGCGCACGCCATCGTCGAGCGTTACGCGCGGGAGATCGTGCCGGCGTTCAACGCGTACTTCTACTTTCGGATTGGCGCCTGGCTCAGCAAGAAGGTGAGCCGCCTGTTGTACCGGGTGCGCATCGGCTACTCCGATGAGGCCGGGCTCGCCGCAGTGCCAGCGAACGCGACGGTCGTTTTTGTGATGAACCATCGCAGCAACATGGACTACATCCTCGCCGCGCATCTGGCGGCCGAACAGGCGGCGCTGTCCTACGCGGTGGGCGAATGGGCGCGCATCTGGCCGCTGCAGCAGATGATCCGCGCGATGGGCGCGTACTTCGTGCGACGCGGCTCGGGCAATGACCTGTACCGCCGCGTGCTGGAACGTTACATCGCGATGGCCACCGAAGCCGGCGTCACACAGGCGGTGTATCCGGAAGGCGGGCTCACGCGCGACGGCAAATTGCGCGAACCGAAGTTCGGCGTGCTCGACTACATGCTGCGAGGTTTTTCGCTGGAGGGCGAGCGCGACCTCGTGTTCGTTCCGCTGGGATTGAACTACGACCGCGTGCTGGAGGATCGCACCCAACTGCTATCGGTCGACGCGCAGGGCACAAAGCCCGGCGCGCTGGCGGCGACATTCAGCACGCTGCGCTTCGTCGGACAACAGTTCTGGCTGGCGCTGCGCAGCAAGTGGTACCGGTTCGGCTACGCCTGCGTGAACTTCGGCACGCCGGTGTCGGTCAAGCTTTACTGCGCGGAACGAGGCATCGATTTCCGCAAGCTCGCGAAGGACGACCGCATCCGCGAAGTCAGCGCGCTTGGCAGGCATCTGATGGATCAGGTCGGCAGGCTGATTCCGGTGTTGCCGGTGCCGCTGGTGGCGCGCGTGCTGCTGGCGGCCGAGGCGGGTGCGTTGAGCGAACTCGAAATCAAGTCGCGCGTTGGCGCGGAAGTCGAGCGGCTGAAGTCATGCGGCGCCCACGTGTACCTGCCGCGCAGCGACTGGGACTACGCGGTTGGCGCCGGGCTACGCATGCTGACGCTGCGGCACTTGGTCGAGGAGGTCGACGGGCTTTACCGCGCGCGCGCCGACGAGATGCCGCTGCTCGCCTACTATGCGCGGTCGATCGAGCATCTGTAGCGGGTGCCGGGATGTCGTCTGCCACCAACGTCGTTCGAACAAATTGATCGCCGCAGCAGGAAGCTGCCATCACCGACGCGGTGCATGCCGCCAGAACATCAAGATCCCCGAGCTTTTGATCAACTCGGTCTCCACGGACACCTGGTTGGGGATGGACGAGCACATTTCCTCGACGACCTGCGATCACCGCTGCGGGTCGTTGTGTGCCATTCGCGATGTCGGCTAGGGCTGGATCGCCCGTCGCTGCTCGAAAGGCAACCGGGCCGAACTCCGGTGACCGGTGCCGAGCACGGTGGCGGAACCGCGCCATGCAGCCAGTGCGCGTCCTCTGGAGCGTCGTTGAACCGTTCGCCCCTGGTGCGAGGCCCTGCACGCGTACGCGCATCAGCGCAGCAAGGGGGCACCCACCGCGCAGCCGGTTCTAGTACCGCCCGTGCTGCTTGTAGATGTAGTTCGACAGCTCGCTTTGCTGCATCGACAACCGGTACTGGATCTGGTGCACGGCGCGGATGATCGCGCGCATCACGCGGTAGACGAGCCAGGGGTGGGCTTCGAGCAGGCTCTCGAGCTTTTCGCGTTCCAGGCCCATCACGCGCGCGTCGGACAGCGCCACCAGCGAGGCGAAGCGGGTCTGCGCATCCATGAAGCTCAACTCGCCGGCGAAATCGCCGGACGACAGCGTGTTGATGGTGACGCGCTCGGCCGGCGTCTCCACTCCCTTGACCACGCCGAGCGCGCCCTTGGCCAGCAGGTACAGGTGGTTGTCACTGGTGCCTTCGTGCACCAGCACATCGCCCTCCTTGAGGTCATGCAGCGTCATCACGCCGGCCAGCAGGCGTGACTCTTCTTCGGTCAGTTCGGCGGCGAGCTTCGAGGCGCGCAGCAGTTCAAGCAGCGTCGCGTCCATCTTGAGCGTTTCCATCAGCAGGGTTCCAAGGTCAGGGTCGGTGGAAGGCGCTGTTGCTGACGCAACGGCGGCCGGTTCGGGCGAGAAATCAGGCGAGATGATGGGCGCAATCGGCTCGATCGCACGCTCGGGTTCGGGCACTGCCTGCGGCTCGACAGGCAAGGCCGCGCTCGGTGGTGCCTTGGGAGCGGCCAGGCCGGCCGGCAGCACCCGTGCGGCGCGCGCGACGAAGGCGTCGACCAGATTGTCGGCGATCCGCGCGAACACCGGCGCCGCAATGCGGCCGGCAACCCCGTCCATCTCATAGGCGAGAGTGAAGTCGATGCGGCAGGCGCTCGCATTGAGCGGTGTCAAACGCCATTCGCCGAGAAAGTGGCGAAACGGCCCGCGCGTGAGCTTGACTTCCATCCAGGTCGGCCGCCGCTTGGGGTTGCGCGTCTCCAGCTCGATCGACACGCCGGCCTGGCGCAGCGTGAGGCGGGCGGCGACCACGTCATCGGTGCGCTCGATCAGGGCCACCGAACGGCAGCCGTGCACGAAGGCCGGGTAGTGCTCGACGGCCTCGATGAGGTCGAACATGGCTTCGGCCGGATGCGGCACGAGGACGGATTTCCTGATCTGCATGGGTGGTGCGGGCGTCGAGTCAGCGGTGGCCCAGGGCGACATGGCACGGGCAGGCGGATCATGCCGCGACCGCGGCCCGGGCGGTACAGGGCGGTCAAGGCGCGGCGAGAAAGTCGCCACCGGGCCGGGTGCGCGACCTTGCCGGCGCCGGTCAGGTCACCGCCGCTGCTCGACGGTCCTGCCCGGACCTGCCGGACTTACTACCGCCGCCGGCTGGCACGCCGGCTACGCTTCGGCCCGTTGCAACCGACCGGACCACGCATGATCACCGTCCACCATCTGAACAACTCCCGCTCGCAGCGCGTGCTCTGGCTGCTGGAGGAACTCGGCCTCGACTACCAGATCCGCCGCTACGAGCGAGACCACAAGACCATGCTGGCGCCGCCCGAACTCAAGGCGGTGCATCCGCTGGGCAAGTCGCCGGTGATCACCGATGGCAAGCTGACGCTGGCCGAATCAGGCGCAATCCTGCAGTACCTGGCCGATGAGTACGACACCACCGGCCGCCTGCAGCCGAAAAGCGCAGCCGACCGCCGCCGCGTTACCTACTGGATGCACTACGCCGAGGGCTCGGCGATGCCGCCGCTGCTGATGAAGCTGGTGTTCGACCGCATCGAGACCACGCCGCTGCCTTTCGGCATCAAGCAGGTGGCACGCGGTATCGCGGGCAAAGTGAAAGACAGCTTCGTGCTGCCGCAGATCACCACGCACCTGGACTTCATGGAGGGCGAGCTTGGCCAGTCCACCTGGTTCGCCGGCGACAAATTCAGCCTCGCCGACATCCAGATGAGCTTTCCGATCGAAGCGGCCGCCGCGCGCGCCGGGCTCGATGCGCGCCGCCCGCGACTGATGGCCTTTCTGGAGCGCGTTCGTGCGCGACCGGCCTACCAGCGCGCCGTGGAAAAGGGCGGGCCGTACGAACTGTGAGCGACCCGCCTGCCAGCCCGTGGCGCTAATTGCCGCGCCTACTTGCCCTGCGTGACGAGTTCCTTGTACGGCCAGCCTTTCTGGCCTTTCTCCAGGATTTTCATTCGGCTCTCGGGCACGCCCTGCGACTTGAGGAAGTCGTAGGTGTTGCGCGCACCGCCTCCGCCCGCCGGGCAGACGATTACCACGTCGCCCTTCGACGCCAGGATCTTGCTGATCGCCGGCGTGAGCTTGCTGCGTTCGGCATCAGTCTTGGCCGGGTAGGCATGCGTGGCCACCGCGCCGGGCAGGTGATGCCTGGCGAAGTCGTCGTCGACCTGGATGTCGAGCAGCATCGGCTTTGTTCGTCGATTCCAACCGCTGCTTCAGATCGGCCGGCGAAATGGTGTTGTACGACTGCGCGATGGCCAGCGGCATCGCCACCAGCATGGCGGCGCCGGCAAGACGCGCGGACTCCCGGTACAGACTGCGACCCTTTGCGGCTGATCAAGATGCTGAGCGGGAGTGGGCGTGGGGTGCGGGGATCTGCCGCCTGCGGGGATGACGCATCGGCGGCCCATTGCGGCGAGGTTGCGCCTGCCGCTCTGGGGCTGCGGCGAATGCGTCGCCCCGGCACACACGCCGGGGCCTGACTCAACGAAACCTGGATCCCCGCCTGCGCGGGGATGACGCATCGGCGGCCCATCGCGGCGAGGCTGCGCCTGCCGCTCTGGGGCCGATGCGAACTCGTCGCCCCGGCGAAGGCCGGGGCCTAAGCAAACGAAACTTGGATCCCCGCCTGCGCGGGGATGACGCATCGGCGGCCCATCGCCACGAGGCTGCGCCTGCCGCTCAGGGGCCGATGCGAACCCGTCGCCCGGGCGAAGGCCAGGGCCTAACCAAACGAAACTTGGATCCCCGCCTGCGCGGGGTGACGCATCGGCGACCCATCGCCACGAGGCTGCGCCTGCCGCTCTGGGGCCGATGCGAACGCGTCGCCCCGGCGAAGGCCGGGGCCTAAGCAAACGAAACTTGGATCCCCGCCTGCGCGGGGATGACGCATCGGCGGCCCATCGCTGCGAGGCTGCGCCTCTTGCTCTGGGGCCGATGCGAATGCGTCGCCCCGGCGAAGGCCGGGGCCTAAGCAAACGAAACTTGGATCCCCGCCTGCGCGGGGATGACGCATCGGCGGCCCATCGCGGCGAGGCTGCGCCTCTTGCTCTGGGGCCGATGCGTCACTTGGCCGTCGGCATGACGAACTCGGCGCCTTTGGCGATCGAGCCGGGCCAGCGCTGCATCACCGCCTTGTAGCGCGTGTAGAAGCGCACGCCTTCCATGCCATAGGCGTGGGTGTCGCCGAACAGGCTCTTCTTCCAGCCGCCGAACGAGTAGAACGCCATCGGCACCGGGATCGGCACGTTGATGCCGACCATGCCGATCTTCACGCGGCGAGTGAACTCGCGCGCGGTGTTGCCGTCGGCGGTGAACAGCGCCACGCCGTTGCCGAACTCGTGCGCGTTGACGAGATCGACGGCGGCGGCGAAGTCCGGCACGCGCACCACGCCCAGCACCGGACCGAAGATTTCTTCCTGATAGATGCGCATGAACGGCTGCACCTGGTCGAACAGGCAGCCGCCGACGAAGAAGCCTTTCTCGTGGCCAGGCACCTTGAGCTGGCGACCGTCGACCACGAGCCGCGCGCCTTCGGCCACGCCGGTGTCCACGTAGCCCATGACCTTGGCCTGGTGCTGCGCAGTCACGAGCGGCCCCATCTCGCTTGACGCATCCATGCCGTCGCCGATCTTGAGCTGGCGCGCGCGCTCGGCCAGCCGCGCCACCAGCTCGTCGGCCACGCGGCCCACCGCCACGCACACGCTGATCGCCATGCAGCGCTCGCCAGCCGAGCCGTAGGCCGAGCCGATCAGCGCATCGACCGCCTGCTCGAGATCGGCATCGGGCATCACCACCATGTGGTTCTTGGCGCCGCCGAGCGCCTGCACGCGCTTGCCGTGGGCGGTGCCGGTGTTGTGGATGTACTGCGCGATCGGCGTGGAGCCGACGAAGCTCACCGCAGCCACGTCCGGGTGCGCGAGCAGTGCATCGACCGCCGCCTTGTCACCCTGCACGACGTTGAACACGCCATCGGGCAGGCCGGCCTGCTTGAGCAGGTCGGCCAGCAGCAGCGCCGCGCTCGGATCGCGCTCCGAGGGCTTGAGGACGAACGCGTTGCCGCAGGCAATGGCGATGGGGAACATCCACATCGGCACCATGCACGGAAAGTTGAACGGCGTGATGCCGGCGCACACGCCGAGCGGTTGGCGCATCGAGTATTGATCGATGCCGGTGGAGACCTGCTCCGAGTACTCGCCTTTCAACAAGTGCGGGATGCCGCAGGCGAACTCCACCACCTCGATGCCGCGCGTGACTTCACCGCGCGCGTCGTCGAGCACCTTGCCGTGCTCGCGCGTGATCGCGGTGGCAATCGCGTCGCGATTCGCTTCAAGCAGCTCCTTGAACCTGAACATGACGCGCGCGCGTCGCACTGGCGGCGTATCGGCCCAGGCCGGAAAGGCACGCACGCCGGCCTGCACCGCGGCATCCACGGTGGCGGCGTCGGCCAGTTGCACCTCGGCACTCACGTCGCCGGTGGCCGGGTTAAACACCGGCGCCCAGCGCTCACCGCCGCTGCACGGCTGACCATCGATGAAGTGGGCCACGCGCGAGAGGTGGGCGTGGGGAGCGTGGGGAGCGTTCATGGCGGCGGCCTGCGGAAAAGTCGCGGGCCGCGCTGCTGTGCGGCCCGGGGCGGGTGATGGAGTCAGTGGCTGAAAAACGAGATGCTGAGTCGGTCACCACGGCGGACGGCTGGACCGACCGCAAGCGACCGCACGCATCACTGACCGAAAGCATAGACCGCCGCAGCGCCCCCGCCGGTCCCGATTGGTGACGCAAACGATGCCGCAAACGATGCCGCAAACGCAGCGGCGCGTTGCGCCCCGCAACGCGCCCGGCGCACGCGACTACGGGAAGTAGCGCCAGACCACCACGTCGCGCGCATTGCCCGCCACGACTTCACCCGCCACGTAGGCGTTGCTCGCGCCGTCCATGCGCAGGCTCAGGCGCTCGACCGGCACCGGATGGCGCGGCAGCGTGCCGAGCGTCCAGCGCATCGGCGCCGCGCCACCGCAACTGCCGATGCGCACCTCGAAGCCGGTGGCATCGCCCAGCGCCAGGCCGAACTGCGGCACCGCGCCGCTCGCGCAGGCCAGGCGCGGCAGTTCATTGCCGTCCAGCGCCATCGCCTTCAGCGGCGCTGCGATGCTGAGATCGTCGGCGTGCCGCGCCCAGATCTGGCTTGGAATCTGACCCAGGTAGCTGCCCGTGTCGTAGTAGCGCGAGCGCACCAGGGCGCCGGCCGCGTTGGCCGTCACCACGATCGGCACGGCGCCAGACGGTGAGCCGATCTTGCCGGTCGCGACATGGATGCCGGTCGCCGGTTGCACGCCGCTGGTCGAACTGAGCGCCGCCGGCGCGCCGAAGTTGAACCAGTTGCCGCGGCGCACGCCGCTGCTGTCGACGAACTCGGTGTGTAGCGCCACGTAGGGCTGGCGCAGCGCACCCTCCTGCTGCAGCCAGGCCACCACCGGCGGGTACTGGTTCTGGTATTCGAGATCGATCTTCAGTGCGATGTCGGTCGCGTTGCTGGCGCCCGGGATCTGCGCGCCGGCGAACGGCACCTGCCAGCTGCCCGCGTCCCAGCGCCGCACCGTGGGCACGCCGTTCTCGATCCACGCCAGCGTCGTACGGCGGGTCACGCCCTGCACCGGCACGTTGCCGACGTTTTCGTCATACGGCGGCACGCGCAGCACCGGCTTGATCGCGCGCGTTCCCTGCGCGAAGTTCAGCGGACCCGCGGGCGTGTCCTTCCAGCCACTGCCGTCCCACACGCGCACGTAGAGGTTGCGCGTGTTCGCATCGCCCTCGGTCCACGCCACGATCGGCCGCGACGTGCTGCCGTCGCGGATGCAGTCGAGCGTCGGATCGGCCGCGCTGCCGGTGGCGGTCGCCGGCTTGAAGCTGCCGTAGCTCACCCACTGCAGACCGTCGAAGCGCAGCACGTCGACCACGTCGCGACTGCCGCTGCGGCGGAGCACCGCCACACTCGGCACTGCGCACACGGCCACAGACGGTTGCTGCAACGACCCCGCAACGCCGCGCAGCAGGCTGCGGCCGGCCAGCGGCGCCCAGCCACCCTGCACCACGCGCAATGTGACCTCCTTCAGGCTCACCGCACCGAAGCGATCCGTCACGCGCAGGCGATAGACATCGCCGTTGTTGGCGAGCGTCGTCACCGGCAGCGTGTAGCTCGGCCCGGTGGCCGGCAGGCTGACGAAGGTCTGGCTGCCCGCCGCGCGGCGCGACCACTGATGAGCCACGGGCGCGAATCCACTGGTGAGCGCGCTGAACACCACGCCCTGCCCGAGGCCGACCGTGGCATCGGTCAGCCCGCTGATGCCCGGCGGCGGCAGCGTGCAGTCCTGCGGATTGAAGACGCTGCAGGCCGCGGTGGTCACGCGCTCTCCGGTCGCGGCGGGTTCTGCGGGCTCCGGTGCATCGGAGGAGCCGCAGGCGGCAAGCAGCAGCACGGCGCCGCATGCCACGGCATGCCACCGAGCCCGCCGTGTGAAGGCCGCGCGGTGCGGCGTGATCAAAGCCGCGGACGGCCCCGTCGGATGCGAGTCGGAAACGATCGTCATGTCGCTTCTCCTGTGATGTTCAGTTGAGGTTCAGGCCGATGACCGGCGCGGGCGGCAAGACGATCGCGTTGGTGTTGGCAGTGCCGACCTGGCCGAAGATGTTCCAGCCCCAGCCGAGCACGCTGCCGTCGGCGCGCACCGCGAACAGATGACTGGTGGCCGTCTGCGCGGCTGCGGCGATCGCCACGGCGTTGGCCACGCCCGGTATCGGCACCCACGTCGTCGAGAAGCCCGGGGAGGGCGCGCCGAGCTGGCCGACCTCGTTGATGCCGACCACCAACACCACGCCGTCGCTGCGCAGCGCCATCGAGTTGTCACCGCCCGCAGCGATCGCAGTGATGCCGGCCGTCAGCCCGGTCGCCACCGGCGTGAACTGGTTGGCGACATTGCTGCCAATGCCCAGCTTGCCGTTGCCGTTGCTGCCCCAGCCCCACACACTGCCGTCGCTGCGCAGCGCGATGGCGTGGTTGTAGGCGGCGGCGATCGCCGTGACGCCCGTGAGACCTGCGATCTGTGCCGGCGTGTTGCGGGGCGCGAATAGGCCGCTGCTATCGCCGAGCGCGCCGCGACCCCAGCTCCACACATTGCCGCTCGCGTCCAGCGCCAGCGACAGCGCACCGCCGGCCGCCACCGCCGTGATCGGCGGCAGTCCGGCCACCACGACCGCGCTGGCCGCTGGTGCCGTGCCGGCGCGACCGAGCTGGCCGCTGTCGTTGCAGCCGAAGGCGAGCACCACGCCGTCGTTGCGCAACAGGAGCGTGTGGGCATCGCCGGTGCTGATGGCGACGATGCCGGCGGCCCCGCTGATCTGCACCGGCAGCGGGAAGGTCGCGCCGAAATCGCAGTTGATCGAACCGCCGTAGCCCCAGGCCCAGACGGTGCCGTCGGTGCGCAGCGCGATCGCCTGCGAACCGCCCCCAGCTGCGACCGCACGCACCGCGTTGAACGCACCGACCGGTGCGGCGATGCTGCGATCCGCGTTCGGCGTGCCGTTGCCGAGCTGCCCGGTGCCGTCCGCGCCCCATGAGTACGGCACACCGGCAGCGTTGACCGCAAGCGAAAAGCCGTTGCCGGCGGCGATGCGCCCAACGCCTGACGCAGGCGGCGGCGCCGCCGCCACCGTCAACGTCGCCGCAGTGCTGGTGGCCGTTCCCGCGCTGTTGGTGGCGCGCACCCGGAACAGCGCACCGTTGTCGGCCGCCTGCACGTTGCTGATCGTCACGCTCGCGTTGGTCGCGCCGGGGATGTCGGTCCAGTTGGTGCCATCACCGGAGCGCTGCCACTGGTAGCTCGGTGCGGTGCCGCTGGCCACCGCACTGAAGGTGGCGCTGGCGCCTGCAGCCACGCTGAGGTTCTGCGGCTGCGTCGTGATGGCGGGAGCAACGACGATGACGGTGACCGTCAGCGTGGCGGCCTGGCTGGTGCTGGCGCCTTCGAGGTTGGAGACGCGCACGCGATAGCGATCGCCGTTGTCGCTGGCGGCGCTGGTGGCAGGCGTGGTGTAGCTGACGGCGGTGGCCGCAGTGATATCGACGAAGTTCTGACCGCCGTCGTCGCTCTTTTGCCATTGGTACGAGAACGGCGGGGTGCCGATGGCGACCACGCTGAAGCTGGCGGTGGCGGGCTCCACCACGCTGGTGTTGGCCGGCTGCGTGGTGATGATCGGCGGCACGTTGCCGACGATGATCCAGCTGAACGACGTGACCTGAGCGGTGACGGTGCCGGCGTTGACGGTGGCGTTGGCAACGCGCTCCCAGGCGCCGGTGCCGGTGGTCTTGTAGAGCGCCGGCGTGGCGCCGGCCGGCACTGCGGCGGCGTTGAACGGGACGGTGACGGTGACCGGCACGGCGAAGCTCGTGCCGTGCGGGGTGAAGGCGAACATCGCGCCGAACGACGTGGTCCCAGCGGGCAGTGCTGGCGCACCGATGCTGGACTGGTCGACGGCGACGGCCGTGGCGGTGGCGAGCGCACCGGCGGGTATGACGACATGCGCACCGGACGGACCGTTGACGGTGCCGCCGGCGGGACCGACCGTGGCCAGCGGCGGCGCCGGTGGCGGGGCGCTGCTGCCGCCACTGCCGCAGGCGACAAGCAGCATCGACATCGCGGCAACGACCGCGACCCGCGCACTCCAACGGGGCAAGGCGTGCTTCATCGGCAACTCCTTCGCATTGACGGTTTGCGCGGCATCACGGCTGAGAGACTGCGCACGCTTGGCGCGGCAAGCGTTCGTCGGCGTCCATCGAAGCGCGCTGGTCATGGGTAGTAGCGCCAGACGCGCGCGCCAAAGGTGTCGAATGACGCCCGGTATGACCCAGCCACGCGCGGCGAGCGGCCGTCGGCCGGATCGAGCGAGAGGTGGAGCAGATGCAGTGCCTCGGTGGTGGGCAGCGCCGGCGCCGCCGGCTGCCAGACCCGAGTGGTGCTCCTGTCGAGCACCGAGACCCGCGTCTCGGCCGTGCCGCTGAGGTCGTCGACCAGGCTGAACGCCACGCTGTACAGGGGGCCCTCAGTGGCTCCGGCCAGCGCAGCCAATCGGCGCGGGTCGTCACGGACCACCGTGCCGGTGCCGAACGGCGGCCACGGATTGTTGCTGGCGCTGACCGGGATCAGCGTGACCGGGCGCGTAGCAGCGGCCACCACGATGACCTGGGACGCGGTGCCGCCGCCCGACGATGGCATGTCGCTGCTCATTGCCGCGAACAGCGGCGGCGCACCGTCGACGGTCGGCAGCGGTTCGCCGCCGATGCGAGCGAACCCGGGTCGGGAGCCGTCCGCGAGCGTGACGGTGGTGTCGGTGCTGGCAACCACTACCGATTGCCCGCCGACCCGCTGTCGGAAGGCGATCAGCAGCCTGTCGCCGATCGCGTCGACGGCAATGCGCACTGCATCGGCATCCATCGACGCCGGCCCTTGCGATTGGAGCGAGGTGTCGGCCGCCGCGACCGGCCGCCACGCCCCATCGAATCGCTTCAGCTTGACCGCACCGTCCTCGATCCAGGCCACCACCGGCCGGTTCTGCGAGTCGAGCACGAGCGAGGGACTGGAGGCCAGGCTCGGCGTGTTGTAGTTGATCGGCACGCCGGGATCGCCCACGCTTTCCCACGCGTTGCCGTTGAAGCGCGCGACGAACAGGTTGCGCTGCAGGAAGTTGCCCTGGATCCACGCGACGTAGGGCTGCCCGCTCCGCGTGGTTGCCAGCGATGGCTCGCGGGCGGAGGTCGTACTCGCAGCGTTGAGCGCCCCACCGCCAAGCGCCACCCAGGCGTTCCCTTCCAGCCGCTTCACCCACAGCCGCGAGGCGTCGTTCTCCGCGCGCTCGATGTAGGCCACGACCGGGTTGTCGACATCGCGCGCCAACGACGGTGCCGGATCGGTCAAGCTGCTGGTGGTGAGCGGCGGTCCGAGAGGCGTCCATCCATTGCCTGCCGGCACCGGCGTAGGCAGCGGCGCAAAGTGCGCGATGCAGTTACGCGGACTGTCCATACGCACAGTACCTTCAGCGCAGTCTGGGTCGCCGGACCAGGCGAACAAGCGCTGGCCGGTAGCGGGTGCCGGAATCAACGTGACCGTCTGGCCAGCGCTGAAAAGCCCGGAGCACCGACTGCCGCAGTCGATGCCTGCGGGATCGCTCGTCACGCTGCCCGCACCGACGATCGTGACGGTGAGGCCGGTGTTCGGCGGACCCAGCGGGGCGGGGCCGGTGACTGTGGGTTCGGGTGACAGGTCACACCCGACCATGGACAGTGCACCCAAGAGGCCGACGGCCAGCGACGCCAGGCTGGCGCGCGTGGGAAGGCGCATGCGCTGATCAGACATCGTGAACTGCTCCCAGAGAATCAGACTGTTGATGAAGCGACGCGCAAGCGCCCAGGTTGGCGAGCGCGAAGGCGAGCCGCGGCGCAAGGGCTTTCATCGCCACACCCGCACGTAGTAGCCATCGCCGTTGTGAAAGGCGTTGGCGCTGAAGCCGCGTGCGCGGTAGGTGTTGGCTTCCTGGTTGGCTCGACCCATGGTCGCGAACGGGCCGTAGGTGCCGTCGCGGTTGAGGCCGCTTGCGCCGTTGCGACACAGGTCGCCCAGACGGCCCTGCACCTGTGGATTGCCGGCATAGCCCCAGGCGCCGCTGCGTTCGTTCAGCCAATAGGCGCCGTTGGGAATCTCGGTGCACTGAATGCGCGCCAGGCGCGCCACCTGCGCATCGCTCAGGCGCTCGCCGTTGACGATGACCCAGTGGGTCTGGGCGGTGGCGCTGCCGGTGGCCATGCAGGCAGCGATCAAGGCCAAGCCGCGCAGTGCGGCCAGGTGCAGGTTGCGTCTCATCGCCCGCCTCCCTCGCCGGCCGCCGATCCGCCGCAATCGGTGCCGGTCGACTCCGGGCACTCGTCGGTCAGGAAGCGGGTAACCGCATCGGGACGATCGAAGTGATGTGTCTGATCGTCATCGACGCGCCGGACCGACGCGCGAAATCCGCCCGACAGCGCCTGCCAGACGCGCACGACGAACAACTGTGAATCGACCATCGCGGCCCCGCCTTGCCATGGAGATGACGCAAGGTAGGCGGTCGACCGTTTCGCGAGCGTTTCGAGGTGACGCGCGGAGGTGGCGTCCGGCTCGACAGACCGAGCCGGCCGACCTTGCGTCAGGCCTCGACGAGCAGTTCCGTGATGTGCCGGCTGAGCGCGGTGGCGTCGGTGCGCAAGGCGCTCTCCCGCAGCGCTTCCGCCCGCGCAGCGTCGAGCGGGCCGAGGGCACGCCTGTGCACGAGCTCGTAGCGCGGCAGAACCGTGCCGCGCGGCGGACGCCGCACCTCGGCACATAGACTGAGCAGCGCCGCCTGATCCGTCCGACCAGTCGACAGTGCGTAGCTGGCACAACTGCAGAGCAGGCCACGCGTCGCACTCGACGCATCCAGAGGTTCGAGCTGGGCCAGCGTCGTGCGCAGATGCCGCGCCGCCTCCGCCGACCGACCCAAGGCAAGCAGCGTTTCCGCCAGCACGCGATGCAGCGCCGGGGCATGGCTGCGCGCACCGACGCGGTTGACCTCCGCCAGCGATGCCTCGGCAAGCGCCAGCGCCTCGTCGACACGTTGCTGATCGAGCCTGATCGAGGCCTGCAGCGTGAGCATGACCGGCTTGCGCAAGGCCATCACGGCATGGCGCTCGATCACCTCCAGCGCCTGCGCGCAGCGCGAATAGGCGCTGTCAAAGTGACCGGCCTGGTGGGCGATCAGCGCCAGCTCGTTGAGCACACTGACTTCGCCCACAGCGTGACCGTGCCGCCGGTGTCCTTGCAGGGCCTCAAGCGCGAGCGACTCGGCACGCTCGGACTCACCGAGTTCGCGCAGCAAGCCGCACAAGTTGCCTGCGAAAACGGCCACATCGCGGTCGGCGCCTTCACGCCGGGCCGACGCCAGTACGCGCGTGAGCAGGTCAGCGCCCTGCTCGGTCTTGCCCTGCCGCATTGCTGCCAGCGCGAGCGCGTTCAGCGCCTGGCGCTCCGCACGCGGAAGCCGCGCCGCGAGCGCTGCCGCCAGCGTGTGTTGCGCCGAGCGCTCGACCGCCTGGTAATCAGCCAGCCAGAAGTTCAGTGCGGCGAACTCGAGCGCGACGCGACAAAGCGCCTCCGGGGACTCGCTGGCGCGGCTGACGAGCAAGTCCTCGGCGCGCTTGAACCGCGGCAGGGCCTGCACCAGTCCGCCGCGCGCCTGGTAGTGGTTACCTAGCGCCGCCGCCATGTCGGCCAGCCAGCGCAGTTCCCCGAGCTCGATGGCGGTGTCCCAGGCCTGTTGGAGATTGCCGATCTCCGGGGCGATTGCCGCCAGCGCTGGTACGACATCGATCACATCGAAATCTCGCCACGGCGCCATGGATCGCGCAAACACTTCGGCATGACGGCGCAGGGCAGCCGCTCGCGCTGGGCCCATTGCCGCGAGCTTTTCCGTCGCGAACTGCAGCATCAGGGGGTGCAGCGAGAAGCGACCATCTTCATCGACCTGCAGCAATGACTTGTCGACCAACGCCGCCAGCAGCGGCAGCGGTGCGTTCGCTACGTCCCGCGCTGCGCTGCGCGAGAAGCTCCCGGCCATGACCGACAGGGCGGCCAGCGCGCGCTGCTCGGCCGGCGCGAGCAGCCGCCACGACTGCTCGAATGTGGCTCGCACACTGCGATGCTCCGGTCGTTCATCGCCGTCATCAGCGCGTTCCAGGACATCGAGCGACAGCGCCACCTCTTGAGCCAACTCGGCCATCGGTACCAGCCGAACCCAGCTTGCCGCGAGCAGCAAGGCAAGCGGCACGCCGCCCACGGCCCGCACGAGCGCAGCGACATGCGCAGCGTGCGCCGCAACGTCGAATCGCGGATCGGTCGCACGCGCATGGGCGATGAACAGCTGCGCGGCCCCGGCGGCGACGATGTCGGCGATCGGTGCGTCCGCCGCCGGGAGCGCCAGCCCTTGAAGCGGCAGCAACCACTCTTGAGCGACGCCGATGCGCGCACGCGAGGTCGACAAGAGCTGCAGCCCGGGGGCGGCAGCAAGCAGGCGCGCGATGAGCGCTGCCAAATCCGGGAGGTGCTCCGAGTTGTCGAGCACCAGCAGCGCTTGACGTCCGCCGAGATGTCGAGCGACGACGTCGGCCGGATCTTGACGCGCGCCGACGTCCAGCCGAAGTTCAGCAGCAATACGCGGGCCGACCTCGGCGACGTCGCTCAGATCATCCAACGCGATCCACGCCACGCTGTCTGGGTAGCGGTCGCCCAGCCGGCGAATCGCCTCCTTCGCCAGCCGGCTCTTGCCGATGCCGCCCGGACCGGTAATCGTGAGCAGGCGGCAGTCGGGGTTGGCCAGCAGTGCGCACAGTTCGTCGAGTTCGCGCGCGCGGCCGACGAAGCCGTCGGCGGGCGCGGGCAGGCTTGCCAGCGCGCTCGGCGCGGCACGCCGCTCGACGCCCGCGGGGCGCTCGGTGCCAGCCGCGGCAGCGCGTACGCGCGCCGAGGGCTCGACGCCCAGGTCTTCGATCAGCCGCGTCGCGTAGGTGCGCAGCGTGTCGGCCTGGGCGGCGACCTCACCGAGCGCGTGCTGCGCCTGCAGCAGCACGACCACCGCGTCTTCATCAAGTGGATCAGCGCCGATGAGCCGGCGCGCCAGCGCGATGCGCGCGGCGGGGGCGCGTTGCGCGAGTGCCGCCAGCGCGCTGGCGCGCCAGGCGGTGCGCAGCGCCAATCGTTCGCGCTCGAGCCATTCGGTGAAGGCGGGCGCATCCGCCACGTCGAGGTCGCGCAGCAGGTCGCCGCCGTAGAGCGAGACGGCGGCTTCGTGGTCACCCGCGGCCTGCGCGGCGCGCAACGCGGCCACGTCGGTGGCGATGGCCCAGCGCACGGCCGCGCGGTCGGTCTGCAGGTCGGCCAGTTCCAGGCCGCGCGCTTCGAGCAGCAGCTTGCGCAGGTTGCTGCGTGCCGCCTCTTGCGCGCGCTCGGGCCAGAACAGCGCAGCGAGCTGGTCGCGGCTGACCCAGTCGCCGCGCCAGGCCAGGTAGGCGAGCAGGCGGAAGCGTCGTTCCGGCAGGAAGCGCCAGGCAGGCTCGCCCGGCCGCTCGAGCGCGACCTCGCCCAGCAGGCGCAGCCGCGCGGGGCTGGCAGTCGGGGAACGGGCGTCCTCAGGCATGGCGGCGTGGGACCAGCCTCACGGGAAGGTAAGCCGCGAAGTTAGTCCAGCCGCACGCATCCGTACATGACGAATCGTCGCGCGGTCGACACAGCGCGCCGCGCGTGCGTGCGGCGTCGCCTCGGGCAACGCCGCCAACCTGCCCCGGGGCAGATCGCCGTCGGGACCGGACGACCTCAGTCGATCGTCGCCAGCGCCCCGCGGATCGCGTCGACCAGCGCATCGATCTGCGCACGCTCGATGATCAGCGGCGGCGACAGCGCGAGGATGTCACCGGTGAAGCGCACCAGGGCGGCGTTCTTGTCGGCGCTGAAGCACTTGATGTGCACCTCGGCGCCGCGCTTGCCGACCGCGCCGTCGCGCGGCGCCAGTTCGATGCCGCCCACCAGACCCAGGTTGCGGATGTCGATTACGTGCGGCGCGCCCTTCAACGAATGCAGCGCCTGCTCGAAGTACGGCGCCAGCTCGCGCGCGCGCTCGAACAGGCCGTCGTCGACATAGAGCTTTTGTGTGGCCAGCAGCGCGGCGCAGGCCATCGGGTGCGCCGAGTAGGTGTAGCCGTGCAGAAACTCGATCTGGCCCTCGGGCGCGCCGTTGACGATGGCGTCGTGGATCTCGTTGCGCGCGATTACCGCACCCATCGGGATGGTGGCGTTGTTGATTGCCTTGGCGCAGGTGAGGAGGTCCGGCGTGATGTTGAAGTAGTGCGAGGCGAACGGCGTGCCCAGGCGACCGAAGCCAGTGATCACCTCGTCGAAGATCAGCAGGATGCCGTGCTTGTCGCAGGTGGCGCGCAGTTTCTCTAGGTAGCCCTTGGGCGGCACCAGCACGCCGGCCGAGCCCGCCATCGGCTCGACGATCACGGCGGCGATGTTGCTGGCGTCGTGGAACGCCACCAGGCGCTCCAGCTCGTCGGCGAACTCGGCGCCGTGCGCCGGCTGACCTTTGGAAAAGGCGTTGCGCGCGAGGTCATGCGTGGCGCGGATGTGATCGACCCCGGCCATCATCGCCGGAAAGTGCTTGCGGTTGCCGGGAATGCCGCCGGCCATGGTGCCGCCGATGTTGACGCCGTGATAGCCGCGCTCGCGACCGATGATGATGCGTCGGCTCGCTTCGCCGCGTGCACGGTGATAGGCGATCGCCATCTTGATCGCGGTGTCCGCCGACTCCGAGCCGGAGTTGGTGAAGAACACGCGCTGCATGCCCGCCGGCGCCATCTTGGCGATGGTGGTGGCGGCCTGGAAGCCGAGCGGATGCGCCATGTTGAAGGCAGGCGCGAAGTCCATCGTCGCGACCTGCTGCTGCACCGCCTCGACGATCGGCTGGCGCGAATGGCCGGCGTTCACGCACCACAGCCCGGCGGTGCCGTCGAGCACCTGTCGCCCTTCGGGCGTGTAGTAGTACATGCCCTCGGCACGCGACAGCAGCCGCGGCGCGCGCTTGAAGGCGCGGTTGGCGGTGAACGGCATCCACCATTCTTCGAGGGACAGGGCAGCGGCGGCGGGTGTACTACCCATCGGATGTTCGAGTTTCATGCAAGCTCCTCGTGTGTACGGTGGCGCGGCAGGTCGTAGTAGGTGGCGGGCGCGGGTCAGCTGGTCAGCCGGAACGAATCGAAGAAGGTCTCGAGCGCTGCGGCCGGAATCTCGCCTTCGGCGCCCAGGGCCACCACCTGGTAGAAGCGATCATCGACCACGTAGAAGCGCGCCGCAAGCGCGGCCTTGCGCTCGCGGCCGATGCGGCCGGTGGCGGTGACCGCTTGTGCAGTGCGCACCATGCGGCCCGCCGGCGCGGACAGCGTGATCGTCCGGGAGGCAGTCAGCGTGCCCTGCACATTGCGCAGCAGGCCATCGCGGAAGAAGGCGACCGTGGCCTCCAGCCGATCCGGAGCCAGCGCGCGCGCCGGCAACTGCGCCACGCCGAGCGCGAACAGCGACGGTCCCACCCCGGTCGAGGTCATGCTCATGGTCACCGCTTCGCCGTCGAGCATCAGCTGGCGCTGCTCGGTCTGCGGCTTGTCGGGCAGCGCAATCACGCAACGTGCCTGCGGCAACGCCACCTCGCGCCAGTTCAGGCGTGGTGCGCAGGCGGCCAGCAGACCGGTAAGCGCTGCCGCCAGCGTCCCGGTCAACAAGCGCCGTCGCGAAAAAAACAAGCCGGGCTGGCCCCGGCTCGTGGTGGCGCACCTGGCGCGCGCCGTGATGTTCACTCGTTCACCGACGGGGTGTGGTGCCCGGTCGCGTGGTGCTGGCCAGCGTGGGTGCGGGCTCCTTTTTCGGTTCGCGGCCGGGCCGTGTCTTGCCGTGGCTGCCGTTGTAGATCTTGCCTCGACGGGATCGTCGATCACCTTTGCCCATGGTCGCCTCCTGGTTCGCGCTGTGTGATTGCGGGTTGGTGTGCCGATGCGCGCTTGCGTGTGCCGCAATGGCCACCGGAAGTGCCGCGGCCAGTATATCGACGGCCTGCGGCGAGCCTGGTCGGCCGCGGCTGCGCGACGCGTCTGCGGCATGCTGTTTGCCCCGCGCCGACGCAGCCGACGCCTGTGCACGCGGTCGTGACGATTGTGGCTGCGGGAGATGCCATGCCCCCGCCCATCAGCAAGCTGAGCAAGCACTTCCTGTTCGCGATGACGCTCCTCACCGTGGTCACGCTGCTGCTGGGCGACGGCGCGCTCGCCATCGTGTGCCTGGCGGCTGGCCTGGTCGCGTTGCCGGTGGCCTTCGCGGGCGACGCCGATGACATTGCCCGTGCCGCGCGCGAAGGCCGATTTCGCGACTGACTTGCGCCGGCGCAGGGCGCGGCGCGCGCGATGAACGACAATCGGATTGCGCTCGCGGCACCCCTGCATTGCCGCGCACTGACGAGGAAGCTGCCCATGTCGCTTGTCGTTTTCCGCTCCAAGGCCGCCGGTGAGATCTTCATGTTCGCCGAGACCGCGCGCCGCATCTTCGAGATCATCGGCAAGACCGATGGAGCGCGCGGCGTCATCACCGCCGATCAGGTGCCCGATGCCCTGCAGAAGCTGACTGCCGCCGTCGACGAGGAAAAGGTACAGCTCAAGGCGGCGGCCGAGCAGTCGCACGACGCCGATCAGCGCGGCGAGTCGAGCCCTGTCGCGCAGGCGATCACGCTGGGCCAGCGCGCGTTTCCGCTGCTGGATATGCTGCGCGAAGCACAGAAAAAGCGGGTCGACATCACCTGGGGTGTCTAGACGCGCGCTGCGCAAAGGGCCACCCGCAAAGGCGTGATGAGCACCGGCACACTGCCGGGTTGCCCAACCCTTGCCCGACGCGCTCCCCCTAGAATCGCTCGCTCCCGCGGCCTGTGCGCCGCCGACTGCGATGCTCCCATGGCCCCTGTGCCGCCCACGTTCCGGAACATCGCGCGCCCACCGAGCCGTGGCGCATCGACCCATCAGGTGCGATGAGCGGACCCCTGGACCTGCCTGCCGACGAGAAGCTGCGGCTGACTGCATCGGACCCGTCGCGCGATCTGCGCTACCAGCTGTGGCTGGGCAGCGGCTGCTTTGTTCTGATGTTGTGCGGTCTGCTGATTGCGCTCTACGCACTGTCGATCGACCAGGGCCTGCGGCAGTCGCTCGACCACTCCGCCACACAAAGCTCGCGGGCGCTGCAACTGCAACTGAGCCTGGTGGAACTGCGCCGGCGCGCCGAGCAGGCGCTGCTGGAGAACGTGCGCGCCGATGAAGACATTGCGCGCGCCGCCGCCGCGGTCAAGGATCAGGCCACGCGCCTGACGATCAGCGCTCATCCAACCGCCGGCGACGAATCGCGCCAGGCACTGGGCGCCGCGGTGGACGACAGCGTGCGCCTGTACACGCGCCTGGCCGACAACGCTGCCATCGGCCGCATCGAGCAGGACCGCCTCGCCGACACCTGGCGCGCGCAGAACGCTGGCTATGCGGCCGCCGCCGACACCGCGCTGCGCGACCTGCTGGCCGCGCTGCACCTGGCGATCGCCGGCGAGACCGCGCGCGCGGCCGACGTCACCAGCTTTGCGCGCCAGGTGCTGGTGGCCATGGCGCTGCTCACCGCCCTGCTCGGCCTGCTGTTCGGCGTACTCGCCGCGCGCGCCGCCGCTGCGCACCGCCTGCTGTTCGGCCGCCTGGATGCCATGGCGCACACCGACGGCCTGACCACGGTGATGAACCGGCGTGGCCTCGACGAGCAGCTGCCGATCGAGGTGGCGCGCGCCGAGCGGCTCGGCTACCCGTTCACCGTGGTGATGATCGACCTCGATCACTTCAAGCGCTACAACGACCGCCGCGGCCACGGCGCCGGCGACGTCCTGCTGCGCGGCGCGGCGCAGGCCTGGCGCACGCAGCTGCGGCCGACCGACGTGCTGGCGCGCTACGGCGGCGAGGAGTTCACGCTGGTGCTGCCCGCCTGCGATGCCGAGCAGGCGGCGCAACTGGTCGACCGCCTGCGCCCGCTCACACCCGAGATGCAGACCTTCTCGGCAGGCATCGCGCTGCGTCAGCCGGGCGAGACTGCCGACCTGGTGCTGCAGCGGGCCGACGCCGCGCTGCTGGCGGCCAAGCGCGGCGGCCGCAACCGCAGCGTGATCGCCGGGGCCGAGCTGCAGATCGCGCTGCCGTTGCGCGTGGTGAACTAGAGCCGGTTCGACGCACTGCCGCCCGGCTCGCGCACGCGCCAGCCCACAGCGGGGCGGCCGGCATCGGCTAACCTCGCCGCATGTCCGCTCTCCGCATGTCCGCCCCCCACATCCTTGTCGTCGAAGACGAACCGGCGATTGCCGACACCATCACCTACGCGCTGTCCACCGACGGCTTCGAGCCGCACTGGTGCGCCAGCGGCGCCGCTGCGCTGCAGGCGCAGGCGGCCGGCGGCATCGCGCTGGCGATCCTCGACATCGGCCTGCCGGACATCAACGGTTTCGAGCTGTTCAAGCGGCTCACCGCGCAGCAGCCGGGCCTGCCGGTGATCTTCCTCACCGCGCGCAGCGGCGAGATCGACCGCGTGGTCGGCCTCGAACTGGGCGCCGACGACTACGTGGCCAAGCCATTTTCGCCGCGCGAGCTGGTGGCGCGCGTGCGCACCGTCTTGCGCCGCACGCAACGCGCCGCTGCCGCCCCACCGACCGCGCCCACGGCGACCTCCTCGGCAGCGACGGCCGCGGCGGCGACGCACGGATTTGCGATCGACGACGAGCGCAAGCAGATCCGCTTCCGCGGCAAGGCGCTCGACCTGTCGCGCATCGAGTATCGGCTGCTCAAGGTGCTCGCCGAGCGACCCGGTCGCGTGTACTCGCGCGACGAGCTGATGCAGCGCGCCTGGGACGATCCGGCAGCCGCGTTCGACCGCACCGTGGACGCGCATGTGAAGATGCTGCGCGCCAAGCTGCGCGAGATCGATGCCGCCGCCGACCCGATCGTCACCCACCGCGGGCTCGGCTACTCGCTGCGGGAAGAGTAGGCGCATGTCGTCAGGCACAGCCACTCGACCAACCACGCCGTCGCACCGCTCTTTCGTGCCCCGCCTTTTCGTACCCTCTTCGCGCGAGACGCCGGGCCGCCCCAAGGCCCGCGCGCATTTGAATCCGCTCAAGGTGCACGTCCGACGCGCAGCGTCGCGTACACCTTGAGCGCCGAACCATGTCGCGCCGCACCCGCATCTTCGTCGGCATCTTCGTCGTCTACCTGGCGGCGGTCGCCTTCCTGCTCCAGCGCGTCACCGCCGATCTGGACCCGCGCTACCGCGAGAGCGCGGAGGAATCGCTGGTCGACACCGCCAACCTGCTCGCCACGCTGCTCGAGCGCAACACCTTCAATGGCGTGATCCCGACCGACGACCTGGAGCGCACCCTCACCCACCTGGCGCGCCGGCCGATCTACGCGCGCATCTTCGAGATCGAGAAGACCGCGGTCGACCTGCACGTGTACGTGACCGACCGCAACGGCATCGTGCTGTTCGACTCGCGCGGACGCGACGTGGGGCAGGACTTCCTCGCCTGGCGCGACGTGCAGCTGACGCTGACCGGCGCCTACGGCGCGCGCACCACGCTGCTGGACGAAGGCGATGCCGCCTCGGCGGTGATGTACGTGGGCGCGGCGATTCGCGAGCGCGATGCCGCGCGCACCCTGGGCCTGGGCCCCAGCATCCTCGCCGGCGAGGACATCGTCGGCATGGTGGCGGTGGGCAAGCCGGTGGCCGCGTTCCTGCCGTTCATCGCCAACGCGCGCCAGAAGCTGCTGCTGGTCGGGCTGATCTCGGTCGGCGCGTTCGCGCTGCTGCTGTTCATCGCCACCGTCTGGCTGGTGCGGCCGTTCGGCCTGCTGCGCGACGTCTGGATCGCGGTGCGGCGCGAAGGCGGCTCGCCGCTGGTGCTGGCGCGCCGGCTGACGCACGCGCTGCGCACCGCGTTTGCCGAGGCGCGCGACACACTCGCCGGCCGCAGCTATGTCGACGAGTACGTGCAGACGCTCGCGCATGAACTGAAGAGCCCGCTGGCGGCGATCCGCGGCGCCGCCGAGCTGCTGCGCGAGCCGATGCCGGAGGCCACCCGTGCCCGGTTCACCGGCAACATCGAGGAGCAGACGCAGCGCGCGCAGGCGATGATCGACCGCCTGCTGGAGCTGTCGAACCTGGAACGCCGCGGCGCGCTGGAGCAGACCGAGAACGTCGACCTCGTGGCGCTGGTGCAGGCAGTGCGCGACGAGCAGCAGGCCACCGCGCAGCAGCGGCAGGTGGCGCTGGAACTCGACCTGCCGCCCCGCGCCAGCCTCGACGGCGATGCCTTCCTCGTCCATCGCGCGCTCGCCAACCTGGTGCGCAACGCGGTGGACTTTGCGCCGGCAGGCTCGACCGTGACCATCGGCCTCGCCCCGCAGCACAAGCGCTGGCAGATCATGGTGCGCGACCGCGGCCCCGGCCTGCCCGACTACGCGCAGGGCCGGGTGTTCGAGCGCTTTTACTCGCTGCCGCGCCCGGATGGCGGCCGCAAGAGCACCGGCCTGGGGCTGGCCTTCGTGCGCGAGGTTGCCGCGCTGCACGGCGGCAGCGCGAGCCTCGCCAACCATCCCGACGGCGGCGCACTCGCCACGCTGACGCTGCCGCGCCAACCGAGCTTCGTCGAGCGGCGCGCCTAAGCCTCGGCGTCTTCGCTCACGCCGTCGCGCCGTCGCGGCGCGCGGCCACCTTGGGACCGCCCATCTGCTCGAGCAACGCATACCAGTCGAGCTTGCGGGTCACCACCATCACGACCGCCAGCACCGCGAACAGCAGCACCGCACCCAGCACCAGCGCGGTCTGCTCCTGCAGCAGCAGCACATAAAGCGTGGCATAGAGCAGGCCGATACCCAGTCCGAACAGCGCGCCGGCGCGCCAGCCGCGCAGCACGTGCGTGCCGTAGTAGGCGAGCAGCACGGTGCAGGCCGCGCTGGCGATCAGATAGGCGCGATGAAAGCCCAGGTGTTCGCCCAGGCTCACCAGCAGCAGGAAGAACACCGCCAGCGCCGCACCAACCAGCAGGTACTGGATCGGATGCACGCGCAACTGTCGCAGCACTTCCACCAGCGCCACCGCGACGAAGGTCAGCGCGATGAACAGCAGCCCGTACTTGGTCGCGCGGTCGCTCAGCACATAGGTACTGACCGGATCGATGAGGCTGACGCCGAAGGTCTCGACGCAGCCCTTGCCGACAGACACCGGCACGACGGACACTGGTACGGCAGACAGCGGCGGGCAATGGGCCAGCCCGTCGCGCCACTGGCGGGATGCCTGGCTGGCCAACGCACTGACCTGCCAGTTCGCCGTGAACCCTTCGTCCGTCACCTGCCGCGTGGCGGGCAGGAAGCGGCCGTTGAATGACGGATGCGGCCAGTCCGAGCGCAGCGCGACCTGCGTGCTGTCGCCGATCGGCGCGAAGGCGAGGTCGGCGGTGCCCACCAGGTCCAGTTGCACGCGCGCACGGACCGGGCCGGTCCGGACCGCCAGCAGGTCGGGCCACGGCGCATGGAAGCCGAGGGGCGCGTGCTGCGTCGGCGTGCCGGGCAGCACGGCGACCTCGGCGTCCTGCAGCGTGACGCGGGCGTTGCGGATCCCGCGCGTGTCGCTCACCGCCACCCACAACACCGGATCGGCGCAGCTGAGGGTGGAACCCTCGTGCTGCCGCTGCGGCTGCAACGACGACAGGTCGGTCCACTCGGCGTCGATCGTGGCGCCGACCGCGTAGCCGTTGATGCGGAAGATGCCGCGCTGGCGCACCTCGGTCGTCGCCGCCGCATCGATGCGCAGCACGCGCGGCATTGCGTGCAGCGACAGCGGGCGCTGCTCGTCGACGCGCTTGCGCTCGCTGCCTTCGCCCTGCACGCGGGACCAGCGTTCCACGCAGTCACGCTGCAGGACCGGGCCGAGCAGCGCCTGCGCCCCCGCCAGGCCGTCGGCCACGCTGCGCTGCGCCTCGCGCAGCCGGCCGTCGCGTTCTTCGACGATGCCGCCGATGATGCCGAGCGAGCCGGCCAGTGCAAAGAAGACGGCGCCGAGCGCGGCGGCCTTGGCGAGCAGGGGGAACCTCATGTCTGACTCCGGTCGATGGCGTTGCAGAAGACCGGCAGTCTTGGTGGCTGCAGCGAAGCGGCGATGAAGTGTGTGAAGGCTGCGTGAAGGACTCGCCTGTCGTCTGCGTCGTCCGGCGTCGAACGAACGATGCTTGCACCACGGCCCGCGGCTCCGGTGGCAGATTGCGGATAATGACCCGATGTCTGCTGCCCCACGTCACGCCACCGTTCTGTTCGCCCACGGCGCGCGCGACGCCCGCTGGTCGGCGACGCTGGCCGACCTCAGGACTCGCGTTCAGGCACGACGCCCTGACTCGCTGGTCCTGACCGCATTCCTCGAGTTTCAGCCGCCCACGCTGGAGGCGGCGCTGGCGCAGGCAACCGCGTCCGGATGCCGACACATCGACATCGCGCCGGTGTTCTGGGCAAGCGGCGGCCATGTTGCCAATGACGTGCCGCCGCTGCTGGCGCGGCTGCGCCAGGTGCATCCGGGCGTCGAGCTGCGGCTGTTGCCGGTGCTGTCCGAACTGCCGGGCCTGCTGGACTTCGTCGCCGATGTGATCACCCGGCAGCGCACGCCCTGAGCGCGCCGCGCGCGCTGCCTCAGCGCACGCCAGACTTGCGCGGCATCCGGCTGCGGGTGGCCGGCGGTTGTGGCGCAGCACGCCGGCGGTTCGATGTCGGCGTTCGCTGCAGCGGGCCGCCATCGCCGTTGAAGAGCGTCGCCGCCACGCGCGGGCTGATGATCGGCGAGCCGACACTGCGGGCCACCTTGCTGCACAGTTCGATCAGTATCGGATCGGTAACCCGATACAGCACGTAGGCGCCGTCCCGCCGACGCCGCACCACCCCCGCCTCGTGCAGCACCTGCAGCTGGCGCGAGACGGCGGCATGGGGCGCACCTGCCGCGGCGGCCAGCGCCGTCACCGAGGACTCGCCGTCGCCCAGCGCGCACACCAGGCGCAGGCGCGTCGGTTCGCCGATCGCCCGCAGCGCGCGCACCACCCGCTGCAACAGCTGATCGAAGGAAGGGTCGGCATCCAAGACGCAGCGTTCCGGGTGCTAGGCGGCCACGTCCAGCAGGGCGATCTGCTGGTCGACCACGGCGGCCAGGGCCGGGCCGATCAGCAGCAGCACCGGCCCGTCGTGCGCCGGACCGGGCCAGTGCCCGGCACTGCCAAGCGTTCCGGCCCAGCGCCGCTCGTGCGGCAGCGACGCGCTCTCCACCACGATGAGCGGCGTGCCGGGAGACCTGCCATCGGCGATCAGTTGCTGCGCGAGGTCGGCGAGCAGCTGGCCGGCCATGTAGACGACGAGCGTGTCATCGCCGCCGCCCGGCACGCTGACGCGCGCGCCGCGGGCGGCACGCGGCGTGGCGAACGTGGCAGCGCGCGACACGCCGCGCAACGTGAGCGAGATGCCGGCACTGGCGGCCGCCGCACAGGCGGCGGTGACACCAGGCACCACCGCGAAGGAAATGCCGGCGACGCGCAGCGCCTGCGTCTCTTCGTCGAGGCGCCCGAACAGCGTCGGGTCACCGCCCTTGAGGCGGATCACGCAGCGGTGGCGGCGCGCGCTGCTCACCAGCACGCGGTTGATGAACCGCTGCGCGGTTGAGGCGCCACCGCCGCGTTTGCCGACGTTCACGAGCCGCGCCTGTGGCGCCAGCGCCAGGATGCGCGGGTCGACCAGTGCGTCGTACAGCACCACGTCGGCGGCGGCAAGCAGGCGCGCCGCCTTCAGCGTCAGCAGTTCTGGATCGCCCGGCCCGGCGCCGACCAGGTACACGCGCGCCGGCGTCGCCTCCGGGGCCGTGTCGCTTCGCGCTTCGCGTTGCATCAGGCGGCCTCGCGCAGCATGCCGGCCGCCACGGTGTGATGACTGGTGGCGTCGATCAGCACCACCGCACCGCTCGCCCGCTGCTGCTCGTAAGGGTCAAACGCGAGCGGCTGCTGCACCTCGATCGTGACGCGGGCGATGTCGTTCGGCCTCAGCGTGGCGGCATCGGCCGGCTGCAAGTCGGCATGCGCCAGGTCGAGCACGCCGTCGATCGAACGGACCCGCGCCAGCACGAAGCGCGTGCCGTGGCGCAGCCACAGTCGGCGCTGCGGCACGAGCGGCTCGTGATCGAGCCAGGCGAGATCGGCGCGCAGCGTGCGCGCCATGATCGGCTGCGCGGCGCCGGCGGCAACGATCCAGTCGCCGCGCGACACATCCACTTCGCGATCGAGCCGCAACGCAATCGACTGGCCGGCCACGGCGCGGTCGAGGTCGCCGTCGAAGGTCTCGATCGCGGCGATCACCGCCGGCGCGCCGGAGGGCAGCACCCGCACCGCCTGGCCCAGGTTCACGGTGCCGGCGCCGATGCGGCCGACGTAGGCGCGGGCGCCGGCGCCGGCGCGCGGTGCGCCCTTCTGCACGCCCTGCACCGCCAGGCGCAGCGGGTGCAGCGGGTGATCGCCGTCGTCAGTGACGATGGTCTCCAGCCAGTCGAGCAGCACCGGGCCGCGGTACCACGGCGCGCGCGCCGAGCGATGCACGACGTTGTCGCCGTCAAGCGCGGACAGCGGGATCGGCGTGAAGGCGGCGATCTTCAGCCGGGCGGCAAGATCCCGGTAGGCAGTGACGATGGCGTCGAAGCGCGCCTGGTCGAACCCGAAGCAGTCCATCTTGTTCACCGCCACCACCACATGCTCGATGCCGAGCAGGCGGATCAGCGCGCTGTGGCGGCGCGTCTGCGGCAGCAGCGTGGCGCGGCCGTCGGCATCGTGCGTCACGCGGGTGGCGTCGATCAGGATCACCGCCGCCTCCGCGGTGCTTGCGCCGGTCACCATGTTGCGTGTGTACTGCTCGTGTCCCGGCGTGTCGGCGATGATGAACTTGCGACGCGCGGTGGCGAAGTAGCGATAGGCGACATCGATCGTGATGCCCTGCTCGCGTTCGGCCTCCAGGCCGTCGGTCAGCAGCGACAGGTCGACCGCCGCATCGGGCGCCGGGTTCGCGACGCGGGCGGAGGTGACGCTGCGGCCGGCGCGTGCGAGCGCGTCGAGCTGGTCCACCAGCACGCTGCGCGTGTCGTACAGCAGGCGGCCGATCAGCGTGCTCTTGCCGTCGTCGACACTGCCGGCGGTGATGAAGCGCAGCACGCCGCGGTCGGCCAGATCGTCACGGTCAATGGCGAGGAGGGCGTTCATCGGCGGGGCACTCAGAAGTAGCCTTCTCTCTTGCGGCGCTCCATGGACGCCTCGCTGGTCTGGTCGTCCATGCGCGTGGCGCCGCGCTCGGACAACTCGGCCCGCGCGGTCTCCTCGATGATCTGCGGTACGTCGGTGGCGGTGCTGGCGACAGGGCAGGTGCAGCTGATGTCGCCCACCGTGCGGAAACGCACGCTGCGGCGCTCGATGCGCTCGCCGTCGCGCGGCGGGGTGATGGGCGTGACGGGCACCAGCAGGCCGCGCCGTTCGACGATCTCGCGCTCGTGCGCGAAGTAGATCGATGGCAGCGGCAGCTGCTCGCGCGCGATGTACTGCCACACATCGAGTTCGGTCCAGTTGGAGATCGGGAAGACGCGCAGGTGCTCGCCGGGGTGCACGCGCGCGTTGTAAAGGTCCCAGAGCTCCGGTCGCTGGTTCTTCGGGTCCCACTGGCCGAAGCTGTCGCGCACGCTGAACACGCGCTCCTTGGCGCGCGCCTTCTCCTCATCGCGCCGGGCGCCGCCGATCAGCGCATCGAAGCCGAACTCCTCGATCGCTTCCAGCAGCGTCACCGACTGCGCGGCATTGCGCGAATCGAGCTCGCCGCGCAGCCGCACCGTGCCACGCGCGATGCTGTCCTCCACCGAACGCACCAGCAGCGTCTCGCCGAGCGCGGCCGCATGCGCGTCGCGGAACGCGATCACCTCGTCGAAGTTGTGGCCGGTGTCGATATGCAGCAGCGGAAACGGCAGGCGACCGGGACGGAATGCCTTCTCCGCCAGGCGCAGCACCACGCAGCTGTCCTTGCCGCCGGAAAAGAGCAGCGCCGGCTTGCTGCACTGGGCCGCCACCTCGCGCAGGATGTAGATCGCCTCGGACTCCAGCCACTGCAGATGGTCCAGTCGCTGCGGCGATGACGGTGCGGCGGGCCGATCGATGAGGACGGCCGACATCACGCGCCCCCCCAGGGGTCTTCCTTGAGCCTTCGCGTCAGCTGCGCCACGTAGCCGTCGAGCGGGCGTGGGCGCTCGGCAGGCACAGGCGTCACGGACGCCGCCGGCAGGTGCAGTCCGCATTCCTTCTTGCCGCCGTCGGCCTCCCACCACCAGCGGCCGGCGCGCATCGGCTCGCCGGGCTTGATCGCGCGCGTGCACGGCTCGCAGCCGATCGACGGGTAGCCGCGCGCATGCAGCGGATTGACCGGCACATCGTGGCGGCGCGCAAAAGCCCACACCGCTTCGTCGGACCACAGCGCGAGCGGATTGAACTTGGCGATGCCGCGCGCGGCATCGGACTCCTCCAGCGCGAGCGATGCCCGCTCGGGCCCGTGCGCGCGCCGCTGGCCGGTGAGCCAGGCATCGCGGCCGGCGAGCGCGCGCTGCAGCGGCTCGACCTTGCGCAGCTCGCAGCAGCGATGGCGCAGCGCCACGCTTTCATAGAAGCTGTTGAGGCCGTGCTCGGCCACGTAGGCATCGACCTGCTGTGCATCCGGCCGGATCACCTGCAACTCGCGGCCGTAGCGCACGCGCGTGCGCTCGATCAGTGCCCGCGTCTCGGCGTGCAGGCGGCCCGTGTCAATGACGAACACGTCGATCGGCGCATCGGCGGCAACGATTGCGTGCGTGAGCACCATGTCCTCGACCGACAAACTCGAGGCAAGTGCCGCGCGTGCAAAGCAGCGACCGATGCCCGCCAGGCACTGCGCCAGGTCGCCTTCGAGCGCGACCTCGTCGACGGTCGTGCTCATCAACGCGCTCCCAGCACCGCCGCGCGCCGCTTGAAGGCCGGCACCGCCACGTCGGCGGCGGCCTGGTAGACCGCGCTGTAGCGACGCAGCGCCGTGCGCGCATCGGCTTCGGCCTGGTCGGCCCGCAGCGCGAAAGAATCGAAGCCGACCCGGCGCAGCATGAAGACCTGGTCGACCAGCACTTCGCCGGTGGCACGCAGTTCGCCGCGGTAGTTCAGCCGCGTGCGCAGCAAGGCGGCGATCGAGTAGCCGCGGCCGTCGGCGAACTTGGGAAAGTCGATCGCTATCAGCGGCAGCAGGTCGAGGCGGCCTTTGAGAACGAACGGACTGTCGTGGGGGGCGAGCCAGGTTCCGAGCAGCGGCGACGGCGTCTCGTGCAGGTAGGCCACCAACGGCAACAACGTCGGCTGCGCCGGGTCATGACCTTCGGTCTCGCGCAGCAGGTGCCAGCGGTCGGGATGGAAGCGGCCGTCGGCGTGCAGCACATGGGGCGCGGGCAGTGCGTTCATCGTGAAGCCTTCAGCTCGCCAGCTCGTTGTGACGGCGGGCCACGGGGGTGCCTGCAACGGCGCCGATGGGTGGATCCGCCGGGGTGCCGGCCAGTGGTTCGCCGTAGACGCGCGCCTTGAACGGCTCGATGCCCACCCGCTGCACGGTGTCGACGAAGCGTTCGCCGTCGGCGCGCAGCGCGACGTGGGTGTCGATCAGTCGCCCGATCACCTCGGGCACGTCGACCGCACTGAACGACGGGCCGATGATCCGGCCCACCGCCGAGCGTCCGCCGCTCGGCAACGACCCGTCGGCGCCGCCGATCGACACCTGGTACCACTCGGCGCCGTCCTTGTCGACGCCGAGGATGCCGATGTGGCCGACGTGATGATGGCCGCAGGAATTGATGCAGCCGGAGATGTTGAGGTTCAGTTCGCCCAGGTCGTGCAGGTAATCCAGGTCGTCGAAGCGTTCCTGGATCGCCTGCGCGATCGGGATGGACTTCGCGTTCGCCAGCGAGCAGAAGTCGCCGCCGGGGCAGGCAATGATGTCGGTGAGCAGGCCGATGTTCGCCGTGGCGAGACCGGCCGCCTTCGCTTCCAGCCACAGCGCGTGCAACTGATCGGCGCGCACGTCGGGCAGGATCAGGTTCTGCTCGTGCGACACGCGCACTTCGCCGAAGCCATAGCGCTCGGACCAATCGGCCACACGATCCAGCTGAGCGTCGGTGATGTCGCCGGGGGCGATGCCGGTCGGCTTGAGCGACAGCACCACGGCGCGATAGCCGCGCTGCTTGTGCGCGCGCACGCTGCGCGAGGCCCAGCGTACGAAAGCACGGTCGGCGTGCGCGGCCGGGTCGATGTCAGCTGCGGCGGCGTCGTACGCCGGCGCTGTGAAAAATGCGCTGACGCGATCCAGCTCGGCTTGCGTCAAGGTGTCTTCGGCATCGACCACGTGCGCGAACTCGGCGTCCACCTGGCGTGCGAACTCGGCGGCGCCGAGCGCTTTCACGAGGATCTTGATGCGCGCCTTGTAGATGTTGTCGCGCCGGCCGTGCAGGTTGTAGACGCGCAGGATCGAGCTGACGTAGGCGAGCACCTGCTGCCACGGCAGGAACTCGCGGATCACGCTGCCCACCATCGGTGTGCGGCCCATGCCACCACCCACCAGCACGCGAAATCCCAGCGCGCCGTCGGCCCCGCGCAGCAGGTACAGGCCGATGTCATGGAACGCGGTGGCGGCACGGTCCTCGCGGGCGCCGCTGATGGCGATCTTGAACTTGCGCGGCAGCCAGTTGAACTCCGGGTGGAAGGTGGACCACTGGCGCAGGATCTCGGCGAGCGCGCGCGGATCGGCGATCTCGTCGGGCGCGATGCCGGCGAACTCGTCGGACGTGATGTTGCGGATGCAGTTGCCGCTGGTCTGGATCGCGTGCATCTCCACCTGCGCCAACTCGGCGAGGATGTCGGCGGTTTCTTCGAGCTTGATCCAGTTGAACTGGATGTTCTGGCGCGTTGTCATGTGGCCGTAGCCGCGGTCGTAGCGGCGCGCAATGTGCGCGAGCTTGCGCAGCTGCGCTCCCGACAGCAGGCCATAGGGCACGGCGATGCGCAGCATCGGTGCATGGCGCTGGATATACAGGCCGTTGCGCAGCCGCAGCGGGCGGAATTCGTCCTCGCCCAATTCGCCGGCCAGGAAGCGGCGCAACTGGTCGCGGTACTCCGCAACGCGCTCATGGACAAGCGTGCGGTCGATGGTGTCGTAGAGATACATGGTCGCCGCACTCTAGTGGCGCAGGTGCTGCGTGCTTCGACCGAATCGGCGTTTGCTTATCGCGCAAACCTATAAGGCCTTCTGGCGTTCTCCTTCAGCAGCTCGGCTGCGAAGCTTTGCGCAACAAATTGGTTTGGCAGCCAGCAGGGCGCGGCAAGACTGCGAACCCCTTTCCACTGCCCGCAGACCAACACCATGACGTCAGTACGCTTTTCCCGCCGCGCCACCCTCGGCGCCGCCCTCGCCACCGCGATCACGGCCATCGCGCCCGCCGCGCTGGCGCAACCGGCACCAGTCACCCTGCTCAACGTCTCGTACGACCCGACGCGCGAGCTCTACCAAGACCTGAACAAGGCGTTCGCCGCACAATGGCAAAGCAAGACCGGACAGAGCGTCAGCATCAAGCAGTCGCATGGTGGCTCCGGCCGGCAGGCGCGCTCGGTGATCGACGGCCTCGACGCCGATGTGGTGACGCTGGCCCTGGCCTACGACATCGACGAGATCGTCAACAAGGCCAAGCTGCTGCCCACGGACTGGCAGCGCAGGCTGCCGCTGAACAGCTCGCCCTACACCTCGACCATCGTGTTCCTGGTGCGCAAGGGCAATCCGAAGGGTGTGAAGGACTGGAACGATCTGGTCAAGCCGGGCATCAGCGTGATCACGCCGAACCCGAAGACCTCCGGCGGCGCGCGCTGGAACTACCTCGCCGCGTGGGGCTACGCGTTGAAGCAGCCCAGCGGCAACGAGGCCAAGGCGCGCGAGTTCGTGCAGCAGCTGTACCGCAACGTGCCGGTACTCGACACCGGTGCCCGCGGCTCGCTCACCACCTTTACCGAGCGCGGCATCGGCGACGTTTTCCTGTCCTGGGAAAACGAAGCCTTGCTGGCGATTAAAGAATTGGGCCCGGACAAGTTCGACATCGTGGTGCCGTCGCTGTCGATCCTGGCCGAGCCGCCGGTCGCAGTCGTCGACCGCAATGTCGACAAGAAGGGCACGCGCGCCGTGGCGCAGGCCTACCTCGAGTTCCTCTATTCCCCGCAGGCGCAGGAGATCATCGCGCAGAACTACTACCGCCCGACCGACAAGAACGTTGCCGCCAAGTACGCCAAGCAGCTCGTGCCGGTGAAGCTGTTCACGATCGACGACGTGTTCGGCGGCTGGTCCCGGGTGCAGAACGCGCACTTCGGCGACGGCGGCGTGTTCGACCAGATCTATCAGCCCAGCCGCAAGTAGCCCTTTGCGATAAGTGATGTCGATGCTTTACCTCGACGAAATCGCGGTAGGCGCGGGCGAGCACGTGGAACTCGAGTCCGACGCCGCCCCAACGCCGGTCGAGGTGCTGATCGTGCCCGGCTGGCGCAACTCAGGTCACGACCATTGGCAGACGCACTGGCAGCAGCGGCTGCGGGCGCGGCGCGTGCAGCAGCGCGACTGGACGTCGCCACGGCGGGACGACTGGATCGCCGGCCTGCAGGACGCCATGCAGGCGGCCGCCGCGCCGGTGGTGCTGGTGGCGCACAGCCTGGGCTGCATCGCCATCGCGCACTGGGTGCTCGGCGGCGCGAGTGCGTGGCACCTGCGGCCGCGGATTCGCGGCGCACTCCTCGTGGCGCCGGCCGACGTCGAGCGCAGCGAGGCTGCCGAGCCGTTGCGCGACTTCGCGCCGGTACCGCGCCTGCGCCTGCCGTTTCCGGCGCTGGTGGTGGCCAGCAGCAACGATCCCTATTGCAGCTTCGAGCGCGCCGCGCGCTTTGCGCAGGATTGGGGCGCGGGCCTGCTCGCGCTGTCCAACGCCGGACACATCAATGCAGATTCGGGCCACCAGCGCTGGGACGACGGCCCGGCGTTGCTGAACACCTTCGATCCGCTTGGCGCCGCCGACTCGTGTTGACGCGGCCGATCGCCCCGCAGCGCCGCGTCGAGCTGACGCAGCGTCTACGGCTCAGGCGGCCACTGACGCCGCCATCGCGTGAGCCGCCGGTCGAGCCAGTAGCCACCCCTGCCAATGTGTGGCGCCAAGCGCAAGCGCGTGCCGCTGCGTCGCGTCGTCCTCGACCCGCGTCACATGTACCTGCGCCTGCTGCCGGCGCGCCTCGTCGATCGCCTCGGCCCAGCCGCTGCGTGTCAGATGACGCGCATCGATGCGCACGATGTCGGTCGGAATGCGCGCCAGCAACGCCCGCAATTCGAGCGGCTGGTCGCCGGTGACCGCAACGCGGAATCCGTTCAGCCTGAAGCTCGCCAGCACGTTGCTGTGCAGATCGAGGCGCTCGGCGGTCAGCGGCGGCAGGATGATGACGACGCGCCGCACCGGAATCGCCAGGCCATCGAGCACGCGCCGGAACGCGCGCCCGTGGTCGCTCGTCACCGCCGACAGCAGCCGATCGTGCACGTTGAGCAGCAGGTCCGATTCGAGTTCCGGCGTCGAGAAGAAGTTCAGCGTGTGCACCACCCGGCAGCGCCGGTCGAGCAGCACCAAGTCGTCGTCGCTGGCGGCGCGCGTGAACAGGTTCCACGGCGACAACTCGGCGCCTGTCTCCGAATGAACGCGTGCCAGCGCCTGGAAGGCGACGATCCGCGCCGCAGTCCCGGCCGCGGCCAGTTCCGCGACCGGCTGGAAGGCGCTGTCGATCTCGGCGCGCAAGAAGCGGCCGACGATGCGGCCACCTGCGGTCACCCGCAGGTCGTCGCGCAGCGGATCGCGCGCGAGGGAGTCGATGTAGGCACGTACGGCAGCGGTCATGGTGGCGAGGTCCTGGGCGCGGACCGCGGTCCGCCGGTGGCGGAATTGCAGCAGCCTGCGCAATACAAGACAAGCCGGATGACCGCATATGGACATGCCGGCGACACATGCCGACAGCACAAGCCAGCGGCCGATAGCGACGCACGCTGCCGGCACGCCGGCAAGCTTAGAACCGATGGTGCTGATCAAACACGCAATCGATATGAGGCCGCGGCCGACACGCTCCTAACCTGCGCGACCTGTCGACAACCTTTCGCGCAAACTCCATGACACCGATTCGTACCCTGCTCGCCGGGCTCACTGCGGTCACCGCGCTCACCGGCTTGGCGGTGACGCAGCCGGCGGCCGCGCAGACCACGCTGCTCAATGTCAGCTACGACGTGATGCGCGACTTCTACAAGGATCTGAACCCGGCGTTCCAGAAATACTGGAAGGCCAAGAGCGGGCAGGACCTCACGATCCAGATGTCGCATGGCGGCTCCAGCCGGCAGGCGCGCGCGGTGGTGGACGGCCTCGAGGCCGACGTCATCACGATGAACCAGCACAACGACATCGACCTGCTCGCCGCGCGCGGCGCGCTGGTGCCGGCCGACTGGGCCAAGCGGCTGCCTGCCAACAGCGCGCCGTTCACCTCGGCCACCGTATTCATCGTGCGCAAAGGCAATGCCAAGGGCATCAAGGACTGGCCGGATCTCGTGCGCGACGGCGTGCAGGTCATCGTTCCCAATCCGAAGACCTCGGGCAACGGCCGCTACACGTACCTGAACGCCTGGGCCTTCGCCCAGCGGCAGCCGGGCGGCAGCGCCGCCAAGGCCGAGGAGTTCGTCACGCGCCTGTTCCGCAACGTGCCGGTGCTCGATACCGGCGGCCGCGGCGCCACCAGCACCTTCATCCAGCGCAACATCGGCGACGTCCTGGTCACGTTCGAGAACGAGGCCGAGCTGATCGCCAAGGAGTTCGGCCGCGGCGGCTTCGAGGTGGTGTATCCGTCGCTCACCTTCCTGGTCGAGCCGCCGGTGGCGATCGTCGACAAGGTGGTCGACAAGAAGGGCACGCGCGCCGTGGCGCAGGCCTACCTCGAGTTCATCTATGCGCCCGAGGGCCAGGAGATCGCCGCGCAGAACTACCTGCGGCCACGCAACGCCGACCTGCTGAAGAAGTACGCGAGCCAGTTCCCGGTGCTCAAGACGGTCGCCATCGACGAGTTCGGCGGCTGGCAGCAGGCACAGAAGACCCACTTCGACGATGGCGGCATCTACGACCGCGTGATCGCGGCGGCCGGGAAGAAGTGATGCGACATCGGCTTGCCGCTGCACGGAGTCGGGCGTGAGCTCGGTGCTCGCCTGGGCCAGCCCGCGGCGCTCGGTCCTGCCGGGCTTCGGCCCGGCGATGGGCTACACGCTGTTCTACCTCAGCCTGATCGTGCTGATTCCGCTGGCGGCGCTGGCGGTGAAGACATCGACGCTGAGTTGGGCGGCGTTCTGGGAGACCGTGACGGCACCACGCGTGGTGGCCTCGTATCAGCTGACCTTCGGCGCCTCGCTGATCGCCGCGCTTATCAACCTGGTCGCCGGCGTGATCGTCGCCTGGGTGCTGGTCCGCTATGACTTCCCGGGCAAGCGGCTGATCGATGCGCTGGTCGACCTGCCGTTCGCGCTGCCCACCGCGGTGGCCGGCATCGCACTGACCGCGCTGTACGCGCCCAACGGCTGGATCGGCGAACCCCTGGCCGCGCTCGGCATCAAGGTGGCGTTCACGCCGCTCGGAGTGCTGGTGGCCTTGATCTTCATCGGCCTGCCGTTTGTCGTGCGCACGGTGCAGCCGGTGCTCGAAGACCTGGACCGCGAACTGGAGGAAGCCGCCGCCTCGCTCGGCGCCTCGCGCTGGCAGGCGCTCGTCAAGGTGGTGTTGCCGCTGCTGCTGCCGGCGATTCTCACCGGCTTCGTTCTGGCGCTGTCGCGCGCCATCGGCGAGTACGGCTCGGTGATCTTCATTGCCGGCAACATGCCGTTCGTCTCGGAAATCACGCCGCTCCTGATCATTACCAAGCTGGAGCAGTACGACTACGCCGGCGCGACCGCGATCGCCTCGGTCATGCTGATCATCTCGTTCGCGATGATCCTGACCATCAATTTGCTGCAGAAGTGGCAGCAACGCCGGTCATGAAGCCAACCCCGCTGCTGGCGCCGACACGCACCACCACCGAGCCGGTGTGGGTGCGCCTGCTGCTCACCGCGATCGCGCTCGCCTTCATCGGCCTGTTCATCGTGCTGCCGCTGATCTCGGTGTTCGTCGAGGCGTTTCGCAAGGGCTTTGATGCGTATTTCACCGCCATCGCCGAGCCCGACGCGGTGGCGGCAATCCGCCTGACGCTGCTGGCGGCCGCGATCGCGGTGCCTCTGAACCTCGTGTTCGGGGTCGCCGCCGCCTGGGCGATCACCAAGTTCGAGTTTCGCGGCAAGCAGTTCCTGATCACGCTGATCGACCTGCCGTTCTCGGTGTCGCCGGTGGTGGCGGGCCTCATCTACGTGCTGGTGTTCGGCGCGCAGGGCTGGTTCGGGCCGTGGCTGCAGGCCAACGACATCAAGGTGGTGTTCGCGCTGCCCGGGATCGTGCTGGCGACGATCTTCGTCACCTTTCCGTTCGTGGCGCGCGAGCTGATCCCGCTGATGCAGTCGCAGGGCACGGAAGAAGAGGAAGCCGCGCTGACGCTGGGCGCCTCCGGCCTGCGCACATTCTGGAAAGTGACGCTGCCCAACATCAAGTGGGGCCTGCTTTATGGCGTGATCCTGTGCAACGCGCGGGCGATGGGAGAGTTCGGCGCGGTGAGCGTGGTCTCCGGCCACATCCGTGGCGAGACCAACACGATCCCGCTGCACGTCGAGATCCTCTACAACGAGTACCAGTTCGCGGCGGCCTTCGCGGTCGCCTCGATCCTCGCCTTCCTCGCCCTCGTCACGCTGACCATCAAGAGCTTCATCGAGTGGCGCGAGGAGCGCGCCCGCGATTGGGCCCAACGCAGCGCCGTGGCCGACGACAGCGAGCGCCTGCGCGCGCGCGCCGCAGCCGCCGCGCCGGCCGCCGCCTGACCCTGCTCTGCAAAGCATCCGAGAGATCGCCATGTCCATCGAAGTCCGCAACCTGGCCAAACGCTTCGGCACCTTCACCGCGCTCGACGATGTCTCGCTCGACATCGACAACGGCGAGCTGGTAGCGCTGCTGGGCCCCTCCGGCTGCGGCAAGACGACGCTGTTGCGGGTCATCGCCGGGCTGGAGACGCCCGACGCCGGCCATGTGGTGGTGCATGGGGAAGACGCCACGCGCCTGGCGGTGCAGCGGCGCCAGGTCGGCTTCGTGTTCCAGCACTACGCGCTGTTTCGCCACATGACGGTGTTCGACAACGTTGCCTTCGGCCTGCGCGTGAAGCCGCGCCGCGAGCGGCGCAGCGAGGCCGACATCCGCGCGCGCGTCAAGCAGTTGCTGCAGCTGGTGCAGCTGGACTGGCTGGGCGATCGTTACCCCAACCAGCTGTCCGGCGGCCAGCGCCAGCGCATCGCGCTGGCCCGTGCGCTCGCCGTGGAGCCCAAGGTGCTGCTGCTCGACGAGCCGTTCGGCGCGCTCGACGCCAAGGTGCGCAAGGAGCTGCGGCGCTGGCTGCGCCGGCTGCACGACGAACTGCACGTGACCAGCGTGTTCGTCACCCACGACCAGGAAGAGGCGCTCGAGGTGGCCGACCGCGTGGTGGTGATGAATCATGGCCGCATCGAGCAGGTGGGCACGCCCGACCACGTCTACACCCATCCGGCCAACGCCTTCGTCTACGGCTTTCTCGGCACCGTCAATCGGTTCCACGGCAACACGCTGGGCGGCACCTTCACCGGCGACGGCCTGCAGATGGCGCTGGCTCAGGATGCCGCCAGCGAAGGGGCCTCGATCGCGTTCGCGCGGCCGCATGATCTCGACGTCGAGCGCTACTCGCCCGGTGCCGACGGCGTGGCCGCCGATCTGGTGCGCCAGTATCTGCGCGGCGCCAGCGTGCTGCTCGAGCTCGAGCGGCACGGCGGCTCGGGCAGCGAGCCGATCGAGGTCGAGGTCAGCCGCTCGGCGTTCGACAAGCTCGGCCTGAAGCTCGGCGAGACGCTCGTGGTGCGACCGAAGTCGCTGCGCGTGTTTGCCACCGGAGCCACGCCTTGAACGATCTGTCGCCGCGCGCGCACGTCCTGCCGCCTTCCGCCACGGAGGCAACCTCAGGCGTGACGGCAGAAGCGGGAGCAAAGGCGGATGCGGCCGCCATCGTCGCGCGGGCGCGCGCCCGCCGTCTGGGCGACTGGACCTACGCTGGCGCCGTCACGCCGCCCGAGGCGTGGCAACTGTTCCTTGACGGCGCTGCCAAGCTGGTCGACGTGCGCACCGCGGCGGAACTGCGCTACGTCGGCCGCGTGCCAGGTGCGGCGCACGCCGAGTGGCACGGCAGCGAGTACGCGCAGGCGCAACGCTTCGTCGCCACGTTGCAAACGCTTGCCGCACCCGAGGACATCGTGCTGCTGCTGTGCCGCAGCGCGGTGCGCTCGCATCATGCGGCGGCGGTCGCCGCCGCGGTCGGCTACACGCGCGTGTTCAACATCCTCGAAGGCTTCGAAGGCCAGCGCAACCATGAGCAGCAGCGCGGGCTGATCGACGGCTGGCGCCATCACCGCCTGCCGTGGCTGCAGGAGTGACGACGAATGAACCTGCAACAGCTGCGCATCGTCCAGGAAGCGGTGCGGCGCCGCTTCAACCTGACCGAGGTGGCGGCCGCGCTCTACACCTCGCAGTCAGGCGTCAGCAAGCACCTGATCGATCTGGAAGACGAACTGGGCGTGCAGCTGTTCATGCGCCGGGGCAAGCGCCTCACCGGCCTGACCGAGCCCGGGCGCGAACTGTCGCCGATGGTCGACCGCCTGCTGCTGGAGCTGGGCAACATCCGCCGCCTCGCCGATCACTTCACGCAGCGCGACGAAGGCACCCTGCGCATCGGCACCACGCACACGCAGGCGCGCTACGCGCTGCCGAAGATCATCGCCGCGTTCCAGGCCGACTATCCGCGTGTGAGCCTGCTGCTTCATCAAGGCGCGCCGGCCGAGATCGTGGCGATGCTGCTGGCCGACGAGGTCGACATCGGCGTGGCGACCGAGGCGCTGGCGGCCGAGGCGCAGTTGGCGTCCTACGCCTTCTACCGCTGGCACCACGCGGTGGTGGTGCCGCGCGATCATCCGCTGACGCGGCTCGAGTCGTTGTCGCTGGCCGATCTGGCGGCGTATCCGCTGGTCACGTATCACGCCGGTTTCACCGGCCGCAGCCGGGTCGATGCCGCATTTGTGCGCGCTGGGCTCAGCCATCGCGTGGTCCTGTCGGCACTCGACAGCGACGTCCTCAAAGCCTATGTCGAACTCGGCCTGGGCATCGGCGTGATCGCCCCGACCGCGTTCGACACCCGGCGCGACAGTGGCCTCGCGCTGCTGCCGGCCGATCACCTGTTCGAAGAGAACACCACGGTGGTGGCGGTGCGCCGCGACCGCTTCCTGCGCGGCTATGCGCGCGACTTCTTGTGCCGATGCTGCCCGGATGCCGCGGCGCAAACGCACATGTCCACCGCAGCGATGCCACCCGTCGAGACCGCCGGCGCCTGACCTGATGTTGCCGCGGGGTTTCGCAGCTCGACCGCGCGACCGACGGCACCCGCTTGGATCGCATTGCCGAGGTCGAGCGAGCCAGGACTCGCGAGCGATTGCCCGGACCGGCGCTGCTCCGTCCAACCCTCACACGCGCCTGGCTGCATTCTTGAATGCCGCTTGATGCCAACCGCCGTCGGCCGGCGATGCGAGGCGCACTCGGGCAGGCACGACTCGCCTTGCCAACCTCCCGACCCTGCCGACCTGGCTCGCCGTCTCACTGTGCACACAGCGCGCTGAGGGACTCGCAAGCAATGTCGCCGGCCCTGCTTGCCTAGCGGCGGCGCCTGCGCAGCACAGCGTTCACTTCACGCAGGGTTCACTTCACGCAGCGTTCACACAAGCCGCTGCGTCCCTTCTAACGCACTTCTCACCCGCGTCCGACAGTTCGCCCCGTGATCAACCCGCCGCATGCATCGCGGCACCACGAGGAGAACCACGATGTCGGCCACGAAAGCCTTGCCCCGCGCCACCCGGATCGTCCCGCTGCTGTGCGCGCCCGTGCTGGCGCTGAGCGCGCTCGCCCCGGCCGCCGCCCAGCTGCCGCGCCTGCCGCCGGTGATCATCACCGCGCCGGCGCCGGTGCAGCTCGACACCGGCATCGACAGCTCGCCACTGACGCTGCTCGCCAACCATGTGGACGTGCGCGTGATCGGCGGCGCCGCGCGGGTGCGCACCACGCTCACCTGGCGCAACGACGGCGTCCAGCCGGTGCGCGCGCAGCTGCCGGTGCCCTTGCCCTCGGCGCTGGCCACCGTGCAGCAGGTGATCCTCGAGCCGGTCGACGGCTGCGGTGACGATCTGGATGCACTGATGGCGTCGCTCGACGCGGACGAGGAGCGTGTCGACCCCGAGTTCATCGAGGTCGGCGAGCGACCCGCCACGCGCGGCCACAGCGAGGTGGTGCTGGCCCCCGGCGAGGAAGTGACGGTGGTGGTCGAGCGCGACACCGAATTGCTCACGCGCGGCGATCGTCACCGGCTGGTGTTGCCGTTGCTGACCCAGCGCCACGGCATGTTCACGCCGCAGTTTTCGGCCGCGGTGTGGATCGATGCGGCGCGACCGATCGTCGAGCTGGCCTCTGCCACCCACGCGGGTGAGATCAGCGGCATCGGCGACACCCACGCGCAACTGCTCGTCCCCAGCGGCCGAGTCCACGAAGGGCAGTTCCTGGCGATCGACTTCACGCTCGGCGGCGAGCTCGCACCGCCGCCCAGCGTGGCAGTCGACGACGGCCGGCGCTGGGGCGGCGAAGCGCGCCTGCGTGCGCTGGTGGCATCGCGCTGACGCTGACGCCCGCCGGAGCCCGCCATGACGCATCCGCTCGATCTCGCCAAGCACCCCATGCCGCCGCGCCGCGCGGCCGCCTGGCCCGCCGTGCCGTGCACGCTCAAGCGCGGCGCGCTGCGCACCGCGCTGAGCTGGCTCGCGGCCATGGGCGCGCTCGTGCTGCTGACCGCCGCCGCCACCTTCGTGCTGTGGGCCGGCGCGCTCGGCAGCGCGCGCGCCGCCGCGCCGGACACCAGCCGCACGCTGGCGCCGTACTTCGTGGTCGACCAGGCCGAGCCTGGCGTGGAGGCGCTGCCGCTCAAGCACACGCGGGCGGACGTCACCATCAGCGGCGTGATCGCCGACGTGCGCGTGACGCAGGTGTATCGCAACGAGGGCAGCGTGCCGATCGACGCGCGCTACGTGTTCCCGGCCTCGTCGCGGGCGGCGGTGCACGCGCTGCGGCTGCGCGTGGGCGAGCGCGCGGTGGACGCCGTGATCCGCGAGAAGAAGCAGGCGCGCGCCGAGTTTGCGCAGGCGCGGCGCGAGGGCAAGAGTGCGGCGCTGCTCGAACAGCAGCGGCCCAACGTGTTCACGATGGCGATCGCCAACGTGATGCCGGGCGACGAGATCGCGGTCGACCTGCGCTACACCGAGACCATCGTCCCCACCGACGGCACCTACCGCTTCGTCTTTCCCACCGTGGTCGGGCCGCGCTACAACGGCGGCACCTCCGATGTGTCGCCCTCCCCCGCGAGCGGGGGCGTAGGCGGGGTTTCGGCGAGTGCCCTGCGGCACTCGCCGCCGCCGGAGCCGGGCGCGCTTGCCAGCGCGCCCGTGGGCGGGATGGAGAGGGGGCGCGATGCAGTGGGTTCACGGGCCGACGCCCGGCCGCACGAAGGCGGTCCGTCTGACTTGACCGCCGAGGGTGCACGTGCGAGCGCGCAGCGCTCGCGTACACCCGAGGCGCATGCCGACAGCTGGATCGCGCAGCCGATCCTGCGTGCCGGCACGCCCGCCAGGCACACGTTCGAGCTGGCGGCGCGCATCGTCGCCCCGATGCCGATCACGAGCGTCGCTTCGCCGTCGCACGGGCTGACGATCGACGGCACCGGCTCGCGCGAGGCGCGGATCACGCTGCCGGCCGCCGCCGCCCACGCCAACCGCGACGTGGTGATCGAGTACCGGCTCGCCGGCACGGGCATCGGCACGGGTCTCCTGGTGCAGCCCGGCCGCAACGCCGACGACGAGCACTTCTTCCTGCTGATGGCCGAGCCGCCGGCCCGCGTGGCCGCCAGCGAGGTGCTGCCGCGCGACTACGTGTTCATCGTCGACGTGTCGGGCTCGATGCACGGCTTTCCGCTGAACGTCACCAAGGCGTTGCTGCGCGACCTGATCGGTCGCCTGCGGCCGAGCGACACCTTCAATGTGATCCCGTTTGCCGGCGGCCACTCGCTGCTGCACCCGCAGTCGCTGCCGGCGTCGGAAGAGAACATCGCCCGCGCGATCCGCTTCATCAACGGCCAGACCGGCGGCGGCGGCACTGAGCTGCTGCCGGCGCTGCGCCGCGCGCTCGATCTGCCGACCGATGTCGGCCGCGCCCGCAGCTTCATCGTCGTCACCGATGGCTACGTCACCATCGAGAAGGAGGCGTTCGACCTGGTGCGCAACCGCGCCGGCCAGGCCAATCTGTTCGCCTTCGGCATCGGTTCGTCGATCAACCGCTTCCTGATCGAGGGGCTGGCGCGCGCCGGCAAGGGCGAGCCGTTCTTCGTGCTCGACGAATCGCACGCCGAGCAGGAAGCGCAGCGCTTTCGCAAGATGATCGAGCAGCCGGTGCTCACGCGCATCCGTGTGTCCTTCCCCGAGGGTGCGGCCGGCGAGGTATTCGAAGCGTATGACCTCGATGCGCCGCAGCTGCCGGATCTGTTCGCCCAGCGCCCGCTGGTGCTGATGGGCAAGTTCCGCGGCCCGCTTGCCGGCACCATTCAGATCGAAGGTCTCGCTGCCGGTGGCCGCGTGCAGCTGCCGCTGGACTTGGCGCAGGCGGTGCAGACCAGCCAACGTGAGAACCCTGCCGGCGCCCCCACGCAGGGTCTGAAGTACCTGTGGGCGCGCAGTCGCATCGCGCAACTGGGCGACTACACCAAGCTGGGGGCCGACGACGCGCTGGTGCGCGAGATCACCGCGCTCGGCCTCAAGTACAACCTGCTCACCGACTACACGTCGTTCATCGCGATCGACAAGGTGGTGCGCAACCCGGTGGCGCCGGCGCGCAGCGTCGACCAGCCCAGCCCGCTGCCCGACGGCGTGAGTGAGCTGGCCGTGGGCGAGGCGCCCGCCACGCCGGAACCGGAGTTCGCGCTGCTGGCGGCGTTGGCCGGCGGGCTCACCTGGTGGATGCGCCGGCGGCAGCGCGCGCAGGCCGCACGGCAGGAGGCCCGTCGTGGCTGAGCCGCTGCACGCTCGTATCGGTCGCACCCAGGCCAGCCCGTTGTTCGGCGCGCTGGTGCCGCTGGGGCCGCTGTCGCCCGACCACCCCGCCGGTGCCCGTGGCAGCGACGGCCGCGGTGAACCAAGGCACGGGTCGCCACGCTCGCTGCATGGGCTGCATGCGCTGCGTGCGTTTCGTTCGTTGCGTGCGACATGCGCGCTGCGCGCCGCGCGTGTGATGTGCCTGCTACGCGCTGCGCTCACCGCGTGCCGCACCCGCGTGTCAAGCAGCGACACCGCGCCGCTGCGCCACACTGGCGTGCTGCTCGGCGTGCTGCTGCTGGCGCTGTGGCCGCATCTGGCGTGGATCGCGCGGCGGCTCACCGATGGCTCCGACGAACCCTGGGGCGTGCTGGCGCTGGCCACCGTGCTGGTGCTGCTGGTGCGCGATCGGGCCGCACTGGTGACACCGTCACCGCGCGCGCTGGCCCTGAGCGCCGTGCTCGCACTGGGCGCCACCGCGGCGCTCTGGTGGCTGCCGGCGCTGCTGGCAGCGGCTCTGGCCATGCTTTCGCTCGCGGTGTTCATCACCGCCGCGCTGCCGGCACGGCCGGCCGCACCGATGGCGACGCTGCTGCTGCTGTCGCTGCCGCTGATCGCCTCGCTGCAGTTCTATCTCGGCTTTCCGCTGCGGGTGGCCACCGCGCACGCCGCCGCGCCGCTGCTCGCGCTCGTCGGCATCACGGCCGCCCCGGCGGGCGCCTCGCTGGTGTTCGGCGCCACCACCGTGCTGATCGACGCGCCGTGCGCCGGCATCGGCATGTTGTGGGTCGGCTCGTTCACCGCGGCGCTGCTGTCGTACCTGAACGGTGCCGACGCGCGGCGCACGCTGGCCAACGGCGCCGCGGCGGCGCTGATCGTGTTCGCCGCCAACGTGCTGCGCAATGTCGCGCTGTTCTTTCCTGAAGCCGGTTTGATCGAAGCGCCCGCCCTCACCCACGACGCCGTGGGTCTGGCCGCGTTTGCGCTGGCGCTGGTGCCGATCCTCTGGCTGACGCGGTGGCGCGCCGCCACGCCATCCACCGCTGCCACCCCTCGTTCCGTGCCGCCTGCCGTCAGCCCGCTGACCGCACGCATGCGCGCTCCCTACGTCGGCGCTTGTCTGGCCGCGGCCGTGGTGCCGCTCGCCGTGTCCGTGCTTGCACGCGACGCGGCGGGCGCGACGCCGGTTCGATCTGCTGCGCAGGCAGCGATCGACTGGCCCACCACGTTCCGCGGCCAGCCGCTGGCCCAATTGGCGCTCACGCCGCTGGAGGCGCGCTTCGCGCAGCGCTTTCCCGGCGTGATCGCCCGCTTTGCCGCCGGCCGCGAGGTCCTGGTGCTGCGCCACGTCACGCAGCCGACGCGGCAGCTGCACCCGGCCGTGGACTGCTTCCGCGCCGCCGGCTTTGTCACCGGCGCGCCGCGCGCCAGCACCGCCGACGACGGCCGCGCCTGGAGCTGCTTCATCGCCACCCGTGACGGCGAGCGGCTGCGGGTGTGCGAGCGCATAGCTCGCGCCATCGGTGCGCAAGCTTCAAATGCGAAAGCTATCAATTCGCACGCCATCCATCCGCAAGCCATCGACGCGCAAGCCATCGATGCGCAAGTCACGGAGGCGCAGGGCAACAGTGCGCAGGGCAACCGTACGCAGGTCGCCGATCCGCTGGCCAACGACGCGCAGGCCTGGACCGACGTCTCGGCCTGGTACTGGGCGGCACTACGCGCACCGGCTGGGCCATGGTGGGCGATCACGGTGATCACGCCGCTGCCGACGGTTGAGGCGGCGGCACGCGTGCCGTCTGTCTGACTTTGCGACCGGAGCAGGCCATGCACGTCGAGATCACCCGCGATCGCCCCCGGGCGCGGTGGCGCCTGCTGCTGCGCATCGCCGGCGCCACGGCGCTCGGCACGGCATTGCTGCTCGCCACGCTCGGCGTCATCATCGCCACCAGCGGCGTGTTCGACCGCCGCGCCGGCGCCTGGACGGTGCCGCTGTCGCCGCTGCCGGGCGTGACGATCGAGGCCAACGTCGCCGGCCTGGCGCGGCTGGCCACGTCACCGATCGGCTTGCGTGTGCTCGATGGACAGGCGCGCACCACCCGTCTGGGTCATCTGCGCCTCGCCCGCGAGCACGACACGCTGGTGCTGCACTGCGCGCCCTGCCGGTTGACCGATCCGCGCATCGCCACCCGCACCGTGGCGCTGCCCGCGGTCGAGCTGCGCGTCACGCGCCGCACCGGCATCGAGAGCAACAACCTGATCGACCTGCGCGTGAGCGCGCTCGACGTGCAGGCCAGCGCCGTCGCCACGCTGGCGCCCACCGGCATCACGCTTGCGTGGACGCTGCCCACGGTGCCGGTGGCGGCGCTGTATCGGGTGCTCGCCGATGCGGTGCCGGAGGCGCGCCTGGCGCGCATCGAAGGCCAGCTGCAGGCGCGGGGCACGCTGGCGCTGCCGACGCTGCGCGCCCGCAGCGACGTACGCATCGACGGTTTCGAGGTCGGCGGCCTCACCACCGAGCGGCTGCAGTCGGGCTGGTTCACCTTCAGCTGCCGCGCCGCCGATGGCAGCGCGCGCAGCGTGATGAGCGGCGACGGCGAGTCCGGCTGGCTCGACGAGGCCGCGCTCGGCACGCTGCTGCCCGCCGCGGTGCTGGCCGCCGAGGACCAGCGCTTCCTGCAGCACGCCGGCTTTGATCCGGTGGAGCTGACGCAGGTCCTTGCGCGCACCGATGGCGACGATGCGCCCGGCGCCGCGCTGCGCGGCGCCAGCACCGTCACCCAGCAGCTGGCGCGCACGCTTTACACCGGTCCCGAGCGCACGCTGGCGCGCAAGCTGCGCGAGCTGCTGTACGCGGTGGAAATGGAGCGCACGCTGGGCAAGGCGCGCATCCTACAGCTGTACCTGAACACAGTGGATTGGGGGCCAGGCCTGTGCGGTGCGCGGGCGGCCGCGCGCACCTACTTCAACAAACGGGTGACGCAGCTGTCGCCGCTGGAGGCGGCGTGGCTGGCCGGCGTGCTGCGGGCGCCGCACGCGGCGCACGAGCGCCAGTTTCGCGCCGGTCAGGCCGACCCCGCGCGCGCGCAGTGGGTGCTGATGCAGATGCGCGAGCTGCCACGCGCGCAGCGTGAACGCGCTGCGCGCCAGGCGCTCGCCTTCGCGGCCCCGGTTCGGCCGCGGGCCGGCAGCAGCACCACTCACCTGACGGGTCGGGCGACCGCGCCAGCGGAGCTGGCCCGCGTTGCACCCAGGCCGCCACCCCAGCCGGCAGCAGCGCTGGCACCCACATCCGCACCAACGCCCCCACCCGCGCCGGCGCTGGCGGTCCATGCCGCGGCGTTGTGACGCCTTGCACTCGGCTGCGCGGCCCATTCACGCGCGCCGAACCGCGAGCCACGCCGCAGTCGCTCGAAATGCAAGGTCCAGACCGGGCTGTCGCAGGCTTTGCCCGGGGCAAGCCGAAGGTAAGGTGCTTACCCGATCCACCGCTATCAGAAACCCCACCGTGTCGGACAACTCCGTTGCCGCCCTGCTCAGTCCGTTCCAGGCGGTCGATGCCACCGTGCACGCGCCGCTGGCCGGCGTGCGCGTGTTGATGGTCGACCCCTTCGACGCTTCGCGCAGTGTCTTGCGCCAGACCATCGGCCAGCTCGGCTGCAAGGGCTTCAACACCGCCTCCACCTATGCGGATGCGATGCGCGTGCTGCGCCGTGCTGAGGGCACGGTCGACCTGATCTTCTGCGAATACAACCTCAACGGCACGCGCGATGGCCAGCAGCTGCTGGAAGAGCTGCGCAGCGAGCGGCTGGTGTCGCTGCGCACCGCGTTCTTCATGGTGACCGGCGAATCGAGCTACAAGAGCGTGGTCTCGGTGGCCGAGTTCGCGCCCGACGACTACCTGATCAAGCCCTACTCGACCGACATCCTGCACCGGCGCCTGAGCCGCACGCTGTACAAGAAGCGCATCCTGGCGCCGGCGTACGAGCTGATCGAGTCGGGCGCCACCAAGGCCGCGGTCGAGGCCTGCCTGACGATCGGCCAGGCGCACAAGGTGTTCCTGGCCGACTGCTGGCGCATGGCGATCGATGTGCTGATCGGCTCCGGCGAGGACAAGCGCGCCGAACAGCTGCTGCAACGCCTGCTGGCACTCAAGGCCGTGCCCTGGGCGATCCTCGGCCTGGCCGGCGTGAAGTCGCGCGCCGGCGATCTCGGCAGTGCGGCCAACATGCTCGAGAAGCTGCTTGCCGACCACCCGGATTTCCTGCGCGTGCACGACGTGCTCGCCGACATCAAGATCAAGCAGGGCCAGCAGGAAGAAGCCATGCGGGTGTTGCAGATGGCGGCCTCCAAGTCGAGCGCCAACGTGCACCGCATGCGCCGCGTCGGCGCGCTGGCCGAGGCACTAGGTGACGTCGAGACCGCCGAGCGCGCGTTCTCGCAGGTGCTCGACCGCACGCGCGATTCGGCGATGCTCAGCGGCGAGGACTACGGCAACCTGTCGCGCCTTCTGGTGGCGCAAGGCAAGAACGACCTCGCCGAACAGCTCGCCGGCGACCAGCGGCGCATGATGAAGGGCCACAAGGACCTCGACATGTCGACCGCGATGCTGGCGTTCCATCGCGCGCTGCAGGAAGACGAGGCGGCGATCGAAGTGGCGATTCAGAAGATGATCGAGATCGAGGCGCGCGACGTCGCCGCCGAGGTCAGTCCGCGCCTGGTGGTGCAGGTGATCCGCGCCTGCTTGGACCACGGCCACGACGAGCCCGGCTTCCAGATCGCCAGTCGCCTGGCCAAGCGCGCCGGACTCGACGCCGCGGTGCTGCACGACGTGCGCGAGATCCTCGACCAGCATCGTGCGCAGCAAAAGCGCCAGCGGCCGTTTTCCGCTGACGAGCTCGATGCCGCCGTCAAGGCGGTCTACGACACCGGCTTCGACGAGGAGATGCGCCTGCGCATCGAACGCTCGCTCGCTGTGCTGATGCGCAGAGGCCCCGACGTCCACGTCGAGGCGATTGCCAAGCTGTGGGCGGCCACCCGCACCAAGTACGGCATCGCCTGAGGAGCGCGGCGCCCATGGCGCGCCGTGCGGCCTCGCCCATCCAGCCTCCCTGATCCCCTGATGCCGCACTGCGGCAACGGTGCTACGGTCCGCGCATGTTCGCGCGCCTGCTCCTGCTGCTTGCCCGCCTGCGTACCTGGCTGCAGGTGCGCCTGGGCCTGTGGCGCGGCCAGTGGCGACGCCGCCAGGTCAGCGTACCGAGCGCACGGCTGTTCCCCGGCCCGCTCGCCAGCGCGGCGTGGAGCTATGGCCTGTACTGCCCGGCGGGCCTGCGCGATGACAGCCCGGCGCCGCTGGTGGTGCTGCTGCATGGCTGCCGCCAGCGCGCGCTCGGCTTTGCGGTGGCCAGTGGCTTCACGCACGCCGCCGGAGCGCAGCGCTTTCGCCTGCTGTGCCCGCAGCAGCGCCGCCGCGCCAACCTGTGGCGCTGCTGGAACTGGTTCACGCCGGCAGCGCAGCGCGGTGCCGGCGAGCTCGATGTGGTGCGCGCGATGCTCGACGATGTGACATCGAACGCAGGCGTCGCGGTCAGCGCGGTGGGCGTGGTGGGACTGTCGGCCGGTGGTGCGCTGGCTGCGCTGCTGGCGTTCCATGCGGCCGACCGCGTGGCGGCGGTGGTGGTGGTGGCCACGCCGCCCCTGCTCGGCAGGTTGAACATGCAGGACCCGCGTGACGTGATGAAGCGCGGGCTGGCGGTGCCGCCGGTGCTGGCGCTGAGCGGCCAGGCGGCACGTGCGCCATTGATGGTGGTGCAAGGCCGCGCCGACACGGTGGTGGCGCCCATTTGCGGCGAGCAACTGGTGGAGCAGGCCTGTCGCGCAAGCGAACGCAGCGGCGCCACCCTGCAGGCAAGCGCGCCGCAGTTCGAGCCGGGCGCGCAGGTGACCGATCATCGCGTCGGCGAAACGCTGGCGCTGCGCGTGGTGTGGATCGAGGCGCTCGGCCACGCGTGGAGCGGCGCGCAGGGCGGCCATCCGTATGTCGAGCAGGAGGGCGACCGCCTGACCGAGCGGGCGCTGCAGTTCCTGCGAGACACGCACGTGCTGGGCTGAGTCGACCCGGCATCGGCGGGCCGTTCGGCAGCCTGCGACACCGACGAGGCGACGCATCGACCGAAACGCGACGGCGCTCCGAACGGCTCGAACCGGCAGCGTCGTTCAACCTGGCAGATGCGCCTGCGCTGCCAAGCACGGGCAAGTTTTCCGCCGTGGGCAGCCAGCGCGACAACGCCGCTTGCCACCGCGTCGTGCATGACGCGGCAACAATCCGCCGCAGCGTGGACTAGCGCCTGCCCAGCACCGTGCGCGCCGGCTCGCGCGCGTCGGCCTTGCCGGCGTCGCTGTCGGTGCGCAGACGACTGAATGCCTGCACGGCGCTCTGCAGATTGGTGCCAGACGCTTCCACCCGCACGACCGCGCGAGCGCGGTGGGCTGCGCCCGCTAGCGCGGCGCCGGTGAGCAGGAAGCCGAGCGCGTTGCATGGAATCTCCGCCCCGGGTGCGGGGACTGCGCTCTGGCTTAACGCCACGCGCGGCTCGACACTGACGGCGTCGGTGACCACGCCGGTGCGCAACACGAAGTAATTGACGCCGCTGCCGGCGATCGCGTCTTCTGCTGCCGCCTTCAGCTCGCGCCAGCGCGCCTCGGCCCAGGTGGTGCCGCCGCGCTGCTCGACGCCGCTGTAGCCGACGTAGATCCAGCGGCCCGGCAGGTCGGAGCGTCGCGCCATTTCCAGCCCGGCCGACAGCGTTTCGACTTCCAGTTGCCAGGCGCCGGGTGACAGGCTGCGGCGATCGCCGCCGGCCAGGTAGATCACGTGGGCAGCGCGCTCGATCAGCGGTGCCAATGTGTGGGGATGCTCGAGGTTGGCCACCGCGACCTCGACCGACGCCGCGCGCGGTTCGGGCAGGCGGTCGGCGCGCCGCACGCAAGCGATCACTGGCACCGAGGCTGCGCTCAGGTAGCGCAGCACCGCGCGGCCGGTGCGCCCGCTTGCGCCGACCAGAAGAACCGATTCCCTGAATCCAGTTGCCATGTGCTGCCCATCCGAATGCGTCACCGCGCGAACCACTTACGCATGTCCCATCAGTAGTGACGAGAATAAGCGAAGCCTATCGACGGTTCTGGGGTTGCCCAGACCTGAATTCGGGGGGGTACCCAACGATGCGGTACGCCAGTGATGACAGAGTTTCGCCACCCGCTGCCGCAGGAGCGACCCAGCATCTGAATGAGGCGGCCTGTTGGATTACCGCATTTGCGCTATCGGCCCGGGTAGCGAGGTGGGTCGGTCAGCGCCGGGCAGCGGCTACAGGCCTTCGCGCCACTCGGCGTTGAACACCTGCCAGCGACCATCGACGCGGCGCCAGGCGGACTCGAACTCCCAGGTCTGGCCGCGCTCGGGAATCAGTCCACCGGCGCGCGCACCAGTGGCGAGCACGCGCAGGGTCACCCGCGCGCGGTCGCCGCTCACCTGCAGGTCGGTGACGACCGCCGACAGCACGATCTTCTCGTTGCGCAGGAGCACGCCGGCGAGCAGGCGTCGCGCCTCCTGCTTGCCGAAGACGCCGGAGTCGCGCGTGAAGTCGTCGGCCAGCGCGTCGAGGAAGTCGCCGGGCTGGTGTTGCTCGATCGCGCGCGCCATGCGTTCGATGGTGGCGCGCAGCTCGCGCTCCGGATCGCTGCGACGGCAGCCGGCCAGCCACGCAGCCGGCAGCGCCGCCGCCACTGCCGCGCGTGAGAGCCAGGCCCGGCGGGCGGAGGCCACGGGTGGGCGGCTACGCGCCACGCTGGTGTCCGATCAGTTCATGCAGCGCATCACGCGCCGGCGAGCCATCGGGGCCGACGACGGCGTACTCGGCGCGCACGAAGAGCCGCACCGCCGGCGCGTAATGCAGCGTCTCCAGATTGCGCCAGACCAGCGACTGCACGTCGCCTGCGGTGGTGACCTCGGCCTCGTAGCGCACCGGCAGCGTGTCGAACCCACCGGCGGCTACACCGATGCGCTGCATCGGCAGCACGCGCGCGACATAGCGATGCACGTTGGTGGTCTCGGTCGCGCTGTTGGTGACGCGCGCGGTGCCGCGCCACGACTTGCCGGGCGCCAGTGGAAAGCGAAACTGCGGATACGCAGGACGCCAGCGCCACTGGCCGATGTCTTCCGGCAGGTCGCCCGCCTGCGCCAGCGCCGGGCGCGAGACCAGGTTCCACTGGCGCGTGTAGATGAAGCGGCCACGCGCGAAGCCCGGGTCGGTGGAGTCGACCACGCAGACGATCTGGTCGCGGGTCACCGCCAGCACGCGACGCGTTTCTTCGCTGCGGATCGACGTGAGGCGATTGGTGACGGCGTAGCGCCAGGTGTCGCCCACCCGCAGGTCAGGTCGCGCCGCGTAGGCCAGCGCGGCGGTGCGTTGCGACGTCGGCGCCTCAGTCATCGAGCCACTTTAGCGCGCGCAGCCGGATGACGAGCGCGTCGAAGCCGTCGACATGGTGCGCCTGCATGCCAGCGGCAGCCGCGGCCTCGACATTGGCGCGCAGGTCATCGAAGTAACCGACCTCGTGCGCCGGTGCGCCCAAGCGCGCGAGCGCGGCGGCGAAGATCGCCGGCTCCGGCTTGCGCAGCTTCAGTTCGTGCGATGACAGCGCCACGTCGAGCGTGCGCTGCAGCCAGCGCATCGGCTCGCAGCGCTCCCAGTGGGCGATATTGGAGTTGCTCAGGCAGGCGAGCCGAAAGTCCGCGTGCAAGCGTGTCAACAGTCCACCCGCGCCCGGGTACAGCCCGCGCAGCCAGTCGACGTAGCGTTGCAGGAACTGATCGGGCGGCAGCGCCACCTGCCAGTCGCGCACGAAGCGCTCGGCAAAGGCCTCCGGAGCGATTGCGCCGCGCTCGAAGGCATCGGTGGCCGCGCAGTGCGCCATCTTCAGGCGCAGGTCGCCGTCGGCTGGCGCTGTCAGCAGCGCGGGCAGCTCGCGCGGGCCGGCGAAGTCGACCAGCACGCCGCCGAGGTCGAACAGCAGCCAGGTGGGGCGGGCGTTCATGCCTGGCCCGCCGACGATGCGCCGCGCGCGTAGCGACCACCACCGGTCCATTCGATCGCGCCGCCTTCGGCACGTGCGATCAGATCGAGGTCGATGTCAGCGGCGCGATGCGCCAGCTCCAATGCCTGCACCGCGTCGACGCCAGCAATGACGCGCACGGGTCCCGCCCGTCCTTCGACCACGACCTGCAATGGGCACCAGCAATCGTCGGCGAGCGTGCCGCCTGGGTCCATCGGTACCGGTCGACCCATACGCACCACGACTTCGCGCGGTGTCTTGCCAGCGATGACCAGCTGCAGCCGGCGTTCGGCCACCGCCTCGCCGAGCTGGGTTGGCCGCATCACCCCAGATTCGGCGCCAGCCACCGCTCCAGCTCGGTCACCGGCTCGTGCTTGCGCGTGGCCAGGTCTTCGAGCTGGTCGCGGCCGATGCGGCCGACGTTGAAGTACTTCGCCTGCGGGTGCGCGAGGTAGAAGCCACTGACCGACGAGGCCGGATGCATCGCGTAGTTCTCGGTCAGCGTCATGCCGATCTCGGCGGCCTCGAGCACCTCGAACATGCGCCGCTTGACCGCGTGCTCGGGGCAGGCCGGATAGCCGGGCGCGGGGCGGATGCCACGGTACTGCTCCTTGATCAGCGCTTCGCTGCCGAGCGCCTCGTCGGCGGCGTAGCCCCACAGATCCTTGCGCACGCGCTCATGCAGCAGCTCGGCGAACGCCTCGGCCAGGCGGTCGGCGATCGCCTTCAACATGATGCTGCCGTAGTCGTCGTGCTTCTGCTGGAACAGCGCTTCGCGTTTCTCGATGCCGATGCCGCTGGTGACCGCAAAGAGGCCGATGTAGTCGGCAATGCCGCTGGGCTTGCCGTCGATGAACTTGGGGGCGATGAAATCCGCCAGCGCCTGGTTGGGGTTGGGCACGCCATCGAGCACCGGCTTCTTGTTCTGCTGGCGCAGACCATGCCAGGTGAACAGGACCTCGCGGCGGGTGTCATCGGTGTAGACCTCGATGTCCTCGCCCATGCTGTTGGCCGGGTAGAACCCGACCGCGGCGTTGGCGGTGAGCCAGCGCTCGGCGACCACGCGCTCGAGCATCTTCTCGCCTTCGGCGAACACCTGGCGCGCGTGCTCGCCGACCACGTCGTCGGTAAGCAGTTGCGGGAACGGGCCGTGCAGGTCCCAGGTCTGGAAGAACGGGCCCCAGTCGACGTACTTGGCGATCATCGCCAGGTCGTAGTTCTTGAACAGGCGGCGACCGAGGAACTTGGGCTTGGCCGCCACGAACCGCTGCCCATCCTGGCCGGTCCAGTCGATGCGCGGGGCATTGGCGCGCGCGGCCGCGAGCGTGATGAGTTCCGGCCCTTTCTTGCTCGCGTGCTGCTCGCGCACCCGCGTGTACTCGTCCTTCAGGTCGCCGATGAACTTCGCCGCGCCGTCATCGGACGTGAGGCTCTGGCACACGTTGACCGAGCGGCTGGCGTCCGACACGTAGATCACCGGACCGTTGGTGTAGTGCGGTGCGATCTTCACCGCGGTGTGCACGCGGCTGGTGGTGGCGCCGCCGATCAGGAGCGGCATGCTGAAGCCCTGGCGCTGCATCTCGCGCGCCACGTGCTGCATCTCTTCGAGCGACGGCGTGATGAGACCCGACAGGCCGATCATGTCGGCCTGCTCGTCGCGCGCGGTCTGCAGGATCTTCTCGGCCGGCACCATGACGCCCATGTTGACGACGTCGAAGTTGTTGCACTGGAGCACCACCGACACGATGTTCTTGCCGATGTCGTGCACGTCGCCCTTCACGGTGGCGATCACCACCTTGCCCTTGGCCTTGGCCTCGCCGCCGGCGGCAACGTGCGCGGCCTTCTCTTCCTCGATGTACGGGATCAGGTGCGCGACCGCCTGCTTCATCACGCGCGCGCTTTTCACCACCTGCGGCAGGAACATCTTGCCGGCACCGAAGAGGTCGCCAACGATGTTCATGCCGTCCATCAGCGGGCCTTCGATCACCTCGATCGGGCGGCCGCCGCGCGCGGCAATCGCCGCGCGACATTCCTCGGTGTCCTCGACGATGAACTGGGTGATGCCGCGCACCAGCGCATGCGCCAGGCGCTTTTCGACCGGATCGGCGCGCCACGCCAGGTCCTCGTCGCGCTTCTTGCCGCCCGCTTTCACCTGCTCGGCGAACTGCACCAGGCGCTCGCCGGCATCGGCGCGGCGGTTGAGCACCACGTCTTCCACCTTCTCGCGCAGCTCGGGCTCGATCTCTTCATACACGCCGAGCTGGCCCGCGTTGACGATGCCCATCGTCATGCCGGCCTGGATTGCGTGGTACAGGAACACCGTGTGGATCGCCTCGCGCACGTGATCGTTGCCGCGGAAGCTGAAGCTGACGTTGCTCACGCCGCCGCTGATCTTGGCGTGCGGCAGGTTCTGCCTGATCCAGCGCGTGGCCTCGATGAAGTTGACCGCGTAGTTGTTGTGCTCCTCGATGCCGGTGGCAATGGCGAACACATTGGGGTCGAAGACGATGTCTTCCGGCGGAAAGCCCACCGTGTCGACCAGCAGCCGGTAGGCGCGCGCGCAGATCTCGGTCTTGCGCGCGTAGGTGTCGGCCTGGCCTTGCTCGTCGAAGGCCATCACGATCGCAGCGGCGCCGTAGCGCAGGCACAGCTGCGCCTGGCGGATGAACTCAGCCTCGCCTTCCTTGAGCGAGATCGAGTTGACGATCGGCTTGCCCTGCACGCATTTCAAGCCGGCTTCGATCACGCTCCACTTGGAGCTGTCGATCATCACCGGCACGCGCGCGATGTCGGGCTCGCTGGCGATGAGGTTGAGGTAGCGCGTCATCGCCTTCTGCGAATCCAGCATCGCCTCGTCCATGTTGACGTCGATGACCTGGGCGCCGTTTTCCACCTGCTGGCGCGCCACGCTCACCGCCTCCTCGTACTGCTCGTTGAGGATCAGCCGCGCGAACGCCTTGGAGCCGGTGACGTTGGTGCGCTCGCCCACGTTGACGAACAGGCTGTCGTCGCCGACCTTGACCGGCTCCAGGCCCGACAACTTCATCGCCGGGTCGGCTGCCGGCAGCGCGCGCGGCGGCAGCGTGGCCACCGCCTGCGCGATGGCACCGATGTGATCGGGCGTGGTGCCGCAGCAACCGCCGGCGACGTTGACGAAGCCCGCCTGCGCGAACTCCTTGAGCAGCGCCGAGGTGATGTCCGGCGTCTCGTCGAAGCCGGTGTCGCTCATCGGGTTGGGCAGGCCGGCGTTCGGGTACACGCTGACAAAGCAGTCGGCGATCTTCGACAGTTCCTCGATGTACGGGCGCATCAGCGTGGCGCCGAGCGCGCAGTTCAGACCAATGGAAATCGGCCTGGCATGACGCACCGAGTGCCAGAACGCCGCCACCGTCTGGCCACTGAGGATGCGTCCGGAGGCATCGGTCACGGTGCCGCTGATCATCACCGGCCAACGCTGGCCGCGCCGCTCGAACTCGGCCTCGACCGCGAAGATCGCCGCCTTGGCGTTGAGGGTGTCGAAGATGGTCTCGATCAGCAGCAGGTCGGCGCCGCCGTCGAGCAGGCCGCGGGTCTGCTCGCCGTAGCTGTCCACCAGCTGGTCGAAAGTGACGTTGCGCGCGCCGGGATCGTTGACATCGGGCGATATGGAGGCGGTCTTCGGCGTCGGGCCGAGCGCGCCGCAGGCAAAACGTGGCTTCTCCGGCGTCGAGTACTTGGCGCAGGCGGCGCGCGCCAGCCTGGCCGCTTCGAGATTGATCTCGTAGGCGATCTCGCCCAGCTGATAGTCCTCCTGCGCCACGCGGGTGGCGCCGAAGGTGTTGGTCTCGATCATGTCGGCGCCGGCCGCCAGGTACTGCTCGTGGATGGCGCTGATCACATCCGGCCGCGAGAACACCAGCAGCTCGTTGTTGCCCTTCACATCCACCGGGTGGTCGGCGAAGCGCGTGCCGCGAAAGTCCGCTTCCTTGAGCTTGTAGCGCTGGATCATCGTGCCCATCGCGCCGTCCAGGATCAGGATGCGGCGGGCGAGCAGGTCGCGCAGGCGGGTTTCTGTGTCGGTGGCAACAACGGGATCGACGGCAGTCAGACCATCGACCCCGGCAGGGAGACGCGTGTTCATCGCGGGCCTTCGGGAGCGGGAGTGCGATTCTAGGCGAGTGGCTCTAGTGCTCGCACTGGAGGCAGGTCAACAAGGCTGCGGGCGCACGGCGCTATGGTCTTCGGTCACGCGTTGTGCTTGCTTGTGCTCGACGCATTGACACCCGCAACACTCCTCGGAGCAGCACGATGAAACACCCGATTCGCACATTCGCCTGCCTGGCCAGCGCCGCCCTCGTCGCTGGCGCTGTCCAGGCCCAGACACCGGCCGGCGTCACGCTGTTCGGCGTGGCCGACCTCGGCTATCTCGACTCTCGACCGGACGCAGTGCCCGGGCGCGCGGCGACACCTGCCGCCACCCGCGGTCTGGAAGACGGTATCCAGACGCCCTCGCGCGTCGGCCTGTACGGCACCGAGGCGCTGGGGGGCGGCATCAACGCGAAATTCTGGCTCGAACATGGCTTTGCGGCCGACACCGGCATCTCGCAGCAGGGCGGACGCATGTGGGGACGCCAGGCCTGGGTGGCGCTGCAGTCGGCGGCCGGCGAGTTGCGGCTCGGCCGGCAGCACGGCGTCGGCTACGAGTTGTTCATCACGGGCGTCTCGCCGTTCGGCGTCACGTTCCGCGATGCCGGCATGGGCGGCGTGTTCTCGTCGGCTTCGGGCCGGCTGATTCTCGACAACGTGGTCGAGTACCGGACGCCGAACCTGGCCGGTTTCAGCGGCGCCATCGGCTATTCGTTCAACGCGGCGGCGGCCGAAGTGCCGGGCGGCGGCAACAACACCAGCGTGCTGACCACGGGCGCGCAGTACCGCAGCGGGCCGGTGGTGGCAGTGGTGAGCTACGAGTCGATCAACTGCCCGGGCAATACGACGACCATCGTATCGAACACCTGCAACGGCCTGCGCAAGGAGGACCAGACCCATCTGCAGGTGGGTGGCTCGTTCGACTTCAAGGTCGCGCGCGTGTACGCCGCGTGGGCGCAGGAACAGAACCAGTTCACGCTGACCGCGATCACGCCATCGAAGGACTCGACGTTGATGATGCTCGGCGCCAGTGCCAAGCTGCTCGGCGGCGAGGTGCTCGCCTCGTGGCAAAGCCGCGACGACAAGGCCTACGGCGCCGATCTGCGCGTGTGGGCGCTCGGCTACACCTATGCGATGTCGGCCCGCACCAACCTGTACGGTTTCTATTCGGACACCCGCGCCAATGACACGCCCCAGGCGCAGACGGTCACTGCCGGTGTGATCACGACCGAGGGCTACACCGCGGCACAGACCGGCGCCTACTGGGACCGCAACCGCGCCCAGTTCGGCATCGGACTTCGGCACCGCTTCTAGGCCAGCAATATCCACCGCGACCGTGCGCAAGGCACGGCCGTGGTGCAGCCGACGACGGGAACGCCTGATCGCGGTGCGTAATGCGTCCGGTTCGAATGCGTATTGCGCGATCCGGCACCGCAATCGCACGGCACAGTTCTTGTACTGACTCTCCCCTGCGCGCCGACATTGGCGCGAGCCCTCGGAGGGGAAGAACCCATGACCATGAATCGCAGGCAAGTCCTGCAGGCGGGCGGTGCCGTCGCGCTTTCCTGCAGCAGCATCTCAACCGCTTTCTCGCAGGCAAAGACGCCGATCAAGGTCGGCATCCTGCATTCGCTGTCGGGCACGATGGCGATCAGCGAATCGGCGCTGAAGGAAACCGCGCTGATGACGATCGCCCAGATCAACGCCAAGGGCGGCGTGATGGGCCGTCCGCTCGAGGCGGTGGTGGTCGACCCCGCGTCCAACTGGCCGCTGTTCGCCGAGAAGGCCCGCCAGCTGATCACCCAGGACAAGGTGAGCGTGGTGTTCGGCTGCTGGACCAGCGTGTCGCGCAAGAGCGTGCTGCCGGTGTTCAAGGAGCTGAATCACCTGCTCTTCTACCCGGTGCAGTACGAGGGCGAAGAGCTGGAGAAGAACGTGTTCTACACGGGCGCCGCACCCAACCAGCAGGCGATCCCGGCCACCGAGTACCTGATGTCCAAGGAAGGCGGCGCGGCCAAACGCTTCTTCCTGCTCGGCACCGACTATGTGTACCCGCGCACCACCAACAAGATCCTGCGCGCCTTCCTCAAGAGCAAGGGTGTCGCCGAAAAGGACATCGAGGAGATCTACACGCCCTTCGGTCACGCCGACTACCAGACCATCGTCGCCAACGTGAAGAAGTTCGCCGGCGGCGGCAAGACCTGCGTCATATCGACCATCAATGGCGACTCCAACGTGCCGTTCTACAAGGAGCTGGGCAACGCGGGCCTCAAGGCCAAGGACGTGCCGGTGGTGGCGTTCTCGGTCGGTGAGGAAGAACTGCGCGGCGTCGACACCAAGCCGCTGGTCGGTCACCTGGCGGCGTGGAACTACTTCATGTCGTTGAAGAATCCGCAGAACGACGCCTTCATCAAGATGTACAAGGATTGGGCGGTGAAAGCCAAGCTGCCCAACGCCGACAAGGCGGTGACCAACGATCCGATGGAAGCCACCTACATCGGCATGCACCTGTGGAAGCAGGGCGTGGAAAAGGCCAAGACCACCGACATCGATCCGGTGATCAAGGCAGTCGAGGGACAGAGCATCGACGCGCCCTGCGGCTTCAAGGTCAAAATGGACGAGAAGAACCATCACCTGCATCGCCCGGTCTTCATCGGCGAGGTGCGGGCCGACGGCCAGTTCAACGTCGTGTGGCGCACCAAGGGACCGGTCCGCGCGCAGCCGTGGAGCCCGTTCATCCCCGGCAACGACAAGAAGCCGGACAGCCCGGCGTAAGCCGTGACGCTTTCGGTGTACGCGATCGCTTCGCGATCGCACGTGCACCGAAAGCGATTAGCTAGGCGGCGGCCTTCGGGCGGCCGGGCGGCCGCCGCATTTCAACTGCACGCGCCCCCTCCCCGGCCCTCCCCCGCTCGCGGGGGAGGATGGGGAAGGCGCTTCGCTTCCGCGATTCTTCTGCGATCGCAGCAACACTGGGTCCTGTCTACATGCGTGCACTGATCGTCCGCCTGCTTGCCGTGCTGCTGCTGGCGCTGCATGTGCCTGCGCACGCTGCGCTCGAGCCGGCGTTGGTGTTGCAGCTGGGGGCGGAGGAATCGGACACGCGGATCGAGGCGATTCGCAAGTTGGTGGCGACTGAAGATGCGCGCGCGCTCGTCGTGCTGCAGGCGATGAGCGACGATGCGCTGGCACTCGTCGACGGCGGCAAGCGCGCGGTGATCGTCGCCGACGGCAAGATCAGCGATGCCACCACCGGCGAGGCACTGGGCGACGCCCCGGCCGACGCCGACAGCGTGATCATCAACAACCGGCTGCGCGGTGAACTGGGTGCGGCGCTGGCGGCACTCAAGCTCAGCAGCCCGGACAGCGGCGTGCGTCTGGCCGCCGCGAGAGAACTGCAGGGCTCCGACAACGAGGACGCGCTGCCGATCCTCGAGCGCGCGCTGGCCAAGGAGTCGGATGCCGACGTCAAGTCGATCCTGCTGCTGGCGGCCGCATCGCTCGGCCTGAAGAGCCCCGACGCAGGCAAACGGCTGCAGGCCGCCAAGGCGTTGGCCGACAGCAGCGACCCGCAGGTGCGCCAGCTGCTCGCCACCATGGTCACGCGGCAGAAGGACGGCAGCTACGCCGAGCCCGACGAGGGCGTACGCGCGACCGCCGCCGCCTCGCTCAACGAGATCAACAACCGGCTGCGCACCACCGAGATGATGCTGGCGCTGTTCTCCGGCCTGAGCCTGGGATCCATCTTGCTGCTGGCCGCACTGGGACTGGCCATCACCTACGGGCTGATGGGCATCATCAACATGGCGCACGGCGAGTTCCTGATGATCGGCGCCTATGCGACCTGGGTCGTGCAGGGCATCTTCCGCACCCACTTTCCCGGCGCGTTCGACTGGTACATCGTGGCCGCGCTGCCGGTGGCGTTCGTGGTGACCGCGGTGATCGGCATGGCGCTCGAGCGCGGCGTGCTGCGCTGGCTGTACGGCCGGCCGCTCGAGACGCTGCTCACCACCTGGGGGGTGAGCCTGCTGCTGATCCAGACCTGCCGCACGCTGTTCGGCGCGCAGAACGTCGAGGTCGAGAACCCGTCGTGGCTGTCGGGCGGCATCGCGCTCGCCGGCGGCTACGTGATGCCGTACAACCGCATCGTCATCATCTTCTTCGCGCTCGCGGTGCTGTTCGCCGTGTGGGCGGCGATCAACCGCACGCGAATGGGCCTGTTCGTGCGCGGCGTGACGCAGAACCGTGCGATGGCCAGCTGCACGGGCGTGCCCACCCACCGCGTCGACATGATGACCTTCGGACTCGGCTCCGGCGTGGCCGGGCTCGGCGGCGTGGCGCTGTCGCAGATCGGCAATGTCGGGCCGGACCTTGGCCAGACCTACATCGTGGACAGCTTCATGGTGGTGGTGCTGGGCGGCGTCGGCCAGCTGGCCGGCACCGTGATCGCCGCGCTGGGGCTCGGCTCGATCGCCAAGTTCCTCGAGCCGTGGTCGGGCGCGGTGCTGGCGAAAATCATGGTGCTGGTGTTCATCATCCTGTTCATCCAGAAAAGACCGCAAGGCCTGTTCGCGTTGAAGGGAAGGAGTGCTGAGGCATGAGAGTTCGCTACGAAGCACTGGCTCGCCTCGCCGCCGCGGCCTTGGGCTCATGGACGAACGAGGGGGCTAGGTTGGCCCCCTCGTGCTCCCCCAACCAAGGTAAAGATGAGAACTCCGTAGGCCTCGTTGTGCCGGGCGCGCTCTGCGCGCGCGGGTGATGCATGTGGCCGTTACAGTGAGCCAATGACCCCCGACCACCTCACCCTGTTTCTCACGGCGCTCGGCCTGGGCTTCGTCTTCAACGCGGCGCCCGGCGCGGTGTTCGTCGAGACCGTGCGCCAAGGCGTGCGCGGCGGGTTTCGGCCGGCGTTCGCGGTGCAGGTGGGTTCGCTGGTCGGCGACACGCTGTGGGCGCTGATCGGACTGGCGGGTGTGGCGCTGCTGTTGAGCCTGGAGGCGCTGCGGGTGCCGATAGGCGTGGTGGGCGTGCTGTACCTGCTGTGGCTGGCGCGCGATGCCTGGCGCACGGCGCACCGCGAGTTCGCCGTCGATGGCACGGCGCCACCCGCGCATCCGGGCCATGCGCTGCGCGCGGGGGTGCTGCTGTCTGTCACCAACCCGCAGAACATCGCCTACTTCGCGGCGATCGGCACCGGCATGGCGGCGGTAGTTGCGGCACGACCCACGGTGACCGACTATGCGGTCTTCTTTGCTGGACTCATGCTGGCCTCGCTGGCCTGGAGCGTGATCTGCGCGGCGCTGGTCGACCGCGTGTTTCGCAACGCCTCGCTGCGCTGGGCGCAGCTGACCTATCGCGCGTGCGCGGTGCTGTTCCTGGCGCTGGCGCTGTCGTCGCTGCGCGAACTGGTTCGCACGGATGTCACGTCGGCGCGAAGCACCGCGCCGGCTATCCACGGCAAACCCTGAGCACGCGATGGACGGCGCCGCTTCATCGACCGCTCTGCTGACGCCGACCCAGGCGGGCGGCCCGCGCCTGTTCACGATCCGCACCTGGACCGCGATCATGGGGGTCACCGCGGTGCTGCTGGTGGTGCTGCCGGTGCTGCATCTGGCGCTGCCAGCCGATCACGCGCTTCACGTGTCGAGCTTCTGGATCACGTTGTTCGGCAAGTTCATGTGCTACGCGGTGGTGGCGCTGGCGATGGATCTGATCTGGGGCTACACCGGCATCCTGTCACTCGGCCAGGGCCTGTTCTTCGCACTCGGCGGCTACGCCTTCGGCATGTACCTGATGCGGCAGATCGGGACCGACGGCGTCTACAAGAGCGATCTGCCCGATTTCATGGTGTTCCTCGACTGGAAGGAGTTCCCCTGGTACTGGGCCGGCAGCGACTCGCTGCTGTGGTCGCTGATCCTTGTGATCGCGGTGCCGGGCGTGCTCGCCTTCGTGTTCGGCTTCTTCGCCTTCCGCTCGCGCATCAAGGGCGTGTACTTCTCGATCATCACGCAGGCGCTGACCTTCGCCGCGATGCTGGCGTTCTTCCGCAACGACATGGGCTTCGGCGGCAACAACGGCTTCACCGACTTCAAGCGCATCGCCGGCTACGCGATCACCGCGCCCGAGATGCGCACGCTGCTGTACGTGCTCTCGGGCCTGTACCTGCTCGGCGCGCTCTGCCTGGCGCGCTGGATCGTGCAGAGCAAGCTCGGCCGCGTGCTCACCGCGATCCGCGACCAGGAGTCGCGACTGCTGTTCCTCGGCTACCGCACGCTGTGGTTCAAGCTCTTCATCTGGACGCTGGCGGCCGTGATGAGCGGCATCGCCGGTGCGCTCTATGTGCCGCAGGTGGGCATCATCAACCCGAGCGAGATGAGCCCGGCCAACTCGATCGAGATCGCGATCTGGGCCGCGGTCGGCGGGCGCGCGTCGCTGTTCGGGCCGATCATCGGCGCCTTCGCGGTCAATGGCGCGAAGAGCTGGTTCACCGTCGCCTACCCCGAGTACTGGCTGTTCTTCCTCGGCGCACTGTTCGTGCTGGTGACGCTGCTGATGCCGCGCGGGATCATGGGTGTCTGGGCGCAACTGCGGGCGCGCCGGGCGGCGCGTCAATCGATCGAGCCGGCCGCGCCGACGCCGCTGCCGCGCGAGGCCGAGTGATGGACGCGCCCGCCATTCACGACATCAGCGCCAGCGCCACCGCCACCTACGGGCACCGTCCGGTCGACCCCGACAAGGTCGACACCTCGCACGGCCCGATCCTGTATCTCGATGACATCACCGTCAGCTTCGACGGCTTCAAGGCGCTCAACAAGCTCACCCTCACCATCGATCGCGGCGAACTGCGCTGCATCATCGGCCCCAACGGAGCCGGCAAGACGACGATGATGGACGTCATCACCGGCAAGACGCGACCGGACGCCGGCACCGCGTTCTTCGGCCAGACCTTCGACCTGCGGCGCCTGCCCGACACCGAGATCGCGCGCCTGGGGATCGGCCGCAAGTTCCAGAAGCCCACCGTATTCGAGCAGCACACGGTGTTCGAGAACCTGGAACTGGCGATGAAGACCGACAAGCGTGTGCGCCCGACGCTGCTGGCGCGGCTGTCGGCCGCGCAGCGCGACCTGATCGCCCGCACGTTGAAGACGATCCGCCTCGACGGCAGCGAATCACGGCTGGCGGGTGCGCTGTCGCACGGCCAGAAACAGTGGCTGGAGATCGGCATGCTGCTGGTGCAGGAACCGGAACTGATCCTGCTCGACGAGCCGGTCGCCGGCATGACCGACGCCGAGACCGAGCGCACCGCCGAGCTGATCCTCGAACTGGCAGGCTCGCACTCGATCATGGTGGTCGAGCACGACATGGACTTCGTCAACAAGATCGCCCGCAAGGTGACCGTGCTGCACGAAGGCAGCGTGCTGGCGGAAGGGCCGATGAACGTGGTGCAGAACAACGAGCGGGTGATCGAGGTGTACCTTGGGCGGTGAGTCCTCGATGTGCGGGGTGCACATCGAGACACGAGTGCATCGCGGCGCCGCGACCTTCGCGCGGAGTGACTCGTCGTCCCCGCGAAGGCGGGGACCCAGTGTCTTCGCTTCGCCGGGGCTACTCAGTCGCCCCGGCGAAGGCCGGGGCCCAAGTTTCTGCTTGCAGTGCGCTCGCCAACGCGTTGCACCGTCTGGTGCGCGTCTCCCGCTTCATGGCCGCGGGGCCAGTCACTTTCTTTGTCTTGCCAAAGAAAGTAACCAAAGAAACGCGCGCCCGCGAAGACGGCCGCTACGCGGCTGCCCTGTGCTGCTCAGGTCGGCCGGCCGGCGCCCTAACTCGCACGATCGCGCTGCGCGCGCCACGTGCTTCGGACAGAGGGCGCCTGAATTCCCGGCCGCCCTTGCGCTGCTCGGCGTCTTCGAGGGCAGGCAAGACAACTGCTCACCCCTCTCCCTGACCCTCTCCCCGTCCGGGGAGAGGGGATCGCCCACTGCCCACCGGTCGGTTGACCTTGCCCTTGACCTGCCTGCCCTCGAAGACGCCGAGCAGCGCAGGGCAGGCCGGGGGGGTCGGTCGCACACTGTCCGAAGCACGTGGCGCCGCGCAGCGGCGATCGTGCGAGTTTGTGCGACCGCCGGCCTGACCGAGCAGCACAGGGGTCCGCCGCAGGCGGCGTCTTCGCGGGCGCGCCTTTCTTTGGTTACTTTCTTTGGCAAGACAAAGAAAGTGACCGGCCCCGCGGCCGTGAAGCGGGTGGTGCCACGAAGTGCGGCCCGCAAACCGCGATGCGAAGAGCGCACATCAGAAGACGCAAAGGCAGAGACGCTGGGTTCCCGCCTGCGCGGGAACGACGATGCGCTGGATTCCCGCCTGCGCGGGAATGACACATCACTTCGCTCATCGCGCTCGCCGACCCAGTCGTCCCTGCGCGGCAAGACAAGCACATCGGCATCCCCATGCTGACCATCACCCAACTCAACCAGTACTACGGCGGCAGCCACATCCTGCGCGACGTCTCGCTCACCGTGAGCGCCGGCGCCTGCACCGTGCTGCTCGGCCGCAACGGCGTGGGCAAGACCACGCTGCTGAAGACCACCATGGGCCTGGTGCCCTCGCGCTCGGGCAGCATCACGCTCGACGGCCAGGACATCACGCGGCTGGCACCGCACGAGCGGGTGAGGCTGGGCATCGGCTACGTGCCGCAGGGGCGCGAGATCTTCAACCGGCTGACGGTGGAGGAGAACCTGCTGATGGGGCTGGCGCCAATCTCGGGGCGCGCCGCGCGCAAGGTGCCCGAGCACATCCTCGAGACCTTTCCGGTGCTCAAGCAGATGCTGCGCCGCCGAGGCGGCGACCTCTCCGGCGGGCAGCAGCAGCAGCTGGCGATCGGGCGCGCGCTGGCGGCCGGTCCGCGGGTGCTGATCCTGGATGAACCGACCGAGGGGATCCAGCCGTCGATCATCAAGGAGATCGGCACCGTGATCCGCCGTCTGGTGACCACCACCCAGGGCAGCGGCCAGGCAATGGCGGTGCTGCTGGTCGAGCAGTACTACGACTTCGCCGAGTCGCTGGCTGACTCGTATGCGGTGATGGCGCGCGGCCAGATCACGCATGCCGGGCCGGGCAGCGAGATGCAGCCGAACAACGTGCGCAACCTGATTTCGATCTAGCCTGTCGCCCGTGACGTGGCATGCGCAACTCTCCCTGGACTACCGGCACGAGGCGGGTACGGGCCGCACCGTGCTCGCCCGCAGCCACTGCGGACCGCTGCAGGTGCAGAAGGCGCTGTATCCGGAAGGCGCGGCGCTGTGCCACACCCTGATCGTGCATCCGCCCGGCGGCATTGCGGGCGGTGACGCGCTTGCGATCGACGCCCGCGTCGGCCCGGGAGCACAAGCGCTGATCACCACGCCGGGTGCGACCAAGTGGTACAAGGCCAACGGCCGCACGGCGTCGCAGCAGGTGACGTTGAAGATCGCCGGCGGCATGGAGTGGCTGCCGCAGGAGGCGATCGTGTTCAATGCCGCCGACGTGCGCTCCGCCATCGACATCGATCTGGCCGACGATGACGCCGCCACGCTCGGCTGGGACATCGTGGCCCTCGGTCGCGCGGCTGCCGGCGAGTCTTTCGACACCGGCCGCTTCTCGCAGACCATCCGCCTGCGCGATGGCGGCCAGTTGCAGTGGGTCGAACGCAGCCGCATCGACGGTGGCGACGCGCTGCTCGCGTCGCCGATCGGCCTGGCGGGTCATCACGTGTTCGGCTGCCTGTGGGCGGCCGGGCCGCGCTGGACCGATGCCGTGCTCGAGGCGCTGCGTGAGCAACTGCCCGCGCACGCCGCGGCGATCACGCGCGTGGCGCCGCGGCTGCTGCTGGCGCGCGTGCTCGCGCACCGTACGCCGGCGGCGCGCCACGCGCTGACGGCGGTGTGGCAGGCACTGCGGCCGCTGGTGTTCGGCGGGCGGATCGCGCAACCGCCGCGCATCTGGGCGACCTGAGTACAGAAAAAGAGGAGAGACGAAACATGGAACTGTCCCCACGCGAGAAGGACAAGCTCTTGATCTTCACCGCCGGCCTGGTGGCCGAGCGGCGCAAGGCGCGCGGCCTGAAGCTCAACTATCCGGAGGCGGTGGCCTTCATCAGCGCCGCCATCCTCGAAGGCGCGCGCGACGGCCGCAGCGTGGCCGAGCTGATGACATACGGCACCACGCTGCTCACGCGCGCCGACGTGATGGACGGGGTGGCCGAGATGATCCCCGACATCCAGGTCGAGGCCACCTTCCCCGACGGCACCAAGCTCGTCACGGTGCACCAGCCGATCGCGTAGGCCGCATCATGGTCACCATCGAACGTATCGATTCATCGACCTTCGCCGCGCAGCGCGAAGCGCTGATCGACCTGTTGATCGACACCGTGGAGAACGGCTCGTCGGTCGGCTTCGTGCTGCCGCTGACGCGCGACGAGGCGGGCCGCTACTGGGACGACCTGCTGCCGTCGATCACGCAGGGCAGCCGGCTGCTGTGGATTGCGCGCGACGGCACCGGCGCGCTCGGCACGGTGCAGTTGGAACTGGTGATGAAGAAAAACGGCATCAATCGCGCCGAGGTGCAGAAGCTGCTGGTGCACACGCGCGCGCGCCGCCTGGGCGTGGCCCGCGCGCTGATGCAGACGCTGGAGACGCGCGCGCGCGAGCTGCGCCGCGGCCTCGTCTACCTGGATACCGAGGCGGGGTCGGTGGCCGAGCAGTTCTATCGGTCGCTCGACTACGTCTGCGTCGGCGGCCTGCCGGAGTACGCGTGCAGCCCGCAGGGCGAGTGGCGCGCCAATGCGATCTACTACAAGACACTGTTCCTGCGGGGAGGGACACCATGACGAGCGCACTGATCCCGGGCGAGCTGCTGGCCGCCGCGGGCGAGATCGAACTGAACGCCGGCCGCGCCACCTGCCGGCTGACGGTGGCCAACGCCGGCGATCGGCCGATCCAGGTCGGCTCGCACTTTCATTTCTCCGAAACCAATTCCGCGCTGCGTTTCGACCGCGCGGCGGCGCGCGGCTTTCGGCTCAACATCGCCGCCGGCACCGCGGTGCGCTTCGAGCCCGGGCAGGAGCGTGAGGTCGAGCTGGTGGCGCTGGCGGGGGATCGGATCGTCTACGGTTTCAACGGCGCCGTCATGGGTCCGCTCGACGCTCCGAGGCGAGGGTCGGGCCTGAGGTCGCGCGCGAGACAGGCTGCGGCGAAGAAAAAACCCATCCCTGCGAAGAAGGCAGTAAAGAAGGTGGCGAAGAAGACCGCGACAAAGATTGCGAAAAAGCCTGCCGCCAAGAAAGCGAGCCGCACATGAAGATCGCACGTCAGGCCTATGCCGAGATGTACGGCCCCACGCTGGGCGACCGGATCCGCCTGGCCGACACCGCGCTGATCGCGCAGGTGGAAAAGGACTTCACGATCTACGGCGAGGAGGTGAAGTTCGGCGGCGGCAAGGTGATCCGTGACGGCATGGGCCAGAGCCAGCGCATGACGAAAGACTGCGCCGACACCGTGATCACCAACGCGCTGATCATCGACCACTGGGGCATTGTCAAGGCCGACATTGCATTGAAGGGCGGGCGCATCAGCGGCATCGGCAAGGCCGGTAACCCCGACATCCAACCCGGGGTGACGATCGTCATTGGCCCGGGCACCGAGATCATCGCCGGTGAGGGGATGATCGTCACCGCGGGCGGCATCGACAGCCACATCCATTTCATCTGCCCGCAGCAGATCGACGATGCGCTGTACTCCGGCATCACCACCATGCTGGGCGGCGGCACCGGGCCGGCGACCGGCACCTTTGCCACCACCTGCACACCGGGACCGTGGCATATCGCGCGCATGCTGCAGGCGGCCGATGCATTCCCGATAAACCTCGGCTTCCTCGGCAAGGGCAATGCAGCGCTGGTGCCGCCGCTGGTGGAGCAGATCAAGGCCGGCGCCATCGGCCTGAAGCTGCACGAGGACTGGGGCACCACGCCGGCGGCGATCGATGCCGCACTCACCGCCGCCGAGCAGACCGACACCCAGGTCGCGATCCACACCGACACGCTGAACGAAGCCGGCTTCGTCGAGAGCACCGTGAAGGCGATCAAGGGCCGCAGCATCGCCACCTTTCACACCGAAGGCGCCGGCGGCGGCCACGCGCCGGACATCATCCGGCTGGCGGGCGAGGCGAACGTGCTGCCGTCGTCGACCAACCCGACGATGCCCTACACCGTCAACACGCTCGACGAGCATCTGGACATGCTGATGGTGTGCCATCACCTGGACAGCGCCATTGCCGAGGACGTGGCGTTTGCCGAGAGCCGCATCCGCAAGGAGACCATTGCCGCCGAGGACATCCTGCACGACTTGGGCGCATTTTCGATGATGAGTTCCGACAGCCAGGCAATGGGCCGGGTGGGCGAGGTCATCACCCGCACCTGGCAGGCCGCGCACAAGATGAAGGTGCAGCGCGGCTCGCTGTCCGAGCCGGGATATTCGGACCCGAAGGAGCACGACAACGCGCGCATCAAGCGCTACGTGGCCAAGTACACGATCAACCCGGCGATCACGCACGGCATCGCCCACGAGGTGGGCTCGGTCGAGCTCGGCAAGTGGGCCGATCTGGTGCTGTGGAAGCCGGCGTTCTTCGGCGTCAAGCCGTTCCTGATCCTGAAGGGCGGCACGATCGCCGCCGCGGCGATGGGTGACCCGAACGCGTCGATCCCCACACCGCAGCCGGTGCACTACCGACCGCAGTTCGGCGCCTTCGGCGGCTCGCTCGCGAAAAGCTCATTCACCTTCATCTCGCAGGCCGCATTCAAGGCCAAGCTGCCCGACCAGCTCGGCCTTCAGAAACAGATCGCGGTGGTCAAGGGCATCCGCAAGATCGGCAAGCGCGACATGGTGCACAACAGCCTGACGCCCCGGATCACGGTGGATCCTGAGACCTACCAGGTGCACGCCGACGGCGTGCTGCTCGACTGCGAGCCGGCGTCCGAGTTGCCGCTGGCGCAGCGTTACTTCCTGTTCTGATCGGCCGCCGCACGATGATCCGCCTGACGTCGATCGTCACCGGCGAGCTGACGCCGACGCAACGTGCCGTGGCGGTCACGCTCTGGCTGCCGTACGACGAGCGGGTGCGGCAGCGCCTGGCCACCGTGGTGACTGACGGACCGCAACGCGGCAGCGCGGTGGCGTTGATGCTCGACGCGCCGCGCGGCAGCGTGCTGCGCGACGGCACCGTGCTCGGCGGCCCCGACGGTGCGCTGGCGATCGTGCGCGCAGCGCCGCAGCCGGTGGCGCGCGTGACTGCGCCCGACGCCCTGACGCTGCTGCGCGCCGTCTACCACCTGGCCAATCGGCACGTGCCGGCGCAGCTCGCGCTCGATGCCGTGCTGATCGAGCGCGACCCGGTGCTCGAGCGGATGCTGGGGGCGCTGGGGGCGCAGGTCACGCACCTCGAGGCGCCGTTCAATCCGGAACCCGGCGCCTATGGCGGCGGCCATCGTCACGCCAGCGATCACGGCGACAATGCCGGCGACGATCCCGGCGCCACCATCGGCGAGCAGTTGTCGATCGCCGCGCATCGCGCGCGGGAGGGCACCTCTTGAACCCCAAGGACGCCACGCTCGGTCGCGACAGCCGGCTGCGCCCGCTGCTGGCAGTGCTGCAGCTCGCCAGCCCTGGCCTGCCGGTGGGCGGGTTTGCCTATTCGCAGGGGCTGGAGCAGGCGATCGACGCCGGTCTTGTGCACGACGCCGCGACTGCCCAGCGCTGGATCGACGACCTGCTGCGCCTGTCGCTGGCGCGGCTGGAGGCGCCGCTGTGGCTGCGCGCGTTCGATGCCTGCGCGCGCGGCGACGCCGCCGACTTCGCTCGCTGGAACAACGAGCTGATCGCCTCGCGCGAGACCGCCGAGCTGCGCGCCGAGTCGCTGCAGATGGGCGCATCGCTGGCGCGGCTGCTGCCGGCCCTCGGTCTGCCGCCACCGCCCGTGACTCCGCTTGCCTACGCCGCCGGGTTCGCCGCCGCGAGCGTGGGCCTGGGCATTGACCGTGAGGCAGCGCTGGCGGCCTACCTGTGGGCCTGGGCCGAGAACCAGGTGCTGGTGGCGGTGAAGACGATCCCGCTCGGCCAGCAGGCCGGCCAGTCGATGCTGTTCGCGCTGCATGGGTCGCTCGCAGCCGCGATCGCCACCGCGGTCACCCTGCCTGATGACGAACTGGGCAGCGCCGCCGTGCAGGCGGCACGGGTCAGCGCGCGTCACGAAGGCCAGTACTCCCGCCTCTTTCGCTCGTGACTTTCCCGCCTGACTTTCCTCCTGACATCCCTCTCAACGCTTGCTCCCAGCCTTCACTCATGACACCGACCGTGACTTCAGCTTCACCCCGCACCACAGGACCCTTGCGCGTCGGCGTCGGCGGCCCGGTCGGTTCAGGCAAGACCACCCTGGTCGAGGTGCTGTGCAAGCTCATGCGCGACCAGTACCGGCTCGCGGTGGTGACCAACGATATCTACACCAAGGAAGACGAGCGGCTGCTGGTCGCTGCGCAGGCACTGGCGCCCGATCGCATCATGGGGGTGGAAACCGGCGGCTGCCCGCACACCGCGATCCGTGAGGACGCCAGCATCAACCTCGAAGCGGTCGACCGCATGTGCGCGCGCTTTCCCGACCTGCAACTCATTTTCATCGAGAGCGGCGGCGACAACCTGGCCGCCACCTTCAGCCCCGAGCTGTCCGACCTGACCATCTACGTGATCGACGTCGCCGGCGGCGAGAAGATTCCGCGCAAGGGTGGCCCCGGCATCACCAAGAGCGACCTGCTGGTCATCAACAAGACCGACCTGGCGCCCTACGTGGGCGCCAGTTTGGAGGTGATGCGGCACGACACCGAACGCATGCGCGGCACGCGGCCGTATGTGATGACCAACCTGAAGACGCGCGACGGGGTGGACCGCGTGATCGAGTTCATCGTCGCGCGCGGGCTGCTGGCGGCGGCGTAGCTGCACTGCGTTTTCCACCCCCCCTTCACCGAGGGAGGTCGGGAGGGGGAGCGGTTGATGAGGCGCCCAGATCCCAGTTGCACCCCGACCCTCGGGAGCTGCGCAATCAACCTGCCGAGGGCCGCTCAGTCGTCGTACTGGAACACTTGCTCCAGCGGCACGTTGAACACCCGCGCGATGCGGAACGCGACCTCCAGCGACGGCGAGTACTTGTTCCCTTCGATCGCGTTGACCGTCTGCCGGGTGATGCCCACCTGGTCGGCGAGCGCCTGCTGCGTCATTTCGCCATGAAGAAATCGCTGCGTGCGCAGGTCGTTGGTGATGACGCCGGCGCGCTTGCCCATCAAGCTCCCCGCCGCTGCAGCAGCAGCTGCGAGACGATCTCCACCACCTGCGCCAGCACCCATGCACCGAGCAGCACATGGATGACGACGAAGTTGCCCTTCGTCAGCATCGCGGCACACAGCGCGCTAAACACGCCAGTGGCGAGCACGTAGGCCGCGTTGCGGATGCCTTTCAGCTCGATCAGCCGGTCGCGCTCGTCCTCGCCCGCGCGTCGATCGACCAACGCGATCACGATGTGGCCAGCCACCTGCATGATCACCAGCACCACCACCGCCACAGCGAAGGGCGCGATGTGCTCGGGCCCGAGGTGCGCCGCGCTGCTGGGCAGCACGGTGGCGAAGTAGAAGCCGAAGACGGCCAGCAGACTCAGCAGCATCAGCCACAGGCTGCGCTCACGAAAAGACAGATCCATCGATGCTCCCTCGGTCGATCAGACGGTCAGGTGGCGTCTATCAAACAAACTGGACTTTATGTAAAACAAACCCGACATTTGCAGTCTGCTGACCACGCGAAGTCATGTCAAGTTTTTTTGACCCAAGCCGATTCCGGCGCGCAACCCCGCTCGCCCGCTCGGCGACAATCGCCCCATGAGCAACGCTGCCTTCACCGCGGACGACGGCGCCGAGGCCTGGACCGTGGCCTGCCTGTGCGCCGGGTGGTGCCGCGCCTGCGAGTCGTTTCGTCCGATCTTTGATCAACACGCGGCCGCTGCGCCGCAGGCGGTGCACCGCTGGGTCGACGTCGAGGACGACGCCGATTCGATCGGCGATCTCGACATCGAGACTTTCCCGACCCTGTTGATCGCGCGTGGCGGCACGCCGCTGTTCTTCGGGCCGGTGCTGCCGCAGGCCGCCAGCATCAGCAAGCTGCTTGCTTCACTCGGGGCTGACGCCAGTGCGCGCACGCTGCTTGACGCCAACGTCCTGGCGCCCCTGCTCGCACATCTGGGCTGCACCGGCAACGACTGACGAAAACGCGAAACACCGGAACGCAAAAGCGCCGCGATAATCGCGGCCATGAAACACCTGACGCCCGCCGAAGCCCATGACGAGCTGCAGCGCAATCCCGATGCGCTGCTGGTCGATTGCCGCACCGAGATCGAGTTCTACTACGTCGGCCATCCGATAGGCGCGGTGAACATCGAGTGGCAGGTGGCGCCCGAGTTCACCGTCAATCCGACGTTCGTGGACGAGGTGCTGCGCGAGGCCGGTTCGACCGCGCGGCCGGTGCTGCTGATCTGTCGCTCCGGCCAGCGCACGCTCGATGCCGGCGCCGCGCTGGAGGCTGCCGGCTTCAAGGACGTGACCAACGTGCTCGACGGCTTCGAGGGCAATCTCGACGCCAGTTTTCATCGCGGCACGCTGGGCGGCTGGCGCAAGGCCGGCTTGCCGTGGGAGCAGATGTAGCGCGCTGGGCCTGCGCTGACTTGCGCTGAACCGGCGCGGGTCGGCGCGTACGGCAACCGGCTGACGACACGTTTCAGCCTGCGAGCCAGACCGCGACCTGGTAGTACAGCGGCAGCCCCAGCAGCAGGTTGAACGGCAGCGTGACGCCGAGCGATGCGGTGAGGTAGATGCCGGGGTTGGCCCGTGGCAAGGAAGCGCGGCACGCCGCCGGCGCGTCGATGAACGACGCGCTGGCGCAAATGGCGCCGAACACGAACGCGCCGCCCACCGACAACCCGGCGAAATGGCCCAGGGTGACGCCGGCCACGCCGTTGACGATCGGCATCAGCACGCCGAAGGCGACCATGAAGCCGCCGACCTCGCGGAACGCGCGCGCCTGGCGGGCCGCGGTGATCCCCATTTCCAGCAGGAACAGCATCAGCATGCCGCGGAACAGGCCCTCGTAGAACGGCTGGATCTGCTGCCACTGCGGCTCGGTGGCCACGGCGCCGATCAGCATGCCGCCGCCCAGCAGCAGGATGCCGCGACCGCGGACCACGCTCAGCAGCAGTTCGCCGACGCGCACACCACCGGCCACGCGGCCCTGCGCAACGCGCGCGATGATGAGCGCGTAGATCACGCCGAACTCCATCAACGCGACCATCGCGGCGAGCACGCCTTCGCTCGGGGTGTTCATCGCCGCCGCGAAGGCCACCGAGGCAAAGAACGTGGCGGTCGACACCGAGCCGTAGTGGGCGGCGATCGCGGCCGCGTTCTCGATGTCGAACCGGCCCAGGCGCCGCGTCACCAGGTACGCCACGGTGGGGATTGCCAGCACCATCAGCCCGGTGGCAGCCAGCAGCGGCAGCAGCGCGGTCACGTCTGCCTTGGCCAGCTCTCGACCGCCGCCCAGGCCGAGCGAAAACAGCAGATAGATCGCCAGCAGCTTGATCACCGCCTCGGGCAGCTCCAGCTCGCTGCGCAGCCAGCCGGCCAGCGCGCCGAGCAGGAACGCCAGCACGATCGGCTGCAGCAGGTTGGTGAACAACAGATCGACGCCCGGCATGGCTTGCCTTCGATTGGATGCAGACGGGACGGCATCCTAGGAACCGGCTGGCCTGCCGACAAATTCAACGATTCAAGCCTTTCGTTCTTTTTGGTTAAAGTATCGGCATGGCTGCGCTCAACTACCACCACCTGCGCTACTTCTGGGCGATCGCGCAGCAGCGCAGCCTGACCAAGGCGGCGCAGCAGCTGCACGTGTCGCAATCGGCGCTGTCGATCCAGCTCAAGCAACTGGAGGAGCGCCTGGGCCAGGCCTTGTTCGAGCGACGCAACCGGCAGCTGGTACTGACCGAGGCCGGACGCATCGCGCTGGCGTATGCGGATTCGATCTTCAAGGCCGGCGACGAGCTGGTCGCCACGCTGCGTGACCGGGCGCCGCTGCCGCGGCAGTCGCTGAGGGTGGGCGCGGTGACGACCTTGTCGCGCAACTTTCAGATGGAGTTCCTGCGGCCGCTGCTGGCGCGGCATGACGTGGACCTGGTGATCCACTCGGGCTCGCTGCGCGAGTTGCTGGCGCAACTGGCCGCGCACACGCTCGACCTGGTGCTGTCCAACCAGCCGGCACCGCGCGACGCGCACACCAGCTGGCACAGCCACCTGCTGGCCCAGCAGCCGGCCAGCCTGGTGAGCCGCCCGGACGTCGGCACCACGCGGCTGAAGTTTCCGCAGGCGCTGCAGGACCTGCCGGTGGTGCTGCCCAGCAGCGCGAGCAGCCTGCGCACTGCGTTCGACGTGGCGCTGGATCGGGCCGGTATCCGACCCATTGTGCTGGCCGAGGTGGACGACATGGCGATGCTGCGCCTGGTGGCGCGCGCCTCGCCCGGCATCACGCTGGTGCCGCCGGTGGTGGTGCGCGACGAGCTGAAGGCCGGGTTGCTGGTGGAGCGCTGCCGGATCGCCAGCATCCACGAGAGCTTTTACGCGGTCTCACCCAGCCGGCGCTTTCCCAACCCGCTGGTGCGCGAACTGATCGCGCGGCCGCTGGCGATGCGCGCACCGCGGCGCTGACCGCACGAGATCGATCGCCCGCTCAGCCGGCGCCGCGATCGCGAATCAGGTCGCTGGCGCGTTCGGCGATCATCACTGTCGGCGCGCTGGTGTTGCCGGAAACGAGCGTGGGCATCACCGAGGCGTCGATCACCCGCAACCCGGTCACGCCGCGCACGCGCAGTTGCGGGTCGACCACCGCGGCAGCATCGCTGCCCATGCGGCAGGTGCCCACCGGGTGATAGATGGTGTCGGCGCGGCGGCGAATCGCGGCGCGGATCTCCTCGTCGGTACGCACCTGCGAGTCGTACAGCTCGCGCGCGAGGCTGCCGCCGTCGAACGGCGCGAACGCCGGCTGCGCGAAGATGCGGCGGACGAGCTTGAAGCCGCGCACCAGCGTGGCGAGGTCGTCATCGTGCGCAAGGAAGTTGGGGTCGATCAGCGGCATGCTGCGCGGATCGGCACTCGCGAGCGTGAGCTGGCCGCGGCTCTTCGGGCGCAGCGGGCAAGAATGGCAGCTCATGCCGTGGCCCCAGTGCAGGCTGCGTGCGTGGTTGTCGACCATGCCGATCACGAAGTGCAGCTGCAGGTCGGGGCGGTCAATATCGGGCAGCGTGCGCACGAACGCGCCGGCCTCGGCGAAGTTGGAGGTCAACACGCCGCGCCGCTCGCGCCGCCAGCGGCTGATCGCGCGTACCAGCTTGACGCCGCCGGTCATCGACAGACCCAGCAGGTCGCTGTCATCGACGCGCCGGTTGATGATGATGTCCAGATGGTCCTGCAGGTTCTGTCCGACCTGCGGTGCGGCGGCCACCAACGGAATGCCGAGAGCCTGCAGGTGGTTCGGTGGGCCGACGCCCGAGGTCATCAGAAGCTGCGGCGACTGCAGCGCGCCGGCTGCCAGCAGCACCTCGCGCCGCGCGCGCACCACGCGCTCGATGCCCGCCTGCGCATAGCGCACGCCCACGGCCCGCGTGCCTTCGAACTGGATCTGCAAGGCTTGGGCGTCGGTGAGGATCGACAGGTTGCTGCGCCCGCGCGCCGGGTCCAGGTAGGCGCGCGCGACCGACCAGCGCTCGCCGTTCTTCTGCGTCACCTGGTACCAGCCCACGCCCTCCTGCACCTCGCCCGAAAAGTCGTCGTTGGCGGGCAGTCCAGCCTGCTGCGCGGCCTCGATGAACAGGCGTGCGAACGGATGCGGCGAGCGCAGGTCGGCCACGTTGAGCGGACCGCCGCGGCCGTGCAGCTCGGGCGACAGGCCGGCGCGCTCGTTGTTCTCGGCGCGCTTGAAGTACGGCAGCACGTCGTGCCAGCCCCAGCCGATGGCACCGGCGGCAGCCCAGTCGTCGTAGTCCTGGCGCTGACCGCGCAGGTAGATCATGGCGTTGATCGCCGACGATCCGCCCAAACCGCGGCCGCGCGGCTGGTAGCCGCGGCGGCCATTCAGGCCGGGCTGCGGCACCGTCTCGAATGCCCAGTTGCAGTCATTGGCGCGCAGGATGTGCACCGCTGCCCCGGTGGGCACGACGTTGAGGACGCGATCATTGCTGCCACCGGCTTCCAGCAGCGCCACCGAGACGGCCGGATCCTCGGACAGCCGCGCCGCCAGCACGCAACCGGCCGAGCCTGCGCCGATCACGACATAGTCGAACTCCACGTGGTCTCCCTGGCCGGTTGCGGACGCAGGTGCGCTTTGACGCGCGCCGCCGACCGGCCGCCGATCCGTGTCTTGTACGTGCCTAGCACGCAATGGCACATTGTCGCCAACCGCGTCGGTCGGCGGCGGCGCCGACGGACGCTCCGACTAGAGTGCCCGCTCCATTGCACGGTGCACCGGGCCCTCGTGGCTGTGCCCGCGCCGCCTGCCGGCCCGTCATCGCGGTCCTTACAATCCACGCCTCGCCGTTGCTCCTCGCGTCGCGTCTGGCCGCGCCGCTTGCCTCTGCCGGCCCGCAACCTGCGCGCTCACTGCGCCCGCCGACCCCGATGCAATTTCCTCCGTTACGCCTGAGCTATCTGGTCTGGGGCCTGGCGGCGACGTTCTACCTGTTTGGCTTCTTCCAGCGCGTCACGCCGGCCTCGCTGGCGAACGACCTGATGCGCGACTTCGGCCTGAGCGCGGCCGGCCTCGGCAATCTCGCCGGCTTCTACTACTACGCCTACGCGGCGATGCAGATCCCGACCGGCGTGATGGTCGACCGCTGGGGGCCGAGCCGGCTGTTCCTGGCCGGCAGCGTGCTGGCGGGCCTGGGCGCGCTGCTGTTCGGGCTGGCCGAGACGGTGCTGGTGGCGGGCCTGGGCCGCGCGCTGATCGGCGCTGCGCATGGCATGGCCTGGGTGTCGATGCTGAAGCTGGTGGCGCACTGGTTCCCGCAGTCGCGCTTCGGGATGATGTCCGGTCTGTCGCTGGCGGTCGGCACCGCGGGCGCGGTGATGGCCGGCCCGCCGCTGCGCATGCTGGCCGATGCATTCGGCTGGCGCCCGGTGATCGCGGTGTCGGGCGGTGCCGCGCTGCTGTTGGCGGTGGCGATCTGGCGCCTGATGCGCGACGACCCGCTGGACCGTCGCTTCATGACCTACGCGCCGCCAGGTGCCCACGCGGCCGTGCGACACGCGGCCGCCGGCCGTCACGACCCGATGCTGCGTTCGGTCGCGCAGGTGTTCGCCTATCGCAACACGTGGCTGCTGTTCGGCGTGAACTCCGGCATCTGCGGCTGCTTTCTCGCCTTCACCGGCCTGTGGGGCGTGCCGTTCTTCGTCCAGCACCACGGCTTGACCGTCAAGGAAGCCGCGCTCATCACCTCGACGATGCTAGTGCTGTTTGCCGCGGGCGGCCCGTTGATGGGCGGCCTGTCGGACCGCTGGCGACTGCGCAAGCGACCGTTCGCCCTGGGCGCCGGCGTTGCGGTAGCAAGTTTCGCCGTGCTGAGCGTGGCGCCCGGGGCACCGCTGCCCGTGCTGGTGGGAGTGCTGTCGCTCGGCAGCCTCGGCGCCGGCGCGATGGCGATTTCGTTCGGCTACGCGAAGGAGTCGGTGCCGCTGCCGCTGCAGGGCACGGTGACTGGCGTGGTGAACGCCGGCGTCATGCTGGGCGCTTTGACGCTGATGCCACTGATCGGCGCGATCCTCGACTGGCAGTGGCAGGGCGCCACGCTCAACGGCGTGCGTCAGTACGGGCTGGAGGCATTCCAGTCGGCCTGGCTGCTGCTGGTGAGCTGGATGACCGTGTCGTTCGTGCTGCTGCTGCTGACGCGGGAGACGCACGCAACGCAGAGCACTTGATGTGTACGCGCGGCTGCGCCGCGCACGTGCACATCAAGTGACTAATCAGAGGGCTTCGCTCCGGAGCGGCCGCGCGCTGCGCCCCCATTCAAAGGGCTACGCAAAAGCGCCGGCGCGGGTCTTTACTTCGTTGATGCGGCAAATGCTGTGCGGGAAACAGTCGGCGTCAGGGATTTTTCGTCGTTGATCCAGGGGCGCAGAGCGCGGCCGCCCGGAGCGAAGCCCCTCTGATTGATCAGTTCACGTGAACCGGCGCGGCGGCGCCGCGCCTGATCAGTCGCTTTGCAAGCACGTGCGAGCCCAACGGGCTCGCGTACATGCAAAGCGCAGCATCAATGCAGAGTCAACGGCTGCGTCATCAGCGCCGAGTAGCGGTGCAGAAAGGCGTCCACGTCCTCGTGCGAGGGTTCGCTGTCGATCAGTTCGGCCACCTGCTCGCGGAAGCGCTCGGCTTCTTCGCCGCCGAGAAAGATCTCGCGCCGCATCGACTTGTCCATGATCTCGAAACCGCCTGAGGCGTGCGTGTCGGCACCGCCGTAGTCGGTGAACTCGACCACGCAGAAGTGGGGGCTGTTGTAGATCATGTTCATGTGGGTTCCAACGCGTGAGCGGTGCGGTCAGTTCACCTGTGTGGCGAAGTTGAAGGGTCAGGGCCCTCGCCACCCATGCAGCGGAACCACCCCATAACGGCAATTTCGGTGCCCCGGCGCGAATCTCAAGGGGGCAGCGGTCTTAAAACGTACGTAGGTCCGGCCCGCAACCTGGCCGGCGGCAGGGCCATCGGGGCGCGCAGGAGCATTCTGACCACTGTGACCGACGTCGGCGGACGACGTTCGGCGCAACGACGGCAGGCTCGGCGAGGTTCGGCCGAGCGGATCAGCCAGCGCGCAGGAATGCGCGCAGCGCGGCGTCAAACCGCGCGGGCTGCTCGAGGTTGGACAGATGCGCCGCCGCGTCGATCACCACCAGCGTGGCGCCGCCGATTGCGCGGGCAATTGCCTCGGCCATGGCGGGGGTGGTGGCGACATCCTCGCGCCCGACGATCACCAGCACCGGGCAGGTGATCCGGTGAAGCTGGTCGGTCAGGTCGATGTTCACCACGGCATGGGCGCAACCGATGTAGCCGTTTACCGGCGTGCTGCCGACGATCGCGCCGATGCGCGCGACCTGTGCCGGCGCGCTGGCGCGAAACGCCGGCGTGAACCAGCGCTCAAGCGTGGCGTCGACGATCGCGTGCATGCCCTTCGGTCCACGCACGCTGGCGATGCGCTGGTCCCAGATCTCGCGCGCCCCCGGTCCCTGGCAGCTGGTGGTGTCGGCGAGCGTCAGCGACCGAAAGCGGTCGGGCTGCCGCAGCGCGGCCTGCTGCCCGACCATGCCGCCGAGCGACAGTCCGATGAAGTGGCAGTGCCTGATGCCCTGGGCATCGAGCAACGCCAGCAGGTCGTCCGCCAGCGTGGGCAACGGATAGTCGCCGGCCGGCGCGCTGCTGCCACCATGGCCGCGCAAGTCGTAAGCGAGCAGCGAATAGTCGTCGGCGAAGGCGTCGAGTTGCGGCTGCCACATGGTGTGGTCGCAGGCGAGCGAATGAGCGAACACCAGCCAGGGGCGCGTCGGGTTCGGATGCGGGCGGCGCAGGAAGGCAATGTCGATGCCGTTCGCATGTGTACGTTGCATGGGCAGACTCACTTGGCCGACGTGCTGAAGAGGGTCACACCGCTCGGCACGGCGCCGGCGGCAGCGGGCTCGATGAGTTCCAGTGCGCCCAGGTCGCCGCTGGCAAGCAGCGCGCGCAGGCGCGGCAGGTGCTCATCGCTGTCCACGATCAACAGCAACGACTGCGGGCGCACGCTGCGCAGCAGCCGGGTCAGGCTCACGCGCAAGGGCACCAGTCCAAGGCAGCAGACGCACCCGGCCGCCAGCCGGACCACGCTGACATCGGCAGGCGCATCGACCCCGAACAGCGCGCCTTCGGCGATCACCGCGCGCGGCGCCGCGTGCGGACTCCCCAGCCAGCCAGCCAGTGCCTGCTGCGCCGCTGCGCCGCGGGCGCACACCAGGGTGACCCGCACGGGTTGCGCATCGATCGAGGATGACTGCGACACGTACGCCTTACTTGCGCCAGAACGCCGGCGTGAACAGCACCAGCACGGCCAGCAGCTCCAGGCGGCCGATCAGCATGGCGAAGGTGCAGACCCAGATCTCGAAGTCACGCAGCGTGGCGTAGGTACTGGACGGCCCCACCTGGCTCAGACCCGGACCGACGTTGTTGAGGCTGGCGACGACCGCAGTGAACGCGGTGACCACGTCCACGCCGGAAAACAGCAGCAGCATGGTGCAGGCGGTGATCGATGCGCCGTAGATCAGCATGAAGGCGAGGATCGCGAAGATCACGTTGTTCTCGATCACCCGCCCGCTCACAGTGACCGGGTTGATCACGCGCGGGTGCAGGATGCGCGTGAACTCGCGCGCGGCCTGCTTCATCAGGATCAGCGAACGGATCATCTTCACGCCACCGCCGGTGGACCCGGCCGCGCTGGTGAAGCCCGCCAGGAACAGCATCAGGATCGGCGCGAACACCGGCCATTGCCCGTAGTCCGCGGTGGCATACCCGGTGGTGGTTGCGATCGACACCACGTTGAACACCGCAAAGCGCAGCGAGTCGTCCCAGTTCGGGTAGATCTCGAAGAACCACAGGTGGAACGTCACCACCAGGCAGGCCACGATGAGCGTGATCGCGATCGCCTTGGTTTCGGCATCCGCCGCGTACACCCGCAGCGAGCGCCGGCGCCAGGCGATAAAGTGCACCGAGAAGTTCAGCGCCGCCAACACCATGAAGACCACGGCGATGTTCTCCAGCACGCGCGAGTCGAAATGACCGAAGCTGGCGTCGTACGACGAGAACCCGCCGATCGACACCGTGGAGCACATATGCATGAAGGCGTCGTTCCAGCCCATGCCGCCGAACCGATAGGCGAGAAAGCAGGCCAGCGACATGGCGAAGTAGATCGCATACAGCGCCTTGGCGGTGTCGGCAATGCGCGGGGTGAGCTTGGCTTCCTTCATCGGTCCGGCGGTCTCGGCCTTGAACGCCTGCGCGCCGCCGACGCCGAGCATCGGCAGGATCGCGACCGCCAGCACCAGGATGCCCATGCCGCCCATCCACTGCAGCAGATGGCGCCAGATGTTGATCGACAGCGGCAGATGGTCGAGGCCACTGAGCACCGTGCTGCCGGTGGTGGTCAAGCCTGACATCGTCTCGAAGTACGCGTGCGTGAACGACAGATTTGTCAGGTGCAACATCAGCGGCAGGGTGGCGAACGCCGGCAGCACCGTCCACACGAGGGTCACCAGCAGGAATCCGTCGCGCGGCAGCAGTTCGCGCTTGAAGCGGCGCGTCGCCACGAACAGCACGCCGCCCGACAGCAGCGTGACGACAAGGGCGTTGGCGTGCGCTTTCAGCGCTGCATCGGGACCGAAAAAAGCGAAGGCCAGCGGCACCAGCATCGTGATCGCGAAGATCATGACGATGGCGCCCAGGACGTTGAGGACGGGAAACAGCGAACGCGCAAGCGCGGTCATCGACGGTCGCCGCAGGGCCGGCGCAGGCGGGAAGGCGGCGCATTATCGCCCCGCCGCGGGCGCGCCAACCGCGCTGCGCTGGCAGGCTGGCAAGCGCGAGGCGGGGCGGCCACGCGCACGCCCAGCCTCATTGGCACATCAGCGGCCGTACAGCACGCCCGGCAACCACAAGCCAATCTGCGGCCACGTATACAGCAGCACGATGGCGATGATCTGGATGCCCATGAACGGCAGCATTCCCGCGAAGATCTGGTTCAGCGTCACGTGCGGTGGTGATACGCCCTTCAGGTAGAACGCCGCCATCGCCACCGGCGGCGACAGGAACGCCGTCTGCAGGTTAAGCGCCACCAGCAGGCCGAAGAACAACGGATCGATGCCGAAGTTGTCGAGCAGCGGAACGAAGATCGGCATGAAGATGACGATGATCTCGGTCCACTCCAGCGGCCAACCCAGGATGAAGATGATGACCTGCGCCAGCACCAGGAACTGGGTGGGCGTCAGGCCGAGCGACAGGACCCACTGCTCCACCAAATTCTGCCCCCCCAGCAGCGCAAACGCGGCCGAGAAGATCGACGAGCCGACGAACAGCCAGCACACCATCGCGCTCGTCTTGCCGGTGAGGAACGACGACTCCTTCAGCGTGTTGAACAACCCCGACTGCCTGACCGCGATCAGCGACCAGATCGCCACGCAGAAGACGGCCACGACGCCAACCCAATCGGGCACCGGGCCGCCGAAGAACTCGGGGAAACGAAACCATGAGACCGAAATGAAGAACGGAATCCACAGCGGGATCCAGATCATCAACGCGCGCCGCACATGGTCGCTGGGGAAGTTCAGCAGCAGGTAGAGCGCTGCCAGCACATAGCCACCAAAGGCGCCGACCGCGGCCGCCTCGGTCGGCGTCGCCAGCCCGAACACGATCGAGCCGAGCACGGAGAGGATCAGCACCAGCAGCGGGAAGAACGATGCCAGCAGCATCTTGAAGATCTCGAGCCGCTGGAAGGTGAGGAACCACGCATAGAACGCGACCAGCAGCGCAGCGCCCACCCCGAGCGCGATCCAGAATGCCATCGGCAGCGGCCGATCCTGGGCAGCGGCATCGGCCGGCGCCTCCAGCGGCGGCGGCTCGGCCACCCCACCTGATGGCGGCGTGGCGACTGCCTTTCCGTCAGCGGCGGGCGGCTCCTGCACGCCGTCAGCCGGCGGTTCTTGAACGCCATTGGCTGGAGGTACTTGCGCCCCTTCGGCCGGCGGCTCCTGTACGCCGCGGGCGAGCGGTTGCTCGGCCTCCTCGGTGCCGGGCGGCTCGGACAGGCTGCCGGCGGAACTCGCAGCGTCGCTGCTCTGGCCCCCGCCCATCACTTCCAGGCCGACGGTGGACTCGGCCACCGCGGCCGGGCGCGTGAGCACGACATACGTCTCGAACATGATCACGCTGAACATCACCACCGGCACCAGGGTGACGACCAGCTGGCCGACCAAGTACCGGGTCGGCACCGTTTCGTTGGTGCGGCCCTTGAGCGCCATCAGCAGCCCGGGCAGCGCGTGCCGCGAGAGCGTTTCCGAGATGCGCTTGGACATCGGAGGCAGCTCGACGTGACGCTGCTCGGCGGTCAGCGGCGGCGCCCACTCGGGCTTGACCCAGGCGACGATCATCACGTAGCCGATGTACAGGCCGGCCAGCATGATGCCGGGGAAGAATGCACCGGCATACAGCTGCACCACCGATACGCCGGCGGTCGCGCCATAGACGATCAGCATCACCGACGGCGGGATCAGGATGCCGAGGCAGCCACCCGCGGTGATCGCGCCGGCACCGAGCTTGACGTTGTAGCCGGCCTTGATCATCTGCGGAAAGGCGAGCAGGCCCATCAGCGTCACCACCGCGCCGACGATGCCGGTCGCCGTGGCAAACACCGCGCAGGTGAAAACCGTGGCGACCGCCAGCGAACCGGGCACGCGTGCGAGCGACAGGTGCAGCGACTTGAACAGCTTGTCGATCAGGTTGGCGCGTTCGACCAGGTAGCCCATGAAGACGAACAGCGGGATCGAGATCAGCACGTCGTTGGCCATCACCTTGTAGGTCGACTGCACCATCAGGTCGAGCGTGCGGTTGATGTCGCGGTCGTAGGCAATGAAGGTGAAGATCATCCCCATGCCCATCAGCGTGAAGGCGGTGGGAAAGCCCAGCATGATCGCCACCACGACGAGGGAGAGCATCAGCAAACCCAGGTGGCCAGACGTGATGGTCTCGGCCGAGGCCAGCACGTAGACCGCGCCGGCGATGATCAGCCCCATGATGGTGAAGCCGAACCACAGTTCCTTGCGAATCTGCATGGTCGGCTCCTCAGTGCGACTTGTCGCGCGCGACGACAATGCGGTCGGCGGCGAGGATGTCCTCGTCCTTCACGTGCACCATGGCCTTGAGCTTGTCGACATCGACCTCTTCGACGTCCTCCTCGCGGCTCGGCCAGGCGCCTACCTTGATGCACTGGATGCAGCGCACGATCTCGACGATCCCCTGCAGCGACAGCAGCAAGCCGGCCAGCGGAATCATGAACTTGAACGGATAGAGCGGCAGCGCGTCGGCCGAGAACGTCTGCTCGCGGATCGCGGCCGATTCGGATGCGTAGTTCCACCCAGCGTAGGTGAGCGCGGTGATGCCGGGGATGAAGAACGCGACGTAAAGGATCAGGTCGAGCGTGGCCTGCGTGCGCGGGCGGAAGAAACCATAGAGCACGTCACCGCGCACGTGGCCGTTCTTGGCCAGCGTGTAGGCGCCGGCCAGCATGAACAACGTGCCGTACAGCATGATCTGGACATCCAGCGCCCAAGCGTGCGGCTTGTTCAGTATGTAGCGGGAGTAAACCTCCCAGGTGATGAGCGCCGTGAGCGCCAGGATCAGCCACGAGAACAGGTGGCCCATGAAGGTCGACAGCTTGTCGATCGCAAGCAGGAGGCGCTGCATCGATGTCTTTCCAGAAGATGAACCGGGTCGTCAACGCGAGCACGTGGTCATCGAGAAAAAACACGCCCCTCGTGGAAGAGGGGCGCGCATGTAGTGCAATGACGGAACGGACTACCTGACCATCACGCCTTCTTCGCCGGGGTGGCGGGGCGGCCGAAGTAGTGGTTGTAGGCCATGCGCAAGTCGACGTTGGTGTCGAAGTTCCAGCTGCCCACCCGCTCGGCAAAGGCGCGCTGCGAATCCAGGACCCGCTTGAAGAATGCGTTCTCGCCGGACTTCTTGGCAATGACCTTGTCCCAGGCGGCCAGCTGCGCGCGCAGGATCGGATCAGGCGTCTTGTAGAAATTGACCTTGTCCTTGGTGCGCAACTCGATGTAGTCCTGGCTGTAACGGTGCACTGCCTTCCAGCTCATGTCGGCGCTGGCCGCCTGCACCGCATAGTCGATGATCGACTTCAGCTCGGTGGGCAGGGCGTCGTACTTGGGCTTGTTGAAGAGCACCTCGAACTGCTCGCCCGACTGGTGGAAGCTCTGCAGCATGCAGTTCTTGGCGACGTCCGGGAAGCCGAGAATGCGGTCGGACGTGGCGTTGTTGAACTCGGCTGCGTCAAGCAGGCCGCGGTCCAGCGCCGGCACGATCTCGCCGCCGGGCAGCGGATTGACCGCCGTGCCGAGCTCCGTGAAGATGTCCACGGCAAGGCCCACGGTGCGGAACTTCAGGCCTTTCATGTCGGCGACGGTGCGCACCGGCTTCTTGAACCAGCCGAGCGGCTGCGTCGGCATCGGGCCATACAGGAACGACTGCACCGGCAGATTCAGGCTGGTGTAGATCTCGTCGAGGATCTGCTTGCCACCACCGTAGTAGTGCCAGGCCAGAACCTGGTTGGCGTCCATGCCGAAGGCCGGACCCGACCCCCACAACGCCACGGCCGAGTTCTTGCCGTACCAGTAGGCGACCACGCCATGGCCGCCGTCGAGCGTGCCCTTGGCGACCGCGTCCAGCAGGTCGAACGCACGCACCACGGCACCGGCAGGCAGCACCTCGATCCTCAGGCGGCCACCCGCCATGTCGTTCACCTTCTTGGCGAAGTCATTGGCGTACTCGTGGAAGATATCCTTCGCCGGCCAGGTGGACTGGAAGCGGAAGCTGACGGTCTGCGCGCGCGACACCATCGGCACGCCCAGCGCGGCGGCGCCGGCCGTGGCCGCGGCGGCACGACTGAAGAACTTGCGGCGTGTGCCTGATGTCTCAGCGGTCGCGACGGTCGGCGAGGCGGCCGCCTCCTTGGGCTTGAACAACTGCATATCTGTCTCCTTGGTGAGTCTTTGATCGATCCAGAGGAAAAGGGTCATGCGGGCGTGCGGCTGCGGATCGTTTGTGGGTGGCCGCGGTGAAGCGAAAGACGCCTTGAATCGATTGTAGGACGATGCCGACCCCGCGTGCCAGTCGGGCAGACGCCGGTGTCAGAAGAAGCCCACGCCGACCTGGAACAGCTTCTCCACGCGCGGGATCAGGCGCTTGTTGGCAACGAACAGGATGAGATGGTCGCCGGCCTCGATCTTGGTGTCGTGGTGCGCCATCATCACCTGTGCCGTCTCGCCCTGGCCGCGCACCACGGCGCCGATGGTGGCACCGCGCGGCAGCTCGATTTCCTCGATCCGCCGGCCGACCACGCGCGAATGTCGGGGATCCCCATGCGCAATGATCTCGAGCGCTTCTGCCGCACCGCGGCGAAGACTGTGCGCCGCGACCACGTCACCGCGCCGCACGTGCTTGAGCAGGTTCGACAGCGTGGCATGCGACGGCGAAATGGCGATGTCGATCTGCCCGCCCTGCATCAGTTCGCCATAGCTCTTGCGGTTGATCAGCGCAATGGTGCGCCGCGCTCCCATGCGCTTGGCGAGCAGCGCGCTCATGATGTTGTTCTCGTCGTCGTTGGTCAACGCGCAGAACAGATCGCACTCTTCCACGCCTTCGTCGCTGAGCAGATCCTCGTCGGTGGCGTCGCCGTGCAGCACCAGCACGCGCGAAGACAGCTGGCTCGCCAGCAGCTCGCACCGGCGCTTGTTGAACTCGATGATCTTGATGTTGTAGCCGCCCGCCCAGTTGTCGATGCCTTCACCGGTATCGAGCGCGCGAGCCAGGCGCAGGCCGATGTTGCCGCCGCCCGCCAGCAGCACGCGCCGCACCGGCTTGTCCATCCGCCGCAGTTCGCTCATCACGCTGCGGATGTGCTCGCTGGCAGCAAGGAAAAACACCTCGTCGCCCGGCTGCACCATGGTCGTGCCATCGCACTGGATGCTGCGGTCATTACGGAAGATGGCGACGATGCGGGTGTCGATGTTCGGGATGTGCTTGCGCAGGTCCTGGATCGGATGCGATACCAGCGGTCCGCCGGCAAACGCCCGCACGGCGATCAGGCTGGCGGCACCACCGGCGAACTCCAGCACCTGCAGCGCCTCGGGAAACTCCACCAGACGCAGCAGGTAGTCGGTGACGCTCTGCTCGGGCCAGATGATGTGGGTGGCGCGAAAGCCCTGTTCTCCGGTGAGTTCCGGATGCTCCTGCAGTTCGGTGTTGCGCACGCGTGCGATGCGCGTCGGCACGTTGAACAGATCAGCGGCGATCTTGCAGGTGACGAGGTTGGTCTCGTCGGTGCTCGTCACCGCGATCAGCATGTCGCAGTCGTCGGCGCCGGCTTCTTTGAGGATCGACGGCAGCGTCGCATTGCCGACCAGGCCGCGCAGGTCAAAGCGCTCCTGCAGTTCCGCCACGCGCGGGCCGTCGGTGTCGATGACGGTGATGTCGTTGGCCTCGGAGACCAGGCTCTCCGCGACCGAGGTTCCGACGCGGCCGGCGCCGAGGATGATGATTTTCATGCGGAGTGACGATCAGCCGCGGCGAGCGGCCTCAGAGAGCATCAGGCGGCGTCAGGCACATCGCGCGGGTCACGCAGTTCGATTGCGGCGCGCGCCTCGGCGTCGGGCACGTTGCCGACGCGACGACCACCGCGGGCCAGTTCCACGCCGAGCTGCTTGAGCTTGCGATACAGGTGGGTGCGCTCCAGCCCGGCGCGATCAGCCACGCGCGTCATGCTGAAGTTCTCGCGCGCCAGGTGGTACTCGAAGTACACGCGCTCGAACTGATCGCGCGCGTCGCGCAGCGGCTGGTCCAGGCTCACGCCGGCGCTGGACGAGGCGGGAGCAGCTGGACGGACGCGCGACTCGTCGGCGCCGTCGGCGGCCGCTTCCGGCAATCGCGCTGGCAGCGGCGTCGGCATCGACAGCGAGCCGGCAGCGCGCAGCGTGCGCATCAGCCGGCCGCGCTCCAGTCCGCTCTTCACGGCATTGAGCAGGCGCGCCAGGGCTATCGGCTTTTCCAGGAAGTCGAGCGCGCCGAAGCGGGTCGCTTCGACCGCGGTGTCGATGGTGGCATGGCCGGACATCATGATCACCGGCATCGACAGCGTGCCGGCGGCCGACCACTCCTTGAGCAGCGTGACGCCGTCGGTGTCCGGCATCCAGATGTCCAGCAGCACGAGATCAGGCGGCTCCTGCTGGCGCAGGCGCCGCGCCGCGGCCGCGTTCTCGGCGGCCATGACGACATGACCTTCGTCGGACAGGATCTCGGACAACAGCTCGCGAATGCCGACTTCGTCGTCGACGACGAGGATGGTCGCCATCAGTCAGTGCTCGAGCGCGGCGGCCGCAGTGCCACGTGGGCAGCGGCTCGGCAGGTAGGTGAACGTTGCTGACAAGAATCAACTCCTCTGCTGCTCAGGCGACACGGCGATGTTCGGCCGGACCGGTGCCCGACGCTTGCTGCGCCAGGCGGCGGAACAAGATCGTCACGGTCGCGCCGCCTGCCGACCCCACGTTGCGGTTGACGAGCTCGATGCGCGCACCATGCTCATCGACGATCTTCTTCACCATCGCCAAGCCGAGTCCGGTGCCGCTCGGCTTGGTGGTGACGTATGGCTCGAAAGCTCGCCTCAGTATATTCGTCGGGAACCCCGGGCCATTGTCCTCGACGGCGAAGCGTACGCCAGTGGCGGACCCCGCTCCAACGCTGCCCCCTTCCTCGACGCTGACGGGCTCGGTTCGCACCACGATGCGCGGCCGGTCGGTCACTTCGTCGCCGCCGTCGGCGCGCGCCGCGCGGGCGCTGTCGATGGCTTCCTGCGCGTTGGATATCAGGTTGTGGATCACCTGCCGCAGCTGGCCGGCGTCACCGAGTATCGGCGGCACCGCCGCCCCGAGCTTGAGGTCGATCTGTGCGCCGGCGGTCCCGTACAGGCCAGCCACCTCCTCGATCAGCGTGTTCAAGTCGAGCGGCGCCAGGCGGGCGGGCGGCACCCGCGCATAGTCGCGGAAGTCATCCACCATCCGCTTCATCGCCGCCACCTGGCTGACGATGGTGGCCGCACCGCGCATCAGCACGTCGGCCTGCTCAGGCGGCAGGCGCGGCGACAGCTTCATCTGCAATCGCTCCGCGGCCAGCTGGATCGGCGTCAGCGGGTTCTTGATCTCGTGCGCCAGGCGCCGGGCCACTTCGCCCCAGGCGACCGCGCGCTGCGCCGAGATGACCTGCGTGATGTCGTCGAACACGACCACATAACCGGGCCCGTCGTCCAGCGGCAGCCGCGAGCCGCGCACCAGCAGCGCGAGCGGCTCGGCGCCCGGCACGCTGCCGGCGCGCGGCACCTCGATCTGCTGCTGCCACGAGTCCTTCGGCGTGGCACTGAGCGCCTGGTCCTCGAAGGCGCTGGCGAGCTTCTCCGCCAACGCCGGCACCAGCTGATGCAGCCGCTCTCCCGCGCGCGGTGCCAACGGCAGGCCAAGGATGCGGCTGGCGCCATAGTTGGCCGTCACCAGTTGCCAGTCCTGATTGGCCACGATCACGCCGGCCGACAGATTGCCCAGCACGCGCTCGAGATACGCCTTGGCGTTCTCCAGTTCCCGTTGCTTGGCCTCCACCGCATCGCGCGCCTGGCCGAGCTGCGTCGTCATCGCGTTGAACGAGCGCGCCAGCACGTTCAGTTCATCGTTGCCGCGGAACTCGCGCACGCGTCGCCGGTAATCGCCTTCGGCCACCGCACGCGTGCCCTCGGCCACGTGGAGCAGCGGGGCCGTCATCGAACTGGCCAGCAGTACCGCTGAGGCCATGGCGGCGAACACCGCCAGCAGCAACGTGAGCGTCAGCGTGAGCGTGTAGATCTTGCGCAGGCCGGTGCGCGACAGCGACAGCTCCTGATACTCGCGGTAGCCGTCCTGCAGCGCCTGCGCGTTGGCCGCCACCGACGGCGGCACGCGCTGCACCAGCTGCAGGAAACGACGCTCGCCACGCACCTCGGGCGCTGCGGGCGGCGGCGGCACCAGGAACGGCCGGCGAGTTTCGCTGGTCGGCAGCGGCGGCGCTTCCACCGCCGGTGCCGAGGGCAATGGGATCGGCACGATCACCCGGGTGCGCAGTCCGAGCCTGGGGTCCGTCGACAGCGGATCGCCCTCGATGAGCGCCACGCTGCGCTGCGCCCGCGCCTGTCGCAACACCGACGGCGCCGGCACGTCGGGCGCGAGCGCGGTGCCGCGCGCGCTGCTGGTGCCGACCAGATTGCCACTGGCGGTGACGAGCAGCGCCTCGTGCACGCCGGCACGGTCGCGCGCGCGGTCGAGTGCGGCAAGCTGGCCGCTCTCCGACGTGTCTGCGAGTTCGAGCGCGATCGAGCGGCCCTTGACGTTGAGATCGGCCAACTGCGCCTCCAGCGCCGCCCGGCCCAGCGTCAAGCCCGATTCCAGCGCGCGGTCGACGCGCACGTCGAACCAGCTTTCGATCGACCGCGACAGGAACTCGACCGAGACGACGTAGATCAGCAGGCCGGGCAGCACGCCGACCAGGGCAAAGGCGACCGCGAAGCGCGCCATCAGGCGCGCCCCGAAGCGACGCTGGCGCATGCGCCGCACCAGGCGCGCCACCAGCAGCACCACCAGCACGGCCAGCGCCAGCGCCACCGCACCGTTGATCGCGAGCAGCAGCGGATAGTTGCGCTCGAAGGCGGCCGTGTTGCCGCTGGCCGCCGCCAGCAGGTACAGCAGCACCCCGCCCAGCGCGAGCGCGATCAGGAAGCCGTAGCGCAGCGAACGGGACATGTCAGAGGCGGGCGCCAGGAACGCCGGAAAGAGCGTCGGTCCAGCATCGCTGCGGCCCGGATGCAATGCGCATGCGATGCCTCCTCCCGGACGTCGCCCGCGCCCGGTCGGGGCAGGCATCGATGGATAAGCTTTGCGGGTCAGTCATGGCCACCGGACTGCCCCGACCGTCAACGCGTCAGGTCTGCGGAAACGTTGACGTTGCGCCAATCCGAGGCCAGCGTCCAGTCGCGGTTGGTAAGCGCGTTGATCTGGAACGGCTTAGGCAGCTGGCTGGTGTCCAGCCGCATGCGCAACTGCGCCCGGTAGTCCTCGTCGGGGCGCAGGGTGCCGCGTTCGAGCACTTTCCAGCCACGCACACGGCGCATTGTCGCCAGCGCCTCGGCCAGCGTGTCGAACGGCAGCGCAAGGCTGCCGCGCGCGAGTCGGTACTGGCGCGTGAGCGCGCTGTAGGTGAGCCGGTAGGTCAGGGTCCGCTGTGCGAGCTGGCGATCGAACCAGTACCAGCGCTCGCGATACAACTCGAAGTCGACCACGAAGTACAAGGCGATGCCGCGGTTGACCGCATCTTCCAGCACATAGGGCAGTTCGAAATCGAAGTCGGCGTCGAGCGTGACGCCGGGCTCGCCGCCCTCGACCACCAGCGCCAACTGGGCGCTGGTGACGTCGATACGGTCAGCCGCGAATGCCGGCGCGCGCCAGGCCAGCAGGAAAATGGTGGCCGCCAACAGGGCGAGCAGCGCCCGGCGCCTCCGACTGCCCGGGGCGCGTACTGCGAGATTCCGGGCCGCGCACTGCATGGTCGGGGTAAGTCAGCTTTGTTTTTCGAGCAGCGCGTAGAAGAAGCCGTCGTGCACGCCGGGCCAGCCTTCCGCCGTGCCTGCATCGGTTTCGGCGGGGACAAGTTGCACGGTCGGCTCTGCGAGCCGACCGCTGCCGCCGCGCACCGGCAGCGGGATCAGGCGCGCGCCGGGTGTACGGGCGACAAACCTTTGAATCTGCTGGCTTCCTTCCTCGGAAAACACCGAGCAGACCGCGAAAAGCAATCTACCAGCGGGTGCCAGCAGCGGCCACAGCGCATCCAGCAATCGCGCCTGCTGCGTTGGTAATTGCGCAACATCTTCCGGGCGTCGCAACCACGGGATGTCCGGATGCCGCCGGACGATGCCGCTGGCGGTGCAAGGCGCATCGAGCAGGATGCGGTCGTAGTGATCCGGAGGCAGGCGACCTTCGCGGGCGGCGCGCAGCACGTCGGTCACCAGCACGCGCACGGTGGCGCCCGCATGCTTGCCCAGTCGTGCGAGGTTCTGATCGATGCGCTGCGCGCGCTCGGCGTCGATGTCCACCGCGGTCAGGTCGATGGCCGCCAGCGCCGCCAGGTGCGCGGTCTTGCCGCCCGGCGCGGCACAGGCATCGAGGACGGCCATGCCGTCGGCCAGGTCGAGCCACTCGGCGGCCAGCTGGGCACCGGCGTCCTGCACCGTGACCTCGCCCGCGGTGAACCCCGGAATCCGCTCGACCGGGCAGGCCTGATGCAGCCAGACGCCCGCGGTGCCGACGGCGGTGGCATCGAGCTGCGCCTGCGCCAGCCGCTCCAGATAGGCCGCGCGCGTGGTGCGCAGCAAATTGACGCGCAGCACGAGCGGCGGCGGTTCGCGCTGCAGTTCGGCGATCGCCTGCCAGTGCTGCGGATAGTCGCGCTGCAGCCGCTGCAGCCACCAGCTCGGCAGGTTGTGGCGCACCGCGTCGTCGCGTTCGGCTTCATCGACGAGCGCATCGAACTGGCGCAGCGCATTGCGCAGCACGGCGTTGATGAAACCCGCGGCGCCTTCGGTGGCCCCGTCCTGCTTGGCCGCCTGCACCGCCTGGTCGACCACCGCATAGGCGGCGTGACGCGCGGTGGCCAGCTGTGCCAGAGCGACGCCCAGCAGCGCCGCCACCGGCTCCGATGGCGGCCGCGTCGCCAGCCGGGCGATCAACGCGTCGGTCAGCGCGCGATGTCGGGCCGCCGTGAACGCGATGTCCTTGGCGGCAGCGGCGGCCCGTGGGTGCATCCTGCGGCCGCCGATCTGCGCGGAGATGCGCTCGTGCGCCAGCGCCAGGCCGCGCTCCAGCGGCATCCCTTCGCGCAGCCGCGCACTGGCGACGGCGGCAATCCACATCGCCTGGGCCAGCGGCGGCGCACCGATCTCCGCAGCATCGTTCATTGGACTACCTTCGCGTGGTTCGCTCCGGGATTCGCCCTTGGGGCGGCCCGGCGGGCCGACGGGACGACCCTCGCGCTGCGCGCTCCGGGATTCGCCCTTGGGGCGGCCCGGCGGGCTCATGGCAACGCCTGCGCCGTTGGCGGTGAAACCACCACGGCCCCCGACGCAATCGGGCAGCCGGCGAGAAACTCGCGCGCCGGCAGCCGCTTGCCGCCGGCACGCTGCATCTCGGTCACGCGCAGCACCCCGGCACCGGTGGCGATGCACAGGCCGGCCGCATCGGCGGCGAGCACGGTGCCGGGCGCCGCATCGAACGTTGCCGCATCGGCTTGCGCCGCCCACACGCGAATCACGTCGTCGCCCCACCGCAAGCTGGCGACCGGGAACGGGTCGAAGGCACGCACCTGGCGCGCCAGTTCGGCCGCACTTCGGCGTGGATCGAGCCAGCTCTCGTGCTTGGCAAGCTTGTTCGCGTAGGTGACGCCCGCCTCCGGCTGCACGCGCGCGGTCAACTCGCCGCGCCCGGCGCGCCGCAGGGCGTCGACGATCAGGCGCGCGCCCAGTGCCGCCAGTGCTGCCGTGAGGCTCGCCGTGGTGTGATCGGCGGCGATCGCGATCTGGTCTTCCAGCAGCATCGGGCCGGTATCCAGGCCGGCTTCCATCTGCATGATGGTGACGCCCGTGTACGTGTCCCCGGCTTCGATCGCCCGCGCGATCGGTGCGGCGCCGCGCCAGCGCGGCAACAGTGACGCGTGGATGTTGATGGCCCCCAGTTGTGAGCCGTCGTGCTGGCGCAGGCCGGCCGGAATGTCGAGCACCGCCTGCGGCAGGATCAGCCCATAGGCGGCCACGACGAGCACGTCCGGTCGCGCCGCGCGCAGCGCGTCGTGCTCGGCCTGCGCCGCTTCGCCACCGCGCTTGAGGCTCAGGGTCAGCGGCGTGCGGGTCTCGATACCGTGCGCCTGCGCCAGCTGGCGCACCGGCGAGGCGAGCAGCTTCATCCCGCGACCGGCCGGGCGGTCGGGCTGGGTCAGAACCAGGGGGATGGACCAGCCGGCGGTGGGGGCCGCCTCGATCAGGCGGGCCAGGGCCGCCGCCGCAAACTCGGGCGTGCCGGCGAAGACGATGCGCATGCGGCCGATTGTAGGGGCGCGCCGCCGCGCACCGGCGGCCGCCGTCTACATCTGGCGGAACAGGTGCACGTACTGCCGCGCCACCGGCAGCTCGCGCGCGTACTCGCGCATGCGCACGAAGAGCTTGCCGGCGATGTCGCGGCGGGTGCCGGCCACCGCATGCAGGTTGACGATCACCGACCGATGGATCTGCGCGAATTCGGCCGGATCGAGCTGCGCCGCCAGATCCGACAGCGGCACCCGGATCAGCCACTCGCGCAGCTCCTTGCCATCGCGCGCATACACGCAGGTGTACTTGTCGTCGGCCTGGATATAGACCACGTCGGCGACCGAAATCTGCTCGGTGATCTCGCCGTCGCCGTTCTTCTTGCTGGCGCGGATCCAGCGCAGATGATGGCGCGACGACCCCTGCAGATGCTGTGCGAGCTGCGCCAGCAGGCCGTCGAGCGGCGGCGCCGGCATCTGCGCTGCCTGCGCGGCGCGCAACTTCTCGACGGTGCGCGCCAGTCGCTCATCGTTGACGGGCTTGAGCAGGTAGTCCACAGCGTCGGCCTCGAAGGCCTGCACCGCGTACTGATCGAACGCGGTAACGAACACCACCCGGGGCGGTCGGGCGGTGCTGCGCAGCTGCTCGGCCACCTCCAGTCCGGTCGCGCCCGGCATGCGGATGTCGAGGAAGGCAATGTCGGGCGCGTGCGCGCGGATCGCGGCGGCGGCCTGCGGCCCGTTGGCCTCCATGGCGACGATCGACAGCTCGGGCCACAAGGCGGCGAGCTTGCCGCGCAGGTAGTCGGCCAGATGCGGTTCGTCGTCGGCGATCAGGGCAGTCGGCATGGGCGGGCTCAGGCAGCTGATGCCAGCGGGGCAATCAGCGTAGCCGGCGCGGTGGGGCCGGATGCGGGCAGCAGCAGGCGCACGCGAGTGCCGGGCTGCGCATCCTCGATCGTCAGGCGGGCGGCGCCACCGAACAGCGCCGCCAGACGCTCGCGCAGGTTGGACAGGCCCACGCCGCCGCCGCGGGTGGTGGCGCCGAAGCCCAGGCCATCGTCCTCGATCAGGATCTCCGTCACGTCGCCCTGCGCGCGCGCGACCACTCGCACGCGACCGCCTTCGATCTTCGGCTCGAGCCCGTGCTGGATCGCGTTCTCGACCAAGGGCTGCAGCAGCAGCGGCGCCAGCGGATACGCGCGCAGTGGCGGTTCGACGTCGATCTCGTAGCGCAGCCGGCCCGCCATGCGGATCGCCAGGATGTCGAGGTACGTGCGCACGAGGTCGATCTCGTGCCCGAGCGTGGTCTGCTGCGAGCGACTGGCTGATAGCGACGCACGCAGCAGTTCGATCAGCCGCTCGAGCATGCGGCGCGCATCGGCCGGCTTGCCGTCGATCAGGCTCACCACGTTGGCGAGCGTGTTGAACAGGAAGTGCGGCTCGATCTGCGCCTGCAGCGAGCGCAGCTGTGCGTCGAGCGCGTGACGTTCGAGCTGCTCGGCGCGCGCCCGCTCGGCCACGTGGCGACTTTCTGCTTCCGCGATCTTGGCGCGGTCGGAATAGAAGCGCCAGAAAAGGAGCGACAGCACCGCCCAGATCATCAGCGCTCCCGCCACGAACCAGCCGGACACCCAGCGCAAGGTGAAGCGCTCGTCGATGATGGCGATGAGCGCGAACGCGATGGCGTAGCCGACCGCGACCCCGGCCAGCGCGAGCAGCGAGAAGAACCAGCCGCGCTTGACGCCCGGCCAGGCATCGATCTTCTTGCCGCCGATCAGATGACCGGCAACACCGATCAAGCCGAAGATCGATAAGCCGATGCAGTGCGCCGTCAGCAGGTTCATCCAGAGCATCCGCCCGACGTCGGCGCGGCCGCCGGAGAACACCCAGACGAAGGCAGTCAGGGCCAAGCCGATTGCGGTGTTCCACAGCAAAGTGACGACGACTGTGGCCCACAGCGGCACGTTGTCGCCGTCGGTATAGCGGGGCGACCACCAAGCTTTCCACGCGGCCGACAGGTGCTGGACAAGGGTCATGACTCAGCTCCGACGGCGCGCCAGGTACTCGCGCTCCTTGCGTTCTTGCCAGGCGCGACCGAGCCACAGGTTGCGGCCGAAGGCGTCGAGCGCAGTGAAGGCCAACGCGATGCCGAAGCCGACAACCACCCAGTGGAACCAGATCCGACCGCCCTGGCTCAGGTTGACGATCGCGGTGAGCGCGATCACGAGGACGGCGACGATCAGCAACTGATAGAAGTCGCGCAGCCGCTTGACGTACCGGCGCGCTTCCTTGTGCTCGGCATCGTCGCCGGCCTCGGCGGCCGGGTATCGGGTGGATACGGGGTCCATCGCATGTCCTCCTGTGGGGCAAACCGATGGAGCGGACTCTAGGCAAGGGCCGCCGGCCGCGCTGCCTTCGTGCGGCCGGGCGTTGCAGCGTGGCGCGAATCGCCAGAATCGGGCCGCCAATGGCGCCGCGGCGCCCAGCGCAGGCACGCTGTACGACGCAAACGCCGCCGCGGCGGCGTCAGGCTGCGCGCCGTTTGCGCATCTTGGTCTTGATGCGGTCCTGCTTGAGGGCCGACAGGTACTCGACGAACATCTTGCCGGTCAGATGATCCATCTCGTGCTGGATGCACACGGCGAGCAGCCCATCGCAATCAACATCGAAGGTCTTGCCATCGGCGTCCTGCGCTCGCACCTTGACCTGTGCGGGACGCCGTACCTCGTCGTAGACGCCAGGCACCGACAGGCACCCTTCCTCGCACACGACAGTCTCGTCTGACGCCCAGAGAATCTGCGGGTTGATGTACACCTGCAGGCGGTCCTTGTCCTCGGACACGTCGATCACGATGATCTGCTCGTGGACGTCGACCTGAGTGGCGGCCAGTCCGACGCCGGGCGCCTCATACATGGTCTCCGCCATGTCGGCGACGAGCCGGCGCACGCGCGGGCCGAACTCGGTGACGGGCTGCGCCACCTTCTTCAGGCGGGGATCGGGGTACTCGAGAATCGCTAGCTGGGCCATGCCTGTCCTCAACCGGTCGGCGACCGGGTCATCGTCATGTCGAATTCACCGCAACAACGTCATTTGCGGCCGGATCGCCGCTTTTCGATGCTTTGGCGGGTCACCGGCTGACCTATCGTCCCTGTCGGGCGGTGCTCAGCCCGACCTGCGATCGCGCCTGTCGCTCGCAACAAACGGGCGTCGCCCCATTGAGCAGCCATGGGGATTAGCCCACAAGCGTTGCTGGATCAATGCATTAGAGGCAAAATTTTAAGCTGTCTGTCACGATTGCGGCGCCCGCTTCGCGGGCTCACATGTCGAGATGGGTGCGACCGGGGCGTTCGCCACGATAACCGCGCCGGACGGACCTGCAAAAGCCGGGAGAGTCGATGTCAGTTCATGCCGCAAGTTTCCGTGCTGCCCTGCCTCGGGCGGTTGCCCTTGCCACCGCTGGCGCGCTGAGCGCCGCGCTGGCCGCGCCGCTCGCCGCACAGACCACGGGCGACGGCCGCTATCCCGTCACCGACTCACAGCGCCAGACCGCCACCCAGGTCGCCCAGGCGGGCGTGCCGATGGCAGCACTGTCGCCCACGGCGCCGGACTTGTACACGGTCAAGGCGGGCGACACGCTGTGGGACATCTCCAGCGTTTTCCTCACCAGCCCATGGCGCTGGCCCGAACTGTGGGGCATGAACAAGGAACAGGTGCGCAATCCGCATCTGATCTATCCCGGCCAGACCCTGCGCCTGGTGCGCGGCGCCGATGGTCGCGCCACCCTTCAGGTGGCCGGCGAGGGCCTGCCCGGCGCGCCCGGTGACTCGATCAGGCTGTCGCCGCGCGTGCGCGACCTCGGTCCGGACCGGCCCGGCGCAGTGTCGAGCATTCCGCACAACGTGATCGAGCCGTTCCTGTCGCAGCCGCTGGTGGTCGAAGCCAACGCGCTGGCCGCGTATCCGCGCATCGTCGGCACGCAGGAAGGACGCGTCTACCTGGGCCGCGGCGACGTCGCCTACGCGCGTGGCGTCACCAACGAACGCGCCGAGAACTACCACGTGTTCCGTCCGGCCCGCCCGCTGTACGACCCGGACGACACACTCCGCAAGACGCCGATCGCCTACGAGGCGTTCTACCTGGGCACTGCGCGCATGGCCAAGCGCGGCGAAGTGGCAACGCTGACAATCGAGCAGAGCAAGCAGGAGATCGGCGTCGGTGACCGCCTGGTGCCGATCGAGCGCCAGCCGCTTGTCACCTACGTGCCGCGCGCGCCGGAACGCGCCGTCGACGGCCGCATCGTGTCGGTCTACGGCGGCGTCAACCAGGCCGGCACGCAGAGCATCGTCACGATCAACCGCGGCAAGCGCGACGGTCTCGAGGTCGGCCACGTGCTGGCGCTGATGCAGACCGGCGAGACGAAGCTGGATCGCACCTCGGACCGGCGCGAGTTCGTCAAGTTGCCCGATGAGCGGATCGGCGAGATGTTCGTCTTCCGCGTGTTCGACAACGTGTCCTACGCGCTCGTGATGCGAGTCCAGCAGCCGGTGCAGGTCGGCGATCGCTTCACCCAGCCTGATGACCAGTCGCCGCGTTCGGCCAGCAGCGTGTTGCCCGGCTTGCCGGTGGGCGCGCCAGCGGTCAGCTCGGGCGCGCCGGAGCAGCCGCGCTCGCAGCGTCGCTGAACCCGCCTGACGGTAGGTGAAAAACGGCGCGCCCAGCTGGCGCGCCGTTTTTCTTTGTACCCTCTGGCGATGAACGATGCCGCCACCGACCTCGATCCGGAACGCGCCGCCTGGTTGCGGCTGAGTCTCACGCCTGGCGTCGGACCGGCCACCGCGCGCCGGCTGCTGGAGGTCTTTGGCCTGCCCGATGCCATCTTTGCCGCCTCCGTGAGAACCTTGACTCCCGTGGCTGGCGAGGTACTCGCCCGCGATCTCGCCGGGCCCACCACCGAGGCCCAGCGTTCCGCAATCGCCGCCACCCAGGCCTGGCTTGCGCAGTCGCCCAGCCATCACCTGGTCACACTCGCCGACAGCGCCTACCCCGCCGGCCTGCTAACCATGACGGACCCGCCGCCGCTGCTGTATGCAATCGGCCGGCTCGAGTTGCTGGCGCAACCGGCGCTGGCGATCGTCGGCAGCCGCAGCGCCACCCAGCAGGGGGCGGCCACCGCCGAGTCGTTCGCTGCCGGACTGGCGCGCGCCGGCCTGGCGATCGTCAGCGGCCTGGCGCTGGGCATCGACACCGCCGCACATCGCGGCGCACTGAAGGCGGCGGCCGACGGCGCGCGTGCATCGACCGTGGCCGTGGTCGGCACCGGCATCGACATCGTCTATCCGGCGGTCAATCGGCCGTTGACCGAGCAACTGCGCCGGCAGGGGCTGGTGTTGTCCGAACTGCCGCTCGGTACGCCGGCGTTGGCGCACAACTTCCCGCGCCGCAATCGGCTGATTGCCGGTCTGGCGCGTGGCGTGCTGGTGGTCGAAGCCGCGTTGCGCTCCGGCAGCCTGATCACGGCGCGTCTTGCCGCCGAGCAGGGGCGCGAGGTGTTTGCGATCCCGGGATCGATCCACTCGCCGGTCGCCAAGGGATGCCACCGGCTGATCAGGGACGGCGCCAAGCTGGTCGAATCGGTGCAGGACATCCTGGAAGAGCTGCGCATCGACACCGCGCCCGCGCGTACGCCAGGTCGCGAGCCCGCGTGCGAGGCAGGGGCGGTCCCGTCCGCGCATGACCTGCCTGATCTGCAGCGGCGCGTTCTTGCCGCCTTGGGGCACGATCCCACCGGCCTCGACCAGCTGTGCGAGCGCGCGGGCTGTGCCGCTGGCGAGCTCACCGCGGCACTGCTCGAGCTGGAGCTGGCCCAACATGTTGAGCGTCTCCCCGGTAACAGATACCAGCGGTTGCGTTGATGCCGCAGGCCGGCATTGCGCCGCGGCGTTGCGCGCAGTAAAGTCGACGCTAATGTTCGACGTTCTCGTCTACCTCTACGAAAACTACCCGGCCCTGACCGGCGCGCCCGATCCGGATTCGCTGGCGCAGAAGCTGTCGGCAGCGGGGTTCGACAAGGACGAAATCTCCGACGCACTGGCCTGGCTGCAGGGCCTGGCGCAGGTCACGCGCGAGTCGCTGTCGGTGCGCGACGCCAGCGACCGTACCTTTCGCATCTATCCCGGCTTCGAGCGCGAGCGCCTGGGAGCGGACGGGGTCGCCTTCCTGTCGTTCCTCGACGGCGCCGGGCAGCTGACCGGCGCGCAGCGCGAGATCGTGATCGAACGCGCCCTCGCGGTCGGGCAGCAGGATGGCGAGTGGCCGGTGGCGCTGGACAAGCTCAAGCTGATCGTCCTGATGGTGCTGTGGAGCCAGCAGGCGGACATCGATGTCCTGCTGCTCGAAGAACTGCTCGACGACGGCGACGAGCGGCTGCTGCACTAGGCAGTGGACAGTCGACGGTACCGGCCCGGCATGGCTGCGGCCGAACCCCGACCACCCATGCCTTCCACAGCGGACTTGCATCCGCCCCCGGTTTCGTTGTTATCCTGAAAAAAGAGAAGCCGCCTGAGTTAGGCGGCTTTCGCGCTTTCACACCACGCCGCGGCGAGCGGTGCCGGCCGCCGGTACAACGCGTGCCGTCATCGCCGGTCATTTCAGACAGAACGGTTCAGCAGCCCCATGAGCAAGGCCCTCATCATTGCCGAGAAACCCTCCGTCGCCGCCGACATCGCGCGCGCGCTGGGCGGCTTCACCAAGCAGCAAGACTTCTTCGAAAGCGACGAGTACGTCGTCAGCTCAGCGGTCGGCCACCTGCTGGAGATCAAGGCGCCCGAGCAGTACGACGTCAAGCGCGGCAAATGGAGCTTCGCCCACCTGCCGGTGATTCCGCCGCACTTTGATTTGCAGCCGATCGAGAAGGCCGAGGCGCGTCTCAAGGTGCTGGCACGACTGATCAAGCGCAAGGACGTGACGCAGCTGATCAACGCCTGCGACGCCGGGCGCGAGGGCGAGCTGATCTTCCGCTACATCGCCCAGCACACCAGCGCCAAGCAGCCGATCCGCCGGCTCTGGCTGCAGTCGATGACGCCGGCGGCGATCCGCGAGGCGTTCGAGCAATTGCGTACCGACGCCGACATGCGCCCGCTGGCGGATGCCGCGCGCTGCCGCTCCGAGGCCGACTGGCTGGTCGGCATCAACGGCACGCGGGCGATGACCGCGTTCAACAGCAAGGACGGCGGCTTCTTCCTGACCACCGTGGGCCGGGTGCAGACCCCCACCCTGGCGATTGTGGTGGACCGCGAGGAGCGGATCCGCAAGTTCGTCTCGCGCGACTTCTGGGAGGTGCGCGCCAGCTTCGGCGCCGCTGCCGGCAGCTACGAGGGTCGCTGGTTCGATCCGGCCTTCCGCAAGCCGGAGGACGACGAGCACGCACGCGCCGAGCGCCTGTGGGACAAGGCGAAAGCCGAGGCGATCGTCGCCGCCTGTCGCGGCAAGACCGGCACGGTGACGGAAGAGGCAAAGCCCTCGTCGCAGTCGTCGCCGCTGTTGTTCGACCTCACCAGTTTGCAGCGCGAAGGCAATGGCCGCTTCGGTTTCTCGGCCAAGACCACGCTGTCGATCGCCCAGGCGCTGTACGAGAAGCACAAGGTGCTGACCTATCCGCGAACCGACTCGCGCGCGCTGCCCGAGGACTATGTCGCAGTGGCCAAGAAGACGGTCGAGTCGCTCGCTGCGATGCGCGAATACGCGCCGTTCGCCAAGGCGATCAGCAAGAACGGCTGGATCAAGCCGAACAAGCGGATCTTCGACAACACCAAGGTGTCGGACCACTTCGCGATCATTCCCACGCTGGAGACGCCCAAGCATCTGTCCGAGGCGGAACAGAAGATCTACGACCTGGTGGTCAAGCGCTTCCTGGCGATCTTCCATCCGGCCGCCGAGTACATGGTGACCACCCGCATCACCACGGTGCAGACGCACCAGTTCAAGACCGAGGGCAAGGTCCTGGTCGAACCCGGCTGGCTCGCGATCTACGGCAAGGAAGCGCAGGAGGAGCAAGGCTCGCTGGTCAAGGTGACGCAGGGCGAAAGCGTGAAGACCGAGGCGGTCGACGCCGTGGGCCTGGCGACCAAGCCGCCGGCCCGCTACAACGAAGGCACGCTGCTGTCGGCGATGGAAGGTGCGGGCAAGCTGCTTGACGATGAGGATCTGCGCGCGGCCATGGCCGGCAAGGGCCTGGGCACGCCGGCCACCCGTGCCGCGATTATCGAAGGCCTGATCAACGAGAAGTACCTGATCCGCGACGGCAAGGACCTGCACCCGACCGCCAAGGCGTTTCAGCTGCTCACCCTGTTGCGCGGCCTGGGTGTGGAGGAGCTGACCGCCCCCGAGCTCACCGGCGAGTGGGAGCACAAGCTGGCGCAGATGGAGCGCGGCAAGCTCAAGCGCGACTCGTTCATGCAGGAGATCGCGCAGATGACCGAGAAAATGGTCGAGCGCGCCAAGAGCTACGAGTCGGACACCGTGCCCGGCGACTACGCGACGTTGAAGACGCCATGTCCCAAGTGCGGCAGCGTGGTGCAGGAAAACTACCGGCGCTTTGCCTGCACCAGCTGCGATTTCTCGATCACCAAGCACCCGGCCAGCCGCAGCTTCGAATACGAGGAAGTCGAGCAACTGCTGCGCGACAAGCAGATCGGTCCGCTGCAGGGCTTCCGCAGCAAGATGGGTCGCCCGTTCGCCGCGGTGCTGAAGATCACCCCCGAACACAAGCTCGAGTTCGATTTCGGCAACGCGGCGCAGGACGACGACAACGCCGAGCCGGTCGACTTCTCCGACCAGACGCCCCTGGGCGCCTGTCCCAAGTGCCGCGCCCATGTCTTCGAGCAGCCGATGTCCTACGTGTGCGAGAAGAGCGTTGGCCCGAACAAGAGTTGCGACTTCCGCTCCGGCAAGGTGATCCTGCAGCAGGAGATCGCTGCCGAGCAGATGCGCAAGCTGCTGGCCGAAGGCCGCACGGACATCCTGCGCGGCTTCGTCTCCAACAAGACCCGGCGCAAGTTCTCCGCCTTCCTCGTGAAGAAGCCCGACGGTGGCGTGGGCTTCGAGTTCGAACCGCGACCGCCCAAGGCGGCGAAGTCGCCCGCGGCAGCCAAGGCGATCAAGGTGGCAGCCAAGCCCGCCGTCGACGAGGAAGAGACGGCCGCCGCCGCGCCGCGCAAGACTGCAACCAAGGCGGTCAGCCGATCGGCAGCAAAGACCGCGGCGGTGCCAACGACGGCGAAGTCGGCTGGCAAGTCCGCCGCCAAGACGGCCTATAAGACAACCGCCAAGAGCGCGACCCCAGCCGCGACCAAGACGGCTCGAACGTCAGTGCGTGCTGTCACGAAATCGACCACCAAGACCAGCACCAAGACCGCAGCCAAGTCGACGCGCAGCGCGCGCTGAATGCTCGGCAGCGACCTTTGCCGCACGCATCGGGGCACTGCGGTCAAGGGATCTTCGTTGCCTGACGCGCGCACGACACGTCCGAGCGCGCCGCCCCTTCCCTGATCACGTGGGGACCGGCGGGCGCGTCCGGGCTGCGGGCTATCCTCGGCATGTCACCCCGGTCGCCCCACTGATGCTCAATCCGTTCAAACGCGCGCTGCTCGAAAGAAGAATCGTCTACGGCGGCTGGCTCGCGCTGTCGTCGCCGCTGGCGGCTGAGGCGCTGGCACATGCGGGCTTCGACTTCCTCTTGCTCGACACCGAGCATGCACCGGCCGACACGATGGACGCAGTCGCCATGCTGCAGGCGATGAGCGCAGCATCCGCGCACGCGGTGCTGCGCGTCACGGAGAACGCGCCGCCGCTGGTCAAGCGGGCGATGGACGCTGGCGCGCAGACGCTGCTGTTTCCCAACGTCAACAGCGCGGCCGATGCAACGCTCGCGGCCGCAGCGATGCGCTATCCGCAGGACGGCAACGGCGGCCTGCGCGGGGTTGCCGCCGTCACGCGGGGCGGTCGCTTTGGCCTGCTGCCCGACTACCTGCTGACCGCCAACGACGCCGCCTGCACCGTGGTGCAGATCGAGAGTGCCGCCGCGCTGCGTGCCGCCGCCGAGATCGCCGCCCTGCCGCAGGTGGACGCGCTGTTCGTCGGCCCCGCCGATCTGTCGGCCAGTCTCGGGCACCTGGGCAACGCTGGCCATGCCGACGTGCAGGCTGCGATCGCGCAGGTGGCGCAGGTGGCCGCCGCGCACAACAAGTCCGCCGGCATTCTGGCGTTGACCACCGAGCAGGCGCGGCGCTACCGCGAGCTCGGCTACACGATGATCGCGCTCGGCCTCGACACGCAGTGGCTGCTCACGGCAGCGCGCAACGCTTTGTCTGCCATGCGATGAACAGCCCACCGTCGCGCCGCGCGACCTTGCCGCCCGCGCCACCGGAGCTGCAGTCACCGCTGCGCGGCGCGCTCGACGTCGCCTTCACCCTGACCGCGCCCGACAGCATCGTGGTCGGACCGGTGATGCAGCCGGTCCAGGCCGACACGCCGGCAGTCGCGACGTTGCCCGGCCACCCGGTGCCGCGTACCGACGCCGGCAGTCCGCGCGTCGCACTCATGGTCTTGCACGGTGAGCCGTGGCGCCAGCGCGTGTTGCGTCGGATTGGTCCGCTGTTGGCGGAGTTCACCATCAATGCCGATGCCCAACTGCGCCGTGATCTTGCTGACGAAGCGGCCTACGGACGGCCGGTGACCGCGCGCTGGCTTGCCGCAGGCACGCTCACCTTCGATCCGCTCGGCCAGGGTCGTGTCCTCGTCGATCACGCGGCGGCGCTGCTGGCGCGTGGCTACCGGCCGAGCGAGGCCGAGCAGGGCGGGCGCCGCGTGCAGGCGCTGATCGACCTGAACGAGGCGCGCGCGCGACTGGCCGCCGACGCGATCGCCGCCGAGTTGCTGGTGGCAGGCGTCATCGTGCAGATCGTCGATTTCGCCTTTGCCGCCGCCGGCCGCTGGCTGCCCACGGCAGCCGAGCGACGCAACGGGCTGGCAGAATTCGATCGTGCCGCGGCCGTGCTGCTCGACGGCTGCTTCCAGGGCTTCGATGTCGCCGCGCGGCTGCGCGCCACGGAACGGCTCGCCGATCGTATCCTCGGCACCCGCATCGCGCCCGACTGGATCGGACCACGATCGCCAGCGGCGGCCACAGGATTCTGACCTGACTTGTCCATGCGCCTACCCCGACCCCCCCTCGCACTGCGTGGCTTCGCCGCCCTGATCGCGCTGGCCTTGCTGACCGGCGGTTCAGTCGTCTCCTGCGCCGGCGATCCGGTCGGTGGCAGCGGTGGCTCGACCGATCCCGGCAACCGCCCGGACAGCCTGTCGATGGGGCGCTGGTCGCCGCCGACCGACACGTCGCGCTACCCGAACGCCTGCCCCAAGGCGCTGCACGACACCTATTTCGTCATCGGCCCCGACGGGCGCAAGTACCCGACCTGGCATCCGGCCAGCACGATCGATCCGGACACCGGGCGCCTGTGCTATTTCGGCCACGAGCACGGCGACGATCCACGCGCCGCCGCGCTGTTCGATGACCTGCGGCGCCACTTTGCGTGGGACGCCAACGGCAACGGCCGCATCGACGACAGCGAGTGGAGCAACGATCGGACCGGCGTGCCATTCGGCTACGTGGTCGAGTACGCGACCGACGCCACCGCCCGCGCGGCGAATACCCGCCACGAGAGCTACAAGATCGCCTGGTCCGATGCCGTGCCGCGCCGCAGGCTGGTCAACGGCAACGAGCAGGCGCTCGACCTGTCGTGCGACATCCTGCTGGCTTATGCGCAGGACAGCTTCAGCACCTATGCCGTCAACCAGGCCCTGCACCCGCTGACCTATGCGATCAACTGCAACCGCGGCACCGAGGCGGCCAGTCTGACGAGCAAGATGATCGTCAGCGTGCTGGCCGACTTCGGCTCGAACCTCGCCACCCCGCCGAGCAATGGCGAAGTGGCGGGGCAGCGCCAGCTGCCGCAGGCCGCAACGCAGGTCTATCCATCGGCGTTCGTCGCCACCGCTGCCACCTCCGACCTGCTGGCTGCGCTCGAGGAGCGTTGGGACACGGTGGTGTCGCTCACCAATACCAGCGGCGCGGAACTCGCGCGCTTCAATCCGGGCCTGGTGGTGCGCACGCCGGCGCGCTTCCAGCTCAACGCCTCGGCCATCGAACGCTCGATCCTGCTGTGCTACTCCGGGGTGGACGGCAACGGCTTCCTGGTGACCGACCCCGCCCAGGCCAGTTCGATCCGGCGCCAGGTGCGCGGCAGCACCGACTGCGCACGGCTGTCGGCGACCGGGCCGTCGACCGCGCTTTCGCAGCGCATCGGCTTCGATGCGCGCGACGCCCAGTTCAAGGGCTGCAGTCGGCAGGTGGTGTTGCGCAGCCAGTCGATCCGCAACGGCACCGGCCCGACCACGTGGTACAGCACGGCGGGCGGCACCGGCGCACGCACCACGTCGTTCGCGGGGAGCATCCGCCAGTACATCGACAGCGGCGTGAGCAGCAGTGCGCTGGTGCTGGCGCCGGTCACCGATGATGCGACGGTCGTGTGCGACGCCAGCTCAGGCGTGCACGTGCCGAGCCAGTAGCGCGCGGCTCAGCGCTGCACCCGAGCGAACCGGCGCATCGCACGCGCCCCGGCATGCGGGCGCGACAGCGGCGCGTCAAACCAGCGTCTGCAGCGCGTCGTTGGTGGCCAGTGCCTTCAGCAGCGCGGCGTTAACTTCACCGATCGTGAGGTCGACGGCCGCCGCCGCGGCGTCGAGCTGGCCCGGCTCGCCTGCCGGCTCGTTTTCCACCGCACGCGCCAGATCGAGCCACGCCGCGTACGGGCCACCGGCGCCGTTCAGGGCAGCCGACACCGCCTCGGGCAGCGGGACGTCCTCGGTCAGTCGTGCCAGCGAGCGGCCGGTGATGCGATCGAGCAGCGAGAACGCACCGACGACAAAGCACTGGTCACGCACCGTGGGCGAGGCACGCGCCGCGGTGGCACAGTTTTCCAGCAACAGGCCACGCAGCACGGCGGCGTAGATGGCCGGCAGCGCCTTGCCATCCTTGGAGGCAATCACCAGCAGCAACACCAGCCACTTCACCAGCCGCTGGTAGCCGAGCAGCTGGATCGCATGCGACAGCGAGGCGATCGGCGTGGCGCGCATGAACGCCGGGCTGTTGGCCAGCGTCAGCAGCATGTAGGCGAGCATCGGCTCGCGCTTGAACTCCTTTTCGATGTCGCCGGTGTCGGCGTCGCTCTGCACCAGCCGCACCAGGTTGAGCAGCGCGCGCTGCTGCGGACGCAGGTCATCGCCGCCCGCTGGCAGTTCGCCGGGCCAGCCGACCACGCCACTGGCGCCACCGGCCAGCACCGCCTGCACCTGCGCACGGCTCGCCACCGCCCGCACCAGCAGGGCGACATCGCGCGGCGGTTTGCCCGCCGCCAGCGCCACCGAGGCGTCGCTCACCAGGTATTGGAAGGGCGCCAGCCGATCCGCGGTCGGCCATGCCGGCCCCGCGCTGTTCAGCGCAAGCCGCACACCGTGCTTCTGCGCCAGCGCCACGCGCTCGCGCCCGGCCGGGCTCGCCAGCACCTGCTCGTCGACTTCGAGCAGCACATTGCGTGGCGCGCCCCAGAAACCGAGAGACTCGTCAGCCACCAGATCCTGCGGTGCCAGCAGCACCAGGCCTTGCGGCATGCCGCTGGCTTCGTCGGTGAAGCCCGCCAGGACCGCGTCGAGCAGTTGAGCCAGCGACACGCCCGGCGGATGGCCCTGCACGTGCAGTCGAAAGCCGATCGGCCGCTCGTCGCGGCCGACCACCGGGCTCCAGCGGATCGACACGCCGGACAGCGGCGCGTCCAGTCCGGCGTCGGCCGAGGTCTCGAGGCTTGGGGCATCCAGATCCATCACGTGCTTCTCGTTCCAGCGAAATCGGCGATTGCTGCGGGTCCAGCGGCAAGCCTTCGTAGGTCGGAATACGGCATTGTCGGCGCGACCTTGAGCCGGCCATTCGCTCGATAAGCGCACCCTCCCGGGCGCTGTGTGCACCGATCGGTACCGGCGCAGGCACCGCGCCGCCTGCGTGAGAGAATCCGCCGCCCTTTTCCCGGGCCAACCCTTGAACGCGCCGCATGCGGCGCCGCCCGCGCCGCCCACATGCCGCTTTTCGCCTCGACGATCCTGCTGTCCGCGTTCCTGCTGTTCCTGGTCCAGCCGATCATTGCCAAGCAGCTGCTGCCCTGGTTCGGCGGCACCTCGGCCGTGTGGACCACCTGCATGGTGTTCTTCCAGGTGCTGCTGCTGGCCGGCTACACCTACTCGCACTTCATCACCCGCCGGCTCAATGCGCGCGCGCAGTCGAACCTGCACATCGCGCTGCTGGTGGTGAGCCTGGCATTCCTGCCGATCATTCCGAGCGTCCTGCTCAAGCCGGCGGGCGAGGAAGACGCCGCGCTGCGCATCATCGTGCTGCTGGGCGCCACGATCGGCCTGCCGTACCTGTTGCTGTCCACCACCGGCCCGCTGCTGCAGAAGTGGATCGCGCCGCGCTTTCCGGAAAGGACGGTGTACCGGTTGTTCGCGCTGTCGAACTTCGGCTCGTTGATCGGCCTGCTGGCGTTCCCGTTCGCGATCGAGCCGTTTACCTCGTCGACGGTGCAAAGCTGGGTGTGGAGCGGCGCCTATGCACTGTTCGTCGCCACCTGTGCCGCCTGTGCCTGGCAGGCGCGCAAGCTGCCCACGATCGATGCCCGTCCTTCGGGGTCGACCGCAGCCGCAGCACCAAGTGGCTCGGCCGTGCCCGAGCGCGCGCCCACGCTGGCTGACTACGGCCTGTGGCTGGTGCTGGCTGCGCTGGGCTCGCTGATGCTGCTGGCGTCCACCAGCCACATCACGCAGAACATCGCCAGCGTGCCGTTCTTGTGGGTGGTGCCGCTGACGCTGTACCTGCTCACCTTCGTGCTCGCGTTCGAGGGGCGCGCCGGCCGCGGCTGGTACGAGCAGACCTGGCTGCTGCTGCCGGCTCTGCTGCTGTTCGTGGCGATGAGCTGGGGACTGTCGGCCAACAACGGCGTGCTCGACATCGGCCTGGCGATCCCGCTTTACAGCGCCGGCATGTTCTTCGCCTGTCTGTTTTGCCACGGCGAACTCGCACAGCGCAAGCCGGCGCCGCGGTACCTGACCAACTTCTATCTGTCGCTGTCGGCCGGCGGCGCCCTCGGTGGCCTGCTGGTCGGTCTGGTGGCGCCGCGTGTCTTCCCCGGCTACTACGAGTTGCCGCTGGCGCTGTTCGCGCTGTCCGCCCTGGCGGTGTGGCTCGCCTGGGAACGCAAGTCGCTGCTCGGCCCGGCGCTGATCGCCACCGCCGCCACGGCGTTCTACGGCTTCACCTATGTCGAGTTCCTGCGCGACAACGTGATGGTGATGCAGCGCAACTTCTACGGCACGCTGCGGGTGCGTGAGGCAGGCACGGGCGAGTACCAGGTGCGCCGTCTGCTGCACGGCGTGATCCTGCACGGCGAACAGTTCACCCAGCCGCCGCGCAGCGAGCAGCCGGGCACCTACTACGCGCGGACATCAGGCGTCGGCCTGGCGATCGACAGCAAGCAGGCGCAGGGGCCGCTGCGGCTGGGCGTGATCGGCCTGGGTGTCGGCACGCTGACCGCGTACGGTCGCGCGGGCGATACGCTGCGCATCTACGAACTCGATGCCGATGTGCTGGCGCTGGCGCGCAGCCACTTCACCTACCTCGGCGCGGCCGAACAGCGCGGAGCGACGCTGCAGTTCGCCCTCGGCGACGCCCGCCTGTCACTGGAGCGCGAACTCGCGCGCAAGGAGCCGCAGGCGTTCGACGTCCTGGCGGTGGACGCGTTTTCAAGCGACTCGATTCCCGTGCACCTGATCACGCGCGAAGCGATCGAGATCTACGCGCGCCATCTGGCGCCGGGCGGCATCATCGCCATCCACATCTCCAACCGCTTCCTCGATCTGAAGCCGGTGCTGGCCAACATCGCCGCCGCCACCGGCCTGACCGTGCGCCACGTGGCCGATTCACCGACCGATGACCTGCTCGCCTCCAGCACCGACTGGGTGATGCTGTCGCGCGACCCGAAGGCGTTCGAGGTCGGCGAGCTGGCCAAGCGGGCCGCACCGTTGGCAACGGCGCCGCACATGTCGCTTTGGACAGACAAGTTCAACAACCTGCTGGACGTGCTCAAGACGCGGCCGTGGGACGAGTTGAAGGCGCTGGTCGGCTTGGAGTGAGCCTCAGGCGCGGTGCGCCAGGATGACGGTCACCGTCGGCAGGCACGTGCCCGCATTGCATCGGTTGTGGCCGACGATTTGGCTTTCGCGGCTGCCAATCTGCGCGCAGCGAAGAGCCGCCTTCAGTTAGGCGTCGGGCCAGGTCGGCAGCAGGACTGCGGCGAACCGCTCGGCCGATCGCCCGCATGGCAGGCACGTCGGCGACCACGCACCGCAAGAGGCGAACTCGCCACGCGAAACACCGTGGATGTGCGACGCGAGCGTTCGGGCGACTGACGCTCGCGTTGTCCGCCTGCTCGTGCGAGACCGTGGTTGGCGTGGTGGGGCGGCGCGGCGGAGGCGGCAAAACAGAGTCTTCCTCCGCGCTGGCTCGCTACGCCGGTCCGGAGGCCCGCATGCGCACCCGCCGCCGCATTGTTGTGAAGGCCGGGAGGATCAGCACCGCCAGCGCCGACAGTGTCAGCGCCGCCACCAGCGGGTTGCTGACGAAGATCGTCAGCGTGCCCTGCGACAGCAGCATCGACTGGCGGAACGCGTCCTCGGCGCGGTCGCCCAGCACCAGGGCGAGCACCAGCGGCGCCAGCGGGTACTTGAGCTTGCGCAGCACGTAGCCCAGCACGCCGAAGCCGAGCATCAGGTAGACGTCGAACATCGAGGTGTTGACGGTGTAGGCGCCGATCGCGCAGACGACGATGATCGCCGGCCCGATGATGGTGAACGGAATGCGCAGGATCGCCGCGAACGCCGGCACGAAGGCCAGCACCACGATCAGGCCGACGATGTTGCCGATATACATGCTGGCGATCAGGCCCCAGACGAAGTCCTTCTGCTCGACGAACAGCAGCGGCCCCGGTTGCAGGCCCCAGATCAGCAGGCCGCCAAGCAGCACCGCGGCGGTGGGCGATCCGGGCACGCCCAGTGCAAGCATCGGCAGCAGGGCACTGGTGCCGGCCGCGTGCGCCGCGGTTTCCGGCGCCACCACGCCCTCGATACGACCCTTGCCGAAGCCGCTGTTGTCACCGGCGATGCGCCGCGCCATGCCGTAGGCCATGAACGAGGCCGGCGTGGCGCCGCCCGGCACGATGCCCATCAGGCAGCCGACCACGCTGCTGCGCAGCGACGTGCCCCAGTGGCGCAGCAGTTCCTTCCAGGTGGTCCAGACCACCTTGAGATCGAGCTTGGCCTTCTTGCCGCGAAACGCGAGGTCTTCCTCGATCGACTGCAGAATTTCGGCAATGCCGAACAGGCCGATCACCGCGATCAGGAAGTCGAACCCCTTGAGCAGCGACTCCGTACCAAAGGTCAGCCGCAGCTGGCCGGTCACGGTATCGAGTCCGACCGCGGCCAGCGCAAAGCCGATGCACATCGCAATCACCGTCTTGGCCGCGGCGTCGCGGTTCATGCCGACGAACGCGCAGAAGGTGAGCAGATAGACCGCGAAGAACTCGGGCGGGCCGAATTTCAACGCGAACTTCGCCACCAGCGGCGCCACCAGCGTGATCAGGATGACCGCGAACAGCGCGCCGACAAAGCTCGAGGTGAACGCCGCCGTCAGCGCCTGCCCGGCCTGCCCCTGCTGCGCCATCGGATAGCCATCGAAGGTGGTGGCCACCGACCACGGCTCGCCGGGAATGTTGAACAGGATGCTGGTGATGGCGCCGCCGAACAGCGCGCCCCAGTAGATGCAGGTCAGCATGATGATCGCGGAGGTCGGATTCATGCTGAAGGTCAGCGGCAGCAGGATCGCCACGCCATTGGCGCCTCCCAGCCCGGGCAGCACGCCGATCACCACGCCCAACACGATGCCCACCAGCATCAGCGTCAGGTTGAACGGAGTGAGGGCGACCTGGAAGCCCTGCAGCAGCGATGCGAATTCGGTCATGGTGGCGGCCTCAGTGGATGCCGAAGAGCGCTTCGAGCGGACCCTTGGGCAGCGGCGTCCTGAACCACACCTCGAACATCGCGAACAGCACCGCTGGCAGACCGAGAGCCACCGCCGTCGTCACCCACCAGCGGTGGCCGCCGTGCCGACCCATGAAGTAGGCGAGGAAGATGGCCGAGGCGACGTAGATGCCGATGAACTCGATCGCGATCACATAGACAATCGCCGGCCCGAGCAGCGTCATGATCTGCCTGACCTGGCCGCGCAGCACGAACGCCTCGCTGCCCGCCTGGCGCTGGCGCCAGGCGCCATAGAACACCCACACCGATGCGACGCAAATCGCCAGGCCCATGTAGAAGGGGAAATAGCCGGCTTGCGGACCGTCATCACTCCAGCGCGCGCCCAGGCGCCAGCTGTCGGCCAGCACGATGGCGCCGAAGATGAAAATCAGCACCGCCACCGCCAGCTCGACGGTGCGATAGGAAGCGGCAGGACGGTCTTGCTCCGGAGGGGTAGTCATAACGATCTCGACAAGGTCCGCCCGAACCCGTGCCGCACAACGGCAGGGCCCGGGCGGCGGGCACAAGAAAAGCGCGCCGCTGGCAGCGGCGCGCGACGACGCAGTGGGGTTGAGAGACTACTTGGCGAGGAAGCCGGCTTCCTGCATCAGCTGGCGGTGGCGCTGCTCTTCCTTCGTCAGCCAGGCCTTGAAGGCATCGCCTTCCAGCGAGGTGGTGTTGAAGGCGCCGCGCTCGATGAACTCCTTCCACTCCGGCGTGGCGCGCACCTTTTTCAGCAAGTCGACATAGAACGCCACATGCTCGGGCTTGGCCCCCGGGCTGGTAAAGATCCCGCGCAGCATCAGGTAATCCACGTCGAGGCCCGACTGCTTGCAGGACGGAATGTCGTTCCAGCTCATGTCCGCCGTGACTTTGGTCTTGAACGGTATGCGATCGTCGTCGAACACGCACAGCGGCCGCAGCTGGCCGGCACGCCATTGCGCCACCGCCTCGATCGGGTTGTTGACGGTCGAATCGAGGTGCTTGCCCACCAGTTGCACCGCCACTTCACCGCCACCCTTGAACGGGATGTAGATGAACTTGGTGCCGGTCTGCTTCTCGATCGCCGCGGTGATGATCTGGTCTTCCTGCTTGGAACCCGTGCCGCCCATGCGCATCTTGCTCGGGCCGGCGGCCTTGGTCGCATCGATGAAGTCCTTGGCCGTCTTGTACGGCGACTCCGCGTTCACCCACAGCACGAATTGGTCGAGCGCCAGCATCGACACCGGGGTCAGGTCCTTCCAGTTAAACGGGACGCCGGTGGCCAGCGGCGTGGTGAACAGGTTGGACAGCGTGATGATGATTTTGTGTGGTTCGCCCTTGGCGCCCTTGACCTCGAGAAAGCCTTCGGCGCCGGCACCGCCGCCCTTGTTGACGACCACCATCGGCTGCTTCATCAGGTTGTGCTTGCTGACGATGCTTTGCACCAGCCGCGCCATCTGGTCGGCGCCACCGCCGGTACCAGCCGGGACGACGAACTCGACCGTCTTGGTGGGTTCCCAAGCGGCGGCAAGGGCAGGGGCCGTCAGCGTGGCCAGTGCGAGGCAGGTGCTGATGAGAGCGCGGCGCAGGCGAGGGGGCTGCGCGGTGGGCGGGGTAGCGAGGTGCAAGGGAGTCTCCGGTTCAGGTTGTCAGTGACAGCGATTGCCGGACGCGGCGTCCCTCCAACAGCCGCCGCATCATGTGTCGGTATTGTCATGTCCCTTCCGACGTGCGGCCGACTCTATCAGCGCAGATTCGCAAGTCGGCAACTTCACCTCGGTTATTGCGCTTGGAGAAAAGATGGCTCGATGGATGAAATTCCGCCGGCCCGATGCCTGCGACTTTCCTGACCACTTCGGGCGGCTCGACGGCGACTGGGTCGACGTGCACGCGGGTGACCTGTTCACGGCGCCGAAGCCGACCGGCGAGCGCGTCGCGGTCGACCAGGTGGTATGCCTGCCGCCCGGCGCACCCGGCAAGTTCATCGGCTTGTGGAACAACTTTCGCGCTGCGGCCGAGAAGGCCGGCAACGCCATTCCGACCGAGCCGCTGTATTTCATCAAGCCGGCGACGAGCTACGCCGGCCACGGGGCAGCGATCCGTTCACCCGCCAACTACGACGGCCGGGTGGTGTTCGAAGGGGAGTTGGGCGTGGTGATCGGTCGCCGCGCCCATCGTGTCACGCCCGAGGAAGCGCGCGCCTGCATCTTCGGCTACACCGTGGTCAACGACGTCACCGCGCTCGATCTGATCAGCCGCGACGCCTCGTTCGCGCAGTGGACGCGCGCCAAGGGCGCGGATGGTTTCGGCGTGTTCGGCCCCGTCATCGCCACCGACCTCGATCCGCAGACGCTGGTGGTAAGGTCGATTCTGAACGGCCGCGAACGACAGAACTACCCGATCAGCGACGCCATTTTCGCGCCGCATCAGGTGGTGTCGCAGTTGTCGTACGACATGACGCTTGAACCGGGCGACCTGATCGCCCTGGGCACCTCGCTCGGCGCCGCACCGATGAAGCCCGGTGCCACCATCGAGATCGTGATCGATGGCATCGGCGCACTGATCAACCGGTTCACGCCGCCCGAACACGCTGCGGAGACAGTGCAATGAAGATCTGTGTGGTCGGCGCCGGTGCGATCGGCGGCTATCTTGCGGTGCGCCTGGCGGGCATCGGCGAGGAGGTCAGCGTCGTCATCCGCGGTGCCAATCTCGCCGCGGTCAACGCCCAGGGCATGAAGCTCATCAACGCCGACGGCAGCGAGCAGGTGGCGCGGCTGCGCGCCACCGACCGCATGGCCGAGCTTGGCGTGCAGGACGTCGTCATCCTCGGCATGAAGGCACACCAGGTCGCGCCGGTGGTGCCGGAACTGGCCACGCTGATCGGTCCGCAGACCGTGGTGGTCACCGCGCAGAACGGCATTCCGTGGTGGTACTTCTTCAAGCTCGGCGGCCCCTATGAGGGCACGCGCATCGAATCGGTCGACCCGGGCGGCGTCATCTCCGCGGGCCTGCCGGTGGACCGCACCCTCGGCTGCGTCATCTACCCGGCCTGCGAGCTGGATGCGCCGGGCGTGATCCGCGTGATCGAGGGCAATCGCTTTCCGCTCGGCGAGATCGACGGTGCCGACACCGAGCGTGTGCGCGCACTGGCGCAGCTGTTCCGCAACGCCGGCTTCAAGACGCCGGTGCTGTCCGACATCCGTGCCGATATCTGGCTCAAGCTATGGGGCAACCTGAGCTTCAATCCGATCAGCGCACTGACGCATGCCACGCTCGAGGACATCTGCCGCTTTCCGCAGACGCGCGCACTGGCCGCCAAGATGATGGCGGAGGCACAGGTCATCGGCGAGAAGCTCGGCGTGCCGTTCAAGGTCAGTCTCGACAAGCGCATTGCCGGTGCCGAGGCGGTGGGCGCGCACAAGACCTCGATGCTGCAGGACGTCGAGAGCGGCCGCGTGCTCGAGCTCGACGCGCTGATGAAAAGCGTGATCGAGCTGGGGCGCATCACCGGCTCGCCGACCCCCGCGATCGAGCACGTCTATGCGCTCGCAGCCCTGCTCGCACGCACGCTGGCACAGCGCAAGGGCCGGCTGCAGATCGCCGGCTAGCCCAGCGCGCCGACGCCTGCTCAACCGCTGACTCACCACCCGCCTGCTCCCCGCGGGCACACAAGACAAGACCACACGGAGGATTTGCATGCAACGCCAGACCACCCTCACCGCGCTGCTGGCCGCCGGCGCCGACGACGCCACCGCGCTGCACGCGCCCGGCGGTGCCCCGCTGTCGTATCGCGCGCTGCGCGCGCAGGTCGGGCGCACCATCGCCACGCTCAACGCGCTGGGCATCGGCCGCGGCGACCGGGTGGCGATCGTGCTGCCCAACGGGCCGGAGATGGCCGCCGCGTTCGTCGGCATCGCCGCCGGCTGCGCGTCGTGTCCGCTGAACCCGGCCTATCGCGCCGACGAGTTCGAGTTCTACCTGGCGGACCTGAACGCCAAGGCGCTGGTGGTCGAGCGCGGCAGCAGCTCGCCGGCGGTCGAGGTCGCCCGCAAGGCCGGCGTGCGCATCATCGAACTCGTGCCGGGCAGCGAAGGCAGCGGCTCGTTCACCCTCGCCGCGGTGGACGGCGCCGCCGCGGCGCCCAGTGCCCGCGGCGGGCCATCGCAGGCCGACGACCTGGCGCTGATCCTGCACACCTCGGGCACCACGTCGCGCCCGAAGATCGTGCCGCTGACGCAGGCCAACGTCTGCGCGTCGGCCTACAACATCGTCGACACGCTGCAACTGACCGCAGCCGACCGCGCGCTCAACATCATGCCGCTGTTCCATATCCACGGGCTGATGGCCGGCACCCTGGCGCCGCTGGCCGCCGGCAGCACGATCTTCTGCACGCCAGGCTTCAACGCGCTCAAGTTCTTTGCCCAGATGGCCGAGTGCAAGCCCACCTGGTACACGGCGGTGCCGACGATGCACCAGACCATCCTCGCGCGCGCGCCGGCCAACAAGCAGACCATCGACGCCAACCCGCTGCGCTTCCTGCGCTCATCGAGCTCGTCGATCCCGCCGCAGGTGATCGCCGAGCTGGAGGCGATCTTCAACGCGCCGCTGATCGAAAGCTATGGCATGACGGAAGCTTCGCACCAGATGGCGAGCAACCCGCTGCCGCCGGCCGTGCGCAAGCCGGGCACCGTGGGGCGCGCCGCCGGACCGCAGATCGCGATCATGGACGCGGCCGGTGAGCTGCTGCCCGCCGGCGGCACGGGCGAGATCGTCATCCGCGGCCCCAACGTCACGCCGGGTTACGAGAACAATCCCAAGGCCAACAGCGAGGCGTTCACCCACGGCTGGTTCCGCACCGGCGACCAGGGCATGCTGGATGCCGACGGCTATCTGTCGATCACCGGCAGGCTGAAGGAGATTATCAACCGCGGCGGCGAGAAGATCTCGCCGCGCGAGGTCGACGAAGTGCTGATGGACCACCCGGCAGTGGCGCAGGTGGTGACCTTCGCCATCCCGCACGACAAGCTGGGCGAAGAGGTCGGTGCGGTCGTGGTGCTGCGCGAGGGCAAGGACGCGACCGACCGCGAGCTGCGCGACTTCCTGAGCCAGCGCCTGGCGGACTACAAGGTGCCGCGCAAGATCGTCTTCATGGACGAAATTCCCAAGGGCGCCACCGGCAAGCTGCAGCGGATCGGCCTGGCCGCCAAGCTCGGCCTCGCCTAGCCGCTGGACGCGTGAGCGGCCGCGCATCGGGTCGCTCATTGAGTCGCTCATTGAGTCGCTCATTGGGTCGCTCATTGGGTCGCTGACACACGCTGCTCGGGCATACTTCGCCGCCGCCGGATGCGGCGCATGGCTTGCCTGCATGCGACGCGATGCCTTTCCTCGAAACCCCTTTCCTCCAGTACGCATGCCGACTCCCCGCAGTGCCAAGAAAGTCGCAGCACCCGCCGCGCGCCAACCGAAGATCATCGTCAAGAACTCGCGCGTCCATGGGCGCGGCGTGTACGCCGGGCGCAAGCTCGCGAAAGGCGAACGCGTGATCGAGTACAAGGGCGAACTCATCAGCTGGAAGGAGTGCGATCGCCGGCCACCGTCGGATCCGGACGACCCGCATCACACGTTCTTCTTCTCCCTGTCCGACGGCAAGAACGTGATCGACGCCTCGGTCGGCGGCAATGCGGCGCGCTGGATCAACCACTCCTGCAACCCGAACTGCGAGACCGAGGAAGACGATGAAGCGCCGCGCGTGTTCGTCGTCACCACGCGCGACATCAATCCGGGTGAGGAACTGAACTACGACTACGGCCTCGTCATCGACGAGCGCATGACGCCGACCTTGAAGAAAAACTACGAATGCCGCTGCGGTTCGAAGAACTGCCGCGGCACCATGCTCGCGCTCAAGTCCAAGCCGGCCAAGTCCACCAAGCGCGCCGGCTCCGCCAAACGCAAGACTGCCAAGAAAGCCTGACCATGACCCTGTCCGTCCACGCCATCACGGTGCCGGTGTTCGTCCGCGCGCTGACCAACCTGTCGACGATCCTCGACAAGGCCGCCGCCCACTGCGAGCAGAAGAAGATCGACCCGTCCGTGCTGCTCAACATGCGCCTGACCCCGGACATGTTTCCGCTCACGCGCCAGGTGCAAATCGCCTGCGACTTCGCCAAAGGCGCATCGGCCCGGCTCGCGGGCCAGGCCGTCCCCAAGTGGGATGACAACGAGGCGAGCATCGCCGATCTGAAGGCGCGCATCCAAAAGACGATCGACTTCGTCCAAACGATGCCCGCCGCTCAGATCGATGCCGCCCCCGGACGCAACGTCAGCGTGACGATGCGTGGCGAGGACAAGTCGTTCGAGTCGATGACCTACCTGCTGCAGATGGCGCTGCCGAACTTCTGGTTCCACACCACCACGGCCTACGCGATCCTGCGCCACGCCGGCGTCGAGATCGGCAAGCGCGATTTCATCGGTCCGGTCTAGAGACCTTGGCCACCGCGCCCCGGCGGGCGCGGCCTACGCCTGAACGCGGCCGATGAAGTTGCGGCCGCGCACGCCATCGAGCGCGTGGCGGATGTCACCTCGGGATCAGCCGCCGTCACGCCGTGGGCCCCGAAGTCGGTGGGCACGACCAGTGTGCAGGTCTCGCCCGCCGCGCAAGAGCGGTGACGGATGGTCACCGGTGACCCCGCGCATTACGCGCGGTAGCAGCGGCCACTACCCGCGCGTCGTCGATTGCTGCCCGCTGATTCCTCCCCGATGCTGGCGCCGCCGTCATGTGACGGCTCGCCTGTCGAGGAAGACATGTTGCTGGTCGAGATCCTGGCTGTCGTCCTGTTGGCCGACCTGGTCTCCGGCGTGGTCCACTGGTGGGAAGACAGCTACGCCAGATTGAACGGCGGCGCGCTAAAGCAAGTCGCGATCGACAACCTGCGTCACCATGCACGGCCGCGCGAGTTCCTGGCCAAGGGCTACTGGGCGAGCAGCTGGGACCTGTGGCTGCTCGGCGCGATCGCAGTAGCGGCGAGCGCGGCACTCGGCGTCTTCAGCTGGCACGTGGCGCTGTTCGCGGTCCTGGTGGCCAATGCCAACCAGGTGCACAAGTGGACGCACCGCACCCGCGATGAGAACGGCGCGGTGATCGGCACGCTGCAGCGCATGCTCCTGCTGCAGACAGCACGCCACCACAGCCGCCACCATCAAGGCACACGCGACACGCACTACTGCGTGCTGACGAACTTCCTCAACCCGCTGCTGGAGGAAGTGCAGTTGTGGCGCCGCCTGGAGCGCGCGATAGCCAAGCTCACCGGTGCCCAACGCCGCGACGAAGCGGCGGAACTGGCCAAGCTCGGCCTGCTGCCGGCACGCGCCGCTGCCATGCGGCCCACCTTCGCGATCCGCGTGCCCGTGGTGATGCCGCGCCTGATGCCGCGCCTGATGCCGCGGCCTGCGGCACCCGCTGCGCAATAAACGGGTTGCTAGGGCACGGGCCGCAGACTCAGCAGGTGCAGGCTGAACGGCCCGCGGCCCTTCAGGTGGCCGGCCTTGGTCAGCATCAGACCGACGCCGGCCACGTCGCGCCAGCGCAGCGGCGGCGCATCCGGCACTGGCCGGCCACGGAAGGTGGCGCGAAAGTCCGCCAAGGACAATGTGTGATCGCGGTCGGCCTGCGCAACCGTGTCGAACTCGGCGTAGTACGAGGCCGACTGCAGGCCACCGCCCGCGGCACGCACGTACACGGTCAGGCGGTAGCGGTGGCCATCGCCGCGCACGCGCAGCGCAAAGGCGTGCGGGTCGGCTGCAACGTCCCCCGCGTCGACCGCACGGCGCGCGGAGGCAAAGCCGCCGTTGTACTCGGTGCGCACGGCGCCGCTGAAGCGCACGCCGTCGGCCGCCGCCGCGATCTGCGAGGTCGACACGCCGCCCATGACGTTGTCGTTGACCAACTGCCAGGGCACCGCATCGGTAGCCAGATCGACGGCGCTCATCGCAGTCCCCGGCCGACACATCGTGCCGGCCACGAACAGGGCCAGCAACGCACGCCGGCGGTCATGCCGATGCGCCATGGTCCGACACCCGCGGCAGCGCGCCGATCGACTCGATGATCGGGCAGCGCGTCGCCCACCGGCGTGCTCGCATGCGTGCAGCAGGTGCTGCAGCACATCGGCCATCTTCTGCATGTCGGCCATGCGCTCCTGCAACTGCGCCAGGCGGGCGGCGGTGATGCGGCGGACCGAACGGCGGTCGGTGCCGTCGGACAGCTGCAGCAGGCTGGCAATCTCGTCGAGCGTGAAGCCCAGCTGCTGCGCACGGCGGATGAAGCGCAGGCGTGCTGCGACCTCCGGCGCGTAATGCCGATAGGCGCCACGCGCTGGCGCGGGCTGCGGCAGCAGGCCGCGCCGCTGGTAGTAGCGCACGGTCTCCACGCTGACCTCGGCGGCCTGCGCCAGGCGACCGATCGTCATCGCGGTGTCGGGGACCGGCCCATCGACAGCTGCGACCGCACGGCTCACCGCCGCGGCCGTTGCGGGGCGCGCGTTCGGCGCGCGCGCTCGGGCTGCTCCGCTCTGCGCACCGCGCGTTCTGAAGGCTGCTGCTGCCATGACTGCTCCTTGCTTCATGCGGGAAAGGCTGACACGTCGATCAAGGTCGGCCGGCCTGATCGATCGCCGGATCAATGACCACTTGACTCCGTACCCTGGTACGGAGTCTATGGTGCACGCCATCTGCCCATCAACTGAAGGACGCAGTAGGCTCGCGGCGCTGCTGTGAGCATCCGCCGGCCGCTGCCACCGAACCGATGTCGACCGAACTTGCTTTGAAACCAACGTCCGCCACCGCGGCCGATGCCACCGCGCGCGTGGTGCTGCCGGTGCACGGCATGACCTGCGCCTCCTGCGTAGCCCACGTGGAGAAGGCACTCGCCAAGGTTCCCGGCGTGGCAAAGGTCGCCGTCAACCTGGCCACCGAATCGGCCGCGGTCGAAGGCGCTGCGCTCGATGTCGGCGCGCTGCGCGCGGCGGTGGACCGGGCCGGCTACGAGGTGCCCACCCGCACGCAGCGGTTGGCGATCGAGGGCATGACCTGCGCCAGTTGCGTGGCGCGGGTGGAAAAGGCACTGCGCGCAGTGCCCGGCGTGATCGGCGCGACCGTCAACCTGGCGAACGAGACGGCGAGCGTGGATGCGCTCGCCACCGTGCCAGCCGCCGCCTTGTTCGCAGCGGTGGAGCGTGCCGGCTATGCGGCGCGCGCTGCTGGGGACGGCACGACGCCCGCTGCCGCCGACAGTGCGCGCGCCGACCCGGTCGCCGCGCTGCGCCGCGATGCGCTGCTGGCGCTGCTGCTGGCCGCGCCGCTGGTCGCGCCAATGCTCGGCGCGCTGTTGCCGGGAGGCGGCGACTGGATGCTGCCAGCGTGGCTGCAATGGCTGCTCGCCACGCCGGTGCAGTTCTGGCTGGCGCGACGCTTCTACATCGCTGCATACAAGGCGGTGCGCGCCGGCACCGGCAACATGGACCTGCTGGTATCGCTCGGCACCTCGGCTGCCTACGGTCTGTCGCTATACCTGTGGTGGGCCAGTGCGGGTCATGTCGGGCACACGCCGCACTTGTACTTTGAAGCCGCGGCGGTAGTGATCGCGCTGGTGCTGTTGGGCAAGTGGCTCGAAGCGCGCGCCAAACGGCAGACCTCGGCCGCGATCCGCCTGCTTGGCCAGCTGCGGCCGGCTGTGGCGCGCGTGATGCGCGATGGCGCCGAGGTCGAGGTGGCGATCGAGCAGGTGAAGCATGGCGACCGCGTGGTGGCCTTGAGCGGCGAGCGCATTGCAGTCGACGGCGTGATCCGCGCCGGCGCCAGTGCGATCGACGAGTCGATGCTGACCGGCGAAAGCCTGCCGGTGGAGAAGGACGTCGGTGACAAGGTGGTGGCGGGCGCCCTCAACACCAGCGGCCGCATCGAGATCGAGACCACCGCGCTCGGCGCCGAGACGATGCTGGCGAAGATCATCCGCCTGGTCGAAGACGCGCAGAGCGCGAAGGCGCCGATCCAGCGCACGGTCGACCGCATTGCCGCGGTGTTCGTGCCGATGGTGCTGGTGATCGCTGCGGTCACCGTCATCGGCTGGCTGCTGGCCGGCGCCGGCGTGGAGACGGCGCTGATCAACGCGGTGAGCGTGCTGGTGATCGCCTGTCCGTGCGCGCTGGGGTTGGCCACACCGGCGGCGATCATCGTTGGTACCGGCGTGGCGGCACAGCGCGGCATCCTGATCAAGGACGCCGAGGCGCTCGAGATCGCGCGCGACGTGACGCTGGTGGTGTTCGACAAGACCGGCACGCTGACCGAAGGCAAGCCGCAGGTGGCGGCGATCGAACCGGCAGACAGGGCGAACAATCTGGAGCCGGACGGCGTGCTGCGCCTGGCGATCGCCGTCAACAGCGCCAGCACGCACCCGCTCGCCGACGCGTTGCGCCGCCACGCGGGTGCGGCAGCCACCGGCAACGTGACCCAAGCCAAGGTCGTGGCCGGACGCGGTGTCAGCGCCACCCTCGATGGCGTCGAGCACGTGTTTGGCCAGGCGCGCTGGATGGACGAACTGGCGCTGGACCGCGGCCCGCTGCAGGCCCGCGCCGAGGCGCTGCAGGCCGAGGGGCACACCGTCTCCTGGCTGGCTCGCAGGACCGACACCGGCTGGCAGGCGCTGGCGCTGATTGCCTTCGCCGATGCGCCCAAGCGCGAGGCCCGCGACGCCGTGCAGGCGCTGCACCGCGCCGGCATCCGCACCGCGCTCGTCACCGGCGACAACGCCGGCAGCGCCGCGCGCGTGGCACAGATGCTGGGCATCGACGAGGTGCGTGCGCAGGTGCTGCCCAAGGACAAGGCCGCCGCAGTCGCTGCCTACAAGGAAGGTGGCCGCCGTGTGGCCATGGTGGGCGACGGCATCAACGACGCACCGGCGCTGGCCGCGGCCGACCTGGGCATCGCGATGGGCTCGGGCACCGACATCGCGATGCATGCGGCCGGCGTCACGCTGATGCGCGGCGACCCGCGCCTCGTGGCCGAGGCGATCGCCCTGTCGCGCGCCACCGTGCGCAAGATCCGCCAGAACCTGTTCTGGGCGTTCATCTACAACGTGGTCGGCATTCCGCTCGCCGCATTCGGCCTGCTGTCGCCGGTGGTGGCCGGCGCGGCGATGGCGTTCTCCAGCGTCAGCGTGGTGACGAACTCGCTGCTGCTCAAGCGCTTTCGCGCGCGCTGATCGACGGACTCATCCGGGAAGTCATCGGGATACTCATTGGCGTACTCATTTGCGCAACAACGGGCGCCCTGATCAGCGCAGACCCGCTCAGTGCGGCGCCTCCGGCACCGCATTGCTGCTCGTGACCAGGCGATAGCCGACGCCGACTTCGGTCAGCAGATAGACCGGCTGCGCCGGATCCACCTCGATCTTGTCGCGCAGCTGCTTCATGTAGACGCGCAGGTAGTGTGCGTCGTCGATATGGTCGGGGCCCCAGACCTCGACCAGCAGCCGCCGCTGCGTCGCCACCGCGCCGCGCTGGTTGCCGAGCGCCGCGAGCAGGCGGAACTCCACCGGCGTGAAGTGGATCGGCCCGGCCGGACCGGTTGCCGTTCTCAAGGCCAGGTCGATCAGCACGTCGCCCAGGCGCAGTGTCTGGCTCGGGTCATGCCGGCTGGCCGCGCGCCGCAGCGCCGCCCGCACCCGGGCCAGCAGCTCGCCGGTGGTGAACGGCTTGGTGACGTAGTCATCGGCGCCGGCGTCGAGCGCCTTGATCTTCTGTCGCTCGTCGATGCGCGCCGACAGCACGACGATCGGCATCGGCGACCAGGCGCGGATACCGCGCACCACCGATTCGCCGTCGGCATCGGGCAGCCCCAAGTCGAGGATCACCAGATCCGGCTTGTGGCTGGACGCTTCGATCAGCCCGCGCTCGGCGGTGGCGGCCTCGATCACGCGAAAGCCCTCCGCGCTCAGCGCGGCGCGCAGCAGTCGCCGCAACTGCGGTTCGTCGTCGACCACCAGCACCGCGTGCGCAGCGGTCGTCATGTGCCCTGCTCCTCGGCGGGCACGACGGGCATCTCGTCCTGCAGCGGCAAGGTGACGATGAACAGCGCGCCGCCGGCCGGAATCCGCTCCGCGCGGATCTCGCCGCCGTGCACGCGGGCAATCGCGCGGCAGATCGCAAGCCCGAGGCCGACGCCACCGAGCACGCCTTCGCTGCGGCCGCGCCGGAACTTCTCGAACAGGTCATTGGGTTCGATGCCTGCCGGAAAGCCGGGACCGTCGTCGGCCACCAGAACATCGACCGTGTCTGCCTCGCGTCGCGCGCTCACGCCGATGTGCGTGCCGGCCGGCGCGTGTCGGGTCACGTTCTCGATCAGGTTGAAGATGAGCTGCTCCAGCAGCACGGCGTCGGCTCGGATCAGTGCCGGCGCCGCCTCCAGGTGCGTGCTGACGGTAAAACCGCGCAACGCCGCGGCCAGTCGATGCAGCGCCGAGCCGATCAGCTCCTCGATCGACACCCACTCCAGCCGCAGCACCGTGCGACCGGACTCCAGCCGCGTCATGTCGAGGACGTTGGTGATGAGCTGCGTCATCTGCGTCGTCTCGTCGACGATCGTCCTGGCCAGCTGCTGGCGGGCCGGCTCGTTCAGGCGCGACGCCGGATCAGCGAGGCTGCTGGCGGCGCCGCCGATCACCGCCAGCGGCGTGCGCATGTCGTGCGAGATCGCCGCCAGCAGGCTGTTGCGCACCGACTCCGTTTCGGCGTTGACCTGGGCCGACTGCGCCTGCACCGCCAGGTTCACGCGCTCCAGCGCGAGCGCCACCTGGCTGACGAAGGTGTCGAGCAGGTGCGCCTGCTCGGGCAGCAGCACCCGGCGTGCATTGGCAGGCAGCACCGCGATCACGCCGAGGGTGACGTCGACGCCGTCACGCGTGCCGGCCAGCGGCAGGTAGCGCGCCGCTGCCCGCGCCGAGGTGGCCGCGCCCAGGCCGGCCGGCTGCCCATGGTCCTGCACCCATTGCGCCACCGCGAGGTCGACCTCGCGCAGCGATGCCGGCTCCGGCTCACCGCGCGGCATCACGCTGCGCCCACGCGCATCGGGCAGCAGCAGCAGCACCTGGGCGTCGAACACCTCGCCGATGTGGCGCGTTGCCACGCGCGCGAGCTTGTCGGCGCCGCGGCCGGTGGCCAGCTCGCGGCTCATCGCGTACAGCAGCGCCGTGCGCCGCTCGCGCTCGCCGGCTACGCGTGCCTGCAGCCGCACGCTCTGCATCAGCTGGCCCACCAGCAGGCCGACCGCCATCATCACCGAGAAGGTGACAAGGTACTGACCATGGGCAACATCGAACGTGTAGCGCGGCTCGACGAACAGGTAGTTGAACGCCAGCACCGACGCCGCCGACGCCAGCACCGACGGACCGCGACCGAATCGCCACGCCACCAGCACGACGCCGGCGACAAACAGCAGCACGCGGTTGGTCTCGCTCAGCAGCGGCTCGGCAATCACGCCCACAGCACCCGCCATCGCCACCGCCAATGCACTCCAGGCATACGGCGCCAAGCGCACGCGGCCCGGCCTCGCCGGCATCAGGAACGCCCGGCTGCGCAGCAGCAGCGAGCCACGCGCCATGCGCTGCGCCTCGGTGGTCTGCACCACGGTGACATCGATGCCCCGCGCATGCCTGAGCACCTGCTCGACCGTCGACGGCCGCAGCCAGCGCCAGCCGCGCCGTCGCGGCGCGCCGAGCAGCAGGCGCGACACATGGCGCGTGCGCGCATACGCGACCAGCTCGTCACTGGCCGATGCACCGCCCAGCGTCACCGCCTCGGCACCAAGCGACTCGGCCAGCCGCAACCACTGCACGCGCTGGTCGCGCTGGGCGTCGGGCAGGTGCAGAAGGTCGGGCGTCTCGACGTACACGACCAGCCAGGGCGCGCGCAAGGCCATCGCCAGTCGGCGGCCGGCACGGATCAGGTTCTCGCCATCGCTCGCCGGGCCGATCGCCACCATCACACGTTCCGAGGTCAGCCACGGTGGGGCCGCCTCGCTCGACGCGCGCCCGCGCTCGACGATACCGTTCAGCCGTTCGCCCGCCTTGCTTGCGGCCAGTTCGCGCAACGCGTTGAGCGTGCCCACCGGCAGCGCCGCATCAGCCGCCAGCGCCGGCGGCAGATCGACCAGCACCACTTCGTCTGCCGACTCGAACACCGCATCGGGCACGGTCGCGACCGGTGCGGCCCCCATCACACCGGCAACGATGTCAGCCAGGCTGTCGAGTTGACCCACGTCGAGCGTGGCAAAGACATCGGTGCCCGCGTCGCGCAGTTCTTCCACGTCCTGCCAGCGCATCGCATGGCGGCCGCTGCCATCATTCACGTGCGCGAGATGCTCGATCAGCATCAGCTGCGGTCGCCGCGCCAGCGCCGCATCCAGGTCGAACTCGCCCGTGTGCCGTGGCGCCTGCGTGGGCGCGCCGCTGCCGATCCGCTCCAGGCCGCGCCAGGTGCGTGCATCATCGGCCAGGCCCGGCAACGCGATCGCGCCGATCACTGCGTCTGCGCCCTCGGCCTTGCGGCGGCGACCGGCTTCCAGCATGGCGCGCGCCCGCCCGGCGTCGCCACCGGCGCCGAAGAAAATGGTCAGCGCGCCGCGGCGAACACGCGGCGGCGCGGGCCCTGCGGTGACCCCCGGATCTCGCCCAGTGCGACTCTTGTTCATCGGCAGGTTTGCGTGTGCAGACGGCGCGCCGGCGGTGCCGCCGGGCAGGCCCACGATCGCGAACAAACTGTACGTCATCGGCGCCAGAACACCGGGGTGAACAGCACCAGCACCGACATCAGTTCGAGCCGGCCGAGCAGCATCGCCAGCGCGCAGACCCACAGCTGGAAGTCGTTCAGGCCGGCGTAGTTGCCGGCGGGCCCGACCTCGTTCAGGCCGGGGCCGATGCAGTTGATCGATGCCACCACGGCGGAGAACGCCGTCACCACATCCATGCCAGATATCAGCAGCAGCATCGTGCAGGCGGTGACCGTGGCGCCGTAGATCAGCATGAAGGCGAGCACCGAGTAGACGACGTTGTTGTCGATCTTGCGGCCATCGATCAGCAGCGGATTGACGACGCGCGGATGCATGATCCGCGTCAGTTCGCGCATCGCCTGCTTGCCCAGGATCACGAGCCGGATCATCTTGATGCCACCGCCGGTCGAGCCGGCTGCGGTAGTGCAGCCACCCAGCAGAAGCATCAGCACCGGCACGAATGCCGGCCACTGCGAATAGTCCACGCTCGCGAATCCGGTGGTGGTGGCGATCGACACCACGTTGAAGGCGGCATAGCGCAGCGCCGTGCTCCAGTCCGGATAGACACCGTGTGCCAGCAGGAACGCCGCCACACCGACGCAGGCGGTGGTCAGCAGCACCACGTAGCACTTGCTCTCGGTGTCCGCCAGGTACACGCGCAACGACCGGTGTCGCCACGCCAGAAAGTGCATCGAGAAGTTGAACCCGGACAGCGCCATGAACAGCACCGCGATCCACTCCAGCCGCGCCGAGTCAAAGTGGCCGAAGCTGGCGTCGTGCGACGAAAAGCCGCCCAGCGACAGCGTGGCGCACATGTGCATGAAGGCGTCCGCCCAACCCATGCCGCCCCAGCGGTAGGCGAGAAGGCAGGCCAGCGACAGCGCGAAGTACAGCAGGTAGAGCGCCTTGGCGGTGTCGGCAATGCGCGGCGTGAGCTTGGCCTCCTTGAACGGCCCCGCGGTCTCGGCCTTGAACACCTGGGCACCGCCGACGCCCAGCATCGGCAAGATCGCCACCGCGAGCACCAGGATGCCCATGCCGCCGATCCACTGCAGGAAATGGCGCCAGACGTTGATCGACAGCGGCAGCGCATCGAGACCGACGATGACGGTCGAGCCGGTGGTCGTCATCGCCGAGACGCACTCGAAGTAGGCACGCGTGAAGGTCAGCGCAGGCAAGTGCAGCAGCAGCGGCAGCGTGGCGAACGCGGGCAGGCTGGTCCACACCAGCGTCACCAGCAGGAAACCATCGCGCGGGAGCAGTTCGCGGGTAAACCGCCGCGTCACGCCGAACAGCACCGCACCGGCCCCCAGCGTGATCGGGATCGCCACGCCGAAGGCGCCGAGCGCGGCATCGCCGCCGAACAGCGCGAACGCCAGCGGCACCAGCATCGCGATCGAGAAGATCATGATGATGGCGCCGAGCACGTGCAGGACCGGGGCTGCCGATCGCGTGAGCGCCGACAAGACGTCTCCAGAGCGGGGAAGAGCCGGCCCGGCGCCTCTGCCGCACCGGTTGGCGAGGACGATGTGCGCGTCGACCTCGACACGCGCCAGCGCCCGCGAAAACCCACTTTAGAAGCGGCCGCGTAAGGGCGCCGTTAAGAAACGTGCACGCGTGCAAACGAGCGGCTGCCGGGCCGACGCCGCCGACCGCCTCGCCTCACAGGTTGTGCCGCACGCAGCCTCCCGCAAACCGGGGCATCGCCCGAAGTGCCGGCGTTTCCCTGCGCTGCCAGCCGTTTTCATGGGTGCGCCGCGGGCGCCGGGGTGTTGTAATCGGTCGTCGCCCCTCTGTGCCGCTGCCCGCGGCCCGCGCATGCCTGTCATCGCTGTCGTCAACCGCAAGGGAGGAAGTGGCAAGAGCACCCTCGCCACCCACCTGGCCGTGCATCTGGCCACGGCCGGTTCCCCGGTGCTGCTCGGCGACGTCGATCACCAATACTCGACACAGGGCTGGCTGCGCCGCCGTAGCGATGCGCAGCGCGGCGGTGTGCTCGGCTGGCCGGTCGACCCGAAGGCCATGGTGCGGCCGCCGGCCGGCGCCGGCGCCGTGGTGCTCGACACGCCGGGCGGGCTGCGCGGATTCGAGCTCGCGCGCGTGGTCATGTATGCCGACGCGATCCTGATGCCGGTATGCAACTCCGCGTTCGATCGCGAGTCTGCCGCCGCCTGCCATGCCGAGCTGCTGACCCTGCCCCGCGTGGCCTCCGGCCGCTGCCGCCTCGCCGCGATCGGCATGCGCATCGACGGCCGCACGCGCGGCGCCGACACGCTGGCCAATTGGGCGCGCGGCATCGACCTGTCTTACATCGGCACGTTGCGCGAAGCGCAGGCCTACGTGCGCTGCATCGAAGACGGCCTGACGCTGTTCGATCTGCCCGCCAAGGACGTGCAGGCCGATCTGGCGCAGTGGGCGCCGATCCTGGCGTGGGTCGGGCAGGCGCTGTCTGTCGGCGCGGCCGCGCAGGACCGGAGCTCCGTACCGCGCCGCGCCCCCGCAGTCCGCATTGCACCGCCAACTGGGTCAGCGGTCGCGGCACGCGATCCGGTGCCGGCACACGCTACGCCACTGCGCGGCCCGACGCGCCCGGCCCCGGTGCCAAAAGTCCCTGCGGGAGGCCTCACACGGCTGCTCGATACGCTGGCGATTCCGCGCTTCCTGCAGCGCAACCGCTCCGCCTGACGGCGTGATGCGCAGTTGGCGAAAGCCGATGCGCCAGATCGCTGATGCACTTGCGGCAGCGCGCCGACTACTAACTGCAGATCAATGCAATGACACCGCAAAGCGGCTGTCCTGGAAGGCAGAAAGCGACCCAAAGAAGTCGTTGCGAACGTCAGCTATCGATCCGTTCGCTAGTCATCCATGATGTTGGCCGGTACACAGATTATTGGACCAATCCAATGGTTACGAGATCCAGCTTCGATTCGAAGATAGCGGCTGCAGTCGCTCTATTGCTGCTGCTTAGCATCACGCGAGGCGCTCTTGCGGCCGGCTATCAGGCGCTCAATGTGCCCGGGGCCAACGGAGATCCGGCGATAAGCGCGATCGTTTGGAGTCCGTGCACCAGCGCGCCGGTAGCGGTGCGACTGGGCCCTTACGTCATTCGAGGAACGAGGAACTGCGCTGTTGCTGGCGATTCGCTGCCGCTGATCGCTGTTTCGCATGGACAGGGTGGTTCGTATCTCGGTCACCACGATACGGCGTCGGCCCTGGCCGATGCGGGCTTCGTGGTGGTCTCCTTGAGTCATCCCGGAGATTCCTTCGGCGACGATGCGGCTGCCCAGCAGTTGCGCATCTTCGAGTCGCGACCTCGCGACGTGAGCAGGGTCATCTCGTTCATGCTGTCCAACTGGCCGCACCGCCAACAGCTCGACCCCGCAGCGATCGGAGTCTTCGGCTTTTCACGAGGGGGCTATACGGCACTCGCGTTGGCCGGTGCGACGCCCAGCGTCTCGACGAGCGCCGAGCGTTTCTGCCATCCCTGGTGGTCCTTCATCGTGTCCTTGTGCCGCCAGCTGGATGCTGACAACGCTCAAGTCAGGCCCCAAGCCGACCCGCGCGTTCGTGCGGTCGTCGTGGTCGATCCGCTGAACTTGTTCGACGCGGCGGGCGTACGCAAAGTGCGCGTTCCCGTGCAATTGTGGGCATCGGAAATGGGAGGCGACGGCGTTGCGCTCGACCACGTCGAAGCCATTCGAGAGGCGTTGGCGCAGCCGCCCGAGTACCGTATCGCCAAGGGTGCGGGCCATTTTGCCTATCTGGCCCCGTGCCCGCCGGAGTTCAAAAAGTCAGAGCCGAAACTTTGCACGGATCCCGACGGCTTCAATCGCGAGGATTGGCATCAGACGATGAATGCCGCCGTTGTCGCTTTCTTCACACAACATCTGCGGAACCATGCTTTGTTGACCCGCTAGGAGCAGTGCCCAGCGTGACTTGCCCGTCCGACGGACTGGTGCAGGCAGCCGTGCAGATCCGACGATCCCAAATGTTAGACCGCAATATGACCATGAGCTTTCGGCCGCAACCAGGATCGACGAACGTCAACTGCTGGCCGCAAGTCGAAGTCACCAGCGCGCCGCAGAGCCGACATTCCAGCCGATCTGACGACTTGCGTCCAGCCTCGCCAAGCGCGCTCAGTTGCCCCGCAGGACGGCTTCACTCGGCCCGAGCAACGGGTTGCGCGGCATCGGGTGCGTGCCGATCTACTGGCCTCCCCACCGCCAAGAGGTGCTTGCCAGTGCGCAGAGTCCATCAGGCCTCTTTCGACCGGTAGCCGACTGCGCCGCGCGGCTTATCGCGGCGCGTCCTCGACCGCTGTGTTCCGGTCGCCAGTGAGCAGCTGCGCCAGCCGCCAGCGCAGCACCCGCAGCATCAGCACGCGAGCTACCACCACCAGGCCAATCAATCCGAGCAGGAAGCCGATCCAGCCCGGCAGGTCGAGCCAGTTGAACACCATCGCGCCGCCCAGCATCACCATCCACGCGATGAAGTTGTCACGCAGCCCGTGCTTGCGCGGCGGCTGGTAGCTGCACAGCTGGTCGACGATCTCGGCGCGACGCGCGGCGGACAAGCCAGGCACCGCGGCCACTTCGCGCAGCACCCAGGCGCGCGACACCAGGCCGACCGCGGTCGGCGTCACGCGGTCGAGCAGGGTGGGCGCCATCGCCGCGTCAGGCGAGGTTGCGCATCTCGCGCAGCGCCACCGACAGCATTGCCAGGTCGGCGCTGCGCGACTCGGCCAGTTCGGTCAGCAGCCGCTGTGCGCGCTCCAGCGAACCGGCGTTGCGCGTGCTCCAGGTGTCGAGCGCCTGGCGGCCGTCGCCCGACTGCAGCGCGGCGGCGGTGAGGTCGCGCTGCAGGTTGGCCAAATCGTCGCCGAGTGCGCTCTTGGCCAGGCCCTGCCAATAACCTTCCGATGGCAACGCGCCGATCAGCTGGCGCAGACGTGGCATCGACAGCCGCTCGCCGATGGCACCGTGCACCTCGGCCACCACGTCATGCGGCTGGCGGCTCGCCTCGCTGATCTCGACGATGTCGAGCGCGGCAAACAGCGCCTGCGCGCAGGCCACGCGGCGTGCCAGGTCATTCGGCACGCCCGCGTCGATCCAGCGCCGCGCCAGCTCGTGTGCCGCGCCGCCACCGCCCACCGCCATGCGCGTCGCCTCGCGTTGCGCGATCTCCTCCACCGCGGGTGACAGCAGGGCGATCGTCGGTTCCATCGGCTCGTCCAGCCGGCGCGAGCGCAGCAGCCAGGTGGTGGCCGGAATGGTCAGGCGCCCGAGCTCGATCAGCATGTCCGCCTGGGTGGCATCGTCGACGCGGTTGTCGAGCGCGCTGATCGCCTCCCACAGTGGCACCAGGCCAAAACACTCGCGCGCCAGAAGGTAGGCGCGCACCACCTGCGCCGGCGGGCGCCCGGTGATCTCGAGCAGCCGGTGCGCGAAGGTCGGCCCGACGTGGTTGACCATGCTGTTGACGACATGCGTGGCCACGATCTCGCGCCGCAACGGATGGCGCGGCAGCACCGCGCCGTAGCGGGCGCCAAGCTGTGGCGGGAAGTAGCGCGCCAACGCAGTGCCCACCCACGGATCGTCGGGCAGCGGGCTCGCCAGCACCTGGTCATACAGCCACATCTTGCCGTAGGCGAGCAGCACCGCGCGCTCGGGACCGGTCAGCGCAATCGCCTTGGTGCGGCGCTCGGCGAACACCTCGTCGCTCGGCAGGAACTCGATCGCGCGGTTCAGCTCGCCCTGGCGCTCCAGGTAGCGGATGAAGCGCTGCTGCTGCTCCAGCAACTTGCCGCCCAGGCGGCCGGCGAGCGAGACGATGTGCGTCTGCGCATAGTTGTCGCGCAGCACGAGCTGGGCCACGTCGTCGGTCATCTCGGCCAGCAGCGCGTTGCGCTGCTTGTCGGTCATCTCGCCGTCGGCGATCACCAGCCCGAGCAGGATCTTGATGTTCACCTCGTGGTCGGAGGTGTCGACACCGGCGGAGTTGTCGATCGCGTCGGTATTGATGCGCCCGCCTTGCAGCGCGTACTCGATGCGGCCGCGCTGCGTGCAGCCGAGGTTGCCGCCTTCGCCCACCACCTTGCAGCGCAGGTCGCGGCCGTCGACGCGGATCGCATCGTTGGCGCGGTCACCGACCTCGGCGTGCGACTCGTCGCTCGCCTTGACGTAGGTACCGATGCCGCCGTTGTAGAGGAGATCGACCGGCGCCTTGAGAATGGCGTTGAGCAGTTCGTTCGGCGCCAAGCTCGGTGCCTCGATGCCGAGCGCGGCGCGTGCCTGCGGCGACAGCGGAATGCTCTTGGCGCTGCGCGGCCAGACCCCGCCGCCGGCGGAGATCAGCTCTGCGTTGTAGTCGGCCCAGGAGGAGCGCGGCAGGTTGAACAGGCGCTCGCGCTCGGCAAAGCTCGTCGCTGCATCGGGGTCGGGGTCGATGAAGACGTGGCGATGGTCGAATGCGGCCAGCAGCCGGATGTGCCGCGACAGCAGCATGCCGTTGCCGAACACATCGCCCGACATGTCGCCGATGCCGGCCACCGTGAAGTCGGTGGTCTGCGTGTCCGCGCCCATCTCGCGGAAGTGCCGCTTGACGCTCTCCCACGCACCGCGCGCGGTGATGCCCATCTTCTTGTGGTCGTAGCCGACCGAGCCGCCGGAGGCGAAGGCGTCGCCCAGCCAGTGGCCGTACTCCTTGCTCACCGCGTTGGCGTAGTCGGAGAAGGTGGCGGTGCCCTTGTCGGCCGCCACCACGAGATACGGATCATCACCGTCGATGCGCACCGTTTGCGGCGGCGGCACCACCTGCCCGGCGACCATGTTGTCGGTCAGGTCGAGCAGCCCGCGCAGGAAGTCCTTGTAGCAGGCCACGCCTTCGGCCAGATACGCCTCGCGGTCGGTCGCTTGTCCCGTGAGAGGCGGCGCCTTCTTCAGCACGAAGCCGCCCTTGGAGCCCACCGGCACGATGACGGTGTTCTTCACCATCTGCGCCTTGACCAGCCCCAGCACCTCGGTGCGGAAGTCCTCCGGCCGGTCCGACCAGCGCAGGCCGCCGCGCGCCACCTTGCCTCCGCGCAGGTGAATGCCTTCGAAGCGCGTCGAGTACACAAAGATCTCGAACATCGGCGCCGGCGGCGGCAGGCCCGGCACCTTGGCCGGATCGAGCTTGAAGCTGAGATACGAACGGCGCTCGCCGCGCTCATCGGTGCGCCAGAAGTTGGTGCGCAGCGTGGCCCGGATCAGCGCCAGCAACTGGCGCAGCACGCGGTCGTCGTTGAGGTTGCTGACCTTGTCGAGCGCCTGGCCAATCGCCTGCAGCTGCAGCGCGATCGCTTCGTCGTTGGCTGGCCCCTGGCGTTGCGGATCGAAGCGCAGCTTGAACAGATTCACCAGCTGGCGCGCCACCCCGGCGTGCGTAGCCAAGGTGGTCTCGATCGCCGCCTGGCTGAGCGCAAAGCCGATCTGCTTCATGTACTTCGCGTAGGCGCGCAGCACAACGATGTCTTCCGCCGCGAGCGCGGCACGCAGCACCAGCCGGTTGAAGTCGTCGTTCTCGGTGCGCCCGTCCATCACGCGTGCGAACGCGTCTTCGAACAGCGGGCGCAGCGCGTCGATGTCCAGCTCCGGATCGGCCGGTGCCTGCACCTCGAAGTCGTGGATCCACACCGACGACCCGGACTCCGGCGTCACCTGCGCCGGATGCTCGGTGAGCACCAGCACCCCCATGCGCTCGAGCATCGGCAAGCTGGCACTGAGCACCACCGGATCGCCGGCGCGGTACACCTTCACGCCGAGCGACGTCTCGGGCGCACCCAGCGGCCGGTACAGCGAGAACGCCGAGGAGCCCGCGGCCAGGCCGTCGATCTTGCGGATGTCGGCCACGGCAGCGCGCGGACTCACGCGTTCGCGATACGCGGCCGGAAAAGCGCGCTGCCAGCGCTTGAGCAGCAACGCGCCGCGTGCCTCGCCTTCTTCGTCGATCAGCGCATCGCGCAGGTCGTCTTCCCAGCGGCGCGCGGCCTGCGCCAGTTTCTGCTCGAGCGCGCGGCGGTCCACCGGCGGCACCTGGCCCGGCGTGGTGCGCACGGTGATGTGCACGCGCGCCAGGATGGCGTCGGTCAGCAGCACGTCGAACTCGCTCGACTGGCCGTTGAACGCGCTGCTCAGGATGTCGATGAAACGGCGGCGCAGCTCGGTGCCGTAGTTCTCGCGCGGCACGTAGATCAGGCAGGAGACAAAGCGGTCGAACGGATCGCGCCGCACGAACAGGCGAAAGCGCTGGCGCTCGCCCAGCTGCAGGATGCCCATCGAGGTCTCGTACAGGTCGTCGAGCGGAATCTGGAACAGCTCGTCGCGCGGGTACATCTCGAGGATGTGGGTCAGCGCCTTGCCCAGGTGCGAATCGGGTGCCAGGCCCGCGCGGTTGGCCACCGCCGTCACCTTGCCGCGCACCAGCGGGATCTCGGCCACGCGCGCGCTGTACGCGGTGGAGGTGAGCAGACCGAGGAAGCGATGCTCGCCGATCACCTTGCCGGCGGCGTCGTAGCGCTTGATGCCGACGTAGTCGACATAGCCCGGCCGGTGCACGGTGGACCGCGCATTGGCCTTGGTCATCAGCACCATCGGCGTCGGCGCATGAGCCAGCGAGCGCGCCTCGCGCGGCAACGCGGCAAAGCTGCCGGAAATCTTCTCGGCGCCGGTCTCGCGCAGGACGCCCAGCCCGCTGCCGGGCACCAGGCGCAGCACGTCCTCCCCCTCGTGCACGGTCAGCAGTTGCTCGCGGTAGCCGAGCAGCAGCAAATGGTCGTGCGCCAGCCATTCGAGAAAGGCACGCGTCTCGTCGATCTCGGCGCGTGGCACGCCCGGCACGCCCGCCTCGATCTCGGCCACCGCGGCCAGCAGGCGCTGGTGCATCGCCTTCCAGTCGCTGGTGGCGGCGCGCACGTCGCCCAGGGCACGCTCGATGCCGGCGGCGAGCTTCTGCCGGCTGGCGGCATCGACCTGGCGGTCGACCTCGATGTGCATCCACGACTCGCGCGGCAGCTCGGGCGCGTCGCGTCGCGCCGCCACCCGCAGCAGATGGCCGGCGGCATCACGCTCCACCGCCACCACCGGGTGCACGATCAGATGCAGCGTCAGACCCTGGCGGTTGACCTCCATCGAGGCCGAGTCCACCAGGAACGGCATGTCGTCGTTGATCACCTCGATCACCGTGTGACGCGAGGCCCAGCCGTGCTCGGCCGGCGACGGGCTGAGCACGCGCACCTTGGCACGGCCGCGTTCATCGGCGGTGCGGGTGCGGCCAAACTGCCAGTGCGACAGCGCCGCCCCCACCAGTTCGTCAGTGCCGCGCGCGGCCAGGTCTTCCGGGTCGGTCTGCCGGTAGTACTGGCGGACGAAGGTCTCGACCACGGCGCGCTCGGCCGGCTTGACCTGCGCGGTCGCTCGCGCGATCACCGCCGCGAGCACCGGGTGTTCGGCAGCCGGAGCACCAGCGGCCGCCTCGACGGGCTTGTTCATTCGCATCTCCATCGCTGTGGCACGCTGCTCGACCGATGCGGCACGTACCTTGTTGTCAGCTTCGTCCAGCGCGCGCAAGGCCGAAACCGGCTGCCCTCATGAGGCAGGCCGCGCGGACGAAACGCCACGGGCGGCAGTATGCCCGCGCACCATTGATGCAGCGCGGGGCCATGCGCGCACGCCGGCACAGCACGCGGCCACCGCAGGCGCCGCACCCCACGCGCTGCCACTACGCGTGATTCAGTTGCGGCAGCGCCGGCCCGCGCAGCTTCTACACTGCCGCCGTGACGCGCCAGGATCGCGTCCGCCCGCAGCACTGCTGTCCTGCTCGCCCCCACCGATCTCCTCCGCGCCGCCGATGCTCGCCTGCCTGTCCGAACGCCGCTGCGTCTTCGTCGACCTCGAAACCACCGGCACCGCCGCGGCGCGCGAGCGCATCACGGAGATCGGCATCGTCACGGTCGACTTCGACGGCGGCAGCGCGCGCGTGCAGGAGTGGTCGACCCTGGTCAACCCGGAGCGGCCGATCCCCTCCGAGATCCAATGGCTCACCGGCATCACCAACGACATGGTGCGCCAGGCCCCACGCTTTGCCGAGCTGGCCGACGACCTGCTGGAGCGCCTGCGCGACGCCGTTTTCATCGCCCACAACGCACGCTTCGACTACGGCTTCCTGAAGGCCGAGTTCGCGCGGCTGGGCATCCCGTGGCGCGCGACCACGCTGTGCACGGTGCGGCTGTCACGCCTGCTCGACCCCGACCGCAGCCCGCACAACCTCGACGCGATCGTCGCCCGCTATGCGCTGGACGGCGAGCAACGCCACCGCGCGCTGGGCGACGCGCGCGTGCTGTGGCGCTTCCTGCAGCGGCTGGTCGAACGGCGCCCGCCGCTGGAAGTGGATGAGGCCATCCGCACGCTGCTGGCGCGCACCAGCACGCCGCCGATGCTGCCGCCCGATGCGCTCGACGGCATTCCGGACACGCCGGGCGTGTATCTCTTCTACGGCCTGAACGCGCACCCGATCTACATCGGCAAGAGCCTTGCGCTGCGCACGCGCGTGATGGCGCACTTTTCCGCTGACCATGCCAATGCGCAGGACGCCAAGCTCACGCAGGAGGTGTGTCGCATCGACTGGGAGGAAACCGCCGGCGAGGTCAGCGCGCTGCTGCGCGAGGCCGATCTCGTGAAGACGCGGCTGCCAGCGCACAACATCGCGCTGCGGCGGCGCCAGAACCAGATGCTGCTCAGACTGGCCGACGGCAAGCCCAAATTCGTTCCCGCGCTCAAGGTCGCGCTCGATGCACTGCCCGAGCACCACGGGCCGTTCTCGTCGCGCGCCAGCGCCCGCACCCAGGTGGTCGAACTGGCACGCGAACACGGCCTGTGCCTGCTCACGCTCGGTCTCGAACGCCGCAGCAAGGCCACCGCGGAGGCGTGCGCGGACGCGCCACCGGCACCGTGTTTCGCCTTTCAGGTCAAGCGCTGCCGCGGCGCCTGCGTCGGCGAGGAAGCGCCGGCCGCACACGCAGCCCGGTTCGCCGACGCACTGGCGCATGCGCGCATCGACCCCTGGCCATTCGCCGGCACGATCGCGCTGATTGAGCGGCGCACCGATGCGCTGCGCGAAGACATTCACGTGGTCGACCGCTGGTGCTGGCTGGGCAGCGTACGCACGCTGGACGCCGCCGAGACCCTGGCCGCCACCGATGCGCCGCGCAGCTTCGAGCCCGATGTCTATCGGATCCTGCGCAGCGCGCTGGCGAAGGGCGCGGTCGACGTGCTGCCGCTTGGGCTGCGGGCGGCGGCCGAGTAACGCCGACCTTCCAAGCGCGGATGACGTCGCGCGCGCAGCGAGACGCTCGAGCTGCGCGAACGAGCAAGTCCCCGCGACCAGCACAAGCGTTTTCCCGCGCTTGAAGTCAGCTGCGCGATGCCCACATGAGTGCAGCGGTGGCCAAGCCGGACGCCGCGGGTTCTCGCCGATTCTCCCTTCGACAATGGACGCAAGACCGTGAAGATCGCGCTTTGGGTGGTGATGGCGCTGTTGGCGCTGCTGTGGACCGCGGGGGCTGCGCTGGCCGCCGGCGCAACAGGTTGGGCCGCGGGGCTGATCGCTTCTGGCCAGGCCATCGAGCTGGGCACCTCGGCGGCGCAGATACCGGTGCCGCAGTGGATCGCGCTGTGGGTGGACCCGGCGCTGGTGCAGGCCACGCAGCAGGCGGTGCTGTGGACACTTTCGACCTTCCGCGACAGCCTGCCGTGGCTCAGCGCGATGCTGGGCTGGCTGGTGCCGCTGATCTGGATCGGCTGGGGCGTCGGCCTGCTGGCGCTGCTGGCGGTGGCCGCCGGCGGCCATCTGCTGATCGGGCGCTTTGCCGGCGCGCGGACGAGAACTTTCCCGGCCGCGTAGCGAACGGGATGGGGGACGGGTCGCGCTCGCCACGCGGTGGCCCCTCGTCTCCCGGTCCAAGCGATTTCCGCGCGACGCCGCATGACCCAGGCCCCCCATGGTGCCGGTCTCGGCCGCAATCGCTGACACCGCGCTCAGATCGTACTCACATGGCTGGCGCTCTGACTGCACTCACACTGCGCTCACATCGCGCTCACGCCGCCCGCAACACCCTCGCGCCGAGCGCAGCCACCGCCATCGTGGTCGGCACATGGACGCGGCGCACATGGCCGTACTCGATCCCGTTGCGCGCGCCTTCGCCGAGAGCGCGCGAAAACAGGCCGATGACGCGACCGTGCGCGTCGACGAGCGGCGAGCCGCTGTTGCCGGCCGAGCCATCGAGGTCGGTGACGATGAAGCGTTCGCCGTCGGCTTCGTCGGTGCCGATGGCGCCGACCGTGCCCCGGCTCACCCGCAGCGAGCCGTCGGCATCGTGGTAGCCGTGCGCAGCGCGGGCCGCCGCCGCACGCGCGGTGCGCAGCGGATAGCCGGCCATCCACACCGGCGCGCCGATCAGCGGCGACTGTGCCGACAGCGGCAGCCAGGCGCTCGGCGCCGGCTCGATGCGCAGCAGCGCCACGTCGGCATGCAGGCGGTAGCGGTAGCGCGCATCGGCAGTCTCGCGAAACGCATCGGCGTGCGGCGGGTTGGAGACGACATGCACCGCCTCGGCGTCGACCCAGTGCCAGCCGCCGGCGCCGTCGGCCTGCGCCCACTGCACGCGCAGATGGCGGCACGCTTGCTCGCAATCGAGCACGCCGCCGTTGCGGCCGAGTCGTTCGATCTCTCCCGTGGCGAGATGAAAGTTGGTCAGCACGTGTCCCTGCGCGCTGACCGCGACACCGGTGCCACCGCCGTCGAGCATCACTGACGCGGGAAACGCGTCACCGCGCTTCACCACCTGACAGAACTCGTGATTGACCATGCCGAGCGCGAACAGCGGGTCGTCGCAGCGCGCACGGTCCGCGTCGGTGAAGTAGCGGAACCAGTGCTCGCTGCCGTCGTCCTGCAGCTCGTTGCGCGCGAGCTTGTGCGCGGTCTCGCGGTCGGCGACGATGTCCAGGTGCAGCGGCGTGCGCGGCAGGATGCGCACCACGGCGGCGCGCAGCGTGTCGACGCTGACGCCGGGCGGGCACAGGTCAGCGGGATCGAACAGGCCTTCGGCCATCGGCGGCTCCTCAGTCGGTCGTGACCAGCGGCGTGACCGCTGCGCGCAGTGCTTGCCCCACCGCCAGCCTGAGCCGCTGCGCCGGCGCGTTGACCGCGCTGATCACGCCGTGGTCCCAGGCGTCCTGCGCCTCGCCGATGCGCGCGCTGTCGTGCGACACGGCGACCGCGGCAATGCCGTCGACCGCCAGCATCGGAAGCGCGGCAATGCCGGCGTCATCCTTGCCGATGCCGGCATCGTTGAACACGAACAGAAACGCAGGTGCCGCGCGCGCGTAGCGCACCACGCTGGCACCGCCGTGCGAGCCGGTGACGACCACGCAGTCGGCATGCGCCGCACCCGTCTGCGTCACCGAGTCGAGCAGCGCCAGGCGCGGCATCGCGCGCCGCTACTTGAGCAGCCCTTCGGCCTTCATTGCCTGCTGTACCTGCGGTCGCGCCGCCACACGACTTGCGTACGCCAGCAGGCCGGTCCACTTCGACAGATCGAACTTCACCCAGCGCGCCCAGCCCAGCACGGTGAACAGGTAGCCGTCGGCCACGGTGAAGTGCTCGCCCATCAGCCAGGTCTTCGTGCCCAGCTGGCCTCCGACATAGTCGAGGCGCTTGCCGAGGCGCTCGATCAGCGCGGCGCGCGTGGCCTCGGGCAGCTCCGGCTTGAACAGGCCGCCCATCGACGGGTGCAGCTCGGTGCCGATGAAATTGAGCCACTCGATGAGGTGGTAGCGCTCCATCGTGCCGGCCGGCGGTGCCAGGTGCTTCTCGGGCACCTGGTCGGCGATCCACTGCACGATCGCCGGGCCTTCGGTGAGCACCGTGCCGTCGTCGAACTGCAGTGCCGGCACGTAGCCCTTGGGATTGATGCGCAGGTAGTCCGCATCGGTCGCCGTCTTCTTCGCCTTCAGATCGACCTTGTCGATGGTGTGGGGCAGGCCGGCCTCGCACAGGGCGATATGCGGCGACAGCGAGCAGGCGGCAGGACTGAAGTAGAGCTTCATCGCGACTCCCGGTGACGGACAGCCGCGATCATAGGCGGCGCCCGCGGCGGGCGGCGCCGGTCAGGCTTGGCGACGGCTCAGGCGTCGTCCAGCGTCATCACCGCCTGCACCAGCAGCCGGCAGGCCTCGAGGATCATCCACGCCAGCAGCGTGAACATCAGCGCACGCAGCGAAGCGAAGCCGATCCCGGCCAGCGAGTGGACGGCGGGCCCAAGCAGCCATTCGGCGGCGATGCCCAGGGCAAGCGCGAACTTCAGCATGCGATCGACTCGTCGAGTGGGTTGATGGGCGGGTTGATGGGCGGGTTGATGGAGTTGATGGACAGCTACGGCGCCGGAAAAATGGCGCCCTGAGTGCGGTATCGGCAGCGCGTGGCAAAGCTTGAGGGCTCGCGCGTTCCCGCCATGCATGCCGGGACGGCGGCACGGCCGCCGTCGTACCGGTGGCGCGGATCAGCGCTCGGCGGCAGGCAGGGCGGCGGCCGGGATCTGCGCCTGCGGGTAATGCTTGCGCAGCGCCTGCAGTTCGCGGTCGGCCTCGGCATCGCGCCCGGCCGCGCGCAGCTCGGTCACCAGCGCGATCCACGTCACCAGCGGCCGTGGGGCGGGGTCCTCGTTGAACCGGCGACGCTCCACCGGCTGGATGCGCACCTGTTCCTCGGCCGGAGCAGGCTCGCTCTTGGCGCGCAAAGACTCAGACGTGGCGCCGCCGACCGCGGGGGGCGCGCCGGGCACCGGCGCCGTCCGCAGTGCCGCGGGTCGCGACGGCGCAGGCGTGGCAACGGCAGCAGCAGCAGCGGCGGCCGATTCACTACGGGCGCTCGACGGTGCGGCAGGCACCGCGGGGACCTTCGGCGGCGCGGGCGGCGGGCTGTCGCTGATGGCCGCTGGCGCGGGCGCAGGCGGCGTGGCAGGCGCAGGCTCAGGCGGCGCGGCAGGCACGGCCGCGCGATCGTCGCGGGTGGGCTTGCTGGTCATGTCACGGTCTCCTGGCCGCTGGGTGGGCGGTGCCGCCGCCACCGCGGCGGGTTGGGGTGCACTCTGCGCGGTGCTGCGCGCGGCGCTGTCTGCCGGCGGCGCCACCGGCGCGGCACGCTGCGCCTCGATCGCGCGTTCACGCGCGGCTTCTTCGCTGCGCGCGGCGGCTGGCGGCGGCACAGCGGCAGCCTCGGGGGCGGGGACCGTCGCCGCCGCGGAAGGTGCGGCCGCGGTCGAGGCCGCCGGCGCCTCCTGGACGGTGTCGGCGCCGATCACGGGCTCGTCGAACTGCGCCGACAGTTGCCAGGCAATCGTGCCGACCAGCAAGCTGGCGGCCAGCGCCAGCGGCGCGCGATAGCGCGTCAGCGGGGCCGCGCGCCCGACCGGTTGCGGGCGCGCCTGCACCTGGCGCGCGGCCGCGGCCAGGATCGCCGCCCGCGTGTCCGCGCGCGGCGCTTCGCCGGCCTGCGCCGCGGCGTCGCGGTAGGCGCGCAACGCCGCCGCCTCGTCGTCGGCGGGTGGTTGGGGTGGGCCCGGCGGCTGCGCCGAACCCCGCGTGGGGTCGTTCATCGCCTCTCCTTCATCGCCCGCTCGTTCCGTTCATCGCCCGCTCATCCATCGCGCCACCCGGCCAGGTCAGTGCGCAGTTTGACCATCGCGTAGCGCAGGCGGCTCTTTGCGGTCTCCATGCCCACGCCGGTCAAGGCGCCGATCTCGGCCAGCGTCAGCTCGCCTTCGGCATGCAGCAAGAACACCTCGCGCTGCGCCGCCGGCAACTGTTCGACCGCGCGCAGGAACGCCTCGCGCTGCGCGCGGGTGAGCGCCCGCACCTCGGGCTGCACCGTCGCATCGGCCGGCAGGCGATCGGCGAGCGTCTCGTCCGGATCGTTGGCGGCCGGCTCGTCCAGGCTCACGTGCGGCCGCCGCGCGCGCCAGTGGTCGATCAGCCGGGAGCGCGCGATGCCATACAGCCAGGTGGCAAATCTCGCGCGCGGCTGGTACGAGGCGGCATTGCGCACCACCGCCAGCCAGACTTCCTGGTGCAGTTCGTCGACCACCGCGGCGCCGTCGCTGCCGAGCGAGCGGCGCAGGAAGCGGAACACCGGCATCTCGTGGCGCGCATAGAGCGTATTGAAGGCGGCGGCGTCACCGGCGGCGTAGGCGAGCATCAGCGCGGCGTCCTCGTCGCCCACCGCAGCGGGCGACGTGGGGTCGTGCAGGTCGGGCGCGCGCGTGTCGTCCACGGCGCGCATTGTGCCGCGGGTCATGCCGTAGCTCGCGCGCCCGGTGGCACCGACCGCCGCCTGCACCTGCTGCATCGAGACCGCCGGGGCGATCAGCGCGGCGGATCAGCGACGAACCCCACGCTGCCCGGGAACGGATTGGGCAGCGGCGGCCGCGACACCGACGGCGGGATCACGCCGAGCGCCACTAGATTGGCGTGGCTGTCATAGTGGATCGCGATCACCTGGTCGGGCGCGGCGCCGGCACGCTCGAAGCCGGTGTAGGTCACCTGCGAGGTCTCGCTGCGGCCGTGGCCGGTGCCCAGGCGCTGCTCGGCCTTGGACTGCGCACGATCGGCCGCCGACTCCGAGCCCAAGGCGCGCGCCGCACCGAGCCCGCTGTCGGCGCGCGCGGGCGGGGCCGACGCCGGCGCCTCGCGCCGCAACTCGCTGGTCTCTGCCGGCGGCACGGCCGGCGCGATCGGCACTGCGGGCTGCGGCACCGCCTCGCGAAACAGCGCCACGCCGATCACACCGACGTCGTCGGGCCGCCCGGTGCGGGCGGCGTAGGAGTTGGCCAGCGCGGTGAACTCGAACGCGGCGATCCGCTCCTGGCTCTTGCGCCAGCCGCGCACTTCATAGCGTTGATGGCCGCCGAGCACGTAGCCGGTCTGGTGCCACGCCGCGCTCTCGCCCGAGACGGCGTTGATGCCGTCGACCGCCACCACCGCCAGCACGCGCGCGCTGCCACGGTTGCGCACCGCCACCGCGTAGCGAGTGCCGGGCGTGCCGACCACGTAGCGACGCCCCTGGTGGTGATAGATCGGCAGGCGCGCGCCGGTGTTGCGGTCGATCACCTCGATGTCGGCAAGCGGGCCGGCCAGGCGACCTGCGGGCGGCACGTGCGCCTGCACGGCGGCGCATCCGGCGCCGGCAAAGGCCAGCGCAACGGCAAGAAAGGAACGACGCAGCATCTTGTTCTCCTGTCGGTCGAAGGGCCGGGCCGAGTTGGCCGCCCGCCCCTGCTTGAACGACGGCGCCAGCGCAACGGGGTTAAGCGGTCCGATGCGCGCGGACAAGTACGCCGGCCGCGGCGCCTAAACTTGCCGTCGATGCACGATCGCGCGCTCGTCCTTTTCTCCGGTGGGCAGGACTCCACCACCTGCCTGGCCTGGGCGCTCGACCGCTTTGCGCACGTGGAGACGGTCGGGTTCGACTACGGCCAGCGCCACGCGGTGGAACTGACCCAGCGGCCCACCGTGCTGGCCGGACTGCGTGCCGCGTTTCCCGCGTGGCGCGAGCGGCTGGGTGACGACCACGCCGTGTCGATGCGCGAACTGGGCCAGCTGTCGGACACCGCGCTCACGCAAGCGGCGGAGATCCGCCTCGGCGCCGCCGGCCTGCCCAACACCTTCGTGCCCGGCCGCAACCTGCTGTTCTTCACCTACGCGGCAGCGATCGCCTACCGGCGCGACCTCACGGTGCTGGTGGGCGGCATGTGCGAGACCGATTACTCCGGCTACCCCGACTGCCGCGACGACTCCCTCAAGGCACTGCAGGTGGCGCTGTCGCTCGGCATGGACCGGCGCGTGCGGATGGAACTGCCGCTGATGTGGCTCGACAAGGCCGCCACCTGGGCGCTGGCGCAGGACCTCGGCGGCGCGGCACTGGTGGAGATCATCCGCCGCGACACCCACAGCTGCTACCTGGGCGAACGCACCGCGCACGCGTGGGGCGCCGGCTGCGGCCACTGTCCCGCCTGCGAGCTGCGTGCCGCCGGCTGGGCGCGCTGGCAACGCACATCGCCGGGTTGAGGACACGATGCGCTACGAACACCTGGTCGAGATCAACGACCCGCTCAACCCGCTGCTCGAGCCTCTCTCGCGCGCGCAGCTGTGGCGCGGCCTGGTGCGGCGCGCCGAGCAACCGACCGAGTTCGTGCTCGGGCTGGTGGGCGCCACCATCCACCGCCGCATCGAAGACGGCACCGAGGTGGAACTGCAGCGCACGTTGGACTTTGGTCCGTTCCAGGTACACGACCGGGTGCGGCTGGCGCCGCTGTCGCACACGCAGATCCACACCGAGGCATCGGCGCACTTTCCGGCAAGCCGGCTGCTGATCCGCATCGAGGAGCCGGCGCTGGAGCAGCTGTACCTGCGCTTCGTCTACGAGTCCGACGTGGCTGATGGCGCCGGCGCGCTCGATGCCACCACCGCCGCGCTGCGCAACCAGGCCTACGAAAGCGCGGACCTGGACACGGTAGCGCTGATCCGCCGGCTCGCCGAACAGGGCGAGCTGGGCTGACGCCTACGCCATGAAATGCATCACGCTGGCGACACAGGGTCACCGGCAGGCGGGGGGGACGGCAGGACTCGACGAAGTTGCAGACGAATTCACACGGTGAGCCTAGGGGAAACGCGAACGGACCGGCAGGGCCGTGCATGGTGCGGTCGTTGCGGCCCGATTGAAGTGACCGGTGCCACGCCCAAGAGTCACGACAAGGCAGACGAATTGGCCGGCAAGTCCGAGCCTTACTCCGCCACCAGTCGGGGGAAAGCCTCTGCACGATAGGAGTTGCACTCACTGCCGGGAGGCGAAAGCCGAGCGTCGGCTGGGGGAACCCGCAACGTTCGATCAAAAGGGGAATGGACCGTGACTGTTCTGAGCCGACTTGGCATCTCGCACCGCCTGTACGGCGTGGTGTTGGCATTGGCGTTGGCGCTATGCGCAGTCGCCGCCATCAGCTACGTGCGTCTGGAAGTCGTGAACGAAGCCGCCGAGCACGCACAGTCGCACCGCGTCGCCCAACTCAACGCCGTCGCCGCGGTGGAGCTGAACGTGACGCGTGTGTCACTGCAACTGCGCCACGCCATGCTCGCGCGCAACGCAGAGGAGCTGCGGGCCGCGCTGGCTGACGTGGGCGACAAGCGCAAGGCAATCGACGACGCGCTGGCCGGCTTCGAAAAGCGCCTGTTTTCCGATGCGGGCAAAGCCTCATATGCCAAGCTGCTGCCGGTGGTGAGCCGCTTCTGGGAGGTCGGCGAAGCGAACGTCGCGCTGATCACGGCCGGTCGCAAGGAGGAGGCCTTCGTGTTCCTGGTGGACAAGACAATTTCAGCGCGCAACGACCTGCTGAAGGTGCTGGAAGAAGCGGTGCAGATCCAGACTGACGGCCTGAAGGCCGACATCGACGGCATCCAGCGCCGGGTCGACGCCACCATGGTCCTGCTGATTTCGGTGTTCGCCGCAGTCATCGCCGCGCTGGTGGCGATGGCGTGGTACATAGGCAGCGCGCTGCGTCAGCGTGTAACGGTGGCGCAGACGGTGGCCGAGCGCGTGCGCGATGGCGATCTCACCACTCCGGTGGTCGACCACACCCACGACGAATTCACGCCGCTGCTGGGTGCGCTCGGCGCGATGCAGACATCGCTGTCGCGCATCGTTTCAGAGGTGCGGGTGAGCGCCGAGAGCGTCGCCACGGCGAGCGCGCAGATCGCGCAAGGCAACCAGGACCTGTCGTCGCGCACCGAACACCAGGCGAGCGCTTTTCAGCAGACCTCGGCCACGATGAACGAGCTCGGCAACACGGTGCGCTTGAACGCCGACAACGCGCAGCAGGCCAATCAGCTGGCGGGAACTGCCTCCAGCCGCGCAGCGCAGGGCGGCACGGTGGTCAACCAGGTGGTCGAGACGATGCGCGGCATCAACGAGTCGTCCAAGAGGATCGCCGACATCATCAGCGTGATCGACGGCATCGCCTTCCAGACCAACATCCTGGCGCTCAACGCCGCGGTCGAAGCAGCGCGCGCCGGCGAGCAGGGTCGCGGCTTCGCCGTGGTGGCGGGCGAGGTGCGCAACCTCGCGCAGCGCAGCGCGCAGGCCGCGCGCGAGATCAAGGGCCTGATCACGGCCAGCGTCGAGCGCGTCGAGCAGGGCTCGGCGCTGGTGGGTCAGGCGGGCAGCACGATGGATGACATCGTCGATGCGATCGGCCGCGTGACCACCATCGTCGAGCAGATCACCGCCGCCACCCGCCAGCAGAGCGAAGGCGTCGGTCAGGTCGGCCAGGCGATCACGCAGATGGATCAGACCACGCAGCAGAATGCTGCGCTGGTGGAGGAGTCGGCCGCGGCCGCGGCCAACCTGAAGTCGCAGGCCACGCAACTGGTGCAAGCGATGTCGGTGTTTCGCGTCGGTCACGGCGCGGCGCTGCAGCCGGCCTGACGGCGGTAGGCACGGCGCGCGCGATCGCGCCGGGGCTGGCCCTCCTGAACCACTTCGGGGCCGGGCGGATCCTCAGACCAGTGTGATCGAGTACGCGTCGCCACCGCAGCGCGCTGCGTACACTGCCGCCGATCATGCGCGTACTGCTGGTGGAAGACGACATCCTGCTGGGCGAAGGCATCGCCAGCGGCTTGCGCTCGCTCGGCTTCGCTGCCGACTGGTTCACCAATGGCGCCGAGGCCGACCATGCGTTGCGCCACGCGCCGTACGACGCGGTGCTGCTCGACCTGGGCCTGCCCGGCGACGACGGCTTGACCTGGCTGGCGCGTTGGCGCGCGAGCGCGCGCGCCACGCCGGTGATCGTGCTGACCGCGCGCGATGCGCTCGACAGCCGCATCGGCGGCCTCGATGCCGGTGCCGACGACTACCTCGTCAAGCCGGTGGCACTGAGCGAACTGGCGGCCCGCTTGCGCGCGCTGGCGCGGCGCGCACGCGGCAGCGCCGACCCGGTCTGGCGCCACGGCTCGCTCGCCTATCACCCGGCGGCCAAGCGAGCTGAATGGCAGGGGGCTCCGGTGGACCTCACGCAGCGCGAATCGGCCCTGCTGGAAGTGCTGCTGTCCAACCCGAGCCGGGTGCTGTCGAAGCAGCAGATCGTCGAGAAGCTGTACGGCTGGGGCGAGGAGATCGAAAGCAACGCCCTTGAGGTCTTTGTCCACCATCTGCGACGCAAGATCGCGCCGGGCATCGTGCGGACCGTGCGCGGCGTCGGCTATGCGCTGGGCGCGGCCGACAGCGACGCAATTGCGCCATGACGCTGCGCCGTCGCCTGCTGCTGCTGCTGCTGGCCGGCGCGCCGCTGGTCTGGCTGGTGACGCTGTTGCTCACTCTCGTGATCGCCAAGCGCGAGATCAACGAGCTGTTCGACACCCAGCAGGTGCGCCTGGCGCAGCAGGTGCTCGTGATGCTGCCCGCCGACCCGGCGCGCCTGGGCGACAGCGCCGCGGTGCGGCTGCCCCTGGCCGCAGGCGAACACGGCGACGCCGAGCTGGCCGAGATGGCGATCGCCGTCACCTCCGGTGACGGCCGCCTGCTGCTGAGCGATCGCGAAGGCGTGCGCCTGCCGCAGCAGGCCACCACCGGTTTTGCCGATGCCGTGGTCGATGGCGCCGCCTGGCGTGTCTACACGCTGGGCAGCGCCGACGGCCAGTGGCGCGTAGCGGTCGGTCAGCTGCTCGAGGAACGCGACGAGGTGCTGTGGGACCTGCTGGCCAGCCAGGCCTTGCCGGTCCTGCTGGCGCTGCCGCTGCTGCTGCTGACGATGGCCTGGGCGGTGCGGCGCGCGCTGCGCCCGCTCGATGCGCTGCGCAGCGATCTGCAGGGACGCGCCCCGACTGATCTGCGGCCACTGGACGACGCCGCTGCGCCCGGCGAGCTGGCGCCGCTGCTGCGCTCGATGAACGCGCTGCTGGCGCGCATCGACGAGGCGATGGCGCACGAGCGACGCCTCACCGCCGATGCCGCCCACGAACTGCGCACACCGCTGGCCGCGCTGCGCGCGCAGTGGGAAGCGGCGCAGGCCAGCACCGACCCCGCGCAACGTGCGCACGCGCAGGCACAGATCGGCCGCGGCATCGAGCGGCTCGGCCGCCTGGTGGACCAGCTGCTCACGTTGGCGCGGGCAGAAGGCGAGGGCGTCGACCAGGTGCGTACGGCAGCCGTGATCGACTGGCAGCGCGTGATCCAGGATGCCCTGTCGGACTGCCTGCCCCTGATCGAGCGCAGCGGCAGCGAGGTCGACGTGCAATGGCCGGCCCATGGGGTCGCCCCGCTGCCGCTGACAGGCAGCGAGTCATTGATGACGACACTGATGCGCAACCTGATCGACAACGCGCTGCGCTACACGCCAACCGGCACCACGGTGCGGGTGGCGCTGGCGCCGGACGCCGTGACGGTCGAGGACGACGGGCCTGGTCTGGCGCCCGCGGCCCTGGCGCGTCTGGGCGATCGCTTCTATCGCTCCGCCGGTCAGGCCAATCCGGGCAGCGGGCTCGGTGTGTCGATCGTCAAGCGCATCGCCGAACTGCACGGGCTCGCGCTGCAGGTGAGCAATCGCGACGATGCCCCGGGACACGGCCTGCGCATGGTGCTGCGCCGGGTCGGCCGCTAGAAACAGCGCTACGAGCTGCGCAGCTTCGCCAGCAGGGCCTTGACCTCGTCGCGGCGGCCGGCGTCCGCCACCTCGCGACCGGGCCGGGCGGGAGCCGCGAGCGCACGCTCCAGGTAGGGCACGGCTTCGGCGCTCTGGCCGGTTTCGACCAGATACTCGGCATAGAAGAAGTTGGGATCGATGCCGGCCGGGTTCAGCGCGAGCGCCCTGCTCAGCATGTCCTTCGCCTTGGTCTTGTCACCGAAGCCGATCGGCCAGCCCGGCACCTTGTAGTACAGGACACCCAGGCTGTTGTAGGCGGAGCCGTCGAGCGCCTCGGGCGCGATCTTGAGCGCCGCCTCGTACTGCGCCTTGGCCTGCTTGGCGAGACTGAGCGCACCGAGCCCGCCGCGCGCACCCGCCAGGGAACTGACGATGATTCCCTGCCACACGAGCGGCTCGGCGCGGCCCGGGTGCGCGGCCACCACCTGCGCCGCCTTGTCGGCCAGCGCCTGGTACTGCGGCTCCTTCTGCGCCGCCGGCGTCTTGTACTTGACGACGTCCCACTCGCGCTGCAACTGCGCCACGGCGTCGTCGACCGGGGCGGCGCCCGCGGTGGCAGCCAGCAGCATCAGCGTCGCGCCGGCGATCAAGGAAAAGAACCTGTTCATCATGGACTCCGTTCAAATCGAGGATGCGCCTGCCGCACAGGCGGCCGCAGGAGAAGTCGCGGTGCGCACCGCGGCCGCGTGCTTGCCGAAGGCGCCATCGAGCCACGCCGGCGCCAGCCCATTGACCCGGACCGCCAACGCTTCCGGAAATCCGATGAAACGCTCGGCCGCGTGTGACGTGAGCAGCGCGAGCGCGGCGCGCGCGACCACGGCCGGCTCGTCGACCTGCGCGCCGGTGGCCCGGTGGTAGGCATCCACCTGGGCATCGTTGAACGCGGTGTGGGTGGCACGCGGGCCGAGGTACTGCACCCGCACCGGGCTGCCCGCCAGCTCGCGCCGCAGTGCTTCGGAAAAGCCGCGCAGGCCGAACTTGCTGGCACCGTAGATCGCATAGCCGGGCAGGCCGAGCCGCCCGAGTGCCGAGCCGACGTTGAGCACGCGCGCCTGCGGTCGCACGCGCAACTGCGGCAGCAGCGCGCGCGTGAGCTGCATCGGCGCCACCAGGTTGGTGAGCAGCACGCGCGCGATCAGCGCGTCGTCCTGCGTGTCGAGCGCGCCGAAGCACGGCGTGCCGGCGTTGTTGATGAGCACGTTGACGCCGTGCTCGGTGGCCACCTGCGCCAGCTGCTGACGGTCGTCGGCGCGCGTCACATCGGCCGCCAGCGCCACCACGCGCGCGGCACGTGCTCCGCTCAGTTCGGCGGCCAGCGCGGTCAGCGGCGCCGCGCGGCGACCGACCAGCACCACGCGTGCCCCGGCCTGTACCAGCACATGCGCCAGCGCGGTGCCGATGCCGCCCGAGGCACCGGTCAGCACCACCGTCATCGTGGCGGGATTCACGCCGCCTCCATCGCCAGGGGCGCCGCGGCAGGCATCGGCAGGCCGCGGAACACGTCGCCGTAGAGCCGGTAGAACACCTGCGCGGCATGCACGATGGCGTCCTGGTCCTGCGGATCGTCGATCGCATTGACGAGCGTCTCGAACTGCGCGGTGTGCTCCAGGTCGAGCGTGCCGTGCGAACGCAGGTAAGTGAACGCATTGCCGGGCAATCCCAGGCCGGCCTGGATGCGGTCGGCCGCCGCCAGCGCGAGCGCCACGCTGGTGCCTTCGAGCACGTGCACCATGCCGAGGAATCCCAGCGGGTTGCCGCGCGCAATGGTGTCGTAGGCGTACGCGACCATCACTTCGGTGGCGGTACCGGCGCCGCCAGCGCGCACTGCTTGCGCATCGCCGCCGGCGGCCGCGATGTCGTCGAGGATCCACTCATCGTGGCCGGCCTCCTCGTCGATGTACTCGTCGAGCGCCGGCCTGACCCAGTCGAGGCGGGCGGGCAGGCGATCGCGGCAGGCGGCCAGCAGCGGCACCGTGTGCCGCACGTGGTGATAGGCCTCGCGCAGAAAGGCGAGGTAGCTCGGCAGCGACACCTCGCCGCGCAAGGCGCCCTGCACGATCGGCGTGCCGATCAGCGTGGCGCGGGCGCTTGCGGTGTCCAGTTGCAGGCGGTCGAAGAAGCGGATCGATGCGTCGGGTTGCGTCATGGCTGTCTTGATGAAGTGGTGTCGAGATCGAAGGGCGCGCGGCGTACGCCCGGGAAAGTTGGTGCGGCGCTGGCAGCGCTTCGTTGCGCTCGCAGTTGCTGCGCGTGAGCCAGCACCGCGGCCCGCTGCGGCCGGCCGTTGGCGGTGGCCAGCCCGCTGTCGGCCGTGAAGGGCAGCGTCGCCTGCAGCCATGCCCCCACGTGCGCGTAATCGGGCAGATCGGCGTTGGCGCGCTTGACCGCAGCCGCCAGCGCTGCGTCCATCGACCCGGCGCTGACGGCCGCCAGCGAGCTGGGCCACAGCACCGCCCACAGCGCGTCCTCGCCATCGCCTCCCACCACCGCGTGCGCGATGGCCGGCTGCGCCTGCAGCGCGGCTTCCACCCACTCGGGCGAGACATTGCGGCCGTAGCCGGTGATGAGGACGTTCTTGCGGCGTCCGCTCACATGCACGAAGCCATCGGCGTCGATGTGGCCCAGGTCGCCGGTGGGCCACCATGCGCGCGGCGTGTCGACAGGCTCATTGGCCGCTTCGTTGGGCGGCTCACCGACATAGCCCAGCATCAGCGCGCCACCAATCTCGAGCTCGCCGTCGGCGCTCACCCGCAGGCGCGCGTGGGGCAGCGGCCGGCCGACGCTGCCCGGGCGGTCGCGTCCGGGCAGGTTGAGCGCCTGCACGGAGGCGCCCTCCGACAGCCCGTAGCCTTCATAGGCGGGCAGCCCGGCCGCACGCGCCTGCGCCAGCGCCGCCGCGCCGACATGCGCGCCGCCCACCGCCACCAGCTTGAGCGGCTCAGCCAGCGCGGTGCGGTGCGCCAGCGCACGCCAGCCGGCCCACAGTCGCAGCATTTGCGGCAGCACGATGACGCTGTGCGCCTGGGCGGCGTCGACCGCGCGCTGCAGCGAGGCAGGATCGAAGCGGGACGAGCCGATCAGCCCGACCTGCGCGCCCGGCAGCACGATCGCCGTGGCCGCGGCCAGCAGCGGCGCATACAGCCCGGCGATGTTCTCCAGCAGCACCGGCAGCGGCAGCACGCACAGGTGGCGCGCGATGGCCAGCGGCGCGAGCGCCTGGGCCAGCCCCTCGGCCACCGTCAGCATCGCCGCAGCAGACAGGCACACGCCCTTGGGCTGGCCCGTCGTGCCGGAAGTAAACGTGATCTTGGCGGTGCCCGCGGGCAGCGCCATCGGCGGCGCGACGAGCGTCTCCAGCACGAGCGCGCTGCCGGCCACGCTGATCGCAGACATCGCCGCGAAATTGTCGTCGGCGTGCGCCGGCCGCAGCTGTGCATCGGCGCCGGTGGCGCGTCGTGCGTGCTCGCACTGCGCGCGCGTGAAGAACGACGGCAGCGGCACGTGCACCACGTCGGCGAGCAGCGCGGCCAGGTCGGCCACCACCCACGCGGCGCCGTTGTCCAGCTGCGTGACGAGCACGCGCACGCGGCGGCCGCGCAGCTCGTCGGCCAGGCGGGCCACGCTGCGGCACAACGTGGCGTAGTCGAGGCAGGCGAGCGGGCCGGCGTCGATCGCCACGACGTGGCCCGGCTGCGCCGCCAGCCGCTCGAAGAATCGCGCTGCGTTCATCGCGGCGGCGCGAAGCGACCCAGGTTGCTGCGGATCTCGCCCGCCAGCACCATCGGCGTGTGGTCGTAGTAGGTGCCCCAGTCGGCCGCGGCGTCGCCGAGCACCTGTGGATCAGCGGCGGCGAGCACCTGGGGGCGAATGCGCAGCCGCTCGAAGATGACCCGCAGTTCGCGCGTGGCGGTGCTGACCACCCACTGGAAGCCCTGGTCGGCCAAGTGCCGCCCAAGATGGGCCATCAGTCGCCGACCCTGCCCCGGCAGCACGGACGCGAAGTGACCCACCTCGACGATTGAATTGCGCGCGACGGGCCGACCCGCCACGGCGGCGATGGCGGCCTCGACCGGCTGGCCGAGATAGCACTCCAGAAAGAGCGGGTCGGTGGCGGCGCGGTAGCCCGCCGCGGCATTGACGATGTCATCGTCATCCAGGCTGACGAGAGTCGGCATCCAGTGGTCGATGCTGGCACCGTAATGCTGCTCGTAGACCTGACCGATGAAGCTCTCGGTCGCTTGCCGTTGCCCGCCCGACCCGCGCAATATATTGAAACGGGACGGGCGAACGACGGGCGCGCCAGGGACGGACAGGGATTCGACAAGCATCACGATGCGGCTCCAGGAAGGACTGGAGCGCACCGTAGCGAGCGCAGGTTAACGGCGACTTAAGACGGACCCGATGCGCCGGTCCGCCAAATGGACGAGGCATCCGCCGTCGGCAGGCCTCTAGGGTTCCGTTTCGCCCGCGCCGCGCGACCGCCTCGACGTCAGCCGGTGCGGCCGATGATCTGCGCGGTGGCGATCAGCTCTTCGAGCAGCGCCAGCGAGGCGCTGCCCGGGACGCGGAACGGATCGAGCTCGGGCTTCTCAAGGTACTTGAGCAACATCGAGGCGTTGATCTTGGCCAGGTTGACCTGGCCCATCGTCCAGTTGCTGAAGCGGCGCTCGGCAATCTCTTCGTAGTGCAGCAGCGTCACCTCGCGATGGCGCGTATCGCCCGCGATGCGGTTGTACAGCTCGTTGACCGGCGCGCGGCCGCCTTCGAGCACCTGCATGAACACGCCGCCGCCGTGGCACAGCACGCCGGTGATGCCCAATTCCGGGTTCTTGCTGCGCGATTGCGCAAGGATCGATTCGATGACGGCAGCACTGCCGTCGATCAGGCGGCTGGCGTAGAGCAGGCGGACGAGCATGGTGGCTTTCGGCGTTCCGGTCGCAGGAGGCTGAGGGGGTTCAGTTGGCGCGGTCAGGCGGATTTTCGCTGCAGCAGCGCGAGGAACTCGCGCCGCAGGTTCGGATCCTTGAGGAAGCTGCCGCGCATCACGCTGTTGATCATCTTCGACTCGGGGTCCTTGACGCCGCGCCAGGCCATGCAGAAGTGGTCGGCCTCCATCACGATGGCCAGGCCGTCGGGGCTCATCCGGTCCTGCAGCAGGTCGGCCAGGTGCGTGACCGCCTCTTCCTGGATCTGCGGCCGGCTCATCACCCACTCGGCCAGGCGCGCGTACTTCGACAGGCCGATCAGGTTCGAATGCTCGTTGGGCATCACGCCGACCCACAGCTTGCCGATGATCGGGCACAGGTGGTGCGAGCAGGCGCTGCGCACCGTGATCGGGCCGACGATCATCAGCTCGTTCAACCGCTCCACGTTCGGAAACTCGGTGACCGCCGGCTGCTCGACGTAGCGGCCGTTGAACACCTCGCGCACGTACATCTTGGCCACGCGGCGCGCGGTTTCCTGCGTGTTGTGGTCGTTGACGGTATCGATCACGAGGCTGTTGAGCACCTCGAGCAGCTTGCTCTCGACTTCCTTCTGCAGCAGCGGCAATTCGTCGGGCTGGATGTGCGCGGCAATGTTGTCGTTGGCGTGGAAACGCTGGCGTGCGGCGATCAGCCGCTCGCGGATCTTCACCGACACCGGCACGCCGACATCGTCGGTGGGTGCCGCGTCGACGCTCGACAGCCGGGGCGTGGCAGGAGTCATGGTCAGACAGCAGAAGGGTTCGGAGGGACATCCTAGCCGGATTCCGATGCCCTTCCTGCCGGCAAGGACGATCTGCTCCGCGTGTTGCCACGCCTTGCGAATGCGAGCCCGGCGAACTGCGTATACGCGGCAGCGCGGCCCGCTCGTCGCGCGACCGCGCCGCCCGCACTCAACGCCCGTCGCGGTCGCTGTCGCCCGGAATCACCCGCTCGACCGCGTTACTGGTGGCTTCCCAGCCGTAGCGCACCGCCGCCTTGAAGTTGTTCCACGGGGTGCCGCGGTGACGCGACTCCCAATCGCGCCGCACCTGCGGCTCGATCTCCTCCCACGACTTGTCACGGAACGCTGCATGCCGGCTCTGATCGCCGCCGAACTGGTAGCCCATTTCGTAGGCGTCGTACTCACCGGTGCCAGCCAGATTCTGCGCGTGGTGGCGGCGGAATGCGTCTTCATGCGCGCTCCAGTCGCCCAGGCCGCGTGTCGACTCGGCATCGCGACCGGCGAGGGTGTCGGCGGCCAGCGGCTGATCCGAATGGCGCGTGTCCGCGCCGCTCATCGTTGCCGCCGCCATCGTGCTGCCGCTCATGCCGCCCGCGGTCGCGCCCACCATGCCGGCAGACGCACCCCCGGATGCACGCTGATAGCGCGCGCGCTCGCGCTCGATCTCGTCCCACGCGTACGGATCGGCCGCCGGGTCGTGGCGCGACCACCCGCCGGCGCGCCAGTCCTGCGTGCGCGCATCGAGATCCACGGCGCCGCATTCGCGCAGCAGGTTGGCAAGGTCGGTCTCGTTTGCCTCGTTGGTACGCACGATCAGCAGCGTGCCGCCGCGCCGCACGCTCTCGGCGAACGAATGCGCCTCGTTCTCGGGCACACCGGAATCCGTCAGCGCACCAATCAGGCCGCCGGCAAGCGCGCCGGCACCGGCACCCGCCAGCGCACTCAGCCCGGCACCGGCAGCGATCACCGGCCCGATGCCGGGGATCGCCAGCCCCATCAAGCCCACGGCCAGGCCCGCCAGGCCGCCGGTCACGCCACCCACCGCGGCGCCGGTGGCGGCACCGCCGCCGTCATCCTTCATCGTTGCCGGGGCCTGCGGCGGCACGCCGCCGGCGGGTGTGGCCGAGCCGCCCTGCGCGTTGTTGCTGATCAGGCTGATGTCGTCGGCAGGAATGCCGCGCCGCTGCAGCCGTTCCACGGCTCGCTGCGCCTCCTGCAACGTATCGAAGGTACCCAAGATCGGCTTGGTCATTGACGTCTCCGGTGGTGAATTGCCGCACCGACACTGGCGCGGCGGACACCGGTGGGCAGCAACGTGCGTGCCCCGCTTGGACGGACACCGACCGGCGGCACCTGCCACGCCGCCGAGGGGCGCGTGCTAGCGCTTCTCGCTGTTGCGCAGCACCTCGTCGCGCAGCGCCTGCAGCCGCGTCTTCACGCGCGCGGCGTTGTCCGGCCCCATGCGCACCAGCGTCTTCTGCCCCGGCGTGAGCGACTGCAGCGCCGGGTCGACGTACTCGTACATCAGCTTGGGCTGCGTCAGCATCACGCGGCCCGAGGGCACCGGTGTGGCGAGCAGGTGATCGATCACCTGCAGCAGGCGGTCGTTGAAGTAGCGTTTGGGGTAGCCCAGCTCGGCGTACGACGCCTGGAACAGCGGATAGGTGCGCACGTACAGCGCCACCAGCTTCTGCATGTCGACGCTCTCCAGCAGCTTGACGTAGGTGGCATAGCGGGCGGCGTTGGCCGGATCGAGCGCGAGCGAATCGCCACTGCCGCTGACCCGCAGGTTTCCGGGCACCGGCTTGATCGGCAAAGTGGCGGCGGCCACCTTCTCGCGCGGCAGGTTGTCGATCGTCACCACCACCCGGCGCACCACGCCGGGCAGCTGCAGCAGATCCTGCACGCGCGGATTGCCGGCCAGTTCGATCAGCGCCGGCACCAGCAGCGTGTCGCTGTCGGCCAATGCCGGCAACGGCGCAGCGCCGGCAGGCGCATCGGCGAGCGGGTGCTCGACCACCGCCTCCTCGTTCAGCGGCCCGGCAGGCGCGGCCACGGGCGCTTCCACCCGCGGCAGCGGCGCCGGCGGCGCCACGTCACGCGTGAACCACAGGTAAGCGGCGATGCCGATTCCAGCCGCCAGCGCGATGCCGAGCGCCCACCACCACGGCGAGCGTTCGGCTTCGTGCTCGGGCACCGCGCGACGCTCGGTGCGCATCTCGTTCGGCAAGGGGTTCTCGCGTACGTTCGACATGTCTGCTCCTCGGCTCGATGTGCCTTGGCGGCACGTGGCGCGCCTGCGATTTGCGGCATCGCCCTATCGACAGACCGCCCGCGCGGTCGCAGGTTGCACCGGATGACGCGATGTAAGGGCCGCAGCGTGCGCCTGATCGAGGGTAACGCGCGACGCGGCCGAGCGCCTGCGCCCCGCGCTTACGTGATGCTGGCAGCGATCGAACAGGGGCGCTGTGGCTAGCGGCGCGCCGCGCGCGACGCAGTGCGCGAGCGCAGCGCCACTGGCGCTATCTGCATGCCGTCACCGGCTGGCCGACGGGTCGGTGCTGATCGTTGGCGGCGATGTGACGACCAACAATGGCACGCCGTTGCTCGCCGCCCCCTGACGGGTCCGATCATCGGCGGCGAGGCTGCGGATGGCAGGTACCTGTCCGACCTGCTGATTTGCGAGTGGCGTGCGCGGCGTTTTCACGGACGAGCTCGCCATGCACATCAGACCTTCCTTCGTTCTGGCGTTCGCCGCCGCGGCGTTGCTGGCCAGCTGCGCCGTGATCCGCCCGGCGCAGATGAAGCTCGCCGACGGGCTGGCCGAACGCACCGAGCCGGTCCGCATGACCGGGCTCGGCGGCGGCACGCGCGGCAGCTTCCAGCTCGCTGGCAACGCCGGGGGCTTCACGCGGTCCGCAACGCGCCTGGCGCTGTTGGACGACCTGGCCGTGTTCGACCGCGGCGGTGCCAGCTACAGCATCGCCGGCCCGGACTTCGCGCCGCCGGTGCAGGCGCGCTGCACGCTGCGCCAGACGACGATGCAGATCCGCGTGAACGCCTTCACGCCGAAGAAGCTCGCCTACGAGTGCGACTTTGACGGCGCAGCCGCACGCCTGTCGCTGCAGGAGGCCGCCGGCAGCGCCCTCGGTCGCGCCGAGCGGCGCGGCGAACTGATGCTCGGCGGCGTCACGGTGACGATGCGCTCGGTGCACGAACTGGTCGGCTCGCCGCTCACGGTGCAGGTGCCGATCGGCTATGTGATCGAACACGGCGGCCAGGCGATCGCCGCGGTGGAACTCAATGGCACCGAGCCCCAGCTGCGGCTGCCGCGTGGCGGCGGCGATCAGCGCCGCGCCGCGCTGCTGGCTGCGCTGGCGCTGGCCTTGCTGTGGGACCCGGCGGCGGGCTAGCACGGCCGCTCGCGACTGTCCGACGCGGATGCGTGACAACCATCCGGCGGCCCAGCAAGCCGATGCGCCCTCACCGCAGGCAATCGGCCGGATACTGCGGGCATGTTGGCAGGCCGCCGGGCCGCCAAGTTGTTCACAGGACACATGCCATGCGCAAAAACCCCGCGGCGCCCAAGCCCGTGTTCCACACACCCACCCAGATGAACTGGACCGACGAGAAACTCGCCGGGCTGAGCAGCGACCAGTTGGTGACGTTGCTGCGCAACCTGCACGTGCAGCGCAGCAGCGGCCGGGTGCTCGACGACACCGCCGACGACCTCACCAAGCGCATCTACGCGCGCCTGCCGACGCGTGTCGTCAACCTGATGATCAAGCAGGCGAAAGCGGCCGAGGCCGCCACCAGCGGCGCGTCGGAGTAGTCGCCCGCCCCATCTTCAGCCAGCCCGCATCGACCTGCAACAGCGCGCGCTGCTTGGCGGGCTCGGCGGTACGTGCGCAGACCGGCCCGCGCCGGTCTGCAGCCTGTCTACCTAGAACTGCACCTCGAACATGCCGTACAGGTCGTACGCCTTGGACAGCGGCGTGAGCGTCGACATCTGGCCCTGAACGTCGGTCATTTTCACCGGCGCGCCGACCCAGTTGTTGCTGCCGGTGTACTTGAAGTTGTACGCCTGGTAGCCGAGGCGGAAGAACGCCTTGGCGCCGGCCGAGGCGATCGGCTTGGCGTTCAGCTCCTGGATCACGTACACGTCGTACACCGTGCCGCGCGTGCCGACCTTGGAGGTCCACATGTCGGATGCGGCCGGCGCAAAGGTGATCCAGTTCTCGGAGCCGCGGTTGAACTCGACGCCGAGCTTGGTGCGGCTGGGCAGGTCATAGCGCAGGCCGACAAAGATGGCGTTGCCGGTCTTGCTGCTGGGCGCCTCCGGGTTGAAGAAGCTGCCGGTGAGCAGGCCCTGGAAGCCGAATTGCGCCGACACATTGTTGTTGGGCCGCGTGACGCTGACGCCGAAGTCCGCGAAGTAGTTGAGCGTGCCGGGACCCACCTTGTCGAACTTGCCGATCAGGCCGGCGCCGTACCAGTCGATGTCGCCGAGGTTGCTCTTGGCGCGCGTGTTGCCGAAGTAGGTGCCCTGCATGGTCGGCGCGTCGAAGATGTTCATGCCGCGGTTCCACTGCAGCCACACCTTCATGTTGTCGGTCTCGTACGGCACCACGGCGAGGCCGATCATGTCGGTGTCGTCGAGCGAGTTGCCGGTCGGCTTGTCGTAGCCGCTCTCGAAGCCGCGGCCGTAGCACAGCTTGGCGTAGGCGCCGGGCAGGGCGGCGATGTCGGGCATGTAGCCGAGCGTCAGGCCGTCGAACGCGTAGTTGACGAGCAGCGCGGGCGTGCCCGCTGTGCCGCTCGGCTCGGTGTTGTTCTTCAGGTTGAGCGGCGCGCCATCGGTGGACGGCCGGCGGCCGACCGAGAACCAGAGATCGGCGCCGCCGATGCCGGCCCAGGTCGCGTAGGCGCGGTCCACGTTGAGCGAACTGCTCGAAGGCACGCGGCCGAGCGTGCCGTCGAACACGCCCACGCGGTCGGCAAAGAAGGGCGCCGAGCCGCCGTTGACGAGCGCGTACTCATCCTGCGCACCCCAGGTCTTGTACATCGCCAATCGCGCCTTGACCGTGATGTTCTCCGCCACATTGGCCTTCAGATCCAGCCCGAAGCGGTTGGAGTAGATGCTGTCGTTCTTCGGCTTGTAGCTGTCGACGAAGGCCGGCGGCGCGAACGACGCCAGGCCGCCCAGCATCATCGCGTTGGCCCCGAGGAAGGCCTGCGCCTGCTGATAGGTGCCAACCGCCGCCATGCCCTGCGCAAAGCCGATGAAGCCGTTGAGCATCGCGCCCGTGGCAGGCGTCGGGTTGGCGAAGAACGCCTGCTGCAACTGGCTCTGCGCGATCGAGAACATCGCGTTGACGTCGGTGAACGGCTTGGTTTCGCCGCGCAGGCTGTCGATGCGGAACTGATAGTCCCCTCCCAGCGTCAGCCACTTTTCAGCGTCGGCGTCGGCCGCCTGCGAGGCGAAAGGAAGGAACAGCGCGGCAATGGCTGCGGCCATGCGCGCCGGCTTGAAAGTGGAACTGGACATGACGACTCCGTCGTGAGGTGGAACCACCCGCCGACGTGCCGAGACTGATGCGAAGACGACCGCACAGCCACTACGCCCGCCGAGACGACGCGTCCGCTGCGCAAGGATGAAGAGCGAGCACCTTGCACGCGGACCCACCGCCCGGGTGATCAAGGTCATCGATTCTGGTCGCGCTGCCATGGCGCGATTGACTGGCATCAACGCCGCCCCGTGGTATCGCCCGCGACGCAACAGCATGCGTGAGGACGATCACTCGCCGTTGCTCACGCATCTTGTGCATTGATGCGCATCCAAAGCGCGCGCGCTCGCCTCGCTTAAGAGCGACGGCGAGCCGCGGGCTGGCCGTGAACCGCGCCCTGCGCAACGTGTCGATGACATCGCGCTGTGATCGTGATCACGCAGCGTGCGGCAATGCATGCAACGCAAGACGTCAATCACGAGAGCAGACCCGCTTTCACCGCACAGATCGAATCTGCCGATCACCACCCTCGAGTCACGGCGCTTGCCCTGCGCATCTGCCCGGGCGGCAGTCAGGGTTGCCCTGCAATGGCGCTCCACAACACCCCCGCACCACCCTGACGTTCACTGTGCCGGCCAGGTGCAACCGCCCACGAGAGGTGCAGCGGCCCGCACGCTTCTAGCGCATTCCATCGCACATGGAGAAATCGGGGGGGGTTCACCCAGGTAATAAATCGAACGAGCGTTCGACTTTCGATCTAATTTGTTGCAACGCAAACAAAATGTCATATAAGCACTGCAACATGCCGGCGCTGCAAACAGCAATCGACACTTCTTCGCAACGCGCCCGCCTGAGTGGCGCGAGAGTCAAACAAGAGACACCGCCCCGGATGCGGCATCGGGGCGAGAAAGCGACGGGGGTCGGCGTGCTGCACGTGCGTTGTTCGATGTCGGCCGAGCGCGGCCGGAACGGCGTACAGGAGGTTTGAACGATGTTTGATTTGAACGGCAAGCGCGGCCTGGTGGTCGGCATTGCCAACGACAAGAGCATCGCGTGGGGTTGCGCGCGAGCTTTCAGCCGGGCCGGCGCATCGCTGGCCCTCACCTATCTCAATGACAAGGCACTGCCCCACGTGCGGCCGCTGGCCGACCTGGTCGATGCCGAGATCCTGATGCCGCTCGACGTCGAACAGCCCGACGCGATGGAAGCGGTGTTCGATCGCATCAGCACGCGCTGGGAGAAGCTGGACTTCGTGGTCCACTCGATCGCCTTCGCGCCCAAGGCCGACCTGCAGGGACGCGTCACCGACTGCTCGCGCGACGGTTTCATGCGCGCGATGGATGTGTCCTGCCACTCGTTCATCCGCATGGCGCGCCTGGCCGAGCCGCTGATGACCGACGGCGGCACCCTGATCACGATGAGCTACCACGGCGCCGACGAAGTGGTGCAGAACTACGGCCTGATGGGCCCGGTCAAGGCGGCGCTGCAGAGCGCCACCCGCTACATCGCCGCCGAGCTTGGCCCGCAGGGCATCCGCGTACACGCCATTTCGCCCGGGCCGCTCGCCACGCGCGCCGCCTCGGGCATCGCGCATTTCGACCAGTTGATGCAGGACGCCACCGACCGCTCGGCGTTGCAGCGGCTGGTGGATATCGACGATGTCGGCTCCCTTGCCGCCTACCTGGTGTCCGACGGTGCACGCGCCCTCACGGGCGGCACGATGCACGTCGATGCCGGCCACTCGATCATCAGCTGAGGGGAGCGACCATGAACATCGGCAACGACCTCGCCCTGATCGAGAACGTCACCTTCGACGAGATGAGCCTGGGCCAGAGCGCCCGCCTCACGCGCACGTTGCGCGAGGAAGACATCCAGCTGTTCGCCGTGATGTCGGGTGACGTCAACCCGGCCCACGTGGACCCGGAATACGCGCGCGACAGCATGTTTCACGAGGTGATCGGCCACGGCATGTGGGGCGGCTCGCTCATCTCGACCGTACTGGGCACGATGCTGCCCGGACCCGGCACCATCTATCTGAACCAGTCGCTGCGCTTCTGCCGCCCGGTCGGCCTCGGTGACCAGCTCACCATCAGCGTCACGGTGAAGGAAAAGCACGCCGAGAAGCGGCGCGTGATCTTCGACTGCCTGGCGGTCAATCATCGCGGCGAGAAGGTGATCAGCGGCACCGCCGAAGTGCTGGCGCCGGCCGACAAGATCCGCCGCCCGCGCATCTCGATGCCGTCGGTCACACTCAACAACCGCGCGGCCCGGCTCGAACGCCTGCTCGACAAGGTGATCGATCTGCCGCCGCTCGCGCTCGCGGTGGTGCATCCGTGCGACGAGCAATCGCTGCGCGGCGCACTGATGGCGCGCGATCTGGGCATCGCCTCACCGATCCTGGTGGCGCCGCTGGCCAAGCTGCATGCGCTGGCCGAGCAGTACGGCTTCTCGCTCGATGGTTGCCAACTGGTCGATGTCGCGCACAGCCACGCCGCGGCCGAAGTGGCGGTGCAGCTGGCCCGCGCCGGCACTGCGCAGGCGCTGATGAAAGGCTCGCTGCACACCGACGAACTGATGCACGAGGTGGTGCGCAAGGACGGCGGCCTGCGCACCGAGCGCCGCGTCAGCCACGTGTTCGTGCTGGACGTGCCGCATCACCCGCGTCCGCTGCTGATCACCGATGCCGCGATCAACCTCGCGCCCGACCTCGAAACCAAGGCCGATATCGCGCGCAACGCGATCGAACTGGCGCATGCGCTGGGCATTCCCGATCCGCGCGTGGCCATTCTTGCCGCGGTGGAAACGATCAACGCGCGCATGCCCGCCACGCTCGATGCCGCTGCGCTGTGCAAGATGGCCGAGCGCGGTCAGATCGTCGGCGGCCGGCTCGACGGTCCACTCGCCTTCGACAACGCGATCAGCCTCGCCGCTGCGCGTACCAAGGGCATCAGCTCGGCGGTCGCCGGCCAGGCCGACATCCTGCTCGTGCCCAACCTCGAAGCCGGCAACATGCTCGCCAAGCAGCTCGAGTACCTGGGCGATGCGCTGGCCGCGGGCGTGGTCCTCGGCGCTCGCGTACCGATGGTCCTCACCAGCCGCGCCGACAGTGCGGAAACACGCGTGGCCTCCACCGCCGTTGCCCAACTGATGGCGCAAGCACAGCGGCAGCTCGCTGCCGCCGCCTGAGGAGTCACGCGATGGGCGGCAGCATCCCGGCCGGGCGCCCGCGCGCCCCCGCACGCGCCGGCAAGGCGGCGCGTTCGGCGATCCTGGTGCTCAACGCCGGCTCGTCGAGCATCAAGTTCGCGCTGTTTCCGCTGCAAGGTGACGGTGCGCCCGGCGCGCCGTCGCTGCGCGGCCAGATCGACGGCCTCGGCACGCGGCCGCACCTGAAGGCGCGCGACGCCGCCGGACGCGTGCTCGACAACCTCGACCTCGCGCTCGACGGCAGCGCCGACCAGCAGCACGACAGCGCGCTGCAGGTGCTGATGGCCTGGCTGCGCGCGCAGGACGACGGCGCACAGGTGATCGCCGCCGGTCATCGCGTGGTCCACGGCGGCACCGACTTCACCACGCCCACCGTAGTCGATGCGCGCGTGCTGCGTCGGCTGGCCTCGCTCACGCCGCTGGCGCCGCTGCACCAGCCGCACAACCTCGAACCGATCCATGCACTGGCCACCAGCCACCCGGACCTGCTGCAGGTGGCCTGCTTCGACACCGCGTTCCACGCGGCGATGCCGCCGGTGGCGCAAAGTTTCGGCCTGCCACGCGCGCTCACCGCCTCCGGCGTGCGGCGCTACGGCTTCCACGGCCTGAGCTACGAGTTCATCGCGCAGTCGCTGCCGGCGCACGTCGGCAGCCACGGCATGCAACGCGTGGTGGTCGCACACCTGGGTAATGGCGCCAGCATGTGCGCGCTGCGCGACGGCCGCTCGGTGGCCAGCAGCATGGGCTTCACCGCGGTCGAGGGCCTGATGATGGGCACCCGCACCGGCAGCCTCGATCCGGGCGTGGTGTTGCACCTGATGCAGCACCACGGCTGGGACGTGCCGCGCGTGGAGAAGCTCTTGTATCGCGAGAGCGGCCTGCTCGGCGTCTCCGGCATCTCGTCCGACATGCGCACGCTGCTGGAAAGCGACGCGCCCGAGGCGCGCGAGGCAGTGGAGCTTTTCTGCTATCGCGCGGTGCGCGAGATCGGCTCGCTTGCCGCCGCATTGGGCGGACTCGACGTGCTGGTGTTCACCGGCGGCATCGGCGAACACGCCGCGCCGGTGCGCAAGATGATCATGGACGGCTGCGACTGGCTCGGCCTCGCTGTCGACGCGGCGGCCAATGCGCGGCACGGCCCACAGCTCACGCGCACCGACAGCCGCGTGCTGGCGCTGGCACTGCCCACCGACGAAGAACAGATGATCGCGCGCCACACCGCGGCGATGGTGCGGACACGGCAGTCGATGGCGCCGCTGGGGCAGGCGGCGTGACGTCCGCAAGGCAGCGCCGGTCCACCTACCGCTGAACAGCGCGATCGCGCACTCTGCCTGTCGTTCCCCACAACACTGGGTCCCCGCCTTCGCGGGGACGACGGCGTGTCAGTCGGTCAGGCCCGGGTGCGTTGCGGTGGGCTGCTGAGCCCACACGCTGTAGCGCATCGATCATCGTGATCGCGCACTCCGCCAGACACTGGGTCCCCGCCTGCGCGGGGACGACGGCGTGTCTGTCGGTCTGGCCTGGGTGCATTGCGGGCTGCTGCGACCACACGCTGTAGCGCATCGATCATCGTGATCGCACACTCCCGCTGTCGTCCCCGCGAAGGCGGGGACCCAGTGGCTTTGCGTTGCTGATTCGGACCGAGGCAGCAAGCCAGCACGCTTGCGGTCGCCTCTGACAAGACGCCGTCGCAAGTGAGCAATCACCGAAGACACTGGGTCCCCGCCTTCGCGGGGATGACGGCGCAGCTGCGGTCAATGGCCGCAGAAGCGAAGCGAGGGCCGTGGATGCGCGTCTTGAACATCCGCCGCGCACTGAGCACACGCATACCGCACACCGTCGCCCCCGCGCAGGCCGGGGCCTGATCGCACCTGGTCCTTCAGCGATCGGCTTGGGCCCCGGCCTGCGCCGGGGCGACGTGCACAGCGGCCCATCGTCCCCGCGCGGCAGCGCATGGAGCAGCGCGTTCGCACACTCCCGCTGTCGTCCCCGCGAAGGCGGGGACCCGGTGGCTTTGACATCGGCGATGGAGCGAGGCAGCGCAAGCGCGGGGTTGCGCCTCTTTCTCGATCGGGACACCGCAAGGTCAGCAATCACCGAAGACACTGGGTCCCCGCCTTCGCGGGGACGACGATGGCAGCTTTGCTTGGCGCAACGTGCTTCGTCGCCCCGGCGCAGGCCGGGGACCGATCTCGCTTCGCGGTTTGCTTCAACTTGGGCCCCGGCCTGCGCCGGGGCGACGGGAGTTCGGAGCGGTCGAACTCGCTACGGTATCGACCCGGGCGACCGTGCGCTCACGCCGTCGTCGCCGCAGGGACTCAATCGCCTCAGCTCACAACCGCTCGATCGCGCCGATGTCTCCCGGCGCGCCCGCCGGCCGCGGCGTGCCGAGCTGATCTGCAGCACCGCGCTGCACGGTGAGCCGCGCGCGCGTGTCGACCGACACGGTGATCGCCGCGTTCTCGGCCAGCGTGCCCGAGGTGAACAGCGCGCGCCACGCGGCGTCGTTCAGGCCCGGCTGGCCCAAGGCAGCGGTGGGTTGGGCGGCGAGCGCGTCGTCGAGGCGGTGCCAGAACGCGATGTACGGCTGATTGCTCGCCTCGCGCGGCCAGGTGGCGGCGGGGCCGAAGAAGTGCGTGTTGGCGAGCGAGAGGATCGGGGTGCCCTGCGGCGTGGCGTATGGCTGCACACCTGCGGTGACCGCGTCGGCATCCACGCTCTGCAGCCACGCCTCGAACCCACTGCTGAAGCTGGCGGCAAAGCCGCTCAGCGCATGGCGGCTCTCCAGCCGACTCAGCACGATCGACAGGAAGTTGTCGGTGCCGCCCGGCGCCACCCGGTACTGCGCCAGGGTTTCGAGCAGCGCGTACGTGGCCGCCGGCACTTGGCCGAGCGCACTGCCGGCCGGCGGGTAGTAGCGCAGCGTCGGCTGGCCGGCATCCACGCCCAATGAGCTGATGCCGGTCGCCTGCGCGGCGGCAGCCAGGTCCAGGACGTTGGCCACGGCGATGCCATCCTGATCGCCCGCCTGCGGAAAGTGACGGCGGCTCAGCGACTGCCAGTCCCACTCGCCCACCGGCACCAGCATCTGGCTGTAGTCCACCGTGCCCAAGCGGTTGTAGCCGGCACTGCGGAAGTAGACGAGCGAGCCGGTGAAGATGTCGTGCGCGTAGCGCGCGCCACCCACCTCCTGCACCGTGTTCCCCGCCACCACCGAGTGGCCGATGATCATGTGCTCGACCGCATGCGCATCGCCCACGGTGGCGGCGATGCCGCCGGCGAGATTGCGGCGGCCGCGGCTGTCGGTGCGAGGCAGGCCCTGTGTCTCGTTCTCCGCCACCGTGCTCGCCATCAGTTCGAGCATGCCGTTGGAGACGTAGATGCCGGCGCCGCGGAAGTAGCCCTGCGCGGTGAGCACCTGCGCCGGGATGCCCGGCGGCAGCGCCACCAGATTGCGCGCGATGGTGCTGCGGCTGATCGCCAGCGTCTTCGCGTTGCCGATGCCACCGCCATCCGAATACACCCCGGCGCCGTACGCAAACAGGCCGCGGATGCGGTTGCCGGTGATCGACGAGCGCGTGATGCTCGACGCCGTCAGCGCGCTGCCCGCCCCGCCCACCGAGTACACGCCACCACCGGCCGCCCCGCCGCCCAGCACGTCGTTGCCGGCGACGATGCAGTTGTCCATCTGCACGATGTCCGCGTACACCGCGCCGCCAAAGGCACCGCGGTCGCGCGACGGATCGAAGTCGCCCTGCACGCGGTTGCCATGCAGCCGGCAGTTGGTCAGCCGTGCCACGCCCCACACCGCGACCGCACCACCGCGCGCCAGCGTCCACGGCTGCGGATAGGTGCCCACCGCCGGGATCGCCGCGGTGATGCTGCGACCGCCGGTGATCGTGACGTTGGTCAGCGTCAAGTCGCCCGCCACCGCCAGCACGCGCGCGCCGGGCGCATCGCCACCGGCCCAGGCGAGCGTGATGCCGGCCGGCAGGTCCGATGCATCGATCACCACGTGCTTGCGCGCCACCAGCGCCGAGCGGCCGTAGTCGCGATCGAAGTAGCCCACCAGGTACGACACCGGGCCTGACGGCTCCGTGCGGATGCCCATCACCTCGCCCTTGAGCTGCGTGTGCTCGTCGGCCACCTGCGTGAGCGCGATGGTGCCGCCGTTGAGCCGCGCATCGAAGCGGATCGGCTGCCCAGACGCCGCAGTCGCCAGCGCCGAGCGCAGCGTGACCGTGCCCGCTGTCGGCGCGGCGTTGTCGTCCAGGCTGTTGACGATGATGGCCGGCAGCGGCGGCGGCGCGCTGCCGCCATCGCCACCGCCGCATGACACCAACGTTGCCGCCGCCATCAGCAGCAGCGCCTTGATCCAGGTTCGGCTCATGACCGTTCTCCTTCGCCCGAAGCAGCCAATGCGCTCGCAAAGCGCGTTTCGGCCTCGCGCAGCTCAGCTTCTACTTCTTCGCCCTCGGCTTTGCAGCCGGCGCCTCCGGCTTCTTCTGGTCGCCCAGCACGCCCTTGAGCGGGCAGACCTTGAACGCCGGGCAGGCCTTGCAGCCGGCGACGATGGCAATCGGACACAGTGTCATTGTTGTTCTCCGCGCATTGTCTTCATCCCTGACCCGCATCTGGAGCCGCGGGCACGAGCCAGCATAGTCCGCTGCCGCCGCGGACGCGCCTCCCATCCGGGCGATGCCGCGCATCACGCGATCCATCACGTGCCGCGGCCGCCACACGTGCTTTCTTGTCGACGAGGGGTTGATGCAAGGACACAGCGCGCCGCGCGAGCGGCGCATGCTGATACGCGAATGCAGTGCCTAATGCGGTGTATCGACAGAGGACAAGGCGCAACCCGGCTTTTGTGCTGCCTCGATCCACCACGCAAGCCACTGGGTCCCCGCTTTCGCGGGGACGACAGCGGGAGTGTGCGAACGCGCTGCTCCATGCGCTCCAGCGCGGGGACGATGGGCCGCTTTGCTCGTCGCCACGGCGCAGGCCGGGGCCCAAGTTGATCCTTGAAGGATCGAGTGAGATTAGGCCCCGGCCTGCGCCGGGGCGACGGTGTGCGGTACGTCGTGCTCAGTGCGCGGCGGATGTGATCAAGCCGGCGGATGCACGGCCTCGCTTCCGTTCTGCGGCCGGCTGAAGCAGCGCGATGCGTTGACCGCAGCTGCCTGCGTCGTCCCCGCGAAGGCGGGGACCCAGTGTCTTCGGTGATTGCTAACTTGCGGTGTCTCAATCGAGAACGAGGCGCATGCCTGCGCTTGTGCTGCCTCGCGCCATGACCAATGCAAAGTCACTGGGTCCCCGCCTTCGCGGGGACGACAGCCGGAGCGTGCGAACGCGCTGCTTCGAGGCAACAACGGCGCAACGCGGGATGGCTCCGGCCTCGGCCGGCTACGTCCCGTGCGCAACGAAGCAGGCGCTCAGCGCAGCAACAGCACGCGCCCGAACGGCGCCGTCACCGCAGCGCCGTTATCAGGCACCGCCCACAGCACCGGCGCGCGGGGCACGTGGCGCGCCGGACCGTCCAGGTCGGTGAGCACGATGATCGTGTCCGGCGCGTGGGCGTCGGCCTCGGCCAGCAGCGGCGTGAAGTCGGTGCCGCCACCGCCGGTGAACTGCAGGCGACGCAGGTCCACCGTGCCCGGCGCACAGTGCTCGACGCTGCGCACCGCGTCGTCGCCGATCACCAGCACCACCGGTGCCTCCAGCCGGCGCGTAATCGCAGCCACCTCGGACGACAGGCGCGCCAGCAGCGAAGCATCGATCGAGCCCGATACATCCACCACCAGCGCCAGCCGCGGCACCGTGCGCGCAGTGGTGGTGCCGGGCTCCCACGGCATGCGGCGGCCGCTGCGGGTGCGGCCCTGGTTGGCCAGATACGAACGCGCCGGCCGCGACCACGAGATGCCGGGCTGTCGCGTCAGTCCGCGCGCCAGGTGCCGGCGCAGCACCATCTCCCACGGCGTGCGCGTGCGCGGCAGGTCGGCCGGCAGCGCACGCAGCAATGACTGCGGGCCATCACCCGCGTGGGCGCGCAGCAGGCGCTCGTACCAGTCGCGCGCCAGCTCGGCCTCGGCTTCGGGCGCGGCGGCGGAGGCGCGGCCGGCGGCGCTGTCGGGCAGGAGATCAGGCGCAGTGCCCAGGCCGAGCACGCGCAGCCGTACCGCGCGCGGACCGTCGCCGCGCGCCACGGTGGCGCGCTCGCCGTCGGCCTCCGACGGTTCGCTTCCACCCCGGCCGGGCTGGCGTTCCTCGCTCGTTCCGTCGCCGCCGCGCGGACCACGCGTGGCAGCGCGACCACCCACCGATGAACGTCGATCGTCGACCGCGCGATACAGGCGCTCCACATCCCACTGCGTCAGCGCCGCATCGGGGGCGCCGGCCGCCACGCCGAGCACCTCGTCGAGCACGCGTTCCAGCGTTACCGCGCCTGTCGGCAACGCAAGCCAGCTCAGGTGCGACAGCGCGCTGTTGACGATGGCGTCCGCGCACAGGTTGTACAGCTGCGTGTCGACGTCGCCGAGCGTGGCGCGCAGCGCGTGCAGGCGCGGCACGTGGCGCAGCGCGATATGCAACACGCCGTGCGCCACGCAGCCCGTCTGCTGCGCCAGTGGCAGCCTGGCAAAGGCGGAGGCGTAGAAGAGATGCGTGCCGTCGGTGGTGACGGCGGCACGCGTGCCGGTGACTGTGCTGGTCGCTTGGTGGGTCGCGCGGCTGGTCGCTTGCTGTGTCGCGTGGCTGGTCGCTTGATTGACCGCGAGATGGGCAGATTGCGGTGTCGCTTGCTGTGTCGCTTGCGGTGCCGCTCGCTGTGACGCTTGCTGTGCCGCTTGCTGTGCCGCTTGCTGTGTCGCTTGATCTGCCGCTTGCTGTGTCGCTTGATGTGTCGCTTGATGTGTAGCGAAACGGGTCGCCGCACCGGCCGCATCACTGGCCGCATCACGGCCCAAGCCAGCAGCCACATCCTCGTCCGGCAGATCGCGGTGCTGCACCCACAGCGCCAGGCTGCCGCTGGCGGGCGCGAACTCGAGCATGCGTTCGACCGCCGGCACCGCGCGGTGCCCCCGATGGCCACTTCAAACTCCCCCACTTATGGCCAGTCAAACTCCCCCAGGCAGGACGCACGGATTATGACGTTTGTTGGTTAACTGCGAGGCGAGCGGCGGCCTCTTTGAGCCGG
>JALHMQ010000008.1 GCA_022843955.1 Burkholderiaceae bacterium
GCATCTGACTGGCGCAAGTCGCGGTTTCCTCCCTCGAGGCTTGGCCAACGCCTGCCCTGGCGGCTGCGCAAGAACTTGCGTCGTCCCGAGCTCGGGCAGGCATCGGCCAACCCTTAACGCTTTCTGACGTTCCGACCGTCCGCTTTGTGCCACCTGAACTGCTGTGCCAATGCAGCGCGGACGGCCGCGACAACGCGCGCTTATGCGGGCACGCGCATCGTCGCCGAGTCGCTTGCAATCCGCCTCGCCTGTCGCGCACCATGCGGACTTCCGGTGCCGGTGTGCCGGTTCCATGCAAGGAGAACTGATGCATCTCTTTCGCCCCGCGCGCCTTCTCGCTGCCGCGCTGAGCCTGATCACCGCCAGCGCGCTGGCGGCGCCGGGCGCGCCGCCGCCGCCCACCTATCGCATCGAGGTGCATCCCATCTCGAGCGTGGATCTGACCACCGCCGAGGCGCTCACCGGCAAGGCCGATGGCGCGGCGCGCACCATCGCCGGTGAACTGCGGCTGCCGGTGTCGACGCAGGCGCGGTTGCCGGCGGTGATCTTCCTGCACGGCGACGCCGGCGCGCTCGCCAACCAGGCGCTGTGGATCGACGAGTTCAACGCGCTCGGCATCGCGGTGTTCACGGTGGACAGCTTCAGCGCGCGCGGCGCGATTGCCAAGACGCCTGGCCTGCAGGTCGACGGCGCCGGGCTGATCGGCAGTGCCGGTCGTGTGGCCGATGCCTACCGTGCGCTCGCGGTGCTCGCTGCACATCCGCGCATCGATGCGCAACGCATCGCGCTGATGGGTGTGTCTTCCGGCGGCCGTGTGGTACTCAACAGCGCGATGACGCGCTTTGCGCGCCAGCATGCGCCGGCCGGCGCGAGCTTTGCCGCCTTCGTCGCGCTGTATCCGCCGTGCAACCTCACGCTCGACGGCGACACCGCGCTGCAGCCGGCGCCGCTGCAGATCCATCATGGCGCCGCCGATGTGGTGACCCGCGCCGATGCCTGCCGCCAGTACGCGGCGCGCGTGCGGCGGGCCGGCGGCAACGCCGAGTTCTTCGAGTACGCCGAGGCGCCGCACGGCTACGACTCGCCGGCCGGCATGCCGCCCAACGCGCTGCCGCAGGCGGCCAACGCCAGTCGCTGCAACTTTGTCGAGCGCGACGGTGGGCGGCTCGTCAACGCGGATACCGAGAGGCCGGTGACGCTGGCCGATGCCTGCGTGAGTACCGGCCTGGGCGGCGGCCACCAGGCGCAGGCGGCAAACGCCACGCGGGCGGTCGTGAAGTCGTTCCTGCGCACGGTGTTCAAGCTCGCGCCATGAGTCCGGCGTGCTTAGGAGGTTGAACGCGTGGCGAGGTCCGGCAGCGGCATCCAGTCGACGAGCTGCCGTCGTCCCTCGGTCGTGATCAGCAGCGCGCGCTCGCCGGCGCGGCGGCGCAGCCAGCCGCGGTCGAGCATCGCTTGCAGCAGCGCCACCGCCAGCGCGCCGGCAAGATGGTCGCGGCGCTCGGACCAGTCGATGCAGCCGTAGGCCACCGGCCGGCCGCCGCCCTGCGCGCGCCGCTGCCAGTGGCGGCCGTCCAGGCCGAGTCGATCCAGCGCCGCGGCGCCGGCATCGCTCACGTGATGCACGCGCGCGCTGGGCACGAGCCAGCCGCGCTCGACCCACGAGGTCAGCAGGCCGACGCCGAGCTGCCCGCCCAGATGCCCGTAGCAGCAGCGCGCCAGCCGCAGCCGCTGCCGTGCCGGCGCGTCCCACTGGCGCGCATGGGTGCCGCGTTCGGCCACCATTGCCAGCGCTTCGAGCGCATGGGCGACATCGGCATCGGCCAGCCGGTAGTAGCGATGCCGGCCGCGCGGCTCGCAGGTGACGAGACCGGCGGCCAGCAACTTGCCCAGATGCTCGCTCGCCGTCGCCGGACTCACGGCTGCGGCGCGTGACAGTTCGCCGGCGCTGGCCAGTTCACCCGACAGGAGCACCGCCAGCATGCGCGCGCGGCTGCCATCGGCCAACAGCGCGGCCAGTGTTGCAAGGCGCGGCTCGTGCGGCGCGGCCATGCGCGTCAGAGCAGGAACGCGTTGGAGTCCAGCGGCGCCTGCGCGCGTTCGTGCATGCCGTAGTCGCGCGCGCAGGAGACCACCCGGATCCGGTAGTCGGCGAACACCGCCTCGCGCCCCTCGCGCTGGCCGTGGCGATGGCAGACCTCGTTGCGCCAGCGCGCGATGGCCGCCTCGTCGCGCCACCAGCTCATCGACAGGTACACGCCGGGTCGGCTCAGGCTTTCGAAGCGCTCCACCGAGATGAATCCGTCGATCGCTTCCAGCCGTTCACGCAGCGAGGCGGCGATCTCGAAGTAGCGGTCGGCGCGCCCGGGCAGTGGCGTGACCTCGAACAACACGGCCATCATCGTGGCGCTCCCTCGTTCAGGTTGACCGCAGGCGGCTGCAGGAACGTGGCGGGCACGACCTGCGTGAAGCTGCGGTGCTCGCGCAGGATAAAGCGCTCGCGCTGTGCGAACGCGAAGTTGGCTTGTCCGTCCGGGTCAGCCTTCAATCGCTGTCGATACGCCTCGTAGGCGGCGAGCGAGGGCAGGGCGATCAGGCCCCAGGCCTCGAAGTCGGTGCCCTCGTGCGGCACGAAGTAGCCCAGCAGATGACCGCCGCAGCGGGGGATGACGGGGGCCCAGGCGCGGGCGTAGTCGACGAACTGGGCGCGCTTGAACGGGTCGAGTTCATAGCGGATGAAGCAGGTGAGCATGGCAATGGCCTCCACGGCGGCGACAGATGACGCAGTGTCGAGTGCCGTGCAGCCACGTGGTTTCGGTGCCGGCCGAAGCGTGACCGGCGCGCAGCGACACTAGTGCAGCAATGCCTGCAGCCCTGTCCAGCCGGTGCGCTGCAGCCAGATCAGCAGGCCGAGATTCAACGCCACGGTGACGACAAAGGTCACCAGGAACGATCGCTTCGTCGACTTGTGACGCAGCCAGCGCTGCGCTACCAGGGCGCCCGGCCAGCCGCCAGCCAGTGCCAGCGCGTGCAGCGTCTTCTCCGGCGTGCGCCAGCTGCGGCGCACAGCCGCCGCCTTGTCGATGCGATAGGCAACGAACGCGAGCACGCTCAGCAGTGCGTACCACGCGGGCACGAGCCAGGGCAGCGCGCCGCGCGCCGCAGCTCCCAACAGGAACGCAAAGAACACCGCCGCCAGTGCCGGCGCCAAGATGGCGCCCATCGCCGGCAAGCCGCGCGTCCGGCTGCGCGCCACGTACTGCACGCTGCGCGCGGTGTGGCGCTGCCTGTCGTCGACCACGAGTTCGTAGGTGACGAGCTCATCGCCTCGGGGGCGGCGCCCGGCGCCGAAGTCGTTGCGATGGACGAACACGCGCGGCCCGCCGCCGTTGGGCGTGATGAAGCCGAAGCCCCGATCATCGTTCCATGTGGTCAAACGACCCTGGTAGCGCATGCGACGATCTCGTGACCGAGCAGGCTCGAGTTGATTCACGTTCCGTCCCGCTGCTGTTTCTCGGTGCGTTCGCGCGTCGCGCATTGGCGCGCCTGCGTCTCGTGCATCAGCGTGTAGGCGACGTAGTACATGTAGATATTGCGCACGTAGGTCGTGGTCTCCAGGCCAATGCGCTCGGCTGCCAGGCGCTCGAACTGACCGAACCAGGTGTTGGGGTCGGGCACGCCCACGCGATCAGGCGGCGCGCCAGCATCTGGTCGAAGTCGCCGGTGAGGATCGCCGCACTGCCGCCGGCCAGATCGAGTGCCCGCGGGTGCCCGCGGGTGCCCGTTTGCCGGACGCGCCTGCGTCGATGGCGCAAACGTAACGCGGCTGCCGGCCACGAGCAGTTGACGGCGATGGCGGTCGATGGGCGTCACGGCGCCAGTAGAGCCGAAGGGGGGCGAAGCGACAAGCCGGTTGCGGCCATCGGGCGCCGGGTTGCCTCGAAAGCGAGCCACGGCGCGTTGGCACAGGGCGCGCCGCTGAATGGACTTTGGCCGCAGATCAACACCACACCAACTGTGGCCGACGCGCGCGGTGGCGCAAATGACTTTGGTCAGGGTTTGGCCCAAGCCGGCTGCTAGCCTTCGCCGGTCCATTTATCAGGCTGGCCGCAGGCCGGCTGCGTACCGAACGAGTCTGCCGTGGCGAACATCCTGCTCCTGTATTCGACCAACTTCGGCTTGTCGCGCCAGATCAGCGAACGCCTGCAGGCCAACCTGCGCGAGCAGGGCCAGCGGGCCGAGGTTGCGCCGATCGCCGACGCCAGCGTCGATCCCAAGGCGTTCGATGCGATCGTCATCGGTGCCAGCGTCAAGCACGGCAAGCACAACCCGGCGGTGCTCGACTTCATCCGCACCCACCAGCCGCTGCTCGAGTCCAAGCCCAGTGCGCTGTTCTCGGTGAACCTGGTGGCGCGCAAGCCGGCCAAGAACACGCCGCAGACCAATCCCTACCTGAAGCGGCTGCTGGCCCAGTCACCGTGGAAGCCGAAGCTGCTCGGCGTGTTCGCCGGCGAACTCGACTACTCGCGCTACGGCCCGCTCGACAAGCAGATGATGCGGTTCGTCATGTGGATCAACAAGGGACCGACCGACCCGAGCACCAAGGTGAAGTTCACCAACTGGAGCGAGGTGGATCGCTTTGCCGGCCAGGTGGCGGCGCTGGCCAACGGCCGCGCGGCCTGAGCGGCAGGATCGGCGTGCGCGACCTGCTGGACCGCATCAACGGCCCGTTGCACCTGGTCGCCGCGCTCGCCGGCGCGTGGCTGGTGGCGACCAGCCCGTGGATCGGCATGTATGCGTGGATCCCCGATGAACCGGGCTTCTTCGACCTCGGCCATATCGGCGTCGGGCTCCTGGGGCTGGTGGTCGGCGTGGTCTATCTGATCGCCTGCACGCTGGGCGGCCGCTGGCGGCTGTACTTCCCGTGGCTTGCCGGGCAGGTGAGCGCACTCGGAAGCGATGTGGCCGGCATCTTCCGCGGCCAGCGACCGATGAGCGAAGGCGGTGGCCTGTTCGCGGTGATCGAGGGCCTGCTGCTGCTGACGCTGCTGGCCGCCGGCGTCACCGGCGCCGTGTGGCTCGTGCTGGAGGGCACCGATGCCGCACGCGCGTGGCACGCCTATCACGTGTTCGCAGCGCGCGCGTTTGCCGGCGCGCTGCTGCTGCACCTGGTCGGCGTGGCGCTGCACCTGATCGATCTCGTGCGCGACTGATCGGGTGCGGCTGCACGCCGATCAACCGGCGCCAAACTCCTGCTTCGCCAGCGCCGCCAGCCAGGTGCCCGCCTCACGGAATGCGCGGCTCGATGCTTCGGCGCGGGCACGCACGTAGGCACCTTCGATCGCCGTCAACAGCAGGCCGGCGAACGAGCGCGCGCGTCGCGCGTCACCCGCGTCGAAGTGCGCGGCGATCTGCGCGCTCCACGATTCAAGTGCGGCAGCCAGCACCTCGCGCAGGCCGGCGACCTCGTCGTTGAGGTCCAGACTCACCGTCCCCACCGGACAGCTCATCCGGAACGCGCCATCCTCCGCACGCCGTGCAAACGCATCAAAAAGCGCCTTGACCTTGTCGGCCGGGGCCGTGCGACCTGCGAGTGCCGCCTCGATGAAGGCCTGCACGCGGCCGCTGTACAGGTCCAGTGCCTCGGCGGCGATCTGCTGCTTGCCGGCCGGGAAGAAGTGGTAGACCGAGCCCTTGGGCGCGCCACTTTCGCGCACGATCTCGTTGATGCCCGCGCCGCTCAGGCCTGAGCCGCGCATCAGCGTGATGGCCGCCTCGATCATGCGTTCACGCGAGGCTGAGCCGGCCCGGATTCGCGTTGCCATGCCTGGTTCCCGTATTGACCTACTAATTAGACCAGTCTATATATTCAGTACGCATGATGCAACGGAGGCAGCGATGAACGACCAAGCCATCGATATGCGCAATCTCGAGCGTGCCGGCATCGGCGAGGTGGAATGGCAGCTGCGCACCGACCTGGCCGCCTGCTACCGGCTGGTGGCGCTGTTCGGCTGGGACGACCTCATCTTCACTCACATCTCGGCACGCATCCCCGGCCCGGATCACCACTTCCTGATCAACCCCTATGGATTCCTGTTCAGCGAGATCACCGCCAGCAGCCTGGTCAAGGTGGATCTCGATGGCCGCAAGCTGAGTGACAGCCCGCACGAGATCAATCCGGCCGGCTTCACGATCCACAGCGCGATCCATGCGGCGCGTGACGATGCCGCTTGCGTGCTGCACGTCCACAGCGTCAACGGCGTGGCGGTGTCGGCCCAGCGCGACGGCCTGCTGCCGCTGTCGCAGCACTCGATCTTCGTGCTGTCGTCGCTTGCTTATCACGACTATGAAGGCGTGGCCCTGAATGACGATGAGAAGCCGCGCCTGGTGCGCGACCTCGGCGACAAGCGCTTCCTGATGCTGCGCAACCACGGTCTGCTGACGGTCGGTCGCTCGGTGGCCGAGGCCTTCGTCGCCATGTATTTCTTCGAGGCGAGCTGCATGATGCAGGTGCGTGCGCAGGCCGGCGGGGGTCCGCTGCGGCTGATCAGCGACGGCATCGTCGCCGGTGCGCAGGCGCAATGGCAGGCAGTAACGCGAGGCGCCGGCGGTGGCCTGGCGTGGCCGGCGCTGCTGCGCAAGCTGGACCGGCTGGACCCCGGCTTTCGCGACTGATTGCGCTGGCGTCAGCGGCAGCCGTCGGTCAGCTCGGGTGCCGGTCGCACCCGGTAGCCGATCATGCGCGTGCACCCCTTGCCGCCGCCAAAGCCCAGGCACAACAGCTTCTCGGTACGACCCGGACAGACGGAGTTGGCGGCGCCACGCTCGGAGCCATCGGCCTGGGCGAACTGGCCTGAGACCTGCATCGACTGGTTGCAGCCGTTGCGGAAGACGTAGGTCAGCGTGGTGTTCTCCTGCGAATTGCCCCAGCGCTCCAGCTTCTGATCGACCAGCGTGATGCACTCGCTCCCGTGCTGATCGACTGGCGTGCCGCCGCCGGCGCGCGTCATGCCGTCGCTGCCGCGCGCGCCGGTCGCGGCGCCGGCAGGCCCGCGGTTGGTGGACGGGTTGATCGTCTGATACAGGCGCTGGCACTGCTCGCGTTCGGCGTCATTGCGCGGCACCTTGCGCACACATTGATCGTCGTACAGCCGCTCGCGCGAGAACATTCCGGAGTCGCCGATCACGCCGCTGGGGGCGGCCGGCGCGGGGCGCGTGGGTGCGCTGCCGGCATCCTCGCCGGCGTTCAGGCTGCCGTCCGCCGTCATGCGATCGATTTGCATGCGCCACTGCGCACACTGTGGTCGCAGGAACGGCGAGCTGGCCAGATTCTGTGCCGAGCAGGTGATCCGGTACTGCTGCTCGATCTGGTCGCGGGTGAAGGTCTGCGCCGTCAGCGGCAGGCAAACGGTGGCAAGGGCAGCTAGCACGAGGCGACGTGACGCGAGAGCGGGCATGCGCAACTCCAATGAGGGCGGCGGTGCGGCGGGACATGATCCGCCGCGGCGGGCGATCATGCGCGCGTGGCGGATGCAAGGCAACGCCCGTTGCACCGCGGCCGAAGGTCGTTCTTTTCTTTCGGAGGATTCGCGATCAGTATCGCGCTCGGGCCGCCCATGTCCGCGCCACCGGCGCACTCACCACGGAGCTGACTTCGATGAAATTCATGACTGGCGCCGATCTGTCGGCAGGTGACATCCTGCTCAAGCGGATTCCAGATTCGTTGATCAGCAGGATGGTCGGCAAGCTGTCGTCGTTGACCGTCAGCGACAGCGACGTGGCGTACACCAAGAGCATGCATGGCATCGACCCGACGCAGTTCTGCCATGCCGCGCTGGCAATGGGCCCGGGCGAGCTGATGGAGTTCGATGAAGCCGGCAGCAACCCGGTCAGCGGCCTGCTGTCGATCGCCTTTGCCGGCGCCGGCATGGTGCATTCCCAGGCAGCCGCGCTGGCGGCGCGGCCGGAGCCCATGGAGTACGTCGTGTTCCGCTGCAGCAACGCCGAACTGGCCCGCCGCGCGTGGAAGAAGGCACTGACGATCCGCACCTACACCGAGACCGGCTCGCAGGCCAAGCGCCCGTCCTACGGGCTGAGCAAGGCGCTCGGCAGCGCACTGTTGAAGAACCGCGGCGCCTCGGTCGGCGACGCCAACATTCGCAGCGAGCTGGCCAAGATCAAGGGCGAGGCGAATCACTGGTTCGAGACCAACCGGGCCAACTTCTTCTGCTCGCACTTCGTCACCTTTGTCTATCTGTGGGCCGCGAACGACATGACCAAGACCGGCAGCCTGGGCAGCGTCGGCTATGCGTTCGGCATCGAGCAGGCGCAACTGACGCCCGCCGAGCTGTGCGTGCGCATGCTGGCAAACGGCGGCAATTTCAGGCCCGTCGGCGCGCTGAGCATCGGCGGTGTGGCGCTGCCCTAGCAGCGCCACACCGCACGCTCAGCCGGCAAATGGATTGCCGGTGGTGAACCACAGCGCGATGCCGGTGGCGATGATGAACGCGCCATCGATCACGCCCACACCAACGAAGAACTTGGTCTGCAGCGTCGGGCCGAGTTCGGGCTGGCGTGCCACGCCTTCGAGGAACTTCATCGTCGCCAAGCCGATGCCGATGCACGAGCCCAGTGCCGGCACACCGATCATCAGGGCCACCGCCAGCGGCAGCGTTGCTTGCGTATCCATGGTCGTCCTCGGTCAGAGTGGGTTCAGGCGCTCAGACGACAGCGGCGATGCCGGCGTCGAGCGGGCGAGACCTGCGCCCTGCAGCGCAGCGAATGCGGCCACCGCCAGCGCCTGCAGCAGCAGGTAGCCCCAGCCGACCGAGGTCACCTGCGCACTGAACGCGGCCAGCGCGACGCAGCCCAGCGCCCAGCCCACGTTGCCGATGATCACCACCCGTGCCGCGATGCCTGGCACGGTGGTACTTCGCGCAAGCGCAACCAGGGCCGCCGCGTACGCAAGCATGAAGAGCCCGGTGGCGAGCACCAGGCCGGCCGGCAGACCGAGCAGGGAGGCCGCCCAACTGCTGGCGGCCGCCTGCACCGAGCCGAGGGTGCCGCTGGCCGCGGCGTCGATGACAAGCGCTGCGCGCAGCAGCCGTGAGGGATGGACATGTGTCATGGTGATGCTCCGAGTTGAAGGCAAGGGCCGCGCCGCTTTGCAGCGATCTGCCACGGTCTGCAAAGATCGACGCCACGGAGAAAGCATCGACCGGCGGGCGGCGTAAAGCGATTACGTTGGAGGTAATGGCCTTCACGCCAGCGCGGCCGAACAATCCGGACTGGCAACGCCATCGCACCGGCTCGACTTCACCACCCACACGGACGCACTTTCATGCACACATCTGCCGGCGCTTCATCGTCCAACGCACGGCACGGCGCCATCGGTCCGCTGCTGCGCGACTGGCGCACACGCCGGCGCCGCAGCCAGATGGATCTGGCGCTCGACGCCGGCGTGTCGCCGCGTCACCTGAGCTTCATCGAGACCGGGCGCGCCCGACCCAGCCCGCAGACGCTGCTGGCGTTGGCGCAGTGCCTCGATGTGCCGCTGCGCGAGCGCAATGGACTGCTGCTGGCGGCCGGCTTCGCACCCCGCTACTCGGAGAACTCGCTTGGGCAGACCGAGATGGACAGCGTGCGCGCCGCGCTCGAGCGCATCCTCGCCGCCCACGATCCGCTGCCCGGCGTGGTGCTCGACCGCCAGTGGAACGTGGTGCTGGCCAACCGCGGCGCCGGGCTGCTTGCCGATCTGCTGCCGGCCGCGCTGAAGACGCCCGCCATCAACGTGTTCCGGGCCAGCCTGCATCCGGATGGCATTGCCCGCTTTACCGAGAACTTTGCCGAGTGGGCGGCGATCCTCGTCGGCAGCCTGCGCCGCGCCGCCCAGCGCACCGCTGACGCTCAGCTCGATGCGCTGCTGAGGGAAGTCCTGGCTTATCCCAACGTGTGCGCCGTGCTCGCCGGCGCCGACACGGTCGAGCCCACCGCGCCGGTGCTGATCGTGCCCTGCGTGCTCGCCTTACCCGTCGGCCGCGTGAGCCTGTTCACCACGCTCACCACCTTCGGCACGCCGCGCGACATCACGCTCGATGAACTGTGCATCGAGCTGTTCTATCCGGCCGACGCCGCCTCGGGCGAGCTGCTGCGGCGCGTGCTGTCGTCGCCCTGATCGTTGTCACGGCGGCCGGGCGGCACAGGCTTGCGTGCCACCGCGAGTCCGCTTTTCGTCCGTTCTTCCGTATGCCTGGGGCCGGCCGCCTCGTATCGTGCGGCCGACGCGTTGTCGTTTCGACCGCGGCGGCGCGTGTTGCAACCCATCCAACCCGTCAGGAGAAGAACCATGGCCGTGGCACGCTCTGCATCCCCCGTTCCTCTGGTACTCAAGCGAAGTGGCGGCGCCATCATCGTCGCTGACCTGTCGATCTGGGCCGGCGTCGGCACGGCGGCAGAAAAGCGCGTCGCCATCCTCACCTTCACCAATGCGATCGAGGCAGAGGAGCGAATCGACCAGGCGCTCGCGCCCGGGCTGTACTCCTGCGTACTGCGCGTCATCGTCCGCGAGGACCTGCGCGGCGACTACGCCTACGACTTTCTGGTCGACGTCGATCTGATAGCCGCTGATGCGGGTGATGTCGACACCGGCCCGGCGCCGGGCCAGGGCATCGCCACCGCCCACAAGTTCGGCATCCGCGTCACCGCCTAGGAGGCCCCATGCGCCATGCTCTGATTGCCCTGTTGCTGACGCCCTGCTGCGCGCTCGCGCAGCCGGGTTCGATTGGCACCGGCACCTTGATCGAGAAGGTGAACGGTGTCATCAACAACCGCGACATTGAAGGCTTGCTGACCAAATCGTCAGCCGGCAGCGTATCGGCCGCTGGCCTGGCCGGCGTCGATCCTGACTCGCTCAGCGTGATCGAGAACGTGCGTGACTTCTCGGTGCTGATCAAGGCCTTCGACAGCGACGCCAAGGGCTTTGGCGTCGCCATCGCGCCGGCCCGCACCAAGACGCCGTTTCCGCGCATCACGCTGCAGGAGTACAGCGAGCCGCGCGCCTACCTGACCCGCCTGCTCGGCAACCTGACGATCAGCTACGCGCAAGGCAAGACCAAGGAGGCGGGCACCGATTTCACCAAGCGCGCGGTGTCGGTGGCCACCAGCGCGTTCTGGGCGGCCGAAGACGATCCCGTGGTCGCCGTGGCGCGGGCGCAGGAGTGCTCCGCCGCTGCGCTGGCCAAGCTCCCCGACGTTGCGCCGCTGCCGCAGACCGAGCTGCTGCGCACCGACGAACTGCAGGAGATCGAGGCTGCCGCGGCCAAGGGCGACACCAAGGCGCAAGCGGCGATCGACGTCATCATCGCCGCTGCCCGCATCGGCGACCGCCAGGCGCTCGGCGAGATGGCGACGCTGGAGGAAGCCGCACTGCGCCGCCGCGCCCGCGCCGGTGATGCGCAGGCCACCCGCGAGCTGCGCGAACTGCTGATCGCACGTGCCCAGGCCGGGCGGTTCGAAGACGCTGCCGCCACCGCCGCGCTCAAGGCGTTCAACAGCTGTGCCGAGCGCGTGCTCAAGCAGCTCGATGCGCGCTGGAATCGCACCCGCTACTCGCTGTCGCTGGGCACCGGTGCGATCAAGGTGTCCGACGGCGGCGGTGGCAGCACGAGCCTCGGCCAGACGGCTGCGTTCAGCGTGCTCTACGGTTTCGATGGCGTGCGTGCGCTGCAGGACCGCGCTGCGCTGACTCTGACCGGCCGCTTCGCGCAAGACGAGCCGGTGCTGCGGACGCTCGCCAGCGGCGACGTCAGGCAGATCGACACCACGCTGCTGGCGGTGCGCCTGTCCGGCGGTTCATCGGTGTTCCGCGGGCTGGTGGAAGCGAGCAATGCCGAGGCGACCGACATCACCACCACGCAGCGCACCTTCCGCCGTGCGCTTGGCATCGACTATCGCGTGCTCGACGGCCTGTGGCTGAACCTGCGCTACGGCAAGCAGAAACGCCTGGATGGCGGCGGCGACGAGACCGCCTCGTTCCTCGTGCTGAACTACAGCCCGAGCGCGACGCTGGGCCGATAGCAACAGGCGCTTGCAGCCGCGTGCTTGTCTGGCGCCAGGTTGCATGCACGCGCCGCTCGGGCTGGCGGCGGTGCTGGCGACTTGTGTCGTCAGATACCCGACGCTCGGGATGCGAGCTGTCGTCCATTTCTGACTTTCGGACAGCGGGGTTGACGCATCAGGGCCCGGACTTGCACCGGGGTACAGCGCCCAACCTCGAAGGGCAGCCCGGCGATACCCGCGCCTATGGCCTGCAGATGCAAGCGGTTCGCTCGTTGCGGATCAATCGGACCGCGCGGAGGAGGCGCGCTCGAACAGCGCACGCAGACTCGGCATGATGTAGACCTCGACCGCGGCCAGACCCAGAAGCCGGGACAAGCGCGTCGGCTTTGAGTGGGGCCGCAGTTGCGCAACTACACGCTGACGCACCTTGAAGCGCAGCGTCAAATTCGCAACCTGCAGACCGCGCTGCAATCGGGCCAGCAGTGATTGCCGCTGCCTGCGGTCGGCTAATGGGCCCAACGCCCATTGGTGCGACCACAGTCGCGGCAACGTCACGTCGATGATCGTATCGGTGGCCGTGACAGTCACCACCTCTCCGTTTGCCGCGCGCAGCGAGAGGTCGGCATGAATCGTCAGCGGCACCAGATTGGTCATCACTGCTTGGGCAGATCGCGGCTGCGTATCTTGAGCACGCCGTTGAGCTTCCAGTTCGCCGTCGCCGCCGAGCTATTGGTGCCGCTCGGGATGCCGATTTCCATATTGCCGAACTCGTAGGTGATCTCGGCACCGCGGCCGGTGAGCTTGTCGTACAGGTCGATGGCGAGTTCAGGCCAGGTCGTGTGGGCTTGGGGTGTCATGGGAGTTCCTCCTTGGGAAGTCGGTGGGTGAAAGTTGCGGATTCGATAAAGGCCGGCCGCCAGTGTTCATGCGGTCAGCGGGTGCGCCATGTCTGGAACTCACGTGCCGTCTTCAACGATGACGGATTGCGCTGGCTTCGCAAGCTCGACATACGGCGGAACTCGTAAGCGGTCGCTGCCGAGGCCACCGAGATCATCGCGGCGCAGAGCGTCATCAAGTCAGTCATCGTCATGTCAATCATGGTCTTGCTCCTTCAGGTAGAGATCCGTGAAACGGACCCTGCGATAGCCCGCTCATTGCCCGCGTGACGCCTCAGTTCGGCAGGACGACGGTGTCGATCACGTGAATCACGCCGTTCTTGGCGACGACGTCGGTCTTGACGACATTGGCGTTGTTGATCTTCACGCCAGAAGGCGATGCGACCACACTCAGCGCCTGGCCCTGGACCGTCTTGACGGCGCCGGTCGCTACGTCAGCGGCCATGATCGTTCCCGGCACCACGTGGTACGTGAGCACCTTGGTCAGCGCCGCCTTGTCGGCGAGCAAGGCGTTGAGCTTGTCGGCGGGGATCTTGGCAAAGGCGGCGTCGGTCGGCGCAAAGACGGTGAAAGGGCCTGGTCCTTTCAGCGTATCGATCAGGCCGGCGGCGGTGAGGGCCTTGGCCAGCGTGTTGAACTGGCCGGCCGCGACGGCGGTGTCGACGATGTCGGACTTGGCTGCCAATGCAGCGGTGTTCTTCGTGCCGTAACTGCCGCCAGCGACAACGACCGTTGGCACGGCAGCGAGCGTTGCAGCAGCGACGGCGGTGGCGAGAACTGATTTGATCTTCATGAAACTTGACTCCTTTATTGCGGTTGAAGGAAAGAAAAGACTGCTCGACTTGGTATCGCTCGGCAGCGGGCGCGGTTCAATCTCGCCAGCGCCGGCGCCGTGATCAGTGCCGCTCGCGCGGTGATGACGACGCTCGCGGTTTTGGGTTCATCGGTGCAGCGGCATCAAGCCTTCTTGACCCAGGCCACGCACCAGCCCTTGGCGTTGACGAGTTTGTTGCCCACCGCAGCGCACGGCGCCCACTCTTCGTTTCCCTTGGCGGCGAACGACTGGCAATTGGCGCAGTTGCGAGCGGCGACGAAAGTCGGGAACTTGGCCTTGTCGACCTTCGTGGCGTCGTGTTTGTAGCCAAGCGAGACAGCAGTGCGATCGGATTCCTCGAGCTTCGCCGCCTGGGCGGACGCGCTGCGAGCCCCGGCAGCGGCAAGTGCCGCGCTGGGCAATGCAGCAAAGAGGAACGTGCGACGAGACGTCATGCGGATTCCCTTTCGTGACAAAAAATGACTTATCGGGCGGGCCGATCGAAATCGATCAGGGGGTAGGCATCGGCGACATACGCCGGGCCTTTGGCAATCAGGACGATCACGCACAACAGTGCCACCGTGAACACGGCCGTCCAGAGCAACACCAGCAGGCTGGCAAGCAGGATCTGAATGGTGACGACCAGCTTGGCGTTGGCCGGGTCGTCGCCAAGGACAACCGATGCAACGAGCACGGCGACGATGGGCAGGGCGGTCGCGGCGAGAGCGACCATCGGCAGACGGCGCAGCACGGTCCATTCAAGACCAGGTGGTGAGCGCTGGAAGCCAGGGAGTTTCGTGAGCACAGTCATGTCCACTCTTTCATCGGGCTTTCACGGTTCACGCCGGGCGCGCAAAGGCTGCGATGTAGCTCACCGAGGTGCCGCGAACCCACGCAGCGCGATTGAGCACCGGGAGGTAGCGCATGCCGCGCAGCTCGACTCAGCAAGCGTTCGCGCACACGCGTCACAGGCGACGGCTGGCGGCAACGGCCAGTTCCGAGCCTTTGCCAACAACGGCCGTCCAGGCTCGGGCGAACGCGCCGGGTTGCGCATGCAAGTGGGCAAGGGCCTCATCGCGATGCGCAATCTCGTCGCGGCGACAGGCAGCCAGCGTTTCGCGCAGTGCACCCAATTCCGGATACGCCGACAGTCGCTCGATCTGCACCGCGTAGTGCCGGTCGACGAAGCGCTCGACGGCCGCCACCGTGACGAACACGGCGCGCGGTCCGAGCAGTGCGGGCATCGCACCCGTCACCCAGCCCGCGACTCGCCACAGCGGCAAAAGCCGACTGCGCGCCGACGAGGGCAACCAGTGCCGTATCCGCCGCAGGTGCAGAACCTCAGTAGCAAGATGGCGCGCGGCGAAGGCGCGCAACTCGCCGTCGCGTGCGACCGCCAAGATGCCGCGATAGATCTGCACGGCGCCCACCTCACCGGCGTGATCGGTGCGCAAATCGGCCACCACCGCAGCCGGCAGCGCACTTGGGGGCGTTGCCGCCCGGCGCCACAGTGGGCGCAGGCGAAGAAAAGTCGAATAGCCGAGTTCCAAAACGTTCAGCACGGGCCAGCGCGTAACGATCGGCGCGACCCATCGGTATGCATGCAGGCGACTCCAAATCATCGCGAACGCAGGAACGCCCGTGACCAACGAGCCATCTGCGCGTCGCGCGTGCAGGCGCGCCATTGCGGCGTCGCGGGCGAGGTCGACGCCGAGCGCGGCGGGATCGCAGTTGGATGCGTCTACCCAGACAATCGACGTAGCCCCTTCTTGACCGCGGTAGTGCGCAATCTCTTGCCGGCACAGAGGACAAGCGCCATCGAAGTAGACGACGCAGTTGGCAGCGGAAACTGTCATGCGCCTAGCTCCGGCTAACGTGTTGCGCCGGGCCGTTGAGCTCCACGGTGTAGTCCACCATCCGCGCGCCTCCCAAATACGGCGGCGTGGCACGTACTTCGGCCTCGGCGTCGCGAGGCAGACCGCCGGCATAGTCACCGGCGCCCTTGCCATCCGGGTACTTGATCAAGGCGAAACCTCTGATTACGACCGGGACTCGATAAGTGGGCATCTGGCTGACTCCGCTTTTGAAGGACTTGCGCGTGAACTGGTGATGTCTAGGACAATAAGAAAGCTGAACCGTTTTTGTCAAGCTTTTATTGGAACAAAATTAGGACAAAGACGAATTATTTCGTGACACAATCGCGAAAATGGGTTTTCAACTTCAGTACTTAACGCTCCAACCATGACGAATGAATTTTCAAATCAAGGGAATGAGCCGACTTACCGCAGCGGAACGGCCGCGCGACTGGCGGGAATTCCGGTGGACACGCTGCGCATGTGGGAGCGCCGCTATCAGGTGGTCGGCCCGCAGGTGAGCGCGCGCGGCCACCGGCGCTATGCGGCAGAGGACGTCGACAGGCTGGCGCTGATCAAGGCGCTGGTCGATCTCGGCCACTCGATCGGCACCATCGCGCACCTGCCGGCCGCCAGGCTGCACGAAATGCGCGCTGGGCTCATGACGCTGCCAAGTGCGACTCAGCCGCGCGCACGGGGATCGTCGATCGTGCGGGTCGCGATCGTCGGCGAAGCGCTGGCGGCGCGGACCGCAGCGGTCGCGTCGCGTTTCCCGCGTCTGCAAATCGTCGGCACCTGCGCCGATCGGGAACACGCCGCCAGCACCCTGCGCGGCGTGGTCGCAGATGTGCTCGCCATCGAATTGCCGGCGCTGCGCGACGACGCGGTGGACTTTGTCGACGCACTGGCGGCCGCGGTCGGCGCGCGGAGCGCGATCGTCTCCTATCGCTTTGGTACCGAAGCGGCCGTGCACGAACTGCGGCGCCGCGGCCACGCGGTGGTCCGGGCGCCAATCGATCTGGCGCAGATCGAGTCGCTCGGCGCAGCGCTGCCCGCCGCGCCCGAGACGGTGGCGGCGCCGCCAGTCACCGCGCCACCTGCGCCGCGCTTTGACGAGCGGTCGCTGGCGCAGCTGGCACAAATCTCGACCTCGGTGCGCTGCGAATGTCCGCGCCACGTGGTCGATCTGCTGCTGAGCCTGGGAGCTTTCGAGCGCTACAGCGCCGAGTGCGAAAACCGGAGCCCCGCCGATGCCGAGCTGCACCGTCATCTTGGCCGCGTCGCTGGGAGCGCGCGCGCGCTGTTCGAAGAGGCGCTCGTCCGGGTCGCGCAGGCGGAAGGAATTGCGCTGCCGTCCGCGGCCGTTTGAAAGCAGGTTGGCACTCCCGCGCTTGCCGCGGGTCTTGTTCTGAGTATGAAGCGGCTGTTCCTCGCCTTCGAACCCCGCATTTAACTGAGCCCGATACAGATGCAAAGCAGCGCCACCGCAATGATCACGCTGTACGCCTACTCGCTAGTCAAGCAGCAGCGCGTCCTTCACTCCGACCACTCGGCCGCGGACGTGCTGGCCGTCAACAAAGTGCCTGCATGATGACCGAGCCGGTGAACGAACCCGTCAAGGTACCCGCCAAGGATTCGCTGCCGTTGACCGTGCTGTACGACGGTGCTTGTCCGTTGTGCCGCCGCGAAATCGGCATCTACCGCGGCTTGCAGCCACTGCAGTCGGATGCGCCGGTGTGCTTTGCCGATGTCAGCGACGAGACGTTGGCGCTGCCGCCCGGCACCACGCGCCAGCAGCTGCTGGCGCGCTTTCACGTGCGCGGCCGAGACGGAGAATTGCTCAGCGGCGCGCAGGCCTTCCTGGCGCTGTGGGCCGCGCTGCCCCGCTGGCGCTGGCTTGCACTGGCCGGCCGCGTGCCGGGCGCGGCCTGGTTGATGGAGCGCACCTACAGGCTCTTCCTGCGCTGGCGGCCCGCGCTGCAGCGCTGGGCATTCCGTCTGGACCCGCCCGACCTGGATCGACCGAGTTCTCACGACAACGCCCCCCGTTGATCTCGCGCCCTTCAGCTTCGGGACACACGCCATGATCAAGGGGGCGGCACATGTGGCTGACGCTTGCCTTCTTGCCGAATGCCAAGGGTGAGTCATGGCGCAGCCCACTCGGCAGCAGAACCTGTGTCCGGATCTACGTTGACCAACGTCGTCAAGGGCCGCGCCAATCCTCGGGCAGCGCGACACCCGCAAGGTCAACTGCGCATCGTGGGCGTGAGGAATGAGAAACGACCAATTCTGTTGAGCGTCGTAGCCCAATACGGCAGGTCGTTAACTCACAAGAACATAGGCCTTGCGAACGCTGGCCAGATTGCCGATCTGCTTCACGCAGAAATCGGCGACGTCGGCGCGCGCAATGATGCCGTTGCGCCACTGTGACGGCTGATCAAGTGCCTTGTAGCGCCCCGTGCGCCCGCCGCCGGTCAACACGCCGGGGCGCACGAGCGTCCAGTCCAGCGTACTTTCCTTGATCAATCGCTCCTGGATGCTTTTGTCCGCGTAGGCGCGGCCAAACACCGCGTGAAACGGCAGCCGCTGCAGCGCGCTGATGCTGTCCCGGCTGTCGCCGGCGCCGAATCCCGTCACACAAATCAGGCGCTTGACGCCTCGTGCCGCCATGGCGGCCACCAACACCCGCGTCGCATCGGAGAACAAATGCACAGGCCCGAACAACTCCGTGAAACCTACGCCCAGCGTCTGGATGACGACATCCACGCCTTGCAGCGCCGCCTCGACATCCTCGCGGACGAGCGCGTTGCCACGCACTTTCTCGAGCTGCGGATGCGTGAGGCTGATGCTGGTGGCGGATCGCGCCAGCGCGCGCACCTGATGGCCGGCCTCGAGTGCGTTGCGGACGGTCTCCAGCCCGATGCCTTTACTGGCCCCGATGATGAGTACATGCGCCATGATCAACCTCCATTTGCTATCGGTAGTGTCCCAACGTTGGGATGATGCGAAATCGGTCAGGTCGGCGTCGGTCTTCGATGAGAAGCAGCTTTGCCATCCAGCCAGCGATCCACGGACCAGTTCAGTTCCGCGGGTAGTCAATGCGAACGGTGGACGACCCACGCCGCTGGCCTTGCCCTTGGCGCCGCAGTGCGGCTCGACCAAGGTAGTGAGCCTGGCCCATGGCACCACCCGCTCCATCTCATCGAGATACTCGCGCTTGCGCCTGCGCTTGGCACTCAGATCAAGGCCCAAGTCGGCTTGCTTCATCGCTTCGGCTCCGCGCTCGTCGGTCTGCTCACATCAACGAAACATCCCGTCCGGACGTGGCGGATTTTGCAGAACTTCCCTAAAGACTTGTCGAAGCGAAGAAGTCCCGCCTGCCTGGCGGCCGCGCAGAACCGGAGACGGCGCTTGGCAACGTCTCTGGATCTCGGCAGAGGGGGCTGATGCGGCTTGGCGCGCGCTTGTGAGACCACCGCCCCGGTCCGATCGGACTGCCGCCTTCAAACTGCCCGCTCCCTGCGCACTTCACGTCGCTTCAGCCGGGTTGAGCGACTGTCAGGCGCCAGCACCTCGAGTTCACTTCATTCAGGACTTGGTCGCGCCGGGGTCAGGCGCGCACCCAACTGCGCTTGCACCATCAGTTCGCTGAACCAGACGCGGTAGCCCGCATCGCTCGGATGGAGTCCGTCACTGGCATTGAGGCCGGGGTCCTTGACGAACGGATCGTCGCTGCGTTCATGAAAGAGATTGACGTAAACAGCGCCGGTCCTCGCGGCGGCGTCCTTCACGTGTCCGTGCAGCTCGCGCGATCGCTTGGTCATCAGCCACGACACCGGCGCAAAGAAGAAGGGCGCATTGCCCACGTTGCCGGCCGGCATCAGCACCACGACGTCGGCCCGCTTGCGCGCCAGCTCGGCAACGCGCTCGATGGCCGCCTGCGACGACGACAGATCGCCCATGCGGATCACGTCGTTTCCGCCCGCCTGAACCAGCACGATGTCGAAGCGTGCTTGTCCGTCCAACTGTCGGACCACATCGGCAAACTTCGCGCCGTCGCGCGCGCGGTTTTCAATCAGCAGCCGTGGGTACTGTTGCGCCAAGAGTCCGGCGAGGCTCGACTGCCCGCGGGTCGCACCGGTTCCGACCGCGGTGCTGTCGCCGACGATCAGCAGTTTCACCTTCGCGTCGATCGGCATGTGTTGGAGCGGCTCGCTGCGCTTGGCCAGTTCGACCGACTGACCGATGCGCCACGCGGCGCAGCCTGAAACGAAAAGACAAATCCCGCCCGCCATGAGCAGCAGTACATGGGGAAAGCGCTTGCGTTGCACACGCATTCAGGTGCTCCTGCCTTGGCATGCTGGCCGAAACTTGCATCGGATCGTCGATCGCGCCGGCGCGCGGCAGCCTGACAGGTGCAGCAACCAGCACGCCTGGGAGCTTCCCGTCCATCTGCGGCGACCTCGAGCGCTGCTGACATCGAGCCAGCCGAAACGCAGGGCGCAGCAAAACGTGGCGCATGTTGAAGCGGCCGCAAGCGGAAGCGTTGGCGCGTATTACTGCGAGCGCCGTGTCGGCTGGCGCTCCCGACCTGTTGCCGTCATCCCGGATTGCCTTTGCCACGGGCGGGCGCCTGCAGCGGCGTCCTCCGGCGGACGCCCTACTGCTTGATCGCGGCCGGCGTGTCTTCCAGCACGCCCTCCACATACAGTTTCTGCACCAGCACCATGACCACCACCATCAGCGGCGTCGCAAGAACGATCCCAGGCAGCCCGAACAGCAGACCAAAGATCACGGCCGCAGTGATGCCAAGCACAGGCGGCAGTTCAACCGCCCAGCGTTGCACGAACGGCATGAGCAGATTGCCCTCGATCTGCTGAATCAGCACGCACAGGCCAGCGACGAACAGTGCCTGGGTCGGACCCTCCATGAATGCCAGGAGCACTGCCAGCAGACCCGAGGCGATCGGGCCGAAGAACGGGATGAACGCCAGCACGCCGGCGATCAGTCCGATCGTGCCGGCCAGGGGCATTCCCAGCAAAGCAAGTCCAATGGCCGTGGCCGATCCGACGAACAGCATGGAAATGCCCTGCCCGAGCAGCCAGCGTGACAGGGCGTGCCCGCTGGCAATCAGCGCCTCGTTGATGCGCGGGCGATAGTCCGCCGGCACCAGGCGGACCAGACCCTCGCGGTACATCGTCGGGGCGGCGGCCAGGTAGACGCCGATCACCGCCAGCAGGCCGATGCTTCCGATCGCTCCCAGCGTCTGGGTGGCGACATTGGCGACCCGTGCCCACGGCACATCAGTTGCGCTCGCGCTTTCCCATACGCCAATCAACGCAACGCCAAGGGGGTGGCTTCTGGCCCAGGTGGTGAGTGCGGAGAGCGCTTCCGGAATGCGATTGCGCAGATCGTCGGTCCGCTCGATCAGGCGATCACCGACCAGCCACGACCCCAGCATGATCGCGACCAGCGCGGCGATGACCGCGGCAGCCACCGCCAGTCGCGCAGATAGCCGCAAATGCTCTTGCAGCGGCTGCGCCACTGCGCGCAGCGCTACCGCCACGATGACTGCTCCGAAAAGCAGCAGCAGCACGTCGGCGAGCTTCCACGTCAGCAAAACCACCGCGCCGAGGACAACGATCTGGATCAGCGCGCGGGTGAGTCCCGAACTCGTGCGATTCCCCGGTGTCGAGAATTCGGCCGACGCCGCTCGTGTTCGGCTCTCATCTTGTTGCATTGAACCGGCTTCCCTTGGCGCGCCGGACGCAGCGCGTCCGAAGTTCATACGGTGCGACTTGGCCTCACGCCTCTGCAGTGGTTTCTACATCCCAGGCTCGCGTGCCAGCGAGTGTCGGAGCGGCATTGGAGCTTGGGGAGGACAGTCAGGACCAAAGCCCGATTTTCGCTGACTTTCACAAGTACTGCGTGTGGCCGAGGCCGCAAACCAGTGGGTTACGTGAAGATATTCCGCGTGGCGCTGAGGGTGTTCACCACCGTGTTCACCTTGGTGCAGGCGCTGCAGGGTGCTGTTTCCGAGGCTCATCGGCTGAGAAGCGGCAGCGCGATGAGCGGGCAACGCGGCCACGCGCGTAGCGGCCCGTGGGGGTGGCCCGTCATGCAATCGGCCGAATCGCGGCGCAGAATCTGCGGCGATCATCGGTGCTGCTTCGCATCGCTGCTTCGTATCGCCGCTTCATATCGCCGCTTCATATCGCCGCTTCATATCGCCGCTTCGTATCACTCCTTTGCGTCGCTGCTTCACATCACTCCTTGCATAACTCCTTCGCATCGCTCCTTCCGCCCTCTCCATGTCCCCGCAAAACGTGCTTCACGCCGCGCTCGTGCTCGCGGCCCTCCTGCTGCCTTTCTCCGCGTGGGCGCAGCGCACCGACCCGGCGTTCTCCGATCCCATCGACTACAGCCACGCGCTCGGCGGCAAGCTCGGCACCTCCGGCCCCGGTTTCGAATACAGCTTCAGCCGTTCCGACCTGCCGCAGTACGGCCTGCGTGCCAACCTGAACTACGGCCAGTACTCGCGCAGCCGCACGGTGTCCGACGTCCTGTACCGCGGCACGATGGAGTTTCGCTCGCTGATGCTGCTGGCCGACGCGCATCCCTATCGCAACGGCTTTCGCATGAGCGCGGGGCTCGTGTTCAACGACAACACGTTCCGCGCCAGCGGCCAGCCCAAGCTCGCCACCTTCAACCTGAACGGCAGTACCTACCCCGCCACCGCGGTGGAGAGCATCAATGGCGAGGTGTATGTGGCGCCGCTGAGTCCGTACTTCGGTGTGGGCTGGGGGGCGGCGCCCAGTGCCCGCGGCAAGTTCTTCTACAGCTTCGACTTCGGTCTGCTGTACCAGCGCGCCGACGTACGTCTGAGCGCGACCTGCACCGCCAGCTTTCCCGCCGCCGAGTGCGCACGCCTGCAGGCCGATCTGCTGGCCGAGGAAGTGGACTTCCGCCGCGACCTGATCAAGTACGGTCGCTGGTATCCGATCCTCACCTTCGGCGCCGGCTACCGCTTCTGACGCCGGCTGGGCGGCTCAGGCAGCGCTGCCCTTCGGCCGCTGCGTGCTCAGCGTCAGCAGTTCACGGTTGACCGGATTGCGGTTGAGAAAGCTGTCGCGAAACGGCGCCGGCACATGGCGCTGCTCGCAGTCGTTGACCCAGGCCACGCCCGTCTGCAGCACGCGGGTCGCTTCCGCATGGCGGCCGAGCGCGCTGAACACCTTGAACCCGACCAGCCACAGCTGCGGCATGTAGAAGCTGTCGGGCCAGTACGTGTTGGCCAGATGCAGCGCGTGGTCCACGTGCGGCGCGGCGCGCGCCGCCGCGCCCTGCGCAAGCGCACAGGCGGCAGCGCGCACGTGGCCGGCGAGCGCCAGGCCGCCGCGCTGATGCGTGGCCGCCCAGACAGCCACGCCGGCAGCGAGCGCCTCGCCTTCATCGGGCGGCACGATGGCGCTGGCGAACAGGCAGCCGATGCGGTGGTAGACATCGTTCGGAGGAAGCAGCGTCAGCGCCGCGCGCAGCGGCGTCAGCGCATCACCGCCCAGTTGCTGCGCCAGATCGGCGCGATGCACGAGGCGCATCATGGCCAGCCCCGGCGGCGCGGCGGTGGCATCGGCGGCCAGCAGCGGCCGGGCCCGCGCCGGCTGGCCCAGCTGCATGAAGGCCTGCGCCAGCCGGTGTTCGGCGCTGATGCGCAGGACCGGACTGCTATCGGCGGCGTCGAAGTGTGCGAGCGCGCCCTCCAGCAGCGTCACCGCCTCGCTGTACTCGCCCAGGTCGCGCAGCCGGTGGGCGAGCGACACATGGGTCTGCACCTCGCGGCCGCGCTGCGCATCGGTGCCGGCGCGCGCCAGCAGAAGGGCCTGCCGGTAGCGGTCGGCTGACTGGCGCACGTGGCCCATCTTCGCTTCGGTTGCGGCGAGGTTGGCCAGCGCCTGCCAGGCGAGGTCGTTGCGCTGCATCTGCTGGGCGATGTCGGCCGCCATGCGCCAGGCCGGCAATGCATCGGCGAGGCGATTGGCGTAGTCGAGCGCGTAGGCGGTGGTCTCCCAGTACTGGCAGTGCAGTTCGGCGCCGCGGCCGCCGCGCGCGGCGGCCGATTCGGCCAGGCTGCGCAGCGGCGCCAGCAGCGCCACCGCCTCGTCGGCGCGACGCTCGTCGGCCAACGCGCCGGCCAGCGCGACCGCCAGTTCCAGCCGCAGGTCGTCGCGGCCGAGCGCCAGCGCGCTGGCCAGCGCGGCCGGTGCCAGGCGCAGCGTGTCATTGGTCTCGCCGCTCATGTTGCTCAGGCTCAGGCGCACCACCGTCGCACGCAGGCGCTGCTCGTCGCTGCCGGCGCGTGCCTCCAGCACCTCGATGCTGGCGCGTGCACTGGCGCCGATGTCGTAGTGCGCCAGCACCTCTGCACGCTGCACCAGCGCCTCGAAGGCAGCGTCGCCATCGCCGGCGTTGTCCAGGCAGCGGGCCGCGTCCGCCAGCAGCGACGCGTGTTCTACGTGGCGCGCAGCGTCGCGCGCGAGCTGCCCGGCCATGAGGTAGCTGGCGCCCGCTGCCGACCACTGTTGCGCCTGTGCCTGGTGCGCAGCCACGCGTGCCGGCTGGCCGGCGTGGCGCACGAGAAAGGCGGCCACCTCGCGGTGCAGGTGCTGGGCGATCAGTGTCGGCACCGAGGCCAGCGCGGCCTCGAAGATCAGGTCGTGTGCAAACGCGCCCTCGCGCAGCATCTGCGCCTGCTCCAGCTCGGCCCAGGCATCGGCCAGGTCGAGCGCGGGCACGCCCAGCACCTCGGTGGCGAGCGTGATCGAGAAGTCCTGCCCGGCGACCGCCAGGCAGCGCGCCAGCCGCACCGCCGCCGGCGACAGCCGCTGCATGCGCCGTTCGATCAGTCGCCCCACGCTGACCGGACGCGGCAGCGTGGCAGCAGTCAACGGCGCAGCCGCAGGCCGGCCGAGCGACTGCTCGACCCAGGCCTGGCGCAACGTCTCCAGCGCGAACAGCGGATTGCCGCCGGTGTGCTGATGCAGTTGCAACGCCAGCGCCTGCAGGGCGTCGTGATCGATGGCGTCGATCTCGTCGAGCCCGAGCGACGCCACGAACTCGCGCATCTGTGCCACGTCGAACGGCTGCAGCGCGAACGGCGCGAGCAGTTGCTCCTCGAGCAGCGCATCGTTCAGCGCAGCCACCGATGCCGAACCCTCGGCCGGCCGTTGCGCGAAGGCAAAGCGCAGCGCCGGCAGCACGCCCGGGCGGGTGAGCACCGTGAGCAGATCGAGGCTGGCGTCATCGGCAAAGTGCAGGTCGTCGAGGATCAGCGCGGTCACGCCGCCCTGGCTGGCCGCCGCCAGCACCGCGGTCACGCCCTGCTGCAGTGAACGCCGCTGCGACATTGCGTTGACCGCGGGGCTGTCGAGGTTCGCCGCGCCGCGCGTGCCGGCGTCGGGCAGCAGGCGCTGCAAGTCGGCCTGATGCGCGGCGCTGACCGCGTGCGGTACGCGTGTGGCCACCTCGCGCAGCAGGCGCGCCAGCGATGCGTACGGCACCGCGGCGTCGCCCGGACGCGCTTGTGTCATCACGGCGCCGGGGCGGCGGCTCGCCAGTTCGTACAGCAGGCGGCTCTTGCCCATGCCTGCCTCGCCGCTGATGCTCGGCGCCCGCCCCATGTCCCACGCTGCCAGCGCCTGTTCCAGCTCGCGGGTGCGGCCGACCAGCCGCGGCGGGCGCAGCATGCCGGTCGGCGGCGGTCGCGCGCCGCGCGTGGCCACCGGCTGCGCTGCCTCGATCGATTGGAGCAGCGCGCGCGTCTCGCTCGACGGCCGCGCGCCGAGAGCCTGCGCCAGGGCCTGCTCGCAGATCCGGTACGCCGCCAGCGCGGCGGCGCGATCTGCGCGCAGGTAGTGCAGGCGCATCACCCGCCGGTGCGCATGTTCCGATTCGGGCTGGGCCTGCGCCAGCGCAATGGCGTGCGCCAGCGCGGTCGCCAGTTCGCCCGCGGCCTCGGCCTGCTCGGCCGCCGCAGCCAGCCAGGTGGTGCGGCGGGACCGGTGGCGCTGGCGCTGCACCTCCAGCCAGTCGCCCAGTTCATCGCCGTCGGCGGTCACGCCGGCGAGCAGTTCGAACGCTTCGTCCTGCTGCACGTCGATGCCGGCGGCGATCTCCAGCACGCTGTCGCCCTGGATCGGTTCGTGTTCCAGCCGCTTGCGCAGCTGAAACAGGCGCTGGCGCAGGCGGTTGCGCGCCTTGTCGTCATCCACACCCGGAAACAGCAGCTCGCCCAGGCGCCCGCGCGCCGTCGGCCCCTCGAGCGCCAGCCAGGCGAGGAGCAGCGCATCGCGAGTTTCCAGCGGCTTGTCGGTGGTCCCAATGAGCAGGCGCGGCGCGCCGCTCAGTTGCAGCGTGACGCGCACGGCAGTCGGGGTCTCGCCAGCCAGCGTGGAAGGAGTGCGGCTCATCGTGCGCCGGATTGTCCGTCACGCCGACCCGGCGCCGGCGGAAGACACCCGCTCGCGGCCTGCGGTGACGCGTTGTGCATGCCTGTGTCGCTCCAGGATCCCGGCCAAGACGTCGGCCAGCCAGCCCGGGTTGTAGCGACGCAGCGTTAGCGTTGCGTTAGGCCGTTGCCATGGGACGGGATTTGCGTTGCGATGATTGTGGCGACAGGCAGTTTCGGCTACACAGCCCCGTCGATCTCAAGACAGCATCCTGCAAGCGACTCGAGGCCACGCCCTGATCCCCACCACCTCGCCCACCGATCCCGGCGCCGACGGAGCGCGGCACATTGCGCTTGGCGCAATGCTGTTGGCCAACATCGTCGTCGCGGTCCTCGCGTTTCGTGACGACCACGGCTACCAGTTGCTGCTGTTGGTTTACGGCGCCGAAACGCTGGTCATCGCCGTGCTGAACCTGCCCAAGATGTTGATCGTCGCCGCCACGCGCCCGCGCCCGCAGGTCGGGGTGAACCAGGCGCTGTCAGGCATCGTCGGCGTGTTGATCGGCTTGTGGATCTACGCCGTCGCGCTCGGCTTTCTCCTGATGCTGGCGTTCGTCGGCGCCGGCATGCTCGGCTGGGCGTTCGACTTCGATGCGCGCAGCGGACGCGCGTTGCAGCTTCCTGAAGGCGACGGGTTGAGCACGGCGACCGCAGCGTGGGCAGTGGGCCTGCTTGCAATGAGTCACCTCGTTTCGTTCGTCGCCAACTTTCTCGTCCGCGGCGAGTTCCGGTCTGCCAGCCTGGTGCTGCTGCTGGTGCAGCCGTTCCTTCGCACTGGTCTGCTGATCGCGCTGGTGATCATCGGCGCGATCCTCGGGGCGGCCAAGCCGGCGATCGCAGCGGCCACGCTGTTCACCGCGCTGCTGGTGGTGGTCAAGATCGCCAGCGATGTGATCGCGCACCAGGCTGAGCGCGCGCGGCTGCGGCCTGGTTCAGTACGCGCCGGCCGCGCGCATCGGGCTGGTTAGCTGAGCTACGCACGCAAAACGCCGCGCTGCGGCCGTGCCATGCGGGCGGCTTCGCCCAGCCGCCGAAGCATCGTCCGCGGGCCCCACGGAAGCGGGCGCCAAGCTCGCGATCCAACACGTCGATCGCGATCGCGTGCCTCGTCATCGCACGACCAACTCGACCCTCCGATTGCGCGCACGGCCAGCCTCGTCGGCATTGCTGGCGACGGGGGCATAGCTGGCCACCCCCGCGGCCGCCAGTCGCTTGGCGTCGATCCTGTGCGTCTTCACCAGCGCATCGACGACCGCTTGCGCGCGAGCACGTGACAGCGACACATTAGCGTCCACGCTGCCCTGGTTGTCGGTGTGACCGACGATGTACACCCGCAGCGCCGCGCTCGACTGCAGCAGCTTTGCCATCTCGTCGAGCTGCGCCTTGCTCTGCGGCCTGAGCTCGGCCTTGCCGGTGTCGAAGAAGATGCCATAGAGCGCGATCTTGCCGTCGGCCTGCAGCCCCTTGGCGAGGGCGGCAGCGTCCACCGTGACCATCCCCGTGTCCATCGCGCGCGGTTCGATGATCTGCACCAGCGTCGCCACGTACTTGTCGGCCAGCTGCACGATGCCCGGCTTGCCGGACAGCACGTTCACATGCACCGGCGTGCCGCGCACGTTGAGCGTGCCGGACCACCAGCGTGCGGTGTCCGGCTGCAGCCATTGGTCGACCAGCGTTTGGGTGTCCCAGCCGTCAAGAACACCCGTGGCGAGTTTCTTGCCGCTGCTGGAGCCGAACATGCGAAGGTCGCGCGCCGCGCAGTTGGGTGCGGCGCAAGCGTCGCGGCGCGTGGCGCCGGCCTTCTCCAGCGCCTGCTCGTAGTTGCGCTGCACCTCGATCAGCGCGCGACCGGCGGGTGCGAGGTAGAACAGGCGTGTGATCTTCCCTTCCACCGTGGCCTGCTCACCCGCCTTGGCGCCGGCGGGAAAGGTCGCCGCGTCGAACGCGAGCGTCTCGCCCGCCACCAGCCACGAACCGGCATAGCGACTCAGCAGCGGGTGATCCTTCTCGCCCGCCACGTCAGCCGGGAACGACTGCGCCATGGCGGCAACGGCCATGAGGTGGAGCAGCACGCCAGCGACAACACGTCTCATCCAGGTCTCCTCGAGGGGTGACGCCCTGCGCTCGTGCCGGGCGGAGCGAATATAGAGAGCCGCCGGGTTGGCGACCGGGCCGCCCGTCGCGCCCGCACGCTAATGCGCGCAGCGCAGGGCGAGCCACCGGCGGCGGCCCGCCCGCGTTTCGCGACAGCCTCCCGCAGTTCGTCGCGCGCGGGTGGCGGGGTCGGGCCCTGCCCACGACGATGCAGCCTCCACCTCCTGGAGACTGTCATGACCCGCGCTTCGCTCGCCCGCCTTGCCCCCCTGTTTGCGCCGTTGCTGGTCACGCCGCTGCTGATCGCGACGTTGTTGCCGGCGCCGTCGGCCGCCTCCGAGGCCTGCACCGCAGTCGAGGTGCACAACGTGCGCCCCGCGCAGGGTCTGCTGATGATCGCCGTCTACGCCGAGGAAGCCGAGTTCCGCCGCATGCCGGTGCTGTCCATTTCGCAGCGCGCCGGCGACAAGGACACGATGCACTTTGCCGTGTGCGGCCTGGCAGGCCGCGAGGTGGCGTTCTCGCTGTTCCAGGACGTCAACAACAACCGCAAGCTCGACAGCAACCTGGTCGGCATGCCGAGCGAGCCGTGGGGCGCCTCCGGCACATCGCCCGGGTTCTCTGCACCGACCTGGGAGTCGAGCAAGGTGCGGCTGCAGGGCACGCCGCTCACGATCGCGCTGTCGCGCTGACTGGAGGCCACGATGAGCACCGACCTCGTCAGCCGCCGTCGCCTGCTGCAGGCTGCGGCCGCGCTTGCGGCCCTGCCGTTTGCCGCACGCGCGGACGCCATCGGCGAAGCCGAGCGCATTGCCCGCTTCGATGCCGCCGCCGCGCGCGATGCGCGCTTGCTGCCGCTCAAGGGCGTGACCGATGCCACCGGCACGCGCGATGCGCTGGCGCTGCATCTGGCCGGCCGCTGGCCGGCCGAGCTGCGCGGCCGCTTCTACCGCAACGGCCCGGCGCTGTTCGAACGCGGCGGTCGCCGCTATCACCACTGGTTCGACGGCGACGGCATGGTGCAGCAGTTCGCCTTCACCGGCGGCACTTCGCCCGCGGTCTCGCACCGTGGCCGCCTGGTCGCCACCGACAAGCTCGCGCGCGAACGGCAGGCGGGTCGCTTCGTCGTCGGCGCGTTCGGCACCGGCATCGGCATGCCTGCCGATGCGCCGGTGCAGGGACCCGACACCTTCAACACCGCCAACACCAACGCCATCGAGCACGCCGGCCGCGTGCTGGCGATGTGGGAAGGCGGCTCCGCCTACGCGCTCGACCCCGCCGATCTCGCCACCCGCGGCCCCGTCACCTGGGCCGACGGCCTGGCGCAGGTGCCGTTCTCCGCGCATCCGAAAGTCGATGCCGCCGGCCACCTGTGGAACATCGGCACCAGCGGCCGCACGCTGGTGCTGTGGCACGTGGACCCGCAGGGCAGGTTGGTCAGCGCGCGGCCGACCGCGCTGCCGCTGCCTGGCGCGATGGTGCATGACATGGCGGTGACCGCGCGCCACCTGGTGGTGCCGATCCCGCCGCTCACGCTGCACCTGGCGCAGCTTGCGCACGGTGCAACGATGGAGCAGGCGATGCGCTTCCACCGCGACCAGCCGCTGCGCATCCTGGTGCTCGACAAAGCCGATCCCGCGCGTTCCCGCCTGTTCGAGCTGCCGACGCAGATGGTGTTCCATGTGGGCAATGCGTTCGAGCGGCGCGACGGCCGCATCGAGCTGACCTACATCGGCGCCGATGACGCGAGCTTCCTCACCGGTGGCGCCGCCGCCATGATGCGCGGCGAGTGGAGCGACGTCGGCGGCCGCTCAGCCACGCAGCGCGTGGTGCTCGATCTCACCACTGGCCGCGCCAAGGCGGAGGCGTTCGACGACACGGTGGAGTTCCCGCGCGTGGACCCGCGCCGCGTGGGCGAGGCCACGCGCTGGCTGCTCACCCCGGCCGAGTGGCTGCCCGGCCGCGAGGGTGGCCTGTTCCACGGCCTGCAGCTGCGCGACCTGGCAGGCGACCGCGTGCGCCGCTTCGACTACGGCGCGCATAGTGTGGTCGAGGAGCACCTGATCGTCCCCAAGCCTGGCCGCAGCGGCGAACTCGACGCCTGGCTGCTCGGCACCACCTTCGATACGCGCCGCAAGGTGACGGTGCTCAACCTGCTCGATGCGCAGCGCATCGAAGACGGCCCGTTCGCGCAGGCGTTCCTGCCGTACGCGCTGCCGTATGGGTTCCATGGGAACTTCACGGCGGCGTGACGCACGCCCACGGCGACGCTAGGACCGCCGGCACGCCGCCGTGGCGACAAAGTCCGATGCGCAATCGCCCGGCTGGTCGCCGCGCGGCGGGTAGCTCGCCTGCTCGATGAAGCGCGAATAGTTCCTCGTGATCGCTCCGGTTCAAGCCTAGGCACACGCGCCCACGCATCGATTCGCCGATCAGTAGGAGATCCGCAGGATCGCCACTGCCAAGCTGGCTCCACTGTCTTCAGCGAAGTTGGAGGTCAAGCGATGAACACCCGATCCACGTCGCCGAACGCGGCATCCGCCGCGTCGTGGCCACCGACGGCGCGCCGGCGGCGGCAACCGACAGGAGACCGTGCCGATCCGGCCGCAGCTTCCTCGCACACGCCGCACACGCCGCACACCGCGGCCACCGCCATCCGTTTGGTGCGCGCGTTGGCGCTTCCATTCCTTACCACGGAGATACGCCATGCTCGCTAACTGCATCAACCGCACTGTTCTCACGACCGGCTTCACCGCGGCTTCCCTCGCCCTCCTGAGCGCCGGCGTGTCTGCCGTCGAAGTCTCGCAGGTGCAACTCGGCTTCACGGATTCGGGCGGCAATCTGTGCCCACGCGTGGTGACGTTGAAGGCCTGGGCCCACACCGACGGGCCGGGCGTGGTCGAGTTCGTGATCCGCAACAGCAGCGGCAACAAGACCGGCGTCATGACGGCCTCGGCGGTCAAAGGGCCGACCGGAAACTGGCTCGCGACCCTCACGCACAAGTTCCAGATCACGACCGACGTCGACACGAAGTACATGGCCGAAGTGAGGGGTTCGCCGAAGATCTCGCCCTGGGTGCCGCTGAAGGAAGACTGCGTCGGCGAAGCGCCGAAGACCGTGCCGGGCGGTCCGTCGGCCAGGCACGTCAGCGAGAGGGACCAAGACGACGCACCCAAGCGGCACATCCCCGGCAAGCCGTTGCCACAAGGTGGCGGCAAGCCCATCCCGGACGGCAAGCCCATCCCGGATACCAAGCCCATCCCGGACACCAAGCCCCTCCCGCAATGCGCCAGCAAGACCGTCACCGCCGAGCGTGCCGGGGCAGTGACCAGAATCGGCGGCATTCAAACGGCATGGATCGCCTGGGAGCATTCGGTGAAGAAGATCTACGGCGCCCAGTACGCGAACTCGATGCGGGCCAAGAACACCAAGGAAGACTGCCGATTTAGTGGCATGTTCAATTGCATGGTGTCGGGCATTCCGTGCCGCCCGTGACAGCTGACGCGACGACGACAGCGTGACGCGATGGCCCCGCCGCACGCCCGCCAAGCGCCCCTTGAGGTGGCGCTTGGCGAGCGTGCGGTCGGCGTGTTTCGCCAGCCCGGCGCAGCGCACCCAGGCCATTGCTGGGCGCGTCGACTGGTCGGCGGCCGATCGTGGCGGAGGTGTCGTCGATGCAGCCCATGCGGCGGGCCACGACGCAACTTCCATCCGCCCGGTGCGCGCCACATGCCGCATGCCGCCACTGACGCCTGCTACACGGCGCCGATCAACGTGGACAAGTCCTCTCGCTTCCAGGCGCCGCACCGCGACCGGCTGGACCTGGATCTGCGCAAGGGCGAGCAGTGGACGCAAACGGCCGGCCCATGCCGCGCGGCCACAGGCTTGCGGCCTGCCGCGGCATGGGTCGCGCAGTGCAGCCGCGCGCTCGCCCCGGCGGAGACAAGACCGGGCCGCCAACGATGCGGCCTGGCACCTGCGCCTTGTAGCATTGGCGCATGCCCGCCCCCGCCTTGCGCCTGCTCGCGCGACCCAGCGTGCTGCGCGGCAGCGGGGCGGTGCTCGAACTCGGCCCGCGACGCCTGCACCAGGCCTTGGCGGTGCTGGGCTGGCTGGGCAGTCAGGGAGTCCTCGGTGCCGCGGATGGCTGGGTGTCGCGCCAGACGCTGGCCGCGCTGCTGTGGTCCGATCGCAGTGACACACAGGCGCGCACCAACCTGCGCAAGCTCTTGATCGAACTGCGCGCGCTCAACCTGCCCGCATTCGAAGAAAGCACCAGCGCGCTGCGCTGGCGCCCCGGCAGCGATCTCGATGCGTTTGCCGCCGCTTTCGAAGCCCGCCGCTGGGCCGAAGCAGCCGAGCTGGGCGCCGGCACGGCCCTGGCGGGATTGGACGATGACAGCGCCGGCGAGGCTTTCGCGGCCTGGCTGGATGAGCAACGCCGCCACCATCGCGCGCGCTGGCGGTCGGCCGCGGCGCAGGCCTTGGCGCAGGCGCCTACTGCGCAGGCAGCCACGTTCGCGGCGCAGCTGTTGCAGGCCGATCCGCAGGACGCCGCCGCGCTGGCCTGGATGCGCGGTGGCCACGCACTGCAACTCGCCCCGCTGTCGCCGCTGGTCGGGCGCGAGGCGCAACTGCAGGCGCTGCTCTCGCTGCTGCAAGGCGGCCGTCTGGTGACGGTGCTCGGCGCCGGCGGCATGGGCAAGTCGCGCCTGGCGCGCCACGCGGCCGACGCCGTCGCGGCGCAGGGCGGGGCGCGTGCCTCGCTGGTGATCCTGGACGACCTCAGCACGCCAGCCTCGTTGCCGCTGCGCATTGCCGACACGCTCGGCCTGGCGCTGCCACCGCGCGTCGACGCGTCGCTCGCCCTGTGCAAGGCGCTGGCGCCGTTGTCGATGCTGCTGGTGCTCGACGGTTTCGAGGCCGTGATCGACGCCGCCCCCCTGGTGCCGCGCCTGCTGGCGGCCGCGTCCGGCCTGCGAGTTCTGGTCACCTCGCGCGAGCGGCTGGACCTCGATGGCGAGTGCTGCCTGCCGCTGGCCGGCCTGGAACTGCCGGCGCCCAACGCCAGCGCGGCGCAGGCGATGCACAGCCCGGCGGTGCGGCTGTTCGATCAACGCGCGCGCGCGGTGCAGCCGCAGTTCGATCTGGCGCGCGCGATCGTGCCGGTGGTGGAGATCTGCCGCGGTGTGGGCGGCATGCCGCTGGCGATCGAATGGGCGGCGGCGTGGATGCGCATACTCAGCGCCGCCGATCTGGCGCGCGACATCGCCGAGGGTGCGGCCAGTCGCGGCGACAGCGGTCCCGCCGCCGTCTTCGAGTCCTCGTGGCGGCTGCTCACGCAGGCTGAGGGCCGCGCCTATGCATCGCTGGCCGTGTTCCGCGGCGGCTTCGGCCGTGACGCCGCGGCCGAGGTCGCCGGCGTCGACCTGCCGCTGCTGGCGGCGCTGGTGGACAAGTCGATGCTGCGCGCCAGCCCCGAGGGCCGGCTCGACATGCACCCGCTGGTGCACGCGCACGCGCGCGAAAAGCTCGCCACGCTCGACACCGCCGGTGCATTGGCGGCGCGCCATGCCCGCTGGTACCTGGAGCTGCTGAGCAAGCGCCGGCCGCTGCCGCGCGACGAGAACGAGAACGTGATCACTGCCTGGCATCACGTGGTGCAGCAGGGTGACGCCGCGGCGGTGGAAGCGGCGCTCTCGCGCATCCAGTGGTCGGCGCTGGTGGAGGGCCGTCTTGGCGACGCCACGGCGATGCTCGAAGACGCCGCGGTCCGCTTCGGCACCGGCACCGCGATCGGCGCCAACCTGCAGGCGCATCAGGCCTGGGTGCTGTTGTGGCTGGACGAAGACGAGCGCGCCTGCACGCTCGCAGCATCCGCGCTCGACGTGCTCGACGCTGCGGGGCACGTGGCTGGCGCCGCGATGTGCCTGCGCACGCTGGGCCACGCGGCGCGGCGCGCCGTCGACTCGATGCGCGCCGCCGGGTTCTTCGAACGCGCGCTCGCCCTGCCGCCGCAAAACGGCGCGGTCAACCTGCAGGCGACGCTGCTCGACGCGCTGGGCATGGCGCTGACCCAGGCCGGCGATGTGCGCCGTGCGCGTGAACACGTGCAGCATGCACTGGCGCTCAACGACGCCGCTGGCGACGAGGTCCAGCGCATGTACAACCACCTCAACATGTCGCTGAGCCATTCGACGGTCGGCGAGGCCGCGCTCGCCCGGCCCTGGGCCGAGGCCGCGCTGGCGATCGGCGAGCGCTGCGGCTTTCTGTTTGTCCTGCCCTACCTGCACGCCGAGCTGGCGCGCGTGCTGGCTGCGCTGGGCCGCAGTGACGATGCACAGGCGCATGGACGACAAGCTTTAGTCCACGCCCAGGCGACGGGCGACCCCTCGGCGCTGACCTATGCCTTCGAGGCGCAGGCGCGTGCAGCGCTGCTGCGCGGCGAGCGCGAAGCCGCGCGCACCCTGCTGCAAGCGGCACTGCAGGCGGCACTTGCGGCGCGGCGTCATCGCGCCCTGGGCGTGCTGATGCGGCCCACCGTGCAGCAGGCCTGGGCCGGGGATGCGCGCGCCGCACGCTGGGCACGCGTGCCGGCGCCGCAGCTGCTCGCTGCGTTCATCGACGACCTGCTGCCTGCCGACCGGGTTGCGCAGCCCGGCTGACCCGGCGTCATTGCGCTGCCGTGGTGCCCGGGGGAACGCCGGGGGAACGCTGGCCGAACGCCTCGGCGCCTAGCCTGTGTCTCACCCCAGGCACCGCAGGAGTTCCGAATGTTTCGCGCCCTCTCACTTTCGCTGTTCGCCACCGCGCTCGGCCTGGCCGCCCTCGGGTCAGCCCAGGCCGCCACCGTGCACCTGGCCGACATCGTGTCGGACCCGATGGCGGTGAACGACTTCGAGCTCGCACCGGAGTTTCGCGCCACCACCTGGACGCAGCAGGGCATCCGTGCGACCCAGATGGATGGCACCGGCGAAGCCGACGCGATCTGGCTGGCGGCGGGACTGGGGCTTGGCGCGCGCTCCTGGTACCCCAACGGCGGCGACGATGGCTGGACGCGCTTGACGCTGGACAGCGGCAACAACTTCGACGCCATCTCGTTCTTCGGCGGCTCGGGCTGGCTCCAGTCGCCGCAGACGATGTACTTCGAACTCGCCGCCAACGGCATGCTGGTCCTCAGCGGCACACTGGCCGCGACATTCGCGGGCAGCTGGTACGGCTTCGCCGGCGGCGACTTCGACGAGGTGCGGCTGCGCGCCTCGGGCGGCGATGTCAGCTCGCTGATCGACTGCCCGGTGGGTCCACCCGGACCCAACAACGGATGCAACTTTGCCTGGCTCGACGAAATCCGCGTGGGTGCTGCCAGGTCCGTCTCCGAGCCGGGCAGCGTTGCGCTGGTGCTGGTCGCGCTGCTCTTGCTGAGCCGCTTCACGCGGCGCTCAGGCGCCCCTTCCGGCGTACGCGCCAGCCTGTGTGCCGCCACGGCCACGACGTCGAGTGTCGGGCCACCGATGCGCACGTCGCCGATGACGGGGTGGGGAAGCGCTTCCCCAAGCAGCCCGTTGCACGGGCCCAATCCTTCCGGCAGGTGGGTCACCGAGGTGTAACGGTCCGGCCCAGGGTCTGATGCAGATCCAGTGGTTGCGTGGCCAGCCCGCCGAGGCGCTGCGCGCGTACCGGTGCTGCGGCAGGGCTGGTGTCGATGCGGCTCGGTCTTGCGCCGTGCACCGCATCTGAAGGCGGGCGCGGGCGCGAGATCGGGAACGTCTGGCGCACGGCGACCGACACGCCGATTCGCCGATCAGTAGGAGATCCGCAGGATCGCCACTGCCAAGCTGGCGCCACTGTCTTTCAACGCCGACACCCCATGTTCGTCAACGGCGTCGACCGCAGCGTTCTCACCACCCGTACGCCAACCCACGACCGGAGCAAGACCATGAAGCACTCAGTTCACACGCTCATCATCATCAGCGCTCTCCTGCTGATCGCCGGCCCGGCGTTCGGTGCCGCCTACATAAAGTTTGACGGCGTCGACGGCGAGTCGCTCCACGGAGCGGCAAAGAAAAAGAGCGATCCGACCACGGCGGGCCGCAGCGCGACCAAGCCACAGCCGACCGGCAATTCGCCGACCGCCGGCAGCTCGACGCCCAAGCCGGCCGAGTTGCCGCGCACCGGCCAAACACCGCCGTCGCACCCTACGCCTAGCGATCAGTTCAGCCTCAACTTCTCGAAGCTCCCGCATGACCGCAAGGATCAACCGGTGGGTCGGACCCCGGCAAAACCGCGCGGCGAAACCAGTCCCGCTGAAGGAAAGCGTTGATATCCAGCTCGTTGGGCGAGGTCGGACGCAGGAGAACGACCAAGAGCGCGATCGCTGCAGCGACCTGGGTGGTCACCCTGGCACTGGTGGCATGCGGCGGCGGTGGGGGCGGCAGTGGCGCAGGCACCGTGGATAGCTTCACCGTGAGCCTGGCGCTGCCCGCGGCCACACAGCAGCCGCGCCAGATGTCTCTCGGCTTCACGGCCGGCGGCAACGCCAGTTCGACCATCGCGGTCTACCGCGTGCAGTGGCGGCCCGACGCGCAGACCGCCTACGCCCAGATCGGCGCGGACCTGGCCGCCAACGCCACCACCGCACGGGTTGAGCTGCCAGACCTGACCCGGATCAACTGGGCGCAGGCGAGCACCCGGGTGCAGGCATGCAACGGCACCGGCACCTGCGTCACCAGCAACGAGCAACCACTGGCGGCGATGCTCGGTGCGGCCGTGGGCTACTTCAAGGCCTCCAACACCGAGGCCGAAGACCGCTTCGGCAGCCGGGTCGCGCTGTCGGCTGACGGCTCCACACTGGCGGTGGCCGCGCTGCAGGAAAGCAGCCGTGCCGACGGCGTCAATGGCGACCAGACCGACAACGGCGCGGCGTCAAGCGGTGCGGTCTATGTCTTTGTGCGGGGCGCCTCGGGCTGGGAGCAGCAGGCCTACCTGAAAGCCTCCAACAGCGACGCCAACGACGAGTTCGGGCTGTCGATCGCCCTGTCGTCCGACGGCAGCACGCTGGCCGTCGGCGCCGATGAAGAGAGCAGCAATGCCACGGGTATCGATGGCAACGCGGCCGACAACAGCGCGCCCGCCAGCGGCGCGGTGTACCTCTTCACGCGCCAGGCCGGCGCGTGGAGCCAGAGTGCGTATGTCAAGGCCTCCAACACCGCTGCGGCAGACCGGTTCGGTCGCAGCGTGACGCTGTCGGCCGACGGCCAACGGCTCGCGGTCGGGGCCTCGGGCCAAGGGGTCGGCGGCGCCGCCTATGTGTTCGAGCGCAACGCCAACAGTTGGACTCAAACTGCGCTGCTCAAGGCATCCAACGAAGGGCAGGACGACTGGTTCGGCTACGCGCTGGCGCTTGCCGCCGACGGCAACACCCTGGCTGTCAGCGCGCGCGAAGAGGACAGCAATGCCAGCGGCGTGGACGGCAATCAGGCCGACAACTCGGCGTCAGCGGCGGGCGCCGTCTTCGTGTTCACGCGCAACGGTCAGGGCGCCTGGTCGCAGCAGGCCTACGTCAAGGCGTCCAACCCCGACTCCAACGATCGTTTCGGCCATTCAGTGGCCCTGTCGGCCGACGGCGCCACGCTGGCCGTCGGCGCGTACGGAGAGAGCAGCGCTGCCACCGGCGCAGGCGGCGATCAAGGCAGCAACGCAGTGAATAGCAGTGGTGCGGCCTACGTCTTCGTGCGCCGAGGCGTCGTCTGGTCGCAGCAGGCTTACCTCAAGGCGTCGAACACCGGGTTTAGTGACTCTTTGGGTTTTTCACTCGCCTTGTCGGCCGACGGTCGAACACTGGCGGTCGGTGCCCGCAACGAAGACAGCAACGCCACCACCGTCAACGGCGCGCAGGACAACGACCTGTCCAGCGGCAGCGGCGCGGTGTACCTGTTTGCGCGAGACGGCAGCCTGTGGGCGCAACGAGCCTACGTGAAGGCGCCCGACAACCGCGCTCAGGACCGGTTCGGCCAGAGCGTGGCCGTGTCGGCGGACGGCACCACGCTGGTGGTCGGCGCGCCGGACGAAGACAGCAGCGCCACCGGCATCGGCGGCGACCGCAACTCCACTGCGGCCGCGAACAGCGGCAGCGTCTACACGTTCTGAGTCGGCCACACCGAGGAGTCTTGACGCAGGGAACAACGCAGCCATCTGCCGCGCACGCGGCGCGGTCAATCTCCCGCCGGGTTGCTGCCTGGGCCTGGCGCGGAGTCGGACGTCGATTCAGCCGCCGATTCAGCTTCGGACGTCGACCCGCGCTCGGCCTCGGGCGCGGGGTCACGCCTTTTCCAACGTGCCGCGATCACGACCGCACCGGCTGCTACAAGCGCGAGCCAGGGATGGCGCCGGGCCGTACGCAGCGCACCGATGAGGACCGCCGTGATCCACGGACGCTCGCTGATCAGGCCCACGATCGGGCCCAGCCAGCCTCCGGTGCTACCGCTGGCAGCAGCGCCCAGGCTGCTCGCCACCGCGCCGAACCGGCGCAGCGTGCGAGTGCCGACCTTCAGCTCGACCACCGCCGCGGAGATCTCGCTGCGTTCGATCTGGGCGCGCATGCGCAGCAGTTCGAGTCGCAGTCGCAGCGTGTCCTGCCGCGCGCTCATGGGGATTCCCGCGCTTGCTGATCGCTGTGTTGGGCGGTGGCGCCGGCCACCTGGCCGCGGAACGCGTCACGGTCCTTGGCCAGTTCCTGCAGCGTGTCTGACAACAGCGGCGGCGCACCTTCGATCTCGCGCTGCAGCCGTTGAAACACCAACACCGCACCCAGCAGATAGGCGATCGCAGGCAGCAGCAGCGAGACCCAGCCGAGCACCGGCCACAGCAAGGCGACGAACAGTGCCGTTGCGGCAAGCAGGCCCAGCAGCGCAAGCAGCAATACGCCCAGCGCCAGCAGCAACCAGTGCATCAGCTGCGCACGGGCCTGCGCCAGTTCAACCGACGCAAACTCCGCGCGTGACAACAGCAGGTTGACCGACGCCGCCGACAGGCGGCGCAGGGCATCGATGGGAGATGCCACGACGCGCGGCCGAGCCTAGCGGCGCGAGACCAGCAAGCCGATCAGGAAGCCCACGCCCGCCCCGATGCCGATCGCGCCCCACGGATGCGCGTGCACCCAGTCGTCGGTGGCGCGTGCCGCGGCCTTGGTGTTCTCGGCCACGGCGGCCTGCCCTTCCTGCAACCGCAGCTTGGCGCGATGCAGGGTCTCGGCGGCGCGTTCGCGCAGATCGTGCGCCTGCTGACCGCTGGCGGCGGCGGCCTGCTTGAGCAGCGACTCAACATCGTCGAGCACGACCTTGGCGTCTGCGACCAACTTGTCGCGGTTTCTGACTTCGTCCATACATCCTCCTGAGGTCGGGGTACTACGAACACAGTGAAACAAGTCCACTGAAGTCATGGTAGCCCTTGCCACGCTGCATAGGTGTGCGCGCGAACTAGTGGTTGAGGAGATCGTGGTATGTCGCAATGGCGACCGTGCGTTTGACGGCGCGCGCGAGCTGGGTGTCCAGTGTGACGAAGGCATCGGCCTGCAACCGGGTGAGCGCGAGGTACTCGCCCGCATAGGTGTCTGGCCAGCCGAGCTGATCAGCGATCCGCCAGGCCGTGCGATCAACCCGGCCGCAGCGTGTCCGTGCGACAGCGAGCGCGATCAGGGCGATCGCACCGCCGCAGCGCGCAGCTGATACATGCCCGATAGCGGCACCCAGTACGCATACGGTTCGGCATCCGGCCCCTCCACGAACGCTGCGAGGTGCTGGCGGCGCAGTGCCGAGCGCATGCCCGAGCGGCTGTCGGCGCCGACCACCGTCACCTTGCGCAGGATGGCGGGGCCATGGCGCTCGCGCACCTCGCGCTCCGCAAAGGCTTCCACGTCGTCTGGCGCCACGCCGGTCAGTGGCTGCGCATCCACCGTGAAGTCGGCGGCATGGGTGCGAATGCGCCAGGTGCCACGCTCGTTGCTGCAGACCTGCACGCTGTCGCCAAAGCCGCGGCTCGGCCGCTCGATGTCCTGCGCGGCGCTGGTTTCGATCACGAGCAGGAAGACGATCAGCAGGGAGCACATGGTCGGCGGACGATAGCGCGCGTTGTGCGCTCGCTTGCAGCCTGGGGAACACGACAATGGTTGACACAGCGGCGCTCGGCGAGAGCTAATCCGAACCTGTCGCAGGTCTACACGGACTCGAGATGGCCTCACACCCGATCGGCACGCATGGCACGCCGCCCGCGCGGCGACCGTTCTACGCGGATGCCTGGCTGTACTTCCTGCTCGGGCTCGGCGCGACGGTGGCGGGGTTCTGGCCGAGTTTCTTCTCGCGCCCTGCTGCCAATCCCCTGCCGCACGTGCTGCACGGCGTGGTGGCTACCGCCTGGCTGGCGCTGCTCGTCGCCCAGGCTGCGCTGATGAGACTGCGCCGACCGTCATGGCATCGCACGCTGGGCAAGGCAAGCTACCTGCTGATGCCGGCGCTGATCGTCACCGGCGCGTGGGTCCTGCACCTGATGCTGGCCGGCCAGACCCGACTGCCGCCGCCGCTGGCGCGCATGCTCGGCTTCATCGACCTGGTGACGCTGGTGTTCCTTGCTGTGGCATTTGCCCTGGCCATCGCCAACCGGCGCAACGTGCAACTGCACGCGCGCTGGATGGCGACAACGTTGCTGATCGTGCTGCCGCCCGCACTGACGCGCCTGATGTTCATCGTGTTCGGGGCCATTCCCTTTCCGCGCGCGCTCGCGCTGGCGTACGCGGTGCTGGTCGCCGTGTGCGCCGTGCTGATCTATGTCGACTGGCGCGGCGGCAGGCTGCGCGCACCCTATTTGGCCGCAGGCGCGACGCTGGCCGGGACTTACGTGGCGCTGGGGCCGATTGCGGGCTCGCCGCAGTGGGCCGCAGTGGCGGGGTGGATCGGCGGCAGGTAGTGACGCGGTAGCGAGGACCATCTTCGTTGGGCTGGATGCCGAAAACGCACCGCCCGGAGTTCAAGGACGTGCTCTCGAACTTCGTCGATGGCGCGGGCTTTCGGCGACAAAGCGGCGTACATCACCGCGGGTCACTCACGCGGCGAGCGTGCGCACCACGTCTTCCACCAGCGCGCTGAACGCCGCCTTGCGCGCCGTGCGGGTGACCGCCGCGGTCAGCGTGATGTCATGCGAGGGGCAGTGCCAGGCCGCCACGCCCCAGTAGCCGGTGTGGCCGTAGAGCGTGACGCCGTCCACCTGCAGCACTTCCAGTCCCAGCCCATAGGGCAGCGCGCCCTGCGCGATGCTCAGTGGCGTGGGCATGCGCATCAGTTCGGCCGTGACTGCGTTCGCAAAGAGTTCGCCGCGCACCAGCGCACGAAAGAAGCGGGCGAGGTCGGGCAGGGTGGTCAGCAGGCCGCCGCCGCCGAAGAGATCGCTGCTGGCATCGAGGCTTTGCACGAGGACCGAGCCACGTTCGTCGTCGTCGTCGTAGTGCTGCGCCAGCCGCGGCGGCGCATCGGCGGGCACGGGCTCCAGCGTCTCGAACCACGTGTGGCGCAGGCCCAGCTGATCGAAGCCGGCCAGTGTGCGAATCGCCTGCGGCATCGGTTGGTCGGTTACCTGCTCCAGCACCTCGCCCAACAGCACGTAGTTGCTGTCGGCGTACTCGTAGCGCTCGCCCGGCGCGCCGATCTGCGGCTGCTGCATCGCCACCGCGATCTGTTCTTCGCGCGTCCAGCGGTGGGTGGGATCGCCCAGCACACGCTCGACGAACACCTCGTACGTCGCGTAGTCGGCCATGCCGCTCGTGTGCTCCAGCAGCATGCGCAGCGTGATGTCCTGCGGGCGGTAGCCGCCTGAACGCAAGAGATCCACCGTGCGGGGTGCGAGCCGCGCGCTCAGCGGATCCGTCAGCGCCAGCCGCCCCTGCTCCATCAGTCGAAGCACCGCCGTGGCGACATAGGTCTTGGTGATGCTGGCGCTGCGCATCACGCCGTGGGCGTCCCCATGCGCGCGCTCGCCGGCGGCGCCCAGCCAGTCGAGCCCGCGCGACGGCGCGACCACGTGCAGCGCAAACAGCGCCGGCGGCTCGCCCGCGGCGGCGTGGTCGAGCTGCGACTGCAGGGTGGGGGCGAGGGAGTGCGTCATCGTGCGCTGAGGCTTGACCACCGAATCTAATCGACCTTGGCCGTTTGACCTTTGGTCGGTGTGGTCTTTGGCCGCTCTTGGTTCGCTTGTATACCCCCTGTCCCTCAACCCATCGTGTTGCTGGGTACGCCGGACGTGATCTGCCGCACCTGCAGCGAGCAGCGCGCCAGGCTGTGAGTCGACGCGTAACGCTGTGCTAACGCTACCTTGGCTACAAAGCAGTCATGAGCTGCCCGCCGGGTGGCCGCAGGGGCTGAACATGACGTTGTTAACCGCATCGCGAGGGCTGTTGCCCGCCTGGCTGGCCCTACTGTTTGCTTCGATCTTGTTGTTGGCGGGCTGCGGCGGAAACGACAGCCCGCCGGCGGTACCGACGATTACCGGCCAGCCGGTCGATGTCTCCGCCACGGCCGGCAGCACCGCGACGATGACGGTGCAGGTCAGTGGCCCCGTGACCGGCTTGCAGTGGCAGTCGAGTACCGATGGTGGCAGTACCTGGGTCAATCTGCCCGGAGCGACGGCGTCCAGCTACACCACGCCCGCGGTCAACCTCGCCGATAACGGCAAGCGCTTTCGGGTCATCGTCAGCGGAGCATCCGGATCGTTTCCAAGTTCGGCGGTGACGCTGACCGTGACGTCGTCCGTCGTGGCGCCCGTCGTGACCGTGGCGCCTGCGGCGGTCAGTGTCATCGCGCCCGCCCCGGCGATCTTCAGCGTCACTGCGAGCGGCACCGGGCTGGCGTACCAGTGGCAGCTCTCGACTGACAGTGGCACCACGTGGAGTGCGATCGGCGGGGCGCAGTCGGCCTCGCTCGACGTCGGCGCGACCAGCGTGGCGATGAACGGCCGCCTGTACCGCGTGCTCGTCAGCAACAGCGCCGGCAGCGTCACCAGTGCCGCCGCGCTGCTGACCGTCTTGCCCGCACCGATGGCGCCGCAGTTCACGCAGCAGCCCACTGACCGCTCGGTGATCGAGGGGGCCACCGCGGTGTTCACCGCCACCGTCACCGGCACGCCAGCCCCGACGCTGCAGTGGCAGCGCTCGACCGACGCCGGCACCACCTGGGGCAATCTCGCCGGAGCTGTTGGCGCGAGCTACAGCACCGGCAGCACCACGCTGTCGCAAGATGGCGAGCGCTACCGCCTGGTAGCCATCAACAGCAGCGGCACCGCCCAATCGGATGCGGCGCGACTCACCGTGACGGCGGCGCCGCAGGCGCCGGCGATCTTCACGCAGCCGACCAGCCAAGTTGTCAGCCCGCCCGCGCCCGCGACCTTCACCGCGGCCGCCAGCGGCGTGCCGACGCCGTCCTGGCAGTGGCAGTTGTCTACCGACGGCGGCACAACCTGGGCCAACGTCAGCGGCGCCAACGCCGCCAGCTACACGACGCCCGCAACGTCTCCCGCCGACAATGGTCGGCGCTACCGCGCGATCGCCACCAATGCATCGGGCAGCGCGACCACCGATGCCGCGGTTCTCACGGTGGCTTCGGTCGGCGGCTGGCAGGGCGCACCTGCGCTGCTCGAGACGGTGGCCGATGCCGCGACGCCGGGCACCGCACTGGCCTATGACAGCACGGGCCGGGTGATCGCTGTGTGGTCACAGTTCGACGGCATCCACAAGATCTACTCCAACACCTACCAGGCGGGCGCCGGTTGGGGCGCGCGCGTTGAAGTGTCGACGAACAGCAACGTCCTGCTCTCCGCCTTCTTTCCTGAAGTGGCCACCGACGGCGCCGGCAATGCCATCGCGATCTGGGAGCATCGCAATGACGCCGGCGCGGGCTCGCGCAACGTGATGGCAAGCCGCCTGTCCGGGGGCACGTGGAGCACGCCGGTGCTGGTCAGCACCTTGGCCGGTGGCGGCGAAAGCTACAGCCACCAGATCGCAATGGACGCCTCTGGCAACGCGGTGGCGATCTGGTACCAGCGCATCTCGCAGTTTTCGCCGAACCAGCTGTTCGCCGCGCGTTACGTCGCGGGCGCCGGGTGGTCCACGCCGTTGCGCATCGATAGCGACGCCATGGGCGGCGCCGGTGACTTCCCGAAGGTGGCGATGGGTGGCGGCTCTGCGCTCGTCGTCGCCGGCGCTCCGGGGGCCGCGCCGGGAGGTGGCAGGCTCTGGGCAATACGCATGGGCGCCGGCGGCATCTGGGACGCCCCGCTCCTCCTTGACGATGCGGGCACCCTCGACATGCAGCCGCAAGTGGCAATGACTCCAAGCGGCGAGGCCATCGCGCTTTGGAAGAAGTTGGACAACCCCACTTGGCCCAGCATCTGGTCGGCCCGCTACGTGGCAGGCAGCGGCTGGAGCACACCTGTGGCGGTCGAGAGCGACAACACGCACCGCGCCACCGCGCCGCGCGTGGCCTACGAGCAGCAGACCGGCAGTGCGCTCGCGATCTGGGTGCAGTTCGACGGCAGCGTCGACCGCTTGATGACCAACCGCTACACACCGGGCACCGGCTGGGGCACGCCGCTGTCGATCGGCTCTGGGTCGATCGGGTCGTTCGGCACGCCGTCGCTGGCGGTCGACGCGGTCAACGGACATGCGGTGGTGGCGTGGACCCGCAGCTTCCAGACTTGGGCGCAGCGCTACACCGCCAACGTTGGCTGGGGCACACCACAGGCAGCGCCGTCGCCAGCTGCCGACAGCGTGGCCTACACCCCGGTCGGTGTGCCCTCCTGCGCCATTGATGGCAACGGCGACGCCGTCGTCGTCTGGATGGGTCAGCCGGGGGGCTCATCCAGCTATAGCGTGCTCGGCGGTCGCTTCAGGTAACTGAGCCGCGGCGACGCCCCTCGGTTAGCCGCGACTCAGGGCTTTCCGGCCGGCATCGCCGACGCAGTCGGCCACGCCCAGGTGCGGGCACGAGCCGCGCAGATCGATACTCGGCGCCTCGGACGTCGGGTTAACGAGTCGTCGGCAAGCGCGCCGCCCTGCGCACTGCGCAATCAGGCGTTGAAGGCGCAGACCGTGCTGCGGCGGATGCTGCGAGGCCGCTTGAGTTCTGCCGCATCGCCGCCACGTGCTGCCTCTGTGCCGACCTGACGGCGCAACCCGCCATGCGCCGCCTGCTCAGCCCCTTCGTCCTCGTTCTCACCGCCATCCTCGCTGTCAGCTACGCGTATGTCGCAATCCGACTGGCCGATGGCGCGCTCGCGCGCTTGGCGCTGGCGCTGCCGTTCGTGCTGGTGTGGAGCGTGCCGGTGCTCTACTGGGTGCTGGGGCGGGAGAAGCATGGGCGCGCCGATGACCTGCTGCACGCCGCCAGCTACCTGAGCATGGGCTGGCTCACCTACCTGCTGCTGTTCTGCCTGGCGCGCGACCTCGCGCTGATCGGCGCCGGCCTTGCAGGCATCACGGTCGGCGCGGACTGGGTGCAGGGCAGTCGCGCCGGCGTGCTGTGGGGGGCGGCGGCCACGCTCGGCATCGGCGTGCTGGCGGCCTTCCGCGGCCCGCATGTGCGGCGGATCGACGTGCCGATCGAGCACCTGCCGGCCGAGTTCGAGGGGCTCACGATCGCGCAGATCAGCGACCTGCACGTCGGCCCCACCATCGGCCGGCGTTACGTGCAACGCGTGGTCGAGATCAGCAACGGGCTGGACGCTGACATCGTGGTGCTGACCGGCGACATCGTCGACGGCAGCGTGCCGCGCCTGCAACGGCACGTGGCGCCGCTGGCGCAACTGCGGGCGAAGGAAGGGCGCTTTCTCGCCCTGGGCAATCACGACTACTACGCGGGCGCGGCGCAGTGGGTGGCGCAGTTCGCGCAGCTGGGGCTCGACGTGCTGCGCAACGAGTTCCGCGTGATCCGGCGCGGCCAGGCCACGCTCGTCCTCGGCGGCGTGGTCGATCCGGCGGCGCGAATGGATCGGCCGCCGCAATCGCCCGACGCACAGCGTGCGGCCGGCAGCGGCGTCGACGCCCAACTGCGCATCCTGCTCGCGCACAACCCCAAGCTCGCCCCGCAGGCGCAGGCGGCGGGCTTCGACCTGCAGCTCTCAGGCCACACCCACGCCGGCCAGTTCTTTCCGTGGACGCTGGCTGTGAAGCTGGTGCACGCGCCGCACGTGGTCGGCTTGTCGCGCAGCGGGCGGATGTGGGTGTATGTCAATCCAGGCACCGGCAGCTGGGGGCCGCCGGTGCGGTTGGGGACGCGGCCGGAGTTGACGTTGGTGCGGTTGGTGCGGAGCTAAGGACGAGCGCTGCGAGCGAATCGACGGCGCCGTTCATGAAGATCAAACAGACCATGGTCGCATTTGACCCTCTGTTTTTGACCTTACCGCCGCAGCCCTTAGTAGTTAAGGTGATCCGGCGGTTGCCGAACTGCGCTGAAAGCGAGATCGAAGTGCAAGAAAAAAGAGCGCTGCTAGCGAGAGCGACACAACGCTTTGAACAAGAGATAGAGCAATCGCCCAATAAGAATGAATCAGTATCGATGACTTGCCCGGGAAAAGCGAGATCGGACCAAATGCGTTACTAATGGGTATCAAGACGATCGTCGATGTGTCGACGGGACTACGATCAATTTGTATCGATGCCGGGGACAAGCCTACGAAGTATCCAGGTATGAGGGTTGGAAGTTCAAGTTCAAATAGGATCAACAACAAAGGAAAGAGAGCTAAGAACAACCCATTCCAAAGCAAGAACAAGGAGATTGGTCTTGATGGCGAAGAACCGTAGCGCGATGTCACATCGTAGAAGGCCGAAATCGCCCGCTCTATGGGATTGGTCGACCATGAAAGCGCATGTCTCGCAGCGCGCTGCTCTTCAGCGAAGAGGGCTATGTCTTCTTGAATCCACCGCTTTGCCTGGACCTTAGCGCGGAGATCGCGAATTACGTGAACCTCATGATCAATAGTTAGGGGCCAAGCAGCGTCGTTGACTCTCCCTGGGTCTCCGTTCCCAAGTCTCCTCTTCGCCAATGTCATTCCGTCGAGCCGGGTATTAGCAGGAAGCTCGGCCTCAAAAAACTCGGGACACGCCGCGAAGTCGCCGCTAAGCACGATGCTGCCAAGAAACTTGCTGGCATGAAAGCGCGTTGGTCCGGCAAACGTCGCGCCATCGATCTGGAAGGCACCGTGGAATGTTGTTCCGCTGAAATCGGCTACTCCTTCTATCAGTGTTCCAGGGCCGAAGAACACTCCATTGACCGAACTCCTGGTCGATAGCAGGACTTTCGAGCAGCGTGTCTTCATTACGACGAGCGACTCAGTCGTTCCGACTCGATCTAGGTCCAACCCTCGTCCAGATAGGACAGAGTTGTGTACAAACAGCGTCTTGCGAAATGTCGAGTTCTCACCGATCAGTCCGCCGGCCAGATGCGAGTCTTTGAGCTGGAATGACTCTGCAAAGTTGCATAGGTACGCATAAACAAACCCTAGATCTCCATGAATAGTCAGTGGCTGGCTCGATTGACAGCCGCACATCAATGCGCCTCTCAGAGAATCTGCCAGCTCTGCAAAGTTTGCTACGCGCGGAGAGAAGGTTGGACTCGATTCGGATAGTGCGGCCTTGTATTTGGCCTCAACCGTACGAAGGCCTTCAAGGTACTCGAGAATCTCGCCTTGGCCCATCGGTTGTCCTACCCCGCCCGGGCGCAACGCGCCGCTCCACAAGTCGAAAGCAGCACGCTCGTCGCCGGAGTCAAGTAACTGGAGCAGGCGCCTCAAGGGGTCGGCTACCGACAGGTTTGCAAAGTCGTAGAAGTTGATGTGAGCGAGAAGGAGGGCTCTGACTGCCTCGCTCCGCGCTTGAGCCGCAATGCCATCCACGTTTGGTCGCTCTATGGTCGACGTTCGCTTTGCGGCGAGCATCTCGCGTAACTAGATGCGCAGTTGGACTTCATGGAATGCTGTTAGGCAGCGGCCGCGGCTTTCGCTTTTGCGTGCAAATACTCCGGCGCAAGGTCGAACCCGTTTTCCCACACCACTGTGTCCATGTCGACCTTAAGTCGCGCGAACAATGCTGGATCGCGCAGCGCCGCGACGATGGGCCGACTATCGTTCGCCACAAGTTCGGTCAGGTCGATCTCGCCCTCGGTCCCATCCGAGAAGCGCATCCACAGCCGATAGCCGCCGAGATGCTTGGCTTCGGTCACCCATATCATTCAGGCCTCCTAGACGAGGGGTTCGATGCGCTTGAAGGTACCGGTCGTCGTCAGTGACGTCCAGTTCTCCAGCAGTTCAGTCTGATGCAATTCGGCCCATTCGATGACGAGGCCGAGAACACGCGGCGGCAGCTTGCCTTCGCGCAGTTCAAGCGGATCGATTCCGACGATGGCGCGAAAATCCTCGTAGCGAACGTGGAAGTGCGGCGGCGCGTGGTCGTTGAAGTACATCGTGATCACGATGCCGAGGAAGCGACAGATTTCCGGCATCGTCGATCCCCTACTTCCCCCAAGAATCCTTCAACGTCACCGCCAGATTGAACACCGGCCGTTGTGCCGTGTGGTCCTTCCGGTCCGCCACGAAGTACCCCATCCGCTCGAACTGGAACTTGTCGTCCGGCTGCGCGGCTTCAAGTGACTTTTCGACGAAGGCGTTCACCACCCGCTTGCTGCTCGGGTTGATCAGCTCGAGAAAGTCGCGGCTGCTGGCGTCGGGCTGGGCTTCGGTGAACAGGCGGTCGTACATGCGCACTTCGGCGGGGGTGCTGGCGTGCACGGGCAGCCAGTGGATGGCGCCTTTCACCTTCACGCTGTTGGCGCCCTCGGTGCCGCTCTTCGTTTCCGGCAGGTAGTCGGCGTGCACGGCGGTGATGTTGCCGGCGGCGTCTTTGTCCACGCCGGTGCACTTGATCACGTAGGCCGAGCGCAGGCGGACCATGGCGCCGGGTGAGAGGCGGAAGTAGCCCTTGGGCGGCGTCTCGGTGAAGTCTTCGCGTTCGATCCACAGCTCGCCGGCCATCGGGATGGTGCGGGTGCCGAGGTCGGGCTGGTGCGGGTGCACGGCGAACAGGCAGTTTTCGGTGGTGCCGGCGGGCCAGTTGTCGATCACCAGGCGCAGCGGGTCGAGCACGGCGGTGGCGCGCGGGGCGCGGGCGTCCAGGTCGTCGCGCAGCGCCTGCTCCAGCAGCGCGTAGTCGATCCACTGCATGCTCTTGCTGACGCCAATGCGGTCCATGAAGAGCTGGATGCTCTGCGGCGTGTAGCCGCGCCGGCGCAGGCCGACCACGGTGGGCATGCGCGGGTCGTCCCAGCCGTCGACGTGCTTGTCTTCCACCAGCTGGATCAGCTTGCGCTTGCTCATCACCACGTACGTCAGGTTCAGCCGATTGAACTCGTACTGGTGCGGCAGCATGAACGGGTTGGGTTGGCTCTTGGGCGCAAAGCTGTCGAGCGCGGCCTGCAGCAGCGGCGTGAAGCACTGGGTCTGCTGTTGTACAAGCTTGATCAGCTCATCGGAGTCATTGAGCGCGAGATCGGGGCTCTTGGTCCAGCTGGCGAACATGGCTTCCACCCGCCGCTCGTAGCGGCTGTGGCCGAGCTTGTCGCCAAAGTCGCGGCAATGCAGGGCGAACTGGCGCTTGCCTTCCACTCCCATCACGCTGATCTCGTCGAGCATCTGGCGCACGCGCTCGTACTGCGGCGTGCGCAACAGCGGCGCAATGCGCTCGAGCACCCAGTCGTAGAACGGGCGCTGGTCCTCGAACTCCAGCGTGCAGATGGAGTGGGTGATGTTCTCCAGCGCGTCCTCGATCGGATGCGCGTACGAGTACATCGGGTAGACCTTCCAGGCGTCGCCGGTGCGGTGGTGTTCGGCAAAGCGGATCCGGTAGATCGCCGGGTCGCGCATGTTGATGTTGGGCGATCCCATGTCGATCTTGGCGCGCAGGATCATGCTGCCTTCGGCGTGCTGGCCGGCGCGCATGGCGCGGAAGAGACGCAGGTTCTCCTCGATCGGGCGGTTGCGATACGGCGAGTCGGTGCCGCGCTCGGTCAGGGTGCCGCGCGTCTCGCGCATCTGATCGGCGGTCTGCTCGTCCACGTAGGCGTAGCCGGTGGCGATCAGGTGCTCGGCAAAGCGGTACATGTCCTCGAAGTAGTCCGAGGCATGGTACAGGTTGGACTCGTGGTTGTCCGCCCAGTCGAAGCCGAGCCAGCGCACGCTCTCCAGAATGCCGTCGACGTACTCCTGGTCTTCCTTCACCGGGTTGGTGTCGTCGAACCGCATGTGGCAGCGGCCGCCAAAGGCGCGCGCGAGACCAAAGTTCAGGCAGATGCTCTTGGCGTGGCCAATGTGCAGGTAGCCGTTGGGCTCGGGCGGAAAGCGCGTGCGGATGCGGGCGACATCCAGTGGTGCGTTGACGTGCGTGTCGTAGGCGCCGGGCTGGCCGGCCCAGCGGCGGTCGACGTAGGTGCCGCGCGCCAGATCGTCGGCAATGATGTTGCGGATGAAGTTGGTCGCTGCGGGCGGCTTCGCGTCGCGGTTGTCCTTGGCAGCGGGGCGGTCGTTCATGGTGGCGGCGGCTTGCAGCGAGTTTTGGCTTGACGCCTGGACAGGCGTTGCATATGACGCAAAAGTGACGGGCCATTGTATCCATGGGTGTTGCGCCGCCGCAGGTAAAACAGGCCTCGGCACACGCTGGCGCACCGTGTGTTGACGGCATCCAACACCCTAGGGGTGACAACGCGCGGCCGGCCCGGCAAGGGCACGCGGTTCGCCTGTCCCGCGGACCGGCGCTTTCCCCCTCGCCGGCGCGGAGGTGCCGTGATGCGACATGGGCTGCTCTGGCTGCACCTGGCCAGCGTGGGCGCGCTCGGCGGGTCGATGCTGGTGCTGCTGGTGCTGGCCGACGTGGCCGAGCCGATCTCGCCGCTGACCTTCGGCGCCGTGCGGCAGGCGATGTCGGTGGCCTCGAGTGCGGTGCTGGTGCCGGCGCTGCTGCTGATGCTGGTGACCGGCTTCCTGCTGGTGGTGGCGCGCCCAACGCTGATCGATGCGCGCTGGGTCTGGGCCAAGGCGGCGATCGGCGTGCTGATCGCCGGCCTGGCCTTTCTGCATGTGATTCCGCAGTCCAACCGCGCCACCTCGTATGCGGTGCAGTCGGCGGCGGGCAGCGTGATCCAGTCCGCGGCGGGTGGTGCGGCCGGCGCGCGGGCCCCGCTGGATGCCGCGCTGGCCGCGGAGCGGCGCGGCCGCTGGATCAACCTGCTGCTGGTGTTGGGTGCGCTGGCGATCGCGGTCAGGCGGCCGCGCCTGGGGGCGCCACTGCGGACGCCACTGAGGTCGCCCACGCCGGTCGATGCCGTGGCGGCGCCGGCCGCATCAGTCGCCCCCGCCGCGACCGAGCCGGCGCAGCGCGTGGATTGACGCGCCGGCAGGTTGCCCGTGTGACGCGCCGCAGGGGCGCCCGTGCGCCGTCACGCAGCGCGTGATCGCCTACCCCGGGGGCGACGTTCTTTCACCTTGTCCGGCGGGAGGCCCGCAAATTGCCCCCATGGGTGAGACGACCACAGAGGACCAACATGCCGCGACCCCCCGCAGCGAGCGTCCCAGGAGAGCAGGGAGCGATGGACCCAATGGAGAGAACACGATCCGATGTTGAGCTGGCTGATGCGCGCCGGCGCGGCTGGCTGAGCATCAAGCAGGCGGCCGAGGCAGCACGCGTGTCGGCCAAGATGATCCGGCACTACGAGCAGGTCGGCCTGCTGGGCAAGGCCCGCCGGACCACCGCCGGTTACCGCATCTATGACGAGACCGACGTGCAGACGCTGCGCTTCGTGCGGCGCGCGCGCGACCTGGGCTTCTCGATCAAGGAGATCAGCAATCTGCTGGCCCTGTGGCAGGACAAGGAGCGGTCGAGCCCCGACGTGGCCAAGATGGCCCAGGAGCACATCTCGCAGCTGGACTCGCGCATCAACGAGCTGCAGGTGATCCGCCGCTCGTTGCAGCACCTGTCCGACAAGGCGCAGGGCGACGACGAGCGACCGGAGCATCCGGTGATCGAGGACGTGACGGTCGAGGCCTGAATCCCGCCGCGGGCGGCCGTGCGTCGCCCTGAGCAGTGAGGTCCACGCCCCCCGCGGCGCGACGGCTCGCCGTCCCCGCCCGGAAAACCTACCCCCTGCCTGCGCGGCGGGTAATCGTCGTGGCTTGTCGGTCACATTTTCATGTGTGTACCTGGGTGGCGTAGCGAGCCACACCCCGTCACACCACCTTGTTCCGACTGGGCAAGTCTGAACGTGCCTGGGCCCAAGCACGGCCGGCGCGGCAGTGCGACATGTGCGGCCGGCGGCGGGCGGCTACGCTGCACCCGCCGATCGACCCGGGAGTCCGCGTGAAGCCACGTGAAGTGCAGCGCATCGCCTACGCCACCCGCCTGCGCGAAGGCGCGGGCTTCGAGGTCCGCCGGGCGTTTCCGCTGCCTGGGCTGGATCAGGTCGATCCGTTCCTGCTGCTCGACGAGATGGGGCCGACCGTCTACGCACCGGGCGAGGCGGTGGGCGCGCCCGATCATCCGCACCGCGGCTTCGAGACCGTGACCTATGTGCTGGCAGGCGAGTACCTGCACGAGGACAGCGCCGGCCACCGCGGCAGCCTCAAGCCGGGTGACGTGCAGTGGATGACCGCCGGCGACGGCGTGATCCACTCGGAGCAGCCGTCGGCGCAGATCAAGGAAGAAGGCGGCCGCGTGCACGGCTTTCAGCTGTGGGTAAATCTGCCCGCGCGCGACAAGCGCATCGCGCCGCGCTACCAGGACGTGCGCGCCGAGGCGATGCCGACCTGGCGCAGCGACGACGGCCGCGCCCAGGTGAAAGTGATTGCCGGCCACGTGCTGGGGGTGCAGGCGCAGGCGGAGACGCGCTCGCCGATCACCTTTGTCGACGTGGCGCTCGACCCCGGCGCCGAGGTCACGCTCGACATCCCGGCCGCGCAGAACGCCTTCGTCTATGTGTTCAACGGCAGCATGACGGTGGGTGCGCTGGGCCGCACTGCGCGCGACGGCGACATGGCGATGCTCACCCGCGGCGATACGCTGCCGCTGCGCGGCAAGAGCCCGCGCAGCCGCGCCCTGGTGATCGCCGGCGAGCCGCTGGACGAGCCGGTGGTGCGCCACGGCCCGTTCGTGATGAACACGGTGGAAGAAGTGCAGGAAGCCATCGCCGACTTCCAGGCCGGCCGCTTCGGGCAGATCGCGCGCTGAGGTCGGCTCGCGCGGGCGCGCGTGACGAGGCTTGGCGGCGGGGTGGGTTGGCAGGGTTGCGGGGCGGAGTTGCGCGGCGGAGTTGCGCGGCGAAGTTGCCTGGCAGAGCGGCCCGGTGGGGTGGACTGGCGAGTTCACGGCACCTGCGGATCGATGAGCTGCATCCGATTCGCCCGGTGCTCCGTACATGGGTCAGCGCATGTCGCGCTCATTGATCGCTTTGAATCAATTTGAACCCATTGAACGGAGAAAACCCATGCAATCGACCCTGATCAGCGCCCTGTTCGCTGCCCTGCTGCTCGCCGCCGGCACCCCGGCCGCGTATGCCGCCCCCACCGAGACCGCGCCCGCGGAGAACGCCGAGAGTCGCGACTACACCGCCGGCAAGAAGGCGGTGGCGCGCAAGGACTGGGCAGCGGCGGTGGAGAGCTTTCGCAAGGCGGTTGCCGCCGAGCCGGACAACGCCGATGCCGTCAACATGCTGGCCTACTCGTATCGCTGGCAGGGCAAGACCGACGAGGCCTTTGCCCACTACGAGCGGGCACTGAAGCTCAACCCCAACCACCGCGGCGCGCTGCATTACCAGGGCGTGGCGTTCGTCAAGACCGGCCAGGTGGCGCGGGCGCAGGCCAATCTGACGCGGCTGGAGTCGATCTCCGGCAAGAACGGCGAGGAGTACCGCGAGCTGGCCAAGGCGATCGCCGAGGCGCGCTGACCGGCGCGGCGCACCGTCGCGGCGCCGGCCCCGGGGTGAAGCCAAGGCGCGCTGACGGCACGGTGTCGCGGCGCCGGCGCCAGCCGCTCGGTGAACCGAAGGCGCGCCGTCCAGCCAGACAGGCGCGCTGCTTTCCACCGCGCGGCCGATGTCGCCGCGTGCGATTCAATGCGCCGGATCGGGGCCGGACGTCGAACGCGTGCGTAGCGCGGTGGCGCCTGCGCTCTCGGCGCGCACCCCCTCGCCAGCCAAGGCCGGGGAGCCGCAGTGGGCGGCGGCGCGCGCGAGCGCACGCTCGGCCGCCACGCGTTCACCGCGCCGCTTGCGCAGCCACACCCACAGCCCGGTCACGACCAGCAGCAGTGGGGCGATGCCGGTGACGAACATCGCCGCCATGCCCACGCTGCCGAACGCGGTGCCGCTGTGCAACGGGAACAGCCAGTGCATCAGCGTCTCGCCGGCGGTGCGGGTGCGGTCGCTGCGCTCGACCAGGATCTCGCCGGTGCCGGGGTGCATCCACACCAGCGTGTCGCCGAGCCGGTATTCGTCGCCGTCGCCGCGCAGGTAAAACTGGTAGCCGCTCATCTGGCCGGCGGGCACGCGGATCTCGGTGATCGCCCGCTGCGGGTGGGCACGCTGCACGGTGGCCACCAGCGTGTCGAGCGGTTGCGGCTGGTCGGTGCTCAGGCGAAACGGCACGGTCGGAAACGACGCCACCTTGGAGAACACGCTGACCAGCTCGCGCACGTAGTTGAGATAGACGAGCGTGCTGCCGGTGAGCGTGGCCAGCACCAGCAGCAGCGCGATGAGCGTGCCGGCCGAGCGGTGGGTGTCGAAGGCCATGCGGGTGGCCGAGGCGCGCAGGTTGATCGCCAGCAGACGCCCCCACGCGGCGCGACTGCGCGGCAGCGCCAGCACGATGCCGCTGATTGCCGACGCCAGCAGCAGGAAGCCGGCGATGCCGACGATGTTCGAGCCGGACTCGCCCAGCAGCACGTTGCGGTGAAACTCGTAGACGGTCTGCATCGCGTAGCGCGGGGCGAGCGACATGGTCTGCGCCGAGCGCTGGCCGAGCAGCGCGCCGGTGACCGGATCCATCATCACTTCGGCGCGCGGGTTGCGGATGCGCCTGTCGGTGGTGCGTGCGAGCAGGCGGTAGACGTCGCCGTCGGCCTGCGGCAGGCGGATGCGCTCCACGTGCGGAAAGCCGCGCTCGCGCGCCAGCGCGACGATCGCGCCCGGCGCCAGGTGCGGGCCGCGGTTGCTGCTGATAAGCAGGTCTGGATTGAGCCAGGCGTCGATCGGCTCTTCGTAGACGAGGATCGCACCGGTCAGGCCAACCAGCGCAAACCATAGTCCGAGCACGATGCCGAGCCAGCGATGGATGCTGAACCAGCGGGAGCGGCGCGGCTCGCGCGCGGTCTTGGTGATCAGGCCTGGCATGCGTGATGCGCAAGGAGCAGGGTAGAAGATGACCGCAATGGTAGGCGGGGCAGCGTGCGCGCGTCGACCCTGCAGTGCCGCAAGGGTCGGCACGGGGTGGGTTGCCAGCGCGCCGGACCGTGACGCCGCTATCCTCGCGCTCCTTGTGCCGCGCAGGCCGTCAGCGTGGCGTCGCCCTTCACCGTAGAGAACTCCATGCTGCCAACCTGCGTGCGCCACCGCGGCCGGACCCTGGCTGTCTCCCTGCTCGGCGTCCTGCTGTTGGCCGCCTGCGCAGGCAGCCGCAAGCCGGCACCACCGGCGCCAGCGCCGACACCGGCGCCGGCAGAAAATCGCGTCGCCGGGGTGGTCATCCCGCCGCCACTGCCGCCGCGGCCGGTGGTCGACAACTTCTACGGCACCGCGGTGGCCGACCCGTACCTGTTCACCGAGAACACCGCCGACCCGGTGGTGGCGCAGTGGATGCGAGCGCAGGCCGATGCGACCCACGCCGTGCTGGCGCGGCTCCCCGGGCGCGATGCGCTGCTGGCGCGGCTGCGAGAGATCGATGCGGCGGCGGCGGGCAGCGTGAGCGCGGTGCAGCGCACCGCGGGCGGCCGCCTCTTCTTCAGCCGGCGCGAGCCGGGCGAGAACCAGTTCAAGCTTGTCTGGCGCGCGGGTGCGGCCGGGCGCGACACCGTGCTGGTCGATCCTGAGGCGCTCGGCCAGGCGGCTGGCAAGCCGCTCGCGCTGGTCGACTGGAAGCCCTCGCCCGACGGGCGCCGGCTGGCCTACGCGCTGCAGGTGGCGGGCAGCGAGATCGGCGAGGTGCATGTGATCGACGTCGACAGCGGCCGCGCGCTGGCGCCGCCGATGGACCGCATCCGCTTTGCCTCTATCAACTGGCTCGACAATGGCAGTGGCTTTTTCTTCGCGCGGCTGCGCGAGGGCTTTGAGACGCTGCCGGCGACCGAACGCTTCGGCGATCGCACCACGCACTTCTTCTCGATCAGGAGCGCGCAGGCGCGGCCGGTATTCAGCGCCAGCCGCAATGCCGATCTCGGGTTGCCGATCTACGCCGGCGCCAGCATTGCGCAGGTGCCCGGCACGCGCGTGGCGATGGCGCTGGTCACGCTCGGTGTCGAGCGCAACCGCATGCTGTACCTGGCGGATCTCACCGCGGCCACCGAGGGCCGCGCCACCTGGCGCAAGGTGGTCGACGTGACCGACCAGGCGCGCGTGATCACCGTGGACCGAGACTGGATCTACGTGATGACGTCGAACCAGGCGCCGCGTCATCGCGTGTTGCGCACGCCGCTGCGTGCCCCCGCGATGGCCAGGGCCGAGGTGGTGGTGCCGGCGGGCGAGTCGGTGATCGTCAACATCGCCGCCGCGCGTGATGCGCTGTATGTCACCAGCCGCACTGGCGCGTCGCTGCAGCTCACACGCCGGCCGCATGCGGCGCCGCGCCGCGCCGAGGCCATCGCGCTGCCGTTCGAGGGCAATGTGTCGCTGCTCGATGTCGATGCTCGCCTGCCGGGCGCGGTGGTGAGCGTGGTCGGTTGGACGCGCGCAGCGCAGCGCTTCCTGCTGCAGCCTGCGGGCGGCAAGCCTGCCGCGCAGTTGACGCCGCTGACGCTGGTCGCCGCCGGCAGCCTGGATGCGCCACCCGGACTCACGGTGCGGGAGGCGGAGGTCGCCAGCCATGACGGCGTGAAGGTGCCCGTGTCGATCATCGCGCGCAGCGACGTCAAGCTCGACGGCAGCAATCCCACCGTGCTCTTTGGCTATGGCGCCTACGGCATCACCGAGGATCCGTTCTTCAATCCGCGCCTGCTGGCCTGGCTGGAGCAGGGCGGCGTGTATGTCTATGCGCACGTGCGCGGCGGCGGCATCCGCGGCACCGAGTGGCATCTGGCGGGCAAGCAGGCGACCAAGCCCAATACGTGGCGCGACGGCATCGCGGTGGCGGAGTGGCTGATCGCCAATCGCTACACGTCGCCGCGGCAGTTGTCGATCGTCGGCGGCAGTGCCGGCGGCATCTTCGTCGGCCGCGCGATCACCGAGAGGCCGGAGCTGTTCGGCGCCGCGGTGCCGCTGGTGGGCGTGATGGACGCCGTGCGCGCCGAGCTCGATCCGAACGGCCGCGCCAACATCCCGGAGTTCGGCACCGTCGACAACGAGGCGGGCTTTCGCGCGCTGTACGCGATGAGCAGCTACCACCAGGTGCGCGACGGCGTGAGCTATCCGGCGGTGCTGCTGGTGCACGGCGTCAACGACACCCGGGTCGCGGTCTGGCAGAGCGTGAAGTTCGCCAACCGCATCGGCAGCGCCACGCGTGGCGGTCCGGTGCTGATGCGGCTCGACTATCAGCTCGGTCATGGCCAGGGCAGCACCCGCGCGCAGCAGCTGCTGCAGACAGCCGATACCTGGGCGTTCCTGCTTTGGCAGGCCGGGCGGCCGGGGTTCCAGCCGCGGCCCTAGGACGCGCGGCGTTGCGCCAAAGGCGCTGCCATGGCGTCGCAACGTGCATGACCGAAGGACCGTGAACCGTATCGGGGCGTCGTGGCGCTCGCCAAGGGTCCGTCGGCGTCCATGCGCTTCGTCCCGCGGTCTTGTACTGTGTCTTCGTCGATGTCGCGGTGTCGTCGTCACGAACCGGGTGCAGCGTGGCTGCACCCATGAAGTCGGTCTCTGATCAAAGAAGAAACAATGGAAAAAATTCTCGCGAGCGTTGGTGCGGTTCTCTACGGCATGCGGTTCACCATGCTCTTTTTCTACGTGGGCTTGGTGGCCATCATCTTCGGCATTCTCGGCAAGTTCCTGTTCGAGACTTACAAGCTGATGAATACGCTGCTGTTTGGCCAACTGGAGAAGATCGATCTCATCATCAAGGTGCTGGAGCTGGTGGACATGACGATGGTGGCGCAACTGGTCTGGGTGGTGGCGCTGGCCGGCGTTTCACTGTTCGTGACCACCGGGCACTTTGACAAGCAGGACATGAAGAAGCCGGACTGGCTGGACCACGTCAATACCTACAACCTGAAATTGAAACTGGCTTTTGCAATCATTTCCATTTCAGGTGTGCACGCCCTGAAGACCTATCTGAGCGGCGACCTGACCCTGGAGAACGTTCAAGTCGTGACCATGGTGGCCGTCATCCACTTCACGTTCGTGCTTTCGGCCATTGGCATTTCGTTCGCAGAGAGGCTGACGAGAGAGCACAAGTGATGCGCCAGTGCGCAGGGGCGTTCCTCTGAGCGGCCCGGCGCTGACGCGGTTGTTGCTGATCGAAGCAGCGCTCAGCGCCCCAGCAGGAAGGTCTGCCGGAACAGCACGCGTGTGGCGAACAGATGGTCGCCGTTTTCCTTCTTCGCAAAGCCGTTCGAGGTACGGTGCTCGCGAACCTCGAAGCCGTCATATTGACGCGCGACGGTGTACTTCGGCTCTTCAATTGCGCTGGCCATAGGAGATATCAGTCCCAAGACAACGGCTGCAGCCGCAGCGGAAAAGCACCGCAGGGCGTTCAGCCCGCACTTCAATGACGTGGTGAACGAGACAACCCGGCTCGGCAGGATGAAGTTGACCAGCTTGAACGACTCGACGCTGCCCGCTGATGAAACGGCAGCCCGGCTGGTCGCCGACCAAGCCGACAAGCACGTTGAGCGGCACTCAGGGCTGTCAATTCACGGCGAGCGGAAGACTCAAGCGAGCATGTTCGCGCCGACACTCGGCCGCGTTTGTACGCCTGCGTACACAAGCAGGCGACGCTGAAACCCGTCATCGCATCGGGCGCCAGTGTGCCTACCGGTCAGCTGCATGTGTCGGGACCGGCAGCGCTGAAGCTCGGCAAGTGAAACTCGATCGCCGGCCACGATGCGTGTTGGGGCACGCTCAGGAAGCGGCGATGCCTGAGCGCTGCAGTTGCGCACGCAGGCGCTCAACCTCGTCGATCAAGTCAAGCATCACGGCCACGCTTTGCAGATTGGCTTCGAAGTCACGCTGCAGCCGGCAGATACGCCGCACACGAGCGAGTTCTTCGCCGCCGAAGCGCCACGCGGGGTGCTCGACTGCTGGCGCCAGCAGTCCTTCTTCCACCAGCAGGCGGACAAAGGCCGCCTCGATGCCACAGGCCGCAGCGAAGTCCGCCAGTTCGAGCGCGTGTTCGCCGGTCAGGCATACGCCGACAGCGATAGAAGAGGTGCTCATTCATCGGCTCCCAGGGTGGCGCGCGGGTCGAAGGACAGGTCCTCGGCCATCTTGCGGTACGCGGCGCGTGCCTTGTCGTCCTTGGCCGGCGGCAGGACGACCTCCAGCAGCACGTAGACATCGCCAGGCGGGCTGCCAGGGATGCCGCGCCCGCGCAAGCGCAGCTTGCGGCCGGTCTGGGATCCGGCGGGCACGCTCACTTCAACGTCGCCGCCCGGTACGGGCACGTTCACGGCGGCGCCCAGTGCCGCTTCCCAGGGCGCGACCCGCAGCGTGGTGTACAGGTCGCGTCCATCCAGGCGCCAGCGCGCGTGCGGCTCGAACTCGACTTCGAGGTAGAGGTCGCCGCGCGGCCCGTTGCCGAAGCCGGCAGAACCCTGGCCGGCCAGCCGGATCTGCTGGCCAGCCCGAATGCCCTTCGGGATGCTGACCTGAAGAACGCGCTCGTGCAGCGCCACGGTGCCCGAGGCATCAAGCTGCGGGCTGTGCAACGTGAACTGGCGCGTCGCGCCGTGGAAACTGTCTTCCAGCGGTATCACGATCTTGGCGTGGTGGTCCTGCTCACGTCTGGCCCGCCCCGGGTCAGATCCCTGGCCCGGCCGCCCGCGCGCTGTGCCGCGCCGTGCGGCCCCGAACAGGGCCTCAAAGAAGGCGCTGTGATCGGCTCCGTCGCCGAACTCGCCGGGTCCGCCGCTGAACTCGAAGCCGCTATCCCAGCCGGGTGGCGGCTCGAACGGCTGGCCGCCCTGCGCACCCTGGTCCACACGGTCGTAAGCGGCGCGTTTCTCCTTGTCGCGCAGCACTTCGTAGGCCTCGTTGAGTTCGCGCATGCGAACTGGCGCGTCGGCCGCCTTGCTCAGATCCGGGTGGTGAATGCGCGCGAGGCGACGAAAAGCCTTCTTGATCTCGCCTTCGCTGGCGGTGCGCTCGACGCCGAGCACCTTGTAGTAGTCCTTGAACTCCATCGCGCGTGCTTTCAGGGTGCGGAGCTTGTGCCCCATTGAAGTATCGCGCCGGCAAGCGCGTTGTTCGCCGATCGCGCGCCGCCTGACAGTGCAAGTCGCAAGGCACGTACCAACGGCCACGATACGCCGGGCACAAGCAGCGGCGCGCCGAGGCAACCGCGCGCTGCGGCAGGGTATCGGGAGATGCTGAGGTGTCGGCTCTGCGGCCTTTCGACAAGAACGCTCGCCCGGATCGGCGCGGCGCTCACGCGCGCCGCGCGTTGCCGCCGCTGGCACGCAGGCGGGCGATCTCGTCCTCGCCCAGCGGCAGCGGGTCCTTCACGCGCAGGCTGTCGATCCACTCCCGTGCGAAGTCGCGCTGCAGCCGGGCGTTGATGGCGGCGGTCGCGCTCATCGCGATCAGTGCGCCGAGCGAGGCGAACGCCATGTCCTGATGCGCATCCCACGGGTCGCCCTGGGTGCCGAGGAACGCCGCTCCCTGGGCGCCGCCGACCGTCACCGCCGCGCCCCATTCGATCAGCTCATACAGCGCCGAAGTGGACAGGGTCAGATCCAGCGGCAGGAAGTAGCCCCAGAAGCCGCGCGTCGACGCCACGCGCAGGAACACCTCGCGGATCGGGTAGGCAAGCAGCAGCCCGTAGGCAAGGTGCACCAGGCGGTCGAAGTGGTTGCGTTCGAAGCCGAGCGTCGCGTTGAGCGAGCGGCCGGTGAGCGCGCGCCACCACTCGTCGTACGGCACCAGCGAGTAGGTGTAATGGGCGCCGAGCGTGTGCAGGCACAGGAACAAGAAGATCAGCGTGTACGAGATGCGCGACAGCGGCAGGTGCCGGTAGCTCGCCGCCAGCACGACTACCAGCAGCAGCGCCAGCGCGTTCTCCATCAGCCAGGTGGCGCGGTCGATCGGCGCGATGCCCATGCCGACGGCGACAACGGCCAGCAGGGTCGCAAGCGTGGCGACGTAGCGGTGGCGGGACATGCGCAATGCTCAGACAAACGCGTAGCGGCGGACGGGGCGAACGATGCTCCGATGGCGATGCTCAGCAGTATGAGACGGTGCGCCGCGCGATGGCGACGCACTTGCCATTAAGCAACGATGGTCGTTGCGCGGTCGCAAGCGCCAGCGCGGCACATGGTGCCCGGACGGGCTGCGGCTACTTGCATTCCCCGGGGTTGGCCTTGCAGTACTTGATGGACTCGGTGCAGGCCTGCTCCACGTACGGATTGAAGTGGCGCCGGTCCTGACCCCAGCACTGGAACCACAGACCGTTGCCGCCGACCCGAAAGCCCGCGAACCCGTCGCCGGGCGCAAAGGTGCCGTCATTGAGTGCCGAGTAAGCGACATAGCACTCGGCGGGGTAGCGCGTGTCCACCGCGGGCCGGCCGCCGCCGTCGGGCAGCCCGAGGCGCGCCCAGCCCTGGCGGCACGCCTCCAGCGCGCCGCGCTCGGCCCGCTCGCGCGATTCGGCGCCGCATGCCACGCCGATCGCGCTTGCCGACAAGGACACCGCGAAGAACCTGCGGCCGGCGCACTTGAGCACCTGCTGCGTGTGGCCGCCAAACTGCGGCTGATTGCCGAAAGTCTCGGTCAGGGTCTCCCTTAGGCAGGCCTCGTTGCTCACGCCGCCGGCGCCATTGGGCCAGTGGCAGGCGCGGCGGCGCGCGTCCTCGGCCGAGGTCGGGCTAAGGCCGATCGCCAGATGCGAGCCCCTGAAGTACGTTTCTCCTCCGGGGTAGCTCCCCTGGTGTTGGGTCGGCGACATGATGCTGGCGTGGAAGTAGGGGCCGCCAGTCGCGCGCCCGGCGGCCGGCGCAGCTGCGGGCTCGCTGACGCTCTTCTTCTTGCTGCACAGGTAGCACTCGGTCTCGCTTGGCGTGATCGAGTAGGAAAGTTCGCTCGCCGGGGTGCCGACATTGCGCCACTCGACGTCGGTCGGGCCGTCGATCACCCGGTACAGCGGATGGCCGGTGCTGCGCGGCCGATCGCCCATGACCGCCCGCTCGCGCAGGTAGACCGTCACCTCGACGCACTGCTTGGGCGGCGGATCGATGCCGACGATCACCAGGGACGACAGGCCGTTGGACAGGCGCGTTGTCTGCGTGTCGCGGATGCTTGCGCGAGCCGTGCAGCGCCCGAGCTTGCGAGTGCAATCGCACTCGGCGGTTGCATCGTTCAGAGTCAGGCGCGTGCGCGGCAGCACGTCAGGCGTCGGCGCCACTGCCGGTGCCGCAGCACGCGCGGGCGCGCGCTCGGTGGCGGCAGCCGCCGCGCCTGCAGCCGCTGGTGCGGCGCCAGGCTGGCGTACATCCATCGCGAAGTTCTCGCGCATCCAGGTCCGCAGGCTGTCGTTCTCGAGCGCTGCGTTTACCGCGTTCTCGAGCGGTGCGCGCACGGCGGCTGGCGTGTCCTTGCGCACGAACAGACCCACCGCAGCAGCGGTGGTGAACTCGATGCCGAGCGACTGCATCGAAGGCACCTGAAAGTGGCCAGGGCGACTGACCGCGATCAGTCGCAAGCTCGATGGCACGGTCGGGCCTGCCGGAAGGCAGATGAAGCTGCTGCCTGAACCCATCACCTGCGCGAACGCGGGACCGATGCCGGGGAAGCCGACCACGCGCTCAGGCGGCAAGCGCAGCAGTTGGCTCAACGCGTTGGCGCACAGGCGAGAGCTGGCGTCGCCATGGACGAGCATGCCCAGTTCGTTGCGATTGATGGCGTCGAACAGGTCGGCCGCAGCGCGGATCGGCGGTGCCCCGGGGTTTGCATACAGGCCGAAGCGCCGCATGCCGATCGCGCCGATCGAATCGAAGTCGCCGGGCAGGCCGAGGCCGGCCTGCGCGTCGCGCAGCTTCAAGTTGGTCTCCAGGTCGCCGAACAGGATGGCCGTGCCGTGCGGCTGCACCCGGGCGACGGCATGCGCGGCATCGGCGGCCGTGCCGGTGACGAGCGTGACCGGCTGCTGCAACGACGTTTCGAGTGCGCGCGCGATCCGCTGCGCCATGGCGTGGCTGGGGCCGCCCGCCGCGTAAGGCACATGCAGCGCGAGTTGCGCCGCCGCCGGTGCGGTCAGCGTCAAGACCACAGCGCCCAGCAGGGTGGCGAAGATCGACGTCAGTCGCATGCCAGTTCCAGGTTGTGCTGCCGATCCCCGACAAGGGGCGATGGTCGGCGGTTGTTGTTCTCGTCCCGGCGATAGCGCTCAACGCCCCAGCAGGAAGGTCTGCAGGAACATCACGCGTGTGGCGAAGAGATAGTCGCCGTTCTCCTTCTTGGCGAAGCCGTGGCCCTCGTTCTCCGCGATCATCAGCCACACCGGCACGCCGTTTTTCGCCACGGTGGCGGCGATCTGCTCGGCTTCCTGCACCGGCACGCGCGGATCGTTGCGGCCGTGCACGACGAACATCGGCGACTTGATCCTGGCGGCGTTCGACAGCGGCGAGATGTCGGTCAGGAAGGCGCGCATCACCGGGTCGCGCTCGTCGCCGTACTCGACGCGGCGCAGGTCGCGCCGGTAGCTCTCGGTGCGCTCCAGAAAGGTGACGAAGTTGGAGATGCCCACGGCCGGGATCGCGCCTCGGATGCGGTCGGAGTAGTGCACCGCGGCCGCGTTGGCCATGTAGCCGCCGTAGCTGCCGCCCTGCACCACCACGCGCGAGGCATCGAGGTCCGGCTGCTGGGCGATCCAGTCCAGCAGCGCGCCGATGTCCTTGACCGAGTCTTCGCGCAGCTTGCCGTTGTCGAGCTGGTGGAAGCTGCGGCCGAAGCCGGTCGAACCGCGCACGTTGGGTTGCACGAAGGCGATGCCCAGCTCGTTGACGATGAAGTTGTAGCGGCCGAGGAAGCCCAGCCGTGCCTGCGCCTCGGGGCCACCATGCACGTCGATCAGCACCGGGCGCTTGCCGGTGAAACTCGCCGGGGGGCGAGTGAGCAGGCCGCTGATGCTGCGGCCGTCGAAGCTCGGCCACCGCACGACCTCGGTGGCGGCGAAGCGCGCGGTGTCGATGCCGGCGGTGTCGGCGGCGACCCAGCGCGCGCGGGCACCGTCTTTCAGATCGATCACATGCACTTCGGCGGGCGAGCGTGAACTCGTTGCGTTCAATGCCAGCCGGTCGCCGGCAGGCGCAAAGCGCGCGCGGCTGATGCTCAGGTCCTCGGGCAGTGCCAGCGGGATCGGCTTGAGCGTGGTGGCGTCGAACAGGCGCAGCACGCCGCGCCCGGCTTCGTCGCTGAGCACGGCGATCTTGCTGCGGTCGCGCGGTGCGCCGACCACGCTCGCATCCCAGTTGCGGTCGCCGGTGACCGACTCGAAGCTGCCGGATTGCGGGTCGTGGCGCACCACCTGCCGGAACTCGCCGCCGCGGTCGCTGCTGACGAAGATGCGGCGGCCGTCGGCGGCAAACGTGGCGGCACCGTAGTAGGCGGTCGGTTCACCGGCGCGCGGCAGCAGCTTGCGCCGCTCGCCGCTGGCCAGATCGATGCTCCAGAGCTCGGTCTCGCTCGCCGACACGTAGCGCATCAGCAGCGCGCGCCGGTCGTCGGGTGCGATGTCGGTGGGAAACCAGCCGGTGCCCGGCAGCGTGGCCACGCTGCGCAGTCCGCCTTTCACGTAGTCGATCATCACCAGCTCGACGCCGACCCCGCCGGCGCGCTCGACGCGCCCGGCCTGGCCGCCATCCAGGGCCACCAGCGTCGCCAGGCCGGCCGTGCCGGCGCGGGTGAACGGCCCGAGGTCGGCGCGGCGTCCGCTCGGCGTCAGCGCCATGGCGGCACCTGCCTGGATGTCGAACCGGTAGATGCGTCCGGCCTCGCTGCCGCCGACGTCGCTCTCGTAGATGACGATGTTCGGGTCGGCCGGCAGGTACTCGCCGTCGCGCAACGGCTCATTGGAGCGCGTGATCTGCGTCAGCGGCGCGCCGGCTGCTGCCACTTGGTGCAACTGCGAGCGCGTGCCCTGCAGCCACGCAACGAGCAACTGCTTGCCGTCGGGCGACCAGTCCAGCAGGCGCGCGCCCTTGAAGTCGGTGTAGCGGCCGATGCGCTCGGCGAGCGCCGCCGGCACCGGCGGAATGCCGGTCATGGTCAGCGCAGGCGGCGCGGGCAGCGCGTTGGCGGCGGGTGCGCCGGGTGGCGTGGCGCAGCCGCCGACGGCGAGCAGCGTGACCAGGCCGAGTGCGCCGACCGCGGCGCGCATGGGACGGGAAGACAGGGGAGCGGCAATCATGAGGCTGGGTTGAAGGCGGCGCGGATCGCTTCGATGCGCGCACGGTTGACGTCGAAGTCCTTGCGCCCGATACGTGAGGCGGAACGGACATGGATCACCGACTCGCCCGGCGCGACATGAAACTCGGTGTCGTCGACGAACTTGAGCCAGCGGGTCTGGAACTGCACGTACAGGTAGTCGGGGCCGGACTGCACGATGCGCGCGCCGGGCATCTTCAGCACGATGGCGCCGATGCGGGTGAGCGCGGTGGCACCGTCACCGCTGAAGCGGATCGGGTCGATGCGCGCCGTGGCGAGCGCGCCGTCGTGCAGCGCGGCCTGGCTGCTGACCGAGTTGGCGGTGCGCGACGGCGGCTTCAGGCGGCCGTCCTTGACCCCGAGGTCGCTCGGCATCGCGCCCTTGAGCAGGCCGAACTGGCCCGCCGCCAGCAGCGCGGCGGCACCGAACAGCAGAACCAACAGCAGAACGAATACCAGGATGCGGAAGATCTTCATTGTGGGAGCGGCCGGTGCGAGCCGGACCGGGGCGGGCAACGGCGCGCACGGTAGCGCAACCGGCGCGTAGGTAGGCGGCGGGTCGGCGGCAGGCGTGGTCAATCCGGCGCGTGCAGGTGTGGCGAGGCGCGATGCGCACCCGGCATCAGCCGCTGCTTCCCCCGAAGCTGCGCATGAAGCGGCGGTCGATGTGGTCTTTCCAGCGCCACACCCAATCGCCCTCGACGCTGAGCCCGCCCCAGTTGGCGATCGCGTGGCGGCGACCGGTCGAGAGGAGGTACAGCGCGCGCACCTGCGGCACGTGGCGGCGCAACGGCCGGCCGGCGACCGCGCGCCGCAGATTTTCAGTGAGCGGCGGGCCGGCGCGCACGGCGTACACGCCTGACTTGGGTCGCGGATGGCCGACTACGCTGGCGCAATCGCCGGCGGCGAACACGAACGGATGCGAGGTCGAAAGCTGGAACTCGTCGATCTCGATGAAGCCGCGCTCGTCGACCGCCAGCCCGGCCTCGCGCGGATAGCGCGCGGCCACGCTGCCGGTGGCGACGATCGAGAAGTTGGACGACAGCTCGCCGCCCTCGGCCAGCAGCACGGTGTCGGGGCCGAGTTCGACCGCATCGTCCTCGATCAGGCGGACTTCCATCTCTTTGAGCGCCTGGTGCGCCATGCGCCGCACGCGCGGCGAGAACGCCGCCAGCACGCCGGCCTTGCCGCTGACGAGTTGCAGCCGCATCGGCGGGCCGCTGCGCGCGCGCCAGGCCGCCGCCAATGCAATTTCCAGCCCGCCGGCGCCGCCGCCCACCACGGTCACGGTGGCGGCGTCGCCGCCGGTGCGCGCGCTGGCATCGATCACCGCGAGGGTCTGCTGCCACTGCGAGATGAAGTTCTCGATCGGGCGGATCGACAGGCCGTGCTCGCGCAGGCCGGGCAGGGCGTCAGGCTCCGGCGCTGGCCCGGTATCGAGCGAGATGAAGTCGAACTCGATGCGGTGGCCGCGGTCGGTGGTGACGGTGCGGGTGGTGAGATCAAGCTGCTGCAGGTGGGCGCTGACCACCGTGATCGGGCTGCCGCGCAGCAGTGGCGCGAGCGGGATCACGCAGTCATCGAGCGTGTAATGGCCGGCGATCCAGCCGGGCAGCATGCCGCTGTAGACCTGCCGCGGATACGGCGTGAGCAGGACGATCTGCGTGTCCGGCGGCGGCGCCTGACGAAACGCACGCAGCACGCTCATGTGGGCGTGGCCGGCGCCGACCAGCAGCAGGCGCGAGGTCATCGGGCGGTCTCCGTGCCGAGCGTGATGTCGGCCACCAGCGCGCTGGCGGCGGCACCGGTGTTGTCGCCGTCGGCCGCCACGCCGATCGCCGCCAGCGGCGGCAGGTAGCCGTCACGCGCCTCGTGCGCAAAGGCACGCCTGAAGTCGGCGCGCAGGTCGCGTGTCTCGCTTTGCCAGGTGCCGGTCGCATGGCCGCTCGCGGTCGAGCGCAACACCAGCATCTGCACGCGGCCGGTGTAGGCGTTGGGCAGCCAGGTGCCGGCCGGTTGGGTGGCATCCCACACGTAGCAGATCGCCGCGGCGGGCAGCTCGGGGTCGAACAGCGTGCGGCCGAGGCGGACCTTGAAGCGCTCGCCGGCGGTCAGGCGATCCAGCGGCAGGTCGAACAGCACGCACAGGCGCGCCGGCATGTCGTCGGCCTCCTTGCGCGTGAGGTCGGCACCGGCCGGATGCTGCTCGACGCGCCAGCGCCAGCGCAGCAGCGGCGTGTGGTCGACCGCGCGACCGAGCGGATGCAGCAGGTTGGCGTAACCGCCGTCGGTCTGCATGCGCAGCACGCGCGTGCCGTCGACGCTGACGATGTCGTAGCGCGTGTGGCGCGGCTGCTTGGGCAGCGTCACGACTTTCCACGGGGGCGGCGGTGCGGCGTCGGCGGCGCCGGAAAAGGGCGCGATCTGCGCGGTGCCAGTGGGCGGCGGCTGCGCGAAGGCGGCCCCGGTGGTTGCCATGCAGAGCATGAGTGCCAGCGTGCGCGCGTTGGCTCGACGGCCTTCGCGCGCCGCACTCAGGCATGCGCCCTTGAGGTGGCTCGGCGGGAACATTGGGAGGCCCTCGCGATGCGCGCTCAGGCATTCGCCCTTGAGGCGGCTCGGCGGGAGGGATTTGAGACCTTCGCGCGGCGCGCTCAGGCATTCGCCCGTGAGGCGGCTCGTCGTGCTCATGCCGCGATCCAGCGCGCTGCCAGCGCGGCGCGGTAGTCGTCGGGCGTATCGAGGTCGGGCAGCGGTTCGAGTTCGGCACAGCGCAGCCCGGCGCTGCGCACGCGAGCGCGGGTGGCGGCGAGGACGCTGTCGGTGCCCCAGGCAATGGCGGCGAACAGCGCTGGCTGCGGCCGGGTCAGGCCGAGCAGTACGTAGCCGCCGTCGAGCGCGGGCACCAGCACGGCGTCGTGGTGGTCCAGTGCGGCGGCGGCTTGCCGCAGCGTCAGCGGCGTAAGCGCGGGGCAGTCGCTGCCGATCAGCAGGCAGCGCGTATCGCGCTCGGGCGCCTTGGCGAAGGTCGACGCGAAGGCCGCCTGCATGCGCGCCCCCAGGTCCGCACCCTGCTGCGCCTGCAGGCCGACGCGCTGGCGTAGTGCGCAGGTGGTGACCTCGGGCAGCGTGATGTCGCCATCGATCCACAGCGTGACGGCGCCGAGCGCGGCATCGCGCGCGCGAAACAGGGTCGACTCGATCAGTTGCCGGTGCAGGGCGAGCGCGCCGTCGTTGCCCAGCAGCGGCGCCAGGCGCGTCTTCACGCGGCCGGCAATCGGTGCCTTGGCCATGACGATGATGTGGGTTTCAGGCACGGCTCAACGGACGTCGCGGTAGCGGCGCGCCAGGTCGTGCGGATCGGCGCCAAAAAAGTACGCCAGCCGCAGTCGCCACATCAGCACGATGGTGCGCCACACGCCGTTGCGTTCCCAGCGCCGGCCGGAGGTGATCACCCGCTCGGTCAGGGCGATCGGCGGGCAGAGGGTACGGGCGCGGCGGCTGAACTCGATGTCTTCCATCAGCGGGATGTCGGCAAAGCCTTCGAGCGCAGTGAAGGCGCCGCGGTTGACGAAGATGGCCTGGTCGCCGGTGCAGATGCCGCTGGCGCGCGAGCGCCAGTTCATCAGCCGCGCGATCCACGGCAGCCAGCGGTGGCTGCCGTCGATCTGCACGTCGAACCGGCCCCAGCAGCGCGGAATGTTGGACACCGCCTTGAACACGGCGCGATCGGCCTCGGGCGGCAGCACGGTGTCGGCATGCAGGAACAGCAGCACGTCGACGCCCTGGGCCAGTTCCTCGCGCGCGCCGGCATTCATCTGGCGCGCGCGGCCACGTGCGGCCACCAGCACGCGGTCGGCCTGCGGCGCGGCACGCACCACGGTGGCGTCGGTGCTGCCGCCGTCCACGACGATCACCCGCGCGCCGCGCTGGCGAAACGGCGCCAGCCGAGCGAGCACGGATTCGATGGTCGGCGCTTCGTTCAGGACAGGGACGATGATGGCCAGGCGCATGTCGACGCGGATCGCGACCGCACCGGCCGCGCGCCGGGATTGAACCACAGCGCGCCCCGCCCGGGTGCGTTTGACGTGGCGCACGGAGTGGCGGGACAGACCGCGGCCACTGCCTCGTACGGCTACACTCAATCGCATCTTTGAGCTCGACCGATACGTACGTGACAGACGGCACCCCCGCAGACGCCAGCGACAACGCACCCCCTTCGGCCGACGCGGCGCCACCGGTCGGGGAGCGTGATGCCGCGCCGGCATCGTCCGCGAGCTTCGACGGTCATGTGGTCGCCGTCGGCGCTTCCGCCGGCGGACTCGATGCGCTGGAGCGCTTCTTCGGTGCGATCCCGGCAGATACCGGCGCCGCCTATGTGGTGATCCAGCATTTGTCGCCGGATCACAAGTCGATGATGGACAACCTGCTCGCGCGGCACACCAAGATGCCGGTGCAGGTGGCCACCCACGGCATGCCGCTGGCCGCCGATGGCGTGTTCCTGATCCCGCCGGCCACGCAGATGACGCTGGCCGACGGTCATCTGCAGCTGGCGCCGAAGCCCGACCACGGCTTGTCGCTGCCGATCGACGTGTTCTTCAAGTCGATGGCCGAGCAGGTGGGCGAGCGCGCGGTGGCGATCGTGCTGTCGGGCACCGGCTCCGACGGCGCCCGCGGCGTGCCGCGTGTGAACGAAGAGGGCGGCCTGGTGATGGTGCAGGCGCCGGCGTCGGCCAAGTTCGACGGCATGCCGCGCGCGGCGCTGTCCACTGGGCTGGCCGATGCGGTGCTGCCGCCCGATCAACTGGCGGTGCGCCTGGCGGAGTACATGCGCAACGAGCCGCCGCTGTCGGACCTCGATGGACCCGACGGCCGCAAGGCACGCCGCCGCACGCCCGTTTCAGAGCAGTACCTGTCGGCACTGGACCAGGTGCTGGCGGCGGTGCAGTCGGCCAGCGGCATCAACTTCCGCGACTACAAGCCGGGCACGGTGATCCGCCGCGTCGAGCGGCGCATGCAGGTGCGCCATTGCCGCACGCTGACCGATTACCTCGCCTACCTCGACGTCGACGCGAGCGAGGTGGCCACGCTGAGGCGCGAACTGCTGATTCCGGTGACGCGCTTCTTCCGCGACCCGGAGGCGTTCGACATCATTGCGCGCGACGTGATCCCGCGCCTGGTGGAGGCGCACGACGGCAACGAGCCGCTGCGCGTGTGGATCGCCGCCTGCGCCACGGGTGAAGAGGCCTATTCGATCGCCATGCTGTTCGCCGAGGCGTTCGCGCGTCTGTCGCGCTGGCCGCAGCTGAAGATATTTGCCACCGACATCGAGCAGGAGTATCTGGACTATGCCTCGGCCGGCGTGTATCCGGAGGCGATTGCCGCCGAGGTCTCGCCGGCGCGGCTGGAGCGCTTCTTCAGCCATCGCGGCGGCAGCTATGTGGTGCGCAACGAGCTGCGCAGCTTCATGATCTTTGCGCGGCACAACCTGATCGAGGATCCGCCGTTCACGCGGATGAACCTCGTGTCCTGCCGCAACATGCTGATCTACCTGCAGCCGCGCGCGCAGGACGCGGCGGTCAGCCGCCTGCACTACGCGCTGGCGGCCGACGGCACGCTCTTCATGGGGCCGAGCGAGGCGCTGGGTCCGCTGCATGATGACTTCGCCACGCTGTCGTCCAAGCACCGGCTGTACCGGGTGATGCGCCGCAGCCGGGCGGTGGTCAGCGGCGATGTCAGCGGGCGCACGCCGACCACGCGGCGCCTGCCGCCCCGCCGCGCACCGGCCGCGCTGGACGACGTGCTGCAGCAGGAGGCGCTCACCACCATGCTCACCGAGTACGCGCCGCCGGCGCTGCTGGTAGGCGCCGATCGCACCCTGGCGCACGTGTTCGGTGCCGGGCGGCGTTACCTGCAGATTCCGTCGGGCGATGTGAGCCTCGATGTCCTCAACCTGCTGCCGCCGTCGCTGGCGGCCAGCGCCGCTGCGATGATCCACGTGGCGCTGCGCGACGGCGGCGAGCGCCGCTCGCACGCGGTGGAGATCAACACCAGCGCCGGCCAGGAGAGGGTGCGCCTGCGCGTGCGCCCGATCGTGCCCAGCGCGCCGAGCCGGCGCCCGTCCGAGGCCGAGCCCGAGGTCGGCGTGCTGCTGCTGTTCGAGCCCGAGGCCGAACCGCTGGCACCGGGCAGCGGCCCGAGCACCAACGAGGCGATCGACCTGCATGCGCACATCGAGACGCTCGAGCGCGATCTGGCCGGCACCCGCGCCAGCCTGCAGTCCACGATCGAGGAACTGGAGACCGCCAACGAGGAACTGCAGGCGACCAATGAAGAGCTGATCGCCTCCAACGAGGAACTGCAGAGCACCAACGAGGAACTGCAGTCGGTCAACGAGGAACTCATCACCGTCAATGCCGAGTACCAGGAAAAGGTCGACGTCCTGAACCGCGTCAACGCCGACCTGGAGAACGTGGCGCGCGCCACCAGCATCCCGACCCTGTTCGTCGACGAGCAGATGCGGCTGGCGCGCTTCACCAACGAGGCCACCCAGCTGTTCAAGATCCGCCCGAGCGACGTCGGCCGCTCGATCGAGGACTTTGCCAACCTGCTCGACTATCCCGAGTTCTTCAACGAACTGCGCCGCACGCTGGCCGATGGCAGCGTGACCCAGCGCGAGGTGGCTGATCGCGCCGGCCACTGGTATCTCGCGCGCATCCAGCCGTACGCGCAATCGCCTCAGGCGCCGCGCCGGGCGGTGGTGAGCTTCATCGACGTCACGCGGCTGAAGGATGCGCAGCGCCTGCAGGGCGTGCTCGATGCGCTGCCCGAGCACGTGGCGGTGCTCGATGGCGAGGGCCAGATCACGATGATCAATCAGGCCTGGCGCCTGTTCGCGCAGCAAAATGGCGATCACACCTTGGCGCGCACCGGCCCCGGCACCAACTACCTGCAGGTCTGCACCGGCGGCGCGCCATCGGACGACGAGGCGCAGCGCGCCTTCAACGGCCTGTCCGACGTGCTCGCCGGCCGCAGCGAGCGCTTCAGCCTGCGTTATCCGTGCCACTCGCCCACCGAGCAGCGCTGGTTCCTGATGTATGCGGCGCGCATGCCGGGGCAGAACCTCGGCGCGGTGGTGAGCCACGTGAACATCACGCCGTTCATCAGTACGCCGGGCGAGGTAGTTTCGGGGCAGGTCCACGACGACGGCAGCCGCGGCGAACGCAGCAACGACAACAACCAAGACAACCCCAGCACCGGCCGCGCGCCGGCCGACGAGAGGCAGGCATGAGCAATCCGCACCATCAGCCCGGCAGTTCAGACGAGTCGATACAGATCCGCGCGCGCGCCATGGCGGCGCTGCGGCTGGGCGAGTTCGACCTGGCCGAGCAGGCGATCGCGCGTGGCGATGCCACGCTTGCCGAGCTGGTTGAGAACCTGCGCGTCTACCAGATCGAACTGCAGATGCAGTCCGAGGAACTGCAGCGCAGCCATGCGCGCACCCAGCAGGCGCTCGACCGCTTCACCATGCTGTTTGCGCGGCTGCCGGTGCCTGCGTTGCTGATCGACGCCAATGGCGTGGTGATGGAATCGAACCAGCGCGCCGAGCAGGTGTTCGGTTTGTCGACGGCGATGATGCGCGGCTACCTGTTCCACCGGCTGGTCGATGCCGATGACTACCAGGCCGAGGTGCGCGGTGCGCTGCTCGACGCGCGCGGCAGCGGGCAGGCGGAGGTGGCGGCGGTGCGCATGCGCGCGTGCGGCGACTCGCAGATGGTGGGCGATCTGCATGTGGAGGCGCTCACCGATCCGGTCAGCGGCGCCCTGCAGTACGCCTGCGTGATCATCGACCGCACCGAGCAGCTCTCCAACCTGGAGAAGCTGCAGGCGAGCGTGGCGCGCCTGCGCGCGCGCGAAACCGATGGGTCGCGCGCCGGCTCCAGCCGGCCGGCACGCCTGCTGGCCGATGCCGGCGGGCGCGTGCTGTGGTCCGACGCCGCGCTGGCCTTGCCGGTGGGCGAGGCGCTCGGTGCCCGTGTGGCCGATCCGACCGCGCTCGCGGCGGCCCTGGCCGATGGCGAACCGGCCGAAGTGGTGGTGCCCGATGCCGTGGGCCGCCTGCAGATGCTCAGCCTGCAGCCGGTGCGCGACGTTGCGGGCGCGCTGCTGCAGTGGGTGGCGATGGCGCGCGAGTAGGGCTCGCGCCTGACGCGTTCGTCGGTCACCCCTACCCGCGGCTGCGCTGGGGCGCCCGTGCTTTGAGCGCGCCACCACCGTCGAAGTGAACGCCCATCGGGCCGCGGGTCAGGGCGAGGTGCTTGCCTGACCCGCCCGTCGCCTCAGGTCGCCGTCGCCGTCGGCCCGAGTGCGCTGCGCCGCCCGATCAGCCGCATTGCCAGGCGCCACAGCAGGCGCAGCATCAGCAGCGTCAGCAGCGCTTCGATGAAGGTCACGACGAAGGCGAGCAGCTTGTTCCCGGTCAGCGCCCGGCGGCCGTACTTGGCCACCGCGCGGTCGCGTGCGATCTCGATGCTGTCGTAGAAGCTCGGGATCACGAGCAGCGTCAGCAGCGTTGAAGTGATGACCCCGCCGATGATCGCCACCGCCATCGGCCGGTAGAACTCGCCGCCTTCGCCCACCCCGATCGCCACCGGCAGCATGCCGGCCACCAGCGCAAAGGTGGTCATCAGGATCGGTCGCAGGCGCTTGCGGCCGGCAGCCATCAGCGCGTCCTCGCGCGGCACGCCTTCGGCTTCCTGCACGCGGGTGGCGTCGAGCAGCAGGATCGCGTTCTTGGCGACCAGACCCATCAGCATGATCACGCCGATGAAGCTCATCAGGTTGAGCGTGCCGCCGGTGGCCAGCAGTGCCAGCACCACGCCGATCAGCGACAGCGGCAGCGACAGCATCACCGCCAGCGGCGCGGTGAACGAGCCGAACTGCATCACCAGCACCAGGTACATCAGCGTGACACCCATCACCAGCGCAATCGACATCTCGCGGAACACCTCCTGCTGGTCGCGCGAAGCGCCGGCCAGCTGAATGCCGTAGCCGGGCGGAAAGTCGATCTCGCGTGCAAGCTTGAGCGCGTCGGCGGTGACCTCGCCGGATGAGCGGCCCTGCGCGTTGGCGGCGACCGAAATGGTGCGCTTGCCGTCGAAGTGCTGGATCTGCGACGGGCCCTTGCCCATGGTGACGGTGGCGATCTGCTCCAGCGGCACCATCTGGTTGCTGCCGCTGACCGCGATCGGCAGCCGCTCGATGTTGCTGGCGTCGACGCGGTCGTCCGGATGCAGGCGCACCGATACATCGCGCGACTCGCCGCCCGGATCGACCCAGTCGCCGACCTCGACGCCGGCGAACGCCACGCGCAGCGCCTGCGCGGCATCGTTGACCGAGATGCCGAGCGAGTTGGCCAGGCCGCGGTCCAGCTCGATCTTCAGTTCATCCTGCGGATCCTGCTCGGACAGGCCCACGTCCACCGCGCCCGGCACCAGGCGCAGCTTCTCCATGTAGGCGTTGGTGATCTCCAGCAGCTTGCGCGAGTCGGCGCCGGTGAAGCGGATCTGCACCGGCTTCTGCGCACCCATGTTCAGTTCCTCGAGCACCACGTACTCGGCGCCGACCAGCCGCGCGGTGAGGGCGCGCAGGTCGCGCGCGATCTCCACGTTCGAGCGGCGTCTCTCGGTGCTCTTGCCGATGTCGACGTAGACCCGGCCGCCGTTCGGGTTGACGTAGCTGTTGGTGGCCTGCGTCTCGGAGATCGTGCGCGCCAGCGTGGCCGCGCCCTCGACCTTGCGCCGTGCGTACTCCAGGCTGCTCGACGACGGTGTGCGCACGTCGATCACCAGCGTGCCGGCATCGGACACGGGCAGGAAGCTGGACCCGCCGAACTTGCTTTGCAGCGCCACGGCGAGAACCAGGCTCAACACCGCGAAGGCTGCCATCCAGCGCCGGTGGTGCAAGGCCCAGGCGATCAAGCGCCCATAGCGGTCGGCCTGATGATCGAACCAGGTGTTGAAGTGCTGCAACCACAGGCTGACGCCGCGGCGCGGCTGCTGCGCATGGCCCGGCGGGTCGCCCCAGTAGGCCGACAGCATGGGATCGAGCGTGAACGAGATGAACAGGCTCACCAGCACCGAGGCCACCACGGTCACGCCGAACGGCCGGAACCACTCGCCCGCCACGCCCGGCATGAACGCCACCGGCACGAACACGGCGACGATCGAAAAGGTGGTCGCCGCCACCGCCAGGCCGATCTCCTTGGTGCCTTCGAGCGCCGCGGTGCGCCGGTCGGAGCCGCGTTCCATGTGACGCACGATGTTCTCGCGCACCACGATGGCATCGTCGATCAGCACGCCGATCGCCAGCGACAGGCCGAGCAGGCTCATGAAGTTCAGCGTGAAGCCCGCCAGCCAGACGGCGATGAAGGCGGCGATGACTGAGGTCGGCAAGCTCAGTGCGGTGATCAGCGTCGAGCGCCACGAGTTCAGGAACAGGTAGACCACGAACACCGTGAGCCCGGCGCCGAACACCAGCGCATGGATCACGTTGTACAGACTGTTCTCGGCGTCCTTGCCGCCGTCCTGCGTGATCTCGAGCTTGGTGCCGGCCGGCAGTGTCTTGCCCAGCTCGGTCACCAGCTCGCGCACGCCGTGCGCCACCGACACGGTGCTCGCCTCGCGCGCGCGGATGACCGACATGCCGACGTTGGGCTGGCCGTTGCGCACCGAAAAGCCGGTCAGCTCGGCGAAACCATCCTGCACCGTGGCCACCTGCGCCAGCCGGATCAGGTCGTTGCCACGTCGCTTGATGACGATCTGCTCGAACTCGGCCGGCGACTCGATGCGGCCGACCAGGCGGATGCTCTGGTCCTGCAGGCTGCCGCGCACCTTGCCCACCGGTGCGCTGGTGTTCTGCGCACGCAACGCGTTGACCACTTCGGTCACCGACACGTTGAACTCGCGCAGCTTCTCGGCCCGCAGCAGCACCGACAGCTCGCGCCGCAGCGCCCCGTTGACGTTGACCACCGACACGCCGTTGATGCCGCGCAGGCGGTCGGCCAGCACGTCCTCTGCCAGGCGCGAGATCTCGGCATGGCTCTGGCTGCTGGACGACAGCGCCAGCTGCATGATCGGCTGCGCCGACGGGTCGATCCGCCGCAGCACCGGTTCGCGCATCTCGATCGGCAACTTGTGGCGCACCGAACCGATGGCGTTACGCACCTCGTCGGCCGCCTCGATCATGTTCTTGTCGAAGTTGAAGATCAGCACCAGGGTGGCCGAACCCTCGGCGGCGGTGCTGCGCACCTGGTCGACGCCGGAGATGCTCTGCATCGCCTTTTCGATGCGATTGACCAGTTCGCGCTCGACCGTCTCCGGCGAGGCGCCCGGGTAGCTGATGTTCACCACCAGCACCGGCTGCTCGACGTCGGGGGTCTGGTTGACACGCAGTTTCTGCAGCGCCATCAACCCGAGCGCCATCATCGAGATGATGATGACGATCATCGCGATCGGCTGCTTGACGCTGAAATCAGACAGGAACATGGCCGCTCACTTCGCGTTCTTGACCGCGGCGGTGGCCGGCGCTGCGGCCGCCTTTACCGCGTCCGCGCCAACGCCCGCCACCGCCGGCGCCGCGGTCAGCTCGACCTGCTGGCCCTCGACCAGCGTGCTGCCCGGGTTGCGCAGGATGCGATCGCCCTCGGCCAGTCCGGCCTGCACCGGGAACTCGCCACGGCGCTCGTCGCGCTCGCCCAGCTTCACCGCGATCCGGCGCAGGCTGTTGTCCTGCACGCGCCAGACGGCGGTCGCCTCGCCCGTCCGCACCACGGTGCTGTCGGGCACGCTGAGCACGCGATCCACTGCCGAGGCGATGCGGCCTTCCGCGTACAGGCCGGCCACGCGCGGCGCATCGTTGCCGGCGAAGCTGACCAGCACTTCGACCTGGCGCGTGGTGGCATTGGCGGCGGCGTCCACGCGCTTGACGGTGCCGGCGAACTCGTCTTGAGGATAACCGTTGACGCGGAAACTCACGGCCTGGCCGATCTTCAGCTCGTGCATGCGGTCGGCCGACACCAGCCCTTCGAACCGCATGCTGCGCGGATCGACCACCTTGATCAGTTCGCGGCCGGCCTGCACGGTGTCGCCCACCGACACCTTGCGCTCGCTCACCACGCCGTCGAACGGTGCACGCACCTCGGTGCGGCGCAACTGCTGGCGCGCGGTGACCACGCGTGATTCAGCCGCTGCCACTTCGCTTTGTGCGTTGTTGCGCCGGACCTCGGCGTCTTCCAGCACCTGCATCGGCGACATGCCCTGCGCCTGCAGTGTCTTCAGGCGCTCGACCTGGCGCTGCGCCTGCTCCAGCGCCTGGCGCGCGGCGCGCGCCGACTCCTGCGCCGAGCCGAGGTTCTCGCGGATTGCGGTGTCGTCCAGCCGCACCAGCAGGTCGCCGGTGCGTACGGCCTCGCCGTTTTCCTTCGCCACCTGCATCACCACCGCCGCCACTTCGGCGCGCAGGTCGGCGCGCCGCTCGGGCTGGATCGAGCCGGTGATCAGCGGGCCGTGTGCGCGGCTGTCCGGCCGCACGGTGATCAGATCCTCCGGCGCAATCAGCAGAGGCAACGTCGCTTTGGCGTCGGCCTTGGCCGCCTTGGCAGGCTTGGCGCCCGGCGCATCGGCTGTGGCCTCGGGCGCGGGGCCGCGGCTGCAGCCGGCCAGCACGACCAGCAGCGCGACCGGCAGCGCGACCATGGAAAAGCGGTGAAACACCATCGACTGGCTCCTGGAAAACGGTATGCGTGGACCGCACCGACGCGGTCGGACGCGACGAGGACGCGAGCGTAATCAGTGCGCACAAACATCAAGCGATCATGCGACGAAACGCAGATCCAGCCGACAGTCGACCCGGGACGGGTGCCGGCGACCGGGCGCGATTGTGCCGGTCGCAGCGATCGCATGGCGTCCCTTGCGGGACGTTGCTTGCCGGGCCGCCGACACGGCAAAGACGGGCCGCATGGCCGGCCCGCAAAGCAAGGCCGCTGCCGGATCTCTCGGCCGTGCGCCGCAAGTCAGGCTCGGGCTGGGTCGGGCAGGCTCGGGCAGGCCCGCGCCGGGCTCCTCAGCGCGGGGTTCCCTTGCGTCTGGGCCGAAGCAGTGGGAACCGCGCCTCGGTCAGCTTGAGCAGCGCGCGCGCACCCAATACGGTCACGCCGCGTGGTGCGGCACTATGGGCTTCGACGATCGCCCGCGCAGCCGATTTCGCCGACAGTGCGCGTGCATATTGCGGCAGCATGATGTCGGCCACCGCGCGCGCGGCGCTGAGCACGATCCGCTGCGGCAGGCTGGCTCCCGGCGCATCGGCGTCGGCGGCGGTCGGCCGCACGATCACGAGCGGGTTGAAACCCATCTCGACCAGCGCGATCTCGCTGCTGCTCGACACGCCTTGAGCGCCCGCGCCCAGTTGCAGCAGCGCGGCCAGCGGCGCCACCACGGTCAGACGCGCGGCGCCGCAGGACTTCGCCACGGTGGCCGCATCGAGCAGGCCGGCTTCATCGACGCGAAAAATGGGCGATGCGCTCGGCACGAAGGTCTCGTCGCCGGTCACGCAGATCCACGCCTCGTCGACGATCGGGTAGCCCTGGCCCATCACCCACGGCGAAAAGCGCGCGGTGGCCGAGCCGAGCGGCTGCGTGACGCCGACCACCACTTGCCGGTAGGCGCTGGAGGCGATCAGCAGCGCCAGCAGTTCCTCGCCGAGGGCACCTGCCATGCCGAGCGCGAGCGCCACGCGCGCCGGCGCACGGGCCGCTGCTGGGCGCTGCGACAGCGCGGAGTTCACGGGATCGACAGGCATGCGGCGATGATCTCATGTCACTGCCAGTAAACAGCCGAGGCAAACGGTGGTCCGCGTTCAGCCCATGCTTGATCCCGGCCATCGACGCCGGACCATCCGCTACGGTTTGCCTGGGGCGGATGGTTCCTAGGCTGTTCGCTCAACATGTCACGGTCCACTTCAAGTATCGAATTGTCAGCAATGGCAACGTGAGGATTTTGAAAGTCCAGAAGCAATTCGCTATTCACCTCAGAAGCGTGCCCGAACACCGGAAGCGGTACCGACAATCAAGGCAAGGCATGAGGCTCGCCGCGGAGCCGCCAGCAGAACCTGAACCATCCCGCGCAGTTCGCCACCGGTGCGTCCTGGGTCGACTTCTAGGCCTGCCGCAACCATGTTGCAAGCGGGTCGCCGCTACCAGAATGCCACCCTGTCGCCAACGGCAAATCGGGATGGTCGGCCCTGCGGTCGGCAGGTATACAACAGGCCATGCCCAATCCCGCGCCACTTTCCGCTGAATGGTCCGATCAGGTCTACCGCCAGCTGCGCGTACTGGCGCGCGCCCGCCTGCGCGCCGGTGGCCGGCAGACGCTGCTGGACACGACTGCACTGGTACATGAAACCTACCTGCGCCTGGCCGGTGTAGTGCTTGATTCAGACCAGGAGCGCAGCTTCTACGCTTACGCCAGCCGCACGATGCGATCGGTGATCGTCGATCTGGTGCGCAAGCGCCAGGCCGAGTGCCGCGGCGGGGACCGATCGATGGTTACATTCACCAGCAATCTGGCCGAGCGCCAGCCCGCCGAGGCCGACTGCATCCTTCGCGTGCATGAAGCGCTGGAAGAGCTGGCCGGCATTGACGCACGGCTGGCGCAGCTGGTGGAAATGCGCTACTTCGCGGGCCTGTCCGAAGCCGAGATCGCGCGTGCGCTGGGCGTGTCGGAGCGCACGGTGCGGCGCGATTGGGAAAAGGCGCGCTTGTTGTTGTCGCGCGCGCTCGTCAACTGATCACACCGCAGCATGGCCAACAGCTTCGGCATCGATGCCCCGACCTGGGCCCGCCTCAACCCGCTGCTGGAGCAGGCGCTCGATCTGCGCCCTGCCGAGCGCGCGGCCTGGCTGGCAGCGTTGCCAGCGGTGCACGCTGACCTGAAGGACACGCTGGCCGACTTGTTGGCGCGCACGGGCGGCGTCGAGACCGATGCGCTGCTGGCCACGATGCCCAAGCTGGACGATGGCGATGCGCAAGAAACGTTGCAGGGCACGCTGGGAGACAGCCAGTACACCGCGGGTGAGGTGATTGGCCCCTACCGCCTGGTGCGCGAACTGGGTGTGGGCGGCATGGGTGCGGTCTGGCTGGCTGACCGTGTCGATGGGCTGATGCAGCGCAGCGTGGCGCTGAAGTTGCCGTTCGTGCCGATCCACGGCCCGTCTCGCGGTGAACTCGCAGCGCGCATCGCTCGCGAACGCGAGATCGTCGCCTCGCTGGACCACCCGCACATTGCCCGGCTGTACGACGCGGGCATCACCACGAGTGGCCAGACGTATCTGGCGCTGGAGCATGTCGACGGCCAGCGCATCGACCGCTACTGCGACTCACAGCGCTTGGCGGTGCCGGCGCGGCTGCAGCTGTTCATGCAGGCCGCACGCGCGGTGTCATACGCCCACGCGCAGCTGGTGGTACATCGCGACATCAAGCCGTCGAACCTGCTGGTCGATGCGCGGGGTCAGGTCAAGCTGCTGGACTTCGGCATCGCCAAGCTGCTGGGAGATGACGTGCAAGGGGCAATTCAGGCGCTCGATCTCACACAGCAGGGCCAGCGCGTACTGACGCCCGGCTACGCATCGCCCGAGCAGATCGCCGGCCTGTCGGTGGGCACGCGGTCTGACGTGTACAGCCTCGGTGTGCTGCTGTTCGAGCTGCTCACCGGTGCGCGGCCGTACCGGCTGGAGCGCCAGGGCCGCACTGCGCTGGAAGCGGCCATCGTCGCGACCGAAGCGCCGCGGCCCAGCAGCGTGGTAGCGGGGGCTGCGATGCGCCGCGCGCTGCGCGGCGATCTGGATACCATCGTTGGCAAGGCGCTGAAGAAGACGCCGGGCGAGCGCTATGCCTCGGTCGATGCGTTCATCGAAGACATCGACCGCCACCTGTCTTGCCGCCCGGTGCTGGCGCGCCCGGACGGCCTGGCGTACCGTTTGCAGAAATTCGCTGTGCGCTACCGCGTGGGCGTGGGTGTGGCCGCGGTGCTGATGCTGACGGTGTGCATCGGCGCGGGGGCTGCGCTGTGGCAGGCCCGCATCGCGATCGACGAACGCCAGCGCGCAGAAGCGGTGAAAGACTTCATCGCCGGCATCTTCAGGGAGGCAAGTCCGTATGTGGGAAGCGGCAGCAAGGATCTGACGGCAGTGGCGCTGCTGAAACAGGCAGACAAGCGCCTGGCCGCCGCGTTCGTGGGCCACGGCGAGGTGCGCGTCGAACTGAGCACGACCCTGGGTGCCAGCTTGTTTCAGCTGGGCGACATCGAGGCCGCGGAACCGATCGTCGAGCGCGCGGTGGCTGAGGCCGAGCAGTTCTTGCCGCCTCTGCACCATCAAGCCGTCCGCGCCATTTACCTGCGATCGCAGGTGCACCGCGCGCGCGGTCGGCCGCAGCAAGCCAGGGACGACGTCGATCGTGTGCTGCCGACGCTGCGCCTGCGGGCCGGCGCAGGTACGCAGGCTGAACCTAGTACCGGCAGCCTGAACTTGGCCGACGCGCTGTTGCACCGCGCTGTCGCCGCGACCGACCTAGGTGCACACGCCGAGGCCGAAGCGTTTGCGCGAGAGTGTGTTGCGATGGCGCAGACGCACCTCGCACCAAGCAACCGGGAGCGCATGTCCTGTGAGATGGTGCTGGCGCAGACCCTTCGACTAACGCACAAATACGATCAAGCGCTGGTCATGGCCGAGCGGGTGTACCAACAAGCGGCTGCGGTGTTCGGCCAGACGCCGCCGAACCGGCGCTTCATCGAAGCTCGTGGCGTCTATGCGCGCGCACTGGCCGACACGGGGGATTTGGCGAAGGGCATTGCGCTGCTGGACGCGACGGTGGCCGACTTGCGCGCGCTGCTAGGCCCCCGCAGTGCCAGCGTGGGCGTCTCGTTACAGAACACGGTCGCGTACCGAATGGACCTAGGTGAGCTGGCCGCCGCCGAGACTGCGGCTGACGAGTCGCTGTCGATCCTGGCCCAGACCCTGGCGCCGGACACACCCTCCTACGCCATCGCCGAACACTCGCGCGCGGCTGTGCACTTGGCGCAGCACAAGTCGCTGGCCGCGCTGGCGGGTGCCACGCGAGCCGCCGCGGTGCTGGACCAGCGCCAAGGCGCAAGTCTCGAGACCGCCATTGCGGCGCGCACGACGATGGCGCTGGCTTTGGCGCAAGCCGGCCAGCTCGATGCAGCACAGCGCGAAATCGACACCGTGCAGACGCGCGCTGCCGCGCTGCCGCAGAGCAGCCTGCAGGTGGCACGCGTGTTGTTGGCGCGCGGCACGCTCGCCCGCCTGCAAGGGGCGCACGCGGCGGCGCTGCAGCACCTGCAAACGCTGGTGGCGTCGACCGAGCCGTCACCCAAGTGGCAACGCGAACGCATGCGCGCCTGGGTGCAGATCGGCTGGGCGCAACTTGACCAAGGCGCAGCGGCCGACGCGTTGACGTCGTTCGAGCGCGCTCTCAAGGAGTTTGAACGGCTGGAAACGAGTGCCACGCCAGCGCAGGCCGACGCGCAGCGCGGCCTGGCCCGCGCCCAGCGGGCTGTAAGCGCCGCCAGCGGCGTTAGCACAACCAACACAACCACTACAACCGCTCCCAGCGCTGCAACTGCAGTGCTGTCCCGCATACCCGCCCGCCCCCTGAATTAGGGGGTCACGCGCTGGCGTGGCCGGTCTTGACGCCGCAGCGCGTCTTGACTGGGTATGGACGGATACAACCCCCCGAGCATTCGGCGCTTGCACAGAGCGGCTGCGCTGCGCCTGCGGCGCCATGTGCATCTGCTGCGACCGGATCGCTGGTCAGTCCAAAGGTGCGGTTGGCCGGCAAACGCATGGTCCGCACAGCTCCCTGGCTGCCGGCACGCCAGACCCCGGATCTCTCCACTCACAGGATTGTCATCGACCATCACTGGACTCTTTTGCGTGCGCTTCAGTCGTGCGCGGCAAGCGTTAGTGATGGACTTCAACGGCGGCGTGATCTCGGCCAACCGCAGCACGATGCAATTGGTCATCGACACGCAAGGCGGCGCCCGTGCGCCCGGTGCGGCGCAACGCTCCACCGGCCGCATGCACCTGGTGCACCGCAATCTCGATTCCAAGGTCGCCGTGCGCGTGTTCGCCGGCAACGTGTCGGATGACGTGATCGGCCAGTCGCTGTACATGGCCGGGACGCCGATGAGGGTGCCGAATTCGGCCTTCGGTGAATCGGGCGAATACAACTTTTCGGCCGTCAATCTGCGCCGCTGTCCCCCACCCTTCTCCGTATGCGAAAGCCCGTCATGACAAGCAAAACCGTGATCCGCTGGGTCGCCATCGCCTCCCTTTGTTCGGCCTTCATTGCTTGCGGTGGCGGGAGCGGTGACGACGCGACTTCCGCACCGGCGCCGTCGCCATCGCCCGCACCGGCGGGCAGTGTCGGTGCGGCCGGTGGCACCGTCACCGGTCCTGCCGGAGCGCAGGTGGTGGTGCCGGCCGGCGCGCTGGGACAGAACACCGTCATCGGGGTGGCGCAATCCAGCACCGGCGCGCCCGCGCTGCCCGCCAGCGTGACGGCGCTTGGGCCCATGTTCGCTTTCACGCCGCACGGCACGTCATTTGCGGCGCCTGTGACGATCACGGTGCCGTTCGATCCGGCGCTGGTGCCGGCCGGCACGCCGCCGGCGCTGTACAAGACCAACGCGCAAAACCAGTGGGAGCCGGTGGCCAGCGCCAGCTTCGGCAGCAACACGGTCACGGCCGACGTCACAGGCTTTTCTTTCGTGCAGGTGGTGATTGCGCCGCTGCAGCGCAACGACCCGCTGCGGCTGTGGACCTTCTCGAACTACCCGCCCAACGGCCTGGGCCTGGCAGCGCTACCCTTGCCGGGCGGCAGCGGCTCGCAGAGCGGTGGCGCCGTGGAAGTCACCGCGGCGTTCGGCAGCGCACCGTTCGACCAGCCCGTCGTTGGCACGACCCAGACGCTACCGCCCGACGGCATCGCCAACGGTTACGTCTTCTCGTCGGCCAACGGCGTGACCTATCTCGTGTCAGCCGAAGCGCCGTATGGCGTGGCTGCGACGGGCGGTCTCGGGCCCGTCGGCAGCCGCACGCAGCTCAAGCAATTCCAAAGCTTCGTCAAGCGCGCTGGCGATGCACGCTTGAGCTTTACGCTGACCAACGTCGACTTGATCGTGCAGGACTTCAACACGCGCGCCGACTTGAGCAAGTTGATCTACGCCGAGGTGCAGCTGGCCGTGGGCGCCTACAGGACTTCGGGCAGCTACTTCTTCCTGCGCGCAGCCAAAGCCTCGGTTCGCGGCCGGGGGGCGCTGTACGTCCCCGATGCACGCAACGAGAGTTTTTCGCTCGCACCGCTGTGGGACGTGAGCGACTTCGACATGTCGATCACCGATGTGTCCTACCCGCTGGGCAACGGTTCCTGCCCGGGCAAACAAGGCCGGCTGAAGTTGAAGGCGGCACGCACCTACACGGTGGACCTTTCGTCGGTGGCAGTGGGCGAGACCTTCACCTTGCGCATCGACACCTATGCCGACGCGCTGAACCGCCGTGGCGGTGAGGCGGTGGGCGATTGCCAGGCCTCCAGCGCGTGGGCTTTTCTGCGTGACCCGCAGCAGATCGGCGGCACCGCGCTGGCCTTTGTCGGCCTTGAGCCAACCAACCAACCGGTGCTGCCGCCGCCGCCTGACGATCAACTGGTGGTGCCCGCCGCGTGCACCAACCCCAGCCAGCAGGCCGGCGTGCTGCAGTTCACTGGCCCGGCTTACGCGATTGGCGAAGAGAGCGGTGCCGAGCAGACCGTCACCGTTACTCGCAGCGGCGGCAGCAGCGGCGCCGTGACGGCCACCATCAGCAGCAGCGACGGCACGGCGGTCGCCGGCGTCGACTATTCGGCCTTGCGAGCCAGCGTCTTTTTTGCGGATGGCGACACCTCACCGCGTGTTGTCACGGTGCCCATCACGCCCAATCTGGTGGGCGGCCAGTTCAATCGCACGCTGAACCTGGTGCTGTCGGAGCCTGGCAATTGCGTGGCCATCGGCCCCATTGGCAACACCGTGGTGTCGATCGTCGACGACGATCCCGTTCCTGCCGGCCAGGGCCTGGATTTCAGCTTCGGCATCGCCGGCAAGGCCGTCATGCCCGAGAGCGGCACGCCACCCGCCGGCTTCGGTGGCAGCCGGTCGGCCATGGCGCTTCAGGCCGACGGCAAGATCGTGATGGCCGGCGGCAGCAGCAGCGACTTCATCCTGGCGCGCTTCAATGCCGATGGCAGCCTGGACCGCAGCTTCGGCATCGAAGGCAAGGTGGTCACCGACATGGGCAGCGGCAACTTCATCCCCGAAGAAGCGCTGGGCGTGGCGATCCAGGCTGACGGCAAGATCGTCGTCGTCGGCCACGCGACCATCCCCACGCAGCCACCGGCGCCGCGTCTGCCGCCGACTTTTGCGCTGACGCGGTACGACAGCGGCGGCAACCTGGACGCGAGTTTCGGCACCGGCGGCCGCGTCAGCGGCAACGTCAATGGCCGCGCGCACGCGGTGGCGATCCAGTCCGACGGCAAGATCGTCGTAGCAGGCGAATTCAGCTTCGATTCCGACGTCACCGGCGAAGGCAGCGACATCACGGTGGCCCGCTTCAACAGCAACGGCACGCTGGATCTCGGTTTCGGCGGCAGCGGCACCGGGCAGCTGGCCAGCGACATCGCCGGCAGGCAAAACACCGCGCGCCAGATCGTGCTGCAGCCCGATGGCCGAATCGTCGTCAGCGGCACCCCCGTGGCTGCACAGCACACCGACATGATGCGCCTCACTACGGCTGGCCTGCCGGACTTCAGCTTCGGCGGCGCCGGCAAGCTGACGATCCTCGGCAGCGACGTCGGCCAGGGCCTGGCGCTGCAGCCCGACGGCAAGTTCGTGTTGGTGGGCACGGTCGTCAACCCGATGGCGCCAGCGACCTCGCGCTTTCTGCTGCGGCGGCTCAACGCCGACGGCACGCCGGACACCGGCTTCGGCACGGCCGGCGTGGTCGACGCCGCGTTGTCGGACAACGCCAGCGCAGGCGGTGTGGCGCTGCAGGCCGACGGCCGCATCGTCGTCGTCGGCACGCGGGCGTTCTCGGCCAACAGCAACTTCATCGTCGCGCGGTATGCCACCGATGGCGCGTTGGACACGGGCTTTGGCAGCGGCGGCACGCTGTCGATCGACTTCTTCCAGTCCACCGACGTCGGCGAGAACGTGCTGGTGCAGCCCGACGGCAAGATCGTGGTCAGCGGCGCGTTCTCTCGGCTGATCAGCGGGGGCGGCTACGGCCTGGCCCGCATCAACCCCTGACGGTGCGGCGGTGCCGATGAGCGAAACCGAAAGCCTGGGCTACGTCGCTTCGCTGTTGGTGCTGGCCACCTTCTGCATGCGCGACATGGTCACGCTACGCGTGCTGGCGATTGCCAGCAACGTCGCGTTCGTCGGCTATGCAGCGCTGGCCCACATCCACCCGGTGCTGCTGCTGCACGCGCTGCTGCTGCCGATGAACCTTTGGCGCTTGATCGAGGCGCTGCGCGAGCGCGGCCGCGCGGGGGCGGCGGCCGGTCATTCAACTTACCGACAAGGCGAACCGTCGTGAGCGAAGTGCAACCGAATGACGCGGTGGGTTCCAGCGACGAAGAAATCGCACTGCTTGACAGCATCGGCGTCGATCGACGCCGACATGGCAGGCACGATCGCGGTCGATTGCAGTTCTTGTTCAACCGCCGGTGCGTCCTGCGCAACCTGTTCAAGTGCTGACCCTCGCCGCAGGAGCGGCCGCGCCGCGCCACTTCTTGCGGTGCGGACGGTTGAACCATCTTGCTGATCACGAGTTGTGAAAAACAGAAGCTGATGCGCACAGATGCATCAGGCAGTCCGGCTCTCAAGGTGTACGCGACTTCCTTATCGAACCTCCGAATTGGTGAAGGTCAGCCAATCTGCGCTGCAACCTCGTCGCCGATCGCCAGGCAGGCGGTCAGGCCCGGCGATTCGATGCCGAACAGGTTGACGAGCCCGGCCACGCCATGGGCGTCGGGTCCGTCGATGACAAAGTCGCGCGCCGCCTCGCCCGGACCGGACAGCTTGGGCCGGATGCCGGCGTAGGCGGGCTGCAGCACGCCGTTGGGGCAGGCGGGCCAGTACTGGCGAATCTCCGCGTAGAACGAGTCGGCCCGATGCGGATCGACGGTGTAGTCGATGGCGTCGATCCACTCGACGTCGGGACCGAACTTGGCCTGCCCGCCCAGATCGAGCGTCAGATGCACGCCCAGACCGCCGTCGACCGGGACCGGATAGATCAGGCGCGAGAACGGTGCGCGGCCCGGCAGCGCGAAATAGCAGCCGCGTGCCAGGACGCGGCGCGGAACGTGTTGCGGCGGCAACGGCTCGATCGCGGCAGCGACCTGCTGCGCCTGCAAACCGGCGGCATTGACGATCCAGTCACAGCCGAGCGTGACAGGCGCCTCGCCGCCGGTGGTGACGACGAACCCGTCGCCGCCATCGCGCGTCGCCCGCGCCAGGGGCGCATCGAAGGCCACCATCCCACCCGCGTTCTCCAGATCACCCTGCAGCGCCAGCATCAGCGCATGGCTGTCGACGATGCCGGTCTCCTGCGAATGCAGCGCGGCGAAGCAGTGCAAGGCGGGCTCCGCGTCGCACGCGGCGCGCGGGTCGATCCAGTCGATGTTCTCGACGCCATTGCCACGCGCATGCGCAAGGATGCCGGCCAGTTTCGCCTCGTGCGCCGGCTGCGTTCCGACCACGAACTTGCCGAGCTTGCGATGCGCCACGCCGCGCGCCACGCAGTAGTCGTACAGCTGGCGTCGGCCGCTGACGCACAGCCGTGCCTTCAGCGAGCCAGCCGGGTAGTAGATGCCGGCGTGCACCACCTCGCTGTTGCGCGACGAGGTGCCGGTGCCGATGCTGCGCTGGGCCTCGAGCACGAGCACGTCTCGCGCTGACAGCGCGAGCGCCCGTGCGATCGCCAGGCCCACCACGCCGGCGCCGACCACCACGCATTCGACCCGATCCATCCGCCCCTCCGCTGACTTGACGGGGAACAGTCTAGCCAGCCGAGTGCGCGGCGAACGCAGCGCAGGTCAACGCCGTGCGTCGTTCAGCGCCCAGTCGTACTCGAGGAACGCGAGCTTGACCTCGCCGCCGCGCAGCAGGGCGCGATCGGCCTCGGCGTCGGCCAGCAGGTCGGCGTGGCGGCGGCCGACCTCGGTCACGCTGGCGTAGCCGGCATGGCCGAGAAAGCTCTTGCCGCCGAGGCGAAAGTCGTCGGCGTACCAGTCGAAGATGCGCGACAGCTCCAGCGTGCGGGTCTGCGGGTTGAAGCGGTTGCGCGTGCGGTCGGCGAGGAACCGCTGCATCAGGTCGGTCAGTTGCGCGTCGAGGGCGCCGGCCGAGGTGCCGGCGAGTGCGCGCCGGTCCAGCAATGGGCAGCCGACGGACGCGCAGTTGACCGCCACGTGCACGCGCGGATCGTTGAAGACACCCGGTGCGCGCATCGTCTCGTGCTCGACGCCGTCCAGGTGCTGCGACTTGCCCAGCAGCGTGAAGAAACGATCCTTCCACGGGTTGCCGATCACCTTGCCGAAATCACGGATCGACCCGAGCTTCGGCCAGCGGGTGAGGATCTTCTCCACCGTGTACGCGTTGTAGGCGTTCGCAAGGAAGGCGTACTGCTCATGCGGCGCCCAGCCGGCGTACTGCGCCGCGCCCACCGCCGACAGCGCTGCCAGGTACGCGGCAAGTGCCGCGCGATCGGCGGCAAGGCCCGCGTAGTCGACCCGCGAACTGCGCTGGTCAGGGGCCAGTTTCACGTGACGCGCCAGCAGCACTTCCCAGGCGCCATGCGCGTGATCGAACCGGCTGGTCTGCGCGCGCGCGGCCGGTGCGGCGAGCAATGCGCCGGCGGCGACAAGAAGATGGCGACGTCGCATCGTCAGGCCTCGCCGCGTGCCGGGTAGTCGTTCTTCAGCACGAAGTCGATCGCCTGCAGCATCTCGTTGAAGTGCGGGCGGGCGAACGGCATCGTCTGCACCGTGCCGAAGTACAGCGTGCCGTCGGGGCGGATCAGGAACACGCCGGGCTCGGAAAAAAGCGCGGGCTCGTCGATCCCGATCGAGGTCTTGCCGCGGCTGGCGGACACGTACAGCCCCCAGCGGCGCGCTTCCTCGATCTCCAACCCGTGGCCGGCCGTGAGGTTGGACAAGCCCCAGTCGGTCATCGCCTTCTGCGCGCGATCGGCGTCGTCACTCGACGCGACGAACACGTCGACGCCGCGCGCGGTGAACTCGCCATGCAACCGGTTCAGCTCCGATAGATACGCGCGGCACACCGGGCAATGCAGCCCGCGATAGAACACGATCAGCGTGAAGTTCTGCGGCCGTCGTTCGGCGAGGGTCCAGCGGCCGCCGCCCACCGTGGTCAGCGACAAGGCAGGGACGGTCTGGCGGGGTTTGAGCATGGCGCGGGGTCCGGTTGCAGTGATGAGTGGCGTGAGAAACGATCACCAGCGCAGTACGCGCGGTCCGATCAGCGCGCCGATGGCGGCCGGGATCAGCATGCCGAGCACGTACCAGATGCCCAGGAACGGCGCGGCAAACTCGTAGCAGTGGAACTGATAGGCGCTGGCACCGAGGGCACCGGCCAGCAGGCCCGCCGCCGCGCCTGCGGTATGCAGGCGGGTCGGTGCGAGCGAGCGCAGCGCCAGCAGCAGCAGGAAGAACGAGGGCAGCGACAGCCCGGCAATCAGCCACGGGCAGACCAGCGAGGTCTGGCCGAAGATCAGTGCGCTGCGCTCGTCGGGTGCCGCCGACAGCAGCGCCGCCAACGCAACCAGCCAGACGGCGGCGGCCGGGGCGCCGAGCAGCCAACTGACGCGGCCGACCGCGCGTCCCGGTTGCGCCAGGCGCAGCATCAGCACAAAGCCGGCCAGGGCGGTCGAGCCGACGAACCCCAGCTTCACCCAGAACATCGACTCGCTGGATGCGGTTGCGCCGAGCGCCGGATTCAGTCCGATGGTGGCAAGCATGAGCAGCAGCGCCAGCAATGCGCCGCCCGCGGCGGCCCACCACAGCACGCGCAGCGACCGCGCCGGCTGCACCGGGGTCGGCTGGGTGGCCAGCACGGCGATCAAATCCTGGGTCTTCATGGGGTGCTCCTGATGCGTGCGGCGAGGATCTTCAGACCGCGATGCACGCCGACCTTGACGGCCGACTCCGACAGGCCGGTGCGCGCCGCCGCTTCACGCACCGACAGGCCTTCGATCTTCATGTACTGGATCGGCAGGCGCTGCTTATCCGGCAGGTCGGCAAGCAGCGCCAGCAGATCGCGCCGCGCTTCGTCGGCCTGCTCGACCGGGGCGGCAACGAGTTCGTCGGCGTCGGTGTCGTCGAGCGGGTCGTGCAGTGCTTCCCGCACCGACCGTGCGCGCAGCAAGTCCACCAGCTTGTAGCGGGCGATCGCGTGCAGCCAGGCGGTGACCGGCTGGTCGGGCAGGTAGGTGTGGCGCTTGTTGTGCACGGCGATCAGCGTTTCCTGAACCAGATCCTCGATGTCATCCGGCAGGTTGAACAGCCGGCGCCGGTAAAAGCCGCGCAGCAGCGCAGCCAGGTCTTGCAGGAACGCCGTGTAGGCCGCGCCGTCGCCGGCCTGGCCGGCGACCATCAGGCTGCGCAAGTGCGCCTCGCGTTCAGCGAGCTTGGAGTTCACGGGGTGCTTGCATGGAGGTATTCGGCTGGATCGGCGTCCTGGTTACGCCGCGGGTCACGCCGCGGGTTACGCCGCATACCCGCGGCGCTCTCGGCGAGCCGCCGACCCAGCGGCACGCGGGCGAGCGCGCAGGAGTTCGTTTGCATGTGGCCATGGTTACAGCGCGCGCATCACGCGAATCTTTCATCGCGCTGCGTAACGACTTGGCTCGATCACGACGAACTTTGCAGTACACGCGGCGCTCGCTTCCGGCCACCGGACGATCGCCGCAGTGCCAACGAATCCGACCTCAACCGATACTTCAAGGAGTTCATCATGATCAATGCAAAATCCCTCGTGGCCATCAGCCTTGCCGCGCTTTCATTTTCTGCCCAGGCCGATGGCGGCGATGTCCAGCCGTTCATGTCGGGGCCGTCGACGCTGAGCCGTGCCGAAGTGCGCGCGGACCTCGCAACTGCCCTGGCGGCCGGTGCCATAACGCAAGGTGAACTGGGCCATGCCTGGGCGCCGCGTGTATCGGAGCGTAGCCGAGCCGAGGTGGTGGCGGAACTCGTCGAGGCGCGGCGCCTGGGGCTGACGCGTGTCACGGAGGCGGGCGCACCGGTGGCCACCGCCGAGCAGCTGCGGTTGATCCATCGTGCGGGCGAACGCGCTGCGATGATGACCGCCGAGATGCCGCGCTGAAACGCGGCTCAGGAAGTTGTTCGAGTGTTGACGGCCACCCATGCGGTGGCCGTCTGCATGGGTGCGCGGTCGACTGCTGCGAGCAACTCAGCCAGCAACCATCAGCGAACGACCCGCTGCATGCCAGCGATGCAACGCGAAATTCGATGTGCCCTGGGTAGCCCTGCTCGCCCGGCTCGCATTGCGACGACCCGTGCAAGGACGACGTCAGACCGCGTCGTCGTAGCGCTCGCGGCGGCGGGCCTCGGGGACGAAGTCCTCTAGATCCGGGTCGAGCGCATTGCGCGCCGCCACCAGGCCGACCGGGCGGCCGTCGACCACCACCGGAACGCGGCGGAAGCCGTACTTGTGCATCATTGCCATCGCGACGCCGAAGGGCTGCTCCGGGCTGACGGTGCGTGGCGACGGCGTCATGACCCCGGCCAGCGTGGTGGTCGTGAGGTCGAGGCCGCGCGCCATCACACGGTAGACGGCGTCGCGCTCGGTGAAGATGCCGATGAGGTGATCACCCTCGACGACTAGGACATGGCCGACCTGACGCTCGGCCATCAGCCTCGCCGCCTCGGCCACGGTCGTGGTCGGCGGCGCGGTGAGAAACGGGGTCTTGGTCATCACGTGGCGAATAGGCTGGTCGTACATCGCAATGCTCCTGATCTGTGTCCCCGGTCCGGCACGGTTCAGCCGACGCGTCAGTCAACGCCCACGGCGCGGCAATGCCAATGTCCACAATGGAGTAATTCGTGGCGATCGGCGGCGTCAATTGCCATTGGCTTGATCCCGGGCAAACGCAGCAGCCCGCGCCGGCGCGCGGCGGGCGGGCGGGGTAGTCCAGGTGCCTGATGGAAAGCTGTGACCTGGGGCCTGGGTCAACCGGCGCTAGTGACCCTCAGGCGAGTACGCCGGCCGCTTGTCCTTGAGAAGCGGTCCCACCTGCCCCAGCACGCTGCCGAGCCCGAAGGCGCCCCGCCGCCACGCCTGAAATGCGCTCAAGAATGCCCATTGGCCCTGCGTCACGGTGCTGCGCTTCCAGTTGCCGGCGACGTACTTGTTCGCTTCGGCCAGCGTCGGATAGGTGTGGATGGTGCCGAGGATCTTGTTCAGCCCCAGGCCGTGCTTCATCGCCAGCACGTACTCGGCGAGCAGGTCGCCGGCATGCTCGCCGGCGATGGTCACACCGAGGATGCGATCGCTGCCCGGTTGCGTGAGCACCTTGACGAAGCCGTGCGCCTCGCTGTCGGCAATCGCACGGTCCAGGTCATCGATGCCGTAGGTGGTCACCGTATGGGCGATGTTCTTCTCCTTCGCCTCCTGCTCATTGAGGCCGACGCGCGCGACCTCCGGCTCGGTGAAGGTGGCCCAGGGGATCACGCGGTAGTCGGTCTTGAACTTGCGAAAGCTGCCGAACAGCGCGTTCACCGCCGCGTACCACGCCTGGTGCGCGGCGGTGTGGGTGAACTGGAACGGCCCGGCCACGTCGCCGCAGGCGAAGATGTTGGGGTAGATGGTCTGCAGGTAATCATCGGTCTGCACCGTGCGCTGCTTGGTGGTGCCGATGCCCAGGTCTTCCAGTCCGTAGCCCGTGGTGTTGGCTACCCGGCCCACCGCCACCAGCACCTGGTCGAAGGCGATGCGCACCTCGGCGCCGGCATGCTCGGCCACCAGGATCTTCTCGCCGCCCTCGATGAGGAACTGCTTGGCCTTGTGCTCGGTGAGGACCTGGACCCCCTCCTTGCGAAACTGCGCGGTCACCAGCGCGGAGACTTCCGGATCCTCGCGGATCATGATCCGCGGCAGCATCTCCACCTGTGTCACCTGCGAGCCCAGGCGCGCAAAGGCCTGCGTCAGCTCCGAGCCGATCGGCCCGCCGCCCAGCACCACCATCCGCTTCGGCAACTCGCGCAGGTTCCAGATGGTGTCGCTGGTCAGTGGGCTCACCGCATCGAGACCGGGGATCGGCGGCACGAAGGGCCGCGCACCTGCGGCAATCACGATGTTCTTCGTCGTCAGCGTCTTCGGCCCGGCAGCGGTCTGCACCTCGACCGTCCACGGCGTGGTGATCTTCGCCGTGCCTTCCACGCACTCCACGCCGAGCGCCGTGTAGCGCGCCACCGAGTCGTGCGGCTCGATCGCCCGCACCACGCGCTGCACGCGCTCCATCACCTCGGCGAAGCTGAACTGCGCGCTGGCCTGCGCGATGCCGAACTCCTTGCTGCGCGCGATGTGCGACAGCATCTTGGCCGAGCGGATCAGCGCCTTGCTCGGCACGCAGCCGGTGTTGAGGCAGTCGCCGCCCATCCTGTGCTTTTCCACCAGCGCGACCTTGGCTTTGGTGGCGGCGGCGATGTAGGCAGAGACCAGCCCGGCACTGCCGGCGCCGATCACCACCATGTTGTAGTCGAACGCGCTCGGCTTGCGATCGGCCCAGCGCGCATACACCTGGCGCGCCTTGATCGCGTCGACGATTTTCTTGGCGATCAGCGGAAACAGGCCCAGCAGCACGAACGACCCGAGCAGCGTGGGCGACAGCACGCCGCCGAGCGAGTCCACCTGCGCCAGCTGGGTGCCGACGTTCACGTACACCGCGGTGCCGGCCAGCATGCCGAGCTGGCTCACCCAGTAGAAAGTCCAGGCGCGGATGCGCGTGAGCCCCATCAGCAGGTTGATGATGAAGAACGGAAACAGCGGCACCAGGCGCAACGCGAAGAGATAAAACGCGCCTTCCTTGTCGACGCCGGCGTTGATCGCCGCGAGCTTCTCGCCGAACTTGGCCTGCACGCTGTCGCGCAGCACGAAGCGCGCGGCCAGCATCGCCGCCAGTGCGCCCAGGCTGGAAGCGAACGACACCACCACAAGGCCGACCCAGAAGCCGAACAGCGCGCCGCCCGCCAGCGTGAGGATCACCGCGCCCGGCAGCGACAGTGCGGTCACCACGATGTAGATGAGCAGGTACAGCGCGATCGTCTGCACGCGGTTCGCGGCGTAGTACGCACCGAGCGCGGCCTGCTGTCCCTTCAGGTAGTCCAGGCTGAGAAATCGATCGAGGTCGAACGCGAAGAACGCCACCACGGCGGCTATCACGGCGACGACCAGCAGCAGCTTGTTGCGGTTCATTGAGACCTCGAGACGGTGCGCGCGCCATCATGGCGCGCTGAAGACGTGGCGATCAACCGCCGCAGTGGACCACGACGCGTCCTAGTGCCGCGTCGCGCGTGAACGCTGGCCCGTGAGCCAGACGGCCGCGGTACGACACCGCAGCGGGCGAATCCGCTGCCCAGATCGCATCGAACCGGCGCAGCCAGGCCGCCAGGTCGAACTCGACCTTGAGCGCGTCGACCCACACGCCGCGCTCATGCAGGCCGTACAGCCGCTGCGCCTGCAGCGCGGCGGGCAGCGCGCGGGTGGACAGGCGCGTGATCACGCCGAACCCGGCACCGGCAAAGTTCGCCATGCCGGCGGCGCCGTTGTTGACCACGAAGCGGTCGCCCGCAGGCGTGGTGAAGGCCGCCAGCGCCGGCGCGCAGGTGTGGCTGCAGGCAAAGCCGTCCACGGCCGCCTGCTCGAAGGCCGCGTTCAGGCGCGCCTGCGCGACGGCATCGACGCCGTGCAGCGCATCGTGCGCGAAGCGCCAGCCCGCCAGCGACCACGCATCGCCGTGCACGATGCCGATGCGCAGCTCGCCGACCTGCGCCACGCGGTGCATCGGCAGCGCGGCCAGCTGCGGACGCGGATCGTTGGGCATCTGCGCGGCCACCTGACGCAGCCGCTGCAGGATCGCATTGCTGCGCGCGACGTCGTCATCGGGCACCGACTCCGGATAGGCGCAGCCGCAGCCGGCGGTGTCATCGTCGCCGGCGATCTCGGTCTCGACGTTGCCGCGCATCGCCACATGCGCGAGCACGCGCTGCTGCACCTGGGCGAACAGCGCGGCATCGGCGTCGAACCAGTGGAAGTCGCCGTTGAAGGCGAGGGTGGCCACGGCGGGCTCGCGCGCTGCCATCTGCTCGATCGCATCGAGCGCGAGCAGGTTGCCGTACAGCCCGCCGATCACATAGAGCGTGTCGCTCGCGATGTCCGGCGTGCGCGCGAACACGCGTGGCGAGTAGCCGTACTGCGGCGGGCAACTGCGGCCCGGACCCGGCTCGACCGTGCCGGTGCGGACAGCCTGGGCGGTGGGAGGTCGTGCGCGCATGTCCATCGTCACGCCGCCTGCATGCGCCGGCCGCGCAGCGCGGCCAGTGCCGCCGGCAGCAGGAAGCCTGCCGTGCACAGCGCGAGGCCGTACAGGTTGGCGCCCAACAGCAGCGCGTACTTGCCGTCGCCGATCGCCCAGCTCTTGGGCAGCGCACCGGCGGCCAGCAATGCACCGATGGCGATGCCGGTCCAGAAGCTCAAGTGAAAGCTCCACGCGCGGAACGCGGGCTGCGTGCCGGCGAATCGCTGCAGCAGGAACACCGGCGCCAGGCCGATCACCATCGTGCCGCTGACCGTGGTCGCCTTCAGGATGTCGGTGCCGGCGATCATGGGCACATTGCCGAGCACCGCGATCACGATCATCGCCAGCATGCCGATGCGGATCGCGCGCCCGGCCTCCAGTTCGCGTCCGGCCAGCAGCGGCAGTTCGCGGCCCACCGACTTCGCCACCGACGAGAAAGTCGAGTCCAGCGTGGAGCCGGCAGCCGAGATCATCACCACGCTCATCACGAACAGCGCGCCCATGCCGAGCGCGCCGGCGACTGCGGCTGGCACGTTGTCGCCGGGCGGGATGCCCTCGAGCCGCGCATGCACACCGACCAGGCTGAAGCCGAAGATGCAGATGAATCCCAGCACGCCCGCCACGATGAAGGCGCGCAACATGGCGCGCTCGCGCGTGATGAAGGCGCGATCGGTCAGCACCGGGTCGTGGAACGGATAGGACAGTGCCTGCAATGCCGCCACCAGGATCAGGTCGACACCACCGCGCAGGCTGAACTCACCCACGCCCAACAGCGTGCCGGCGCCATGCTTGGGCAGCACGATCAACAGCGCGAAGGTGGCAAAGATCACGAACAGCCCGGCCTGGATCACGTCGGTGAAGATCGAGCTGCGCAGCCCGCCTTTGAGGCTGTAGAACAGCGTGGCCGCGGTGAACAGCAGCGCCGCGCCGATAAAGGCACCCGAGCCGGAGGTGCCGTAGTAGCCACCGACCACCGCCGTGTTGCTCCACACCTCGTTGTACAGGCGGATCAGGATCGCGGCGCTGAAGGCTAGCGCGGCCAGGCGGCCGTAGCGCGAGGTCAGGAACTGCACCAGTCCGGTGGCGGCGTAGCGGGTGCGCAACCGGTAGATCACGACGCCGGCCAGCGGGATCGACAGCCAGTAGGTGGCGTAGGCCAGACCGCCCACCACGCCCTGCGAGGCGCCGAGGTTGGCGGCATTGGTGATCGACTTGGCGAAGATCCACGAGACGAAGATGCTGACCATCAGCGCCCATTCGCCGGCGGCGCGGCCCTGGTTGTCGGTGCCGCCGAAGAACGCACTGACGGTGCGCGCCTGCGGCGACACTGCGTACATGCCCAGGCCGTAGACGACGAGAAAGCCCCAGAAGGCCACGCCGAACAGGAGATCGGTCTGCATCTCGATCAGATCGCTTGAACGCTGAAAGAGGGCAGGTTCAGACGAGCGCGCCGCCGCAGCTCGAGCCCTGGCCCGCGGTGCAGCCGTAGCAGTGGTCGGCCACCAGGATCGGGTTGTCGGTGAGGTCGAGTTCGAGCCAGTCGGTCAGGTGCAGCCGGCCATGGCCCTTGCCGTCTTCGCGCAGCGGCAGGCCGAGCATCTGGTTGAAGTCGCAGTCGTAGAGGAAGCCCTGCCAGTCGACCGAGACCAGGCTGCGGCACATCACCGAATCGACGTTTTCGGGCCGGTGCGCACCGCGCAGCGTGCCCATGTAGTCGCGGAACTGGCCCTTGCTGATCAGCGTGGAGCCGAAGCGCGAGATCGGCATGTTGGCGAGCGCATACAGGCGCGTGAAGACGATGCCGAAGCGCTCGCCCAGCAGGCGGCGGTAATCGGCTTCGAGCGCCTGCTGCGGCGGCGGCAGCGATGGCCCCTGCGGGTTGTAGACGAGCGACAGCGGCAGCGCATCGCTGTGGCCGTAGCCGAGCGAGTTGAGCAACTGCAGCGCGCGCACGCTCTTCTCGAACACGCCGTTGCCGCGCTGCTTGTCTACGTTGTCTTCGAGGTAGCAGGGCAGCGACGCGACGATCTCGACCTGCTGGTCGGCGAGGAACTGCGCCAGGTCCTCATGGCCGGGCTCGAACAGGATGGTGAGGTTGCAGCGGTCGATTACGTGCACGCCGCGCGCGCGCGCCTCGCGCACCAGGTCGCGGAAGTGCACGTTCATCTCCGGCGCACCACCGGTCAGATCGAGCTTGCGGATGTCCTTGGCGGTGATGACGTCGAGCACGTCGTCGATCGTCTCGCGGCTCATCTGCTCGGTGCGGTTGGGACCGGCGTTCACGTGGCAGTGCACGCAGGTCTGGTTGCAGGTGTAGCCGAGGTTGATCTGCAGCGTGTCGACCTGCTGCCGGCGCAGCGTCGGGAAATCGGTGATCTTCAGCAGGGGCAGGGTGGCGTGCACGGAGTCTCCGCGGTGAAAGGGAAGGGCGCCGGGACGCGGCGCCGCTGGGCGCGGCAGGCGCTCCAGGCTGATTCGCAGGGGGCGGGCCGAAAGTTACACCGGCGCCGGCACCCGCATGAATATGACCCTTTCGCCCGCGGCGCGGGGGGGTGGTCCAAGCCTAGCGGCGCCGCACGCGGCGGATCAGCGACGAGGTGTCCCAGCGCCCGCCGCCCTGGGCCTGCAGGTCGCCGTAGAACTGGTCCACCAGGGCCGCCACCGGCAAGGCGGCGCCGTTGCGCCGGGCCTCGTCCAGGCACAGGCCCAGGTCCTTGCGCATCCAGTCCACCGCAAAGCCGAAGTCAAACTTGTCATCGACCATGGTGCTGCCGCGGTTGTCCATCTGCCAGCTCTGCGCCGCGCCTTTGCCGATCACCTGCAGTACGAGCTTCATGTCCAGCCCGGCAGCCTGACCGAAGGCGATGCCCTCGGCCAGTCCCTGCGCCAGCCCGGCGATGCACAACTGGTTGACCATCTTGGCGAGCTGGCCGGCGCCCGACGCGCCGACCAGCGTCACCGCTTTGGCGAACGCCATGGCCACCGGCCGCGCGCGCTCGAAGGCGGCAGCGTCGCCGCCGCACATCACGGTCAGCGCGCCGTTGACGGCGCCGGCCTGGCCGCCCGACACCGGCGCGTCGACGAAGTGCAGGCCCTTGGCGCGTGCGGCCACGTGCAATTCGCGCGCCACCGCCGCAGACGCGGTGGTGTTGTCGACCAGCACCGCATCGGCTGCCATGCCGGCGAACGCGCCGTCGGCACCCAGCACCACGCTGCGCAGGTCATCGTCGTTGCCGACGCAGGAGAACACGACCTGCGCGCCCGCCGCCGCCTCGCGCGGCGTGGCGGCGCGCTTGCCGCCGTACTCCTCCACCCACTGCTCGGCCTTCTTGGCGGTGCGGTTGAACACGGTGACCTGGTGACCGGCGCGCGCCAGGTGGCCCGCCATCGGATAGCCCATCACACCCAGGCCGAGAAAGGCGACGCGGTGGGCGGGGCAGGGGTCGTAGGTCTTCTGGTTCATGGTGGCGGGGTAGGCAAAGGGTTGCGGTCGGCCGATTCTGCCTCACGGCCCGCCCGCCCCCCCGTGGCGGCTTGACCCGCGGCCGATGCTGCCCGTAAGTTGCGTCCCCACCCCCGCCTCATTGGCCTCATTGGCCTCATCGGCCTCATTGGCCTTATTGACGTGATTGGCACCCCGTGTCCGAGCAGAAGATCACCCCGAGTGCCATCGTCCGTTACCTGGACCGCTATGTCATCGGCCATGACGAAGCCAAGCGGACCATGGCGGTGGCGGTCTATACCCACCTGCGCAAGGTGGCGCGGGCGAGGCGCGACGGCGGCCGCATCATCAAGAGCAACGTGCTGATCATCGGCCCGACCGGCTCGGGCAAGACGTTCCTGTGCGAGACGCTGTCGCGCGCGCTGCGCGTGCCGTTCGTGACCGCCGAGGCGACCTCGCTGGCGCAGGCGCGCTACGTGGTCGACGAGATCGAGGCGATCATGCACCGGCTCGTCGACGGCGCCGGCGGCGACCTGCCGCGCGCGCAGCACGGCATCGTGTTCATCGACGAGATCGACAAGCTGCAGGCGCGCGCCGCCGATACCGGTAGCCGTTCGGGCGAGAGCGTGCAGCATGCGCTGCTCAAGATCATGGAAGGCTCGATGGTGCGCCTGGGCGACGGCCGCTACGTCGACACCAGCAACGTGCTGTTCATCTGCGGCGGCGCCTTCGTGGGCCTGGACCGCATTGCCGCCAGCGGCCACCCGTACGGCTACATCTCCACCACCGGCAGCGAGGACCTGAGCATCCTGGCGCGCCTGAACACGCGCGTGAAGCCGACCGATCTCATCGAGTTCGGCCTGATTCCCGAGTTCACCGGCCGCCTGCCGATCACGGTGCGCTTCGATCCGCTCAGCAAGGCGATGCTGGTGCGGATCATGACCGAGCCGCAGGACTGCCTGTACAACCAGTTCCGCGAGATGCTCGCCGCCGAAGGCGTGGAACTCGAGGTGGCGACCGAGGCGTTCGAGCAGATTGCCGATCTCGCGGTCCAGTACCAGACCGGCGCGCGCAGCCTGCGCGGTCTGTTCGAGGAACTGATCACGCCGGTGCTCTACGCGGTGCCGGATGACCCGACCATCCGCCGCGTGGAAGTGGCGTCGATCTTCAATGAGCCGACCATCATTCGCGGCGCGCCACGCGCGTAGGGGCCCGCATTCAACCGCGGCTAGCGCGCCGCACTGATCTTGCGGCTCGCCATCGCCGGCTTGCCCTTGATGAACGGCCGCATGAAGGCCGGCTGCCACGGGCGGCACGACAGCAGGATCGAGATCGGCGGGCGCTCGGCCAGGGGCAGGTGCGCGTCCTCGATGTGCTGGGCGGAGAACTCGCGCGCCACGCGTTTGAGCTTGTCCACCAGCGCCAACGCATTGGCCTTGGACAGGCGGCCGTTGAGCAGCAGCATGGTCTCCGCGCTGCCGGCGAAGTCGGAGTCGAAGAAGTCATGCGCGTTGTTCTTGAACGCGGTCTGGATCGGCCCGTTGGGGATCCACGCAAAGGTGCGCGCGATCTTGAGCTTGAAGCGGTTGTTGGGCAAAAGCTCGATCACGCCGATGCGGTCGAGCCGCGTGAGCAGCCCCACCACCTCGGCCGGCGCCAGCGTGTAGACGCTGACGATGTCGTCGAAGCTCATCAGGTTCAGCACGCTGACCGCGACGAGGAACAGTTTGGGATCATCGACGATCTCGCGCTCCTGCTTCTCGGTGAGGCTGGTCAGCATGTGCTGCTCGCGGTTGAAGTCGCGCGTGAGTTCGGTGAACTCGATGCCGGCCGCAGCGCAGATCGCATCGATGCGTTCCAGCGTGAAGTTGCAGGTCGAGAACATGCGCTTCACGCTCGCCTCGCTCATGCCGATGCGCTGCGCCACCACCGCATAGGTCACGCCGCGCCCCTTCAGTTCCCGCTTCAATACGTCCACCACCGCGCTGGCCTGGGCCATCGTTCGTTCCTCTTGTTGTCGTATGCGAGGGCGCCAGTATTGCGGGCTGCAACCACTGGCGGCAAGCGGCGCTGCTGCGGTAGCGGCGGCTGACACCGGCGGTGCCGGCGGCCACTGTACGGCCTGTCATCCACACCGGGACCCAAGATGATCTCCGAGACACGCGTGCAACTCGCCCGCAGCCAGCTCGACGATGCCGCCGCCGCCGGCCTGCTGGCGCAGGACCAGGCCGCGCCGCTGTGGCAGTTCCTGCGCGCCCATGCGCAGGCAGGCGCGCTCGACGACCGGCCGCGCTTTTCGTTCACCCACGTGCTGTACTACCTGGGCGGCATGCTCGCCATCGGCGCGATGAGCGTGTTCATGACGCTGGGGTGGACGAGCTTCGGCGGCTGGGGCGTGTTCTTCATCGCGCTGCTGTATGCCGGCGCGGCGTGGAAGCTGGCGCAGCGGTTCGAGGCGCAGCGGCTGCCGATCCCGATGGGCATCATGGCCGCGCTGATCGTCGTGCTGGTGCCGCTGGCGACCTGGGCCGTGCAGCACGCGCTCGGCTTCTGGCCGAGCGGCGGGCCGCAAAACTATCGCGCGTACCACGCGATCATCGACTGGCGCTGGCTCACGCTCGAACTGGCCACGCTCGCCGCCGGCAGCCTGCTGCTGTACCGCTGGCGCGCGCCGTTCATGCTGATGCCGATCGCGGTGACGCTCTGGTACATGAGCATGGATCTGGCCATGTTCATCCTCGGCGCCGACGCGCGCGCGTGGGATGCCAACGCCTGGATCTTCCGCAAGTGGTTCAGCGTGGCCTTTGGCGCCGCGATGATCCTGTTCGCGCTGCTGGTGGACCTGCGCAACCGCTCGCATCTCGACTACCCGTTCTGGCTGTATCTCTTCGGCCTCATCACCTTCTGGGGCGGCCTGACCATCATGGGGTCCAGCGGCCTGGGCGGACAGCTCATCTACCTGGCGATCAACCTGGCGATGGTGCTGCTTGGCGCGGTGCTGATGCGCCGCAGCTTCACCGTGTTCGGCGCGATGGGCCTGATGGTGGGGCTGGGCAACCTGAGCTGGCAGGTGTTCCGCGACTCATGGCTGTTCCCGCTCGCGCTGACGCTGATCGGTCTGGCGATCGTCTACGCCGGCATCTGGTGGAACCGCAATGAAGCGCACTGGGCAGAACGGCTGCGGTCGAAGCTGCCGCAGCAGCTGCGCGGCCTGCTGTTGCGGCGATCGTTGGCGGCGTGACGATGAAGCGCGCGACCAGTCGACGAAGGCGATCCCTGCGCGCCCGACATGACACCAAGCGACTGATCAGGCCGCGTGCTTGTCCAGCACGGCGAGAAAGCGTTCGAGATGCAGCGGCTTGGTCAGGTAGTCGGCAAAGCCCGCCGCGCGACCGCGCGCCAGATCCGCGGGCATCGCCTGGGCGCTCACCGCCACCACCGGGATATCGCGCGTGACGGCATCCTCGCTCAGCACGTGCATGACCGCCCAGCCGTCCATCTCGGGCAGGTGGATGTCGAGCAGGATCAGCCGCGGCCGCCGGGTGCGCGCCAGCATCAGTCCCTGCGTCGGCGAGGCCGCACCGAGCAGTCGCCACTGGGGGCGCAGCGCCACGATGTGCTCCACCAGCATCAGATTGATCGGGTTGTCCTCGATGTACAGCACGTCATAGTGCGGGCCCGCAACCGGGGTCGGCTCGGCATCCGCCGTTGGTGCCGGCGGCGCGGGCGCGGGCGTGTCCTCTTGCCCCTTTGGCAGCTCGACCCAGAAGCTGCTGCCGCGGCCCGGCTCGCTGTTCACGCCGATGCGGCCGTGCATCAGCTCCATCAGCCGGCGCGACAGCGCCAGTCCGATACCGGTGCCCTCGACGGCCGTGCGAGCCGCCTCCAGGCGCTCGAAGGGCACGAACAGCCGTGCTTGCTGGTCCGCGTCCAGCCCCGGACCGGTGTCATCAACGCACACCCGCCAGCACTCGGCGTGGTCCTCGATGCGCACCGACACGCTGCCACCGACGCGGTTGTACTTGACCGCGTTGGACAGCAGGTTCAGCAGCACCTGCTTGAGCCGCGTGCGGTCGGCGCGCACCTGACGACGATTGTCGGCGGCCACGGCGGACAGGCTGATGCGGCGCGCCTGCGCCTGCGGGCGCAGCAGCGTCAGGCAGTCAGTGACCAGCGGCTGCAGCGCCACCCCCTCGGTGCTGACGGCCAGGTGGCCGGCCTCGATCCGCGCCAGGTCGAGCACGTCGTTGATCAGCGCCAGCAGGAGTTCGCCTGCGTCGAGGATCTGCCGCAGCTTGGCCCGCTGGCCGTGGTGCTGCACTTCCAGCTCGAGCAACTGCCCGAAGCCGAGAATGGCGTTGAGCGGCGTGCGCAACTCGTGGCTCATGCGCGACAGGAACTCGCTCTTCGCCAGGTTGGCGCGCTCGGCCTCGTCGCGCGCGCGCACCAGTTCGCCGGTGCGCTCCTGCACGCGGCGCTCCAGGTCGGTTGCCAGTTGCTGCAGCGCGCGTGCGGCGCGTCGGCGCTCGGTAATGTCGCGCACGATCACCTGGTTGGCGGGCCCCTGGTCGTCGACATACGGCGCGGCACTGACCTCGACCTCGATCTCGCTGCCGTCCAGGCGCAGGTACCGCTCTTCCAATGGAGGCGCCGGCTGCTGCTCGCGATCCATCACCTCGCTTCGCGCCCGCACCTGGTCGTGACACTCGGGGTGGATGCGGTCGAACACCGGCTTTCCGACCAGTTCCGCGGCGTCGGCGGCTCTGAACAAGCGCAGCGTGGCTGGGTTGACATAGACGAAGCGGCCACCGCGAGCCAGGAAGATGGCATCAGGGGAGGTGTCGATCAGGGCCCGGTAGCGGCGCTCGCTGCGCTCCAGTGCGCGCTGCCGCCGCGCCGCCTGCCACAGCAGCCACGCTACCGCGGCGCCGGCTGCCAGCACCACCGCCAGGAGCACGCTGAAGACCAGGCGCTCGCGCTGTTGGCCGGCCGCCAGCGGGGCCAGCGCTTCATCCTCGGCCAGACCGACGGTGACGACAATCCCCAGCTCCGGCAGGCGCGTCCAGGCGTACAGGCGCGTCACGCCGTCGACCTCGCTGAGCGCGTGAAACAGACCCTGCGACACGGCCTGGTCGCGCAGGAAGGGCCGGTCGCCAGGTAGTTCGCGACCCATGGCCTTGTCGTGGTCGCGACTGCGCGTGATGAACGAGCCGTCGCCGTGAAGCACCGCAACGACCGACTGGTCTCCCAGCGAAAGCGCCCCCAGCTGCCGTGCGAAGTAATCGGTCGGCACCGACACGTTCATGGTGCCGGCAAAGCGCCCATCGTTCAGCAGCGGCCGGTTGACGATCACGGTCCAGGTGTCGCGCGCCAGCCGCGACCGCACCGCCCGGCCGACATGCAGCCGGTCGCCGCTGTTGACCTGGTGCACGCGGAAGTGCTCGCGATCGGACACGTTGACGCGCTCAGCCGGTGCAATGCTGTTGTAGACGGTGTTGCCGCCGACGTCGGCCACCGTCACGTGGCTGACCGAACCGTCCGGCAGCGCCGACACCAGGCTGCGCGCCACCGGGTCGAACGCCGCCGGGTTGCCGCGCCACTCTCGCCGCAACTGCAGCAGGACCACGTCGATGCTGCCCATCAATGCCTGCACCTGTGCCGCCAGCACAGAGGCAAGCTGCTGCGCCCGTTGCTCGGCGCGCAGCGCGGTCTGGCGCTGCAGTTCCTGCTGCGACCGCTCGGCCTGCCACCACATCAGCCCGGCGCCGGCCGACAGGACCGACACCAGCATCAGCGTGAGGGCGATGGCGCGCCGGCCGGGAGGTGGGTCGCTGTGCCGGACTTGGGCGCCTGTCATTGCGCGATCATCCGATGCGGTCCGGACGACAAGAATGCACGCGGGCCATCGAAGTTGCTGCTAACAGGTCAGGTACGGCATGGCGTGCAGTTTACTGGTGACCAACGTGTTGGCGATCCGGTGGGTCCGTTCGAGGTCGTCGACCAGCGTGCCCGGAAGGCCTGCCACGAGCGCCGTTGATCAACGGCGAGGGAGCACATGTCGTCGGCCTCGCCGGGCCGCGCGGACTCACGGTCGTGTCAACCGCCAGCCGAACCTCCGCTTGAAATCCGTCTTGGCGCACCGTAGTGCGACCTGCGGCGCAGTGTCAGTCCTTTGCGCGAGGCGCGGCCAGTGGTTTGCCTAGGTAAACCGATCCAAGACTTGGTTTGCCTAGGTAAACCGATCCAAGACTCCGGTGTGTGTACGAAGCCGTACAGACTGGGCTGAGTGCGCACACGACACTGGTTTCTGGAGTCCTTTCTCTCGCCATCATGAAGTTACTTCGGACTGCAGCTAAACGCGCTGATGCCTATGCGGCTCGTCCGGAGTTACACATCACAAGGAATGATCATCGAAACTGTCAATGACAACCGCGACAACCGTGACCCGCGCCGCCGCTCGCTCACCGCACGACCTTGCGCACAACCCCAGGGCGCCGGCATCGGCGCGGTCGTCGGCGGGCGAACTGGGGAGGGCGGCGCCGTGGCAATCGCCAGCACCTGTTCACGCGCTGACCGGAGCGCGGCGTCCGGCGGGATAGAACCGACCGACAACCGCCCGAACGTCAACGACCACGGCCCCGCCTATGGCTTCGGACTGAGTGCGCGTGGCCGGTATCCGGGACGCGACTTCGACGATGTCGAATCCCAACTGTCGAGCGAGTGGGCCGGCCGCGGTGCATCGATCCTGAGTTGGAGATGGGCCAGGCATGCGGCGCGCGATGCCTGGGACCACATCAGCCCGTCGAGATCGCTGTGCGCATGAAACCACTTGCGGTCAGTGCCGCTCAACGACCCTCCTTGGCCTTGCTCGGCGCCGAGCCGTTTCGTGCCGCGATGGAACTCACCTCGCACATGTTCGCCAGGTCCGCGACCGCGAAGCCCGGTGATGGGCATGCCGTGGTGATCTTTCCGGGCCTGGGCGCAAGCGGCGGATCCGTGGCGCCATTGCGCGAACACTGCCGCGCGCTGGGTTACGACGCGTTCGACTGGGGCCAGGGGTTCAATACGGGTCCCCAAGGGGATCTGGATGCCTGGTTGCACGACTTGAAGGCGCAGGTCGTCGATCGGCTGGGCGGCCACAGCCGACCGGCCACGCTGATCGGCTGGAGTCTGGGCGGGCTCTACGCGCGCGAGATCGGCAAGTTGATGTCACGGCAGATCCGCCAGGTGATCACGATCGGTACGCCTTTCAACGCCGAGGCCGATCACTCCAACGTGGGCTGGCTGTTCCGCCTGCTCAGCGGCACGTCATCGGCGCTGGACCCGGCGCTCAGCCGCCGCCTGCGCACCCCGCCACCGCTGCGCACCACGTCGATCTACAGCCGGTCCGATGGTGTGGTCGCCTGGCAGACCTGTCGCCACGACAAGCAGTCGAGGCTCGTGCATGACATCGAAGTCGACGGCAGCCATATGGGCATGGGCTGGAACCGAGATGTGCTGGCGGCGGTCTCCGACCGGCTCGGTCAGCCGCCCGGACCCTGGCGCCGATACGTGCGCACGCCGTGAAATTTGTCATGGCGTCGTGCGTGGTGTCGCAACTTGCGCCCACCACCCGCACGCCACGCACTGCTCAGACGAGCCTGTTCACCCGCAACGCCCTGGCGCCCACACCCTGACGGGCGTCACCTGCGCTTTTTCGGCGGGTTGGCCGTGTCCATCTGCTGCTTGAGCCGGTCGAGCGTGTCTGCCAGAAAGATGGGCTTGTTCGAGCCCTTCGGGAAGTAGCCGAAGGCGCTGCCGATGTCTTCGGTATGCCCGATGAAGATTCCATCGCGCGTGACCGTGAGCACGCCGTCGATGATCTTGTTTTCCTGGTACGTCAGCATGGCGTCCTCCTGAATCGACTGGACGGGCAACGGCCCGATCTCAACCGCGCCGCGGGCGAGCGGCCCGCTTCACGAACAGCTTGACCAGTTCGTTCACGGCGGCCGGCTTGACCAGATGGAAGTCGAAGCCTGAGGCCATGCTCAGTTGAGCATCCTCCGACCTGCCGTAGCCGGTGAGCGCGATCAACAGGATGTCGGCGGTTTCACGGTTGCCACGCAGCCGCTGCGCCACCTCGAACCCGGTCATGCCCGGCAGACCGATATCCAGCACGATCACGTCCGGCTGCGTCTGCACGGCGGCGGCGAGTGCGCTCGGGCCATCGTTCGCCGTGTCGACCGCGTAACCCTTCTGGCTGAGCAGTATCGACAGCGTGTCGGCGCCATCGACGTCGTCGTCCACGATGAGGATGCGACACGCGCCGTTCGCCTGCGCCGCGGGGTTCACCGACCTGGGAGCGGACACTTGCGGCAGCGTCATCAGCGGCAGCCGCACCACGAACTCGCTGCCGTGCCCGCGCCCCTTGCTGTACGCCGCGACCGACCCGCCGTGGGCCGCGACCAGGCGCTTGACCAGTGTCAGGCCGAGTCCGAGTCCTCCCTGGGCGCGGTCGAGTGTCTTGTCCTCCTGCGCAAACAGGTCGAACACGCGCGGCAGCATCTCCGTGGAAATGCCGACGCCGTCGTCCTTGACCTTCAGCACGGCATCGTTGTCCTCGACCACCGCCTCGACGCTGAGGTGGCCGTCGCGCTCCGTGTACTTCGAGGCGTTGTTCAGCAGATTGGCCAGCACCTGGGTCAGCCGCACCAGGTCGCCCTCCACGAACAGCGGTTTCTCCGGCGTCCGGATCTCGAGCGTCTGTGACCGTGCCGAGATCGCGGCGTCGCACTGGTCGCGCGCCCGCTCGACCACGAGCTGGATCTCCACCGGCACATGCTCGAGGCTGATCTTGCCGCTGGACACGCGCGCAACGTCCATCAGGTCGTCGACCATGCGAGCCAGCTGCTGGACCTGGCGCGAGATGACGCCGGTCGCCCAGCGCACCTTCGTGTCCTTCTCGTTGGTCGCGCCGTTGTGCTCGATCAGCGCAATGGCGTTGCCAACGGCCGCCAGCGGATTGCGCAGCTCGTGCGCCAGCATGGCAAGGAACTCGTCCTTGCGTTGTGCCTCCTGGGCGATGGCCTGCTCGGCGACCTTGCGCTCATCGATGTCCACGCTGATGCAGACGTAGCCAGTGGCAGCGCCGGTGGCGTCGCGGCGCGCCACTTCGCTGGTGCGCGTCCAGCGATAGCCGCCGTCGGCATCCCGCAGCCGCACGTCGCCTTCGAACCGGCGGCGCTCGCGGCGCGCCTTGTTCAGGCTGTGCAGGAACGGCTTGAGGTCGTCCGGATGCACATGGTTCTGCCAGCCCACGCCCAGCAGCGGCTGAATCGACGACAGACCGACGAAGGTGGGCCAGGCGCGGTTCAGGAACTCCGCATTGCCGCTGGCGTCCTCGATCTTCACCAGGATCGGAATCAGGTCGGTCATGGCGCGGAAGCGGACTTCCGCTTCGAGCCGCAGCTTCTCGCTGACGTCGCGCTCGGTGGAGACCACGGCGTACGCCGTGCCTGCCTCGTCCCTGAGGGCGGAGACGGTGACGGTCACGTCGAACGTGCGGCCGTCGCGCGTGATGCGCCGGGCAGCCACGGGGCCAACCGGCAACGCCTGGCGCACCTGCATCGCCAGGGCGACCGCGCGGCCCGCCTCGGTGGCGGGTTCGAGCATCGACATGTTCAGCCGCACCGCGGCCGGCGCGTCATAGCCGTACGCCGTGCTGGCGCCGCGGTTCCAGGAACGGATGGCGCCGTCGAAGTCGTGGACGATCACGGCGTCGTTGGAATCGTTCATCACCGCCGCCAGTCGGCGCGCCTCGGAGGCTGCCTTCAACAGCGCCGAGATGTCGGTGTAGGTGATGACGACGCCGTCGATGCGGTCATCGCGCGTGCGGTAGGGCAGGATCCGCCGCAAGTAATGCACGCCGTCCTCGGCGGCCACCTCGCGCTCCACCGGCACGAGGCGGTCACGCACGTTGACGGCGTCGCTCAGCAGCGCGGGGTCCTGCACGCTGGCGGCAATGTCGCGCAACGGGCGTCCCACGTCCGAGACAATCAGGTAGAGCAGGCGGCGGGTCGGTTCGGTGAAGCGGCGGATGCGCATCTCGCGGTCCAGCAGCAGCGTGGCGACCTGCGTGCTGTCCATCAGGTTGCGCAGATCGCCGAGCACCACTTCCAGCTCGGCAACCTTGTCCTCGAGCTGGCCGTTGACGCTGCTCAGCTCCTCGTTCATCGACTGCAGTTCTTCCTTGGAGGTCTGCAGCTCCTCGTTGGAGGACTGCAGTTCCTCGTTCAAGGACATGGCCTCTTCGTTCGAGATCCGCAGTTCGGCGGCAGCGGTCTCGCCATCGCTTTCCAGGGCGGCGAGGTCGTCGCGCATGCGGTGCAGTTCCTCCTCCAGCACGGCGTCGCCCGCGTTGGGCGCCGGCGGCACGCCATCGCGCTCGTGGTCGAAGGAGACCAGCAACAAGCCGTCGCGCGGGAAGTCCCCGGCGGGCTCGACCTGGATGCGCACGCGCACGACCTTGTCGTCGCGGCGCAGGGTCACCGTGTCGTGCGCCGCCTGCCCGCTGCTGCGTGCCGCATGCAGCAGCGTGCGAACACTGCGGCGCAGCCCGTAGCGCAACAGGTGCGACACGTTGGTGGTGGGCTCGCCGCGTGGCTCCAGGTAGTGGGTGGTTCGGCCGTGGAAGAACAGCACGCGGGATTCGGAGTTGACCAAGACGGCGGCGTCCGGGCTGGCGCCAGCCAATTGCAGGTGCGTGATGTCTGCCGGCGACAGGGCAGACACCTTCGTCGACCGCATTGGCGGCGTCAGGAACCCGCCCGGCCCGCTCCAGTGGCCCTCGAACAGGCGCGGCCGTGTCGCGATGCCGATGCGCCTAAAGATGCGATACGGACGCGACAACGCCTCGAACAGGTCGGCCTGCGGCCCGAGGCTTTCGGACTTGCCCAGGAACAGCACGCCGCCCGGCTTCAATGCGAAGTGAAAGACCTCGAGGATGCGGCTCTGCTGGGCCGGCTCGAGGTAGATCAGCACGTTGCGGCAGATGATGAGGTCGAGCTTGGAGAACGACGGATCGCGCACCAGGTCCTGCGGCGCGAACAGCACGTTCTCGCGCAGCGCCTTGCGCACGACGTAGCGGTCGCCATGCATCTCGAAGAAGCGGGCAAGCCGATGCAGCGGCATCGCGCCGGCAATCGACTCCGGGTAGGAGCCCGCACGCGCCACATCCAGCGCATCGACATCGATGTCGCTGCCGAACACCTGGATCGGGATGTCCGCACCGCGGCTGGTGATCTGTTCCTGCAGCAGCATCGCGATCGAGTAGCTTTCCTCGCCGGTGGCGCAGCCGGCCGTCCACACCCTGACCGGGCTGGCACTTGCGATGCACTCGTCGATCACGCGCGGCAGCACCTGCTCTTCAAGCGCCTGCCAGGCGTCGGGCTGGCGGAAGAACTCCGTGACGCTGATGAGGAAGTCCTTCAACAGGCACTGCAGTTCTTCCGGTGACGAACGCAGCAAGGCCACGTACTCGCCCACATTGGCCAGGCCGCGCAAGCCGATGCGTCGCCGCAGCCGCCGCCGCAGCATCGGCCGCCGGTACCAGCTGAAGTCGCGGCCGGTGCGCTCCAGCAGGAGCGCCAGCACCTCGCCCAAGCGCAATGCAACGTCATCGGCGTCGTCGGCGGAATCGGTCGGCGGCTCCTGGGAACTGACGTCGGGGTCCGGCGCGTAGCGCAGGTAGTCGACCAGCATCTGCCCCATCTTTCCGACCGGCAAGATGGCATCGACCACGGCCGTCCTGATGGCACTGGCAGGCATGCTTGGGAAGGGCGCTTCGGTCGGTTCCTGCGCCAGCACCAGGCCGCCGGCGGCCTTGATCTCCTTCAGGCCGATGGAGCCGTCATGGTCGGCACCGCTGAGCACGATGCCCACCGCGCGCTCCTGCTGGTCATCGGCCAACGCCCTCATGAAGTGATCGATGGGGTGGGGCACCGCCGGCCGCGGCTCGACTTTTTCCAGGGACAGCTTGCGCCCCTTGATGCCCATGTAGCGGTCCGGCGGAATCACATACACGTGCCCCGGCTGGACCACTTCTCCATCGACTGTCTCGCTCACCGGCATCGACGTGGAGCGGCCCAGGATCTCGGCCATCTGACTGGCGTGCTGGGGCGACAGGTGCGTGACGACGACGAAGGCAAAGCGCTCGTCCGCGGGCATTGCGGCGAAGAACGCCTGCAAGGCGTCCACGCCACCTGCAGATGCACCGATCGCGACGATCGTCAGCGGCCGTGTAGACGAGACGTCGTCCGCGGCGAGGGTATCTAGCTGAGTCAATTCGATCCTCAAAGTAACTGGATGGGGAGTGTCCTCCTCTTTGCAGAGAACCGCCGCCGGCGGCGCGGATTCTATTTGCGTTGCGGCAGGTTCTCAGGGTGAATGCCAAGCGGTGCGCTATTCGCCGGCATACACGTACGGGACGGCCGGAGTGACCCAGCGCGGTCTTGCCGATGCGCATGCAGTGACGAACGATGATCAACGCGTCGACAACTCGGGTGGTGTCGAGCGCGATCAATGCGGTGTGCGGTGACACGCTGAAAGCAGCGTCATGCAACGTCCCGTGCCCAGCTGCCGACGACGGCGGCGGGCGCCCGGTCAACGGCTCGCACGAACATCAAGAAACGCTTCGCACGTCCTCGGCCCGCGGCGTTGGCAGGCGAGGCTGCGCTCAGTAGTCGAGCCGATGCACCTCGACCTCCTTGCCGGCCACGTAGCTCAGCGCCTTGCCGATGATCGCCACCGAGTTGTCGAAGCAGCCGTGCGAGGCGGCGATGGTGCCGCCGCCGGTGGCGACCGACCCGGTGCGCAGCGTGTGGTCGATGCGGTTGGTGCGGTCGAGATCGTCGCCCAGCGTGGCCCAGAAGTCCTGCCATGCGCGCAGCTCATCGAGGACGGCGGGAGACCACATGTCGTCGGCCTTGCCGGGCTGTGCAGCCTCGCGGTCGAACACCTTTTCCAGGCCGAGGATCGGTGTCTTGTGCACCTCGAACGATCGGCTGACGAGGTACAGCAGCGACTTGCGATAGGGCCCCACGGAATCGTCGCGCTCGTTGGCGTCCGACAGCAGGTGCAGGTGCCAGGTCTTGGGATCGAGCGTGCCGCTGGCCACGGCATCGCCGTAATGCTCGAGTGCAAAGCCGGCGCTGCAGGCCGGCGCGAACAGGCGCAGGCTCGCGGCCTTGAGGCCCGCCTGCGCGAGCAGCGGCATCATGGCGCCGAGCACGATGGCGCCGGCCGAGTGGCCGATCAGGTGCACCTCGAGCTTGGGCGTGTGCGCCGCCAGTCGCTGCACCTGCCGCACGATTTGAAAGCAGCCGCCGCGCTCGTCGCCGCTGGCGCGCGTGGCGTTGAGCTTCATCTGCTCCCACATCGCGCCGCCGGGGGCGCGCAGCAGCGGTTCGAGCAGGCGGTCGGTCTTCTCGGTGAGCTTGTCGGCCCAGCCGCGGGCCGGCGCGCGCGCACCGAAGCCGAGCTTGGCGAAGGTTTCTTCGGCGAGATCCGACACTGTCTCCAGGGGGCCGGAGCGCCAGGTGATGAACAGCGGATAGATACCGTTGGCGAGCGCGTAGGGGGCGAGGGCGCGGATGCGCGAGATCGACGCTTCCTCGCTGTTCAAGCCGCCGTGCGCGTAGATCAGCAGCTTGCCGCTGGCGTTGGCCTTCATCCATTCGAGCGGGCGATCGAACACGGCGGCTTCGAGTGCCTCGCGTTCATTGGCGGCGGTGATGTCGTTGCACACCGGAAAGCCGCGGTCGAGCACGATCGCGTGGCGGTACGCGGCATCCGGGTCGAGCGGGCGCACCTGCGCCGGCACGTTGCGAAAGCGGCGCTCCAGCGAGTCGGCGCCACCGATCAGGCCGACCGGGCGGTCGACGCCGCCGGCGCCGCCTGCCGGCACCAGGAAGCGCGGTGCGCGCAGCGTGCGCTGGCCGGGCGTGCGCTGCGCGAGTGCCGCCTGCATGCGCGGCACGCCCAGCGTGAACACCCAGGCGTCTTCGCCGTGCGCAACCCAGTCTTCGTACGGCAGCAGCGCGAAGCCCTGGGTGCCCCAGTCGGTGCCCCAGGAGTTCTGCAGCACGAAGCCCAGTTCGTTGTAGCCCACCAGCGCGAACGCGTGGCCGCCCATGTCCTTGGGCGAGGAAACGTGCTTGATGCGCACGAGATCGTCGTGCGCCTGCAGCTTCTTCCTCGACTTGACCGCCCAGCCCTCATGCGCGCCGCCGGAGCAGTAGATGGCGCCGGTCTCGACGATGGCGGCCTGCATGTCGACCACCGAGCGCGGGTCGATGCGGTAGTACACGCCGAGAGCGCTGCCGAGCGCATCGACGTCCCAGTTGCGGTCCGGATCGTCGGCGTGCGCGAGGTCTTCCCTGGGCTTGCCGGGCTGGCGGTTGCCGTCGGCGTCGAGCATGGTCTTCCACAGGTCTTCGCGGCACACGCCGTGGCGGTGCCAGCCCTTGAGCGCGCCGCGGCAGCTGGAGCCTTCGTAGTCCTCGCCGGGCCACTCGTCGTACATGCGGGCGAGCTGGTAGAGCATGGCCGGGCTGGAGCGGCGGGCGGCGCTGATCGGCTGGCCGGCCACCAGTGCGTTGACTACGTGCAGGTAGTCGATCACCGCGGCGAGACCAAAGCCGGTGCACGCTCCCTCGGCACCCTGGTCACGCACGCGGCCCGATTCGATGTAGGCGGGCAGCCACTCGTGGGCGTCGGCATCGCTGGGCCAGCGGCTCGGCAGTGACTTGAGCAGCGGCAGGTAGGGGCGGTCGCGCAGGTCGAGCCGGTCGGGGCGGGCGTCGAGCGTCAGCGCGCGTCCATCGATCCGGACTTTTCTGGTTGGCATGGTCGGGCTCCCGGCAGTGGAGCCGCCACACTAGTTCGCGCCTGCGGCGCCTGCAACGCGAATCATCGGCAGCCGAGCGGCTGGATGCTGCTGCAACTCAGCGCAGCGCGCTGCAGGCAATGAGCGTGGTGCTGCCGGCGCTCAGCGCAATCCAGCGCGACAGCGGCTCGCACAGGTGGTCGATGCACAGCGTGTAGTCGCTGCCGTGCTCGCTGCGGGCGAGCGTGAGTTGCGGCAGCTCAGGCAGTGGCTCGGGTCGGTGGTGCCAGCGGCCGTTGCGCAACACGGCACCGGGCGGCGGCTCCATGCCGGCGCCGGAGCCCTGTACGCGTGACTCGGTCAGCCGCAGGCGGGTACCGACCCCCTGGTAGTCCTCTTCCCAGACGATCTTCTCGATCGTGTGGGTCCAGCGCAACGTGACGTGGCCGGTCGGCAGCGCCACCTGCAGGGTGCCGGCGACCAGGCACAGCAGCGCGGTGCTCATGGTGTGCAGCGCGCCGCCGCCCGGCTCACTTCACCGGCGCCGCGGGGACTGCGCCCGAACGCCACTGGTGGCGCGTGCGAATGCCGGCGTCACTCAGGAGAACTGCGTGGTCGGAGCGCCTCGTGCCGACTAGAACCCGGCAGCCAGGCCGTCGCGCCGCGAATCGCTGGCCGCCACGTAGCCCTCCACCGACGGGTCGCCCTGGCGCCAGATGAACTGGCCGGCGCCGAAGTCCATGTAGCTGTCGAACGCCCGCGTGATCTGGTGGCCGCGGGCGGCGAGTTCGTTGGCCACACCGACCGGCATCGCGTTCTCGATCTCGATGTCCACGCCCTGCATGAACTTCCAGCGCGGTGCGTCGCACGCGGCCTGCGGCTGCTGGCCGGCGACCAGCATGCGCGTGAGGGTCTGCACGTGACCCTGCGGCTGCATGTTGCCGCCCATCACGCCGAAGCTCATCTGTGGTGTCTGCTGCTTGCCGGTGCCCTTCATCAGGAACGCCGGGATGATGGTGTGGAACGGCCGGTGCAGCGGCCGCACCACGTTGGGGCTGGCCGGATTCATGCTGAAGCCGTGCCCGCGATTCTGCAGCGACACGCCGTAGCCTGGCACCACGATGCCCGAGCCGAAACCCATGTAGTTGGACTGGATCAGCGACACCATCATGCCGTTGCGATCGGCGGTGGTGAGGTAGATGGTCCCGCCCTTGGGCGGCGTGCCGGCCGAAAACGCCTGCGCGCGCTTCATGTCGATCAGCTTGGCGCGCTCGGCAAGATAGGCGTCATCGAGCATCTGCTCGGGCCGCACCTGCATGCCGCGCGGGTCGGCCACGTGGGCGTAGGTGTCGGCAAAGCCGAGCTTCATCGCCTCGATCATCACGTGCTGCCAGTCAGCTGAGTCGACCGCGTACTCGGCCAGTTGCGTGTGCTTGAGGATGCCCAGGCAGGACAGCGCGGCGATGCCCTGGCCGTTGGGCGGGATCTCATGCAGCGTGTAGCGATGGCCGTCGCGCGCTGGAAAATCCATGCTCACCGTGCCGACCCAGCCGGCGGTCTGCACGTAGTCCCAGAAGGCGGCAAAGTCGCTCTCGGTGATTGCGCCGCCCGTCTCGCGCGCGTACTTGGCGATAGCCGCGGCAATCTCGCCGCGATAGAACGCTTCGCCGCCCTGCTCGGCGAGCAGGCGCAGCGTGCGCGCGGCGCCGGCGAGCGTGAAGTGCTCGCCCACGTGCGGTGCGCGCCCGCGCGGCAGGAAGTGCTCGGCAAAGCCGGGGTACTCGCGCAGCAGCGGCTCGGCCATGCGCCATTTGTCCTGTGTGATCGGACTGACGGCGAAGCCGCGCTCGGCGTAATCGATCGCCGGCGCCAGCACGTCGGCAAACGGCAGGTGGCCGAGCTTCTTGTGCAGCAGCGACCAGCCGGCGACCGCGCCGGGCACGGTCACCGTGTCCCAGCCGCGCAGCGGGCGGGTGGCGGCCAGGTCATCGCCATACTTGTTGCGGAAGAAGTCGAGCGACCAGGCGGCCGGCGCAATGCCGCTGGCGTTCAGGCCATGCAGCTGCGTGCCGTCCCAGACGATCGCGAAGTTGTCGGAGCCCAAGCCGTTGGAGCACGGCTCGGTCTGCGCGATGACCGCCGCCGCGGCGATGGCGGCGTCCACCGCGTTGCCGCCATTGGCGAGGATGCGCAGGCCCGCCTGCGCGGCCAGCGGCTGGCTGGTGGCGACGATGTTGCGCGCAAAGACCGGCGTGCGCGTGCTGGGATAGGGATTGGTCCAGTCGAAGTTCACTTCTTGGCTGCCTTGTCGGTGTCGGTTTTCTTGCGTCCGCCCCCGCGGCGGCCGCCTCGCTTGCTGCTCTTGGGTGCGTCGGCGCTGGCGCTGGCGGGCTCGGTCTTGCTCTCGCTGACCCGGGTCTCGGTGCCGGTGTGCTCGGCGACCTTGCCTTCGGCGTGCTTGCGCCGGCTGCGCAGCCACAGGTGCTTGTGACCCTGCGGCCCGGGGCGTTCCTCGAGTTCGAAGATGCCGATCTCCTCGATCAGCGGGCGCAGCCGCGAGAAGCCATAGACGCGCGGATCGAAGTCGGACTCCTGCTGCGCCATGCGCGAGCCGACGTCGCCCAGCTGCGCCCAGCCGGTCTCGTCGGCCGAGGCGTCGACCACCCGCCGCAACAGCGTGGCCAGTTGCGGATCGCTCTTGAGGGTCTTCATCGGCGGCGCCTTGGCACTGCCGCTTTCGCCGCGGCCCATCAGCACGTCGGTGAAGACAAAGCGGTCGCAGGCGGCAATGAACGGGCGCGGCGTCTTGCTCTCGCCGAAGCCGTACACCGGCACGCCCTGCTCGCGGATGCGGCTGGCCAGGCGCGTGAAGTCGCTGTCGCTCGATACCAGGCAGAAGCCGTCGAGCCGGCCCGCATGCAAGAGGTCCATGGCGTCGATGATCATCGCGCTGTCGGTGGCGTTCTTGCCGGTGGTGTTGCGGAACTGCTGGATCGGCACGATCGAATGCTCGGCCAGCACCGCCTTCCAGGAACCCAGGTTGGGCAGCGTCCAGTCACCATAGATGCGGCGCACGGTGGCCGCGCCGTAGTTGGCGATCTCTGCCAGCAGCGGCGTGATCACGCTGGCCGAGACGTTGTCGGCATCGATCAGAACCGCCAGGCGCTGCGGAGCGTTGTTGTTCATGTTGTTACTCCGATGTGATGCGACGTTCCTTGATGAGCTTGGCCCATTTGAACGTGTCGGTGACCACCACCTGCGCGAACTGCGCGGGGGTGCCGCCGGCGGCGTCGTAGCCGAGCGTCTTCAGGCGCTCGATGAAGACGGGCGTCTGCAGGATGGTGTTGATCTCGGTGTTCAGGCGCGCGGTCGCCTCGGCCGGCATGCCCTTGGGGCCGAACACGCCGAACCAGGTGGTCGAGTCGAAGCCCGGCACCGTGTCGGCCACCGTGGGCAGGTCGGGCAGCAGGGTCGAGCGGGTGAGCGAGGTCACCGCGAGCGCCTTGACGCGGCCGTCGCGCAGATGCGGCAGCGCCGAGGCGATGTTGTCGAACAGCAGGTGGATCTGGCCGCTGACCATGTCCGGGATCACGAGCGCGGTGCCGCGATAGGGGATGTGGACGACGAACGTGCCGGTCATGGACTTGAACAGCTCGCCGGTCAGGTGAACGATGGTGCCGTTGCCGCTGGAACCGTAGTTGTACTGGCCCGGCTTGGCCTTGAGCAGCGTGATCAGGTCGGCCACGCTGCGCGCCGCCACGTTCGGCGCCACCAGCAGCACATTGGCCGAATTGGCAACGTGCGCGATCGGCGTGAAGTCCGACCGGGCGTCATAGGGGATCTTCGGATTGAGGCTCGGTCCGATCGAGTGGGTGGAACTGGTGGCCATCTGGATCGTGTAGCCATCGGGCGCGCTCTTGGCGACCAGATCGCTGCCGAGCGCACCGCCGGCGCCCGGCCGGTTCTCCACCACCACCGGCTGCTTGAGCCGCTCGCTCAACTGGCGGGCCAGTTCACGCGACAGGATGTCGGTGGCACCGGCCGGCGGAAACGGCACCACCAGGCGCACTTGGCGGGTCGGATAGGCGGTCTGCGCGCGCGCCGGCGTGCCGTTCATCGCAAACGGCGCGGCCAGGGCACCGAGCAGCACGGCACGGCGTGAATTGCAGTTGGGCACGATGAACTGTCCTAAAGCAGGCGTGAACGGCCGATTGTGCCAGTCCGGCGCTGTCTGCCGCGGCAGCAATCTCATCGCGCCGCGCGCACTTCGTCGCAATCCGCTCGCGGCGCGGTGCGTGGATTTCTACAGTTCCACCCATCGAGCACGCCTCGCCACCCACTGCAACGAGAGGAACCGACATGACCGCCATCACCACCCACCGCCCGCTGACCGTCCGCCTGGCAAGCGGCGCCCTGGCCGTGATGATGAGCCTGGGCATCTTTGCCGTCGTGAGCGAATCGCTGCACATGGAGCGCATGGGCCATGGCGCGCCGTTGGTGCAACTTGAGCCGGTGACGGTGACTGCGCAGCGGGTGGCGATCGACGCGGCGACCTTCGCTGCCACATCGAGCCAGACCCGCGCGAACTGATCGACCCCTCAGTGCTCGATCAGAACAGGCGCCCTTCGGGGCGCCTGTTTTCTTTTGTGGCAGTGACTTGACGAGGCGCGTCGGTCCGCTTGAATGCGTACGACATGCGGCTTTCTCCTGGCGCACATGGGTTTGTCACTCGGTCAGTCGCGTCAAGTGACCATCGCCACGCGCGAGATGCGGGATCGACGACCTCGCAACCGATGACACATGAACGCCGTTCGTCGCACATGACGCGATCGTGCCTGCGCGTGCCGCGGCGGACCCATCGCTGATCGACGGCGACTGGGCGCGACCAATCGGCGAAATCGCGGCGTCAACGGCGTCCGTCGGCCGCGCCGGCGACGCTGGTGCATCCGCAGCGCACGCCGCCAACGCACTTCATCGCAAACCGCTCGAACCGCGCCGCCGTGCTGCCTAGAGTTCGTTCATCGGCAACGCATCAGCGCGCTGAGCGACGCAACAGAGCGGAAAGAGAGGCAGACATGAAACGCACCGACTACGCCAACACCCGCCCGACCACACGTCTGGCCGGTGCGCTGTTCGCCGCCACCATGACGCTGGCAGTCGTGTCCGTGCTCACGGAACAACTGCACGTCGAACGCTTTGGCCAGGGCGCGCCCGTGGTAGAGCTCGAGCGGGTGACGGTGACTGCCACGCGGCCGGCGGGCGAGCGCGCCTTTGCGGCGGCGCCGACTTCCTCGCGCGCGAACTGATCGGCGAGATTGACCACGAAAGTAGTGGTCTGGCACGCCTGGTGAGTTCGATGCGGTGGAGGTGGCCTCGTGCGGGCACCGCCTGCTTGGCCTGAACGAGCCGGAGGAACGATCGGGGTCGAGACGCCGCTGCATGGACGAAAAAAAGCCCGGCAAGCCGGGCTTTGGTCGAGCGTGTCGGTTGATCAGCCGTCTTCCTGGAACGCCACCTCGCGCGTCTTCTTGATCGCCGGCAGCGCCACGATGATGATCAGGGTAGCCGCCATCACCAGCAGCGCAAGCGATAGCGGGCGGGTGAAGAACACGGTCGGGTCGCCGCGCGACAGCAGCATCGCGCGCCGCAGGTTCTCTTCCATCATCGGCCCCAGGATGAAGCCCAGGATCAGCGGCGCTGGTTCGCAGCGCAGCTTGTAAAACAGGTACCCGAGGAAGCCGAACACCACGACCATCTTCACTTCGAAGGTGTCGTTGTTCACCGAGTACGCGCCGATCACGCAGAACACCATGATCGCCGGGAACAGCCAGCGGTAGGGCACGGTGAGCAGCTTCACCCAGATGCCGATCAACGGCAGGTTCAGCACCACCAGGGCCAGGTTGCCGACCCACATCGAGGCGATCAGGCCCCAGAAGAGGGTCGGGTTGCTCGACATCACCTGCGGGCCGGGCTGGATGTTGTGGATCGTCATCGCGCCGATCATCAGCGCCATCACCGGATTGGGCGGAATGCCCAGTGTCAGCATCGGGATGAAGCTCGTCTGCGCGCCGGCGTTGTTGGCCGACTCCGGACCGGCCACACCGGCGACATTGCCCTGGCCAAAGGGCGGGTCCGGATTGCGCGCCAGCTTCTTCTCCAGCGTGTAGGAGGCAAACGACGACAGCAGCGCACCGCCGCCCGGCAGCACCCCGAGCACCGAGCCGAGCAGCGTGCCGCGCACTGAGGCAGGGGCCGCCTGCCGTAACTCCTTGGCCGTGGGCATCAGGCTGCCGACCTTGCTGGTGAACACCTCGCGCTTTTCTTCCTTCTGCTCCAGATTGGCGATGATCTCGGAGAAGGCGAACAGCCCCATCGCCACCGCGACGAAGCCGATGCCGTCGGTCAGCTGCGGGATGTCGAAGCTGTAGCGGGCCACGCCCGAGTTGACATCGGTGCCGATCAGGCCCAGCAGCAGGCCGAGGATGATCATCGCGATCGCCTTGGGCAGCGAGCCGGAGGCCAGCACCACCGCGCCGATCAGGCCAAGCACCATCAGCGAAAAGTACTCGGCCGGGCCGAACTTGAAGGCCAGTTCGACCATCGGCCCGGCCAGTCCGGCCACCACCAGCGTGGCCACAGTGCCGGCGAAGAACGAGCCGAGCGCGGCCACCGCCAGCGCGGCACCGGCGCGGCCACGGCGCGCCATCTGGTAGCCGTCGATGCAGGTCACTACCGAGGATGACTCGCCCGGCAGGTTGACCAAGATGGCGGTGGTGGAGCCACCGTACTGCGCGCCGTAGTAGATGCCGGCCAGCATGATCAGCGCCGACGTGGGCGGCAGCGCATAGGTCATCGGCAACAGCATCGCGATGGTGGCGATCGGCCCGAGACCGGGCAGCACACCGATCAGGGTGCCGATCAGCACGCCGAACAGGACATAGGCGAGGTTCTGCAGCGTCAGCGCGGTGGCGAAGCCCAGCGCCAGGTTGTCGAGGAACTCCATCGTCGCGCGCTCAGCGACCGAGGAAGGCTGGCCAGACCGGGATGGTCAGACCAAGGCCCCAGATGAACACCGCCAGCACCAGCAGGATCAGCGCGGTGGCCATGATCACGACCTCCTTGGGCTTGAAATCCGGCCCGCCCGCTGCGCCCAGTCCGATCAGCATGATGAGCGCCACCACCAGGCCGAGTGGACGCAGCAGCAGCGCAAAGACCAGCACGGCGCCGAGCACGAGGAGCAGCGGTCGCCAGTGAAAGCGGTCGATCCGGTCGGCCGCGCCTGATTTGCCGCGCAGTCCGGTCGCGGCGATGAAAAGGCCCATCAGCGCGAGCAGCGAGCCCAGGATCGTCGGGAAGAACGCCGGCCCCATGCGCTGCGGCGTGCCCATGTCGTACTGCTGGGCCATGCCGGCGAAGCCCAGTCCGAACGCAATGAACATCACGCCGGACCAAAAGTCTTTCTCGTTCTTCAAGCGCAAGGCTGACCTCCGAGGAGCGCGCCCGGCGTACGTGCGACGGGCGTCAGTGGGTCGCGGATTCTACGTGCTGCCACGTCGATAGATACGCTTGTGGCGACGCAGCATGGGGGCGGAACTGACTTGCTTGTGGCCAGGCGGCAAGGTCGAACTGGGCGCCGCCATTGGCATGGCTCGGCGTGCCGTTTGATCAGCCGGCGAAGCGACCGGGGCAGTCACTTCGCCGGCATCTCAGCGGCGTTCGCGGTTCAGACGCGGCGGCGTCTGCAACACGGGTGTGTCGATCAACGTGACGATCAGTCGGCGTACGCGCCCGCCTTCTTGATGATCGGGGCCCAGCGCTCGATCTCCGACTTCAGGTGCGCGGCGTGCGCGGTCGGGGTGATCTTGTCGGCGGTGTAGATGGCGGCACCCAGGTCGGTCATGCGCTTGACGAACTCCGGATCCTTGACCGCGGCCTGCATCGCGGCCACCAGCTTGTCGATCGCTGCCTTCGGCGTGCCCTTGGGCGCATAGGCGCCGTGCCAGACGCCCACCTCGAACCCCTTCATGCCGAGTTCCTGCAGCGTGGGCACGCTGGGCAGCGTGGCCACCCGCTTGGCGCTGGTGACGCCATACACCTTTACGCCCTTGCTCTTGTCGGCGACGTGGGCCTGGATCTGGCTCGTGGTGTTGGTGGTCTGGTCGCAGGTGAAGTCGACCTGCTTGGCCAGCAGCGCGTTGAGCACGTCGGCGGTGCCCTTGAACGGCACCGTGGTGATGTCGGTCTCGATCGCGCTCATGAACAGCAGGCCGCACAGGTGCGAGGCGGCACCGATGCCGGCGTTGGCGAGATTGAGCTTCGTGTTGTTTGCCTTCACGTACTTCAGGAAGTCGGCAAAATTCTCGGCCGGAAAGTCGGAGCGGGCGATCAGTGTCATCGGCACGTCGACCACCAGGCCGAGCGTTTCGAAATCGGTCTGCGGGTTGTAGGCGAGCTTGCGATACAGCGTCGGCGCGGTCGACATGCCGATGTGATGCAGGAGTATCGAATAGCCGTCGGGCTGGGCATTCTTGACCCGCCCCGCGCCCACCGTGCCGCCGGCACCGCCGACGTTCTCGACCACCACCGACTGGCCGAGGTGCTTGCCCATCGCCACGGCCAGTGAACGGGCCACCGTATCGGTCGGGCCACCAGCCGTGAACGGCACCACCATCTGGACCGGCTTGGAGGGAAAGCCCTGGGCGAGCGCGCCGGCGGCGAAGCCCAGCGCTGCAACGGCAACGGCCGCCTGTTTGAGTATTGACTTCATGAGGTCTCCTGAATGAGAAATGGGGGCGGACTGGGCACCGCTCTTGTCGGCTGATGTTCCCGGAACCGGGCGAGCAACTTGGCGCCATTGTCCGGACGGGCTGCATGTTAGAAGCCCTGACGGCGGCGTGGGCCTCAGGGTTTCCACAGCATGCAACACGCCGCACGTCGCGCTAGGAGATCGAACTCGGCCCGTGGGGCGCCTGCGGCCGTGGCCCGCTTTGCTGCGGTGCGCACGCCCCGCTTGTCTGATGCCGTGGCGGAATGCACTTGCACCATCGGCATCGATCCCAGTCGGTCGGCGATCACCGCGCTGTGCTGGCGGTTGCCACCGGCAGCCGGACCTTGCGCCCGTGCGGTAGCCGCGGTATTGGCTGCCGTAGCGCCTCAACGCCTACGCCGACGCAGTTCCGGTGAAGCACGCGAGCTGCCATGCACGGCGAGAGCCCGCCCTGCTCATCGCCTCGACGGCCCGACCCGCTTGAGCGCGTCGTTCCGATCTTACGAAGGTGCAGGACGCCGCCTCGCGCAGGCCAGCGCTGCCGCTGCGCTCAATCCACCCGCGCGCCCGAGAACTTGACCACTTGCTGGTACTTGGCAAGTTCGGCCCGGACGAAGGCCGCGAAGGCTTCGGGCGTGGTGGCAGCCGGCTCGGCCCCCATGCGCGACAGGCGTTCGCGCATCTGCGGCGTGGCCAGCGCGCTGCCGAGCGCGGCATTGAGCTGGCTGACCACGGCCGGCGGCGTGCCGGCGGGCGCGAACACGCCGAACCAGGTACTGACATCGAAACCGGCGAGGTCCTTGCCGCCCGCCTGCGCCAGCGTGGGGACGTCGGCAAAGCTCGCCGCGCGCTGCGCGGTGGTGACGGCAAAGGCCTTGAGCTTGCCGGCGCGGATCTGCGGCGCGGCGGAGGCCAGGTTGTCGAACATCAGGTCGGTCTGCCCGGCGATCAGCCCCATTTGCGCCGGTGCCGCGCCGGCATAGGGAATGTGGACGATCGAGACCTTCGCCATCGACTTGAGCAGTTCGCCGGACATGTGGCCGCCGCTGCCGTTGCCGCCGGAGGCGTAGTTGAGCTTGGCCGGGTGCTTGCGCGCGTAGGCGATCAGGTCGGCGACCGAGTCGATGCCCAGCCGGGCGGCGGTGTCCGGCGCCATCACAAGTACGTTGGGCACGTGCGCGATCAGGGTGATCGGCGCGAAGTCCTTGATCGGGTCGTACGGCAGCTTGGAGAACAACCACGGGTTGATCGCGTGCGTGGCCACCGCACCGATGACGAGCGTGTAACCGTCGGCCGGCTGCTTGGCCACGTAGTCGACGCCAATGTTGCCGCCGGCGCCGGCGCGGTTTTCTACCACCACGGTGCCAAGCGTGTCCTTCAGGCGCTCGGCGAGCGTGCGTGCGGCAATGTCGAGCGGGCCGCCGGGCGGGTAGGGCACCACCAGCCGGATCGGTTTGCTTGGGTACTGCGGCGACTGTGCCAGCACAGGCGCACTGCCCAGGGCCAGGATGCTGGCGGCGAGCGCCAGGCTGCTCTGGCACAGGTGACGACGCGTTGCCACGATGTTCCCCCTTCGTTTTGTCTTGGATGAGCGCGGGACCCTTGCCTAACCCTGCAGGCCGGCAGCCAGCGCGCGGCGATTAGACCGCAAGTTGGTGCCCGCTTGCGCTGCAGGAGCCGAATCGGCGTGTCGAACCGTGGTTATTCCCCGGTTCGGCCGCGCGCGCCCTGGCTAGATTCGACACGCCATGCTGCGCGAACTCTTCAGCCGCCTTGTCCGCGGCGCTGCCCCTGCCGTGCCGATGCCGGTCGAGCCATCGGCGGCGGAGCCCGTCCGGGCCGCTCAACCTGCGTCTGCGGATGCCGGCTGGATCGGCATCGGTGCGCGGCGTCCGCTGTTGTCGCCGCGCGGCGAGGTGGCTGGCTTCGAGTTTCGCATCGCCGACGCGCTGATGCAGCGCGCCGACGCCGCGGCGCGCGCGGCTCATACCATCTCGCTGCTGACCGCGATGCAGCTGACGGCGCGCGGCGGCCGTGTCAGCCTTGGCGAACTGCCGGCGTCCTGGTTGATGCATCCGCAGGTCGGTGCACTGCTGGCGCCCGGCATGCTGATGTGCATCGGTCGCGATGCCACGGGTGAGACCGATGCGCGGGTGCAGGCGGCGCGCCTGCTGCGTGCCGGCGGCGTGCGGGTGGGCTGGTTGGTCCAGGATGCCGACGCCCATGGCGTGCCGGACTTCGTGCTGCTGCGGCCCGGTCCGGACCAGCAGGTCGCCGCCCTGCTGCAATCCGCAAGACACGTGGTGGCCGGCCATGCAGGCCTCGGCATGGTGGCCACCGACTTGCCGAACCTCGATGACCTCGAGCTGGCGCTGGCGCAGGGCGTGCAGTACGCCTGCGGCACCGTCTCCAGCACCAGCCAGCCGCCAGCGGGCGGCGCCATGTCGGCCGCGGTTCAGCGCGTGTGCGATCTGCTCAACCGCCTGGTGCGCGACGAGGAGGTCACGGCGCTGGCGCTCGAGATCAAGCACGACCCCGGGCTCTCGCTTCAGCTGCTGCGCTATGCCGGCAGCGCTCACTTCAGCCGCGGCCGGCCGGTCGATTCGGTGGAGGCGGCCGTGCTGCTGCTGGGTCGCGACGAGCTGTATCGCTGGCTGTCGATGGTGCTGGTGCGCTCGGCCGGATCGCGCGCCACCAGCCGTGCCGTGCAGGAAGTCACGCTGGCGCGGGCGCGCCTGATCGAACTGCTTGCCGCCGCCCGCGGCGAACCGCAGCCGGAAGGGTTCTTCACGCTCGGCCTCGCATCGATGCTGCCATTGTTGCTCGATGCGCCGGCGCAAAGCGTGCTGAGCCGGCTGCACCTGGCGCCAATGGCGCAGGCCGCGCTGCTCGAGGCGAGCGGCCCGTGGCACGTTTACCTGCGACTGGCCAGCGCGCTTGAACGGCACGACCTCGCGCAGGTCGAGCGCCTGGCGGGAGACTTCGGCGGACTGAGTGGCGTGCTCGGCTGCGCCGACCAGGCGTGGGAATGGACGCACGCGCAGGACCCGACGCCGGGCTGACCCGGATTCGCGCAGAATCGGGCTGGCGAGCGCTGCATCGCACTGCACGCCGCGCCAATCCATCCGCTTTCCACCTGATCGATCCAATGTTCCACCGCGCCAGGCAGGCCGCACCGTGAGCCTGCCGCACCTGATCACGCCGCGCCTTCACCTGCGGCACGTCGAACCCGCCATGGCGGTGGCGCATGCCGAGTTCATGCAGCGCAACCGCCTGCATCTGAAACCTTGGGAGCCGCCGCGCCCGGCCGACCTGGAATCGGCGCAAGCGTGGGTCCCGCTGCTCGTCAACGCGCTGCATGCCTTCGAGACCGATCGCGAGGTGCGCTGGGCGATGTTCGATCCGGCCGACGGCTGCCTGATTGGCCGCATCAATTTCGCCGGCATCCAGCGCGGACCGTTCCAGTCCTGCCTGCTCGGCTATCAGATCGACGCGCAGTACGAAGGGCAAGGCCTGATGCGCGAGGCGCTTGCAGCAACCATCGACTACATGTTCAGCAGCAAGCGGTTGCACCGTATCGAGGCCAACTACCGGCCGCACAACGAGCGCAGCAGTGCCTTGCTGGCGCGCCTGGGCTTCGAGCGGATCGGCCTGGCGCACCGCTACCTCTTCATCGACGGCGACTGGGCCGACCATGTGCAGACACAGCGACTGAACCCCGATTTCGATCCGGCGTGGTTGCTTGTTGAGTCGCCGGCGCCGGTCCGCTGACAGCACGGTCTGCTCGGCGCGCCGCAGGAAGAGAAACGGCCCGCTTTGGGCGGGCCGTCTTCTCGTGGCGGTGGTGGATCAGTTCTCCAGTTCCGCCTCCGTGATGCCGGCAGACAGCGGCTCACCGCGCACCTTCACCAGCGTGCCGCGGGTGGGATCCGCGGTGATCGCAGCGAGGAAGTCGGCGCGGCTGATCGCGGCATCGGCGGTGTTGCGGTACTGCGCGCCGGCCGGCAGGGTGTAGGTCTGACCGAGCAGCGTGATGGAGTCAGCAGTCTTCGCGGTGACGCGTGCCTGCACGATCTCGCGGGTGCCGCCGCCGCCGCCGCCGGCGTCGCGTACCTCGTCGGCGATCAGGGTGCCGTTGACCAGTCGGGCCCGCACTTCGGCGCGATTGCCGGCGGCAATCGTCACGCCGTCGATGCGCGTCAGACTGTTGTAGGTCACCGTGCGACCCAGCACGCTGAACTGGTTGGCACCAGGTGCGGCGATCGTGCCCTGCAGGATGATGCGATCCTGCTTGAACGAGATTTCCCGCGCAGTGAGCGTACTGCCGTTGATCGCACCGTCGACCTCGACCCGCACGCCGTTGGCCAGATCGGCGCGCGCGCCATTGCGGATCTGCGTGGTGGCGCTGAATACGACCGTGATGTCGCCGAGCGTGAAGCTGCCGGACTGATTGCCATTGGCAGAGACGAGCCCGCTGACGAAGCCTTCGCGCTCGTTGCGTGCGCCGGCCGGCGGCTTGACGCCGTTGCTGCTGTCTTCCAGGTCTTCGCACTCGATGCGGGTGGCACTGAAGGCGTTGGTGCCGGTGAAGCCACCGTGCACCTCGACGATCTGACCGACCGCCAGTGCCGCAAAGCTGCAGCCCGCCGGCGAGTAGGTTGCGGTGGCAGACGGGGTGACCGCGACGCCGGCGACGGTAAAGGTGGTCGCCGCCTTGGCGCTGATCGCACCCTTGAACTCGTCGACCAGACCAGCGCCGTTCTGCACCTCGACGCGGGAGGCACGCAGCACGCCGCTGGCATCGCGCAGTCCGTGCACTTCGACCACCTGACCGACCAGGGTGCCGCTTATGACAAGGCCATTGGCGAACACCGTGGCTTCATCGGTCTGTACCAGCACGCCGCTGACGGTCAGCGTGGGTGGGCTGGTCAGGCCGACCGCGGTGACGGTGCCGCGCAGCTCGTTCTCGATCTCGACGCGTTCGGCGACGCCGTTCTCGCCGTCGTCGTTCACGCGACCGCGCAGCTTGATCACCATGCCGTCTTTCAGTTCGGTGCGAGCCACGGTCCGATCGTCGATCAGGACCGTCGCGGTGCTGTCGTCATAGCGGACACCGTTGACGATGACGCTGCCCAGCCGCATGACGCCGCTCGAGTAGGCGGTGCCACTTGAAGGCGGTGGCGTGCCGCCGGTGCCATCGGTGCCGCCGCCGCAGGCGGCCAGCACGGCAGTGAGGGTTGACGCTGCCGCGAGCAGCAGGGCGCGGATGCGCAGCGGGGTGATCTTGTTCATTGTTTGTTCTCCTGGTCGGATGAGGTGCGCTTGCTGCGGGGCGCTCGCGCGGCGCGGGCTGGCTCGACGGGCGGTTGGATCTCTTCTTCGAAGCTGAATACGCTCAAGCCGGCGCGCATGCGGCCCGTACCGGTGACGCCGGGATTGGCGTCGCGGTCGTGCCGCGCCAGCCAGGCGTCGAGCAACTCGATCAGTTGCTGTGCGTGGCTGGCAGCGAGCGAGCGGAACTCGTCCATCGCCTCCGCCGGCAGGTTGTCGTACATCACCTTGCGCTGGAACCGGCTCGGCTCCAGCCCCTGCAGGTTGTGGTCGATGGTGCCGATCAGGAACGGCACATCCGCGGCAAGGATGGCGAGCTTGGCGTCGTCACTGGCGCGCGGTATGTAGACGCGCGACTGCAGGTGGAGCAGGCCGTCGGCGTGGCGCTCGACCGCGCCCACGCGGACCAGTTCGTCCAGCACCGCGCGCGGCGGCATGTCGCCGCTGTAGCGACGCACGAGCGTCGAGAAGCTCGGCTCGCTGCCGTCGAACACGAGTGGCCGCGCGTCGCCGCGGGCATCCTGAAACTCGCTGTCGCGCACCCAGCCCGCGACCACGCGGGCGGCACGGTTCTCGGGCAAGCCGCTGCCGTCGTCTGCCTGGTCGTCGTCGCGCTCGACCAGGCGTTGCACCTCCTTGCGTGTCAGGCCGGTCAACAGGGCGGCACGCGATACCGACGGCTTGCGGCCGGGGATCGTGAAGTCATGCAGCGCGACGTCGACATAAGCACGCTTGGCCAGTTCAACGAACGCCGGTAGCGCCATGCCGTGACGAACCAACACGCGGACAAGCGCCCGCAGAACTCGGAGGACAGCCTGGCTCAAGGCCGGGGAAAGCTGTGCAGTGGTGGTATCCATGTGGGAAATCTAGCCCAAAAAATACGCTGTGGCAAGAAATTGGGAAGATTTACCCAAATAGAGGTGATGGCAGGATGAAGATGGCCCGGCACGGTGTTGCGGTGCCCCGCGGCCATCGGGGCGCGAACTGTGGCCGGCGAATCGCCTGAGGGCGCTTGCGGTGCGCGGTGGCGGTGGCGGTGGCGGTGGTGGGGCGCCCGCGGGTGCGGCGGCGCCTAGCCGGTCGGCCGCAGCTCGAATCCCGGCGGGACGTCCTCGTCATCGGCGTCGCTCGTGACGACCACGTCGTCGACGCGCGCCAGCGGCGGCCCGCGACGGGCCCAGAGGATCACGGCGTCGCAGGCGTCCGCCGGGCCGCACAGAACGGCCTCGACGCTGCCGTCGCGCCGATTGCGCACCCAGCCGCGCAGGCGGCTCGCGTGTGCCACCTGCGCCAGCGAGGCGCGATAGCCAACGCCCTGCACCCTGCCGGTGATGCGCAGTCGGAGCGGGCCTAGGGTCATCGCAACTGTCCGCCGAAGGCGATGCGCCCCACTGCGGGCGGTTCGAAAAACAGATGCACCTGGGAGGACGGCCGCTGCAGCAGCGGCGCCAGCGCCTGCGCAAGGTCGGCCGCCAGCGCAGCACGCGCCGGCAGGTCGGGCCACTGAGCCAGCCACAGGCGCACGCTGGCCGGATGCGGGCAATTGGCTGACGGCACCTGGTTCTCGGCGTACTGCGCAGCGGGAAGCGGGTACAGCGTCAGCCACAGTGTCCCGGGGGCGGTCTGCAGGACGATGCCGGCGGCGTCGGCCAGGTGCTTGGCGAGATCGGCTGGCACCACCTCGCCTGGCGACAGCACCAGGGTGACGTCGAGGATCGGCATGGCGAAGGGTGGTCGTCCGTCAGACGATGCGGTCGCGCGCCAACGTGTCGAGCGCTGCGTCGTCGAGGGCCAGCAACTCACCGAGCACGCTGCGCGTGTGCTGGCCCAGCAGCGGCGGTGGCAGGTCGCTGACTGCACGCTTGCCGTCGAGCACGATCGGGCTGGCCACCAGGGGCACCTGCTGTGCGGTCGGATGCGGCAGGTCGACGCGCAGGCCGCGCGCCACCATCTGCGGATCGGCCATCGCTTGGGCGATCGAGTTGATCGGGCCGCAGGGTACGCCGGCGGCTTCCAGCTCAGTGGCCCAGAACGCCATCGGACGCTCGCGCACGATCGCCTCGAGCAGCGGAACCAGGATGGCGCGGTTGCGCACCCGATCGGCATTGCGGGCAAAGCGCGCGTCGCTGGCCAGATCGGGTCGGCTGGCCACCGCGCAGAACTTGGCGTACTGGTTGTCGTTGCCGACCGCCACGATCACATGCCCATCGCTGGCGGCAAACACCTGGTACGGCACGATGTTCTGGTGCGCATTGCCGGCGCGGCCGGGCGCCTTGCCGGTGACGAGATAGTTCATGTTCATGTTGGCGAGCATGGCCAGCACCGTGTCGAACAGCGCCATGTCGATGTGCTGGCCGCGGCCCGTCTTGTCGCGCTGTGCCACCGCCGCGAGGATCGCCACGCTGGCGTACATGCCGGTCATCAGGTCGCTCACCGCCACGCCGGCCTTTTGCGGACCGCCGCCGGGCAGGTCATCGCGCTCGCCGGTGATCGACATGAAGCCGCCCATGCCCTGGATGATGAAGTCGTAGCCGGCGCGGTCGCGGTACGGCCCGTCCTGGCCGAAGCCGGTGATCGAGCAATAGATGAGTCGCGGGTCGTCGGCAGCGAGCGAGGCGTAGTCGAGCCCGTACTTGGCGAGCTGGCCGACTTTGTAGTTCTCGACCACCACGTCGCACTGGGCGGCCAGCGCGCGCAGCAGCTGCTGTCCGCGCTCGGTGGCGATGTCGATCGTCACCGAACGCTTGCCGCGGTTGGCGGCGAGGTAGTACGCGGCCTCGGTGGTGTCGTGGCCGGCGGCGTCGGTCAGATACGGCGGGCCCCAGGCGCGCGTGTCGTCGCCGCTGCCCGGGCGCTCGATCTTGATGACCTCGGCGCCCAGGTCCGCGAGCAGCTGGGTGCACCAGGGGCCGGCCAGCACGCGGGTGAGGTCGAGGATGCGCAGGTGGTCGAGAGCGGCAGGCGGGTTCATGGCAGCGCAGGATATCAACGCAGCCGATCCACCCCGGCCAGCCCGTTCGGCAGGTGCCGTACGCGGCGGCTGCAAGCGCCGCCGGCCCGCTGGAGCGCCAGTTGCCCCCGGCAATGATGTGCATGCATCCAATAGACTCGCCGCATGGCACGCAAGCTGTCTGCGCGAACGCTCCGCTGGGGCATGAACCTCTGGCCGCCGTTTCTGGGGGCCGGCATCCGGGTCCGCTACCTGGCCACCGACTTTCGCGAAGTCCTGGTGGAGATGCCGCTGCGCTTTTATAACCGCAACTATGCCGGCTCGCACTTCGGCGGATCGTTGTTTGCGATGACGGACCCGTTCTTCATGCTGATGTTGGTGAAAAACCTGGAGCCCGGCTTCCTGGTGTGGGACAAGGCCGCTTCGATCGACTTCCTGTCGCCGGGGCGCGGCACGATGCGTGCCGCGTTTCGCCTGACCGATCACGACCTCGAGCAGATCCGGGCCCGCACCGCCGATGGCGACAAGCATCTGCACCTGTTCCGCACCGACGTCACCGACAGCGAAGGCCTGGTGGTCGCGCGCGTCGAGAAAATCGTCTATGTGAGGCGCAAGCGCGCCGACAACGGAAACCACCCGTGAATCACGCCGTGCCCTGGCCCTATCCCCGCCTGCTCGCCCACCGCGGCGGCGGCACGCTGGCGCCGGAGAACACGGTGGCGGCCATCGGCGTCGGACGCGAGCATGGGTATCGCGGCATCGAGTTCGACGCCATGCTTGCAGCCGACGACGTGCCGGTGCTGATCCACGATGACACCCTGGAGCGCACCACCAGCGGCCACGGCGACGTGGCAACGCTCACATCGACCGAGCTTGGCCGGCTGGACGCCGGCAGCTGGCACTCCGCCGCGTTCAGCGGTGAACCGGTGCCGATGTTCGAGGCGGCGGTGCGCTACTGCCGCGCGCACGACATCTGGATCAACATCGAGATCAAGCCGGCTCCCGGAGCCGCTGCGCGCACCGGTGACGCGGTCGCTCGCGCGACCGCCCGCTTGTACGCCGACCTGGTGCGCCCTGGCGCAGACGCGGCGGTGAACATCGAGCCGCGTGTGCCGCTGTTTTCTTCGTTCGAGCGCGAGGCGTTGGCGGCCGCGCGCCAGGCCGCGCCTGACATTCCGCGCGGCTACCTGCTCGATCGCGTTCCACCTGACTGGCAGGCGCAGCTGCTTGAACTGGGCTGCGTGGCGCTGCACACCAATCATCGCCACCTGACGCGTGCGGTCGCCCAGCAGATCAAGGGCGCCGGCTATTGGCTCTTCTGCTACACGGTCAACGAACCGGCACGGGCCGCCGAATTGTTCGCATGGGGCGTGGACGCGATGTGCACCGACCGCATCGACCTCATTGCGCCGGAGCGCGCGACGTGACGGTGGCGGTGGAGTCGACGCGCCGGCGACCTCGCTTCGTGCCGATGCCGTCGCCCGCCGCCGACGCCGCCGCGGCCATCATCGCGGGTCTGCGCGCGCCGATGCCGACGATCGCCCCACGCTACTTCTACGACGTGCTCGGCGCGCGGCTGTTCGAAGCGATCTGCGAACTGCCTGAGTACTACCCGACCCGCACCGAGGCGGCAATCCTGGCCGAGCACGGCGCGCAGATCGCCGCGGTGGCGGGGACGGGTGCAACGTTGATCGACCTGGGGGCGGGCAATTGCGAGAAGGCCGCGCGCCTGTTCGGTGCGCTGCGCCCGGTGCAGTACGTGGCAGTGGACATCGGCGGCGAGTTCCTGCGCGCAACGCTGGAGCGGTTGCAGCAACGGTTTCCGGCGCTCGACATGGTGGGCGTGGAACAGGACTTCGCCGAGGACCTGCATCTGCCGGACGAGGTGGATCCTCGCCGTCGCCTGTTTTTTTATCCCGGCTCGTCCATCGGCAACTTCAGCCCGGCGGAGGCGGTCGCCTTCCTGCGGCGGGTGCGTGCGCAGGCGGGCGACGATGGTCAGTTGCTGATCGGCGTCGATCTGGTCAAGCCCGCGCACATCCTCGACGCCGCCTATGACGACTCGCTCGGCGTGACCGCCGCCTTCAATCTGAACTTGCTCAACAACGTCAATCGCCTCGCCGGCACCGACTTCGATGTGCGCGACTGGCGCCATGTGGCCTTCTTCAACGCCACCGCGTCGCGCATTGAAATGCATCTGGAGGCGCAGCGCGATGTCGTTGTCCGCGTCGGCGCCGCTGCTGCGCTGCGGTGGGCGGCCGGCACGCGGATCCATACCGAAAACTCGTGGAAGTACACGCCGGAGGCGTTCGACCGCTTGCTGCGGCAGGCTGGGTTCGCCCAGGTGCGCCAATGGGCCGATGGGCGAGCGTGGTTCGGCGTCTTCCTGGCGCGTGCCTGAACGTGAATCGATCGCGGGGCCGCGTGTGTTGTCCATCACGCTAGCGGTCGGCGGTTGATTTCGGTCAATCCGGCGTGTAACGGTACCCGTAACCTCCCGCGCTGAAGGCTACGGGCGGCGCCGCAGGGGAGGGGTACCGCGCGGGTCCGCAGCCGTCACCGCTGCCGCGCGAGCTGTGTTTCGGCGGTCGCCACCCGTCTCTTTTGCGTCCGGGGCCCGTGCCCCGCATCCGATTGCAGTCCGCTGACTTACCAACTCGCCGATGTCTGCCTCTCCTGCGCTGCGCAAGTCCAAAGTGGCCGGTGGCATCGACCTGTCGCCGGTCGCGCTCGCCTGCGATCACTGCGGCGACTCGCTGGCCGGACTGAAGGTCGAGCGGCGCACGCTGGGATCGGCAATGCAGTCTTACTGCTGCCTGGGCTGCGCTTTCATTGCCGAGCAGCTGTTCCTGGCGCAGGCGGGCAGCCGTGGTCGGGCAGCGCTCGACCAGGCGGTCGCCGATGCGACGCCGGCACCCGTGGCGGCAGATGCGCCGCTGACGCGGATGCAGATCGAGGTGCATGGCATGGTCTGCGCCGCCTGCGCGCTGCTGATCGAGCATCGTGTCAAGCGCGTGCCCGGCGTGGCCGACGTGCATGTCGACTTCGCCGGGCGCCGTGCCTACGCATCGTTCGATGCCGCGCTGGTGAACGAGGCGGGCATCGACAAAGCGATCCGCAGGGCCGGCTACCGCACCGGTGCCGACGCGGTGCCGTCGGTGCGCAAGCGCCGCATCGACCTGCTGCGCGTGCTGATCGCCTGGCTGATGATGATGCAGGTGATGATGCTGGCGGTGCCGGCCTATGTGGCTGCACCAGGCGACATTTCCGCCGACATCGAGCAGTTGCTGCGCGTGGCACAGCTGGTACTCACGCTGCCGGTGTTGATCTTTTCGGCCGCGCCCATCTTTCATGCCGCCTGGAGCCAGATGCGCGCCGGCAGCGGCAGCGTGATCGGCATGGACCTGCCGATCGTGCTGGGACTGTCGGCAGCCTTTGGCGCCAGTGCCTGGGCCACGGTGGTGGCAGAGGGACCCGTCTACTTCGATTCGGTGACGATGTTCGTCGCCCTGGTGCTGGGCTCGCGCTGGCTGCAGGGCCGCGGGCTGGCATTGGCCTACGAGTTCATCGACGAGGCGCATCGCAAGACCAAGCTGACGGCGCAACGTCTGCGCGCCTGGCCGGGTTCCCCAGTCACCGACGCGGTGCCGGCGCAAACATTGGTGGTTGACGATGCGGTCCTGGTGCCGCCTGGCGAGACCGTACCGGCCGATGGCGTGGTCATCGGCGGTGCATCGGCGGTGTCGCAAGCCTGGCTGACGGGCGAGTCGGCGCCGATTGAGAAGAGCGAGGGCATGCCGGTGCTGGCTGGCAGCCTCAACCTCGAGCAGCCGCTCGTGATGCGCGTGACACGCGCCGGCGAGGCGACTTCGCTGGCAGCGCTGCGCCGGCTGATTGACGCTGCCGGCCGCGAGCGTCCGCGGGTGGTCGAACTGGCCAACCGGGTTGCCGTGGTGTTTCTCTGGGCGGTGCTGGTGATCGCCAGCATGACGCTCGGTGGCTGGTGGCTGGTCGACGCATCGCAGGCGCTGCCCAACACCATCGCGGTGCTGGTGGCCACTTGTCCGTGCGCGCTGTCGCTGGCGGCACCGGCAGCGCTGGCCGCGACCCAGTCGGCCCTCGCCAAACGCGGGGTGCTCACCGCGCGCGTGGCAGCGCTTGAACAGCTTGCGCGCGTGAACACCTTCGCCTGCGACAAGACCGGCACACTGACCGCGGCGGAACCGCGCTTGACGCACGTGGTGCCATTGCGCGCCGCCGACAGCCTCGACCTGATCGCAACGGCGGCCAGCCTGGAGTCACTGTCGAGCCACCCCTTCGCGCGTGCGCTGATGCGCGCCGCGCAGGAAGCGGGCGTCGCGCTGCCGCCGGCCAGCGCGGGCAGGGCGCAGGCATCGGCCGGGGTCGAGGCGGTGGTGGCGGGCAGACGCTTGCGTCTGGGCAAGCCGGAGTACGCGCTCGGCATGATCACCACCGACGTGGCGCCGGTGGCGGCGCAGGTTCTGCGCAGGATGGCGCGCGACAACCTGGCGCACGACAGCGTGATCCTGCTCGCCGATGCCGAGGGGCCGGTGGCACTGTTCTCCTTTGGCGAGGCACTGCGCGCGGATGCGGCGGCGCTGATCGACCAGTTGAAAAATCAGAACGTCGATGTACTGCTGGTGTCGGGCGATCGGCGCCAGCCGGTCGAGCGGGTGGCACGCGAGCTTGCCATCGACACCGTCTACGCGCACCAGACACCGGCATCCAAGCGAGAACTGGTCGCCGGCCTGCAGGCCAGTGGACGCCGGGTGGCCATGCTGGGCGACGGCATGAACGACGCGCCGGTGATCGCCCAGGCCGATGTCTCGATTGCAATGGCCGAAGGCAATGCACTGGCGCAGGCGCGCGCCGACTTCATCGTGCTGTCGTCGCGCCTGGCAGACGTGTCGCATGCGTTCAAGGCGGCCCGCCGTGGCATGGCGATCGTGCGCGAGAACCTCGGCTGGGCGTTCGCCTACAACGTCGGCGTGATTCCGCTCGCCGCACTCGGCTACATCACGCCGGCGCTGGCCGCGGTGGGCATGGCAGCCAGTTCACTGCTGGTGGTCGGCAACGCACTGCGCGCAGCGCGCAGCTGAGGGCACTTCGATGAATCCATGTCACGACTGACTGCCGACGATGGACTCCATGTATGTGCTGATTCCCGTGTCGCTGCTGCTGGTGCTGGGCATCGGTGGCGTGCTGGCCTGGTCGGTGCTCGGCGGTCAGTTCGACGAACTCGATCGCGAAGGTCAAAGCATCCTGACCGAAGATCAGCAACACCAGAATCCTGACGCCAACCTTGCAGCCGACGCTGCGGACCCATCTGTGCGGGGTGCGACCGTGCGCCATTCACACGGTGACGATCCACCCGGAGGCGGTTGACCTGTGTCAAGCATGCGTCACGTACGGACACCTAGCATCCGCTCGCCATGCGTCTATTCACGGACGCTGGCGGGATCACTAAAAGAACAAGACTGCGGTTCGCCGCGGCCTCGCCAGTCATCAAGCTGTCTCAGACATCAGTGGCCACGCATCGGGGCCGGAACGAGGAAAACATGAGCCAAGCGAAATCGCTTACCTACGATTACGGCGTGATCCGCGCGTTCTCGGTGATGACCGTGATCTGGGGCATCGTCGGCATGCTGGTCGGGGTGGTGATCGCCGCCCAGATGGCGTGGCCGGCACTGAATTTCGACATCGCTTGGCTGAGCTTTGGCCGGTTGCGCCCGCTGCACACCAACGCCGTGATCTTCGCGTTCGGCGGCTGTGCGCTGTTTGCCACCAGCTATTACATCGTGCAGCGCACGTGCCAGACAAGTTTGTTCCTGCCGAAGCTCGCCTGGTTCACCTTCTGGGGCTGGCAAGTCGTCATCCTGCTGGCGGCGATCACGCTGCCGCTGGGGCTCACCCAGGGCAAGGAGTACGCCGAGCTCGAGTGGCCGATCGATATCCTGATCGCGGTGGTGTGGGTCAGCTACGCGGTCGTGTTCTTCGGCACCATCGGCAAGCGCAACGTCAAGCACATCTATGTTGCCAACTGGTTCCTCGGCGCCTTCATCATCACCGTCGCGCTGCTGCACATCGTCAACTCGATGGCGATTCCGTGGTCGCTCACCAAATCGTATTCGGCCTACTCTGGCGCCCAGGACGCAATGATTCAGTGGTGGTACGGCCACAACGCGGTCGGCTTCTTCCTGACCGCGGGCTTCCTCGGGATGATGTACTACTTCATTCCGAAGGCGGCGGGTCGTCCGGTCTACTCGTACCGTCTGTCGGTGGTGCACTTCTGGGCCCTGATCTTCACCTACATGTGGGCCGGCCCGCACCACCTGCACTACACCGCGCTGCCCGACTGGACGCAAACGCTCGGCATGCTGTTCTCGCTGATCCTGCTGGCTCCCTCCTGGGGCGGCATGATCAACGGCATCATGACGTTGAGCGGTGCCTGGTACAAGCTGCGTGATGACCCGATCCTGAAGTTCCTCGTCGTGTCGCTGTCCTTCTACGGCATGAGCACCTTCGAGGGCCCGATGATGTCCATCAAGACCGTGAACGCGCTGTCGAAGTACACGGACTGGGGTATCGGCCATGTGCACTCCGGCGCGCTGGGCTGGGTGGGCATGATCTCCATTGGCTCGCTGTACTACCTGATCCCGCGTCTTTATGGCCGCACCGAGATGTTCAACATGCGCGCGGTCACGCTGCACTTCTGGATCGCCACCATCGGCATCGTGCTGTACATCGCGGCGATGTGGATCGCCGGCGTGATGCAAGGCCTGATGTGGCGCGCGGTGAACGAGGACGGCACGCTCACCTACGCCTTCATCGACAGCATCAAGGCGACTTTCCCGTTCTACGTGATTCGATTGATCGGCGGCACGTTGTACCTGGCCGGCATGTTCCTGATGCTGTGGAACGTGTTCAAGACGATTGGTGCCGGCAAGGCCGTGTCCGACCCGGTGCCAGCGGCCCTGGCCCACGCCTGATGCTGATGAAGAACTGAGGATCGATCCATGAAACTGAATCACGACTTCATCGAGCAGAACTCCTGGCTGATGATCATCCTGATCGTGCTGGTGGTGGCGATCGGCGGCCTGGTCGAGATCGTGCCGCTGTACTTCCAGCGCCAGACGACGGAGCCGGTGGCGGGCGTCAAGCCCTATGAGCCGCTGCGCCTGGTCGGTCGCGATGTCTACATCCGCGAAGGTTGCTACAACTGTCATTCGCAGATGATCCGTCCCTTCCGTGCGGAAACGCTGCGCTACGGTCATTACTCGGTGGCTGGTGAGTCGGTGTACGACCACCCGTTCCAGTGGGGCAGCAAGCGCACCGGTCCGGATCTGGCGCGGGTTGGCGGTCGCTACTCGGACGAGTGGCATCGCATTCATTTCATGAACCCGCGTGACGTCGTGCCCGAGTCCAACATGCCGGCGTACCCGTGGCTCGCGAAAAACAGCGTCGAGGGCGAGAACGTGCAAGCTCGGATGCGCGCGCTGCGCACCGTCGGCGTGCCCTATACGGATGCCGAGATCGCCGCCGCACCCGAAGCGCTCAAGGGCAAGACCGAGATGGACGCGATGATCGCGTACCTGCAGGGTCTAGGCGTGCAACTTCGCAACGTTCGTTAGGGAGCCGCGATGGAAATCAACGACATGCGGTCGGTGATCACGCTGCTGGCGTTCATCGCGTTCATTGGCATCGTGCTCTGGGCCTACCACGGCAAGAGCAGGCGCGGTTTCGACGAGGCAGCGCAGATTCCGTTCGCGGACGATGACCTGGAGCCGGTCGACCCGCGCAGTCCGGCGCGGCGCAAATAACTCGGGGCAGGAGCGAACGATGACTGATTTCACGAGCATCTTCTGGGATTACTACGTCGCCATCATCACGCTGGTGTCGGTGCTGGGCTGCGCAGTGTTCCTCTGGTCGCAGAGTGAACGGCGCGCCAAGGTCAGTAGCGGCCCGGATCCCGACACGACTGGCCACGTATGGGATGGCGATCTGCAGGAGTTTCACAATCCCCTGCCGCGCTGGTGGATGTGGTTGTTCTACCTCACGGTCGCTTTCTCCGTGGTCTACCTGATCCTGTTCCCTGGTCTCGGCACGCAGTTCAAGGGCCTGCTGAAGTGGACATCGACCGGGCAGCACGCTGCGGAAGTCAAGGCTGCCGAGGCGAAGTTCGGGCCGATGCTCGCTGCGTACCTGAAGCAACCGGTCGAGAAGATCGCGTTCGAGCCGCGTGCGCGGCAAATGGGCGAGCGGATCTTCCTCAACAACTGCTCGCAGTGCCATGGTTCCGATGCGCGCGGAGCGCGTGGTTTTCCGAATCTGGCGGATAACGAGTGGACGTGGGGTGGATCCGCGGAAGCAGTCAAGACTTCGATCATCAGCGGCCGGCTGGGCGCCATGCCGCCGATGTCGGCGGCAGTGGGGGGAGCGGACGACGTGACCGACATGGCGCACTACGTCTTGTCGCTGTCGGGTTCGGCGCACGACTCGGTGCGTGCGGCCCGCGCCCAGCCGAAGTTCGTGGTCTGCGCGGCATGTCATGGACCGGAGGCGAAGGGCAACCCGGCCTTGGGAGCGCCTGACCTGACCAACCGCATCTGGCTGTATGGCGGCAGCATCGCCGCCATCAGCGAGACGATCACCAAGGGTCGCCAGGGCGTGATGCCGGCATGGAAAGGCATCCTCTCCGAAGCCGAGGTGCATCTGGTCTCTGGCTACGTGTATTCGCTTGCCAATCAGCCCGGCGCTGCCCCGGCTGCCGCCCCGGCGCCCGTACCTGTGGCCGCTCCGGCTGAAGCGCCAGCGGCGCCACCCGCGAAAAAGTAGTCCGACGCAACAGCCGCTGCTGCGGCGAGCACCATCTGGCGACGGGTCGCTCCCAGCAAGGAGCGGCCCGTCTTCCTTCGGGCGCGGCAATGTGACGGTGCTCGCATCCGCCTCGCGTCAACTCGTATCCGTTTGATCCATGCCAAGCAAACGTTCGGCCGCCTCTGCGAGAGTCCACGTGTGATACGGGTTGCGTTACACGTTCGCTGTGCTGCTCCTGGCGCGGCACCATCAAGGCAATTGCGCTCATGAACTCCGTTGTCGATCCGCAAGTCACCGAGGCTGCGCGTCCCGCGGCGGGCGCGACGGTGATTCCGATCCAGCCAGTGGCCGAAGACGCGGTCGAAAGTTTGTACGCCAAGCGCAAGGAAATCTATCCCCGCGCCAAGATCGGCGACACGCTCGGGCTGTTCCAACGCTGGCGCTGGGCCACGGTCTGGATCACTCAGCTCGTCTTCTATGGCCTGCCGTGGCTGGTATGGAACGACAGGCAGGCGGTGCTGTTCGACCTGGCGGCGCGCAAGTTCTACATCTTCAGCCTGGTGCTCTGGCCGCAGGACATCATCTACCTTACTGCGCTGCTGATCATCGCTGCGCTCTCGCTGTTCCTGTTCACGGCGGTCGGCGGGCGGTTGTGGTGTGGCTATGCCTGTCCGCAGACCGTGTACACGGAACTGTTCATGTGGATCGAGCGGCGCATCGAGGGTGACCGTGCCAAGCGCATGGCACTGGACAAGGCGCCCTGGGGGCTGAGCAAGGCGGCCAGAAAATTCGGCAAGCATGCGGTGTGGATTGCCCTGGCGCTTTGGACCGGATTCACCTTCGTCGGCTTCTTCACGCCGATTCGGGAACTAGGCGCTGAGATCTTGGCGCTGGCGATCGGCGGCTGGTCGTTGTTCTGGGTGCTGTTCTATGGCTTCGCCACCTATGGCAATGCCGGCTGGATGCGCGAGCAGGTGTGCAAGTACATGTGCCCGTACGCGCGTTTTCAGAGCGCGATGTTCGACAAGGACACACTGATCATCACCTACGACACCGAGCGCGGTGAGCCGCGCGGCAAGGGCAGCAAGAGCAAGGACCGCCCTCAGGGGCTGGGCGATTGTGTCGACTGCAACCTGTGCGTGCAGGTGTGTCCCACCGGCATCGACATCCGCAACGGACTGCAGTACGAATGCATCGGCTGCGCCGCATGCATCGATGCCTGCGATCATGTGATGGATAAGGCCGGACTGCCGAAGGGCCTGGTCCGCTATGCGACGACCAACTCGCTCACGCAGCACTTCAGCACCGACGGCCTTATCAAGCGCGTGTTCCGGCCGCGGGTGATCGTGTACACGACGATCCTGCTGTCGGTCGTTGCTGCGCTGGCAACGGCCGTTTACCTGCGCGTGCCGCTGAAGGTCGACGTGATCCGCGACCGCGCCACGCTGGCGCGCGAGGTGATCGACGATCGCGGTGCCGCATTGGTCGAGAATGTTTACCGCCTGCAGGTGATGAACACGACCGAACAGGGTCGCACCTATACGGTGCGGGTCAGCGGTGTTGCCGGGCTGGTTGTGGCAAGCGAACAGACCTTCGAAGTTCCGCCCGCCAGCACCAAGTCAATACCCTTGCGGGTGCAGGCACCGGCCGACGGTGTGCCGCCAGGGTCACATCGCATCGCCATCGATATCCAGGCGAAAGACGACCCGGCAATCAAGGTCCATGAGGCCACCACCTTCCTGGGACTGCGTCCGTGATGAACGACCGCAGCCTATCCACTGGAGCACGCATGAACACAGTGACCGTCGAAGACACCACGCCCTGGTATCGGCAGAAGTGGCCCTGGCTCCTCATGGTGCCGCCGGTCTCGGCGATCGTCGGCTGCACCATCACGATCACCCTGGCGATCCTCAGTGCCGACGGCATGGTGACCGCTGACTACTACAAGCGCGGTCTGGCGATCAACGAACAGTTGGCGCGATCACAGTTCGCTCACAAGGTCGGCCTGCAGGCAGAAATCTCAGTGCGCGGTGTTGCCACCGGTGACGATGTTAAGGTGCAGTTGCGCGCCGATCAGGTCTTGCCGGCGGAGGCGACCCTCAAGTTGCGGCTGGTTCACCCTGGGCGAGATGGTTCGGATCGACAGGTGATCCTGGCTCGTACTGCCGTGCATGACGATGGGCGCGTTGTCGTCTTCAGCGGGCAGTGGGGCGAGGTCGAACCGCTGGGCAGCGTGGTGAACTGGCGGCTCGTGCTGGAAGCGCGCGACTGGCGCCTCGACGGAGACGGCTCGATGATCGGTCAGGGCAAGCCGATCAGGATCGACGCCGTTAGCTGACGCATCCGCCCGCCGGCAATACGAGGCCGTGCCGAACATGGCCCAGGAGACATCGATGTCATCAAATCTCGCGCAGCGCATCTTGTGGGTGCTCTGGCCATCGTTCCTGGTAGCCGCCGTGGCTGAACTGATCGTGTTTGCCGTCATCGACCCGCACGACCTGGCCGTGTTTGGCGTGCCCGTCGAGGCTGGCCGCATGTCGGTCTACGCCATTGGTTTCTTCTTCTTCTGGGCGATGACGTCCGCGGCAGGCGCGCTGACGGTCTTTCTGCAGAGATCGCCGTTCGAGGTCAATCGATGTCCGCTGCCAGCGACCGATCGCCCGGAAGGCTGTCCCAAGCGCGAGGCTGAAGGCTGCACATGACCGCGGAGCAGCCGGCAGGGCGGTCGACGAGGGCTGAACGCTGAAGCGCGAGCAATGCGCCGCAGGCGGACGCATCCCGATCTGACGAACACTCAGTCGGGTTGCGCCTCGCCCGCCGCCGCCGGGGCGCCGGAGACGATTGCGCGCAGGCCATCGGTGCTGATGATGCGCACGTGCTTCTGGTTGACTTCGATCAGGTCATCGTGCGCGAAGCGCGACAGCACACGGCTGACGGTCTCAAGTTTGAGACCCAGAAAACTGCCGATCTCCGCCCGCGTCATGCGCAACACGAACTCCGTGCGGGAATAACCCCGCGCTTCGAAGCGCTGCGATAGGTTGAGAAGGAAAGCGGCCAGGCGCTCTTCCGCGTGCATGCTGCCCAGGAGCAACATCACGCCGTGCTCGCGCACGATTTCGCGACTCATGACCTTGTGGAAGTGATTGCGCAGGACCGGTACCGACCCGGCAACCTCTTCCAGGCGCTCGTACGGAATAACACAGACCTCGGTGTCCTCGAGCGCCACGGTGTCGCAGGAGTGCAGCTCGTTGCTGATGCCGTCCATGCCGACCAATTCTCCGGCCATATGGAAACCGGTGACCTGCTCGCGGCCATCGGTCGACATCACCGTGCTCTTGAGAAACCCCAGGCGAACCGCATAAAGCGACTCGAAACGATCACCAGCGCGAAACAACGATTCGCCGCGCTTGACGCGACGGCGCGTCGCCACCAACTCTTCGAGCTTTTCGATGTCCGTCAAGGACAGGCCCAGCGGCAGGCACAGTTCGCGAAGGTTGCAGTTCGAACATGCAACCTTCAAATGCGACACGGAAAAACTCGGCGCGTTCATTTTCTTGGCCCTCTCGACCCGTCCAGACACTAAGAACACAACTGCGCGCGTTGTCCCTGGCCCTGCGCTGCTTGGCCGCAGCTTCTTGTAATTAGGGAGAGGTCGTCGGCCGAATTGACTCTCATCAACCTATCCCGCGCGAGCGTCGAAATAATACACGCGAGGACGTGCACCCATCGCCCATCCGTGGCACCGTGTGCGTTACACGCGAAGGGAATGTACTGATGTTGATGTCCACCCGCAATGAGGTCGCGGTCCCCGATCCAGCGCTCCTGCAGCGCTTCGATATCCCCGGGCCGCGTTACACGTCGTATCCAACGGCGGACCGTTTCGTCGATGCGTTCGACGCTGAGGCTTTTGCCGGGTGGCTGGCCAAGCGCGGCGAATCAGGCGGGCAGATTCCGCTGTCGCTCTACGTGCACTTGCCGTTCTGCAACACGGTCTGCTACTACTGCGCCTGCAACAAGGTCATCACCAAGGACCATGGGCGTACAGCGGAGTATCTGAAAGCGTTGGCGCGGGAAGTCGAGCTGATCGACAGCCGACTCACGGGACCGCGGCAGATCGAGCAGCTTCATTTTGGCGGCGGTACGCCGACGTTCCTGAGCAATGACGAACTGCGCCAGCTGATGGCGCTGCTTACTTCGCACTTTCCTCTGGCCCCGAAGGGCGAGTACAGCATCGAGGTGGACCCGCGTTCCACGCCGCCGGACAAGGTGGCTGCGCTGGGCGAACTGGGTTTCAACCGCATGTCGGTGGGTGTGCAGGACTTCGATCCCGAGGTGCAGGCGGCAGTCAACCGCCTGCAAAGCTTCGAGATGACCCAGGCGACGATCGAGGCCGCGCGCAGGGCCGACTTCAAGTCGGTCAACCTGGACCTGATCTACGGGCTGCCCAAGCAGAACCGCGTCACCTTCGCGAAGACGCTCGACAAGGTGCTGCAGCTGAGTCCCGAGCGGATCGCGCTGTATCACTACGCCCATCTGCCCGAGCGCTTCAAGCCGCAACGTCGAATCGAGTCCGCCGACCTGCCATCGCCGCAGGAAAAGATGAGCATCATGCTCGATGCGATCCAGCGGCTGACCGAGGCAGGCTATCAGTACATCGGCATGGATCACTTCGCCAAGGGCGACGATGATCTCGCGCGCGCGCAGCAGCAGGGCCGCCTGCATCGCAACTTCCAGGGCTATTCGACGCGCCCCGATTGCGATCTGATCGGCTTGGGCGTATCGAGCATCAGCAAGATCGGCCCGACCTATTCGCAGAACGTGCGTGAGCTCGACGAGTACTACGACCGTCTGAAGAACGGCATCCTGCCCACGGCGCGGGGCGTGCTGCTCGACATGGACGATCTGGTGCGGCGTGCGGTCATCATGGCGCTGATGTGCCACTTCGAGGTCAGCAAGGAAGCGATCGAACAGTCGCATCTGATCAAGTTTGATGAGTACTTCAAGCGGGAGGTGGCTGCGCTCAAGCCGTTCCAGGACGAAGGATTGCTCGAGAACACCAAGGAGTGGATCAACGTGCTGCCGCGCGGCAAGCTTCTGATCCGCGCGATCGCCATGAGCTTCGACCGCTACCTGCGCAGTGACGAACGCATCCGCAAGTACAGCAAGATCGTTTAAGAGGCTGCCTGGCGCCATCGGTGTCGGGCGCTTGCTGCCGTTGTTCTTTGTCCTGACGCCCTGACGTCGGCGCCGCAGTGTTCGATCTTCCGACCTCACAGGCGCTGGCTGCCTTGCTGCTGTCGCTTTTCGGCGGCTTGCATTGCGCCGGCATGTGCGGCGGCTTCATCGGCGCGCTGCAGATGAATCGCCCGCGCGACGTCTCGGCGGCGCGCTTGGCGGTCGGTTATCACGCCGGACGCCTCACGAGCTATACGCTGGCGGGCACGTTGCTCGGCCTGATCGGTGGCGGTCTGTACGCGGCCGATGTGCTGCCGGTCCAGGTCGTGCTGCTCGTCGTCGGCAGCGTCATGTTGCTCGCGATCGGCGCCACGATGTTTGGGCAGAACCGCTGGCTCAAGCGCATCGAACCGATCGGACTCGGCATCTGGCGCGTGGTCGGCCCTTGGGCGCGCAAGGTGTATCCGCCTCGTTCCGCATCGCAGTCGTTCGTCGCGGGCCTGGCGTGGGGATGGATTCCCTGCGGCATGGTGTACGCCGCCTTGCCGCTGGCGCTGGTCGCGGGTGGCCCGTTGCAGGGAGCGATGGTAATGCTGGCGTTCGGCGTGGGCACGCTCCCCAACCTGCTGGTGGTCGACGCCGTGGCATCTCGGCCGGCACTGGTCGGTGCGCAGGGCGGTGCGACTGGCGCGGGTGTATTGGTGCAAGCGCGCACGTGGCTGCGGCCGCTGGCAGGCGCAACGATGATCGTGTTCGCCCTTTCGGGGCTTGCGCATGCGGCGCGCGTGGCGGGCGCGGACCATCCGAGCATCGCGGCGCTGGCGTCGATCTGCCATACGCCGCGCTGAGAACGTACCTTCTGCTGCGCTCGACTGCGCTGCGTCCTGCGCTGGGACGCCGCCATGCCGCACAGCAGTGCGCATGGACCCCGCTGCTATCATGTTTCGCTCTGAAAAACCCATGCGCGACGCGACTTTAGCGGCGGCGCGCGCTCACGCAATTGCTCCCACGGCAGCCATGAAAAGCGCAGACATCCGCGACAAGTTCCTCAAGTACTTCGAGTCCAAGGGCCACACGATCGTGCGCGCCTCGTCGCTGGTACCCGCCAATGATCCGACCCTGCTGTTCGTCAACAGCGGCATGGTGCAGTTCAAGGACACCTTCACCGGACGCGAGAAGCGCCCCTACTCGCGCGCCACAACGTCGCAGAAGAGTCTGCGCGCGGGCGGCAAGCACAACGATCTGGAGAACGTTGGCTACACCGCCCGACATCACACGTTCTTCGAGATGCTCGGCAACTTCAGCTTCGGCGACTACTTCAAGCGCGACGCGATCAAGTACGCCTGGGAACTGCTGACCGAGGTCTACAAGCTGCCCAAGGACAAGCTGTGGACCACCGTCTATATCGACGACGACGAAGCGTTCGACATCTGGACCAAGGAGATCGGTGTGCCGGCCGAGCGCTGCGTGCGCATCGGCGACAAGCCGGGCCAGCCCAAGTACGTGTCCGACAACTTCTGGCAGATGGCCGACACCGGCCCCTGCGGGCCGTGCAGCGAGATCTTCTTTGATCATGGTCCGGAGGTTGCCGGCGGACCGCCAGGGTCGCCGGACGCTGACGGCGATCGCTATATCGAGGTGTGGAACCTCGTTTTCATGCAGTTCGATCGCAACGAGCACGGTGTTCTGACCCCGCTGCCGAAACCGTGCGTCGACACCGGCATGGGCCTGGAGCGCCTGGCGGCGGTGATGCAGCACGTCCACAGCAACTACGAAATCGATCTGTTCCAGAGCCTGATTCGCGCCGCGGCGCGCGAGACCGGGGCAAAGGACCTCGCCAACAACTCACTGAAGGTGATTGCCGATCACATCCGCGCCTGCGCGTTCCTGATCGCCGATGGCGTGATCCCCGGCAACGAAGGGCGCGGCTATGTGTTGCGGCGGATCATCCGACGCGCGCTGCGCCATGGGTACAAGTTGGGTCAGACGCAACCGTTCTTCCACAAGCTGGTGGCTGATTTGGCCGCCGAGATGGGCGCCGCCTATCCCGAACTGCGCGAGCAGCAGGCGCGCATCGACGCCGTGCTCAAGCAGGAGGAAGAGCGCTTCGGCGAGACGCTCGAGCACGGCATGAAGATCCTCGAGGGCGCGCTGGGTCGGCTCGGCAGCGGCGACGTGCGCATGCTCGACGGCGAAACCGTGTTCCTGCTGTACGACACCTACGGCTTCCCGGTGGACCTGACGGCCGACATTTGCCGCGAGCGCAGCATTGGCATGGATCACGCCGGTTTCGAGCAGGCGATGGCTCGGCAGCGCGAGCAGGCGCGGGCGGCTGGCAAGTTCAAGATGGCAGCCGGCGTCGACTATGCCGGCGCCAAGACGCGCTTCACCGGCTACGACTACCTGGCCGGTGAAGGCAAGGTGGTCGCGCTGTATGTGGAGGGCACGCCGGTCAACGAGATTCGCGCCGGTGAGTCGGGCATCGTGGTGCTCGATGCGACTCCGTTCTATGCGGAGTCCGGCGGCCAGATCGGCGATCGCGGCGAGCTCGTTGCCGCCGGTGGCACGTTTGCCGTCGACGACACGCTCAAGATCCAGTCCGATGTCACGGGTCACCACGGCAAGCTCGCCACCGGTGCAATCTCGATCGGCGACAAGGTCACCGCCAAGGTCGATACGACGCTGCGCATGCGTTCGATGCACAACCATTCAGCCACGCACCTGATGCATGCCGCGTTGCGCAAGGTGCTCGGCGCGCACGTCCAGCAGAAGGGCTCTTTGGTGGATGCGGAGCGCACTCGCTTCGATTTCTCCCACGACAAGCCGATGAGTGCGGGGGAGATCCGTCAGGTCGAGGCAATGGTCAACCAGGCGATCCGCAACAACGCCCCGGTGACGCCGAGCGTGATGAAGTACGACGATGCGATCCGCGCCGGCGCCCTGGCGTTCTTCGGTGACAAGTACGGCGACGAAGTGCGCGTCATCGCGATGGGCGAGGGTGATGACCACCACTCGACCGAGCTGTGCGGCGGCACGCACGTGAGGCGCACCGGCGACATCGGCTTCTTCAAGATCGTTGCCGAAGGTGGCGTGGCGGCCGGCGTGCGACGGGTGGAGGCAGTCACCGGCGAAGGCGCGCTGTCTTACGTGCAGGCGCTCGATCGCCAACTCAATGAGGTTGCGGCATCGCTGAAGGCGCCCGCCACCGAGGCGACCACCCGCATTGCTCAGCTGCAGGACAGCCTCAAGTCGCTGGAGAAGGAGCTGTCGCGCCTGAAGGGCAAGCTTGCCTCCAGCCAGGGCGATGACCTGGCGGCGCAAGCGATCGACATCAAGGGCATCAAGGTGCTGGCCGCCACGCTCGAAGGCGCCGATGCCAAGGTGCTGCGCGAAACCGTAGACCAGCTGAAGAACAAGCTCAAATCGGCGGCGATCGTGCTGGCGGTGATCGAGGACGGCAAGGTCCAGCTGGCGGCTGGGGTGACGGCCGACGCAACCGGGCGGCTGAAGGCAGGCGATCTCGTCAATTTCGTCGCGCAGCAGGTCGGCGGCAAAGGCGGGGGGCGGCCCGACATGGCGATGGCCGGTGGCACCGACCCCAGCAAGCTGACCGGGGCGCTGGCCAGCGTCAAGGGCTGGGCCGAGCAGCGACTGCAATAGCAATCCGGTGGATGCCGGGGCGGCAGGGCGGGTGTGTGCCGTCGCGCTGGTCCGGCCGCAACCCACCGGCGCAGTCGCATCGTGTTGATCTATGCCGTGCGAGGACGCAGATGGCCGAGATCGTGATCCGTCGGATGGAGCCGGGTGACGCCGAGGGCGTGGCGCTGAGTTTTCGCTCGCGCTCCACTGCCGCGGGCACGCTGCAGAACCCTTATCCGTCGATCGCCGCCTGGCAGGCGCGCCTGAACAGCAACGACCCGCAGCGTCACTACGCCTTCGTCGCGCTCGACGGCAAGCACATCGTCGGGCACGCCGGGCTGCACCAGGCCAGTCCCAATCCGCGCCGCGCGCACGCCTGGAGCGTCGGCATCGCGCTGGTCGACGAATGGCAAGGACGCGGCCTCGGTGCACGCCTGATGCATACGCTGGTCGATCTGGCCGACAACTGGCTCGGTGCACTGCGCTTAGAACTTACGGTGTATTGCGACAATGCGCGCGCCATTGCACTGTACGAGCGCTTCGGCTTCTTCATCGAAGGCACTCACCGCGCCTACTCGCTGCGGGAAGGCGAGTTCGTCGACACCCTCGCCATGGCGCGCCTGCACCCCCACCCGCCGCAACTGCCCGTCTCGGCCACCTCGGAGCCACCGCGTTGATCACCAGCAATCTCGAACTCATTCCCGGCAAGCGCGTGGTCGCGCACCTGGGCATCGTGCAGGGGTCCACCGTGCGCGCCAAGCATGTCGGCAAGGACATTTTCGCCAGCCTGAAGAACATCGTCGGCGGCGAGTTGCGCAGCTATACCGAACTGATGCAGGAAGCGCGTGCCGAGGCGACCGACCGCATGATTCGAGAAGCCGAATCGGTCGGTGCGAACGCGGTGCTGAACGTGCGCTTTGCCACCACCTCGATCGCGGTCGGGGCGGCGGAGATCCTCGCCTACGGCAGCGCCGTCAAGATCGAAGACATCTAGCGCCATGGGATCGCTGATCGAGATCGGCATCTTCGTCACGCTGATGGCGGTGGGCTTCTTCGCCGGACGCGTGATCGAGCGCAATCACTATGCGTCGATCCGCCTGCGCGAGAAGCAGTATCGCGACGTGCAGGCCTTCATGATGCGTTTTCCGCCCGACCGGGTCACGGCGCAGGAGGCTTTTCTCGTCACCGGCACGGTGGTCGTCAGTGCGGACTACTTCAAGACCTTCGTCGCCGGCTTGCGCAACCTCTTCGGCGGGCGCTTTCGCGCGTACGAATCGCTGATGGAGCGCGCGCGGCGGGAGGCGATGCTGCGCCTCAAATCCGACGCCCGCCGCAAGGGGGCGAAGCTCGTGATCTGCGTGCGCTTCGAGACAACCTCGATCACCAGCGGGTGGGCGCCCTCGATCGAGGTGTTCGCCTACGGTACGGCGCTGATTCCTGCGGCCGAAGCCGCGCGCTTCGTCGGCACCGGTCGCTCGCGCCTGCTGGGCGAAGGGTCGATCCGCAGCGCCTTGCCCACACCCAAGTGAAGCGCGGCGGCAGCGCGCCATGGTGAAGCTCGAGAACCGGCTGCCCGACGAAGGCATCAACGCCACGCACGAGAACCCGCTGCGCGAGTTCGTCTGGTTGCTGGCGGGCAGCGTGGCGCTGCTGGTGGCGATCGTCGTCGTGGTGTCGGTGGCAGCGCAGTGGATTGCGCCGCGCATCCCCTATCGCTATGAGGCTCGGCTGGCGGCCGGACTCGACCTTGCCACCCCGCCGACATCAGCGGCGGGTCGCGCGGCGCAAGTGGAACTTCAGGCGCTGGCGGACCGGCTCGCGGCGCGCATGGACCTGCCTGAAGGCATGTCGATTCGGGTCGGATACCGCGACGACGGCACCGTCAACGCGTTCGCCACCTTGGGCGGGCAGACGGTGTTCTTCCGCGGCCTGCTGCGGCGGCTCGACAGCGAAGACGCGGTCGCCATGGTGATGGCGCACGAGATCGCGCACCTCAAGTACCGCCATCCGGCGGCGGCCCTTGGGCGGGGGGTTGCCGTCGGTGTGGTGCTCTCTGTCGTCTCCGCCGAACTCGGCCGCAGCGCCGCCGGCGGTGCCCTGGGCCAGGCGGGCATGCTCACGCTGATGTCGTTCAACCGCGAGCAGGAACGCCAGGCCGACGCGGAGGCGCTGCGCGTGCTGGCGGCGGAGTACGGGCACATCGGCGGCGCGATCGATCTGTTTGCCGCATTCGCGCAATTGCCGGGTGCCCAGCGCAGTGAATCGATGACGGTGGTCGAGTTCGTGCAGACGCATCCGCTGACGGCGAACCGGATTGCAGCGGTCAAGCAGTGGGCGCAGGATCATGGTGTGCCGCTCGACGGCGCCAGACGCCCCCTGCCGCCGGCGCTTGCGCAGGCACGTGCCAAGGCAGACAAATGATTGCTTTTCTACTTGAATCGAATCCCGTGCGACACGACGCCGACCTGAAGATGCAAACAGAACCGTGTGATGCCACCAGCGGACACCTGGTGCACATGATGATCCGTGTCGTGATCGCGGCCGGCGCGATGTTGCTGCTGAATGGCTGCATCGTCGTCAGCGCAGCGACGACGGCCGCGGGTGTGGCTGTGGGCGCAGTGGGCATTGCCGCGGATGTGGCGATCGGCACGGCCAAGGTGGCTGGCGCGGCTGCGGGGGCGGCGATCGACGCTGCCGCAGGCGATGATCCGCCGCCGGCCGATGCGCAGACGCCTGGCCAGACGCCGCCCAAGGAACCGGACCGGCCAGCGCCGCGTGCACCTGGCGGCCCGCGTCGCTGAGGGTTGCGCAACGCCGCAGCCGGTGCTGCAGGCTGAGTCCCGCGGCCGCGCTCGACCCATGACCGATCAACACGACTCCGTGTTCCGCTTCTGTCCGCAATGTGCAGCACCGCTTTCGAGCGGGCTGCGCGGCGAGCGCGACCGCCTGGCCTGCCGCGCCTGCGGCTGGGTGCACTGGGACAATCCGACGCCGGTCGTGGCCGCGATCATTGAACTCGACGGCAAGCTGCTGCTTGCGCGCAACCGCGCCTGGCCCGACAAGATGTTCGCGCTGGTGACCGGCTTCCTCGAACGCAACGAGCACCCGTCGGATGCCGTGTTGCGCGAGGTGAAGGAAGAAACCGACCTGGATGCGGACAGCGCAACCCTGGTTGGTGTCTGTGACCATCGGCGTCTGAATCAGGTGATCCTGGGTTACCACGTGGTCGCCCGTGGGCAGGTGCGGCTGTCCGAGGAACTGGCTGACTACCGTCTGATCGAGCCCGCGCGTGTGCGCCCCTGGCGCGCCGGTACCGGCCAGTTGCTGGCCGACTGGCTGCAGGGTAGGGGCTTGCCGGTACACTTTCTCGACGCTTGATCAGTGCCGATCGCACCGCACCGTCCAGCAACTGGCGCCGTGGCGCCGGCGTCCGAATCCGAGGGTCTCCATGCAAACAGATGCCAGTCCCACCCATCGCTTCGATCGCGAGATCGATACGCGCGGCTTGAACTGCCCGCTACCCATTTTGCGCGCCAAAAAGGCGCTGGCCGAGATGGCCAGCGGCGAGGTGCTGCGCGTGGTCGCGACCGACCCGGGTTCCATGCGCGACTTCCAGGCCTTCGCGCGGCAGACCGGCAATGAGTTGCTGGGCCAGGAAACTGCAGGTAAGGAATTCAATCACTATCTCAAGCGCCGCTGAACGCGGTTTCGCTTGAGTGGTCGCGGGTGCGGCCGCAGAGGTTTGATCGGGAGAAGAGATTGTTTCGTGTCGTCGTGTTCTTGCTCGTGCTGGTCGGCGCCGTGGCGGCGTACTTCGCGGTCGTACTCAACTGGAATTTTTCGTCCGGCGAGCGCGCGGGATGGGTGCAGAAGTTCAGCAACAAGGGCTGGATCTGCAAGACCTGGGAAGGCGAGATGGCGATGGTCACGATGCCCGGTGCCGTGCCCGAGAAGTTCCTGTTCACCGTTCGCGATGACGCCGTCGCGGCGCAACTCAACAAGGTGATGGGCAAGCGTGTCACGGTGCACTACGACGAGAAAGTGGGCCTGCCCACCACCTGCTGGGGCGAGACTCGCCACTTCGTTACCGGGGTAATGCTGGTGGAAGACATCCCATTGGTGCCGGGCATCATCATGCAGCAGAACCCCCGGCCGGCTGCGCCCGCCGAACTGGGCCAGCCTGCGCTTCCCGTGCCGCCTCCACCGCCGGCACCGCCCCAACCCGTACCGACCAAGTAGGCGGGCGCGGGTCGCTGCACGAGGTCCTAGGCATGCCACGCCCTTCGGTTCGGTATCGCGTCACACAGGGCGGGGGCGGTTGCGTTCCTGCAAGTCCGACGTGCCACTTTGTTGGCAACATGTCGGCTGCATGTCCAACAACCAGTAGAGGAGACACCATGCGAAAACTCGCCCACGTCGCCGCGATCGCCGCGACTGTTGCCGCCGCCTCGACGCTTTCCACGGCGGCGCTCGCGGCTGAAGGCACGATCGCGCTGCGTTTGCTGACGCCCGAGACGGCGCTGAAGGCGGTCAATGCCGCGCTGGCCGATTGCCGCAAGCGCGGCTTTCAGGTCGCCGTCGCCGTTGTCGATCGCAGTGGCGTCGCGCAGGCGTTGATCCGCGACCGCCATGCCGGTCCGCACACAGTGCACACGGCCATCGACAAGGGCTACACCGCGATCAGCTTCCGCACCGACACGCTGGAGTTCGCCAAGCTCACGCAGCCCGGCCAGGCGGCGTCCGGCATCCGCCAGATTCCGCGCGTGATTGCTGTCGGCGGCGGCGTGCAGATCAGCGCCGCGGGACAACTGGTGGGCGCGATCGGCGTCTCGGGTGCACCGACCGGCGAAGCGGACGAGCAGTGTGCGAAGGCCGGCCTCGCCTCCATTCGCGACGATCTGGAGTTCTAGTCCGATCTTGCTTGGCTCGCATGCGCAAGTGCAGAGCCATTGCATTCCCTGGCGACTGTGCTGTGGGCGGGCGCGTTGGGCCGGCGTTCAGCGCCCGCCCGTGCGTGCTGCTCAGCACGGGGTCGACGTACTTGAACTCGTATTTCATGCTTTTGCGCCGAACTCGCGTGCCGGGTCACTGAGCGCCTAGGCGGCCTCCGCGTCCGCGCTCGCACTCGCCCCATTTCCTTGCCGGGCAACACGAACTTGCTTTCGTGTAAGGCATTTTCCGACACGTTTCTTGGAAGGCCGCCGCTACCCCATCTTGGGGATGTGGTGCGAAATGCCGTCTGTTTTCGGGGAGTACGTAATCGGGTTCTCACCGGAACGCTCGCGGGATCCTCGGGCAACTGCCGCCGTGGATCCCGGACACAACAAGAACAACTGTTCGTAGAGGTCCCAATGGTCTTGATCATCGAGCGCACGGCCGACGCCACGCGTCGCCGAGTTCGCCGCAGGCTGTGGTGGCTGCTCGCCTTCCTGCTGCTCGCCGCCACGCTCGTCATGGCACAAGCCGTGCGCGGGCAGCCGGCAAGCGAGTTCGATCGCAAGGTGGCGCGCGACCTGCGTGAACACGTTCGCGGGGACCGCCTTGGACGAGCCACCGAACGCAAGCCGCGCTGGATGCGCGAGTCGCGCGGCCGCAAGGAAGTCCAGGCCATCGTGGTGACCGATGGCGGGGACAGGGCCTTGGCGGCTGTGCAGCGCTTTGTCGAGCGTGTGGGCGGCTCGGTGCTGGTGTGGCATTCGGTGATTCCAGCACTGACGGTGCAGGTGCCGGTCAACCGCCTTGAAGAACTGGCCGACCAGCGCGAGGTGGTGAGCGTGACCCCCAATCGAGAAACGCGCCGCTCGGCCAGCGTCCTGGAGTCGATCACCGGAGCGCTCGCCGGCGTGCGCAGCAACAGCACCAAGACCTCGTACCTGGGACTCGATGGCAATGGCATCGGCATCGCCGTGCTCGACTCCGGTGTGATGTGGACGCATGAATCGTTCTACGACGAGTTGGGCTACACGCGTGTCGTACGCAACGTGAACATGCGGAACGCGTCGGTGTCGAGCTGGACGACGACCGGCAGCGTGCTGGCGCTGCGGCCGTACAGCGCTGCGCACCAAGCGTGGGAGAACGCGATCGCCAACGACAGCAATCTGTCGCCCGACCGGTTCGGCCACGGCACGCACGTTGCGGCGGTCGCGGCCGGCCGTGCGCGCTTCTTCTCAGCGCTCACGCCGGACACGACCGGCATCGCGCCGGGCGCTCGGGTGTACGACGTGAAGGTGCTGAGCGATGTCGGCGTTGGCACGCTCAGCGATGCGCTCGAGGGCATCCAGTGGGTGATCTACAACGCGAAGGATTACAACATCCGCGTGATGAACCTCAGCCTGTCGAGCAACTCGACCCAGAGCTGGGAGGTCGATCCGCTGTGCATGGCGGTGCGCTCGGCAGTGGCTTCCGGCATCACCGTGGTCGTCGCTGCCGGCAACTACGGTCTCTCGATCACCGGCAAGGAGGTTTTCGGGACGGTCGCTTCTCCTGGCAACGACCCGTCGGTGATCACGGTCGGTGCGGTCAACTTCCAGGGCACCATCGGCCGCGGCGACGACGTCGTCACCAGGTTCAGCTCGCGCGGGCCGACCCGCGGCAGCCAAACCGTCAACGGCATCAAGCGGATCGACAACCTGCTCAAGCCCGACCTCGTTGCACCCGGCAACAGGATCATCAGCGCAGCGGCGACATCCGGCGACGGCACGCTGAAATGGAACCTGCTGGCCGCGATCAACTTTGCGACGATGGTGCAGTCCACCGGCATCACCGCGGTGCACGGCGAGACGCAGATGATGATGAGCGGCACCTCGATCGCCGCACCGTCGGTGGCCGGCGCGGTGGCACTGCTGCTGCAGGTCAACCCCGGCCTGACTCCGCCGCTGATCAAAGCCATCCTGCAGTACACCGCGCAACCGCTGCCCGGTCACAGTCTGATCCAGCAGGGTGCCGGCGCGCTCAACCTTCACGGGGCGGTGGCTCTGGCGCGTGCATTGCGCACGGACATTGCTGGCGCCGTCGCGGCGGGCACGATCCGCAGCGGCGACGCGCTGAACATCGCGCTGCTGCCGACACCGACTTCGACCATCAACGGCACGACTTTCAACTGGTCGCGTCTGGTGACCGTGGGCGGCAACCGGATCGTCACCGGCCCGGCGCTGTTCACCCGCTTTCAACCGATCTACGACGGCCGTCTCACCTGGGCCAACAACGTGGTGCGGCGGCGTGTGCCGCAGTTCTGGTCGGCCAGCGACATTCCGGCCAACTGGTACGTCTCCGGCTTCACCGACACCGCCCTTTCGTCGCAGGCGCTGATCACCTCTTCCGTCGTGAGGGCGGATTCGCTGGCCGGCATCAGCTCGAGCATCGGCAAGACCGGGATCTTCATCCTGACCGCGACGCTGTCTGGCTGGACGATCAACGGCAGCGGCGCCGTGCTTGGCAGCGGCATCACGTTATCAAGCGGCATCGTGATGAGCGAAGGCATCGTGATGAGCGAGGGCATCGTGATGAGCGAGGGCATCGTGATGAGCGAGGGCATTGTGATGAGCGAAGGCATCGTGATGAGTGAAGGGATCGTGTTGAGCGAGAGCGGTAGTGGTCCACGCGGAAGCTTCGACACCAGTGGCGCGTTGGCCGGCGAGTAGATGCAGTTGCGGTCGCTGCCGGGCATCGTGGCCGGGCGGGGCCGAGACCCGAAGAGCCATGACTCGCCCGGAGACCCCATGTCCAGACTCGCTTTGCTGCCCCCAGAGCCCGCACTGAAGACGCTGGAGCGGCCGCGGTCGCCGATCGCCCGCGTGAACCAGGCGCTGCTGTTCGACTACAACGCCAAAGCCCGTGCGTTCTGGTGGACCATGGTGTCGCTTGGCGCTGCCACGCTCGCCTACGCGGCCGGGACGGTCGCCTCGCTGCCGCTTGCCAGCATCGGCGGGGTGCTGGGCGGCGTACTGATCGCGCTTGTCGCCGGGCTGTTCCCGGTCAAGATCGCGCGCACCAAGAACTCCTTCGTCGCTGGCGAGATCTTCATTTTCTTCCTGCTGCTGGTGTACGGCCCGGCGGCCGCCGCGCTTGCAGCTGCGGCCGAGGCGTTCGCCGGCACCTACCGGTCGTCACGCCGGTTGAGCAGTTGGATCGGAAGTCCCACTGCGGCCGCGCTCTCCATCTTTCTGTGCGGCAGCGCCTACGAGTTCGCCTTGCAACAGCTGACGGCTGTCGGCTTCGGCCATCCGGCGCTCGGCATCTTGCTGCTCCTGATTGCGGCGCTGGCCTACTCGATCACCAGCAGCGTGCTGGTGACGACGGTGATGAAGCTGAAGGCTAACCAGCCTCTGGCGTTGGCGCGTTGGTTCACCGAGTTCGGCTGGTTCGGGCTGACCTATGTGGCCAATGCCTCGCTCGCAGCGCTGCTTCACATGTCGTTCCAGCAGTACGGCGTTGGTGTGCTGCTCGCGGCGGTGCCGGTGATTGCGCTGTTCCTGGCAGCGGTGCACTACTTCCTGGCGCAGCAGGAGGCTGCGGAGCGAGAGCGCCAGGCGCGTACCGAGGCAGCGGAGCGCGAAGGGGCCCAGGCGGCGCGCCACGTGCAGGAACTCGCGCGCAGCCAGAACCGATTCCACAGCGCGTTCTCGCACGCCTCGATCGGCATGGCCCTGGTGACCATCGACGGTCGGCTGGTGCAGGTCAATCGCTCGCTGTGCCAGATGCTTGGCTACGACGAGGCCGAACTGGTCCGCTGCAGCCTCATCGAGCTGATTGAGCTCGACGAGGGCATGTCGCTCGGCGACGAGCTCGCGCGGCTGTCCGAACGTCACATGGACACGCTTGCGGCCGAGGTGCGCGGCCGCCATCGGGAGGGTCGCGAGCTGTGGCTATCGCTGCATTGCGGGCTGTTCGACGACGCCTCGTCAAGCGAGCCCTGCCTGATCGTGCAGGTGCAGGACGTGACGGCCCGTCGCCGTGCAGAGTCGCGACTTCAGCACATCGCGTACCACGATGGCCTGACCGGCCTCGTCAATCGCATGCAGTTCAACGAGATGCTGAAGGCCTCGATCGAGCGCGCGCGCAGCGGTGCTCCGGGTATGCAGTTCGCGGTCCTGTTCCTCGACTTCGACCGATTCAAGCTGATCAACGACTCGCTGGGCCACAGCGTAGGGGACCGCTTCCTGGTGGAGGTTGCGCAGCGGATCCAGTTGGTCGTTCGACCGACAGACGTGGTGGCGCGCCTGGGGGGCGACGAGTTCGCGGTGCTGCTGCTCAATCTGGAACGCGAGAGTGCCGCGCTTTCGCTTGCCGAGCGGCTGCAGCAGGTGGTGCGCAAGCCGATCGTCATCGGTGACACCGAGATCGCCACCAGCGCCAGCATCGGCATCACGTTCAGCCACTTCGGCTACGCCACCTCAGAGGAGGTGCTGCGCGATGCCGACACTGCGATGTATCGCGCGAAGTCACTGGGTCGAGCGCGCTATGCAGTGTTCGAATCCGGGCTGCATGTCGACGTGTCGGACCGGCTGGCGCTGGAAAATGACCTGCGCCGCGCGATCGAGCAACGTCAGCTTTCGCTGGTGTTCCAGCCAATCGTGCGGCTGTCCGATCACAAGCTCATGGGCTTCGAGGCGCTGCTGCGCTGGCGCCACCCGGAGCGCGGCGACGTGTCGCCGGCGACCTTCGTGCCGATCGCCGAGGACAGCGGGCTGATCGGCCCGCTGACCGACTTCGTGCTGGCGCAGGCCTGCGCACAGCTGCGCGCGCTGCAGTTGCACTATCCGGCCGTCACGCCCCTGCGGATGCACGTGAACATCTCCGGCGAGGATCTGCAGGACACCTCGTTCGTCCAACGGGTGTCGTCGGCGCTGCAGGGCGCCGAACTGCAGCCGCACGACCTGACGCTGGAAATCACCGAAGGCATGCTGATGGAGCGCATCGACACCGCGCTGGAAACGCTGGTGCGCCTGCACCAGCTCGGCGTCGGACTGAGTGTGGATGACTTCGGGACAGGCTATTCGTCGCTGTCGTACCTGTCGTCGTTGCCGATCGGCAGCCTGAAGATCGATGCGTCGTTCGTACGACGCCTGCAGGCCGATGGAAAGGACTCGGAGATCGTGCGCGCCGTGATCCAGCTGGGCAGCGCGCTCGGCAAAGTGGTGATCGCCGAAGGGATCGAGACTCGCACACAGGCCGAACGGCTGCGCGAGCTGGGTTGCGAGATGGGGCAGGGCTACCTGCTGTCGCATCCGCTGCCCCCGTTGGATCTCACTGCGTTGCTCGAACTGCACAGCAGCGAGCTTGACGCACCCACGACGACGCTGCGCGAGATGCGCAGCACCTCCCTCTACTTGCACTGACCGAATCGGGCTCTGCAGGCTATTGCAGGCGCTCCGCGCTACGCGGGCGGCAATCGACTCCGCTGCTCCCGCACCTTGTCAAGCGTGGCGGCGAAGCTCGCCAGACGCTGCTTTTCCTGATCAACCACGACGGCCGGGGCACGCGCGACGAAGCCTTCATTGGCGAGCTTGGCCTGCGCTTTGCCGATCTCGCCTTCGAGCCGTGCGATCTCCTTGGCCAGACGATCACGCTCGGCGGCGACATCGACCTCGATCTGAAGCATGAGTCGGTAGTCGTCGACCACGTTGATCGGCGCGGCAGCGCCGCCATCGGCGCCGCCCAGATCGGCCACCGGTTTGACCTCGGTGAGCTTGGCCAGCGCCGCCAGGTACGGCGCGAATCGCTGCATCGGTTCAACCGGACCTTGCACCACCAGGGGCACGCGCTTGTCGGGTCCGAGCTTCATCTCGCCGCGCAGGGTGCGGCAGCTGTCGATCACGCGCTTGAGCAGGGCCACTTCGGCGTCAGCTGCGGCGTCGATCTTCTCGGGCTGGCTTTGCGGGTACGGTTGCAGCATCACCGAGGCTTCGTCGCCTGCTTGGCGCTTGCCGGCGACGACCGAGACCGTCTGCCACAGCTCCTCGGTGATGAACGGGATGATCGGGTGCGCCAGGCGCAGCAGCGCCTCGAGCACGCGCACCAGCGTGCGGCGCGTGCCGCGCTGCTGGGCGTCGTTACCCTGGCGCAACTGCACCTTGGTGAGTTCGATGTACCAGTCGCAGTACTCGTTCCACGCAAAGCTGTAGATCGCGTTGGCGACGTTGTCGAGCCGGTACTCGGCGAAGCCTGCCGCCACCGCCGCTTCGGTGCGCTGCAGTTCGCCGATGATCCAGCGGTCCACCGCCGACAGTTCAACCGGCAACGACTCGTCGGTGCCGCAGTCCTTGCCGGTGGTATTCATCAGCACATAGGCACTGGCGTTCCACAGCTTGTTGCAGAAGTTGCGATAGCCCTCGCAGCGCTTCAGATCGAAGTTGACGTTGCGGCCGAGCGAGGCATAGGCGGCCATCGTGAAGCGCAGCGCATCGGCGCCGTAGGCGGCAATGCCTTCCGGGAAATGCTTGCGCACCTTGGCGGCGACCTTCGGCGCATCTTCTGGCTTGCGCAGGCCGCTGGTGTTCTTCTTCACCAGCGCCTCCAGGTCGATGCCGTCGAGGATGTCGAGCGGGTCGAGCGTATTGCCCTCGCTCTTGCTCATCTTGCGGCCCTCGGCATCGCGGATCAGGCCGTGGATGTAGACGTCCTTGAACGGCACGCGGCCGGTGAAATGGGTCGTCATCATCACCATGCGCGCGACCCAGAAGAAGATGATGTCGTAGCCGGTCACGAGCACCGTGGACGGCAGGTACAGGTCGTATGCGGCCTGGTCGTCTCCCTGTGGGTCGGGCCAGCCGAGGGTGGAGAAGGGCACCATCGCACTCGAATACCAGGTGTCGAGCACGTCGGGGTCGCGCGTCAGCGCCACACCTTTACCGGCCTGTGCCTGCGCCTCGGCCTCGCTGCGCGCCACGTAGACCTTGCCGGCGGCGTCGTACCAGGCCGGAATCTGGTGGCCCCACCACAACTGGCGCGAGATGCACCAGTCCTGGATGTTCTCCAGCCAGTGTCTGTAGGTGGTGTTCCACTGCTCGGGAAAGATGCGCACGTCGCCGCGCTCGACCACATCGAGGGCGACCTGCGCGATCGACTTGCCGGGATTGAGGGTGGCCAGATGGGGCAGATCGGGCGCCGGCTTGCTCATCGCCATGTACCACTGCTCGGAGAGCATCGGCTCGACCACCTCGCCGGTGCGGGCGCAGCGCGGCACCGTCATCTTGTGCGGCTTCTCGCTGACCAGCAGGCCTGCCTCGCGCAGATCGTCCAGCACGCGCTTGCGCGCGACGTAACGGTCGAGGCCGCGATACTTCGCGGGTGCGTTGTCGTTGACCGTCGCGGTGAGGGTGAAAATCGAGATCGGCGTGAGGTTGTGGCGCTGCCCGACGGCAAAGTCGTTGGCGTCGTGCGCCGGCGTGATCTTGACCACGCCGGTACCGAACTCGCGGTCCACCATGCTGTCCGCGATCACCGGGATCGCGCGGTCGCACAGCGGCAGCTGGACCGTCTTGCCGACCAGGTGGCGATAGCGCTCATCCTCCGGATGCACGGCGACCGCGACGTCGCCCAGCATCGTCTCTGGCCGCGTGGTGGCGACGACCACACCGTCGCTGCCATCCGCTCCCGGATAGCGGATCTGCCACAGCCGGCCGTCTTCCTCCTCGCTCTCGACTTCGAGGTCCGACACCGCGGTCTGCAGCTTCGGATCCCAGTTGACGAGCCGCTTGCCGCGATAGATGAGACCTTGCTCGTACAGCCGCACGAAGGTCTCCACCACCACCTTCGACAGCTTGTCGTCCATCGTGAAGTAGGTGCGATTCCAGTCGACCGAATCGCCCAGTCGCCGCATCTGCCCGAGGATCGCGCCGCCGGAATACTCCTTCCAGTCCCACACGTGCTTGATGAACGCCTCGCGGCCGATCTTCTTGCGGTCAACGCCGCCGGCCTCCAGTTGCCGCTCGACCACGATCTGCGTGGCAATGCCCGCGTGGTCGGTGCCCGGCACCCACAGCGTGTTGAAGCCGCGCATCCGGTGATAGCGCGTCAACGCATCGATGATCGAGTGGTTGAACGCATGGCCCATGTGCAGCCGGCCGGTCACGTTCGGCGGCGGCAACTGGCTCGAGAACGACGGGCGCGCCGGATCGGTGCCGGCGCTGAAGTAGCCGCGGTCTTCCCACACGGGCGCCCAGTGGCGCTCGATCGCCGCGGGTTCAAAAGACTTGGCGAGACCGCTGGCGGGCGGTTGCGTGGTCGGGGAAGGTTGCTCAGCGGTCGTCATCGTTCCAACGGTCGTTCGTCACATTAATGCGGCGGTCTGTCGCACAAGACCCGAATTTTAGGCGACGAAGCTTGTAGTCTTGCGCCCCTGTCTTACGGGGGTCCGGATGGTATTGCTGCAAAAACTTCAATCGACGGCGCCTGCGTCGCTTCGCCTGTGTCTCATCGCTGCCGCCGTGGCGCTCACCAGTGCGTGTGCCACGACGACCGCGAACGCCCCCGAGTCTCCTGCCGCCGTGAGCGGTGCCTCGGCCGCGACCACCACGGCCAAGCCGGTGACGCCGCCCGCTGCCGCGCCGGGCGCAGCCGCCGTCCGACCCGCGGTGCCGGGAGCGCCGAATCCTGCGCAAGCAGCCGCCGCACCGCGGCCCGGCGAGCCGCCGCCCTTGCGCCCGTTCGTCGATGTCGTCAAGGACGCAAAGGAGTTCAAGGGCTTCCTTTCCGTATGGCAGAAGGAAGAGCGCACCTGGCTCGAGATCCGTGCCGATCAGCTCGACCAGCCGTTCTACTTCACGCATGCCAACGCCAGTGGCCTGGGCCAGGGCTTCTTCCTGCCGGGACTGCTCGGACCCGAGCAGGTGGTGGTGTTCAAGCGGATCGGCAACGGCATCCAACTGATCGCCAAGAACCTGCGCGTGCGCGCACCCGCCGGCTCGCCGCTGGAAGCTGCGGTGCGCGAAAGCTATTCGGACAGCCTGCTGGCAGCCGCGCCGGTGGTCTCGGCAGCGCATCCGGAGCGCAAGTCGTTCCTGGTGGATGCAGGCGCCCTGCTGGCCGGAGATATCGCGGGCGCGCAGACCGCCTTGGAAGCCACGTTCCGCCTGGCCTACGGTCATGATCGCGGCAACAGTTCGATCGAGCGGGTGCGTGCGACCGACGAGGGGACCTTCATTACCGTGCGCTCGCACTTCGCGGTGCCCAAGCTGCCGGCGCCGCCCGTGACGCCGCCGCCCCCCGGCGTGCCGATGCCCAGTACGCCGAGCGCGCTGCCCGATGGCCGCAGCCTGTTCCTGTCGTTCACCTACACGCTGGCGCCGCTGCCAGCGGAGCCGATGAAGCCGAGGCTGGCGGACCAGCGGGTCGGCAACTTCACCACGGCGTTCTGGGACTTCGCCCAGACTGGCCGGGGCGACGCGCGCACCCACTTCGTCGAGCGCTGGCGCCTGGAGAAGAAGGACCCGGCCGCTGCGGTCGCGGAGCCCAAGCAGCCGATCCTGGTGTGGATGGACAAGAACATCCCCGAGGAGTACCGCGAGGCAGTCAAGAGCGGCATCCTCGAGTGGAACAAGGCGTTCGAGCAGGTCGGCTTCAGCAACGCCATCGTGGTGAAGCAGCAGCCGGCCGATGCCGATTGGAGCACGGTCGACGGCACCCGCCATCTGGCGGTGCGCTGGTTCGCGATGCAGGGGCCGGGCGCTGTCGCCGTCGGCCCGAGCCAGGCCGATCCGCGCACCGGCGAGATCCTGCGCGGCGCCGCCATCATTCCGCAGAACTGGCTGCGCTTCACCAATGGCTTCCTGCGTGATCAGGAACCGCGCCTGGCCGGTGCCACCGGACTGGAGCAGTTCAATGCACCGCAAGGCGGACTCGCCGCGCAGTCGCTGGCCGACCTGCTCGAAGGCCGCCAGTGCAGCTACTCGCTCGATGCGCTCGAGCAAGCTGCGTTCGGCTTCGAGGTGCTGGCATCGCGCGGCGAGTTCGCGCCGGGCAGTCCGCAGGCGCAGCGCTTTGTTTCCAACGCGCTCAAGGACGTGGTGATGCACGAAGTCGGCCACGCGCTTGGCCTGCGCCACAACTTCCGCGGCTCCACCGGCATCAAGTTCGAGCAATTGCGCGATGCCGCGTTCACCGCGCAGCGCGGCATCTCCAATTCGGTGATGGACTACAACGGCTTCAACATCCCGCTGGAGAACGAGAACATTGCCGACTACAGCCAGACCACCCTGGGCGCCTACGACTACTGGGCGATCGAGTACGCCTACCGGCCGCTGCCGACCGAGGCCGAAGCAGCGGAACTGGCCAAGATCGCCGCGCGATCGGCCACCGATCCGAACCTCGCGTACGCCACCGACGAAGACGTGATCCCGGCACTTGGCGGCGCCATCGATCCGCTCATCAATCAGTTCGACCTCGGTGCCGAACCGATGAACCACTATCGGCGCAACTTTGCGCTGGCGCGCGAACTGTGGGCTCGCACGCAGAAGCGCCAGCTGGCCGATGGCGAGAGCTTCGCGCTGTACCGGCGCAACCTGCAGCGTGGCCTGGGCCAGTTTGCCGGCGCGGTTTCGCCGCTGGCGAAGTACGTGGGCGGTGTCTATACGTCGCGCCAGGTGGCGGGCAAGGATGTCACCGCGCTGATGACGCCGGTACCGGCGGCGCTACAGCGCGAGGCGCTCGACCTGCTGCTGCGCGAAGTGTTCTCGGCCGAGAGCTTTCGCTTCGATCCATCGTTCATGAGCAAGCTCGGCGTCGATCACCTCGACCGACTCGGCAATCCGAGTGCGCCCGTCCTCAACACGGACTTCAGCCTGGCCAACGGTGTGCTCGGCATGCAGCGCGCGGCCCTCGACCAGCTGATGGGCGACGGCGTCGCGGCGCGCCTGGCCGATGCCGAGAGCAAGGTCGCCAATCGCAAGCAACTGTTGTCGCTGGCCGAGGTGCATGGCCGGATCACCGACAGCGTCTGGAGCGAGCTGAAATCGGGTGGAGAGATCGACAGCCTGCGCCGAAACCTGCAGCGCGAGCACGCTCGCCGCGTCGCCCTCGGGCTGGTGCGGCCGTCGTCCGCGGTGGCAGCCGATGTTCGGGCGGTCAACCGGCAGGTGGCGCTCAGGCTGCGGTCCGACATCCAGCGCGCGCTGACCAGCACCAGGACGCCGGCGATGACGCGCGCCCACCTGGCGGAGACGGCGGGGCTGCTTGACGATGCCCTCAAGGCATCGATGGTCAAGCAGGGCGTCTGACGCAGCGATACCGCAGCAACCAAGGAAACGGGCGACGCTGTCGCCCGTTTTCGTTTCTCGAACTATCTTGCTGCTGCAAGGCGCTGCGCCCGCAGCGCTTCACTGCTTGAGTTCGCGAAGGCGGGCCAGTTCATCCTTGACCGCCTGCTCGACGAGATCGTGCAGCGCATTGGTCAGCGCGGTGCGCAACTGCGTGGTGAACTGTGCCGTCGCGGTCGCGACCACCGACTCCACGGCAGAAGCGACCTGCGCATCGCCGAGCGGCGCGTCATTCAGGCGCGCAACCAGGTCGCGCAGGATGGACTCGCGCAGTTCGATCTCCAGTTGCGTCCAGTGCGCGGTCGCGGCGCCGCTGCCGACCGGTGCCTGGCCGGCGGCAAACGCAGTTGCCGTGCCACCCGGCGTGTCCAGGGGCGGCAGCGCATCGATGGTGGTGGCGGGCAGTCGATCGAAGGTCGGCGCGCTTTCGACCGACGCCGTGGCCAGGTTGGCGGTTGAAGCTGTCCCGGGCACGCGGATGAGCGAGGCCGGGATCAACATGTCAGTCGCGGCGAAGCCGGGTTCAGGTGCTGCTGGCGCAGGCGCGTGTGCTGCTGCGACTGTCGCCGACGTTACGGGTGGGACGTCCGTCGGCGCTGGGGTCGGCTCGGGCGAGGGCGGTGACCAGCGTGCTACGACAGGAGCGGGGGCAGGGATAGAAACGGCGACAGGAGCAGCGACAGGTACGGCGGCACGGAGTGGCGGCTGCGTGTCTGGCGTCACCAGCCCGGTCTGGGGCAGATCGAGCGGCGGCAGGTCGAAACTCGACAGGTCAAGCAGGGCCGGCGCCATCGGGATGGTTTCGACCAGCCAGTCGTCGGTCTGAAACTCGCTGCCCAGCAGGGCGGGCGGAGGCGGATCATCGCGCGCCACCGGCGGCTTCAGCGGCGGCACCGGGGTGGGCGCGGACGAACTGATGTCGTCGGATTCCTTAGGCAGCGTGACGTCGAGGTCCAACGTCGGCAGCAGCAGCCGCTCAGTCAGGACCGGGATCGACGGATCGTCGAAGGGCGCCGCGGGCATCGGGCGCGATTTTCCGGGGCGATCGCTCATGGGCACAAGACTACTCGGCCTGCACCTTGAAGGTGGTGGGCTCGAGGCCGGCTGCGCGATACGCGTTGAAGCGCGTGCGCGCCTGCGCCCGGTCGGCGTCGTCCAGTGACACCACCTCGATCACCCGCTCGAACTGCGCAAACCAGGTGGAAAACTGCGGCGGCGTGGCGTCGTCCAGGTTCAGCAGCACGTCGCGCGCGAGCGTCGGATGCGGTTGCAGCGTGAGCAGGATCGGCGTGCTCGCCGCCAGCGGCGAGTCGGCATACACGTGCGGCAGGAAATCCAGCGCGGAAAAGGTCCACAGTGCGGCATCGAACCGCGCCAGTCGGTCGGGTTCGCGGGCGAAAGCGAGGATCGTCTTGCCGGCGCCGCGCACCTTGCGCGCAACCCGGCAGGCGTACTGCAGACGGTGCTCGACGTTGAAGTGAAAGTCGATCCTCATCTGCGCTCGCCCTGCGCCGCAGCGGCGGTCTAGGCCGCCTTGTCCATCAGGTAGTGCGTCAGCAACGGCACCGGGCGGCCGGTCGCGCCCTTGGCCGCGCCGCTTTTCCACGCGGTGCCGGCGATGTCCAGATGCGCCCACTTGTACTTCTTGGTGAAGCGCGCGAGGAAGCACGCTGCCAGCACCGCGCCTGCCTTGCCGGGTGCGCCGATGTTGGCCATGTCGGCGAAGTTGGATTTGAGCTGGTCCTGGTACTCGTCCTCGACTGGCATCCGCCACGCGGGATCGACCGCGGTCTTGGACGCCTTCAGCAGGTCGGCGGCAAGCGCGTCGTCGCTGGCGAACAGCCCCGAGTTCACGTCGCCCAGCGCCACCACGCAGGCCCCGGTGAGGGTGGCGATGTCGATCACGGCCGCCGGCTTGAAGCGCTCGGCATACGTCAGCGCGTCGCACAGGATCAGGCGCCCCTCGGCATCGGTGTTGAGCACCTCGATCGTCTGGCCCGACATCGACGTGAAGATGTCGCCCGGCTTGGAGGCCGTGCTCGACGGCATGTTCTCGCAGGCCACCACCACGCCGACCACGTTGACTTTGAGCTTCATCTCGGCGATCGCGCGCAGCGTGCCGAACACCGAGGCGGCGCCGCACATGTCGTACTTCATCTCGTCCATCGTGGCGCCCGGCTTGAGCGAGATGCCGCCGGTGTCGAACGTGATGCCCTTGCCGACCAGCACCGTGGGCGCGACCGACTTGGCCGCCCCGCTGTACTTCATCACGATCAGACGCGGCGGCTGTGCCGAGCCGTTGGTGACCGACAGGAACGAACCCATGCGCAGCTTCTCGATCGCCTTGCGATCGTGCACTTCGACGGCCAGGCCGCACTCCTTGCCGAGCTTCTTGGCCTGTTCGCCGAGGAAGGTCGGGGTGCACACGTTGCCAGGCAGATTGCCGAGGCGCTTGGTGAGATCCATGCCGTTGGCCAGAGCCGCGCCTTGCCGCAATCCGGCCTCGGCCTTGGCATCGCGCGCGCCCACCAGCAGTGTCACCGTTGCCGGCGCCGCGGCAGCGTCATCCTTGACGCTCTTCAACTCATCGCTGCGGAAGATCGATTCGCGCGCGGCCACCACCAGGACGCGTGCCTGCCAGGCGACATCGTCGCGCCCCTTGACCGCCCAGTCGGTGGCCGCCAGCGCGAGTTCGCGCGAGCCGCTGCCGGCATGCTTGATGGCGCACTTCACGGCGTCGGCATAGCGGCGGTCGCTCAGTTCCCCCGGTGCGCCGAGGCCGATCAGCAGGACCCGCGGCGCCGCCACGCCAGCCACATTGCGCAGCAATACCGAGTTACCGCGCTTGCCGGTAGCGTCGCCGCTCTTGATGGCCGCCTTGACCGCACCCTTGGATGCGGTGTCGATGCGCTTGGCCGCTGCGGTGAGCGTGCCGTCAGAGTGAATGCCGACCGCCACGCAATCTGCCTTGATCGTCTCGGGCGCAGCAACCTTCGTGATAAATTCCATCGCGTTTTTCTTCCTGGCAGTCGATGCCAAAGCAGATGTCAAAGCGCGCTTCGGGGATCGTGCTGAAGCGATGCAATCGCTCCCAGCTGTCTGCCTTGCGCTTGCGAAAAATCCGGCGCGCTCATCGTTGTATCGAATCTCACCGTCGTGCCATCGCCAACGCCATGTTGCTCACGTGACCGCCCGGTGAACGAGGCGGCGCAGTATAGCGGCGGCCTTCCGCAAGCGACTTGTTGCGTTCAGCGCCGCGTCGCGCCCGGTCGACACTGCTTCGTATCGGCATTAAAGAGGGTGCGGCGCGGATGATCTTTCGCCGCGCCATCGTCGCCGAACTGACGAGCAATGCCGGCGCGGTGTTTACCGTGCTCTTTTCGATTCTCTTCTCGGTCGGTCTCGTGCGCATCCTGGGGGACGCCGCCGGCGGTCGCGTCGACAACCAGGCGGTATTCGCACTGGTGGCGCTCACGGCGCTGACATGGCTTCCGCAACTGCTCACGCTGACCTTGTTCATCGCCGTGCTGATCACGGTGACCCGAGCGTTCCGGGACTCCGAGATGATCGTGTGGTTCGCTTCCGGCCAGAGCCTGCTCGCCTGGGTACGGCCGGTGCTGCGGTTCGTGCTGCCGGTGGCGCTCGTGGTGGCACTGCTGGCTTTGTTTGCCACGCCGTGGGCGCAGCGCCAGATCATCGAAAGCCGCGACCGCTTTGCCCAGCGCGACGACGTCAGTCGCGTGGCGCCCGGTCGGTTCATCGAATCGGGCGCAGCGGATCGCGTGTTCTTCGTCGAATCGGTTGACCTGCAGTCGGCCTCCGTGCGCAACGTGTTCGTCAGTCACCGCAGCCAGGGACGCGAAGGCGTGATCGTGGCTGCCGAAGGCGTGATCGAGGTGCGGCCCGATGGCGAACGCTATCTGGTGCTGTCGCGTGGCCGACGCTACGAGGGCACGCCGGGGCAGGCCGAATACCGACTGGTGGAGTTCGAGCGCTATGCGATCCGCATCGAGTCGCGGCCCGACGCACCATTGCAGGAGATTCGTGCGCGTGCCAAGACAACGCGTGAACTGCTGCGCGAGCGCACGCCGTTTAATGACGCGGAACTGTTGTGGCGGGTCGGCATTCCGATCGTCACGCTGCTGCTGGGGCTGCTGGCGGTGCCGCTGGCGTGGACCAATCCGCGCATCGGCCGCTCGGCGAACCTGCTGGTGGCGATTCTCGTCTTCTTTCTGTATCTCACGTCGATCCAGCTGATCCAGGCGAACGTGCAGATGCAACGCATGTCGTTTCGCGGTGCGGTTTGGATCCCTCATGTGATTGCGCTGGCAGCGATCGTCCTGCTGTTCACGCGCCGCGTCTACCTGCAGCGCTGGCTGCCGCAATGGCGGCGGCGGCCGCGTGCGCCGGGGCCGACGTGATCACACTCAAGCGCTATCTGGGCAAGGAGGTGGCGCAGGCGACCGGCTTCGTGCTGCTGGCGCTGCTGGCGATTTTCGCCTTCTTCGATGTCGTCGGCCAGCTCGACGATGTGGGGCAGGCGGGTTACACGCTCAGCGCCGCACTCATCTACGTGCTGCTGTCGCAGCCTTCGCGCGTCTACGAATTGATGCCGATCGCCGGCCTGATCGGCACCATCTATGCGCTGTCCAAGCTCGCGGCCAGCAGCGAGTTCACCATCATGCGTGTCTCAGGCATGAGCACCCGGCGCCTTGCGCTGTGGGTGATCAATGTCGGGGTCTTTCTGGTGGCGGCCACCTACCTGACTGGCGAGGTGGTGGCGCCGCCGCTGGAACGCATGGCGCAGCGCGTGAAGATCCAGAGCACGAACGCGGGCATTGGCACCGAGTTCCGTTCGGGCGCCTGGACGCGCGACATCGTGCGCGACGCGCAGGGCCAGGTGCAGCTGCTGCGCTTCGTCAACGTGCGCGTGGTGCGGCCGGACACCACGACCGCCCTGTGGCGCATCTTCGAGTTCGACGCGCAGTTCAGGCTGCGCTCGATCGCCACCGCCGAGGCCGGCGTGTACCTGCCGCCGACGGTGGACGCGCGTGGCGCCTGGCAGTTGACGGGCGTGGTGGAGACCCGCGTTCCCACGGTGGATCGAGACGACGACGTGCCGTCAGCCCTCAGCACGCAAATCGTGCGCGAACCGACACGTCGCTGGGAGACCGAGCTGTCGCCGGAGATCTTTGGCGTGCTGCTGGTCAGCCCCGAACGGATGTCGATGGTGGCGCTGGTGCAGTACATCCGGCATCTGGCCGACAACAGCCAACGCACCGACCGCTACGAAATCGCGTTCTGGAACAAGGTGTTCTATCCGCTTGCCATCTTGGTGATGATGGCGCTGGCGCTGCCGTTCGCCTACCTGCATGTGCGCGAAGGCAGCGTGAGCCTGAAGATTTTCACTGGCGTGATGATTGGCGTCGGCTTTTACATGCTCAACAAGCTGTTCGGCCATCTGGGCCTGCTCAACACCTGGCCACCGATCGTGGTGGCGGCGTTGCCGAGCCTGGTGGTGCTCACGATCGCGCTCGGTACGCTGTACTGGATCGAACGGCGCTGACGGGCAGCTCGAAATTTGCAGGAGCTCTCCGATGAAGTCCAGTGCCCATGCATGCGTGCTCGCCGCTTGCGTCGCTTTGTCTGCCAGCGGCGCGGCCGCCCGCCCGTTGTCACTGGAGCAGGCGTTTCGCACCTGCGCCGGTCTGCCGACTCACCGGCTGGCGGGCGACCTGATGCGCTCCGTCTGGGATATCGCGGAGCGCAGCACGTTTGCTGCACGCCATGAGATGTCGATACGTCGCTATCGGCTGGTCGATCCTGGTGCCGACGAGACGGCGGCGCGCACGGCGATCGTCGATCTGGTGCGCCCCGCCCCGGTCGCAGGTGTAAGCCCGCGAGTGCTCAGTGCCACGGCCTGCGAGTTCGGCTGTCGCCTGCGCATGTGGTCTCTCGAGTTCGGTGTGTTGAGCGCCTCGCAGGCAGACCAGATGGCGAGCTGGGTGGCTGCCGCGCAATCCCCAGACGAAGGGGCCGGCCGGGTCGAGTTCGTGGTCGACCCCGACGGCAGCGCAGCACTCATCTGCGACATCGGCCGCTGATGCGGAAAGCTCGAGCCTGCGGCTCCGACGCCACGGGTGCGACGTGCGCCGCAGATGCGGATTCGATCAGTGGCTCTTCTCGCCGTCGCTCTTTTTCGCCGGGAACGGATAAGCGCCGCCGCCGCCGCCGCGCGGCGGAATGCGCAGGCTCAGCAGCATCGTCGCCGTCAGCACCACGACGGTGAAGCCGAGAGACCAGACCACCGGGATCTTGTAGATGTCGATCAGCAGCATCTTGGTGCCGATGAACACCAGCACGATCGCCAGGCCGTAGGAAAGCAGGTGGAACCGCTCGTGCATGTTGGCGAGCAGGAAGTACATCGCCCGCAGGCCGAGGATCGCGAACACGTTGGAGGTCAGCACGATGAACGGATCGGTCGTGATGGCGAAGATCGCCGGAATCGAATCGACCGCGAAGACGACGTCGACGATGCCGATCAGCATGATCACCACCAGCAGCGGCGTGGCCGTCTTCACGCCGTTGTGCATGGTGAAGAACTTCTCGCCGTCGTAGTGCGGCGCGATCTTCATCTTCTTGCGGATCCACTTGAGCGCGGGATTGGCCTCCAGGTCCGGTTCCTGGCCGGCCGCCCACCACATCTTCACGCCGGTGAAGACGAGGAACAGTCCGAACAGGTAGAGAATCCAGTGGAACTGCGCGATCAGCCAGGCGCCCACCAGGATCATGATCGCGCGCAGCACGAGCGCACCCAGGATCCCGATCATCAGCACGCGCTTCTGGAACTCGGCGGGCACCGCAAAGTAGGTGAACACCATCAGGAACACGAAGATGTTGTCGACCGCGAGCGCCTTTTCGACCAGGTAGCCGGTGATGAACTCGAGCGACTTGGCCTGGGCAAGCTCGCGCGCCGCGGCATCGGTGCCGGTGCCGCCGAGGTACCACCAGAGCCAACCCACGAAGACGAACGACACCATCACCCAGATCAGGGACCAGATGGCCGCCTCCCGGGTGGAAACCTTGTGCGCGCCCTGCTTGCTCATGGCGAAGAAATCGATGAGGAGCGCCACGAAGACGAAGGCGGCAAAAAGCATCCACATCAGCGGGGTGCCGATGGACATCATGGGAAAAGACCTTTAGTGAGCGATCCGGCGCGACCGCGAAGCGTGAGCGTGAAGGGGGTGCCCGTCAGGTCTTGCCTGTCCGCGCAGCCGCAATCGCTGGACGCGATGCGGCAAAAGCTGTGCGGACCACCTTGCCGGGCCAGCGATCAAGCGCCATGCGATCGTGGGTCCGTGTTGACGACAAGGTGGTGGGGCAAATGCCCCGGCTACTCCCCTTCTGAAGCGGGCGCATTAGACCAGTGCGGCGGAAGGGGTGTCAATCATTCCGGATAAGACAGATGCACCCGGACTGCATCGTGGCTTTCCCTAGGCCAGGTTTCGCGTTCCCGATCGATGCGGTACGAGGCTGATAGTCGCTGCTGTCGGCACCCGATAAAGGCGGAGGGGCAGTCTGACCGCCTGCAGTGCAGGCGTACTGCGGTGCGCCTGTTCGATTTCCGGCTGACCCGCGGTCCCTGCGCAGTGGACGAAGGCGGTGCCGGCGCGATTGCGGCCGCCCTTGCCCTGCGCCAAAGCACGGGCGCGCGCTCGGCGTCCAATCTCGGCAGAATCGTGCTGCGGTCGCGGCACCGATGAACCGCTACACCATAACAACAGGGCGACACATGATGATGAACGCTGCCATCACCGGCTGGGGCAAGTGCATGCCGCCCGCCGTCCTCACCAATGCAGACCTGTCCACGTTCCTCGAGACCGATGACGAGTGGATCGTCAGCCGCACCGGCATGCACGAGCGGCGCGTGTCGCACGTGCCTGCCATCGAAATGGCCACGGTGGCGGCGGCGCGCGCACTGGCGTGCGCCGGGCTGGCGGCCGGCGACGTCGACCTGATTGTGTACGGCAGCTGCAGCAACGACGAGCAGGTGCCCAACTCGGCATCTGGCGTGCAGGTGCGCCTGGGTGCCGCGCATGCAGCGTCCATGGACATCAACACCGCGTGCACCAGCTTTCTGTACGGCGTGTCCAGCGCGGCGGCCATGATCCGCACCGGCGCCGTGCGCAACGCGGTGGTGATCGGCGTCGAGTTGATCTCGCCGTACATGGACTGGAGCAATCGCGGTGTCGCCGTGCTGTTCGGCGACGGTTGTGCGGCGGTGGTGCTGCAGGCCACCGACGAGCCGTTCGGCCTGCTGGGGGAGAAGCTCGGTTGTTATGCCGAGTCACGCCAGGCGCTGCGCGTACGCGGCATGGGCTGCACCTACGCCAATCGCGGCCTCACGCTGGGCGACACGCAGTGGGACTTCGACGGCCAGGAAATCTTCAAGCGCGCGGTGCACGGCATGGGTGAGGCCGCCGCCGAGGTGATGAAAAAGTGCGGTGTGCAGGCGAGCGACGTCGACCTGGTGGTGCCGCACCAAGCCAACTTGCGCATCATCGAAGCCGTGGTCAAGCGCATCCATGTCCCGCTGGACAAGGTCATGTTGACCGTGCAGCGCTACGGCAACATGAGTGCGGCTACGGTGCCGGTGGCGCTGGTCGAGGCGCTCGAAACCGGCCGCGTGACCCCCGGCTCACTGCTGCTGATGCCCGCGTTCGGCGCCGGCCTGACCCTGTGCGCTCACCTGATCCGCTGGGGTCAGCGGGTCACGCCGCTGGGCACCACAGACATCGACCTGCCGCCTTGCACCGAGACTGCGCTGGACATGGTCAACCGCATCCGGCAGGTCAAGGCATCGGCTGTCGAGCGTTCGGGCGCCGCGTTGATGGCGCCCACGCTGGCCGAAACGCTCGGCTCGCGTTGAGATAGTCCTAGTTGTCGGTCGGTAACTCGCTCGCGCTGGGTGCAGCGATCTCACCGCTGCTTGGTGCCATGCCCGCCTGCGCGGCTGCGCGCCTGAGTGCAGCGACGATGTCGTCGTAGATCGCGCGGCGCATCTCCACGCTGGGCACGCGCAGCGCGGCCGACGGATGCCAGGTCACGACCAGGGCCGCCCCGCTGCGCTCCAGCACCCGACTGGCGCGCGCTTCGGCAAAGCCGCGCTGCTGGCCGGTCAACGCCCGGTAGGCGGTGGCGCCGAGCGCTACCACCACGCGCGGCCTGACTGCCACCAGTTCCTGCTCCAACCACACCTCGCAGGCCGCCACTTCCGCCTGGGTCGGCGTCTTTTGAATGCGTCGCTTGCCGCGCGCCATCCACTTGAAGTGTTTGACGGCATGGGTGATGAACACCTGCTCGCGCGCCAGGCCGGCCTGGTGCAGCGCGCGCGCCAGCAGGGTGCCGGCGGGACCGACAAAAGGCTCGCCGCGCTCGTCTTCCTCCTCGCCTGGTTGCTCGCCCACCAGCATGATCAGGGCGTTAGTCGGTCCCGATCCGCAAACCGCTTGCGTGGCGCCGGCCCACAGGTCACAGCGACGGCAGTTGGCAGGCGATTCGTCGGGTTCGGGCGGAGGGAACTTGAAGGTTGGCATCGGCGGGCGCGGTGCCGCGAGGCAGCAAGCGAGGTTCCCGCCGCCGCCGCAGACGGGCACCCGACCTCGCACGGAGTGTCCCGCCCGTGCGTGCAGTGGCTGTTCGATGTCTCAGCGCAGCCGCTCCCACCAGGCGTCGTGGAACTTGTCCTGCAGGAAGGCGATCAGCGCGTCCACCTTGGCCGGCACCTGGCGTGGCGCCGGATACACCGCATGGATCTCCTGCGCGGGCAGCGTGTGGTCGACCAGTACGGGCACCACCTTGCCGTCGGTCAGCGAGGTGGATGCCACGTACTGCGGCAGCGCGGCCACCCCCAGATGCGCCCGCACCCCGGCCAGGATCGCCGACAGGTTGTTCGAGCGCAGCGTGCCGCGCACCGCCACCGAGCTGCGCCGCCCGCTCGGGGCAACGAAGTGCAGCCGATCATCGCCGAGCACGGTGCTGTAGATGAGCACGTTGTGCTGCGACAGCTCGGCCGGGCTGCGCGGCACGCCGTGCTTCTTGAGGTAGCCGGGCGAGGCCACCATGACCCACGGATTGGTGCCAAGGTAGCGCGCGCCAAGCGATGAGTCCGCCAGGCGACCCATGCGCAGCGCGACGTCGATGCCGCGCGCCACCAGGTCGACATAGGTGTCGTCGAACGACAGGTCGATCGCCAACAGCGGATGGCGCTTCATGAAGTCCATCACCAGCGGCGTCACCACGCGCCGACCGAACGCCACCGAGGTGGCAATGCGCAGCGTGCCGCGCATCTCGCCCTCGTGCGCGTTGACCACGCTCTCGGTCTCCTCGAACTGCTCGAGCAGGTCCTTGCACTTCTCGTAGTACAGCGCACCGACCTCGGTCACGCTCAGGCCGCGCGTGTTGCGGTGAAGCAGGCGGGTGCCGAGGTGACGTTCGAGCGCGGCCACCTGCTTGGTCACGGTCGGCTGGGTCAATTGCAGGTCGGCGGCAGCGCGCGAGAAGCTGCCCGCTTCGACGGCGCGCACGAAGAGCTGCATGCTGGTGATGCGGTCCATGGCGCCTCCGGTGACTGGGAGCAGGGAGCGTAGCGGGGTATTCCAATCTGGAATAGCAGTTATCGCCGCCGCTGGCGTTCCGCTGGCGCCCGGCGATCCCTACTGTTCGGCCATCGATCAAGTGAATGACGATCGCCCAGCAACAGCGCCGACGAGCGCGACAGGAGATGAACCATGGCCCGGATGACCGCAGTGCAAGCCGCCGTGGCAGTGCTCGAGCGCGAAGGGGTGACCACCGCCTTCGGCGTGCCCGGTGCCGCCATCAACCCGCTGTATGCCGCGCTGCGCAGCCGCGGCAGCATCACCCACATCCTCGCGCGCCATGTCGAGGCCGCTTCGCACATGGCCGAGGGTTTCACGCGCGCCGCTGCCGGCAACATCGGCGTGTGCATCGGCACCAGCGGGCCGGCCGGCACCGACATGATCACCGGCCTGTATTCGGCGCAGGCCGATTCGATCCCGATCCTGTGCATCACCGGTCAGGCACCGCGCGCGCGCATGTTCAAGGAAGACTTCCAGGCGGTGGATATCGAGTCGATCGCCAAGCCGGTGACCAAGTGGGCGGTGACGGTGCGCGAGCCGGCGCAGGTGCCGCGCGCTTTCCAGCAGGCGTTTCACCTGATGCGTTCGGGCCGGCCCGGCCCGGTGCTGATCGACCTGCCGGTCGACGTGCAGATGGCCGAGATCGAGTTCGATCCCGACACCTACGAGCCGCTGCCGGTCTACAAGCCGCGCGCCACCCGCAAGCAGATCGACAAGGCGCTCGACATGCTGCTGGCCGCCGACAAACCCCTGATCGTCGCCGGGGGCGGCGTGATCAATGCCGACGCTGCGGAGCTGCTGGTGGAGTTCGCCGAGCTGACCGGCGTACCGGTGATTCCCACGCTGATGGGCTGGGGCGCGATTCCTGACGATCATCCGCTGATGGCGGGCATGGTCGGCCTGCAGACCTCGCACCGCTACGGCAACGCCACCATGCTGGCGAGCGACTTCGTGCTCGGCATCGGCAACCGCTGGGCCAATCGCCATACCGGTTCGATCGAGACCTACACCAAGGGCCGCAAGTTCGTGCACGTGGATATCGAGCCCACGCAGATCGGCCGCGTGTTCAGCCCCGACTACGGCATCGTCTCCGACGCCGGTGCCGCGCTCGAACTGTTCGTGCAGGCGGCACGCGAGCGCAAGGCTGCCGGCACACTGCGCGACTACTCGGACTGGGTGTTCCGCTGCGCCGAGCGCAAGCGGCTGATGCATCGCAAGTCGCACTACACCGAGACGCCGATCAAGCCGATGCGCGTGTACGAGGAGATCAACAAGGTGTTCGACCGCAACACCGTGTACGTGACGACCATCGGCCTGTCGCAGATCGCCGCCGCGCAGTTCCTCAACGTCTACGGGCCGCGCCAGTGGATCAACTGCGGGCAGGCCGGGCCGCTGGGCTGGACCATCCCCGCCGCCCTCGGCGTGGTGGCGGCCGATCCGACCAAGAACGTTGTCGGCCTGTCGGGCGACTACGACTTCCAGTTCCTGATCGAAGAACTGGCGGTGGGCGCACAGTTCCGGCTGCCCTACGTGCAGGTGCTGGTGAACAACAGCTATCTCGGCCTGATCCGCCAGGCGCAGCGCAGCTTCGAGATGGATTACTGCGTGCAGCTGGCGTTCGAGAACCAGAACATCCCGGAAGGCGAGGGCGACCTGCGCGGCTACGGCGTCGATCACTGCAAGGTGGTCGAAGGGTTGGGCTGCAAGGCGCTGCGCGTGACTGATCCAGCCAAGATCGAGGGTGCCTTGCGCCAGGCGCAGGCGATGGCACGCGAGTTCCGCGTGCCGGTGGTGGTCGAGTGCATCCTGGAGAAAGTGACCAACATCGCGATGGGCACCGAGATCGACAAGATCAACGAGTTCGAGGAGATCGACTGCCGCCATCCGGGCGGTCGCAAGGGACTCGAACTGGCCGGCCTGCTCGACTGAGCCTGCCGCCGAGCCGTACGGGTACCAAGCTTTCGCAAGGAATCGCCATGCCGCGTTTTGCTGCCAACCTCACCATGCTGTTCAACGAACTGCCGTTCCTCGATCGCTTCGAGGCGGCGGCGCGCGCGGGCTTTGGCGCGGTGGAGTTCCTGTTTCCGTACGACCATGCGCCGGCCGAGATCGCCGAACGCCTGGTGCGTCATCGGCTCGATCTGGTGCTGCACAACCTGCCGGCCGGCAACTGGGCGGCGGGCGAACGCGGCATCGCCTGCCACCCCGATCGCATCGAGGAGTTCCGCAGTGGCGTGGCCACCGCGATCCGCTACGCCGAGGCGCTCGGTGTGCGGCAACTGAACTGCCTGGCGGGCATCGCGCCGACCGGCGTGGATGACGCCACGTTGCGCCGCACGTTGATCGACAACCTTGCTTACGCCGCGCAGGAACTGCGGCGCGCAGGCTTGCGCCTGCTGATCGAACCGATCAACACCTACGACATTCCGCGCTTCTACCTGAACCGCAGCGCGCAGGCGCTCGAGATCATGTCAGCGGTCGGTGCCGACAACCTCTACCTGCAGTACGACATCTATCACATGCAACGGATGGAAGGCGAACTGGCGGCCACGCTGCGCACGCACCTTGCCCGCATCGGCCACGTGCAACTGGCCGACAATCCGGGTCGCAACGAGCCGGGCACGGGCGAGATCAACTACCCGTACCTGTTCCGTGTGCTCGACGAGATCGGCTACACGGGCTGGATCGGTTGCGAGTACAAGCCTGCGGCCGGCACCGAGGCTGGCCTGGGCTGGCTATCGGGCTACCTGCCCGTCAAACTGAAGGAAAGAGCAGCATGAACGTCGGATTCATCGGCCTGGGCATCATGGGTCGGCCGATGGCTGGCCACCTGATCGCCGCGGGCCATCGGTTGTTCCTGTCGAGCCGCTCCGGCGTGCCGGCCGAGTTCACCGGCAAGGCCACCGCCTGCGCCAACGGCAAGGATGTCGCGCAGCAGGCGGACGTCATCATCACCATGGTGCCCGACACGCCGCATGTCGAGGCCGCCCTGTTCGGCGCGCACGGCGTGGCCGCCGGATTGAGTGCCGGCAAGCTCGTGATCGACATGAGTTCGATCGCGCCGATCGCCACCAAGGAGTTCGCGAAGAAGATCAACGCGCTCGGTTGCGACTACCTCGATGCGCCGGTGTCCGGCGGCGAGGTGGGTGCCAAGAACGCCGCGCTGACGATCATGGTCGGCGGCAGCGAGGCGGCGTTCGCGCGCGCCAAGCCGCTGTTCGAGGCGATGGGCAAGAACATCACGCTGGTCGGCGGCAACGGCGACGGCCAGGTGTGCAAGGTGGCCAACCAGATCATCGTGGCGCTGAACATCGAGGCGGTGGCCGAGGCGCTGGTGTTCGCCGCCAAGGCCGGTGCCGACCCGGCGCGGGTGCGGCAGGCGCTGATGGGCGGCTTCGCGGCCAGCAAGGTGCTTGAAGTGCACGGCGAGCGGATGATCAAGCGCACGTTCAATCCGGGCTTCCGCATCGAGCTGCACCAGAAGGACCTGAACCTCGCACTCAACGCCGCGCAGTCGCTCGGCGTAAGCCTGCCCAACACCGCGGGTGCGCTGCAATTGTTCAACGCCTGTGTGGCGCAGGGCGGCGCAGGCTGGGACCACTCGGCGATGGTGCGCGCGCTGGAGAAGCTCGCAGCGCACGAGGTCGCTGCCGCGTAACGCCAGACCGCGCGCTGGCGGCACCTGCGTGATAACTTCGCCGCCGATGGACGATCCGCGCACCCTGTTGCGCCGCATGTTCGACGCGGCAATCGCGGCGGCGCAGCCGGCGCGCTGCGTGTCGCCGCACCTGCCCGATCCGAAGTCAGTGCGTGGACGGCTGATCGTCATCGGCGCCGGCAAGGCCTCGGCCGAAATGGCGCTGGCGGTGGAGCAGGCGTGGCCTGGCCGCAGCCTGCACGGCCTGGTCGTGACCCGCTACGGCTACGGCGCGCCCTGCAAGCAGATCGAGATCGCCGAAGCGGCGCACCCCGTGCCCGATGCTGCCGGGCTCGCCGCCGCCCAGCGCATGCTTGAACTGGTGACCGGACTCGTTGCCGACGATCTCGTGCTGTGCCTGATCTCCGGCGGTGGCTCGGCGCTGCTGCCACTGCCGCTGCCTGGCCTCACGCTCGACGACAAGCAGCAGCTGAACCGCGAACTGCTGCGTTCGGGCGCCACCATCAACGAGATGAACTGCGTGCGGCGCCACCTGTCGGCGATCAAGGGCGGGCGGCTCGCCGCCGCCTGTCACCCGGCACGCGTGCTCACGCTGGCGCTGTCCGACGTGCCGGGTGACGACCCGATCAACATCGCCTCCGGCCCCACCGCGGCCGACCCCACCACCTGCGCCGACGCACTGGCGCTGGTGCGCCGTTACGGCATCGACGTGCCCGCGCGCGTGATCGATGTGCTGACAAGCGGCCGCGGCGAGAGCGTGAAGCCCGGCGACGCCCGGCTCGCGCGAGCTGAGGTGAAGCTGATCGCCACGCCGTACACCTCGCTCGAAGCCGCCGCCGAGGTGGCACGCGCGGCCGGTGTCACCCCGTTGATCCTCGGCGACAGCATCGAGGGTGAGGCGCGCGACGTCGGCAAGGTGCTGGCTGGCATCGCCCGCGCCGCCGCGCTGCACGGCCAGCCGCTGCGCCCGCCCTGCGTGCTGCTGTCGGGTGGTGAGACCACGGTCACGATCCGCGGCCAAGGCCGCGGTGGCCGCAACGTCGAGTTCCTGCTGTCTCTCGCGCTCGGATTGGATGGCCTGCCGCACACCTGGGCGCTGGCGGGCGACACCGATGGCGTCGACGGCGCCGAAGAAGTGGCCGGCGCGATCGCCGCCCCCGACACCTTGGCGCGCGCCTGGGCCCTGGGCGTTCGCCCGGCCGACAGCCTCGCAAACAACGACGGCCACGGCTTCTTCGAGGCGTTGGGCGACCAGGTGATCACCGGCCCCACGCGCACCAACGTCAACGACTTCCGCGCCATCCTGATCGCGGCACCGGCGAGCTGAGCATCAACGCAACCGCTTGTCCATGCCGCGGCGCTGTTGCCTGCGCAGCGGTGTGCGTCCCGGTGGACGCCCGGCTTGGCAATCAACGCATCGCACGATGACTGCCTTATCCTGCCGCCCGAACGTCGGGCTGACCGATCCAGGCCAGCCTCGTGCGAAGGAGTCCGGGTGTCCATCTATCTGCTGAAGCCGCGGTTCCAGGCGTTGTTGCGCCCGCTGGTCAAGCAATTGCATGCGCTCGGCGCGACCGCCAATCAGGTCACGCTGCTCGCGTGCGCCATCTCGGTGGTCCTTGGACTGTGGCTGGCCTTCGGCTCGGTTTCCGCCGCGGCCTTCCTGCTGGTGCCGCTCTGGATGCTGCTGCGCATGGCGCTCAACGCAGTCGACGGCATGCTCGCGCGCGAGTTCGGGCAGCAGTCGCGGCTCGGCGCGTACCTGAACGAGCTGACCGATGTGATCGCCGACGCCGCGCTGCTGTTGCCGTTCGCGTGGATTGCACCGTTCGATCCGCTGTGGGTCGGGGTGGTGATCTTCCTGGGTGCGCTGACCGAGTTTGCCGGCGTGCTCGGCCTGATGGTGGGTTCGTCACGGCGTTACGACGGTCCGCTGGGCAAGAGCGATCGAGCCTTTGTCTTCGGCGCGCTGGCGCTGTGGATCGGCGCGGTCGGCGCGCTGCCCGCGTGGATCGGGTGGCTGATGCCGATCCTGGCGGTACTGCTGGCATGGACGGTGATCAACCGCGTGCGCGCCGGGCTGCGCGAGACGCAAACATGATCTCCGGTTCATCACTCGTGCGACCTTTCGTGCAGCCCCGCGACTTTTTCCGTGATTTCTTCCGTGATTTCGTCCGGGGTTTCGACCCCGCCCCACGTTCTGCGCCCGGCGGCGGCAGCGCCGCCGTGGGTTGAGTCATGCTCGCTCGCATCGTCGCCCTCGTCATCATCGGCTTTGCCCGCGCGGTCACCGGCGTGCGCGCGCTGTGGATCGGCACGGCACCGACGGCCCTGCCGACGCTGTACTTCGCCAACCACCGCAGCCACGGCGACTTCGTGCTGCTCTGGGCCTGCCTGCCGCCGGAGTTGCGCGCACGCACGCGCCCGGTGGCAGGCGCCGATTACTGGAACGGTTCGGCGCTGCGCCGGTTCATCGCGGTGCGCGTGTTCAACGCGCTGCTGATCGACCGCAGCGGGCAGCGCGGCGGTGATGGCGCGGGCACCGACCCGGTCGAGTCCATCGCGCAGGTGCTCGACGGTGGCGACTCGGTGATCTTCTTTCCCGAGGGCACCCGCAACGAGACCGATGAAGTGCTGCTGCCGTTCAAGGGCGGCCTGCACAAGCTGGCACGCCGCTGCCCGCAGGCGCGCTTCACGCCGGTGTGGATCGACAACCTGCACCGCGTGCTGCCCAAGGGCGAGGTCATCCCGGTGCCGCTGGCCTGCCTGGTGGCGTTCGGGCAGCCGCTGCCGGCGGAGACACTGGCACTGGACGACCGCGGCGCCTTCCTCACCGCCGCGCGCGCCGCGGTGCTCGATCTTCAGCCCGAGCATGCACGGAGCGACCGATGATCGAGACGCTGCTCGCCTCCGACACCGCACGCCTGTTCTTCGGCGTGGGCATGGTGCTCGCGATCGCCACCTTGATTGCCACGCTGCTCAGGTGGCGCGTCGCCAAGGGCCAGCCGCATGCGGTGATCGACAACCTGGTGGCGCGCATCAACGCCTGGTGGGTGATGGTGCTGGTGATCGGCCTGGCCTTCCTGTTCGGCAAGGCGGGCGTGATCTTCCTGTTCCTGCTGATCTCGTTCCATGCGCTGCGCGAGTTCCTGACGCTGGCCTACACGCGCCGCGGCGACCACCTGGCGATGGCGTCGTGCTTCTTCGTGGTCCTGCCGGTGCAGTACCTGCTGATCTGGATCGAGTGGTACGGCATGTACTCGATCTTCGTGCCGGTCTATGCGTTCCTTCTGCTGCCGATCATCGCGGCGCTCGGTGCCGACACCAAGCGCTTCCTCGAACGCAGTGCCAAGGTGCAGTGGGGGCTGATGGTCAGCGTGTACTGCATCAGCCACGTGCCGGCGCTGGTGACGCTGGAGGTCCCCGGCTACGAAGACCGCAACCTGCTGCTGATCGCGTTCCTCGTGATCGTCGTGCAGGGCAGCGACGTGCTGCAGTACGTGTGGGGCAAGCTGCTGGGCAAGCGCAAGGTGGCACCGGAACTATCACCGTCGAAGACCTGGGAGGGACTGATCGGCGGCGTGGCGAGCGCCACGCTGGTCGGCGCGGCGCTCTACTGGATCACGCCCTTCAACCCATGGCAGGCAGGTCTGGTCGCGTTTGCGATCTGCCTGATGGGCTTCTTCGGCGGTCTCGTGATGTCCGCCATCAAGCGCGACCGCGGCGTCAAGGACTGGGGCCACATGATCGAGGGGCACGGCGGCATGCTCGACCGCCTGGACTCCGTCGTCTTCGCCGCGCCGGTGTTCTTCCACATCACGCGCTACGGGTGGTCGGTGTAGTGGGCCGAGTCACGCGAGCGCGCCGATGTGGAAGATTTGAGAGCGTTTCATGAAACAACGGCACCCTAAAGCCGACCGTCGTAGCGCCCGAGTTCGTTAAGGGTTGGCCGATGCCTGCCCGAGCTCGGGACGACGCAAGTTCTTGCGCAGCCGCCAGGGCAGGCGTTGGCCAAGCCTCGAGGGAGGAAACCGCGACTTGCGCCAGTCAGATG
>JALHMQ010000009.1:0-68058 GCA_022843955.1 Burkholderiaceae bacterium
GGTGCGCGCGGTCCAGGTGGCGCCATCGGCGCTGGTCAGCAGCGTGCCGTTGGTGCCGAGTGCAACCAGCGTGGTGCCAAGCGAGGTCACGCTCACCAGGTCCTGCGTGGTGCCGGAGGGGGCGGCAGTCCATTCGGTGCCGTTGGAACTGCGCAGGATGACGCCGCCGTCGCCAACCGCGACGAACAGGCCGACGCCGACGACGATGGAGTTCAGCCGCGTCGTCACGCCGCTCGTCTGTGGCGTCCAGGTGGTGGCGTCGGTCGACAAGAGGATCGTGCCCGCGTCGCCCACCGCTATCGCCACCCCACCGGCCGCGATGCCGTTCAGGTTGGCGGTGACGCCGGTCGCTGTTACGGTCCAGCTGCCATCGGCGCCGGTGGTGCTGGTGAAGAGCGCGCCGCCGTTGCCCACCGCCATGTACTTGCCAAACGCAAAGCTGATCGCATTCAAGTCCGCGGCCAGCGGGGTGCCGACCGTCCAGGCGCTGCCCGCCACGCGCGGCACCGCCGCGACCGACGTCGTCGACGGTCCGGCGGCGCTGCCGCTGCTGGTGGCGTTGATCAGGAACGAGTACGTCGTGCCGTTGACCAGGCCGCCGATGATCTGCGGCGAGACGGCCGGCTGCGTGATGTTGGCGCCGGCAAAGCGGCTGTAGTTGTCGCGCGTGATGCTCGGCGCCGCCGCACTGAAGATCCAGTACGTGAGGCCGGGCTGCATGTCCCAGGAGACGACCACCGAGGTGTCGCCCGGGGCGACCGCAAAGTTGGCGGGCACGGCCGTGGGCGCGTCATCGCTGTTGCTGCCGCATGAGACAAGCAGGGCAAGCACGGCCAACGTGGCGGCGCGCTGGAAAAATGACATCACCGGGGACTTTCCAGGTTAAGGCGTCGGCAGCCGCACGGCCGCCCATGAAAGGCGCGCAGTCTAGCTCGCGGTCGACGCTGCCGCGGCTGGCGCCGCTCTCGGGCGCGGCAGGCATGAACCTGATTTAGATTCTCGTTCCATGCGGGTGCAGTTGAATGGCGGATGCCAGCTTCCCTGAATGCAGCAGCCCCTTCGGGCAGCGGTCCGGGTAACAGACCCAAGGCAGCCCGCTTATCCAGTCAGGACCAGCGGCCCAACGGAAAACGGCGCATGAGAGCGGGTGTTGATCGAGTGGGCTCAGCGCCTGCCCTGGCACCACGCAACCCGGCGGGTCGGCTAAGAAGACGCTGAAAGACGCGCAGACTACCGTTCGGCCCCGGGTGCGCCTGGTCCAAAGGCTGCCCCGCGCCATCATGAAGCGGACAGGGTCTCCGCCCCATCCGGATGCATTTCATAACAGATCGGTGTCACCCTTCCCCCCGAATCCGCCGCCCATCGGGTATTCCGCAATGGCCGTCGCTTTTCGGAATTCGCGCGACGAAGCCGCTTGGACTCGGCGCCAAAGTAGAGTACCGTTTTCACGTGGTTTTTGGTGCCGCCGCAATCCGACGGCACCGGCGTATTCAATCGTCGTATCGGGTTGCACTCATTAGAAGGATAGGCTCATGAAACTTGACGTCACTCCGCCCAGCGGCCGTCGGCGCAAGGTTCTGCAGGGAACGCTTGCCGCACCGGTCTTGCTCACCGTGTCTTCGGCGTCGGCGTCGTCGGTGTCGAGCTTCGGCCGATGCCTGCGTAACCTCGATAACCAACGCACCGGCGAACTATTCGTGAACAAGCAGGCACTGTCGCTCGACACGTGGCTGCGCAAGGAAGTTGAGGTCCTCAGGTTCGAGCGCGAAGGAAAGTCTGGCTGGTTCTACTTTGATCGCGGTCGCGACCTTTACGTTCGGCTTTCCGATCCGACCGGAGCAGGCATTAGCAAGATCGACATTTTTAAGGATTGGAAGAAAATCGACCAAAGCAAGCGCTGGATGCTGGTCTGGGTGGACCGCGACAGCGGGAAACCGAGCTGGAAGATGCAAGTGCAGCAACCGCGCGGTTACACAGCCACCACCAAGAGCTGCTATTCGTCGCTGATGCGCGCGTGATTGCGGACGATCGCGAAGGTCACCTCGAGCCGAAGTTTCGATTCGCCTGCCCTCAGGGGCTGAGGGTCCATGACTTCGGCGAAGAGTGCGCAATCTTCGATCCGATCTCCTGGGATGCCCACCTGCTGAATCCGGCGGCCGTAGCGGTCATTGATTTGCTGGCCGAGACTCCTCTTGGCCTCTACGAGGTCGAAGCGTTCCTTGCCCAGGCCTTACGTCCGCAAGATCGCAGCTCAGCGCGTGATCATGCGACGGAACTGATGGCCGAGCTCGCGTCGCTCGGCCTTATCCATCCGCTGGACGAACCTGATCGTGCGATTCGCTGAGGTCAGCAACGACTGGCTGCGACATCAGCTTGCCACCAACGGAGTAGGCGTCGACTTCGGCGCCGCCCGCGCCCGCATCCGCAGCACCGAACCGGCGCTGGCGGCGATGCTGCGGACGGTCTACGGCGCCTACACGCTAGATGCCTCAGACGGCATGTTTGATGTCTCGGTGATGCTGCGGCCGACCCCGGGCGTTCGGGCCTGGTGGCGGCCGCAAGTCCAGCTGCTGTGCGACGGTGTACGCGAGCTCGAGGCCTTTCCGCGCGACACCCCGCTGCCATTGCTCGAATGGGGCATCAACTACGCGCTGGCCTCGCGCATGTACTGCGACCTGCTGCTCCACGCCGGAGTGGTCGAGCGCGATGGCGCCGCGATCGTGATGCCGGCCATGCCAGGATCCGGCAAGAGCACCCTCACGGCGGCGCTTTCGTTGAACGGATTTCGCCTGTTGTCGGACGAGTTCGGCGTCGTCCGCCTGCGTGACAGTGCATTGTTGCCGATGCTGCGGCCGGTGGCGCTGAAGAACGCGTCGATCGATGTGATTGCCACGGCGTTTCCAGCGGCAGTCATGGGACCGCGGTTCCCCAAGACCCACAAGGGCACGGTCGCTCATCTTGCGCCCCTGCCATCGCATGTCGAAGCCCGGCATGTCGCCGCCCGGCCGCGTCTGATCATCTTTCCGCGCTTCGATGCCGCCACCGACGTCGATCTCGAACCGGTCGCAAAGGGCCGTGCGTTCGCGCGGCTCGCGGTCAACTCGTTCAACTACGACGCACTCGGACCGGACGCCTTCGACGCCCTCGGCCAAGTGGTTCATCAGTCGTCCTGCTGGGTTCTGCACTACGGCAATCTGGAGGGCGCGATCGCGGCAATTCGCCGCCTGGTCGATGCCGTGCACGACCGGGCGCAGGCTCCCGATGCCGACGCCATCTCCTTGGTCGAGGGCACGTCTTGACGGACGACCGCCGGACCGCGCCCGCCACGGTGCAGCCACTGATCAACGCGCTCACAAAGCCGGCTGGCTGCGCGGCGTGGAACGAATCGGAATGGGACCGCCTGATTCCGCTCGCGCGTAACGCGCGCCTGTTGGGCGTTCTCGCACACCGCATCTCTGCAGCGATCGACCTGGCCCAGCTCGCGCCGCGCGTCCAGCGTCACCTGCAGGCCGGGCGGCTGGAGGCCCGATACCGCCGCCAGAAGACGCTGCATCTGCTGCATGCTATCGCCCCGCTGCTGCACGGCCACGCGGGGCCCTGGGTCCTGCTCAAAGGGGCCGCGTACATCGCGCAGGATCTGCCGATTGCACGCGGACGACTGCCCTCCGATGTGGACCTGATGGTGCCGCGCACAGCGCTCGATGGCATCGAGCAGGCGCTGCTCGGTGCCGGCTGGGAGTTCGAGAAGACCGATGCCTACGACCAGCACTACTACCGCGCCTGGTCGCACGAGCTGCCGCCGATGCAGGCTGCAGGCCAGGCGCTCGAACTTGATTTGCACCACACGATCCTGCCGCCGATCGGGCGCATCCGCCCCGACACCGCAGGCTTGTTCGCGCGGGCCGTGCCCGTGCCGGACTCGCCCTTCCATGTGCTGGATCCGCTCGACCAGCTGCTGCACGCGGTCGTTCACCTCGTCCACGACTCCGACATGGTCGGCCGGCTGCGGGATCTGCTGGACATCGATGGTCTGATGCGATTGGCCGGCCTCGCGCAGCGCGAGCGCCGCGCGCGCCTGATCGAGCGGGCAGACGACAACAACATGTTGCGGCCGCTTTGGCTTGCCGCATCGCTCGCCGAGCGCTGGTTCGCCACACCGGGCTGCGCCGACCTGACGCAGGAGATCAGCGCACACTCGCCGCTCGTCCGCACCAGCCGCTGGGTGATGCCGCTCGCCTCGCGCGTCCTTGGTCCGCCGCCGCTCGATGGTCGTCCCAACCCGCTGACACCCGTGACCGGGCTACTCCTGGAGGCCCGCGCGCAGTGGCTGCGCATGCCGCCGTGGACGCTCGCCTACCACGCAGCCTCCAAGGTCCTGCGGCACCTTCGCAGGCGGGACTCGCCCGCGGCCGACACGCCCGCTTGAGGGCTCCCTGTTGTAAATTGCGCCTCGCGCGGGTGTAGTTCAATGGCAGAACGGCAGCTTCCCAAGCTGCATACGAGGGTTCGATTCCCTTCACCCGCTCCACCGCTCCACCGCTCCACACGCCCGCACCTAGTCCAACGGCCTGGATCTCAACACTGGATTGCAAGCCTGGATCTGCCGTTCCCGTCGCCCCGTTTCTGCCGCGCGCTGCCGACATGAAGATCGATTTCGTTTCCGACGTGGCGTGCCCGTGGTGCGCGGTCGGCCTGTACTCGCTGCAGCAGGCGCTCGACCGCGTGGCGGGCGACATCGACGTCGACCTGCACTTTCAGCCGTTCGAACTGAACCCGGCGATGGCGCCCGATGGCGAGGATGCCGCGACGCATCTGTCGCGCAAGTACGGCCTGTCAGCGGCGCAACTGTCGCACAACCGCCAGACGCTGGTGGAGCGAGGCGCCGCCGTAGGCTTCGAATTCGGCACCCGCTCGCGCGTGTGGAACACCTTTGATGCGCATCGGCTGCTGCACTGGGCGGGGCTGATCGGCGCGCAGCTCGAGCTAAAGCGTGCGCTGCTGGTCGCGTATCACACGCACGATCAGAACCCGGGCGCACACGAGGTGCTGCTGCGTGTGGTGTCGGACCTGGGACTTGACGTCGAGGCGGCGCGCGAGGTGCTCGCCACCGACCGCTACGCGGACGAGGTCCGCGCCCGGCAGGCGCACTACCGGCAGATGGGCATCGACGCCGTGCCGTCGGTGATCATCGACGACCGCCATCTGCTGCAGGGCGGCCAGCCGCCCGACGTGTACGAGCAGGCACTGCGCCAGATCGCCGCCGAGAACTGACGCCGGTCGGACGGGGCGCTGCTTCAGCATGGCGTCGGTCACTTCGCACCTGCCGCGATCCACGCACCGACGAGTTCACGCTCCTGCGCCGTCATGCCCGTCAGGTTGGCCGGCGGCATCACCTGCGTATGTACGGTCTGCTGCGCGATCCTTGCCGCGTGTGCGCGGATCTGCTCTGGCGTCTGCAGGATGACGCCGGCGGGCGGAGCCGCAAAGCCTGCAAAGGTGGGCTGCGCCGCGTGGCAACTGGCGCAGCGCGCGACGATCACGGGCGCTACCTGGTCGACGCCGGGCGCGTTCATCGCTGCGTTTGGCGCCGGTGCGGGCGGCGCCAGCGCGACGGCGACCGCCAGCAGCAGCGCGCTGCCGGCCACCGGCCACCGCCATTCGACGTGGCCCCGGTGGCGACGGTTGAAGAAGTGCCGGATCAGCACGCCGGCCAGCGCGATCGCGCCGAGCACCGCCCACATCTGCGCGTGACCGGTGATCATCGCAAAGTGGTTGCCGATCATCATGAACAGCACCGGCAGCGTCAGATAGTTGTTGTGCACGCTGCGCTGCTTGCCGCGGATTCCGTCACGCGGATCGGGCGCCTGCCCGGCCACGAGCGCGTTCACCATGCGGCGCTGGCCCGGGATGATCACCATCGCCACGTTGGCCACCATCACGGTGCCGATCATCGCGCCGGCATGAATGGCCGCCGCGCGCCCACCGAGAAACTGCGACAGCAGCCAGGTGGCGAACAGCATGAAGGCAAAGAACAGCGCGCCGAACAGCAGCGGGCGGTCGCCGAGGCGGCGCGCGGCGAGGTCATACACCAGCCAGCCGATGACGAGGCTCACCAGGCCGATGTGCACCAATACGACGCTCGACAGGGCGCTTGATCCGGCCATCATCGCCTGCGCATTGGCGTAGTACACGATCACGAGCAGTGCGAAGCCGGTGAGCCAGGTGGCATACGCCTCCCACTTGAACCAGTGCAGTTCCTTGGGAAGCTGCGCGGGGGCTACCAGATACTTCTGCGGGTTGTAGAAGCCACCGCCATGCACCGCCCACAGGTGGCCCGCCACGCCCTTGTCCTTGAGATCGGCCGGCGGTTCGCGCAGGTGGTTGTCGAGCCAGACGAAATAGAACGAGGCACCGATCCACGCGATGCCGGTGATGACATGCAGCCAGCGGACGAGCAGGTTCAGCCAGTCGAGGATGTAGGGCCAGACATGTGCCACGGTGGTTCGATCGTTGTTTGAGGGTGTTGCGCAAGTTGCTGCTGCGGTTGCCGTTCGCACTGCCGCGCCTGTTGCCACGCCGCCCGCACCTGCATCAGTTCGGCGGCGATGCTGATGGCGATCACTTCGGGTTCCTTGGCGCCGGCGGTGGTCCGGCCGATCGGCATCTGCATCCGCGCGCTGCACGCCGGCGCGAGTCCGCGCGCCGCGAAACGCCGCTCGAAGCGCGCGCGCTTGGGTGCAGAACCGATCACGCCGACGAATGCGGCGTCGCCGCGCGCCAGCGCAGCGAAGGCGATGTCCTCGTCGAGCGAATGCAGGTGCGTCATCACGACGAACGCGGTGCCGACGGCTGCCGCGGCAACGTCGGCCAGCGGCACGTCCGACAACTCGGCGCGCACGTTGAGCGGCAGCGCGTCCGGAAAGATGTCGTCGCGCGGATCGATCCACGTGACCGCCACCGGAAGCGGCGCCAGCGCCTGCACCAGCGCGCGGCCCACATGGCCGGCGCCGAACAGCAGCACCGGCAGCACCGGCCCGCGCAGCTCGAGGGTGAGCGCGCTGGCGGGCGCACAATCGACGCTGCTGCGCCCGACCACGGCAAGGTCGATATCGCCGCCCTGCTCCACCGCCTCGACCGGCAGCGGCGGCCTCACATCGAGCGCAACACGGATGGCGGCCGGACCCGACACCGCGTGCGCCACCGCCGCCAACCACGGCCGATGCGCGGCGGTCAGCCGCGTGAATGAAAGCGTCACCCGGCCCCCGCAGCACTGTCCCAGGCTCGGCCCCAGCGGCACCTGAACATGCGCTGCCGGCGCATCGCGTGCGAGCAGCGCGCGCGCCAGCGCGATCGCCCGAAACTCCAGCGTCCCGCCGCCGATCGTATCGACCGCGTCATCTGCGGTGACCAGCATCACCGCGCCCGCCGCTCGCGGCGCCGACCCACGCGTCGAGGTGATCGCAACCCATACCGCGGGCTGCGCCGCGTCGATGCACCCCAGCGCACGCTCGACCCACTTCATCGCGCCCCGCCCTTCGAATCAATTGAATCTGACCCCGATTCTTTGAAGGAATCGGGGGCAGATTCGCTTGTCTTGCGCGCGTGCAGCGCGCGCAGGATCGACTCGGGGGTGGCGGGGGTGTCCAGGCGGACCGGACCGCCGCCACGAGCGGCGCTCACGGCATCGCGGATCGCGTGCAGCACGCTGATCGCAAGCATCAGCGGCGGCTCGCCCACCGCCTTGCTCTTGCACACGCTGTCTTCGGCGTTGGCGGTGTCGAACAGCTTGACGTTGAAGATCGGCGGCACGTCGCTGGCGACCGGGATCTTGTAGGTCGATGGCGCGTGCGTGGTGAGCCGGCCTTGGGCGTTCCACACCAGCTCTTCGGTCGTGAGCCAGCCCATGCCCTGCACGAACCCACCTTCGATCTGGCCAATGTCGAGCGCCGGGTTGATGCTGCTGCCGACGTCGTGAAGGATGTCCACCCGCAACACCTTCATCTCGCCGGTCAGCGTGTCGATCGCCACTTCGCTGCAGGCGGCGCCATAGGCGAAGTAGAAGAACGGGCGACCGGTGAAGCTTGCCTTGTCGATCCAGATCTTCGGCACCGCATAGAAGCCGTCTGCCCACAGTTGCACGCGAGCGGTGAAGGCTTTCTGCACCACCTCGGCAAAGCGCAGCGGCGGCAGCGACGACCCGCTGGCGTGCACCAGGCCGTCGGCGAAGCACAGCTCGGCTGCATCGCACCCAAACGCCTGCGCCGCCACCTGCGCCAGTCGCGCGCGCACCTCGTGCGCCGCCCGCTGCGCGGCCATGCCGTTCAGGTCGGTGCCGCTGGAGGCGGCCGTGGCCGATGCGTTCGGCACCTTGCCGGTATCGCTCGCCGTCACCCGCACGACCGCGGCCGGGACGCCGAGCGCGTCGGCAACGATCTGCGCGACCTTGGTGTGCAGCCCCTGGCCCATCTCGGTGCCGCCATGGTTCACCTGCACCGTTCCGTCCTGGTACACGTGCACCAGCGCGCCGGCCTGGTTGTAGGTGATGTGCGTGAAGCTGATGCCGAACTTCACCGGCGTGATCGCGATGCCGCGCTTGATCACCGGACTGTCCACATTGAAGCACGCGATCGCCGCGCGCCGTGCGGCGTAGTCGCTGTCGCGTTCGAGCGCGTCGAGCAGTTGCGGCGCGATGTCGTCGTCGACCGTCTGGCCGTAGTGAGTGGTGCGGCCGGCCGTGCCGTAGAGGTTGGCGCGGCGTACCGCGAGCGGATCGAGCCCCAGCGTGCGGGCAATGTCATCGAGCAGGTTCTCGATGCCGAGCATCCCCTGCGGCCCGCCGAAGCCGCGGAACGCCGTGGCCGACTGCATGTTCGTCTTCAGCCGGTACGACGCGATCGCGCAGTCGTTCAGCGCATAGCAGTTGTCGGCATGCATCACCGTGCGGTCGTTGACCGGCCCCGACAGATCCGCCGAGAAGCCGCAGCGGCTGGCGAACAGCAGCCGCACGCCGTGCAGCCGGCCGGTCTCGTCACAGCCTGCCTCGTAGCGAACCAGGTAGTCGTGCCGCTTGCCGGTGATCATGAAGTCGTCATCGCGATCGGCGCGCAGCTTGACCGGGCAGCGCAACTTGCGGGCGGCGGCGGCGGCGGCGATCGCGAACCACCCGGCCTGGCTTTCCTTGCCGCCGAAGCCGCCGCCCATGCGCCGGCACTCGACCACGATGTCCGCCAGCGGCACTGCCAGCGCGCGCGCCAGCCAAAGCTGCACGTCGCCCGGATGCTGGGTCGACGAATGCACGAGCCACTGCCCGTCTTCGCGCGGCAGCGCGTAGGCAATCTGCCCTTCCAGGTAGAAGTGCTCCTGGCCGCCGATGCGCAACTCGCCGCGCACGCGGTGCCGGGCGGCGTCGATCTTCGCCTGCGGCGCCCCGCGCTCGATGACGAGCGGCGGCAGCACATAGCTCTGCGCCGCGAGCGCCGCATCGGCATCGAGCAGCGGCGGCAGATCCTCGTAGTCGACCCGCAGCTTGCGCGCGGCCACGCGTGCCGCCTTCACGCTGGTGGCTACCACCAGCGCGATCGGCTGGCCCAGGTACTCGACCGTCTCGTGCGCGAACACCGGCTCGTCGCGCAGCACCGCGCCGCAGCGGTTCACCGGCACGTCCAGGTGCGTGATCACGTCGACCACGCCCGGCACCGCGCGCGCGGCGGCATCGTCGATCGCCAGGATGCGCGCATGCGCGCGCGCCGCGAGCACCGGCGCGCCGTGCAGCGTGCCGCGCAGTTCGGGCAGGTCGTCGATGTAGGGGGCGGCACCGGCCACGTGCAGATGCGCGCTCTCGTGCGCGCGCGGGTCGCCCACGCTGGCGCCGCTGCCGAGCTTCAGTTCCGGCGCGTTCATGCTCTCACCTGCGCCAGCGTGATCGCAGGCAGCGCGGGCGCCAGCGGCGAGCTGTCGAGCCAGGCGCGCCGCAGCAGGTTCTGCGCCGCGGTCCGGCGATAGCCTGCCGATGCGCGCAGGTCGTCGATCGGGCTGAACTCGTCGGCCAGCGCCGCCTCTGCGGCCTGCAGCGCGGCGACGTCGAAGCGGCGTCCGGTCAGCGCCTGTTCCACCGCCCGTGCGCGCCGTGGCGTGGCCGCCATGCCGCCGACGCCGATGCGCACGCCGCGCACGAGGTCACCATCGAGCACCACCGCGATACCCAGAGCGAGCGCGGAGATGTCCTGGTCGAAGCGCTTGGACAGCTTGTACGCGCGCACGCGTTGCTGCGGTTGCGGCGCCGGCACCCGCACCGCGCGCAGCACCTCGTCGGCGGCGAGCGCGGTCTGCTGGTAGCCGAGATAGAAGTCCTCCAGCGCAAGCGTGCGCTCGCCGCGCACCGATGCCAGCACGACCTCGGCGCCGAGCGCGATGAGCACAGGCATCGAGTCGCCGATCGGGCTGCCGTTGGCGACGTTGCCGCCTAAAGTCCCGCTGTTGCGCACCGGCGGCGAGGCGAAGCGCTGCCAGTAGTCGCGCGTGGACGGATACAGCGCGGTCAGATGCGCGCAGGCATCGGTGAGCGGCACCGCGGCACCGATCGTCACGCCGGCCGCATCGGACTCGACCGCGAGCAGCTCGCGCACCTGGCCGGTGTAGATCAGCGACGGCAACTCGCGATGCTGCTTGTTGACCCACAGCCCGACGTCGGTGGTGCCGCCGATCAACCGCGCCGCGGGCGCCGCCGCGCGCGCGTGCAGCAGTTCATCCAGCGCTCTGGGCGCGAGGAAACTGCCCTCGGCCGACGCGTGCTCGACGCCGGTTGTACGCACGAGCGCCTGCAACTGCGCGCGCATGCGCGGCTCGTCGGGCGCCACCCACGCGCCGGCGGCCATCGTTGCGGCGGCATCGATGATCGGGCGGTAGCCGGTGCAGCGGCACAGGTTGCCGCTCAATGCCGCGGTTGCCTCGTCGCGTGACACGGCGCGCTCGCCGCTTTGGCGCTTGTCCTGGTACAGCGCGTACAGGCTCATCACGAAGCCCGGCGTGCAAAAGCCGCACTGCGATGCATGCTGCGCCACCATCGCCTGCTGCACCGGATGCAGCCCGGCGCCGCCGACCGCATCCACGGTGATCAGTTGCCTGCCGTCGAGCGCGGGCACGAAGCTGATGCAGGCATTGATGGCGCGGTAGCGCAACCCTGGCGCATCACCCTGCACGGCCTCACCCAGCACCACCGTGCAGGCACCGCAATCACCCTCGGCGCAGCCTTCCTTGGTGCCGGTGAGCGCGCGATCCTCGCGCAGGAACTGCAGCACCGTGCGCGTGGGCGCCACGTCGTGCAGCTCACACAGCGTGTCGTTCAGATAGAAGCGGACCGGCGCACGCTGCATCGCGCACTCAGCTGCCGCGGTAGGTGGCATAGCTCCACGGGCTCAGCAGCAGCGGGACGTGGTAGTGACCGCCGGCGGCCGCGAGGCCGAAACGCAGCGTCACGCAGTCGAGAAACGGCGGCTCGGACACGGTCACCCCGCGCGCGCGAAAGTAGTCGGCGGCATGAAAGTCCAATTCGTACACCCCGCTTTGAAACTCGCTGCCGGCAAGCAGCGGGCCATCGCAGCGGCCATCGGCGTTGGTGACGGCCTGCAGCAACGCAATGCGCGTTCCATCGTCGGCAAGACGGAAAAGCGCCAGGCGCAGTCCGGCGGCCGGGCGGCCGTGCGCGGTGTCGAGAACATGGGTGGTCAGCGAGCTCATGCGGATGATTATGCGTCGACCCTGCATAGAATCGGCGCATGACACTCGACGAGATCAACGCGCTCGACCGTGGCAGCTTTGTCGCCGCGCTCGGCGCGATCTATGAACACTCGCCCTGGGTTGCCGACCACGCCCATGCCAGCGGTCCGTTCGCTTCGCTCGATGCGCTGGCCGAGGCGATGATCGACGCGGTGCGCAACGCACCGCACAACGAACAGCTGGCGCTGTTGCGCGCGCACCCGGAACTGGCGGGCCAGGCGGCTGTGGCCGGCACCCTGGCGGCGCTTTCGGCGAGCGAGCAACGTGGTGCGGGCCTGGCCGCCTGTTCGCCCGCCGAGTTCGCGCGGCTGCGGGAGCTGAATGCCGCTTACAGCGCGCGCTTTGGTTTCCCGTTCATCCTGGCGATCAAGGGCCACACGCGGGCGTCGATCATCGCTGCCTTCGAGCAGCGCCTGGCGCATACGCCGACAGCAGAGTTCGCTGAAGCGCTGCGGCAAGTGGCCCGTATTGCGCGGTTCCGACTCGAGGCCCTGGCGCACTGAAACACCGCACCGACGCAGCGCATCGGCGCACCGCTGCCGTGCCCCGGCGCACGTATCGGCAGCGTGCGGCCGCTGCAGCGCACCGGTCGGGCGCCTGATCCCATGCGCGCCGTCGGCCGCGCACGACGCATCCTCACCCTCGCCCTCCACGCAGAGGGGCGGGAGAACACCAAGGGCCGGCGCTGCTGCCGGCGTTTTGCGTGCCCGGCCCTGCCTGAAAGCAGGAGAAAACCCAGGCCGTTCGCAACCATGCAGACCGGATCTGCCCCGGCGCTTTGCTCCCAGGGGAGGGTGAACACCAAGGCGTCTTCGTACCTGTGCTTCGTGGCACGGTTCTCGCACATGAGCTCCCTCGGCGCATGACCCGAAATCTCGAAGAAGGAGTTGCCATGTCCGTTCGCCGTTTCACCCGCCGCGACGCCTTGAAGACCGCCGCCGCGGGCAGTGCCCTCGTGCTCGCACCGGCCCTGCGGGCCCAGGAGGTCGCCGTCAAATTCACGCTCGACTGGCGCTTCGAAGGACCGTCGGCACCGTTCCTGATGGCGCTGGAGAAAGGGTATTTCAAGGCCGAGAAGCTCAACGTCACGATCGACTCCGGCGCCGGCTCGCCGGCCGCGATCCAGCGCGTGGCGACCGGTGGCTACGACATGAGCTTCGGCGACTTCTCCTCGCTCACCGAGTTCTACGGCAACAATCCCGGCATCCCCGGCCCGGCCGCGGTCTATGTGGTCTACGAGCGATCACCCGCCACGGTGTTCGCGCTCAAGGGCAAGGGCATCGCCAAGCCAGGCGATCTGGTGGGCAAGAAGCTCGGCGCGCCGGTGTTCGACGGCGGCCGCAAGGCGTTCCCGATCTTCGCCAAGGCCAACGGCATCGACCCGACCAAGGTGCAGTGGACCAGCATGGAGCCCGCGCTGCGCGAAACCATGCTGGTGCGCGGCGATGTGGATGCAATCACCGGCTTTTACTTCACCGGGATGCTGTCGCTGATCGCGCGTGGCGCCAAGGAGGAAGACATCGTCGCGATGCAGTACAAGGACCACGGCGTCAACCTCTATGGCAGCGGCATCCTGGCCTCGAGCGAGATGATCGTGAAGCGGCCCGACGTGGTGAGAGGCTTCGTCAAGGCGTTCAACCGCGCGCTGAAAGAGACGATCGCGAAGCCCGAAGAAGCGATCACCTTCGTCAAGAAGCGCGACGGTCTGATCAACGAGCAGCTGGAGCTGCGCCGCCTGAAGCTGTGCCTGGACAACTTCATCAACACGCCGGCGGTCAAGGCCAACGGCCTGGGCTCGCTGGATCGCGCCCGGCTGGCGGAGACCACCAAGCTCGTCGTGTCCGCCTTCGGGCTGAAGAGCCCGGTCGATCCGAGCGTGCTGTTCAATCCGCTGTTCCTGCCACCTGCGGCAGATCGAAAGATCTGATGGGCACCACCGCCGCCGCCGAACGCCTCGCGGCGAGCGAGGGGTTCATCGACTTCCAGAACGTCTTCCTGCGGTACGGCGCAGACGATGACTTCGCGGTCGAGGACATCACGTTGCGTCTGGCGCGACATGAGTTCGCCGCCATTGTCGGGCCGTCCGGATGCGGCAAGTCCACCTTCATGAGACTCACTTCGGGCCTGCGCGCGCCGACGCAAGGCACCGTGATCGTCGACGGCCGCGAGGTCGCCGGGCCGCTGAAGATCGTCGGCATGGCGTTTCAGAACGCCACGCTGCTGCCCTGGCGCACCACGCTCGACAACGTGTTGCTGCCGCTTGAGATCGTCGAGCCGTACCGCTCCACGTTCCGGCAGAACAAGGACGAGTACGTCGCGCGCGCACGCTCCTTGCTCAAGACCGTGGGACTGGCCGGCAACGAGGACAAGTTCCCTTGGCAGCTGTCCGGGGGCATGCAGCAGCGCGCCTCGATCTGCCGCGCGCTGGTGCACCAGCCCAAGCTCCTGTTGCTCGATGAACCGTTCGGCGCACTGGATGCCTTCACCCGTGAGGAGCTGTGGTGCGTGCTGCGCGACCTGTGGGCCGCGGACCCGTTCAACGTGATCCTGGTGACACATGACCTGCGCGAGGCCACGTTCCTGGCCGACACCGTGTACGTGATGAGCAAGCGGCCGGGCCGGATCCTGATGCGCAAGACGATCGAGCTGCCGCGCCCGCGGGATCTCGAAGTGACCTATTCCGAGGCGTTCACCGACATCGTGCACGAGCTGCGCGAGAAGATCGGCGCGATCCGCAAGGCATGAGTGCGGTGAGCGCGCCGCCCCGCCGCGGGCAGTGCTTCGACCGCGGCGTCGACTCGGCACCCGCCGGTGCCCCGCGATCACCTGAAAGTCTTTATGGCCACCCCGATTTCACCGCTTGAACGACTCGCCCCCTGGCTCGCCACCCTGGTCGTGCTGGTGCTCTGGGAAGGCGCGGTGCGTGCGTTCAACGTGTCGGAGTTCATCCTGCCGGCACCCACCAGCATCGTCGCCTCGATGCGCGAGTACTTTCCCGAGATCCGGCTGCATGCGTGGCAGACGTTCTGGACCACGATGGTGGGCTTCGCACTTGCGGTCGTTGTCGGGCTGGCCGCGGGGTTCGTCCTGGGCTCCAGCCGCTTCATCTACCGCGCCGCCTATCCGTTGCTGATCGGCTTCAACTCGATCCCCAAGGTGGCGCTGGTACCGGTGCTGGTGGTCTGGTTCGGCATCGGCGCGGTACCGGCGATCCTCACCGCGTTCCTGTTGGCGTTCTTCCCGATCCTGGTCAACGTCGCCACCGGCCTGGCCACGCTGGAGCCCGAGCTCGAAGACGTGCTGCGCGCGCTCGGTGCGCGGCGCACCGACGTGCTGTTCAAGGTCGGCCTGCCGCGCTCGATGCCCTACTTCTTCGCGTCGCTGAAGGTGTCGATCACGCTCGCCTTCGTGGGCGCCGTGGTGTCGGAGACGGTGGCCTCGAACATGGGCATCGGGTACCTGATGATGAGTGCGTCATCGTCACTCAGGATGCCGCTCGTGTTCGCCGGGCTGATCGTGATCAGTCTGATGGCGATGGCCATGTACCTCGTGTTCGCCCAGATCGAGCAGCGCATGACGGGCTGGGCCACGCGCGGGCAGCAGGCGCCGGGCGGCTGAGGGCGTCGAGCCGGCGCGCCTGGCATCGTTCGCCGGGCGCTTTGCCCCCGCTCGGCTGACGGGATCCGCGCCTCGCCAGCACCGGTCCTCGGGCGTCTGAGCTGCGGACGTGTCGCGGACCGTCCAGACGTCGCACAGCAGGCGGCGGGTCGATACCGCAGACGCGGCCACGTGCTCGCGCCCGTCCAAGCCGGGTGCCTCGGCGAGCGTCCTGACCTGGCGCATCTAAGATGCCGTCCAACAATCACGGCGACTCGGAGCGCACCATGGCGGACCAGGCAAAGGAACTGCACAAGCTCGTCGAGCGTTACCGCATTGCCGATGGCAAGCGCTTTCGCCTGAAGCACTGCGACCCGGCCGATACCCACCATCTTGATGCCGAGGACAAGCCGCGCAGCAAGACGCTGCTTTCCAGCAGCGTGAGCCTGCTGGCGGAACTGCAGGACAAACTCTTCGCGCAGGACCGCAAGTCGCTGCTGCTGGTGTTCCAGGCGATGGATGCGGCCGGCAAGGACGGCACCATCAAGCACGTGATGTCGGGCGTGAACCCGGCTGGCGTGCAGGTGAGTTCGTTCAAGGCGCCTTCGGCCGAGGAACTGGACCACGACTACCTGTGGCGTGCCTGGCGCGCCCTGCCCGAGCGGGGACGCATCGGCATCTTCAACCGCAGCTATTACGAAGAAGTGCTGGTGGTGCGCGTGCACCCGTCGATCCTGCAGGGCCAGAAGCTGCCGCCGACCAGCCTGACCAAGCACATCTTCCGCGACCGGCTGCGCGATATCGCGCACTTCGAGGACTACCTGTCGCGCAACGGCACGCAGGTGCTGAAGTTCTTCCTGCACGTGTCGCGCGACGAACAGAAGCGACGCTTCCTCGAGCGCATCGAGCAGCCCGAGAAGAACTGGAAGTTCGCTGCGGGCGACGTCAAGGAGCGCGGCCACTGGGACGACTACATGGCCGCCTACGAGGACGCCATCCGCAGCACGGCGACCGAGGCGAACCCGTGGTTCGTGGTGCCTGCCGACAACAAGTGGTTCACGCGGCTGGTGGTGGTGGGCGCGGTGGTGCAGGCGCTGGAACAGATGAATCTGGCCTACCCGACGGTCACTGCCGCGCAGCGCCAGGAACTGCAAACGGCACGCGCCCTGCTGGAGGCGGAAGCGACCGCCCCCCCGGCCCGGCCAGGCAAGCGGCGTTGAGGGTCACCCGCGGCGCTTAGCCTGTACTCCCCTCATCTGGAAACCCACATGTCGCAGTCACATCTGTTTGAAGGCGCGCTGCACTGGACCGGCACCGCGGCGCAAGCCAACGGCAAGCTGCAGTTGCCGCGTGCGTTCACCATCAGCTTCGCCGGCAAGCCGCCGCTGGCGGGATCGTCGCCGTCGGTGTTCAATGGCGATGATCGCCAGCACAACCCGGAAACGCTGATGGTCAGTTCGCTGATGGCCTGCCATCACCTCACCTACCTGGCGGTGTGCGAGCGCGCCGGCGTCGCGTTGCTGGCCTACGACGATGCCGCCACCGGCACGCTGGCGATCAAGGACGGCAAGATGCGCATGGTCGAGGTGCTGCTGCGCCCGCGCGTGGTGGTGGCGGATGCGGCGCAGGTCGAGCGCGCGCTCGAGCTGCACGACAAGGCCCACGCGCACTGCTTCATGTCGAACTCGGTGAACTTCGAGGTTCGAGTGCAGCCCGAGGTCACCGCCGCATAAACGCACTCGACTCACAGCGCCGCGACCTGCCGGCGCGCATTACAGTGCCGCCCTGTCCGTCCGACCCGCGGCATGCGCCGTGGGCCCTGACCCGCCATGAACGATCGACCCGCCACGCCACCGCCGCCCGCCGCCGCGCAAGACGGGCGCACCGAGCCGCCGCAGCACCCGCACATTCGCAGCTTTGCGATGCGTCGCGGCCATGTGACCGCTGGTCAGCGGCGCGCCTATGCCGACGTGCTGCCGCGCGTGTCCCTGCCGTATGCCGCGCAGCCGCTCGACATCGAAGCAGCGTTCGGCCGCCACGCGCTGCGGGTGCTGGAGATCGGCTTCGGCATGGGGGAAACGACGGCGAAAATGGCGCAGGCACGGCCCGACGTGGATTTCCTCGGCGTGGAGGTGTTCGCCGCCGGAGTCGGCGCACTGTGCATGCGCATCGACGACCTGCAGCTGGACAACGTGCGCATCGTCCAGCACGACGCGGTGGAGGTCGTGCGCGACATGCTGGCGCCGGACTCGCTCGCCGGCGTGCACATCTACTTTCCCGATCCGTGGCCCAAGGCGCGGCACCACAAGCGGCGCCTGGTGGCGCCGCCGTTCATCGCGCTGCTGGCCAGTCGCATCGCGCCCGGCGGCTACCTGCATTGCGCCACCGACTGGCAGCACTATGCAGAGCAGATGCTCGCTGTGCTCAGCGACGAATCAATGCTGGCCAACCAGCATGCAGGCTATGCGCCCGATCCGCGCAACCCGCTGATCGAGCGGCCGACGACGAAGTTTCACGCACGCGGCGAACGCCTCGGCCACGGCGTGTGGGATCTGGTGTTCCGGCGCCGCTAGCCGATCCTGCGCTCAGGCCGGACGGTCGATGATCAGGCGTAACGCCAGGGTCAATGCGCGCTCGATCTCATCGCTCAGCGCGGTGAACATGACCTCGCGCACCGCGCTCGCCTGCGGCAGCGCGTCGACCACGGCGTTGACGGCAATGCTCGCTGCCGGCGAATGCGGGTAGCCGTGAATGCCGCAGGAGATCGCCGGAAACGCGATCGAGCGCAGCCCGTGTGCCTGCGCCACCGCCAGCGCGCGCTGGTAAGCGGAACGCAGCAACTGCGCCTCGTTGGCGCGGCCGCCCTCCCACACCGGTCCGACGGCATGGATCACGTGGCGCGCCGGCAGGCCATAGCCGCGCGTGATGCAGGCGTCGCCGACCGCGCAGCCACCCAGCGTGAAGCATTCAGCCAGCAGTTCAGGCCCGGCGCGCCGGTGGATCGCGCCATCGACGCCGCCACCGCCGAGCAGCGAGGAATTGGCGGCATTGACGATGGCGTCCACCGCCATCTCGGTGATGTCGGTCCGCACCACCGACAGCCGGGCGGCGCCGATCAGCGCGTCCATGCTGCGTCCGCGCCGCGGGAAAGTCGGGTCAGATCGAAGCCGAGCTTGAGCGCGACCAGCAGCAGTGCCGCCGCCGCTGGCAACTGCAGCGCGGCAACCAGTGCGCCGCCAGCGATCAGCGTCACGTGCAGCACGACGATGCGGCCGTAGGGGGAGATCATCAGCGTGCCGATGTCGCTGCCCTGTGGCGCAGTGCGCGAGGCGATCAACCAGCGCAGCGTATCGACCAGCACCAGCACAGCCGTCATCAGCAGCGCCAGTTGCAGCCAGCGATCTTCGGCAAAGCGGGTGGCGAGGACGCCGAGCGCGGTCAGCAGATCCGCACCGCCGGCGGCGTGATCGTCCGCCTGCGGCCCGAACAGATGCAGCACGAACACGCCGTGGATCGTCGTGAACAGCCCATAGTGGACGCAGAAGAACGCCACCATGAAGAGGCTGCCGAGCAGCACCACCGGGCCCTGGCGGGCCCCGGCGATCAACATGCGCACCACGTTGGCCAGCCCGACCAGCACGTTTTCGGCCCAGTAGAGCACCATCACCGCGAACACCGGCCAGTCGGCCCACAGCAGACCGGCAGCCACCACCAGCGCGGAGCCGACCGCGGCGGCGATTGCGATCCAGGTCGAGGCCACTGCGGGCGCGGCGCCGACGGCTGACGCCGCCGCGGCCTGCCGCAGCGGGTGCGCTCGCGTGCCGGTACGTGGCGCCGCCTCAGGCGCGCGTGGGTTGAGCGTCGGCATCGTCGGCCATCACCGCCCGGTCGGCGGCCCAGTCGCGCAGTGCCTCGATGCGCTCGGCCATGATCACCGACAGCGGGCGGGTGCGCACCAGCTCGGCGGCCAGCGCCGCCGCGTCCACTTCCCGCTTGGCGGCGCGCGCCTCGAACGAGGCGGCAATCACCGCCTGCTCGATCTCGGCGCCGGAAAAGCCCGCGGTCGCCGCCGTCAGTGCCGGCAGGTCAAATCGCGCGATATCCAGGCCGCGCTTGCGCAGATGGATGCGGAAGATCTGCTCGCGCGCAGCCGGATTGGGAAAGTCGACGAAGAAGATCTCGTCGAAGCGCCCCTTGCGGATCAACTCGGGCGGCAGTTGCGAGATGTCGTTGGCGGTGGCGACGATGAACACCGCCTTCTCGCGCTCGGCCAGCCAGGTCAGCAGCGCGCCCAGCACCCGGCGCGAGACGCCGCCGTCCTGGTCGCCGTTGCCGGTGGCAATCCCCTTTTCGATCTCGTCGATCCACAGCACGCAGGGGGCCATGCCCTCGGCGGCGGCGAACGCCTGGCGCAGGTTCCTCTCGGTCTCGCCGTAGTACTTGTTGTAGAGCGCGCCGAAGTCCAGCCGCATGAGCGGCACGTTCCACTCGCCGGCAATCGCGCGCGCCGCCAGGCTCTTGCCGCCGCCTTGCACGCCGAGCAGCATGATGCCCTTGGGCCGATCCACCGCGGCGGTATCGCCGGCCTCCATGAACGGGGCGCGGCGCAGTGCCACCCAGTGCTTCATGCGCGCCAGGCCGCCGACGTTGTCGAAGGTGATCTTGCTGGTCTCGAAGCCGAGCGCGCCGGCGCCGCCGAGCGCCTCGTGCTTGGTGATCAGCACGCGTCGCAGGTCATCGGCGTTGATCTCGCCATCGGCGCGCAGCGCCTGCCGCACCATGCGCCGCACGTCTTCCTGCTCCAACCCCATCAGGTGCAGCGTGATCTGCTCGACGATACTGCGATCGCCGCGCGCCTTCTCGCCCGACTGCGAGTGCCACAACTGCGCCTCCTCGGACATGATCTTGCGAATGTCCTCGCGGGTCGGCAGATGCGGTCGGAAGTGCGCCGCCAGGCGCAGCAGCTCGGTCGGTATCTCTTCCAGCTTGGGGCTGACGAACACCAGCGTGCGTGCACTCTTGTGATGTTCGAGCGCGGTCTCGCGGATCAGCCGCACGTTGACATGATCCTTCAGTCCCGGATGCGCGTCACAGAAGACGTAGACGCCGTTCTGCGCGGTCTTGTCGACGTGCTTGAGCGCATCGACCAGGTTGTTGGTGTTGTAGATCGACTCGTCCTGGCCATGGCGCGAGATACCGTCGACGATGCTCCAGCGGAACATCAACTGCTGCTCGAGGTTGCAGGCCTGCTGCAGCAGCTTGAGGATGCGCGGCTCCTCGTGCGTCTCGATGAGGATGATCGGCACCTTGGAGCGCAGCAGCGCCCCGAGTTCCTGCACCTCTGCCCGCTCGTTCATCGCACATTGCTCCCAGGTTCGTTGGCGGGGCGCAGTGTGCAGCGCCGCCGCCCGCCTCGTCCAGAGCGATAAGCGGCACGAAACCGTGCCGCCTGCGCGGCTCCTAGTGCTGCCAGTCCACCAGCCCGGTGTAGGCAGTGAGCAGGATCACGATGCCGAAGGCGATCCGGTACCAGGCGAAAACGATGAAGTCATGCGTGGCGATATAGCGGATCAACCAGCGTATGCACACGAGTGCCGACAGGAACGCGAACACCAGGCCGACGGCGAACACGGGCACGTCGGCCAGCGACAGCTGGTCGTACTGGCGGACCATCGAGTACGCGCCGGCTCCGATCAGGGTGGGGATCGCCAGGAAAAAGCTGAACTCGGTGGCCGCCTTGCGCGACAGGCCGAAGATCATGCCGCCGATGATGGTGGCACCCGAGCGGCTGGTGCCCGGGATCATCGCCACGCATTGCGCCAGGCCGATCTTGAGCGCATCGAGCGCGGTCATGTCGTCCACGCTTTCCACCCGGGCCAGGCGCCCGCCCTGCAGGTCACGCTCGCCATACAGCCGCTTGTGCCGATGCTCGACGATCAGGATGACGATGCCGCCGAGCACGAAGGCGGCCGCCACCGGAACCGGGTGGAACAGGTGCGCCTTGATGTACTTGCCGAAGGCCAGTGCCAGGATGACCGCCGGCGTGAACGCGATCAACACATTGAGCGCAAAGCGCCGGGCGCCGGGATCGGTCGTCAGGCCGCTGGCAGTCTTCATCAGCCGCGCCCGGTACTCCCAGATCACCGCCACCATGGCGCCGGTCTGGATGGCGATCTCGAAGGTGGCCGCGTTCTTGCCGGTGAAACCCAGCAGCGACGCGGCGACGATCAGGTGCCCGGTGGACGAGATAGGCAGGAACTCGGTGAGTCCCTCGACGACGCCGAGGATGGCCGCCTTGAGCAGAAGAATCAGGTCCACGCGTGGTCCGCAGATGACACGGGCCGCATGATGCGGCCCGTCGACAGATCGGGATTATGCGGGCAGCCGCGCCCCGCAGGTCTCGGGAACCACCCGAGGTCAGCGTGGCGCGATGTCTACACGCAAGCCGCGGTACGTGACTTCAAGCGCGGTGGCGCCGTAGGCGACATCGGCTCGGCGCAACTGCGTGGGCGAAAAGTTGATCAGCGGCAGATCGGGCAGTGCGCTGCCCTTGCGCGCCGTCATCGCGCCCAGGCCGAAGCCGAGGATGCGCGGCAGCCCGAGCGCGCGCGCGTCGTCGAGCTTCACGTCCGTGAGATCGATGCCCGTACGCGCCGGGTTCAACTTCGGCTGACCCGAGATCACCACGGCGACACCGACATTGCTGCCAAACAAGGTGCCACTGGCCGGCTCGACCGGCAGCGTCACGTACCAGGCAAGCTCGACCCGCCCGGCGACCGGCATGAAGGCGACCTCCGGCCGCCGCACGTCCAGCCCGCGCAGGATCTCGATCATGCTGCCCAGATCGGCCTCGATGGCGCGCTCGACGTCATCGCGCGACAGCGTGAACGACGTCGGTCCATGCACGGTGACGCAACCGGCCAGCACGCCGGCGACCAGCAACGCGATGCAACCTGCGATCAACTTGCGCACTGCGACTCCCTGCGCCGCGCTCTTGCGCGCGACGCGCCTGCGATTCACTCGTAACGCAGCGCCTCGATCGGCAACAGCCTCGATGCCTTGCGCGCCGGATAAAAACCGAAGAACACCCCGACCGCGCCGGAGAACCCCACCGCCAGGCCAATCGCCTGCGGCGTGATGCTGGTGTTCCAGCCGGCGAACTGCGCGATCATCATCGACGCGCCGACACCGAGCGCCACACCCACCAGCCCACCGATCAGCGACAGCACGATCGCCTCGACCAGGAACTGCTGCAGGATGTCGCGCCCACGCGCGCCGACCGCCATTCTGAGACCGATCTCGCGCGTGCGCTCGGTGACGCTGACGAGCATGATGTTCATGATGCCGATGCCGCCCACCAGCAGCGACACGCTGGCCACCGCGCCGAGCAGCAGCGTGAGCACCCGACTGGCGGCTTCCTGCGTCTGCAGGATCTCGGTCAGGTTGCGAATCGTGAACGGATCCTCGGCGCCGGGCTGTACGCGCAAGCGCTGCCGCAGCAGGTCGCGCATGCGCTCCTCGATGACTTTCATGTCGGCGCCGTCGGCGGTCTTGACCGAGATCGAGCCGATCCGCTTCTGCCGGCCCGCCGACTGCCCCAACACGCGGTTGCGCGCGGTGGAAATGGGCATCAGGACGATGTCGTCCTGGTCCTGCCCCATCGAGTTCTGACCCTTGCGCGCGAGCACGCCGATCACCGTCAGCGGCACCTTGCGCACGCGGATCACCTGATCGACCGGGTCCACGCCTTCGCCGAAAAGCTTCTCGGCGGTGGTCTGGCCGATCAGCGCCACCTTGCCGGCGCCGGCCAGCTCGGCCTCCTCGAACACGCGGCCGGCGGCGACCGCCCAGTCGCGCGCGATCAGGTAGTCATTGGTGGTGCCGAAGAACTGCGTCGACCAGTTGGCGTTGCCGGCCACCACCTGGCCGGCGCCGCGCAGCATGGGCGCGGCCACCACGATCCCTTCGATATCGCGCGTCAGCGCACCGGCGTCGTCTTCGGTGAGCGACTGCGCCGCGCCGGCACCCAAGCGCACGCCGCTGGCGGTGGTGGAGCCGGGAAACACCAGGATCAGGTTGGAACCCAGGCCCTTGATCTGCTCGCGCACGCGTTCCTGCGCACCGGAGCCGATCGCGATCATCGCGATCACCGCGGCCACGCCGATGATCATGCCAAGCATGGTCAGCGCCGAGCGCAGCTTGTTGACGCGCAGCGCCTTGAGCGCGATGCGCAGGATGGCGAGCAGGCTCATGTTTGCGCCCTTTGCCTCATGGGGCCACCGCCTCGACCTGGGCAGGTTGGCGATCCAGCCGCTCGATGTCGTCCTGTGCGTTGCGCGGCACCTGGCGCTGGTCGCTCCGGACTCGACCATCGCGAAACGTGATCAGGCGCGAGGCGAAGCCGGCAACGTCGTTCTCGTGCGTCACCACCACGATGGTCATGCCTTGCCGGTTGAGCTGCTGCAGCAGCGCCATAATCTCCAGCGAGGTGCGCGAGTCGAGCGCACCGGTCGGTTCATCAGCGAGGATCAGCGCCGGCTCGTTGACCAGCGCGCGCGCAATCGCCACGCGCTGCTGCTGGCCGCCGGACAGCTGCGCCGGATGATGATCGGCGCGGCTGGCCAGCCCCACGAGCGCCAGCTTGGCGCCCGCGCGATTGTGCCGGTCGGTCGGCTTCACGCCCGCGTAGATCAGCGGCAGCTCGACGTTCTCCAGCGCACTGGTGCGCGGCAGCAGGTTGAACTGCTGGAACACGAAGCCGATGCGCCGGTTGCGCACCCGCGCCAGATCATCGACGCTCATGTGGGCGACATCCTCGCCCGCCAGCCGATAGCCGCCGCTGCTGGGCCGGTCGAGGCAACCGATCATGTTCATGAAGGTCGACTTGCCCGAGCCCGACGGGCCCATCACGGCGACGAACTCGCCGGCATCGATGGCGAGGGTGACGCCAGCGAGCGCATGCACGACGGTTTCGCCGAGCGTGTAGTCCTTGCGCAGGTCGGTGGTCTCGATCAGCACGGCGCATGCTCCCGCTGACGCGACACAGCCTTGCTGCGGCACGTCGGTCGGTTGGATGCGGGCATGTGCTGCATCGGGCGTCTAGAAGAACATCCGCGGCGGCCCGCCCTTGGCCGGCTGCTGCGCAGTTGAACCCGCCGTCAGGGTGCCACTGAGCAGTTCCACCGCTTCGGCAATCCCCTCACCGGCAATCTCGGTGGTGCTGCCGTCGGTCAGTCCTACGCGCACGTCGATGCCGCGCGGCTTGCCTTCGGCGTCCAGCGTCCACACACGCGCACGCGTTTGCTGACCGCTGCGCCCACCCTGCTCGGCCACCAGTTCCGCGTAACGCCCCTTCTGTTCCGGCCGCAGGATGTCTTCGATGCGCAGGCGCGACTCGGCACGGATCGCCGCCGACTGCCGACCGCGCGCCTCCTCCGGCATGTCGCGCAACGCCATGAACTTGTTGCGCATGTCTTCAAGGATCGGGTCCAGGCGCGCCTGCTGGTCGGCGTCGAGTTTCAGTTCGGCCACCAGCCGCTCGCGAAACTGTGCGCCCTGGCCACTTGCGGAAGCGCTCTTCGTCGCGGCCGGGCGCGCCTCGGCGCCGTCATTCTTCGACTCGCCGCGTTCGACCGCCGCCACGCCGGGCGGACGGAAACGCAGCGCCGCGTTGGCGACTTTGAGCACCGACTCGCGCATGTCGGTCACGATGCGCACGTTCGCCGTCATGCCCGGCATCAGCTGGCCGTTCTCATTGTTTGCCGTGATCAGCACGGTGTAGGTGACGACGTTCTGCACGTTCTGCGCGCTCTTGCGCACCTGCTTGACCTCGCCGTTGAAGCTGCGCCCGGGAAACGCGTCCACCGTGAAGCTGGCGCGCTGGCCGTTGCGGATGCGACCGATATCGGCTTCGTCGATCGACGCCTCGACCTGCATGTCGCGCAGGTCGCGCGCGATGACGAACAGCTCCGGCGCCTGCAGGCTGGCCGCCACCGTCTGGCCGACATCCACGCTGCGCTTGATCACCACGCCATCGACCGGCGCGCGAATCTGCGTGCGACCCAGATCCACCCGCGACGAGGCGAGCGAGGCCTCGCGCTGCGCCACCACCGATTGCGCGTTCTTCAGATCGGCCTGCGCCAGATCGAAGGTGGACTGCTTGGCATCGAGCTCGGCCGGCGACACGAAGTTGCGCGACACCAGTTCCTTGGTGCGGTTCAACTCGCGCTGCGCGTTGATCAGGCTGACCTGCGCGCGGCCGACGGCGGAGCGCGCAGCATCGGCATCGGCCTGCGCCTGGCGCACGCGGTACTCGAAGGTCTCGGGATCGATGCGCGCCACCAACTGCCCCTGCTTGACCGGCGAGTTGAAGTCGACGAACAACTCCTTGATCTGGCCGGAGACCTGCGTGCCAACCTGCACCGAGGTGACCGGGTTGAGCGTGCCGGTGGCCGATACGGTGGCGGTGATCGGCCCGCGTTCAACCTTGACCGTGCGGAACTGCGGCGCGGCATCGGCGCTGCGGTTGAGCTGCCAAGCGTAGGCGCCAACGCCGCCGAGAATCAGGACCGCCAGCGTGATCTTCCACGCGCGGCCCGTGCGAAGCATTTTCATGTGGGGCTGCAACAGAGTGAGGGCCGATTGTAAGAGGCGCACCCGTGCTTCCAAGGCGACCGATGCCCGCACCGGTCACGCAGGTGTTGCAAGGCATTTCAGCGGTGCGCCGCTGCGCCAGGGCTCGACGCCTCCTTGGGCACATTCAGCGCGCCTGCACCACGCCACACGCCACACGTGCACCTGAATTACCCGTGGGTTGGGTCGCGTAATCATCAGGATCACGATGCACGATGACCCCGCGGCCCAGCACGTTCGCCGGGCCGCTGCCCACCGCCAGCAGATCGGTCTGCCAGTTCAGGCGCGCGACGCCGGCCGCGTCGGCTTTCAGACTCGGCATGTCGCCGGCGTGCCGTTCGGGCTGCCCGTGATGGCCGTGCGGCTGGCCAGTCGGATTGAAGTGGCCTGCGGCGCTCGTCGCATCGGGGGCGGAACAGTCGCCCTTCTCGTGCACATGAAAGCCGTGCTCGGCGTTCGGCGTCAGGCCGCGCACCTCCGCGGTGACGCGCACGGTGCTGCCTTGCTGAGCGAACTGCACCCATCCCTGGGCGGTATGGTTGGCCGTGGGCCGAAGCTCAGCGCGGGCCGACGGCCCAGTGGATCCGGTGACGCAGGCAGCCAGCAACAGCGAGGCAGTGATGACCGAGATTGCGTGAACCGATGAAACACAGCGGGCAGGAATCATGTGGATCTCCTTGTGACGAGACAGATGAGGGCTGCGCCTGACGCCGCGAGGTCGCGGCGCAGGGTGCCCGGTCGCACCGCCCGCCACGGACGAGTCGGACGGACGGCCCACCTACCTGATCAATCGCCGTGCGCGGCTGGCGGCGTCGGCGTGCCTGGCAGGTCATCGACCCGCTGGCGCAGCACGGCAAGTTCGTCGCGCAGTTGACGTACCTCTTCGCGCAGTTGCTGCAGTTCGTCTGGCAATACTCGTGCAGTCGTGGCGGCGGCAGCGGCTTCGACCGGCTCAACGACTTCAACCGGACCGGCCAGAAGATGCGCCCAGCGCTGCTCGCGCGTGCCCGCCTGGCGCGGCAGCTTGACCACCAGCGCGCCCCCTTGCGCCTCGGGACGGGTCGCCAGTTCCTCGAGAAAGGCCTCCACCGACGAGATGTCTGCAAATCGGTGCAGTCGCTCGCTGCCGATGCGCAACTCGCCCGCCGTCTGCGGCCCGCGCAGCATCAGTGTCGCCAGCAGTGCCACCGCCTGGTCGGGCACGCGCAGGGCGCGACTGACGTTGTGCTCGTAGCGCGCCACCCGAGCACCGCTGCTTTGCGCAACGAGGGAACGTCGATGCAGCGCATCGATCGCCTCCTGCACCTGCGCGTCGGTCACGTTCATCACCGGGTCGCGGTTGTTCTTCTGGTTGCAGCCGGCGACCAGGGCGTTCAGCGACAGTGGGTAGATGTCCGGCACGGTCTTGTGCTTCTCGACGAGGACGCCGAGGACGCGGACCTGCAGCATTGACAACGGCGAATTCATGACGGCAATGCTCCTTCAGCAATCAGTATCGTGGGCGACTCATCGTCGACGACCGGACCAACCAACTTGCCTGCAAGCTCGCCTACTGCGCCGCGGTCGGCACCAGCGCCTGCAGCCGGGCGACCGGAATGGCGTATGCGATACCGGTAGGCTGCGGCAACGCCGACTCCTTGGTGGCACGCGCCACCGTCATGTTGACGATGCCAACGACGGTGCCGGTAGTCGGGTCGTACAGCGGACTGCCGCTGCTGCCCGGATAGGCCACGGCATCGAGTTGGAAGATGTCGAACGAGCCGCTTTGCGTCTGGCGGATCACGCGAGCATCCAGCTGGCTTGCATTGGCCGCGGGCAGAACGATCGGCGTCACCGCGCCGATCAGCGCCTGGTGCGTGACTGGCACGAGGCCGAGCGCACCACCCACCGGGAAACCGGTGAACAGGTAGCTCTCGCCGTCGCGCACGCGATCTGAATCGCCCAGCGCAAGGGCTGGCAGTGCAGGACCGTCGATGCGCAGCAGCGCCAGATCGTGCTCGCTGCTGGTGGCGAGCACGCGCGCACGCCGCACGATGCGCTCGGTCGCGCGCTTGGCCGGCAACACGACGACCGTCTGCTCAGGGTCTTGGCCAGCATCGAGATCGCGCGCCAGCACGTGCGCATTGGTGGCGATCAGCGTGCCATCGCCCACCGCGAACCCGGTGCCGAGAAAGCGAAATTGCGGCTGCCGCGTCGCCTGCCACGTTCCCACGGCGACGATCGATGGCTTGACTCGCTCCACCGTGGCAACTGCGGCCGACGTCGACGCAATCGGCTGCGCTTGCGTGTCGGCCAGCTGCAACCACAGACAGGGCAGCAGCGCGTGCAGCCAGCGCACGCCGCCCGCACGCGGCGCTTTACCTACAGGCGCCACACGCTCAGACCACGAGTGCGCAGCGCCGCAGCGTCAGCCTGGCACTTGACGTCGACATACAGGCCGCCCGCAGTGAGCTTGGCAACGAAATCATCGAGCGGGCGCTGCTTGAACTCCTGATGCGACACCGCGGCCACGATGGCGTTGGCACGCGGCAGGTGCTCCCACGGCACGAGACGGACGCCGTACTCATGTACCGCCTCGTCAGACGATGCGACCGGGTCGTGCACATGCACGGTGACGCCGTAGGACTCGAGCTCGCGGATCACGTCGATCACCTTGGAATTGCGCAAGTCGGGGCAGTTTTCCTTGAAGGTCAGGCCGAGCACGATCACATGCGCGCCCTTGACCGGCGAGCCGCTCTGGATCATCTGCTTGACCGTCTGCTCGGCGATGAACTTGCCCATGCCGTCGTTGATGCGACGGCCGGCAAGGATCACTTGCGGGTGGTAGCCGAGCTTGTCGGCCTTGTGCGTCAGGTAGTACGGATCGACGCCGATGCAGTGGCCGCCAACCAGCCCGGGGCGAAACGGCAGGAAGTTCCACTTGGTGCCCGCCGCTTCCAGCACCTCCAGCGTATCGATGCCGATCTTGTGGAAGATCAGCGACAGCTCGTTCATCAACGCGATATTGAGGTCGCGCTGGGTGTTCTCGATCACCTTGGCTGCCTCGGCCACAGCGATGCTGGACGCTTTGTAAACCCCCGCCTTGATCACCGCCCCATAGATCTCTGCCACCCGTTCCAGGGTCGCCGGCGTGTCGCCTGCCACGACCTTGATAATCTTGGTGAGGGTGCGCTCCTTGTCGCCGGGGTTGATGCGTTCGGGCGAGTAGCCGACGAAGAAGTCCTTCTTCCAGGTCATTCCGGACTCGCGCTCGAGGATCGGGATGCAGATCTCCTCCGTCGCACCGGGATACACGGTCGACTCGTAGACGACGATGGCGCCGCGCTTCAGATTGCGGCCAACCGAGGTGCTGGCGCCCACCAGCGGCGAGAAGTCCGGGTTGTGCGCCTCGTCGACCGGCGTGGGGACGGCGACGACGATGAAGTCAGCCTCCTTGAGCGCGGTCGCATCTGCGGTGACTTCGAGACGCTCGGCCGCCCGCATGTTGTCGGTGCTGACTTCACCGGTCGGGTCGATGTGCCGCTTATAGGCATCGATCTTGGACTGGGACAGATCAAATCCGATGGTGCGGAACTGCTTGCCGAACTCCACCGCCAACGGCAGTCCGACATACCCCAAACCCACGACCGCGATGATGCTCATGTTCGTATTCTCTCTTGCTGCTGATGATTGATAAGTGGTTGCTGGCTGCTACAGACTCTTGAGCATTGCTGCAATGCCATCCTTGCCAGCGAAGGCGTCCTGGCGCTGCGACAGTGCCTCCAGCTCCTTGCGGGCAGCGTCCTTTTGTCCGAGTGCGATCAGGGCCTTGGCATAGCTCAACTGGATGTCCGCCCGTCCGGGCTCGGCCGCGCGCGCCTGCTCGATGTAGGTGATCCCTTTCTTGGCGTCGCCGCGCTTGATCAGCAGCACGCCGAGCGTATCGAGGACCGAGGCACTGGTGGGCGCGAGTTTGAGCGCACGCTCGGCATAGTCGATCGCGCGCGCATCGCCCAGCTCGCCGGCCGACCACGCGAGGTTGTTGAGCGCGATGACGTTGCTGGGTGCAATTGCGATGATCTCCTGATACAGGCCGACGGCGGATTTGTAGTTCTTCTGGCGCAAGGCGACATCCGCCAGATGCATCCTGACCACCTGGTCGCGCGGATGATCGGCCAGCCAGTTCTTCACGGTCGAGTCGGCCAGCGCCCGCTTGCCGGCCGCCGTCTGCGCCAGGTGCAGCTTCACCGCGGTGACCGCGCTGCCGGGCTCGAGCTTGAGCGCCTCGCGCGCGGCACGCTCGGCCTGCGCCCAGTCCTTGCGGAAGGCGTGGATGTCGCTTTCCAGCGAGAACGCCGCGGCCAGCTTGGGCGACTTGACCTGCAGCGCGCGTACCTCTTTCAAGGCGTCGTCGGGCCGACCGGCCTGCAACAGCGTCGAGGCGATGCTGCCCAGCACCTGTGGGTGATCTGGCGCAATCCGCCGGGCGCGACCAAGCGTGTCGAGGGCACGCTCGAACTGACGGTTCTTGCCGTGCAGTGCTGCCAGCTGAAGTAGAGGCAGCGGCGACTCCGGCTGCTTGGCCGCCAGCCGTTGCAGCGTTTCAGCCGCCTGGTTGTAGTCGCCGGCACTTTCCTGGGCGCGAGCGAGCACCTCGATGACGCGCGGCTCGTCGGGCAGCGCATTGACGGCCGACTGCGCGGCCACCAGCGCGTTCTTCACGTCGCGATTGGATAGCAGCAGATTGACTTGTGCGACCCGGGCCTGCATGGCCTGCGGGTTCGCGGCGACGGCGCGCTGCAGCGTGTCGCCAATGTCCTTTGCCGCGGCACCGGTGCGTGCCTGCACATCGGCCAATCCGAGGTAGCCGAGTTCGTTTCTTGGCTCGCGCGCAATCACGTCTTCGAACCGCTTACGCGCATCGTCCGGTCGCTTGTCGGCAAGATCGAGACTCGCCAACGCGGCAATCGAAGGCAGATACGTCGGCGCGCGCTCGACGGCATCTTCAAAGTGCTTGCGCGCCGCCTTCATCTCCTTGGCCGCGGTCGCCACCACGCCGAGCATGTGATGCGACAGCGGATCTTTCGGCTGCTTTTTCTCCAGCGCACGTGCCGCCGCAGAGGCCTTCGTCATTCCGCCGCGGCGCAGATGGGCCGTGATCAGGGCCAGATCGGCCTGGTGTCCACTGCCCTCGCTCGCCGCCGCCGATTCAAGCTGGCGCAGGCCGGCGTCCGGGTCGCCGCTGGCCAGGGCGATCTGCCCCAGCCGCATCTGCGCGCTCGCCTTCACTGCCTCTCCCGCCGATGCACGAGAGAAGAAGTCGGAGGCCTGCTTGATGTCGCCGTTGGCCAGATACGTTTCGCCCGCCAGCATCAGCAGCCGCGGATCGCCCGACTTGCTGTCCGCCAGCAGCGGCTGCAGCGTCTCCATCGCACGTGCCGGCTGGCCCGCGCCCAGGTAGGCCGCGGTTAACGCGCGACGTGCGCCGGCATGTCCGGGCGCGCGATTGAGCGCAGAACGCAGGTGCTGCTGCGCGGAGGCGAGGTTGCCATCGGCAAGCTCGATCTGGCCCGCCAAAAACAGACTCGGCGCGTGCTCGGGCGCCACCTTCAGCACCTGCTGCACCTTGGCGCGCGCCGCGGCGCGATCATTCTTGCGCAGTTCGATCGTGGCATCGAGCAGCACCAGGCGGGCGTCACCGCGAGTCGCCTTGATGCTCGCTGCCACTTGCCGCGATGCCTCTTCGTAGGCGCGCTCTTCGATCAATTGCGACACCAGGGCCAGACGCGCGACCGTCATGCCCGGATCGGCCTCGATCGCTCGTTGCAACGCTTGCTTGGCGCCGGCGACATCGCCCTTGAGCAGCAGCATATCGGCACGCAGCGCATGTGCGCGCGCATGGCGCGTGTCGGCGGCGACGAGTTCGTCGGCAATTGCCAGTGCGTTATCGGGCTGGCCGTCGTACAGGGCCAGGACCGCCTGGCCGAGTCGGGCCGATGCGAAACCTGGCTGGGACGACAGGGCCGCTTCGTACGCCACCCGGGCCTCGGCGATCTTGTTCATGCGCAGGTAGGCGTCTCCGACCGACGCGCGCAGGCTTGCGTGGGCGGGCGGACTGTCGAGGGTCAGACCGCCGAACTCCTTGATCAGCGTATCGGCCTGTCCCAGCCCGAGCATGGCCTGCGCGAGCTTGGGGAGCACGGCTGTCGCCGTCTGGCCAAACTCCAGCGCGCGCCGCAGTTCCTTTTCAGCGGCCAGCACGTCGCCCTGCCGCAACAACAGGTTCCCCAACAGCAGCCGCGCCTCACCGTTCTCCGGAGTCTTCTGCAGCACGTTGCGCAACTGGATGACGGCCGCCGGTACATCGCCCTTGGCGATGTACTCACGCGCCGAGTCCATCAGCTTGCCGGAGTCGCTGCCGCAGCCGACCAGACTGCCGAGCAGGATCGCGGCAAGCACGCATCGCCGCACCGTGCGCGGCACAACGCCAAAAGTGTCGTTCATGGTCAGCTGGATTCCGTGGTGGATGCCGCAGCGATGGATTTCAGACCGAAGCGGTTCATCAGGTCGTACAGCGTCGGACGACTGATGCCGAGCAGTTCCGCTGCACGCGTGAGGTTGCCGTTGGCGCGTGCCATCGCGCGCAGCAGCGCGCGGTACTCGGCAGCATCGCGTACCGCGCGCAGATTGAGCGGTTCGGACCCTTCGTCGGGGGTCATGGCCGCGCCGAGGTCAAGGTCGTCCGCGGTGATGGTCTTGGCTTCAGCCATCACCACGGCCCGCTTGATCACGTTCTCGAGCTCGCGGACATTGCCCGGCCAGGGGTGGCGCTCGATCGCGGCCAAGGCATCGGGCAGCAGCATCATCGCGCCACGTTTGAGCTCCGCCCCAAAGCGATGCACGAAGGCGTGCGCCAGAAGCGTGGCATCGCCCACACGCTCGCGCAGCGGTGGAATGTTGACCACGATCTCCGCCAGCCGGTAGTACAAGTCTTCGCGGAACCGCCCGTCCTTGATCAGGGTTTTCAGATCCTGATGCGTCGCGCAGACGACGCGCACATCTACCGGGATCTCCTCGCGCCCGCCGATCCGCTCGATCGACCTTCCCTGCAGGAACCTCAGGAGTTTCGCCTGCAGTGGCAGCGGCAGATCGCCGATCTCGTCGAGAAACAGCGTGCCCTTGTTGGCGGTCTCGATCTTGCCGAGGGTTTGCTTGATCGCGCCCGTGAAGGAGCCCTTCTCGTGACCGAACAGCTCGCTTTCCAGTAGCGCCTCCGGAATCGCGGCGCAGTTGATCGCCACAAACCGCTTGCCTACACGCGGCGAGACGTCATGCACCGCCCGCGCGACGAGCTCCTTGCCGGTCCCCGACTCGCCCAGCACCATCACGGTGACATTGCTCGGCGCGATCTTCTCAACCGTGCGGCAGACGCGCAGGACCTGCGGGTCTCGGGTGATGATCCCGCCCAGCGGTGCGTCCTTCAACGTGTGCTGCAGGCGTCGATTCTCTTCCTGCAACTCATGCAGGCGGAACGCACGCTCGATCGTCAGGGCCAGAACCTCCGGCTCGAACGGCTTGGAGTAAAAGTCGTAGGCACCCATGGCAATCGCCTTGAGCGCATTGGCACGATCGTTTTGCCCGGTCAGGACGATGACCTTGGTCTGCGGCGCCAGAGAGAGGATCTCTTGCAACGTGCGGAAACCTTCGCGCGCCGTAGCGGGATCGGGCGGCAGACCCAGATCCATCGTCACCACCGCAGGCTCGAGCCGTCGCAGTTGCGCCAGCGCGCTGTCGCAGTCGGCCGCCACCGACACGTCGTACGCATCGAACGCCCATTTCATCTGCGTTTGCAGCGCGGGGTCGTCCTCGACGATCAGCAAAGGCTTGCGCCTGTCGTTCATGGAACCGCCTCGGCAGCTAGCTTGGCGACGTCGGTCCGCACCAGACTCACGCGAAACGTGCTGCCCTCGCCAGGGCGACTTACGACCTCGATCGAGCCGCCGATGCTGTGCACGTACTGGTGACTCTCGAAAGTGCCGATGCCCATGCCTGCCTGCTTGGTCGAGCTGAACGGCTTGAACAGCCGATCCCGGACGAATTCTGCCGTCATCCCGGCGCCATTGTCCTGAACCTCGATGATGGCCTGGTTGTCTCGTTGGAAAACCCGCAGATCGACCTGCGGTTGCCCACTTATCGACTCATAGGCGTTTTGGACGAGATGCCCGATGACTCGCTCGAGCCGATCCTCGTGGCCCAGCGCGGTAACGCATTCATTGACGTCGAGTCGCAGTCCAGTACGGCCGGCCGCTCGCACCGTAACGACACGCTTGACGACAACCGCCAAGTCGACCGGGTGCGGGCGATCCACCGGTTGCTCGCCGGATCGCAGTTGAAGCATCAACTGGTTCATTCGGTGGACGACGTGCCCAACCGTGCCCAACATGTCTTTCTGAAACTCGGGATTGGCGTGATGACGCTCGGCATTGCGCAGCATCAGTTGCAGCTGCGCGACCAGGTTCTTGAGGTCGTGTACGACGAATGCCGACATGCGATTGAACGACTCGAACTTGCGCGATTCCAGCAGTGCTTCGGTCGCCTGGGCTTGCGCAAGATGACCGGCGGTCTGACGCCCAGCGGTCTTGAGGAGGTCAAGAACCTCCCAATCGAGGGTCAGGCTGACACGCGGCTTACCCAGAACGACGAAGCCGACCAGATCATCGGTGGCCGTCAGGGGCACGATCAATCCGGCGCTGGCGTTGCTCGCCAGCCAAGCGGGCAGCCGCAGATTCCGATACTTGGCGGGATCGCGGCGCGCCTCGGCGACCTCGATCACCCAGCCGGTCGTGCGCAGAAAAGTCGCCAAGTCGCCGTCTTCGTGTTCGGGCTCGTTCACTTCCGGCTGGCCCAACCGTTCGACTTGGCGATACCCGTCAGCCCGGCGCAGCCACAGCGCGCCGCTTGCTGTCTCGACCACCTCCCCGAGCGCAACGATGCAGCGGGCATTCAGCGCCGAGCCGGCGGTCTGAGTGTCGGCAATCAACCGCGTGAACTTCAGCCACTCCTCACGGTAATCGTAGCGACGGGAGAGAAAGTGCTTGGCGACGACGACCCGCAGCTTCGAGCGGAACGTGCGTGACGAGACAACGAAAGCGACAAACAGCAGCGCGCCGAACACGAGCGCGGTGGCGAGCGTCGTTCCCCACTGCCCGCCAAAGAACCGGACGATGAATCCGAGCACGGAGATGCCCAGCAGATAGATGGCCGCCGCCGCGACTGCGGTCGATCCAAGCAGCAGGCTGCGCGAAAAGGCCACGTCGAAGGTCCATTCGCGATTGCGCGCGGCGGCGATGCCCAGCAGCGGGATCGCAAGCGCTTGCGCCATGCCCCGCGCGCGCCACCAGTCGGCATCGATGGTGCGGAACAACAGGGCGTCGGCGAAGAAAACGAGGTCATACGTGAACAATGCACCCAAGCCAAAGCACAGCGGCGAGACATTCCACCGCAGCGCCTCGGGCGTTCGGCGATACAGTTGCTCGACCGACGCCAGACCCATGACCGACAGCATCAGCATCGGAGTCAGCGCCAAGAGGTGGGACTGCCCGTTCGATTCAAGGGCGGCCGGCGGTGGATATCCAATCACCAGCGCCATCAAGGCCAGAACACCGAGCATGATGGGCACGCTCCACCCGCTCGGCCGACGGGTGATCGCCGCTTCACCACGCAACAGCAAGACGACGAATCCGATGAGCGCGGCCAGCCGCAGAACGTCGAAGCTCACCGACGTGCGCCACATGGCTGGCGCGTGGTTGACCGCGTAGCCGGCGGCGCTCGCCGCCCATAGCGCGGACAGGACGATGCCCGTGAGGAGCAACGACGAACGGGCTTCCCCGCGCCAGCGCAGCGACAGCAGTACGCCGAAGCCCGCGAAGGCAGCTGCCGCGAAGCCAAACGTCCAGACTGCGGGAATCAAGTACCAGGGAGACTGCAAACTACTGCTCGTCAGAAGATGCGACTGAATGCGCGACCGGGCGATTCCAATAGGCGACTTAGATCACGCGCAGCACTCACCCGCTCCGACGATCAGTGGGCACCCTCGCGGAACAGCACGACGCGAACGGTCTCCACCAGAATCAGCAGGTCGAGGAAGAGCGAGTGGTTCTTGACGTAGTAAAGGTCGAACTGCAGCTTGCGGGAAGCATCTTCCACCGACGCACCGTAGCTGTAGCGAACCTGTGCCCAGCCGGTCAGTCCGGGTTTGACGCTGTGACGCACGTCGTAAAAGCGGATCGACTCCTTCAGCTGCGCCACGAAGGAAGGGCGCTCGGGGCGCGGACCGACGAGGCTCATCTCGCCACTCAGAACGTTGAGCAGTTGCGGCAATTCGTCGATGCGCATCTTGCGGATGAAGCTACCCACCCGGGTGATGCGCGGGTCGCTGGCCTGGGCCCAGCGGGCCACGCCATCCTTCTCGGCGTCCACCCGCATGCTGCGGAACTTGAGGCAGTTGAAGGGATGTCCGCCCTGTCCGACACGCTCCTGTCGGTACAGGACGGGACCGCGGCTTTCGATGCGAATGGCGATCATCGTCAGGAGCATGACCGGCAACGCCATTGCGAACAGCACCGTGGCGCTCAAGATGTCGAACGCTCGCTTGATCACGGTGCGCATCGTGTCCTGCGCAAACCCCTGCCCATAGATCAGCCAACTCGCCTTCAGCGAGTCGATGGGCACCTCGCCACGAACACGTTCGTAGAAGCCGGCCAGGTCCATCACGGGTACGCCGTTGATGCGGCACTCGAGAAGGTCACGCAGAGGCAGCACGCCGCCTCGTTGCTCCTTGACCGCGACGATCACTTCCTCGATGCGGTGATGCTCGACGATTTCCAGCAGATTCTGGCTCGGCGGAAACACGCGCGCTCCGGTCTGGCTCGCCGGCGCCCCACCGTCGGCGGCATAAAAGCCTACGACTGAAAATCGCGGATACCCGAGGCCGCTCAACGACGACTCGACCCCGATGGCCTCGGCGCCTGTTCCGACGATCAGCACACGGCGAGCGCCGATTCCTGCGCGCCGCGCCGTGAATGCGATCTGGCGCATCACGATCAAACCGGCGAGGGTGTAGAGGACCGCATACCCGATGACGTCGCGCGCCTGCCGACCGTCGGGAAAGGCACCGAACACGACATAAACGATCGGTGCGCACAGCGTCACCGCGATGAGCATCCGCCCGATTGAAACCCCGAAGGTCGCTGCTTCGTCACGCCGGTAACTCCCCAGCGTCGCACTCAGTGCGAGGGCAACCGCAGCGAACACCAGCGCCGGATAGAAGGCATCCGCAACCGACGCGCCATACGGTCCATGCTGGACGAAGACTGCCAGGAGCAACGCACCAAAGAACACCGCGCCGTCGAGCGACAGCTGAACGACCGTGCCGACCGGTATGTGGTGCCGGAATACCCTGACCATGCCCCGCTCCCGACGGCTTGAGGAGGAAACATCTACGTGTCCTCGGCCGCGCTGACTGGTTAAAACACGTACTAGCTTCCGGCTAGCGACGCTACTTGTCTGCCGAGTCCTCACGAAAACGAAGAATCACCCGACACCGGCACGAGAGACTGAGGTTCAATGTCGCTGCACCGAACCGATCGAATTCATAGAGGGGACGCGGAGCTTATGCCAAGAATGCGGTATCTGCCAAGCAGTCCCACCGTTTTTTCCTGGGGTTTCAGACAAGCGGTGATCGAACTCGACTCAACCATAAGGGTCGGCTGCTGCCTTCGCCTCGTGAACGATCTGACGAAGTCTGAAGTTGCATGAATTTCAAACAGATGCACGGATGCACGGGCATTCGGCGCTTCCACTACCCGCTTGACGTCCGCCGGCCACCGTCGGCACAGATCTGGCGGCCCGAGCGTGACTTCTGCCAGTGACATGGAAAGTCGGAATCGGCGGTCCAGCAGTCGGTTGCTGCTGCAACCTGCTCGGCGATTTCTCTGACCACGGCAAGCGTGGAGGGATGGCTCTCCGCGAGGTGCGGAGCAATGCGCAAGATCCGATTTTCAGAAGATCAGATTGACCTGCCGGGCGATTTTCGGACCACGGCAAGCGTGAGAGGATGGCTCCTTGCGACGTGAGGAGCGCATGCGCAAGAGCCGATTTTCAGAAGAACAGATGGTCAAGATTCTGCGGGAAGCCGACAGGGCGCCCGTGGTCGAGGTCGCCAAGAAGCACGGCGTCAGTGAGCAGACGGTCTATGCGTGGCGTAAGAAGTACGGCGCGCTGGAGGCCACCGACGTCAAGCACCTGCGGTCGCTGCAGCGTGAGAACGAGCGGCTGAAGAAGATGCTCGCTGAGCGCGATCTCGCGATCGAGATCATGAAGGAGATCAACGCAAAAAAGTGGTGAGCGCGCCCGTGCGACGCGGCCAGGCCAAGTACGCGCACCAGCGCGGCCTGTCCAAGCGAAGCGCGTGCGCGCTGATCGGCGTGGCCCGATCGACGTTGGCGTACGAACTGCAGCAGCCGATCAAGGACGCGCCGGTGATGGTCGCGATGCGCGAGCTGTCGGCGCAGTACCCGCGGTTCGGCTACCGGCGCATCCACGTCTATCTCGAACGGCAGGGTCACCGGATGAGTTGGGACCGCGCCCATCGCCTGTGGCGCCTGGCCGGCCTGCAGGTCCCACGCAAGCGGCCGCGCCGGCGCGTGGCCACCGGTCGGCCGCGGCCGCTGCCGGCCACCGGCGCCAATCAGGTGTGGGCCTACGACTTCGTGTTTGACGCCTGCGCCAACGGCCAGCAGCTCAAGTGCCTCACCGTCATCGACGAGTGGACGCGCGAATGCCTGGCCATCGACGTGCAGGGCGGTATCCGATCCAAGCGCGTCATCGAGGTGCTCGCGTGCCTGGTGTCGCTGCACGGTGCGCCGCAGTGCCTGCGCTCCGACAACAGCCCGGAGTTCGTCAGCCGGGCGATCCTGAAGTGGCTCAAGGAGGCCAACATCGCCACCGCGTTCATCGATCCTGGCAAGCCGTGGCAGAACGGTGCCGACGAGAGCTTCAACGGCAAGCTGCGCGACGAGTGTCTGAGCGCCGAGTGGTTCCGATCCCGCGAGGAAGCGCGGGCGATCATCGAGGCCTGGCGCCGCCACTACAACTTGGACCGGCCGCATTCGAGCCTTGGCTACCTGAGCCCGATCGAGTTCAAGCTGCGATCGCACGATCAGCGCGCCGCGGTCGACGAAGAGATCGTGGTTCCGCAGGAGGCAGTCACGTCAGATATGCGGGGGGCTGCGCGCCCCCCGCACCCCCGCGTGACTCGATAGAATTTCTGGACTGCAAGGACACCAACCATTCCCAACCCGGAGCCACTTCTCTCAAGTAATCCGTGGTCCGAAAAAGTCAGGCAGGTCAAGATGGTCAAGATACTGCGGGAAGCCGACAAGGCGCCCATAGCCAAGATCGCCAAGAAGCACGGCGGCGTCGGCGAGCAGACGGTCTATGCCTGGTGCATGAAGTACACGGCCTAAGAAGATGCTCGTCGAGCGGGACTCTCGCTGTCGACATCATGAAGCAGATCAACGCAAATACTGGTGAGCGCGCCCGTGCTGCGCGGCCTGGCCCAGTACGCACACCAACGCAGCCTGTCCGAGCGAAACGCGTGCGCGCTGATCGGCGTGGCCCGATCCACATTGCAGTTGCAGTCAGTTCCTGAAACGCTGTCTCTATTGGCGCACCACGGACGCAGAAGACGCCTTGGCAGCGAATATCTTCGGAGAACCTCCTCCCACCGGAAGCACCCAGATGTTCTCGCCTGGAGTCGACGAATCGGGGGAATCCGATAGCGAGTAAAGCACATTAGCGTTGTCGAGCCATTCGACCTGATCGTCGATGTTCCGTGCCTCCGCCGAAAGCGAAGATTCCTGCATCGTGTCGAGATCTAGCATGTACAAACGCCAACCCCGATTCTTTTCCATCCGCTTGAAAACCAGCCGGCGGTTATCTGGAGACAAAGACGGGCACTCAACATTGGCGTGCAGTACCTTGGCAGTCTTGGTTTCGACATTGCCCTCAATCAAGTAAGGCGTGCCGCCAGTCGACAAAGTGGCAAAGAAACGCTTTCCGTCGCGCGCGAACGTCACGCCCCAGAAATTGAAATCAACGGCACGAAAGAGCTTGCCATCGCGCTCGACGGTGAATTGCTCAAGCGTGGCAATGCGATTGCCGTCACTCAAATTCCACAGCGATGTCTCGGTCGAAAATGTGCCAGGGGCGTAAGAATGGCCACTTACAAAGACAGTCGTGGCGGCCACTCCCCCATCATGCGACACCCGGGTTCGACTCGGAATACCGGAGAGCGGCACCTCGTGCGTTTTCAAAAGATCAGGGCCGAAGAAGACTGCCCTGTACTTTGTAATGACGCCTCGATCGGCCATAAGACAAACGCCACGGTCCTGTGCATAGTGCACCCGGTCACAACGCAGTAGGCTGGTCACCTTCCCTGATCTCGGATCATTCGCGGGAAGAGCGCCAACGACGCCAAACGCGTCAAGCGATTTATTGACGAACAGAAGCGATCCAGGGGCTACACGCTTCAGACTCGCCGTTGCCGGGTTTACTTCGCCTGGCAGCAAGGATCTCGCATAAAGCACATACCCAACGGCGACGACGAGGCATGCTGACAGTAAACAAGTGAAGACAACCAACCTTCGCTTGTCCAGCCCGGCCGACCGCTCATTGGAAAGAGTTTCAATGGGGAGGGAGTTCACGTCATGTTGCATGTTGGTGTCGATCCAAGCTCAATACAAGCCACGCCGCGATCAGCGTTGTTAAGCCAAGCATGCCGGTAAACACGATCATTGTGCTATCCAGGCCCCATTGCGTCCACACCAGTCCAAATGCCACGGATGAAACGAGTCGAGCAATCCCGATGGCGGTACCAAGCACTGCCAGTCCGCTCCCACGGAGGGAAGGATCGATTCCCTGACTTGCAAGCGCCATCAAGACACCATCGGTGGCAGCGTAGTAAGCACCCAACAACGTAAGGTAAAGCAGCAGCGTTGCCCACCCGATTTCCTTGTGTAGCAGGAGCGAGTAGACAAGAAGCAACATCACGTATCCACACAAGAAAACCCTAGCTTTACCGAACCGATCGGCCAAACGACCCATAGGGATCGCGAAGATCATGTATGCGAGCGCCGTAACAACGAACAACAGCGGAAAGAACCCGACGTTCAGCTGCATTCGTTGTTGAATGATTAAGTAAATGAAGCTATCGCTGATCGTCGCAAGCGCGAGCAGCGAGCCTGCGAGAACCAATCGTCGGAACTGCGCACCCTTCAGCAAGCGACCTACCGCAGCAATGGAGACAGTCCCCGGAACCTGGCTACCTACCTCATCTTCAGCTTTTGCCGCAGTGTGGCGCGAAGGTACAAACAGCCACAACGCAGCCAACCCCATGACTGCCATGCAAACACTTACCACGAACACAACGTCATAACCGCCAGGAACAAGAGCAAGTAGGCCGAAGGCGAGAATCGGCCCAAGCATGGCGCCCGCCGTATCGAAAGCGCGATGTACGCCAAACGCGGCCCCCATCCGGGAGTTATCAGTCGACAGCGAGATCATCGCGTCACGCGGCGCAACGCGCAGCCCCTTTCCGACTCGATCAACGAGAACAAGGCCGGCGATCCAACTCCACGCGGCGCCAACTGCCAAGAGCCCCACCTTCGAAACCGCGGACAACGCGTAACCGACGAAGGCGACCAGCTTGTAGCGGCCCCACCGATCTGAAATGTAACCACCTAGCAGCCTAACCAGCGCTGATGCGCCCTGCTGCAAACCATCGATGAACCCGAACTGCAGAGGGGAAAGCTGTAGCGAAAAAAGCAGGTAAATCGGAAGAACGCTCATCACCATCTCGGACGAGATGTCGGTGAAAAAACTTGTCCATCCGAGGCCAATCACCGTCCCGGAAACGGCGGGTCCACGAAAGAAGCCGCGCCGCGCCTTGAGCACTTGGCCCGAACTCTCCACTTGGTACAAGCGCGTCTCCTGTGAAAACGACGGACGAAAAGCGACAGGCGGCCGACGAACGACCTATGCGCGACGACTACCGGCGTGCCAGGCCCGCCCTTACCAAGTCTTGTCGGTAACTTGCAGAAGATTCCCGACACGATGTCGCTGCGCTTTGATAGGATCACATAAACACGCTATCAAACGCAACAGCTACGACCCAAAGACCAAGCGGAATCGATTGGCATTTGGCCATGCAACGTTTGTGGGCAGTCGAATCGGCAACGCGACCAAGAGCCGATTGCGTCAATACCGCTAAACAGAGAGGTGAATCGTGCCCATTTCTGATTCTGTTGTCCTCGGAGAGGGCGTCAAGATCTTCCATCCATCACTCGTAAATCTCTATGGATGCCGGATTGGGAGCGATTCACGGATCGGTACCTTCGTCGAGATTCAAGCTGGTGCGTCGATCGGGTCACGTTGCAAGGTCTCCTCACACACGTTCATCTGTGAAGGGGTGATCGTTGAAGATGAGGTGTTCATCGGCCATGGAGTCATGTTCACAAACGATCGAAAGCCGCGAGCCACAAATCCGGATGGGAGCCTGCAGGGCGGTAGTGACTGGAGTCTTGAGACGACAACCGTGCGCCGACGAGCATCCATCGGGTCGAACGCGACGATTCTTTGTGGCGTAACGATTGGAGAAGGCGCCTTGATCGGCGCAGGCGCCGTGGTCACCAAGGACGTACCGGACTTCGCGATTGTTGCTGGGGTCCCGGCGAAAGTCATCGGCGATGCGCGTAACGCGCGCAACCCGTAATAAACACTGAGGGAATTATGGTCAATATTGGCGTCATAGGTTACGGCTACTGGGGCCCGAACCTGGTACGGAACTTCGCAGAGACTTCGGGCGCAAACATCGCAGCCGTTTCCGATCTTGATCCCAAGAAGCTTGAGGTTGTGAAAAAGCGTTTTCCCGCTGTCAAGGTGACCACCCGCTTCCAGGATCTGCTCGAAGATCCCGGCATCGACGCAATCGCCGTGGCGACACCGGTAAACACACACTTCGAGCTCGGGATGGCTGCACTGAGAGCCGGCAAGCACCTGTGGCTTGAAAAGCCGATGACCGAGACATCGCTGCAGGCGAGACAACTTGTCGAAGAGGCGGAAAAGCGCAAGCTCGTTCTCATTGTTGATCACACGTTCATCTATACGGGTGCAGTTCGAAAGATGGGCGAGATCGTCAAGAGCGGCGACTTAGGACGAGTCTTCTACTACGACTCAACGCGCGTGAATTTAGGCCTGTTCCAGCGCGACGTCAGCGTGATCTCAGATTTGGCCGTTCACGACTTTGCGATCCTCGACTACCTGCTCGGCGAGCACCCGACAGCCGTCTCGGCCAGCGGAATCAATCACTTTCCGGGTACGCCCGAGAATCTCGCGTTTATCACGCTGTTTTATGAGTCCGGCACCATTGCGCACGCCAACGTGAGCTGGCTTGCCCCTGTCAAGGTCCGCCAAATACTGCTCGGCGGCAGCAAGAAGATGATCGTGTACGACGACATGGAGCCGAGCGAGAAGATCAAGATCTACGACAAAGGGGTCAGTTTCACCGATGACCCCAAGCAGATTCAGGAAATGCGTGTCGGCTACCGTACAGGCGACATGTGGGCGCCAAAACTCGACGTGTCAGAGGCGTTGCGAATCGAGGGTGAACACTTCGTCAACTGCATCGAGCAGGGGAAGGTGCCCGAGACCGACGGCCAACTCGGCCTGCGGGTCGTCGAACTTATCGAAGCCGCCACCAGTTCAATGCGAGGCCGCGGCGAGACTGTCTACGTCAAGAACCTTAGGAAGGCAGCATGATTCCATTCGTCGATCTCAAGGCTCAATATCTCGGCATCAAGAGCGAGGTAGATGCTGCGATCCAACGCACGCTCGACAACACCTCATTCATTCTTGGCCCAGACGTTTCGGCCTTTGAAGAGGAGTTCGCTGCGTACTGCGGCAACAAGCACGGCATCGGCGTGAACACCGGCACCAGTGCGCTGCACCTGGCGATGCTGGCCGCGGGGATCGGTCCGGGCGATGAGGTGATCACGGTTCCATTCACCTTCGTAGCCACCGTTGCTGCCGTTCATTACTGTGGAGCCAAGACGGTGTTCGTGGATATTGATCCGCGCACGTTCACGATGGACCCGACCAAGCTTGAGGCGGCCATCACGCCGAGAACGAAAGCGATTGTGCCCGTTCACTTGTATGGGCAGATGGCGGACATGGACCCGATCATGGAGGTCGCCCGCCGTCACAAGCTCGTAGTGATCGAAGACGCCGCGCAAGCGCATGGCGCCGAATACAAGGGACGGCGCGCCGGCAGCATCGGCGATCTTGCCTGTTTCAGCTTTTATCCTGGCAAGAATCTCGGCGCCTACGGCGAGGGCGGCATGGTTGTCACCGGCAATCCGGAATACACGCGGACGGTGCGCATGCTGCGCGACTGGGGTGCCGAGAAGAAATATCAGCATGTACTCAAGGGCTTCAACTTCCGCCTGGAAGGAATGCAAGGCGCAATCTTGCGCGTCAAGCTCAAGTACTTGGAAAAGTGGACTGAAGCGCGCTGTGCTGCGGCCACTCGCTACGACCAGGGCTTGGCGAGCAGCGGCGTACCAACGCCCGCAGCGTTGGCGCACAACCGACACGTCTATCACGTGTATGCAATCCGCACGCAGCAGCGAGCAGCTTGGCAAGACGCACTGCAGGCAAAAGGTGTCTCGTCAGGCATTCACTATCCGATTCCGGTGCACCTGCTGCCGGCCTATGCGGACCTAGGCTACACCGCCGGGCAATTTCCGCATTCGGAGCGCGCCGCCAATGAGGTGCTCTCGTTACCAATGTTTCCGGAACTGACGGTCGAGCAGACAGATACGGTGTGTGGCGCGGTGCGTGCAATTGCCGCCGCCTCGCTGCAAGCTGCCGCTTAGCTGACACCGAAAACAGCGTGCCAACGGCTCGTCCGCTGTTGATCTTCCCGTACAACGGCAACGGGCTGGAGGCGCTCGACTGTCTCGGCGAATCCTGGCGCCTCGCCTGTTTCATCGACGACACGCCGGCGAAGCAGGGCTTGGGCAAGCATGGCCATCGAGTCGCAGATCGGAGCGAACTCTCCGCCAGCCCGAATGCCGCCGTGCTGGCGGTCCCAGGGAGTCCGACCTCCTACCGCCAGCGTGCCGCCACGATCGAGGGTCTCGGCATTGCTCGACATCGTTTCGCGCGGGTGATCCATCCTTCAGCACGCATCTCGCCGCTCGCACACATTGGTGTGGACGTGCTGATCATGGCCGGTGTTGTCGTCACCGGCAACGCCGTCATCGGCGACCATGTATGCATTCTCCCGAACGCAGTGGTTCATCATGACGCCGTGATCGGCGACTTCACGCTGATCGGATCCAATGTCACGATCGCCGGCGGCGTCGACATCGGGACCAATTGCTACATCGGCAGCGGCACCAGCGTGATGAACGGACTTGCCGTGGGCTCGGGCTCGTTGATCGGATTGGGCAGCAACGTGATTCGGAATGTTCCCGCAAACACCAGAGTCGCCGGCAACCCGGCAAGACCACTAAAGGGTTGACCGGGCGTTTCGCAGCCGGTTGTCCGCGTTAGAAAAGGGAGTTGGCTGATGAATGATCGCCTCAAGGGCTTGAACGTAATGGTGACTGGCGGCGCCGGATTCATCGGTTCAGAGGTCGTACGCCAGTTGCGTGATGTAGGTGCGAAAGTCACGGTTGTCGACAACTTGGCGAACGGAAAGCGAGAGAACCTGGCAGGTATTGAAGGGCCGGAATGCACGCTCGCCGCTACGGACATCCGTGACACCGATGAAATGGCTCGACTGATGCGGGACGTGTCGCTCGTCCTGCACATGGCATGCCTCGGCGTGCGGCACTCGATCCACTCACCAGTCGAGAATCATGAAGTTAACGCTACAGCGACGCTCGATCTGCTGAGACTGGCCCGCGAAAGCGGCGTGAGCCGGTTTCTCTATTGCTCCAGTTCGGAAGTCTACGGAACGGCAACCACTGTTCCGATGGTGGAGGAGCACCCAACGTACCCGATGACCGTGTACGGGGCTTCAAAGCTCGCAGGCGAGTGCTACACGCGAGCCTATAACCGCACTTACGGTCTACCTACGGTTGTCGTTCGACCTTTCAACACATATGGTCCGAGGTCGCACCACGAAGGTGACAGTGGCGAGGTCATACCGAAGTTCGTCCTTCGCTGTATGGCGGGTCGCCCGATGGTCGTCTTCGGCGACGGTTCACAGACGCGCGACTTCACCTTTGTGAGCGATACGGCGCGCGGACTCATCCAGGCCGCGCTTAGCGACGAGTTGATCGGCGAGACAATCAACTTAGGGCAGGGAGCGGAAATCGCAATCAAGGATCTGGCCATCGAGATTGCACGCGTGCTGAACCGGTCAGACGCGGCAATCCGTTTCGAAGAGCAGCGCCCCGGCGACGTCCTTCGTCTGTACGCGAACATCGACAAAGCAAGGGCGCGACTGAATTACCGCCCATCGGTCGGCCTCAATGAAGGCCTGCAGAAGTTATGCAGTTGGTATCGCGGACTCGGTGTCTCTGCCGAAACGCTGCTGGAAGCTGAACAAGTTCACAACTGGAAGGCTGCGTAAGCAGGCAAGCGGACGAGCAGTCGGCACTTTATCTCGAGGCAGCAACACAATGATTCCTATTATCAAACCTGTCATGGACGAGCGCGAGGCCGAGGCAGTCCGCCGGGTCATCCTGAGCGGATGGATCACGCAGGGCCCCGAAGTAGCGGCCTTCGAGAAGGAGTTTGCCGCATACGTGGGTGCCCCACACGCATGCGCGGTCTCCAATTGCACCACGGCTCTGCACTTGGCGCTGCTCGCCGTGGGAGTCAAGGCCGGCGACGAGGTGGTGACCGTCAGCCATTCATATATCGCCACCGCCAACGCGGTGCGTTACTGCGGCGCCACCCCAGTGTTTGTAGACATCGAGCCAACCACGTACAACATGGATGCAGCTCAGATCGAGTCGGTGATCACCGACAAGACGCGGGCGATCCTGTGCGTGCATCAAATGGGCTTGCCGTGCGATCTGGCCGCGATCGTCGCGCTCGGCCGCAAACATGGTCTGCCGGTGATCGAAGATGCGGCCTGCGCCATTGGCAGCGAGGTGCAGTGGAACGGCGCATGGGAGAAGATCGGCAAGCCGCACGGCGACATCGCATGCTTCTCGTTTCATCCGCGCAAGGTGATGAGCACCGGCGACGGGGGCATGCTCACGACGCACAATCCCGCCTGGGATCAGCGTTTCAGACTGCTGCGTCAGCATGCGATGAGCGTGCCGGACACCGTGCGTCACGGCTCAGCGCAAGTGATCTTCGAGTCGTACCCCGAGACCGGCTTCAATTACCGGATGACCGATATCCAGGCCGCGGTCGGACGCGAGCAGCTCAAGCGGCTGGACGAGATCGTGGCCGGTCGGCGCGCGATCGCGCAGCGCTACAGCGAACTGCTCGCCGGCGTCAACGGGCTGGTGTTGCCGAGCGAACCCGCCTGGGCGCGCAGTAACTTCCAGAGCTACTGCGTGTGGCTGCCGGCGCACTGCGATCAGCGCGCGGTCATGCAGTCGATGTTGGACCAGGGAGTCTCGACCCGCCGCGGGATCATGTGCAGTCATCGAGAGCTGGCCTACGCTGGCGCCCCGCTGCGTCTGCTGCTGCCGCGGTCGGAGGCCGCGCAGGACACCGCCGTCATCCTGCCGCTGTATGTGCAGATGAGCGCCGAGGACAAGCAGCGCGTGTGTGACGCGCTCGTCGCAGCCTGCCGGCCGATCCGCGCGGCGGCCTAGCCCACCCGCACGCGAAGGGCAACGATGGGCCGCGCGGCGAGGCTGCTCCGCAACATCACCGCGAACTGGCTCGGATTCGCCGTCAACGCGCTCGTCACGCTGCTGCTCACGCCGTTTGTGCTGCAAACGCTGGGCGAAGCGCGCTATGGCATCTGGGTCATATCGTCAAGCATTGTCGGCTACTACGGGCTGCTCGACCTCGGCTTTCGCGGAAGCATCAACCAGTATCTGACGCGGCACCTGTCGGTGGGCGACCATGAGCGCGCCAGCGCCACCATGAGTACCGCGGTCGTGGCGCTCGGCTCCCTCGGCGGCTTGTTCGCGCTGCTCAGCGTTGCCACCGCGTTCGCCGCGCCACATGTCTGGAACTTCCCTGCCGGCATGGAGCGTGAGGCGTTCTGGTGCATCCTGATTGTCGGCGCCACCGCGGCACTGCAGTTCGCGTTCTTCCCGTTCACCGCGGTGTTCGTGGCCACCCAGCGATTCGACATCGCCAACCTGATAGGCGTCACGACCCGCATTGCGACCGCGGGCGCCGTCTATGCCGCGCTGTCCGGCGGACACGGCCTGATCGGCATCAGTGCGGCCACCTGCGCACTGTCGCTGGTGGACTACGTGATTCGCTGGCGGGTGGCGCGACGCCTCGCGCCCCAGCTCGTGATCGAGCGGCGCCGCGCCAGCGTCGAGCAGTTCAAGGCACTTGCATCGTTCGGCGCTTGGACCTTCCTGATCGCGCTTAACGGATTCGTCTACCTGCACGCGCAGCCGCTGCTGATCGGTGCGTTGCTGCCGATCGCCGCCGTCGGCTACTACGCGCTCGCCACCGGACTGCTGCAGCAGATCAACGGTGCAATCAGCCCGATCGGCCAGGTGATGTACCCGGTAGCGACCGCGCTGCACGCACAGGGCGAGCGCGACTCGATGCTGCGGCTGTACCACGACGGCTCGCGCCTGATGATGCTGGTGATGGTCCTCTCGGTCCTGGGCGCCGCCTTCTGGGCCGAGGACTTTTACCGGCTCTGGGTTGGGGCGAAGTATGTGTCGGGCGAGCAGTATCCGTCGGTGGCACTGCTGCTGCAGATACTGCTGCTGTCGACCGCAACCAGCTACGTGTCGAACGTGGGCGGCCAGATCTTGATGGGCAGCGGGCGCGTGAAGCTGGTGGCACTGCTGCTGATCGGCGGGTCGATGGTCAACCTGCTGGTAAGCATCTTGCTGTTGCACTCGGTCGGCCTGGTCGGCGCCGCCATCGCCACCGTCCTCGCATCTTTGATGGTGGATCTGCTCGCGATGCCGATGGCAGTGTCGCGCACGATCGGCCTGCCGGTCGCTTCCTTCCTGCGCCACGCCTGCCTGCGACCGCTGGCGGTCGCCGTCGTCGTGGCCAGTGCCTTTGCCGCACTCCGATTTGCCGCCGGCAGCGCCGAGACCTGGCGCGAGTTGCTGGCGCAGGGTGCACTGGCAGGCGCGATCGGATTGGCGATTATCGCGGTGCTCGGCATCACCTCCCACGAGCGGCAGCGCTTCATCGTGCGCCCGCTGCTGCGGCTGCTGAGCCGCGCGGCGCGCACTGCATGAGGCCTGCTTGAACAACGCGGGCGCGAGCGGCGCAGCGGCCTCGGTCGGCCCGGAGGTAATGGCCTTCCTGGCCGCCTGCAGCGCCGAGTACGACCGCCTTGCGCCCTTCACCGAGGTCCTGGCCCGGCGCGCTGGACCCGAGGCCGCACTGCAGTGGGCCGAGTGTCTGATCGGCTTCGCCGGGATGCACCACCCCGGCCGCTTCGACGACGGCACCGTAGAGAATCCACTGCTCGCCTGCGCGCGCGAATTGCCGACGCCACCTGAGTCGATCGGCCGCGCGCTGTCCACTGCCAACGGCGGCGCAGGCTCCCGGCGGCGGGTATTGCACGTCGCCACCACGTTGCAGGGCATCGGCGGACACACGCGCACGATGCTGCACTGGGCCGCCAAGGACGCCGGATCGGTCCACTCGGTGCTCGTCACCGCGCAAGGCCGGATCCCGCTCCACCCGGGCGTGGTCGAGGCGATCCACGCGTCGGGCGGCGAACTGGTGCAGCTCGACAGCGACGCGCCACTGGCGCTGCGCGCAGCCTGGCTGCGGCGCTACGCCGCCGAGCGCGCCGACATGGTGTTCCTGCATCTGTCGCCGGCAGACGTGGTCGCGGTGGCGGCGTTCGCCGCGCCCGGCGTGCCGGTGGCCCTGGTCAACCTGGCCGACCAGTGCTACTGGCTCGGCAACACCGTCGCCGACGTGGTGGTCCATCTGCGCGACGTCGGCGCGGGCACCAGCCGAGAACTTCGCAGCGTGCGCCGCCACGGGCTTCTTCCGATCCCGCTGAGCGAGGCGAGCGCGCGGCTCGACCGCAGCGCGGCACGCGCCGCGCTCGGGATCCCGGCCTCGCAGACCGTGCTGCTCAGCGTGGGTCGCTCGCTGAAATACGCGCCCAGCCGACGCCACAACTTCTTCGCCACCGCGTGCCGGCTGCTCGACCGCGCACCCGGCGCCCACCTGTACTTGGTCGGCGTACGGGCCGAGGATCACCGCCGCGCCGCCGGCTTCGTAGAGCACCCCCGGATGCATCTGGTGGGCCCGGTTCCCGACCCCGCCGCATATCAGTGCGCAGCCGACCTCTACCTCGAGGGGTTTCCGTTCGGGTCACAGACCGCGCTGCTGGAGTCTGTCTTGCCCGGCGTCCCGTGCGTGCTCGCGCACAGCCAGCTGACGCCCCTGCTGGCGACGCAGGACGTCGCGCTCGACGGGCTGGTGCAAAGCCCGTCGAGCGAGGACGCCTACATCGACGCGGCGCTCGCCCTGCTGGACGACTACGACCGGCGCCGAGCGACCGGCGCCGCGCTGCGCGAGCGGGTACTCACCCATCATGTCGGTCCCGGCTGGAACGAAGCGCTGGAAAGCGTCTACGCCGCACTGCAAGGCCATGCGCACGCCGCACAGCCAATCGTTGCCCGCCCGGCGCAGCAACGACTGGTGGACCTCGCCATCAGCGAGTTCCATGCAACGCGGCTGCATGGAACCGATCTGGTAGTCGCCGCGCAGGCCGCGGCAGAGCAGGCCGTGTTCAGCACCGCCTTCCAGCTACGGCAGCGCGACCGCCATGCCGATGCGCTGGCCGTGCTGCGAATCGCCGCCAGCGAGTACGGCCCGCGCCGCCTGTACGCGCTGGAGGTCGCCAAGATCGGCGCGCAGTGGATCGCGCGCCGACGCCCGCCACCGGCGAGCCCAGCGTAACGGCCTGCGGATCGCCGGCGGGCTTGATGGGCCAGTTGGGACGCGGTGCGCGCCCGCGCCCAAGCGCGGGGGTTGCCGGGCACGCGGTCAAGCGACCTGCGCCGCGGTGGTCGCCGCCAGCGTGGGCGGCGCCAGGCCGAGAACGCGCAGGTAGTTGCCGGCGCAGACCGACCAGGTGAAGTCGCGCTCGATCCGGCGGCGAAAGGCGTCGGCGCGCGAGCGGGCGGTCGCAGGGTCGGCCAGCAACTCGGCCAGCACTCGCGCACAGCCGGCCGCATCGTCGCTCTCGAACATGCGGCCAGTCGGGCCGTCCTCGATCAGTTCGTCGTGCCCGATGATGCGCGACACCGCCAGCGGCGTTCCCACCGCGCCCGCTTCGATCACGGCCAGCGGCAGGCCTTCGGCGCGCGCGGTCTGCACCACGGCCAGTGCGCTCGCCATCAAGTGCGCGGTTTCCACCACGCCGAGCGACACCAGGCAGTGCACCCGCTCCGCGAGGCCGAGGCGCGCCGCTTCGGCAAGCAGCGGCAACCGCTCGGGGCCGTCGGCGCCGGCGAAGCACAGGTGGAGCGCCGGGTTAGCCGCTGCGATACGGGCGAACGCGTCGAGCAGGCAGCGGGGGTTCTTGCGGGGGATGTACGAGCCGACGCTCAGCAGGAACGGCGTCGGCATCGCCGCGACCGCGATTGAAGGAGACGACGCCCCGGGCCTGAAGACCTGCTGATCGACGCCGTTGTAGACCACGCTCACGCGGGCCAGCGGCAAATCGAACGCGGCGGACACCTTGTGCGCCAGGCCGTGCGAGACCGCCACCAGCGCGTCGGCATTCGCGAACATCAGCCGGTAAGTGAGGCGGCGCACCCGATCCGCCGGCGGCTTCGCGTCTTCGCCGTGAAACGACAACACCAGACGGCCGCGGTACAGCCCGAGCCGCTTGAGGATCGCCACGCCGAACGCGGCATCGGTCACGTAGTGGAAGTTGGCGACGGCCACGTTGCGCGACACTAGCAGGCGGCGCAGCCGCGCCAGCCGCACCGGCAGCGCAAGCAGCGCGCGCACGCGCGCGCCGATGCCGGCAGCGCCGATCAGCCCGAACTGGAACGGCAGGTCGCCGTCGGCTAAGTGCGGCTCGAACGCCCCCCAGGTGTCGATCGCGATCAGCGGCGCCAGCGGGGTCTCGACGCGAAGCGTCGCGGCGAGACTCTTGACCACGATGTTGACGCCGCCGGCGTGATGCGACGCCCAGGGAATCACGAAGAGATAGGTCGAGGGTTGCATCGGCCCATCATAAGGAAACGGCCACCGCGGGCCGCGGTCAGCATATGCCGCCCGCGGCCGCTGCCATCAAGGCGCGGTGAGTACGACGTCGACCCAGTAGTTCGCGTTGTTGAACGAGTTCGTCGGGAACGCGCTCACGCCGGAGTAGCGATAGACGCCGTTGCCGCCGACCGCGGCGCCCGCCGGACCGGACAGGACCGTGCCGGTGACGCCACTGTTGAAGAAGCCGGGCGTCGCGGCGTAATTGCCCACCGGTGCAAAGTACGACACCACGTACAGGGTGTCTGCTGCAACCGGAACTGGCGTTGCCAGTTCGACCTGCTGCCAGCCACTGGCTGTTTCGGCAGTAAAGGTCGCCGAGGCCAACAGTTCGCCGCTGGCACTCCACAGATTGCCGACATGCGGCCCGTTGTTGCCGGGACCCTTGTAGAACCGGATCGCGGTGATAAAGCCGGGCAGTCGCGATGAGAATTTCATTCCCACCTCGACGGCCGACGGGTCGGCAACGGCCGGCACCGCCGGTACCGCAGTCGCTGCGAACAGCGTCGTGGTGTTGCCGACGCTGATGGTGGCACTCGCGTCGGCGGTAAGGCCGAGCGACGAGGTTGCGCGATACGTGAAGCTGTCCGTGCCCGTGAATCCGGCATTGGGCTGGTAACTGAACGAACCATCCGGATTCAAGGTGAGGCTGCCGTTGAGCGGCCCGGAGACCAGCGAGGCTGCAGGCGCCGTCTGGACACCGGCGACCGAGTCGTTGGCCAGCACGCCGGGCGCCGCCACGCCAAGCGTCTCGCCGCGGAACACCGTGTACGCGTCGGCGGCGGCGGTCACCTGGCCGGGCAGGACATCGCTTTCGAAGATCACGTCAACCCAGTAATTGCTGGCGTTGAAGCTCTCGGCCGGGAAGCCGGTGGTGGCGCCATACCGGTAGATGCCGTTGCCACCGCTCTCGCCCGACGAGGGCGCGGTCAGGAAGCCGCCCGATACGGCGCTGGCAAAGAAGGCCGGCGTGAACGCGTAGCCGCCGCTCGGGGTGAAGTACGAGACCACATAGGTGGTGCCGGCCGCCAGCGGGGCGGGCACCGGGAACATCACCTCCTGCCATCCGGTCGAGCTGTTCGGCGCGGGATTGGCGCGCGCGAGCAACTGGCCCGACAAGGACCAAAGATTGACGATGTGCGGACCCGGGTTGTTCGGACCCTTGAAGAAGCGAGCGCCAATGGCCCGCCCCGATGCGCTGGCGCGGAACTTCATTCCGAGTTCCAGCGCGCTGACGTCGTTGGCGGACGCGACAGCGGGTACGGCGGTGCTGGCGAACACGGTGCCGGCGTTCAGCACGTTGAGAGCGACCACGGCGGTCGCCGATGCGCCGCTGCCCGAGGTGGCGCGGTAGGTGAACGAGTCGTTGCCGATATAGCCGTTGTTCGGCGTATAGACAAAGCCGCCGTCCGGACTGAGCGCCAAGGTGCCGCGTGCCGGCGGAGCGACGAGTGCTAGGGTGAGCGGAGCACCGATCGCCTCAGGCAGGTCGTTGGCGAATACGCCGGGCGCCGGCACCGTGAGCGGCTGGTTGCGGAATACCGTGTACGCATCGTTGCCGGCCACCACGACGCCGGGCGGGAGGCTGGTCTCGAACACCACGTCGACCCAGTAATTGGGAGCACCGAACGTCTCTGTCGGGAAGCGGGTGGTGGTGCCGTACGAGTACACGCCGTTGCCGCCGGCCTCAGCCGCCGACGGCACCCGGATGGGCGACATGTCGCGCGCCGCGATGAAGTAGTCACTGGTGGCGGAGTAGCGGCCCTGCGGCGCGAAGTAGGACGCCACGTAGGTCGTGTTCGAGTTGACGAACACCGGCCGCTCGAAGCGGGCCTGCTGCCAGCCTGATGCGGTCTCGCCGGTGAACGTCACGCGCGAGAGCAACTGACCAGTGGCCGTCCATAGGCTTCCCGTGTGCGTGCCGCCATTGCCGGTGCCCTTGAAGAAGCGGATCCCCGTCACGTACCCGGGGCGGGTGACGGTGAACTTCACGCCCACTTCCACGCTGCTCGGATCGTTCAGCGATGACACCGCTGGTGCCATTGACGGCGTGAAGATGCTGCAGGGACACACGCGCGGCGTGACGTTGATGCTGACCTGCGCCGGCGCCGACTGGATGTTGCCGCTGTCGTCGATCGCACGCACCTGCACCGTGAACAACCCTTCGGTCGGCGCAACCCACGCGAACGACCAGTTGCCGCGACCGGTGGCCGCGCTCCAGGTAAGGCCGCCATTGGCCGATACCTCGACCCCGGCGACTACCCCGCCGGTGTCGGCGGCGGTGCCGGAGAGCGTGACGGTGGTTCCAGCCGACACCGAGGTGCCGTTGGCCGGCGCGGCGATGTTGACCACTGGCGGCACCGAGTCGAGCGAGGCGCTGGCCGCAATCAGGCCGGGCTGCATGCTGTACGGCTGCGCGCCCATGTCGGCAAACAGGTTCACTGTTGCCTGCTGCACGCGCGGATCGGCCGGCGGGCCGGCGCCGTCATGCGATGCGTCAAGTCCCCAGGACCAGCGCGTGGTGCCGGCGCCAAACACCAGCGCGCCGCTGGCATGCCGGTACAGCGTCAGGTAGTGCGTGACGGTGCCCGGGGCCACCGTGCTGCCGAAGTCGACCAGCATCTCCGGCACGTTGTAAGTGGCGCGCGACAGCCTGACCAGGCCAGCCGGGCGAAAGCCGTTGTCGACATCGGTATCCCACTCGAATCCGAGCAGGCCGGGCACTAGTGAAGTCACCTGCCCGCTGGCCTGGTTCTGCAGTCCGGTATTGCGCCACAGCCGCATCCGGCCCTCTTCGGCCGGGACCTGGATGGTGTAGTCCGCTGTGCTGGAGTCGGTGCAACAGTTGACGAGCCAGAACGTGCCCTGCAGCGCGTTCTCGGGCCGGCCGCCATCGGACGGCGGGCTGAAGCGCGGGTCGCGCCAGGTGCCGGTCCAGGTGGGCGAAGGATCGATCTTGGCGTTGGCGCGCGTCTCCTTGTAGACGACCAGCGTGCGGTTGGGCGTGTTGCTGCCGTCGATGCTGCTTTCCCAGCGCGTCTTCCAGTAGATCGAATTGCCGCTGAAGAACGCCAAGTGCACGCCGGCATCGCGCGCGGCTTCCACGTTGGCGCGTTGCGCGCCAGACCAGTACTCGTCGTGACCGACCGACAGAAACACCTTGTGGTTGCGGATGAGAGCGCCGCGCCGGTCGGAGTCGATACCTGTCGTATAGGAGACGTCGTAGCCGTTGGCCTCGAGCCAGCGGACCATTGGGTACTCATTGACGAAGAACGCGTGCCAGGGATCGCCGCGTTCCTGCAGCGGGCGGTTGTAACTCACCTTATACGCACCCCATGCAGCGGGACTGCCGGTGTACAGGCTGTTGCCGCCGTAGGTGTTGTAGGCCTGCCAAGTCGTGTCGGACGTCTGGAAAAGCAGGTCGGATCGACTGGCGTCGTCGCGCACCACAAACTTGATGTGGCTGGACCCGCCGGTGTCGGGCCGCGTGAGCTTTGCCACATAGACACCCGACACCGCATTGGCCGGGATGCTCCAGGTCGCGGACACTGCCCAGTTCCCGCAATCCACCAGCCCGGTGCTGGTGTCGCTCAGACATGGCGGCTGCGTTTGCGGCAGCGTGGCCGACGGCACCACGGTGGCCACCCTGCGCGCGCCGGCGCCACCGTAGTAACCGATCCGATAGATCGCGATTGAGTACCCGCGGGCATTGGTGTTGATCTTGAACGCCGCCGTCTGGCCGCGATTGAAGCTGATGTCGACCGCGTAGCCCTGGATGCTGGGATCGCCATTGCCGGCGACATCCCATTCGCTCGACGGCGTGCCAGCGAGGCAATTCTCGGCGACGACCGGGTTGGCCGGCGCGGCGCATGCCGCTGCAGCGCTGACTTCCATCCGCGACACCCGCTGGTCGTCGGATGCGGGTGCCTGCACCGGGAAGTTCCCGTCGGCAGGCTGATCGGTACCGCCGCCGCAAGCGGCAAGGAGCGCAATCAACAACACCGATGCCAGCGCCACGGCGGGCGACGGACGAAACAATGATGGGTGCGCGCGCATGGATGTGCTCTTGTTTGGTTCTCCGGGCGGGCGGAATGCTCGGCCCGGTTCCCCGCAAACACGGGATGACGCAAGGTTGCAAGAACTAATCCAACGGGCAACAAGCCCATGAAATCCAGTAGTTACGCCGCTCGCGCCGACGAGCGATGAACAGGATGTAAAGAAATTCGACATGTGGACGGTGGCATTCCGGAAGCGTCTTCGAGCACAAAGAATGGGACAGGACGTCGGCGCAGTCGCCGCAATCCGCCGCACTTCCGACCATGAATACGCTGGCTTGACGGCGTCGGTTCGAAGGCGGGCCGCCTCGCCCGTGCAGGCGCTAAACCAACACTTCCCGCGGCGCCGGATGACCGAGGAACAGGTGCGGGCTCGCCGTGTAGCCGTAGGCGCCCGACTGGAACACGACCACGAGGTCGCCTTCGTCGGCGCGTGCCAAGTCCATTTTTTCGCCCAGCAGATCGAGCGGCGTGCAGAGCGGGCCGACCACCGAGGCCTGCTCGCGCTCGCCGCCTGCTACGCGGGTGCCGATCACCACGGGATAGTTCTTGCGGATCACCTGCCCAAAGTTTCCTGAGGCGGCCAGGTGATGATGCAGCCCGCCATCGGTCACCAGAAACACCTGCCCGCGCGACAACTTGCGGTCCACCACGCGGCACACGTAAAGGCCGGCCTCGGCCACGATGAAGCGACCCAGCTCGACCACAAGCGCCGCCTGCGGCATCGAAGTACGGGCCGCGTCAACCAGCGAATGCAGGTTGTCACTGATCGGCGCCAAGTCGAGTGGCTGCTCGCCAGGGAAGTACGGGATGCCGAAACCGCCGCCGATGTTCAGCGTTCGCACCGGTGCCGGCGCGTGCCCCGCCAGCTCGACTGCCAGATCGAACGCCTTGCGCTGCGACTCGCAGATGGACTCGGCGCGCAGATTCTGCGAGCCGGAGAAGATATGAAATCCTTCGAAACAAAGGTCCAGCCGCCCGATCTCGCTCAGCAACGCGGGAACCGCTTCGGCGTCAATGCCGAACTGCTTGGCCCCGCCGCCCATCTTCATGCCCGATGATTTCAGCTCGAATGACGGATTCACACGCACAGCAACCCGCGGCCGGATGCCGAGCGCGGCGCCGATGCGCGCCAGTTCGCGGATCTCGCGCGGCGACTCCGCATTGAGCAGCACGCGCGCGGCCACCGCCTGCTCCAGTTCCACGACCGACTTGCCCGGTCCGGCGAAACTGATGTCGGCCGGCGGCATGCCGGCATCAAGCGCCACGCGCAGCTCGCGACCGGAGGCGACATCGAGGCCATCCACCTGCGGAGCGACGTACGACACCAGCGCCGGCATCGGGTTGGCCTTGATCGCGTAGTGCAACTCGATCTCGGGCGGCAGCGCTCGCCGCAGCAGCGCGATGCGATCAGCCAGCCGCGCGCGGTCGTATGCGTAAAAGGGCGTGCTGCCCACCCGCGCCGCCAGTTGCGGCAGTGGCAGCCCGCCCACGATCAGCGTGTCGTCCTGCAGCGGCCAGTGCGCCAACGCGGGGTGCCGCTGCGTTGCGGTCGTCGGCGTACTCATTGGGTCTTCTCGAAAGCCGCCCCGAACTCGCCTGCCAGCAGCTTGCGATCGATCTTGCCGTTCGGATTGCGCGGCAGCGGCCCATCGCGCACCACCACGCGGGCCGGCAGCATGTAGATCGGCAGCCGCTCGCGGCAGTCGGCAAGTAGCTGGGCTTCGGTCAGTGGCTCGCCGTCACGGGCAGTGGCGACCACGACGATCGCCTGCCCAAGCGACGGGTGCGGCACGCCGAAAGCGGCGCACTCGGCCACGCGCTGGGTACCGTAGACCACCTCCTCCACCTCGGTGGGGCTGACGCGGTAGCCGGAGGTCTTGATCATCTCGTCGCGCCGACCGATGAAGTAGAGATAGCCCTCCTCGTCGGCGCGCACGGTGTCGCCGGAGAACACCGCGATCTCCGCCAGCACCAGCCCGCCCTCGCGGCCGGGCAGTGGCTTGTAGCGCTCGGCGGTCTTCTCGGCGTCGTTCCAGTAGCCCATGCCCACCAGCGCGCCGCGCTGCACGAGTTCGCCCGGCTCGTTGGGCGCGCAGGGCGTGCCGTCCTCGCGCAGCACGAGGATCTCGCTGTTAGGTATCGCCTTGCCGATCGAATCGGGCCGGATGTCCGCCTGCTCGGGCGGCAGGTAGGTGGCGCGGAACGCCTCGGTCAGGCCGTACATCAGGTAGGGCTTGGTGCGAGGCAGCGCCGCGCGCAGCTTCTTCAGCGTTTCAAGTGGCATGCGGCCACCGGTGTTGGCGATGTAGCGCAGATGCTCGGTGACGGTGGACGGCCACGCGAGTTGCGTGAGCTGGATCCACAGCGGCGGCACCGCGGTGAGGCCGGTCACGCGCTCGCGCACCAGCGCGTTCAGCACGTCCTTTGGCAGCAGATAGTTAAGCAGCACCACGCGTGCGCCGGCGTGGAACGCAGTGGTGAGCTGGCTGAAGCCGGCATCGAACGACAGCGGCAGCGCCGCGAGCAGCGTGTCGTCGGGGCGGTTTTCCAGATACTGGGCGACGCTCTTGGCGCCGGCGACCATGTTCCGGTGCGACAGCACCACGCCCTTCGGCTTGCCGGTGCTGCCCGAGGTGTACAGGATTGACACCATGTCGGTGTCGATCACGCGGTGGCCGGCGCTGGGCGCTGCCGCCTGCATCTCGGGCCAGCAGACCACCTGCTGCGGCACCGGCTCTGCGGCGCCATCGCCGCACACCACCACCTGGCGCAGGTCATGGCAGGCGGGCAGCGCGGCGGCGACCGCCGCCAGCCGCTCGGCCGACGTCACCAGTGCCCGCACGTTGCAGTCGCGCAGGATGTAGCCGACCTGCTCGCCCTTTAACAGCGGGTTCACAGGGACGAACACTGCGCCGGCGCGCATTGCGCCAAACGCGGCGATCACGAACTCGAACCGCTTCTCGAGATAGACGCCGACCCGCTCGCCGCGCGCAACGCCCAGCCGCACCAGTCCAGCCGCAAAGCGCTCGATCGCCTGCGCCAACGCTCCGTAGGCGAGCGTCTGGCCCTGGTAGGTGAGCGCCGGCGCAGAAGGCGCGTCATGCGCCGCCCGCAAGGGCAACTCGTGCAAGAGCATGGTGGACTGCATGCTGGAAGAGAACCTCGGCTGGATCCCGCGCGGCCGGCGGTGGCATGGGCGATGCGCCCGCGGGCACGCGCGAGTCAGGCGCTGAATGTACATGCTCCGCTATGCTTTGCGCATATGCAGAGCTTCCAGTCCACGCTGAGCTGGCGCTGCGAGCCGATCTCCGACTTGGGCGCGCATGCCGCCGACTGGAACCGGCTCGCGGCGCTGCAGCCTACGGCGCCCTTCCTCCATTTGGACTTCATCGAACCAGCACTCTCGTGCTTCGGCAGCGGTGGCGAGCGACTGGCAGTCGGCCGCGGCGCCGGCGGCAGAACGGCGGCACTGGCAATCCTGGGACCGGCCGGCATCGGTCGGATGAACACCTTTCAGCCGTCGCAACTGCCCGTTGGCCCGCTGCTGCTGGAGCCTGGCATCGACGTGGCCACGGCGGCGCGATCGCTGACGCAGGCAATGTCGCCATTGACGCCGGTGGTCGGCCTCACGCAACTCGACGAAGCGATGTACCCCCGACCAACCGGCGATGGGCTGCTGGTCGTTGGTGACTACATCACCACCGCCTGGGTCGACGTCAGTGGCAGTTTCGATGCCTACTGGGCTGCGCGCGGCAAGAACCTGCGGCAAAACATTCGCAAGCAGCGTCGCAAACTGGAGGAAGACGGCATCGCGGCCACGCTTGACGAGCTGCGTAGCGAGGAAGACATGGCGACTGCGGTCGCCGACTACGGCCGGCTTGAGAGCGTCGGCTGGAAAGGCGCCGACGGTAGCGCGGTCAGTGCTGACAACGTGCAGGGCCGCTTCTACCGCGACATGCTGCAGCGCTTTTGCCGGCGCGGCCGCGGCTGCGTATACCGGTATCGCTTCAATGGCGAGGTCGTGGCCGTCGACCTGTGCATCGAGAGCGACGATACCCTGGTGATCCTGAAGACCACCTACGACGAGCGCGTGAACAAGGCGCTGTCGCCGGCGTTTCTCATGCGCGAGGAGGCGTTCGCGCGCATCTGGCAGCAGGGCCGCATCCGACGCATTGAGTTCTTCGGCCGGCTGATGGACTGGCACAAACGCTGGACCGACAACGCGCGTGGCCTGTATCACCTAACACATTTCCGTTGGCGCTGGCTGCGCAGCCTGCGCGGGCGTGGCAAGACTCCCGGCGCCCACGAGGCGCAGCCGGTGCACTTGGAGTAATCCGCCGTTTGCGCTGCTCGCGGCGAGTGAGCAGTATCGAATTTAGTTCCTTCACTTGCGGAAAAGCACTCCAACTCGCAGGAATGAGGGGTGACCGCTGGGCTGTCGAGCACCTGTCTCTCGCGGTCAAACGGTCGAGCTGTAAGCGGCGACGGGTCGCCGGCCCGCGCCGTCTGAAGCCGCTGAGCGGGTCAGACTGAGTCGAGCAGCACGGCAAGCTGCCGGGCGCGCCCGCGACGCGACGCCGAATCGATCGCCGCCTCGGTCGCCCGCCAGCCGGCGCCACGCGCCGGATCGGCGACGAACGAACTAAGCAGCGTGGCGATGTCGGCGGAGTCATCTAGCCGGGCTTGGCGCGTAATGCCGGCAGCGGCGGCCGCCTGCGCGGTGTCACCAACGGAGTCGCTCAACACCAGCACCGGCCGCCGTGCGCGTAGGTACTCGTACAGCTTGGCCGGGATCTGCTCGTTGCAGTTGGACGCCTGCAGCAGCAGCAGGCCGTCGGCGCGCTGCATCTCAACCAGCGCCTCGCGGTAGTCGATCGGCGGCTCGATCTCGACCAAGTCAGCGACGTTGAAGCGCGCTGCCAGGGTTCGCAGCAGGTCGTCGTGCACACTGGCACGGAAGCGCACGCGCAGGCGCGGCGCGTCGATGCGCCCGTCGCGCTTGCAGCGGCCGAGCGCGTCGAACAGGCAGGTTGGATCGCGCTCAGACGGATACACGATGCCGCTGTGAAGAAGCGTCAGTGCACCGGGTCGTAGCGGGCCAAGGCGCGCTGCCTCGGCGCCGCTGTCACCGAAGCTTTCCTCGTCGTATCCGTTCTCGATCAACTGCACGCGCCCAGCGGCCGGCGGGTAGCGGCGCCGGTACTCTGCCGCCGCGCCCGGTGTCGTGAACACTGACGCCGCCGCAGTCGCAAGCGCGTGCTGCTCGATGTCCTTAAATTGCGCCCAGGTCCGCGGATCGGCCGGATAACCCGGCTGCGCCATGGGGTCGCGGAAGTCGGCGACCCATGGCACGCGGAATCGCGCGTGCAGCCGCGTGGCAATCAGGTGCGCTGTAGGCAGCGGGTAGGTTGACCAGATGGCTTGCGGCGCGAAGTCGCGGATCATTGCAGCACCGACGCGCCGGGCGTCATACTGCCATGTCATCCAGCGATCAGGCCGTGCAAGCACGCCCAGGTACCGGCCTCGGACCGACAACTGGCGCGCGGCATCGAGGGCGAGCGCGCGCCGCACTATCACGCCGTCCGGAACGTCTCGCAGCAGATCGTCGCTGGTGCGCTCGTAGGCGCCGGGCATGGCGGTCAGCACCAGCGGCTGCCATCCGAACGACGGGAGGTGCTGCACGAAGCGCAGCGTGCGCTGCACGCCGCTGGAACCAGCCAGTGGCGGAAAATGAAAGGCGATCATCAGCACGCGCTTCATCTCGCGCGCACTACGCAAGCCACCACGTCCGCAATGGCGTCAATCTGCGCATCGCCCAAATCCTGGTGGCAACCGAGCTGGAAAACGTGCGTCGACCATGCCAACCCGGCATCGCCCTGCAACGACGGTACGTCGGGCCACAGCACATCCCAGCGAAAGATCGGCACGCCGGCCAGCCGCAGCGGGTGGTAGCACCGCTCCGGCTCATCGACCCAGAGTGGAAAAACGTATGGGACTGCGTCGCCTTCAAGCGTGGGTGCCATCACGCGCAGTCCCGCAATGCCCCCGAGCCGCACGGCGAGGCGCTGGTAGTTGCGCTGCCGACGCTCGATCAGGCCCGCGCGGTCAGCACGTGCAACGATGGCGCGTACCGTGGTCGACGGTGCGCACCGTGCGGCGGCCTCATCGAAGACGGGCATACGCACATCGGCCGCGGTCTCGACGGCCGGCGCGAACGGGTCCCGACGTCCCCGCAGCCGGTCGCGCAGCCGCAGGCCGGCTCGCAGCCCGATTCCTAGCGGCTGCAGCCCGCCGAATCGCGCCGAGATCTCCACCGCCTCCGCCGCGTGCCGCATGCCGCGCGCAAGCGGCGACGGCGCCAACTGCGTGGTCAGTGGCCGCATGCGGGACGCTAGGCAACCGCCCTCAGGCACTGGGAAGAACTTGGTCAGGCTGGCGATGGCGAAATCGCCCCAAGTACCCACCTGGTGCCCCTCACTGCTGCCGAAGAATGCATGCGCGCAGTCTTCCACCAGCGCGATCCCGTGCTGGTCGCAGAACGCGCGCACACCTGCAAGTGGCCGCACGATGCCGAAGTAGTGGACGGCGAACAGCGCGCGCACGCCGGCCAGTTCGTGCTCGCCCAGCCCGTCAAGCAACGGCAGGCCGTCGTCGCTGATCGGGAAGAAGACTGGCTCCGCGCCGGCAGCGAACACCGGGCTCACCATGGTTGGACAGTGATACGTCGGCACCAGCACCCGGTCCCCCGGGCCGATGCCAAGTTCCGCAAGCGCAAGCCGCAACGCGGCACGCCCGCTCGTGGTCAGCAGCAGATGCGGCAAGTCTGTGACCTGAGCAGCTGCGGCCGGCCGTGCGCTACCAGCAAGCAGGCGCCACCCGACAACCGGGTGGCGCGGAAGGCGAAGCTGCGGAGCGGAGGGCTGCGTCAAGCGGATTAGCGTCGCGGCGATGGACTGTGTTACGGGCGCCACTGAAATCGGAGGGCCGGGAGTATCCCATGCAAACGTGATTCGGGCACCGAGACTCCCTATAATCGCTGCCGCACCGGCTGCCCTGCCGGCTGCCTTGGAGCTGCAGGAGAGTGCATTGGACGTAGAAGAACAGGTAATCCTCTCGCTGGAGGCCGCACTCAACGTACGCCTCGATCGCAGCCGGTTTGGGCTGCAGGCCGCACTGCTGGGCGCGGTGCCCGAGTTCGATTCGATGGCGGTGGTGGCGCTGCTTACCAACCTGGAGGAGCGCTTCGGCTTCACCGTCGACGATGACGAAGTCGACGGCAGCACCTTCGCCACCGTTGGCAGCCTCGCGTCGTTCGTGCGCGCCAAGCTGGCCGCCTGACGGTCCCGGCGCCGCTGAACCGGCCGCCGCCCCGCTGTCGTGACTGCCACCCCGCTTCCGCCCCAGGACGCGTTCTTCGTCGAACGCGAGGACCGCTCTCTGTTCTGCATGGCCTTCGATCCGCCTGCAGGCATCGCGCCAGCAGGCGCGCTGCTGCACCTGCCGGCGTTTGCCGAAGAGATGAACAAGTCGCGCCGGGCGGTGGCGCAGGCGGCACGCGCGCTGGCGTGCGCCGGCTGGCATGTGCTGCTGTTCGATCCGACCGGTACCGGCGACAGCAGCGGCGACTTCGCAGACGCCGCGTGGGCCGACTGGCTCCTTGACGCCGAAGCGGCGCACGCCGCGCTCGTGCAGCGCACCGGCGTGCAGCCGGCGCTGTGGGGTCACCGCGCCGGCGCGCTGCTGGCGAGCGAAATCGCGGCCCGCTGCGGCGGCGCGCGGCTAATGCTGTGGCAACCGGTGTCCAGCGGCGAAGCGGCCTTGAGCCCGTTCCTGCGGCTGCGCACGGTGGGAGCGTTGGCGGGCACCGGCCGCGCGCGCGACAGCGCGCAGGACTTGTGGCGCATGCTGGCAGAGGGCCAGCCGATCGAGGTGGCCGGCTACGTGCTGCCGCCGGCGCTGGCGCTGCCGATGCGCGCCGCGCGGCTGGCGCCTGAAGCACTGCGCGGCTGGCAGATCGACTGGCTGGAAGTCAGTGCTGCCGATCCACCCGTTTGCCTGCCCGCCAGCGCCGCCCGCATCGACGCGCTTCGTGCCGCCGGTGCGCACGTGACCGCCGCCGCCGTGCCGGGCGTGCCGTTCTGGACCGCACAGGAGATCGACCCGGCCGATGCGCTGGTCGCTGCCACCGTCGCCGTGCTGGCACCCGATTGGGTGCCGCAGCCAAGGGCCGCATGACGACCATCGAACGGGCGCTGCTGTTCGACTGCGAGGGCGACACGCTGGTCGGCGTGCTGGCGCAGCCGGCGCGGCCGTCGGCTCTCGGCGTACTCATCGTGGTCGGCGGCCCGCAGTACCGCGCCGGTAGCCACCGGCAGTTTGTTCATCTGGCGCGCGCACTTGCCGCACGCCGCTATTGCACGCTGCGCTTCGACTGCCGCGGCATGGGCGACAGTGGCGGCCGCGCGCGCACTTTCGAGGAGATCGAGGAGGACATCGCGGCGGCCGCGGCGGCACTTCGACGCGCCTGCCCGGCCGTGCAGCAGGTCGTTGCGTTCGGCCTGTGCGACGCCGCCAGCGCGCTGCTGATGGCGGCCGGCCGGGTGGATCTTGCCGCGCTGATGCTCGCCAACCCCTGGGTGCGGCGCCCCGACTCGCTGAACGCGGCGGTTGTACAGCACTACTACGCCGGCCGCCTGCGCAGCGTGGCGTTCTGGCGCGACCTGTTGGCCGGTCGCGTGCCGGTGCGTGCGCGCGTGGCGGAACTGCTGCAGCGGCTACGCCGGCTGCGTGCCGACCGCCGCTGTGCAGCGCCCGCTGCGGCGGGCGATTTCGTCGACAGCATGCGTGGCGGCTGGCAGCGCGCGATGCCGACACTGCTGCTGATCAGCGAACACGACATCACCGCCCGTGAGTTTGGCGATTTGCGCCGCGCGGACGCACGCTGGCGCGACACCGGCCGCGTGGTCGAGGCGATGCTGCACGATGCCGACCACACGTTCTCCAGCGCGGCGTGGAAGGACCGGGTAGTCACTGAGTGCACACGCTTCCTCGAGGTGCTGGTCGCTGAAACGGTTGCCGGGGCCGCGCAACCGCCAGTGCATTGCACGCCGGCATTTCCCGCGGCGCCGGCCACGCACAAGCAGGAGGTCTGATGTCCATCGAGCCACCGTCGACCCAGCCATCGCCCACGGAGACCGCCGGGCCGAATGCCGATCATCGGTTCGTCGGCTACTACGCGGCGCAGAGCGAGGACGAGGCGACACATCAGCGCATCGACGGCGTACGCGGCGTGGTTTTGCGGTTGCGCCAGCGCCGCGGGCTCGCCACCGAGGCGCTCGATGTGCTCGACATCGGCTGCGGGCCGGGTGCACAGGTGCTGGCGTGGGCGCAGGGTGGCCACCGGGTGACCGGCGTCGACATCTCCGCGCCGCTGATCGAACTGGGACGCCAGCGGGCCGCGCAGGGCAAGCTGGCGGCCAGCTTCCATGTCGGTAGCGCGACTGCACTGCCGGTGGCCAACGCGGCGTTCGACGTGGTGATGGTGTCGGAACTGCTGGAGCATGTGCAGGACTGGCAGGCCTGCCTCGACGAGGCGCTGCGCGTGCTGCGCCCGGGCGGCGTGCTGTACTGCTCAACTACCAACTGGCTTTGCCCGGTGCAGGAGGAATTCAGGCTGCCGCTCTACAGCTGGTACCCGGCCGCGCTGAAACGCCGATGCGAAAAGATGGCGGTCACCACGCATCGCCACTGGGTGCAGTTCGCCAGCTTCCCGGCGGTGCACTGGTTCAGCTTCTACCAGTTTCGCCGCTACCTGAACGCGCGCGGGATTGCCGCCTACGACCGATTCGACGTGATGGACGACGGCAGCGGCCCGGCACAGCGGGCCGTCGTGCACGCGCTGCGCGGCGTTGCTGCGCTGCGCTTCATCGGACACCTGCTGACGCCTTACACGGTCGTGGTCGGGCTGCGCCCGGCCACGACCCGATGAGGCCGCTGCCCGCATTACGCGCGCGCGTGGCTCAGGCGGGCTTGTACAGGTAGAAGTTGCCCGTGCTGCTCGTGGTCTGGCTGATGTAAGCGATCACGCCGTAGCTCGAAATCGCGCACGCCACCAGGTGCCCGTTGCTGCGGGGGACGGCGACCCCAGAAGGCGGGGTACGCGTGCCTGACTGGCGAGTCCAGGTGCCGGCGCCGCTGGGGTTAAGTTCCCAAAGTTCGCCCGCGCTGAGCAGCAGGAAGTTGCCGGACACCGGGTCGTCGACGAGAATGCCCTGCTGGATGCCGACGCCCTTGCCGGACGGAACGTCGGGCATCGGCGTCACACTGCCGTCCGCATTGAGCCGCCACAGCTTGCGGCCGGCCACGTTGCCGCCCCCGTAGACGGCGACGTTCTTGACCGCTGAGTACTCGAACACGCTGTGGTAAGTCGAGCCAGAGCCGTAGAACGGCGCGCGGCCGGTCTGGTTGTAGACCCATCGGCCAGCAAGCGGGTCGAAGCCAAGGATTTGGCCATCGTTGGCGCCTCCCGACGATGCGCCGCTGTTGAACACCAACAGCGCACCTTGCGCACCGGCGCCGGCGAAGCTGCCGCTCCACCAAGTGGTACCGATGGCCACCTGCTCGCTCGATGTAGAAACACTCGGAATCGCCGTGAACGACGCCGCACCGAACGGCTTCCGATACACACGGATCGTGCCGGTAAAGCCGCTGTACTGCCGGTAGTACAGGTCGCCCGTGCGCGGATTGACCGACACGTGGTCATAACCATGGCCCAGATCGCCAACGTTGGCGTCGTTGGTGACCACTGAAAACTGGCCTGTCGCATCCTGGAAGCGGACATGACGCACGGTACCCCAGCCATGGTCGTTACCCATGATCTCAATACAGCGCGAAACCGGATTCCACGGCATCGAGTTTGCGAATGGCAGCATGCTCCCAGTGATGCGGCCGACCCCGAGGGCCGAATTCTGACTGGACACGGCCATTTGCGCCCAAGTACCGGGCGCCATCGATGCGGCAAGCTGGCTCAGGCTCGAGGTGCCAGGCGCAAGCACCGTTAGTGTGGTGGGAATCGAAATGATCGTTGCCATCAAATGCTCCGCGGATGTCCTTGCCTGGTGCGCGGGGCGCCGCGCACATCTGCCCGCTGCCGCGTCTAGACGGGCTCGGTGTAGGTGAATATCACGCCATCGGTCCGGCTGGCAGTGGTACCGGAAACTGTGAGGATGCCCGATGGTGAAAGCGTGATGCCGGCCGGCAGAGCCGCACCCGTGGTCGACACGCCGAACCGGCCGCCGCGCCGTACATTCGCTGGCAGTGTGACCGACAGGTCGAAGGTAGAGGTGCTGCCGATCACGAAGAACGGGGTCGGGCTGACGCTCCACGGATCGGGTGGCGCTGGGCTTGGGCTTGGGCTTGGGCTTGGGCTTGGGCTTGGGCTTGGGCTTGGGCTTGGGCTTGGGCTTGGGCTTGGGCTTGGGCTTGGGCTTGGGCTTGGGCTTGGGCTTGGGCTTGGGCTTGGGCTTGG
>JALHMQ010000009.1:68068-170927 GCA_022843955.1 Burkholderiaceae bacterium
CTTGGGCTTGGGCTTGGGCTTGGGCTTGGGCTTGGGCTTGGGCTTGGGCTTGGGCTTGGGCTTGGGCTTGGGCTTGGGCTTGGGCTTGGGCTTGGGCTTGGGCTTGGGCTTGGGCTTGGCGATGGGGATGGCCGCGGTGAGACGGTCGGACTTGGTGTGCCGGCCGGCGGGGGCTGCGGCCCGTCCGGATTCGCGGGCGGCGCCAGAGCGGAATCGTCAACGGAACCGCTGCAGCCAGCAGCCAGCGCGGCATAGCCCAATAACCCAAACGTCAAGACTTCTCTGCGACTGATCTGCTTCATTGCCTGTCCAATTGCGTCGTTACCGATGTCGGCCACATAGGGTTGCGACCTGCTCATGACCGAACAACGGGGATCACGGATCCGCGATTCGGTTACGCGAAATGACGAGTTCGTCGTACCAGGTGTAAGCGGTCGGGTGCGTCTGCAACGAGCTCTTGTTCGTGTTGTAGGGAATCAGCCAGACCTTCCCGTAGCGCTGGTTCTCGCCCGAAGAACCGGCGCTCAGGTTGTACGGGCCCCAGTTGAACACCAGTTCAGACGCCCGCCCTTCGCGCGCGATCCAGAGCTCGACGAAGCTGTTGTTGAACTCGTCGTTGACGCGCGGGCCGGTCTTGATCCGCATCTGGAACGTCAGCCACTCGTTGGCAACGTAGCCGAAGCAATTGCCGGTCGGTGCGAAATATGACGAGCGGCTCTGCGAGTACAGGCAGTACGGTGCTCCGCGACCGTTCTGAAGCTTGAAGTCGAAAGAATTGAACGGCTGCTCGAACGAGTCGTACGCACGGTGCGACGACGAACCGCTGCACGAGTTGTACATCTGCGGGAAACCGCGCTGAAACGTGTTCTGCACCACCGTCTCTAGCGTCGAGCATGAGGTATAGGGGCGGCCAGGCTGGTCACCGGTACCGACGATCACCTGCTTCCAGCCGTTGGCGCCGCTGTAGGAGGTGTTGATGAACTCCGGGCTGAAGCGCTGGCGCCACTGGACGTAGAAGTCCGAGTTCGCGCCGAATTGGACCGTGAGGTCATTCGAAAAGTTGGTAAACCATGAGCCGGACGTGTCAGCGCCTGAGTTACTTGGAATCGTGAACTTAAGCGAACCAGTTCCCGAGGCTTTCACTGCCGTGTCCATAGCGGCGCGGGTGAAGTCGGTGGTACCCCACGGCGGCAGGATGCCCGAGTTCTGGCCGTAGGCACCTCCAGTGCCACCACCGCCGACGTTGAAATCCGCTTGTGAATCGAAACCGACGCACTTGATCACGCCGGTCTGCGCACAACGCTCCGTGAATGACATGCCCGTGGATGGCGGAGGAATGGGTGTCGGCGTCGGTGCAGGACTCGGGGAAGGGCTCGGCGTGGGGCTGGGTGCAGGCGAGGGTGTCGGCGCGGGAGATGGTGCCGGAGATGGCGTGGGCGTCGGCGTGGGAGATGGTGCCGGAGATGGCGTGGGCGTCGCGGCTGGCGATGGACTCGGCGCGGCACTGCCCGACGCTGCGGGCGGCTCGTCGTCCGTCAGGCCTGAACACGCAGTCAGCAAGAGGCCCAACGCTGCCGCAAAGAGAGTTCGTGAGTAGATCTTCTTCATGCTTTGCATTTCCGCCGCACAGTTGCATAGCGCCTGCTGGGCCCGAGTGATCGCGTTTCGGATGGACAGCATTGTTCCCGCCCCAACCGGCCCTTCACAAGTCGGCCGTGAGGCCTAGCGGAAAATTGCGCGCCTGCCTAGTCTTTGTAGATCAACAAGTTGGCCGGCCGATCATCGAAAACCGCGCCATGATTGGAAAGGGAGTTGACCAAGGCTTGACCGATGCCAAAGCCATGCGATCAGGCTAGCGCGACGCCGATATCCAGATTCAGCTCGTCTCGTCAAGCGACTATGTCGTGACGCTTCAAAACTGGCCCCTACGAACCGCGGCACGCGAAACAGTGTCGGCACAGATGCGCTCAAACACCTGCGCCACCTGCCTATTGGCATATCGCGATTCAACGAGCGTGCGCGCCTCACGACTCAACCGTTCGCGCAGTGACGCTTCATGCAGCAACCGCACCACGGCGCGTGCGAATGCAGGCGCGTCATCCGCACGCAAGTAGTGCAGATTCGGCGTCAGCGGCAGGCCCTCGACCCCAATCGTGGTCGAAACCACCGGCAAACCCATCGCCATTGCCTCATACGCTTTGATGCGCGTGCCCCCGCCCACACGTAGCGGGATCACGGACACTGCGCTACTGGCCGCCTCGGGCCGCACATCGTTGACGAACCCGGTGAACGTCCAGCCGCGCGGTGCACGTGCGACGAGCGACGCCGGCGGGCGGCGGCCGATCACCTTCATGGTGGCGCCGGGGACCTCGTTTGCGACTGCTGGCCAGACTTCGTCCATGAAGAACCGCATGCCGTCCTGGTTGGCATGCCAGTCCATCGAGCCGATGAACACCACCTGCTGGACACCGGCGGGCGGGGCCTGCCAAGTGAAGTAGTCCGGGTCGACGCCGGTCGGGATCACATCCACCCGCGGCAGCGACCACGTATCGCGGAACCAGGCGGCGTCTTTCTCCGACACCGCAATCACAGTGTCGAAACGCGCTAGCGCTTCGCGCTCGAACCGGACCATCTTGCGCCACTGCGAGCGCCACAGCAGGCGAGCTGCGGCGCCTGTGGCCACGCTTGCATGCCGCTCGAAGATCCAGCTCTCGACGTTATGCGTGAACAGCGCGGAGGGCACACTCTCGAACCCAGGCGGCGCCAGCACGGCAGAGTGCGGAAAATCGAACACGACGACCGCTGGACGCCGAGCCAGCGCACGCGCCACCGCACTTCGCCCACAGTCTGAACGGTCGCTTGCAACGGACACCGGTTCGAAAGCAAGCACCGATATCAGCCGCCACAGGCGGTGAGAAAGCGTCCCGCTGACGTCGCTCCAGGTTTCGAACGCATCGCACACCGAGCACAGATCGGCGGCATGCTGCTCGACCACCGCCGGCGTTGAGGGCGCAAGCAGCCGGATGCGGAATCTCCCACCCTTCAGCCCCTTGAGAATCTGCGTGGTGCGGATCTTGCCGCCAGAATCGGCAGGGAAAAGGAAGCGCGGCGATACGAACAGCAGTTCATCGCGCGAGGCGGCGACAGGAACATCGGTCAAGGGTGGCGTTCCTAAGCTCGGGGCGCGGAGCGAGAATCGGGAATCATAGTGCACCGCTCGCCGCCGCGCTGTTTGCCGCGGGCCACGCTCAGCCACCACATGCACAGCCGATGGACTCTTCGGGAATTGCCCTGGGGCGCAGCACACAGGCGAATCGCAATGCCTTCGCTATAGTTCAGCGACGCGTGGCGGTGAATGCAAATGGGAGCTAAAGGGGTGTCGACGTCGATTCCGAATACTGCGGTGAGAAAGTGGCTCGTCGCCTCTCTGCTAGCGCTGTCCGGGGCAGCGACTCACGCGCAGCCCGCTATACCGGGGTACCCGAACAACGTTCTCGCCTACGACCCGCGCGAGGTCGGCCGGCTGCCGAGCTATTGCAAGTACACGCAGAGCTTCCGCGAGCGTGTGCCCGGTGGCGACAACCCGGCGCAGATCGCCCAATGGCTTGCCGTTATGGGGGACGTGTTCAACCACATGCATCACTACTGCTGGGGATTGATGAAGCTCAACCGCGCGTTGCACCTGGCGCGCGGCAAACACGCAAGGGACTTTTTCTTCAACGACGCGATCACCGAAATCGACTACGTGCTCAACCGCTCGTCGGAGGATTTCGTACTGCGCCCCGAACTGCTCACAAAGAAGGGGCAGAGCCTGATCATGCTGGGGCGAGGCCCGCTGGCAGTCATCGAGCTCGAGCGCGCGATCGAACTGAAGCCGGACTACTGGCCGCCCTACGTGCAACTCGCTGACTACTACAGCCAGATCGGCGACACTGCAAAAGCACGCGAGATGATCGAGCGGGCGCTGGGCTTCGCGCCAGAGAGCAAGACGCTGAGGTCGAAGCTGGACGAGCTCAACCCGCCTGCAACCACGGGCGGGAAGCGGTGATACGGTCACTACGCTCGGGCGACGCGCAGTCGGCACCTGATCTGGTGCGTGGGTGATCGCCCCTTAGACTGCTTCGCTTCGCCCAATCGGGGCGCATGAATGTGGCGGGCGACATGAGCGGAGTTCTCGGCTGGTATTCAACGCATAGGCTGCCGGATAGCAGAGCGGTTCTCGCAGCGATGGCACAGCGCTCGGAAAGCCTGACTCCGCCCGATGCTTTCGCCGACGTCCCGGCCTGCGTCGCCGCGGTCGGCGGGGCGCACTTCGTAGATATCGGGGACGGCTGCCTCGCTGCAACCGGCCATCCCCGGCTGGCGGAGCCTGCGGGCGTGACGGCTGCGAATGATGCCGTCGCCGCGGTCGCGCGGGCGCTGGCCTACGGCGGCGCCGCTGCGCTGGGCGATGTCCTTGGCGATTTCGCGCTCGCCTTCTGGGACCGGCGCCGTAAACGCGGAATACTGGCGGCCGACAGGATCGGCGTGCGCCCGCTGGTCTACGCAACCGCCGGCAACTGGCTAGCTTTCGCAAGTTCGCTCGATGCGCTGCGCGCATACCCCGGGGTCGACGACGCGCTCGATGAGCAGTCGATCTACGACTACCTGCACTTTCACGTGTGCCCCCTCCCGCGCACGATTTACCGCGGCATGCGCCGGCTGCCACCGGGGCATTGGTTGGCCTTCGGCGAGGGTATAGCTGCCGAGCCGCAGTGCTACTGGCGCATGCAGTGGCGGGAGGACGAGCGGCCGCCCCTGCCGGATTTGGAGCCGCGCTTTCGCAACACGGTCGAGGAGGCCGTGCGCACCGCGGCGGGCGGCGACGTGGCGGTCGGCGCTTTTCTCTCCGGCGGCACAGACAGTTCAACCGTGAGCGGCATGCTTGGTCGAGTGTCTGGACGTGCGGCGCGCACTTTCTCAATCGGGTTCGACGCCGCCGGGTACGACGAGATGGTGTATGCGCGCATCGCGGCCCGGCACTTCGGCTGCGAGCAGCATGAGTATTACGTGACGCCCGACGACGTGGTGGCGGCGGTGCCGCGAATTGCTTCCCACTATGACCAGCCGTTCGGCAACGCCTCGGCAATCCCGACGTACTACTGCGCCCAGTTCGCGCGCGAGCACGGCGTGCAGCGCCTGCTAGCGGGTGACGGCGGAGACGAGCTATTTGGCGGCAATGAGCGCTACGCCAAGCAGCAGATACTCGGCTTCTACCACCGACTGCCAGGCGCCCTCCGGCGCGGTTTCATCGAGCCTGCCACTCGCTCCGTACCGCTGTTCGGGCTGCCACTGTTGCGCAAGTTGCGCAGTTACGTCGAGCAGGCGAGCCCAGACATGCCCGCACGCTACGAGTCCTACAACCTGCTCAACTACCTCGGCGCCGACAACCTGCTGTCCGCGGACTTTCTGGCCTCCATCGATCGCCGTCATCCGCAGGCACTGGTGACCGATGCGCACTCGCCGTTCGCCGGCAGCGCGCTCATCAATCAATTGCAGGGTATCGATCTGCGTTTCACGCTCGCCGATTCGGACCTGCCCAAGGTCACCCGAATGTGCGAACTGGCCGGCATCGACGTCGCGTTCCCGCTGCTTGATGAGCGCGTGGTCGACTTTGCCGCCCGGTTGGCACCCGAGCACAAGCTGCGCGGCACACAGCTGCGCTGGTTCTTCAAGCACGCTCTGCGTGACTTTCTGCCACCGGAGATCATCTCCAAGCAGAAACAAGGATTCGGGTTGCCGGTGGGAGCATGGCTTGTGGGGCACCGGCCGCTGTTCGACCTCGCTGCCGAAGCCGTGCATTCCCTGCGTGCGATGGGTCTGCTGCAGCCGCAGTTCACCGACGAGTTGCTTGGACCGCGGCTGCGCGAACACCCGAAGTACTTCGGCACAATGGTATGGGTGCTGATGATGCTCGGACTGTGGCTCCAGGCGCGGCGGCGCTGATCGACCACCTGAGGCCGCACAAGGCTGCGCCGCCAACAGGCTCGCAGGCAGCTAGGCCGCGCGGCGCTCGTCTCGCCGCAAGTTCAGCAGCAGCCTCGCGCCGTAGCGAAGCCGGGTACGGTCCCATGGGGTGAAGCGCGGCAGCTGGTAGCGGTCGGACGCAACAGACGCCGAACCCCAAGCGGTCGACACCGCCGCGCTGAAGCCGCACTTGCGTGCCATCGCCACGTGACGCGCGTCGTAGTCCTGCCCTGGCACACCGTTCGGGTAGGCGAGTAGCGGCACCGGTCGCCCGAGCAGTTCTTCGAGCGCTCGCTTGCTTGCGGCCAGCTCGGCGCACGCCGCGGCATCGTCGAGCCGGGTCAGGATCGGGTGTGTGACCGTGTGCGCGCCGACATCCATACCCCGCGCGACCAGCGACCGCACCTGATCGGGCGTCATCATCAGCGATGGCGCCCGCGCCAGCCCAGCCGCGCCGCAAATCACATCGACCGCGTGGGCACGTTCGTCCGGCGTCCGATGCTTGACGGCATCAAGCAAGAGCGTGATCACACGGCGCCGACGCGACACGTCGGCCACATCGATCACGCCGAACCCGATCGGTCGCAGGTCAAGTGTCCCGCCCTCGCAGCCACGCACTGCCTCGATCACGCGGTCATTGAACATGCAGCCGCCCTCAAGGAAGCCAGTGCTCACAAAGAAGGTGGCAGCAAGCCCGAGGCGCTGCAAGATCGGCGCCGCGACCTGCGCGTTGTCGGCGTAACCGTCGTCGAACGTAATTGAGAGCGCGCGCGCCGGCAGCGTACCTCCGTAGAGCCGCTCGACCGCGTCGGCCAGCGGCAGCACGTTGAACCAGTCGCGCACCCAGCGCATCCGCATTTCGAACGCGGCCGCATCGGGTTCGTCAGGCAGCAGCGGGTCGGGCGCACCTAGAACCCGGTGGAAGATGAGAATGCTGAGGCGGGCGCGCGGCCCGCCCGGCGACATCAGCGCCAGGGGCAGCCGCATCACCGGCGCTCCAGCGCGACCGCGCGGCGCTCCGCCGGGTCGGCCACCGGCGACTGCCACTTCAAGTTGGCCGGCGTCGCCTGATGCGCCAGCTGCGCAATGCGGATGCGCTCGATACTCGCCGCCAGCAAGGCGAAAAGCCAGAACTGCACCTCAGCTATGAGGTAGTCGGTGAATTGACCGGCGGTCCAGATCACGGCAATGCCTGTGCAGCACGCCGCTGCCGGCATGACCAGTGCTGATGGAACGCCGCGCCGCGCCCATCGGCGTAGCCGGAGCACCGCCAGCAGTCCCCAGGCAACAATCCAAACGTAGATCGCCGCGCCGAGCAGGCCCTGCTCGACCAGTACCGTCATGAACGTGTTGTGCGACGAGCGTGCAGCAGGTCCATCCGGCGAGGCGCGCGTGAGCCAGCGTTCGTCGAGGTAGATAGGACTGAGCGCCGCCGTGCCGCGGTGGCCGGTGCCTTGCGGATAGGCGCTCGCCATCTGGAACTGCGCGTCGATGATCACCCAGCGACTCTCGGCGCTGCTGTCCATCTCTTCGGATTCGAGCGCAGCGGCCTTGATGGTGAACATTCGATCGATGAACTTCTGGTCCATCAACGACACGGCGCCGGCAATGCCGACGATCCCGGCAGCGATGAACACCCAGGTGCGCCGGGGCGGCCGCAGCAGGAACAGGACCGCTCCACCCACGACCATGCCGAGAAAGGCGCCGCGGCTGCCGGTGAGGATCAAGCCATTGAGCATCACCGGAACGGCCAGTGCGGCAACAATGCGTCGCCACCCGCTTTCGCCGAGCACGATCGTTGCGGCGACCACCACGCCCGTGGCGAGGTACATGCCGAGCGTGTTCGCATCGTCAATGCCCGGACCGCCGACGCCGTCCAGGCGGGCGCCCATGTCTCGTCCGAGGAAAGCGCACAGCAGGCCAAGGAAGAAGCAGCCGCCGACGTGCAACAGCAAGATGTTCCGCACAGCAGCTTCTTCCTGGGCGAGTCGATACACCAGGTAGAAGGCAACGACGTACTTGGTGAACTGCACTGACGCGCGGAAGTGCGAGTCGGTGTCGAGCGCCCACAGATTCTGCACCCAGAACCACGCGACGAACGCCAGCAGGGCAGCGCCCGGCACGGTTGCCATCCAGATACGATGGTCGCTTGTCAGTTTCTGCCGATGCAGGAACACGGCGGCGATGGTTACCGCGCCCGCAAGGAACGCCCAGCGCAGGTCAGGCAGCATCGCGCCCCACCAGCGCGACGGCGGGTGGATGTAGAAAGAAGCGAAATAGGCGTACAGGCCGAACACCGGATGCCTGGTGAACGCGAGCACCAAGCATCCGAAGAATGCTAGTGCGAACACCGCCGCGCTAATCATCGCAGTCTCCCGCCGCCCCGGCCGCCGCCCGCCACGGTGCTGCCGACGCCTAGCGCCAAGTCAAGCCCTGGTAGGCGACCAGCCCATCGTGCGCGCCGATATTGGCGAGATCGAGGATTGGCGTGTGGGGCTGCACCAGCGCGCGCAGCTCGCCGATTGTCTTCTTGTCGCTGGTGCCGATCACGACGAAGTCGGACTCCGCCACCACCGCCGCGAGGTCGGGCCGGATCAGCGCGCCGATGTGCGGCAGATGCTGCTCGATGTAGCGGCGGTTGGCGCCCAGCAGGCTCGACAGGTGAACGTCGGGGTCGTGCACCAGCAGCGACAGGCCCTTGCCGAGCAGGTACTCGGCCAGCAGCACCAGCGGGCTCTCGCGCAGGTCGTCGGTGCCGGTCTTGAATGCCAGCCCGATCAGCCCCACGCGCCGCTTGCCACTCGCCATCACCTTGCGGATCGCCAGGTCGATGTGCTCGCGGTTGGACGCCAGGATGCCGGCGTGCATCGGCAGGTCGACGTCCTTCTGCTTGGCCAGGTACATGGTGGCGCGCAGGTCCTTCGGCAGGCAGGAGCCGCCGAACGCGAAGCCCGGCTTCAGGTAGGCCCGGCTGATGTTCAGCTGGGTGTCGCGGCACACCAGGTCCATTACCTCGAACGGATCAACGCCGAGCGCGTCGCACAGCCGCGCGGTCTCGTTGGCGAAGGTGATCTTCAGCGCGTGGAAGTTGTTGCAGCAGTATTTGACCATCTCGGCCGCCCGCACCGAGGTCTGGTGGAAGTCGCAGGGCAGATGGCCGAACAGCCGCCGCAGCACCGCCGGCGCGTGCTCGCCGTTGGCACCGACGATGGTGAAGGGTGGGTGGTCGTAATCGCGGATCGAGCTGCCCTCGCGAAGGAACTCGGGCTGGAAGCAGACGTGGAAGTCGCGCCCCTCCTTCTTGCCCGATGCCTCCTCGATGATCGGCCGCAGCACCTCCTCGACGGTGCCCGGCACCAGCGTCGAGCGGAACACGAACACGTGCGCGTGCTCGACTGTCCGGATCGCCTGCCCCAGCTCGCGCGCCAGCCGCAGCACTGCGCCCTGGTCCTGGCTGCCGTTCGCGGCCGACGGCGTGCCGACGCAGATCAGCGACACCTCGGTGCCGCGCAGCGCCTGCGCGACGTCGGTGGTGACGCTCACGCAGCCGCTCGCCACCACCTTGGCCATCAGTTCGACCATGCCCTCCTCCACCACTGGCGTCTTGCCGTCGCGGATCAGCTGCAGCTTGGCCGGGTCGACGTCGACGCCGACCACGTTGTGTCCTTCGCGCGCCAGGCAGGCCAGTGAGACCGCGCCGACGTAACCGAGTCCGAAAATACTGATGTTCATGATGCTGCCGTCTGTGAGGTGGATGTAATGGCGTTGGCGGGCGCTGCCAGGCAGCGCTCGATGATGCGGTCGAGCCGCTGCATGGACTGCGGCCAGGCGTGATTGGACAGCACGCGCGCGCGCCCGGCCTGCACCAGGCGGTCGCGCTCGTGCGGTTGCTCCAGCAACCGCACGATGGCGTCACGCTGCTGCGGCGGCGTATCGGCCACCAGCAGGTGCTCGCCGGCAACGGCGTCGACGCCGCCGGCGGCGGCGCTGCTAGCCACCACCGGCACCCCCATCGCCATCGCCTCCAGCACCTTGTTCTGGGTGCCGCGCGCGATGGTGAGCGGGGCCACGGTCAGCGCCGCGCGCCGCACGTGCGGCCGCACGTCGGGCACCGAGCCGGTCACCGTCACGCCGCCGATCTCGCCCAGGCGGCGCACCGCCGGCGAGGGATCGGCGCCGACGATCGCCAGCTTCACGCCCGGCCGCCGTGCCTTGATCAGCGGCAGCGTGTCGCGGCAGAACGCGAACATGCACTGCTGATTCGGGTAGTAGTCCATCCGCCCGACGAAGGCCACCAGGTCGGGGTCATGCCCGCCGCCGTCGGGCGCGAAGTAGTCGCTGTCGACGCCGTTCGGAAACCAGTCGCTGGCGACGCCGGTGCGGTAGCCCTCCAGCGTCTCCCACTCGGCGCGCGTGGTGGCGGTGCACAGCTCGAACCGGCGCGCCAGCCGCTTCTCCTCGGCCAGCAGCCGCCATCCCTCCCACCAGTAGCCGGCGCTCAGCGGGAACGGCTTGTAATGCGCGTACTCCAGCCACTTGTGCGAATCCATGTCGCCGAAGTCGAGGATCTTCGGCACGTCGCGCACGCCACTCACGTAGTGCGCCACCGACGAGCAGTGCACGAAGATCAGGTCGAAGCGCTGCTCGCGCAGCAGCCGCTTCACCGTGCGCGCCATCGCCGCGCTGTGGAAGTACGCGGCCGAGGCCGTGACCGGCGTCGGCAGCGTGGCCACCATCTGCAGCGTCTGCCAGCGGTCGTCCACGGTATGCACGTGGAACTCCGCGCAGTGCGGCGCGATGCCGCGCGCCTCGTCGGCCTCCGCCGGCGAGCGCGCCAGCGAGCACACCACCACCTCGTGCGCGTTCGCCAGGTGCCGGATCATGTTGAACGGCCGGATCTTGCCGCCGCGCTTGGGCGGGTACGGGAAGCGGTGGCACAGGTACAGGATCCTCATGCGACCGCCTCCATCAGCTCGCCGGCCACGTCCTCGGACGAGCGTCGATCCAGGTACACACGGCACCACACCTCGAGGTTCAACAGCGCCAGCAGGCGGTCGGTGCCGTCGATCCGACTGGCGCGGTGCGCATCGATCAGCGCCGCGATCGGCGCATGCTCGAGCAGCCCGCGCCGCTCGACCGCGCGCCTGGACAGCGCGCCGTCCAGCAGGGCAGCCAGCTCACCCTTGAGCCAGGCGCCCATCGGCGCGCCGAAGCCGCGCTTGGGCCGGTACAGCACCTCGCGCGGCAGCACGTCGGCCAGCGATTTCTTCAGCAGCGACTTCATCTCGCCGCCGGCCACCTTGATATGCGCCGGGATGCGCGCGGCCAGCTCTACCAGCTCATGGTCCAGCATCGGCACCCGGCACTCGAGCGAGGTGGCCATCGTCATCTTGTCGGTCAGCAGCAGCAGGTCGTCTGGCAGCTGGGTCAGCGCGTCGACCGCGAACATGCGCGCCAGCGTGTCCTCGCCGCCGACCGCGTCGAACGCGGCGCCGAGCGCGTCGTGCCGCACATGCGCCCGCGAGCGCTGCAGCGCGCGCGCTTCGGCCGGCGTGAAGCTGCCGACGTACGAGCGGTAGCGCTCGGTGAACGGCAGCTGCGCCGACTGCATCAGGCCGCGCGCCAGCCGCGCGTAGTTGAGCCACTTGGAGTGGCGGTCGGCCGGCAGCCAGCCGGCGGCGCGCGCAGCCGCCGCCTTGGCGATGTCGGGCATCCAGTCGACCCAGCGCAGCCAGCGTTCGCCCATGTAGCGACGGTAGCCGCCGAACAGCTCGTCGCCTCCGACCCCCGACAGGATCACCTTGACGTCGCGCCGCGCGAACTCCGATACCAGGTAGGTAGTGACGAAGGCACTGTCGGCGATCGGCTCGTCCATGTGCCACAGCAGCTTGGGCAGCAGGCTCACCACGTCGGGCCGCACCAGGATCTCGTGATGATCGGTGCCGAGCCGCTGCGCCATCGCGCGCGCATGGTCCAGCTCGTTGAAGAAGCGCTCGGCGGGGCCGCCGTCGAAGCCGATCGAATAGGTGCGCACCGGCTGCTCGCTGGAGCGCGCCATCATCGCCAGCACGGCGCTGGAGTCGATGCCGCCCGACAGGAATGCGCCGATCGGCACGTCGCTCACCATCTGCGCGCGCACCGAGCGCTCCAGCTGCGCGCGCACCTGCGCCGCCCAGTCGGCCGCGCTCGGCCCGGGGTCGACCGTGGTCGGCGGGGTCCAGGTGCTGCGCACGCCGACGCCCTCGGCGCTGACCTTCAGCAGCCCGCCGATCGGCAGCTTGCCGATCCCCTTGAACATCGACAGCGGCGCCGGCACGTAGCCCAGCTCGAGGTAGGCGCCGAGCGCCGCGGGGTCGACGCTGCGCTCGACCCCGGGGAGTTCCAGCAGCGCCTTGGCCTCGGAGGCGAACGCCACCCGGCGGCCGTCGTCGAGCCAGTAGACCGGCTTGATGCCGAGCCGATCGCGCCCGACCCGCAGCGTGCGGCTGTGCGCGTCCCAAAGCGCAAAACCGTACATGCCGTTGAGCCGCTCCAGCACCGCCTCGCCCCAGGCGGCGAAGCCGTGCAGGAGCACTTCGCTGTCTGACTGGGTCCTGAACACGTGGCCGGCGGCCTGCAACTCGGCCCGCAGCTCGCGGTAGTTGTAAATCTCGCCATTGCAGACGAGTGTGTAGCGGCCGTCTGCGGTAGACAGCGGCTGGTGGCCGCCGGCCAGGTCGATGATCGACAGCCGCCGCATGCCGATCGCGCAAGGCCCATCAGCAAAGGCGCCGGCGTCATCCGGGCCACGGTGCGCGGTGACGTCGCCCATCTTGCCGAGCAGCGCGATGTCGGCGGTGGCGCCATCGCGCCGGAAGAAGCCATGGATGCCGCACATCGCCCGGTCTCCGTCAGCGCAGCACGGCGGCGGCGGCCGCCGCCTGCGGCTGGCGCTGCAGCGCGCCGTCGAGCACCTCGAGCAGCGGCGGAATGCGCCGCTCCCAGGCGTTGGCGCGGGCGTACTCGACGATCTGCTCGCGGTCCCAGTCGCGCGCCAGCGCATCGCCCAGCGCCGCGGTCAGCGCCGCGCCATCGCCCAACGGCACTAGCGTGCCGAGTGCCGGCGACGACACCACCTGCGCATTGCCGCCAACCTCGGTACTGACCACCGGCAGCCCGCAGGCCATCGCCTCCAGGAACACGTTGGCCCAGCCTTCATAGCTGGTGGCGAGCACGAACACGTCGGCTGCCGACAGCGGCAGCTTCAGCTGCTCGGGCGCCATCGGCCCGAGGAAGCGGACCCGGTCGCCCAACCCCAGCACGGCCGCCTGCGCGCGCAGTCGCGTCGCCATGTCACCCTCGGGACCCGAGCCACCCACCACCAGGAAGTACAGCGTCGGGAACTTCGCCAGCAGCGGCGGCAGGCAGTCGATCACGCGATCGAAGCCCTTGCGTTCCACCAGCGTGCCGACCGACACCAGCACCCGGGCATCGGCCGGCAGCCCCAGTTGCGCGCGCGCCGCGGCGCGCGGCTGCCGCTCGAACTTGTCGAGGTCGATGCCATTGCCGATCACCGTGATGCGGGCCGGTTCGGCGCCGAACGACAGCGCGACCGTGCGCAGCGCTTCGGATACGGTGACCAGCCGGTCGGCCGCGCGGACCGCGCGCTGCAGCGGCCCGCATACCTCGGTGCGCGCCTGCCGTTCCTCCTTGCCGCGCAGCGTAAGCACCATCGGCAGCCCCAACCAGCGCGCCAGCAGCCGGCCGGCGGCGCCGTCGGGGTAGCCGAAGTGCACGTCGAGCAGGTTGAGCCGGTGGACGCGAACCAGCCGCCGCACGGTGAGGAAGCTCGAGGCCGCCATCAGGAAGCCGTCGCTGCGTTTAAGCACGCCGGGAACGCACAGGAAGCGCGGCCGGTGCACCTCAATGCCGCCCATGACTTCGCGGCGTGCCGCCATCGGCCGGAAATGTGGGCGGAACCGGCGCACCAGCGCCTGCCCGGGGAACCACGGCTGCGGCGCCACCACCACCACCGGCCGGCGGCGCGCCACGCGGAACATGCGCTCGCGGATGAACAACCCGGCGTTGGGCTGCGCCGCGCTCGGAAACAGGCTCGACAGCACCAGTAGCCGGGCGCCGTGGTCGCGCTCCGCGCTCATGCCGACAACCTCGCGTCGCGAGGCAGCGCGCCCGGCTGCTGCTGCCGCAGGAAGGCATCGAACATCAGCAGCGACCACAGCGGCGCGCTGTGGTCACGCAGGCCGCTCTGGTGCTGGTCGATCAGCTGGCGCAGTACGCCGGGGTCGAACAGGCCCGTGTCGAGCAGGCGCTCGCCCATCACCGCGTCGCGCACGCGCTGCCGCAATGGGCCGCGGAACCAGTGCACCAGCGGCACCGCGAAGCCCATCTTGGGCCGGTACAACAGCTCGTGCGGCAGTTGCGGCTCGAGCGCCTTCTTGAAGATCCACTTGCCCTGCCCGCCCCGCAGCTTCAGCGACGACGGCAGCGTGGCCAGCCACTCGACCAGCGGGTGGTCCATCAGCGGCTCTCGCACTTCCAGTGCGTGCGCCATGCTGGCGCGGTCGACCTTGGTGTTGATGTCGCCCACCAGGTAGGTTTTTAGGTCGATGTACTGAACGCGCGACAGCGGATCGTCAGTACCGGCCTGCGCGGCGTGCCGGCGGAACACTTCGAGCGCGCTGTAGCCGCCCAGCCGGGCTTTGAAGCCGTTCGAGTACAGGCGGCTGCGCAGGTCGTCCTTGAGCACCGCCATTGAATGGAAGTAGGCCTCCACCGAGTTGCGCGCCAGCGCCTGGAAGGTGGTCTTGCCGCGGAACATGCGCGGCGCCCAGTCGGCCTTCGGGTAGACGCGGCCGAGCAGCCCGAACACCGGCCGGCGCAGCGCCAGCGGCAGCGGGCGGCGCAACGACTCCTCCATCATGTGCAGCCTGTAGCGGCGGTAGCCGGCCAGGCTCTCGTCGCCGCCGTCGCCCGACAGCGCCACCGTCACGTGGCGCCGCGCCAGCTGGCACACGCGGTAGGTGGGGATCGCCGAACTGTCGGCGTACGGCTCGTCGTAGGTGCGCGCCAGCGTGTCGATCAGATCGAAGTCGTCGCTTTGCACCTGGTCGATGAAATGGCGCGTTCCGAAGCGCTCGGCCACCTGCTGCGCGTAGCGGGACTCATCGAACGCCGGGTCGGCGAACGAGATCGAGCAGGTGTTGACCGGCTCGGCCGACAGCCCGGCCATGGCGGCCACCACCGCGCTCGAATCGACGCCGCCCGACAGGAACGCGCCGAGCGGCACCTCGGAGATCATGCGCAGCTCGACACTCTCGCGGATGCGCGCCAGCAGCTCGGCCTGCGCATCGGCCGCCGACAGCGTGGCGTCGCCGGTGAAGCGCACGTCCCAGAACTCGCGCGGCGCCGGCAGCCCGCGCGCGGCCTCACCGCGGCGCACGACCAGCGTGCAACCGGGCGGCAGCTTCAGCGCGCTGGAGAAAATGGTGCGCGGCTCGGGCACGTAGCCGAGCGCGAAGTAGTCCTCCACCGCCTGCGGATCGACCTGCTGCGACAGCCCGCCATGCGCGGTGAGGGTCTTCAGCTCGGAGCCGAAGATCAGGTGGCCGTCGGGCAGCAGCGCGTAGTACATCGGCTTGACCCCCAGCCGGTCGCGCGCCATGAAAACGGTCTGCCGGTTCTCGTCCCACAACGCGAACGCGAACATGCCGCGGAAACGCTCGACGCATTGCTCGCCCCAGGCCTCCCAGCCGTGGACGATCACCTCGGTGTCGCTGCGGGTGTGGAACACGTGCCCGAGCGCCTCGAGCTCCGGGATCAGCGAACGGTAGTTATAGATCTCGCCGTTGAACACCACCACCACGCGGCCGTCCTCGTTGTACAGCGGCTGCTGGCCGGTGGCGAGGTCGATGATCGACAGCCGCCGGTGCCCCAGCCCGACGCCCGGCGACAGGTGCAGCCCGCCTTCGTCGGGGCCGCGATGGTGCTGCGACTCGTTCATGCGGGACAGGGTGGCGCGCTCGATGGGGCGCTGCCCGCGCAGGTCGATGATCCCGGTGATGCCGCACATGTGAACCGCTCCGATCAGGCCTGGCGCAGGCGCTGGTCCGCGAGGCCGCGCAACTGCAACTGTTCAACGTAAAGCGCGTCGTAGGCGCGCACCATGGCTTTGAGGCTGAAGCGGCGCTCCACCCGCGTGCGCGCCGCCGCGCCCTGCCGGCGCGCCAACGCCGGGTCGGCCGCATAGCCGAGCAGCAGGTCGGCCAGCGACTCCACCGCGCGTGGCATGAACAGCCGGCCGGTCACATGATCGTCCACCAGCTCGGCGTTGCCGCCGACCCGGGTGGCCACCACCGGCAGCCCGGTCGCCATCGCTTCCAGCACCGTGTTCGAGATGCCTTCGGACAGCGAGGGCAGGCAGAACAGGTCGAAGCAGCGCATCAGCGCCGGGATGTCGCTGCGCTCGCCGGCCAGCCAGACGCGCCCGCCCAGGCCCAACTCGGCCACCGCCGCCTCGATCTCGGCGCGCGCCGGGCCGTCGCCCACCACAAGCAGCCGCAGCCGGCGGGCCGTGTCGCCATCACCCTGCGCTGCCCGCGCGAACGCGCGCACCAGCGTCAGCTGGTCCTTCACGGCCTGCAGCCGGCCCACGCAGCCGACCACCCAGCCGTCGCCAAAGCCGGGCGGCATGCCGGCCGGCGCCGGCCGCGCGGTGCCCGCCGGCTGGAACCGCACCACATCGACGCCATTGCAGATGGTGCTGATCTTCGCCGCCGGCACGCCGACCGCGTCGCGCAGGTAGCCCTCTATCTGCCCCGACAGCGCCACGTAGCGATGGACGAACGGTCGGTACAGCCGGCGCAGCAGCCGGTTGCGGCGGTTGCTGCCCTCGACGTCGTTGACGTCCCAGCCATGCTCACCGTGCACGCGCACCGGCACTCCGGCCAGCCAGGCCGGCACCGCGGCTTCCAGCGGGCCGAGGTTGCGGGTGTGGACGATCGACGGCGCCAGTTGCCGGAACAGACGCGCCACGCGCGGGTAGTGCGGCAGCAGATGGCCGGGCGGCTTGTCGAGCGACAGGTAGCTCACGTCGCGCCGCTGCACGCGCTGCCGCATTTCATCGGCCACCGCATCGAGCGCGACCACCGCATGGCGCCAGCGGTTGGCGTCCATCCGGTTGATCAGATTGACGACGCCATTTTCCAGCCCGCCGACGCCGAAGCGAAACAGCACGTGCGCGATGAGCGGCCGCGGATCGTTCATCGCACCGTCGCCTGCATTGCGCTGTCGATCGACGGTCCCATGTCGGCTACGAAATTCGCCAGGGTCTGCCCGGCAAGCTCCGACCGGGCCGGGTCGTACGGCGTGACCACCGCCAGCCAGGCCGAGGTGTCGTCACGCCCGAGCAGGCGGTTGAGCGCGAGGTCGAGCTTGGCCACCGCATCTCGCGCGGTCCAGCGGCCGCCCAGCCAGTACCACTGCAGCAGCATGACTTCCTCGCGGCCGGAGCGCAGGCGCGCACGTCGCAGCACGGGCTCGCCCCGGCCGGCCACCGCGACCGAGGCCGAGCCGCTGCCGATCTGCAGGAAGTCGTCGTTGGTGTCGCCGGTCAGCCGGTGCAGCACGTTCACCAGTTCGCTGCCGGGGTGCTGATGGCGGAACAGGCCGGCGACCAGCGTCACCCGGACGCCGTCGCGCTCGAAGCTTTGCACCGCCAGCGCGCGCGGCTGATGCAACTGCGGCCGCCAGCGGCTGGCCGCCTCGTCCACCGGGCGCCAGCCGGACACCGCCGCGACCGGCGGCAGCGCGACCTGCTCCTGACCATCGGTCGGCACCAGCCAGCGCACCATAAGCGGCGGCGCCGCCAGCAACGCAAACGTGGCCGCCAGCGCGGGCAGCAGCAGCCCGGCCAGCCCGCGCGCGCCCTGCCAGCCGGCCGGACGCGCACCGGCGGCGGGCAGCGGCGCCGGCTCCTCGCGCCAGCGTGCGCCGACCCAGAACAGCGCGAAGATCACCATGCCGAAAAAGACCCAGCCGTAGATCAGGTGATCGACGCCCGCCGCCAGCTGGTTGTTCGACAGGTGGCCGAGCATGACGATAATGAACGCGCGCAGCCAGTTGGCGACGATCGGCACCGCCACCGAGGCGACGATGAACAGGCCACGCCGCAGCGGCGAGCGATAAATGGTCCACGCGTACAGCACGCCGGCCATGGCCGAGGCCAGCAGATAGCGCACTCCGCTGCAGGCCTCGACCACCGACCAGCGGCCGGTTGGGATCGTCAGTTCGTTGCCCTCGCGCAGCACCGGCACCCCGACCGCCTGCAGCGCCGCCACCGTGAAGTCGGCGGTCCAGTCGATCAGCACAGGCACAAACGCCTCGCCGAACGGCACCGCGAAGATCAGGAAGCCGAGCGGGAACGCCAGCACCCTGAACCAGTTCTGGCCGAACAGCGTCAGCGCGGCCGCCACGGCCAGCCCGAACAGCGCGAAGTGCGCGGGGGCGGCCGAACTGCTCAACTCCCCGAGCAGCCACAACGCGCCCGCCGCCCCGACCGCCACCAGGCCGGGCCAGAACGGCGCCGGCGGTTGCGCGGCCAACTCGCCACGATGCTGCCAGACGAACCAGAGCGCAGCCGGCAGTACCAGGTAGCCGTGCGAGAAGGTGCCGGAGCTGCCCCAGATGGCGACCATCGAACGGGCGGTCGGCAGGTACAACGCGATCACCACGGCCAACAGCAGCGCCACAGCGGCGAAAGCGATAGCCGGCCCGACCCGCACGCCCACCGCACCGCTGAGCAGCAACTGCGATTCAACGCGCATCAACCCAGGCTCCGCACGATGGCCGGCCCGACCGCGTTGACCACCGGCAGCGGCAGCCTGCGCCAGAGCGCGATCAGCGCCTGGTACTTCGGGTTGTTGGGATTGTTCTGCGGCACCCCGTCGCCCTTGACGAGGGCGTACTCGTAATGCAGCGGCGCTGGCTCGAAGCCCCAGTTCTTCTTGAAGTCGAACGAGCCGGTGCCGTGCTTGGAGCGGCCGTAGTCGAATAGCCTGAGCCCACGCTCGCCGGCACGCCGCATCAGCTCCCAGTACTTGAAGTCGTTAGCCGCCAGTTCGCGCGCATCGGCAAGGTCTCCGGCGTAATACGGCAGCACCTCGTCGCGCCAGTAGAAGCTCATCACGCTCGACACCGGCTTGCCCTGCGGCGAGAGCACGGTGAGCACCTCGCAGTCGTTGCCGAACACGTAGCGCAGCGCCTCGAAGTAGCGGCGACCGTGCGGCGGCGTGCCGTGGCGGTGCTGGTTGTCGGCGTACACGGCGAAGAAGCGCTCGACGCCGGTGTCGATCTCGCTTGCCAGCCCGCGCTGGATACCCTTGCGCACCATTGCGCGCTGCTTGCGCGGGATGGCGAGCATGTTGGCCTCCGGCTCCGGCGCGATCGGCTTGCGGAACGTGACGTACAGGTCCTGCCGCGGCCAGGCTGGCTCGCGCAACACCCGGTTTTTCAGTTCCAGGTGCCGCACGCCGAGCTCGCGCGCCAGCGCGGCGGCCGCGGCATGCAGCGGGCCGACCGCGGCCGCATCGCCCGCCGCCACCCCGCCGTACACAGCGAACGGCAGCGAGCTGAGCGAGTGGCCGAACAGCCGGCTGCGGATCTCTACCAGCGGCAGCACGCCGACGATCAACCCGCCGCGCTCGGCCACCAGGTAATGCGTGCGGTGCCGGAACAGGTCGCTGAAGATCTCGCGCCAGCCGATCCGGTGGAAGAACGTCGCCTCCGGGCAGCCGAGGACGAAACGCTCCCAGGCGTCGGCATCGCCATCGCGATAGGGCCGCGCGTTGATCGCGGCAGGGGCCAGGTTGGCGTCGTCGGGCTTCATGCAGCGGCCAGCCGCGCTTGCGGGGGCAGCGGCGCAGCCGGCGCCCCGGTGCCGGCCAGCTCGGTGGCGTACACCCAGTCCACGCGATCCCAGCGGAAGTCCGCCAGCAGTTGCGCCAAGCGCGCCTCGGTGCGGCTGAGGTTGACGTAGTGACGGAAGCGGGTCTTCAGGCCCACGCCGGGAACGCGCGGCTGCTCGGGATCGATCTCCCACGGGTGGAAGTAGAAGATCGCCGGCTTGCCGTCGATGCGGTTGACGCGGCGGATCATCCACTCCGACAGCTTGTAGGGAAAGAAGCGGAAGTAGCCGCCGCCTCCCGTCGGCACGTTGTTGCCAAACAGCCGCGTCGTGGTGACCGGGATCTCGACCAACGCCGGATGGGGCCGGTACGGAAAGCGCGGCGCATCCGGCATGCCGTAGTGATCGTGCCGCACCGGGTAGACGCTGGAGCTGTAGCGGTAACCGGCTTCGGCCAGCACCTCGAACGCCCACAGGTTGGTCTGGCCGATCGAAAAGCTCGGCGCGCGATAGCCGTGCACCGCCACGCCGCCGATGTCCTCCAGCAGCTTCTTTGCGTGCGTCACGTCCTGCGCGAATTCCGCGCGCGACATCTCAGAGGCACGTAGGTGGCCGTAGCCGTGGCTTGCCAGCTCATGGCCGCCGGCGACGATCGCGCGCACCACCCCCGGGTAGCGCTCGGCAACCCAGCCGAGCGTGAAAAAGGTGGCGCGAGCGTGATGCTGCGCGAACAGCGCGAGCAGGCGCTCCATGTTGCGCTCCACCCGGCACGGATGCGCGTCCCAGGTTGCGCGGTCGATGTGCGGCGCAAACGCCGACACCTGGAAGTAGTCCTCGACATCGCAGGTCAGGGCATTGGCGATGTTCATCATGCGGGGACTCTCGCGGCCGTGTTTCGATCGGCGAGCCAGCGCGCCAGATCGGCAGCGATCCGCGGCGCGGTGCGGCCGTCCCACAGTTCCGGCGCACGACCGCGCTTGCCGCCAGTGGCGACGATGTCGTCAACCAAGCGCATCACCTGCGCAGCGTCGCGCCGCACGAGCGTGTTGGTGCCCTGCTCCACAGTGATCGGTCGCTCGGTGTTGTCGCGCAAGGTCAGACAAGGCACGCCCAGCGCTGTCGTCTCTTCCTGCACGCCGCCTGAGTCGGTGAGCACGAGGCGGGCGCGCTGCATCAGGCCGACCATCTGCAGATAGCCCTGCGGCCCGACCAGCGCGATGCGTGCACCCTCCAGCAGGCTGCGCAGGCCGAAGCGATCGAGGTTGGCACGCGTGCGCGGATGAATCGGCCACACCAGCGGCACGCGAGCGCTGGCCTGCCGCACGATGTCGATCACCGCAGCCAACGCCTCCGGCGTGTCGACGTTGGAGGGCCGATGCAACGTGACGATGCCGAAGTCACTGGCGACGAGTGCCGGATCTGCGCCTTCGGCGCGCAGCGCCTCGGCCGGCGCCACGGCTTTGGGAAGCGCCGCGTGCAGCGAGTCGATCATCAGATTGCCGACAAAGCGCACGTGGTCACCGGCGATGCCTTCCTTGGCCAGATTGTCGTGCGCGCCGCGCTCGGTGGTGTACAGCAGCGACGAGATCGCGTCCGTGAGGATGCGGTTGATCTCCTCCGGCATCGTCCGGTCGAAGCTGCGCAAGCCGGCCTCCACGTGAACGACGGGAATGCCCTTTTTCACTGCCACCAGCCCCACCGCGATGGTCGAATTGACATCGCCCACCACAACTACGCAGGACGGGGCCGTCTCATCGATCACCGGCTCGATGCGCTTCATCACTTCAGCGGTCTGCACTGCGTGCGAGCCGGAACCCACGCCGAGGTTGACATCCGGCGGCGGCAGTTCCAGGTCGGCGAAGAGACGGTCGTTCAGCGCGGGGTCGTAGTGCTGACCCGTATGCACCAGCATGGCTGGCGGCATGGCTGGCTCGGCGGCGAAGGCGCGCAGCAGCGGCGCCATCTTCATGTAGTTGGGCCGGGCGCCGACGATGCACAGCACCGACCTGGGCTTGCGCGGAATCGCGTCCATCATCCGCCCTTCACTTGGCGCCCGGAGCGGCCGCGTCGCTCCGGCATCGGGCTGTTCTGCGCGCGCAGCAATTCGAGGATCAAATTCATCGACTTGTCCAGTCGGTCGAGCCGCGCAGTGATGGCAGACAAGCCGAAAGGCCGAATGACGTTATCCGTCCGTTGCGAATCTTCGTAGTTTGCGACTGCGCCAACGGGCGCCGCATTTACGGCAGCCGGCCCGCCACCCAGTTCATCGCGGATCTCATCGCTCACCTGCTCGACATCGGCTGCGGTCAACTGGTGCTTCTCGCTCAAGAAGCTCGCCAGAAGCAGGCGGTTGCACAACTGGTTGATTCGACGCGGCAAGCCGCCTGTCTGGGTGTAGATCGCGTCGAACGCCGAGTTGTCGAATGCCGGGTCCGTCGTCCACCCGACGTGCTTGAGCCGATGCTCGACATAGCCGCGGGTCTCGGCGGCATCCATGGGTCCGAGGTGATAGCTGGCAATGATGCGTTGGCGAAGTTGCTGCATGTCCGGCGCCCTCAGCAGGTTGCGCAGTTCCGGCTGACCGACCAAGAAACTCTGCAGCAGCGCATGATCTCCGAGCTGGAAGTTCGACAGCATGCGTAACTCTTCCATCGCACGCGGTGACAGGTTCTGCGCCTCATCGACGACCAGCAGCGCGCGCTTGGATTCGACCGCAAGGCCCGTCAGGAAGGCCTCGAGCGTGCTGAGCAACTGTGCCTTGTCGATTCCCGTGACCGCCAGCCCGAACGCCACAGCCACCGCTCGCACCAGGTCGTCCGCCTCGAGCTGCGTGCTGACAAGTTGAGCCGCCACACACTTGCGCGGATCCAGATCCTCCATCAGCGCGCGCAATACGGTCGTCTTGCCGGCGCCGATCTCTCCGGTGATGACGATGAAGCCTTCGCCTTGGTAGACGCCGTACTTCAAAAAGGAAAAGGCGCTGTTGTGCCCTTTGCTGGCAAAGAAAAAGGTCGGATCCGGATTGAGCTGGAAGGGCTTGCCGGAGAGACCGTAGAAGGCTTCGTACATCGCAACCGCCTAGAACCTGTGGCCGAGGCCGGCAAACACCGCGGTCTCGCGCGCGTTGTCGACCACATCCGATTCAAATCGCTGGAAACGCACGCCGACGAATCCATTGCTGCGCGGCGCTAGCTGCTGGTCATACTGCACACGATAGGTCTGCTGGCGCGAACTGCCGGGCGCACCGGGCTGCAGTCCAGCGGTTCCCTCGATGTCTCGGCTCCGCGTGTAGCCCGCGCTTGCCTGCGCCGACGCAACGCTGTTCAGCCGCAGGCTGTATGCAAGCGATGCCCCGTCTTGTACGAGATTGCGGCCCGGGCCCGTAAAGATCTCGAAAATCGAACCCTGCGGCGTGGTTTCGCGCCGGTAGAAGCCATTCATGGCAAGGGTGCTGCGCGTCCCGATCAAGGTGACCGAGCCGCTGCGCGCGGTGAGCACGAAGAGCTGGTCGGAATAGATGCTGACCGGCCCGGTTAGGGTGCGCGGCAGGCCGCGCCGGGCGATGAAGTCCTCCACGGCGCGGGCGCGCTCGATCGGGTCGACGATGCGCGTTTGCAGAGACGCATCAAGCAACGCGGCAAGGTCCCCCGTGGCCGGCAGCGTGATCGCCGAATCCGCGAAGCTTGTCAGGTCACGCGAGGCACGCAGGTCCCATGCAACGCGCGGAGACCGGTGATTGAAGCTCACCGAATAGCCATCACCAAACGAGCGGTCCTCCCAGAATCCGTCCAGGCGCGTGCGCTCCGTCGGTCGCCAGGTCACTTCCGCGCCGGCAAACGACAGTGCTTGCCCTTCGGCGAAGGCTTCGCTTTTCTCGTAGCCGCCGCGTATGCCGAACGCGATCTGACCGCCAAAGGCATAGCGCAGAGTCGCCCGCGCAACGTCGATGGACGGCACACGGTCGACCGCGCCTTCGCTTGCCTCATCGCGGCGTTCGCCTTCGATCAACCAGCCGAACGGCTGGGGCTCTCGTGACAGGCGAAACGAGTGGCGGACGGCATATGTACTCTTCGGCCGCTCTGCCTCGCCCCGCGTCTCGGTCCAGGCATTGTCCGAGCGCAGCACAAGACGAATGTCGTTGGGCAGCGCGCGATCGATGTAGGGACTGAGGCGCGCCGTGTTGACTGTGGCACGGTTCAGCGTTGAGGCGCCCTCTGGCCGCGGCGACAGCGGATTGACCAAACCACGCGTGGCGGTCAGTCCGGCATCGATGAAGAACCAGCGCTCAATCGCCTCCAAGTTGGCGGTCAATGCACCGGTCGGCACTAGTGCGCTTTCCTCGGATCCGTTGACGTAGCTGATCGCAGACAGCCCGAAACTGCCTGCCATGCGCAATCGGCGTCCCTCGCCACGGATCACCAGCGTTGGCGTCAGCGAAACAATGACATCCGAATCGCCACTTGCGTTGCTTTGCATCTGGGCGTTGTCGGTCGCTGTGATCTCGGCTCGCACGCCTGTCTCCACGAACCAGTTCGCTGCGCGGACATCTGGCACGACAAACGAGAGCGCAACGGCGAGCGCCGCGCCCGCATGGGTCAGCCAGATAGGGATCGGTGCAGCCAGGATCGGCCTCATCAGGTTCCGTAGCCACCGTACTGACCGTAGTAACCGCCGGAAGCCTGGGACGGGTCGGTCTTGTTGAGCACGGTCATCACAACTGGGCAGTTCTCAATCGTCGCCAGCGCGGACTTAACGGTCGCCTGGGTCGTGCGGTCCGCCTCGATCAACATCAGCACCTGTCCGACCTGTGACGCGAGCGCGCGCGATTCAGTGGAAAGCAATAGAGGTGGCGCATCGAACACGATGATGCGGTCTGCGTAGCGAGTCGCGAGTTCATCGAGCAGCCGGTTCATGCCGGCACTGGCCAGCAACTCCGTCGCTCGCGCATGTTGAGTTCCGGCGGGCAGGATCGACAATCGATCGACATTGGTCTTGAGCAGCACGTCGGCCACGTCAAGGCCCGGCTGGGTCAGAAGATCAAGCAAGCCCGCAGAGGACGACAGGCCAATGCGATCGAGCACGGCCGGTCGCGCCACGTCCGCATCCACCAAAAGAACGGTCGTGTCGACTTCCATCGCGATGGACAACGCAAGATTGATGGAGGTGAACGTCTTTCCCTCGCCGGGGAGCGAGCTCGTCACCATAATCAGGTTGGCGCGGTGAATCGGCGCTGCCGACTTGCCTTGCGCATTGTTGAGCAGCGGCCTCTTGATAACCCGGAATTCATCCGCCAGTTGGCTTCGTGGCGCGTCCGGCGTCACATAGCCCTGCGCCGCTAGTCGATCAAGGTCGACAGTCACCTCGCGAGAGCGCCGCACAGGCGAATCAGCGATGAAAGGGCTGCTGGTATCAACAGACACCGGGCGCTCGAGACGGGCCAAGCGCCGCTCTTCTGCAACCGCTGCGTCGACTACGGAAGACGACGTACCAATCGACGACGGCTCGGCCCCAACGCGCGCCGCACGCGGCGTGGACGCAGGCACTTCAATGCCGGCACGCCGGAGTTCATCAAGGCGGCGGGCTGCTCTTTCGATCAGGCTCAAGCCTCGCTCCTCATGTGCGCGACGCCAAGGCCAACCAAACCAGCCAAGCGCCGTACGCGCCTACGAGTCCGGCCACGGAGCTGCTGAATCCGATCATCGACCGACGCTGCTGCTTGATCATCGCGTCATTCGGTCTTAATGACAGGCTGCCCAGCACCGGGCGCTGTGCGACTTCCCGCAACGATCTCGTTGTGTGGATTGTCGGGAACAGCTGGGAAGCCAAGAAGGCTGCCGCTCCTCCGGCGGCAAGCGCCATAAGCAACACGAGAGGCACCATTGCCATCCGGTTTGGGAACACAGGCTTATCACTGACGCGTGGCGGCTCGATGATCCGGAACTCCGCAAGGTTTGCAGACTCGTCAACTTCGCCGGTCAAGGTCGCCGACTCGCGGCGAGCGACCATCTGCTCATAGCTCTGCCGAACAACCTCATAGTCGCGATTTAACTGCGAAAGCTCCGCCTCGACCTGAGGAACACGATTGACCGAGGCGCGAAGGGCGTCTAATCGAGCCTGCAGTTCTCCGACGCGCGCGCGCAAGGCGGCGACGTTTGCTTCAGACTCAGTCAACGAAATCCTGATCTGCTGAAAAACCGGATTCGTCGCTGCAGACGCTCGAGTCGATGGCGGAGCAGCGGCGAGCGCCTGACGACGCGCTTCGGCCGCCTGCTGCTTCTGAGCCTCCAGTGAGGCGATCATCCTGCGAGTCGCGCTGACATCTGGGTGCTCGTCGGTGTAGCGACGCAATAACTCATCAAGCAACCGCTTTTGCGTATCGATGCGCGCATCGAGTTCGGGTGAAAGCGCAGCGCTCGACAATGAAGGCGTCAGATCAGGAAGCAGTATCGGTTCTTCGCCGGCCAGTTCCCGCTTGAGTGCGTCTCTCGATTGTTCGGCCACCCGTAGTTCGACCTGCGCCCTGCTCAGCTCCTCTGCTGCGGCGGCAGTCCGTGTCACGTAATCCTGGCCGCCAGCAGCGCTGCTGGTGATCGCCATGTTCCTCAGACGGAACTCCTTCAGGCGGTTCTCAGCCTCTTCCAGACGCTTTTCATAAGCCCGGATCTGATCGTTGATGAACCTGCGGGTCGACTCGGTGTCGCGGCGCTTGTTGCCAAGTCCCGACTCGACGAACATCGACACCAAGGCTTGGACGATTCGACTAGCGTGCTCTTTGTCGGTGTCGGCGAAACTGACGTTGTAGACGTTGTCACGCCCGGCCGCGCTCAAGCGAAGCTGCTTCATGATTTTGTCGACGAGCTGATCCTTCGCGGCCGGCGAGGCGATCCCCGCGTCCAGATCGGCACCGCGAACGAGCTTTTCAATGTTGGGGCGAGTGAGGAGCGTGCGGGCCAGCATGCCGACCTGCTGATCAATGTCGGGCTGTACGGTGAGTCCAGCCAACAAAGGCGCAAGAATGGACGAGGTATCGACGTAGACACGCGCACTGGCTTCGAAACGGTCCGGAATTTTCGCCAACACAACCGCGCCGATGATGGCTGTGGCCCACGCCGCTGCCACGCCGATCCAACGGCGATGCCACATCCCGCGCAGGATGTCGAGCGCCTGCCGAATGATGTCGTCCATGTACTGCCCCTCAACAGCCGCCGGACTGGTTAGAACCAGCTCTGCGGAATGATCAGGATGTCGCCCGGCTTCACGTCCACGTTCGCCGCGATGTCGCCACGCTTGATCAGATCCCGCAGGCGCACGCTGTACTGCTTGCCAGCCTCCGTGCCACGAACCAGCACGGCGCCGTTGCCGTCGGCAAAGTCCGTCAGACCGCCCACCAGGACCATGACATCGAGCAGCGTCATGTTCTGACGGTAGGGCACCGACTGCGGACGCGCCGCCTCGCCGATGACGCGGATCTGTTCGCTGTACGGCCCGTTGAAAGCGGTCACCATCACCGTCACAACCGGATCGCGAATGAACTTGCTCAAAGCCTTTTCGACGTCTCGTGCGAGATCAGTCGGATTGCGCCCGAGCGCCTGGATGTCCTCGACCAGCGGCACCGAAATCCGGCCATCGGGTCGCACCGGCGCAGCAATCGACAACTCTGGATTCCGCCACACGATCACATTGACCGCATCCAGCGGCCCGATCAGGTAGCGATACTCCGGCGTTGCCGCGGCGGTGGGCGCAGGAGGCAAGCGCGTGCCGCAGGCGGAAAGCAGCGCGACCGCCAGAACGGCGCATGCAACCGCTAGGGTGCGAGCGCCCAGGAAACCAGACAGTTGGGACGACATGGGTTCTCCCCTTGGCCGAAAAGCCTCGGCAGCCGCCGAGGAAACGAACAACATATCACGTGTATGCGCGATTTTTGGTGTTACGCCATCGGCCGCACCCCACCACCGATCAGGCGGGTTGAACCGAGGCAATTCCCCGGCGCTTGACCTCAGCCCGCGGGAATCTTCAATTGTCGACCAATCCACGCCTGTCGGAAAACGGCTTATTCATCATAGGAACCGCATCTGTGACCGAATGGCCGGATTTGCCCCGGTGCTTGACCCCATCATCGGCGACCGCCTACATTGCTGACTCATCAGTCAGTTAATTCTCGCCCGCCTGCGCATGTCCGCCACCGCCCGCACTGCAATGCCCCCCCGCTGGGAACGGCGTAAAGAAGCGCGACCGGCCGAACTGCTTGCGGCAGCGCTGGATCTGTTCGTCGACAAGGGTTACGCCGGCACGCGCCTGGATGACGTGGCGGCGCGCGCTCAAGTCTCCAAGGGCACCCTGTACCTGTATTTCGCCAACAAGGAGGAGTTGTTCAAGGCGGTGGTGCGGGAGAGTGTCGTCACGCTGATCCGCAACAGCGCCGAGCAGGCCGCGGTGGCCACCGGCAGCAGCGAGGCGTTGCTGCGGCAGTTGGTCGACACCTGGTGGGCGGAGTTCGGCAACACCCAGGCGGGCGGCATCAGCAAGCTGATGATGGCCGAGAGCGGAAACTTCCCGGAGATCGCACGGTTCTTCCTGGACGAGGTGATCGAGCCCTGGCACGCGCTGCTGGGTCAGGTGATCGATCGCGGCATTGAGCGCGGCGAGTTTCGCCCGGTTCAGACGCCGATGTATGTGCGGGTGATGACCGCACCGTTGGTGATGCTGTCACTGTGGAAGCACTCATTCGGTCCGTGCAGCGCGCAGGCGATCGACCCGCAACAGTATCTGGCCACGATGGTCGATGCACACTTGGCTTCGCTGCGCCCGCCGCAGGCGTCGCCCTCACGCCAATCCGCCAGCGGCAGGAAGTCACACAAGCGATGAAGTGCGCGAATCGAGGCGTGAATCGCGCAGGCGCGGCCGACCGCGTTGCTAGACTTTCGGGTCATTGGCACCTCGATGCCCTCTTCGATGCCCCACTCAACTGCCCTTGCCCGTGATCGCGGGCTTTTTCCAGGACAAGCAATGAACGCAGCCGTGGCCGGACTCGATATCGAGCAGGCGCGCTTCAACATGATCGAGCAGCAGATTCGGCCGTGGGACGTGCTTGACCAGAGCGTGCTCGATCTGCTGCCGCTGGTTCGCCGCGAGGAGTTCGTCCCGCCCGAGTACCGGGCGCTTGCCTTCATCGACATGGAAATCCCGCTGAAGATCGACGGCGCGGATACCGGCGAGAAAATGTTCGCGCCCAAGCTCGAAGCGCGCTTCCTGCAGGAATTGGGCATCAAGCCGCACGAGCACGTGCTCGAAGTCGGCACCGGGTCGGGCTACATGGCGGCGCTGCTGGCCCACAAAGCCCAGCACGTCTTGTCCATCGAGATCGACGAGCGGCTGCGTCGGTTCGCCACGGCCAACATCGCGCGTGCCGGCATCGGCAGCGTGCGCATCGAATTGGGCGATGGCGCCCGCGGCTGGCCCGCGCGCGCGCCCTACGACGTCATCATGTTTTCCGGCTCGCTTCCTGCACTGCCGGATCGGCTGCTGGGGCAGTTGAAGGTAGGTGGTCGACTGGCGGTGATCGTGGGCGAGGCACCGGTCATGAGCGCGCAGATCATCACGCGCGTGTCCGACAGCGGCTATGACACGCTGCGCATGTTCGAGACCGACATCGCCCCGCTGCGCAATGCGTGGCGGCCTTCGACTTTCCAGTTCTGACCGGATGAAGAGTCTCTCCGTGGCCGAGTTGGCGCACTGGCTGGCCGACGCCCAGCGGCAGCGCCCGCTGCTGCTCGACGTGCGCGAGCCCTGGGAGCAACAGATCTGCCAGATCGAAGGCTCGCAGCTGATGCCGATGCGCGAGGTGCCGCAGGGCCTGGACGCCCTGGATCAGTCACAGCCGATCGTGTGCATCTGCCATCACGGCGGCCGCAGCGCGCACGTGGCCATGTTTCTGAACCGTCAGGGCTTTGGCGATGTGTTCAACCTCTCGGGCGGTGTCGATGCCTGGGCGCGCCAGATCGATCGCGCGATGCCGACTTACTGAACGTGTTCAACCCGGGGCGAAGGCGCCGGTATCCAGCAAAAAATCCACAAACGTGCCGACTCAGGCCGGGAACATCAAAAATGCGGAACTCACTCTCCACGCTCGCCCTGGCAGTCGCTGCAGCCCTGCTGGCCACCCATGTCGCGACCAACACGGCCCTCGCGCAGGCACCGGCCGCGGCGCCCGCGCCCGTGGCACAGCGCAACGACCTGCTGGCGATCTATCGCCTGGCGCTCGCCAATGACCCGGTGTTTGCCTCGGCGCGCTTTGCGCGAGACGCCACGCAGGAGCGGGTGCCGCAGGCGCGGGCGCGGCTTCTGCCCAACGTGAATGCCGGTCTGGGCTACAACGAAACCAGTTTCGACTCCAAGACACCGGACTTTTCGCGCAGCTTCAACAGCTGGGGACCGTCGATCCAGGCCAACGTGCCGCTGTACCGGCCGCAGTCCTGGAACACGTTCGACCAGGCCAAGTTGCAGGCGCAGACCGCCGACGCTCAGTTTGCCCAGGCGCAGCAGGACCTGGTGTTGCGCGTGTCGCAGGCCTACTTCGACGTCCTTGCGGCGCAGGACGACGTCACCGCGATCGAAGCCAGCAAGAAGGCCGTGTCGGAGCAATTGGCGCAGGCACGACGCGAGTTCGAGGTCGGCACCAAGACGATCGTCGACACCCATGAGGCGCAGGCACGCTTCGATCAGATCTTCGCCCAGGAGCAGGTGGCACGCGGCACCCTGATCGTGCGGCAGAACGCGCTGCGTTCGATCATCGGTCGTGAGCCCGGCCCGCTGGTGCCACTGGCCGAGAAGCCCGCGCTGGCGCCGCCGCAACCGTTGGATGTGGAGACCTGGGCCCGCCAGGCCGAGGAAAACAGTTTCAGCGTCGTCGCGGCGCGCTATGCAACCGAGATTGCCCGCCTCAGCACGAAGCTGGCACGCAATGGCCACATGCCCACGCTCGATCTCGTGGCCTCGCTCAGCCAGAACCGCGGCAACGGTAGCGTCAACACCACCACCTCGAACACCACGCGCAACGCCACCGTTGGATTGCAGCTGAACGTACCGATCTACAGCGGCGGCCTGACGCAGAGCCAGGTGCGCGAATCGCTGGCGCTTGAAGACCGCACGCAGCAGGACCTCGAAGCCGCCCGTCGCACGGCCAACCAGTCCGCAAAGCAGGCCTACACCGGTGTCGATTTCGGCCTGGCGCAGGTCCGCGCACTTGAATCAGCAGAGGTCTCCGCGCGCAGCCAGCTCGAGTCCACCCGGCTCGGCTACCAGGTGGGCGTGCGGATCAACCTCGACGTGCTCAACGCCACCACCCAGCTGTTCGCCACGCAGCGCGATCTGAAGAAGGCGCGCTACGACTTTCTGGTGAACGGGCTGAGACTGGAGTCTTCGGTCGCCTCGCTCGACGAGCGGGACATCCAGGCGCTCAACACGCTGCTCGGCCGCTGAAGGATTCGACTGGCCTTTTGCCTGCGCGCCGGCCGCAGGCGCCGGCTAGTCGCCGCCGTCGCTGACACATCTAAGCACGCGCTGCACGGTGAGCGCGGTCGCGCCGCGATGCGCACGCGCGAATGCCACCGCCGCTTCGCGCATCTGCGCCAGTCGCGCCGGATCTGCGCTGAGTGCGGACATCGACGTTACTGCCGCGGTTGCATCGGTGACCTGCAGCGCGGCCCCGGCGGCCACCGCATCTGCGGCGGCCTGGGAAAAGTTGAACACGCTCGGCCCGAACACGACCGGGGTGCCGACCGCGCAGGCTTCGATCAGGTTTTGCGCGCCGAACGGCAGCAGGCTGCCGCCGATCAGGGCCACATCCGCCGCGGCGTTGTACAGCGTCATCTCGCCCATCGTGTCGCCGAGCAACATGCACTTGGGCGCAGGTTGCGGCGGCCACGCTGCCCGGCTGCGCCGCAGGCAGGTGTAGCCGCGCCGCTCGATCAGCGCGGCCACTTCGTCGAAACGCTGCGGATGACGCGGCACGATGATGACCACCGGGGTTGCGCGCACATCGGGTGCCGCAGACAGGGGCGCCAGCGCATCCAGCAACAGCGCCTCCTCGCCATCGCGGCTGCTTGAAAACAGCCACACCGGCCGCTCGCCCCACGCGGCCCGCAGCGCGCGGCCGCGCGCGACCAGATCTTCAGCAGGCAGCAGGTCGAACTTCAGGTTGCCCACGACCTCGATGTCGCCGTCGTACAGCGTGCGGATGCGGGTGGCATCCGCCGCCGACTGTGCCAGCACGGCTGAGAACCCGGTCGCGGCCTCGCGCATCAGCGTCGGCAGGCGCTCGGCGCGCGCCAGCGACTTGGCCGACAGCCGGGCATTGACCAACACCACCGGCACCTTGGCATCCCGCGTGGCCGCCAGCAGGTTGGGCCACACCTCGGTCTCCATGATCAGGCACACCGACGGCCGCACCGCGCGCAGGAAGCGCGCCAGCGCGAACGGCAGCTCATACGGCAGGTAGCGCTGCACCAGTCGGCTTGACCAGCGGGCCGCGAGCGCAGTACCCACGGCGCGACCGGTAGGCGTCATGTGGGTCAGAACGAACTGCAGGTCCGGGCGAGCTGCGGCGAGTGCGTCGATCAGCGGTTCGGCGGCACGCGTCTCGCCGACGGATACGGCATGCACCCAGACGACGGGCCCGCCGGTGACCGGCAGCTCGCCCCGGCCCGCGAAGCGCTCGGCCCAATGATCGCGATATTCCCTTTGCCGCAGACTTCGCCACAACAGGTACAGCGCCACCAGCGGCAGCGCGAGGAACCACGCCACCGTGTACAGCAGTCGGGCGCGGCTCATCGGCGCATGACCTGCGCCGCGGCAGCGATCACCGCATTGGCGAGCGGCTGCTGGTCGACGCCGCCGAGGCTGACGCAGGGCGCGTCGCCAACCAGACCAACGAGCGCCGGGTCGTAGTCGCAGTAGACCGCCACGGTCGGCGTGCCGACCGCGGCCGACAGATGCGACAGCCCAGTGTCGAGCCCGATGACGACGGTGGCGCCAGCGAGCACGGCGGCGGCAGCATCGAGCGACACGCGTGGCAGCAGCACGGCGGAACGCATCATGGAAGCGCGTTTCTGGCAGGCCGCCCGCTCGGTCATCGAGCCCCAGGGCAGCAGTGACGTCAGCCCCTGTCCGGCCAGCCAGGCCTCGACCGAACGCCAGCGCTCATCCGACCACAGCTTGGTCGGCCGACTCGCATTGGTGAGCAGCACGGCGAACGGCTTGCCGGCCGGCACCAGGTCGGGCGGCACGCGCGGCACCCGCAGATTGAAGCGCGGCGGCGTATCTATCGGATACGCGAACGCCGCCGCGCCGAAGCGCCGATTGCGTTCGATCGCATGCAGCGTCGGCGGTACGTTTACCGCGTGGTCGTAGAACCAGGCGGCCAGCTTTTCGCGCGCGGAGTCTCTATCTGGGCCGGTACGGGGACCGCGTGCCCAGCGCGCCACCCAGGCGCTCTTGAGCAGCCCCTGGCAATCGATGATGCGGTCGTACGGCACCTCGTGCATCTGATGCCGCGTCTCGCGGATCTCCCGCCACGTGCTGGCGGCAAGCAGGCGCTTGCGCCAGCGACGCAGCGCCACCGGGATCACGCAGGTCACCGCCGGGTGCAGACGAGGGATCGCGCTGAAGCCCTCCTCGGCCACCCATTCGATGCGCGCACCGGGCAGGCGCGCAGCGAGATCGGACACCAGCGGCAGCGCATGGACGATATCGCCCATCGAGGAGGTCTTGACGATGAGGATGCGCGGGCCGCTCATGAGTAAATGCTCGGCCGCGATTCTAGGCGTCGGCCCGCAGTGAAACAGGCAACATCGCGCCTGCACACGCATGCACCGGATGCGGATCAACCCGAATGCGCGCCGCGGGCGCGGCTCCGTTGCCTAGAACGGCAGCTTCGCGTCCGGTTTCACGGCAAGCAACGCGCGCTTGAAGTCCGCCTGGATGCGTGCCAGGGCGGCGTCGTTGTCCGCCTCGAACCGCAACACCACGATCGGCGTCGTGTTCGATGGCCGCGCCAGGCCGAAGCCATCCGCATACTCCACCCGTACGCCGTCGATGGTGATCACCTCACGTGCGTCGGTGAACTTCGCCTCCCGCTTGAGGCGCTCCACCAGGGCAAAGTTTTCTCCCTCGGCCGTCTTCAACTGCAGCTCAGGCGTACTCGAGGCATTGGGCAGCGCATTGAGCACCGCCGACGGGTCGCTTTCACGGCTGAGCAACTCCAGCAACCGGGCACCCGCATACAAGCCGTCGTCGAAGCCGTACCAGCGGTGCTTGAAGAAGATGTGGCCGCTCATCTCGCCAGCCAGTGGCGCGCCGGTCTCCTTGAGCTTGGCCTTGATCAGCGAGTGTCCGGTGCGCCACATCAGTGGCTGGCCGCCATGCGCGCGGATCTGTGCGGCCACGTGCCGCGAGCACTTGACGTCGAAAATGATCTGCGCGCCCGGCACCTCGGCCAGCACGCCGCGCGCGAACAGCATCAGTTGGCGGTCGGGATAGATGATCTGGCCGTCCTTGGTCACCACACCCAGCCGGTCACCATCGCCGTCGAAGGCAATGCCCAGTTCGGCATCGGTTTTGCGCAGACACTCGATCAGGTCCTGCAGGTTTTCGGGGTGCGCGGGGTCGGGGTGGTGATTGGGGAAGGTGCCATCGACTTCGCAGAACAGCTCGATCACCTCGCAACCAAGCGCGCGGAACAGCGTTGGCGCCATGGCGCCCGCCACGCCATTGCCGCAGTCGATCGCGATCTTCATCGGCCGCGCGAGCTTGACGTCGCCGGTGATGCGCTGCAGGTAAGCCTGCGACACGTCGGCGGTTTCCAGGCGCCCCGGCACAGCAGCCCGGACCAGATCATTGCGCGCGATCCGTTCGCGCAGCGCCTGCAGTCCGTCGCCGTACATGGCATCGCCGGCAAGCACCATCTTCAGGCCGTTGTACTCCGGCGGGTTGTGGCTGCCGGTGATCTCGACGCCCGACTGCGTGCCGAGGTGATAGGTCGCGAAGTACAGCATCGGCGTGGCGACCATGCCGATGTCGATCACATGCGTGCCGGTGGACCGGATGCCGTCGCTCAGCGCGTCGCGCAACTTGGGCCCGGACAAGCGGCCATCGCGCCCGACGACGATCGACGCCATGCCCTGGTCGACCGCCTGTGAGCCGAGGGCCGCGCCAATCGCACGCACTGCCTCGGTGGTCAGGTTCCGATCGACGACACCGCGGATGTCATAGGCCTTGAACAGGGCAGGATCGATGGTCGACGCGGCGTGGGCAGTCATGGTGGCTCGTTATGCGGAAAGGGTGCGGAAGGCTAGGCACAGGCAGCAGCGGCTTGACACCGGTCACAGCGCCGCAGGCGGAGAACCATCGGCGCCAGGTCGGCGCATACACAAATCGCCGCATGGACAAGTGGCAGAATCAGTCTAGCAGCGGGGTCGGCCCGATCGAGTCGGTCAAGGACCGCACGTTAAGCGCTGCGCATTCGGCCCGAGCGCTTCGGCCGTCGGTGAACCAGAACAACACGATCGAGAGTCAAATGAGTCGGCAGCGTGTACGCAAGGCGGTCTTCCCGGTGGGCGGTCTCGGCACCCGGTTTCTTCCTGCGACCAAGGCGATGCCAAAGGAGATGCTTCCCATCGTGGACAAGCCGCTGATCCAGTACGCGGTCGAGGAGGCGGCCGCCGCCGGCATCGAGCAGATGATTTTCGTGACGGGTCGCAACAAGCGCTCGATCGAAGATCACTTCGATCGCGCACCGGAGTTGGAGCAGCAGTTGGACGCCAGCCGCAAGCTCGACTTGCTTGCCGCACTGATGTCGGCCACGCCGAAAGGCGTCAACTTCGTCTACGTTCGCCAGCCCGAGCCACTAGGACTGGGCCACGCCGTCCTGTGCGCGCAGCCGGTCGTTGGCGATGAGCCGTTTGCTGTGATCCTCGCTGACGATCTCATCGACGCGAACCCCGGCGTGACTGCGCAACTGGTGCAGACGTATGAAGAACACGGCACGTCGGTTCTTGCGGTCGAAAACGTTCCGCTCGCCGACACGAGCAAGTACGGCATCGTTGCCACCAACGTGCTCAACGCGCTGGAGGAACGGGTCACCGGCATGGTGGAGAAGCCCAAGCCCGAGGAGGCGCCCTCGACCCTCGCCGTGGTCGGCCGCTACGTGCTGCGGCCGGAGATCTTTGACGAGTTGATCCGCACCGAGCGCGGCCGTGGCGGCGAGATCCAGCTGACCGATGCGATCGCGCGTCGGGTGCAGGCGGGCGAAGTGATCGCCCGGCGCTTTGCCGGCACGCGCTTCGACTGTGGCTCGAAAGAGGGCTTTCTTGCCGCCAACCTGGCCTACGGACGCAAAGCGGGCCTGGTGGACTGACGCTCGGCGCGGAGTCGCTCACGGCGCAGCAGATAGCGCCAGTAAGACCTCGACAGCCAGTGCTTCAGCAGGCTAGTCAGATGCCATCGCAAGTGGACGGCCGATCGATGGCTGTCGCGCTGCGCCGCATGCGTGACGACCACGTCGTCCACGAACCGCAACCGGCCGCCGGCGAGTTGCAACCGCAGGCTCAGATCGGCATCTTCGCAGTACATGAAGAACCGCGGATCAAACCCGCCGACGGCGCGAAACGCTGCGTGGCGGACTAGCATGCACATGCCGGCCAGCCAGTCGATGTCGGGTGCTGCCACGGGTTCCCGGTGACCGGCCGCGCGCAGCATCAGTTGCCACGGTGTCAACAGGCGCCGGCGCGCATCGGCCGCATGTCCGTCCGCTTCAAGGATGCGCGGCGCCAGCAGTACGTCCCCGGGCTGCGCCTGAGCGAGCAGGCGGCCGAACGGATCGGCAGACCAGCGTAGATCCGGATTGAGCACCGCGAACCAGTCGGTCTCGCACAGCTCGAACGCCTGGTTCTGATTGGTGCCGAAGCCTAGCGGCCGTTCATTGCGCAGCACGCGCACATCGCAGCCCGGTAGCGCCGGAAGCACAGGAATCGGCTCATCGACGTTCAGCGTGATCACGAGACGCCGCAAGTCGGGTGCCCCGGCCGCGGCAAGGTCGGTAAGCAAGCGGGACAGCAACTCGCGCTGGCCGTGGCTGACAACCGACGCCGTTATACCCGAGGTGCCGGTCATGCCTGATCGCCCCGGCCGATGAGCCGGGCCACTGCGGCCTTCAGCCGCGGCTGGCGGTTCAACCACATACGCAGGGCGCCGACTCGATACGCCGAATGCGTGCGCAGCACGGACGCGAGGTCCTGCCCCAGGGTCGGCGGTGCCGTCTCTGCGGGCAGGTTCGCGCCGAAACCTAACGCCTCGCTGCGACCGCGGCGGACCCGATCGGTGGCGTGCAGGAAGCCGTGTCCGTGACGCTGGTCAGGTTCAAGGTGGCAACCTTCGGCCCATTCATTCCAAGCATTGATGAACACTAGCCGCTGCTCAGGCTCGCGCTCGGCGCGCGTGCGCTCGACTGCCCGGTGCAGCCACGACTCGTAGTTGGCCGGCGTGCCATTGAGCAGCACCGTTGCACGCGCACCGGTACGCGCGCTGTTATCCCACGACGGCACAACCGTGCGGAATACCGTGTCGGTTCGATAATCGCGCGCCAGATAGTGCTGCGCCACGTCGGCGTACTGCAGCACGTTTCCGGTGAACGGCGCGCGGAACGAAAGCGACCGGTTGACGTTGGGCACCTGCATGTTGTGAGGTGGAAACTCGACCCCACTGTCGAACCCGAGGCTGCGGTAATCCTGGTTGCCATGCGTCATCACCGCCGACAAGTGCAGTTCGCCAAGCCCATGGTCCCGCGCGTAATCGCGCCAGGTGCACAGCCAGCCGGCACAGTCGGGCATCTGCTGCGGTCGGTACACCAGCAGTAACGGGGCGCCGTCAATGCGGAGGTAGCGCGGATCGCGCAGGAACGGCGCGGCGTCTTCAATGAAGCGCACATCGTCACCAGGCAGGTAGCGCTGCTCAAGCAGGACTTCATGTTCTGCCGCGTTCCAGCGCCTGCTCCAGCTTTCATTAGCCCAGTTGAGGCAAAACGGCATGTCACTCGCCGAGTCGGCGAGCATGTCGAACAACGGCTCGTGCAGCAGGCGCCGCCCACTAAACCAGTAGTAGTGGTAGCAGAATCCGTCAATGCCGTGACGCCGCGCCATGGCGATCTGCTGTCGTCGACTGGTGCGCAGCCGCAAGTCGTAAAAGCCCAGGTCGGCCGGCAAGTGCGGCTGGTAATGCCCTTCGAACAGCGGTCTCGCCCTCGTGGTGCTCGTCCACTCGGTAAAGCCCTCACCCCACCACGCGCTGTTCTCGGGCGTCGGATGGAACTGAGTCAGGAAAAATGCAATGAAGCGAAGGTCGTCGGTGGCCACAGCACAGGGGAGCGCGAGCCCACTAAGTTAGCGTCGGCGTCAAGTTCGCAGTCCGAGGCGGTTGGCCCAGAAGCGTATCTGACGCAGCGCACGGTCGGACAGCATGGCGCGCGCTCTCCCGCGCAACCACTCCTTCAGCGCGACCCGCAGCGGCCCGCGCTGCTGCGCTCGCTCACCGATCCGGTCTCGCACGCGATCGAGTAGCGCAATGGAGGGCTCCGACGATGGCAGCCCAGCCTTGACGATTACTTGGTACACGCAGCCGAACGGATTGGCGGCTTCAATCGCGGCGCGGGTAGCTGGAGGCAGCCGGCTCCAGCGCCGGGCGAACTCGCTCCGCTCAGGCGGACGCACCACGACTTCCACATCGACCACCCTGAAGCCTGCAGCATCAAACAGGGTCTGGACGTTCTTCAGTCCGAAGAAGCGGATGTGCGTGCGGTCGAGCAAGCCCCAGTCACGATACTCAAAATCCTCGTCCAGCAGGCAGGCAACCACGCCATGGTGCCCGACATGGGGGAGCGACACGACGACGTGCCCTCCGGGGGCGAGCAAAGCCTTCAAGCCGGCCAGCACGTCCCAGGGCCGCAACAGATGCTCGAGGACGTCGGCTGAAACGACGGCATCGAACCGTGCATCGGGTTGCAGCACCTGCTGCCACTGCGGATCGTTGAGGTCGGCCGGATAAACGTGCGGCACGATCGACTTCAGCTTTTCGATAGCTGTCGGGTCAAGTTCGACGGCCGCGAGTTCGCGCCCGCCGCCGCGCGCCAGTTCTCGGGTGATCGAACCCGGACCGGCGCCGATCTCAAGCACGCGCCGCGCGTCACCAACGAGTTTGAGTACGTGGGCGCCAGCTGTGTCGGCTTCGGTATCAACGGCGTAGTCGTAGGTGTGGCGTTGTCCAGACATCGCGGCTCGGTGAAAAGTTGGAGAAGCCCGCCACAAAGATCGCATGACGGTAGTCCACTGTCGCGATTGTCGCAAAGTCCTGCGCTGATGGCTCGACAAACCCCTCAGCGTCCACTGAGCCGACGCATCAAGCCCCGGACCTGGTTGCGCGCAAACGGCACCGTCAGGGCGGCCGCTCCCAGCGTGGCGAGCGCCATTGACAGCAGGACCAGCAGCCCTGCTGCACCTTCAGGGAGCACGGGCACGCCCAGCCGCATCAGTAACACCACCGCCAAGGCTGCAGCGGCGGGCGGCCAAGTATCCGACCACCATGTGCGCGCATGCGATGCGCCTTCCATCGTCGGGACCAGCGCCACCATGCCGGCCAAGTGGAACATGTTGTAGATCAGCCAGGCTGCGGCCGCGCCCACCGCACCCCACACGGATGCCGCCCACAGCATGCACGGCAGCAGCGATATGGTGCCGACCAGCAGCAGTCGCAGATTGATGTCCGGACGTCCGTGCGCCAGCAGCAACGCCAGTGGCTGCGCGGTCAGCGCATTGAGGCCAAAGCCTAGTGCCAAGAGCGATAGCAGTGGCGCGGCTGCGACTGCCAAGGCCCGATCCCCCGTCCACAACCGCAACACGTCTCCGGCGTAGGCTGCAAGCAGCAGTGACGCCGGCACGACGAGCGCGGTCGCCAACTGCACGCTGCGGCGGTACAGCGTGCGTAGGTCGTTCAGAGCAGCGGACCCGTGCAACTCCGAAAAGCGCGGATACGTGGCCGACATCAGCGGCATCATGATCCGGTGAAGCGCCGCGGCGGCGGCGGCGGCGACTGCATACCGCCCTAGCGCGTCGAGCGGGAGCATCCGCGACAGGATAATGCGGTCGGCCTGCACGACGATGAAGGACAGCAGTCCGATGCCGGCAACCGCACCCGCAAAACCCAGGACCGACCTCACCGCACCTGGGTCGAATCCGACCGGAACTGCCGGCAGCCGCGCCCAACAAAGAACAGCGAGCACCACCGCATGCAATAGAGTCAACGCAAGCTGCCAGCCGAAGAACACTGGCAGGGTGGCTTCGGCGAGCGCGAGCGGCAGCAGCACCCCCACTGCGCGCAAGGCGAGGAACACCGTGTTCACCACGTTGAGCAGCACTTGGCGCTGCAGGCCGGCCAGCACGCCTCCGTACAGCGCCGTTGGCCACATCGCCGCTGCCGTAGCGACCAGCAGGAGCAGTCCCATGGTCACCTCACGACCGGACAACTGCTGAGGGTTCAGCCAATGGGTGGCCACCCCGGGCGCGAGTGCCGCGCCAAGCAGCACCAGCGCCAGAGCCGCGCTCCACACCACCCACTCGAACGAACGGACAACGCGCGCCGCACGCTCCCGCGACGCATCGTCAGTGCTGCGCGCGAGCTCGCGATTGACGGTACTGGACATGCCCACGTCCAGTACCAGCACGGCCGCCTGCAGAGTGATGAAGAGGCCAAGCACACCGTAGGCTTCAAGCCCCATCCAGCGCAAGTACACCGGCACCATGGCCAGTTGAATCAGGATCGCCGCCGCCTGACCAAGCGCGTTGGCCGCCGTATTCCGGCGCAGAGCAGAACTCAGCATCCCAGTAGCTTAGCGACCATGCGCGTCCGACCGGACCTGCCGGCTTTGTCGGACAGAGTGATTGGTACGCGGGACCCTTCCACGTTGTGGGTTTCTTAGAAACACGTTGGTTTACTCGCCGACGTAGCGCGCGACGCGCCGCGCTTCGTCGAGCCGCACTATCCGAAGGGCGAAGGCCGCGGCCGCCCGCCCATCGGGCTCGACCGCATCCTGCGCAAGATCGTCGTGCAGCAGTGCCTGGGCCTGTCCGACTAAGGCATCGAAGACGCCGTCTACGACAGCCAGGCCATCCGCGATTTCACCGGCATCGCAGCCGCACGGTCGCGCTTCAGCCAGCGACCCGCCCGTAGAGGTCCTGGAACCGCACGATGTCGTCCTCGCCGAGGTAGCTGCCGCTTTGCACCTCGATCATCACGAGCGGCATCTTGCCGGGGTTCTCCAGCCGATGGCGGGTCCCGGCCGGAATGTAGGTCGACTCATTGGTGCGCACCAGGAACTCCTGCTCGCCGTTGACCACCTTGGCGGTACCGCTCACCACGATCCAGTGTTCGCTGCGGTGATAGTGCATCTGCAGTGACAGTGCGCGGCCCGCCTTGACTTCGATGCGCTTGATCTTGAAGCCGGGCGCCTCCTGCAGCAACGTGTAGGTGCCCCAGGGCCGGGATACGGTGACGTGATAGGTGTGCTTGTCACCGCCGCGCGCGCGCACCTGCTCGACGATCTTCTTCACGTCCTGCGCGCGGTTCTTGTCGAGCACCAGCAGCGCGTCAGGCGTATCCACGACATAGACGTCCTGCAGCCCGAGCGTGGCCACCAGGCGATCATGCGAGTGCACGAAGCATCCGGTGCTGTCGACGAAGATGGCTTCCGAGGCAGCCCGATTGCCCTGCGCATCGCCGGCATACTGGCCGGCAATCTCGTTCCAGGCGCCCACATCGCTCCAGCCAAGGTCGCCAGGCACCACGGCCACGCGCGGCGCCCGCTCGAAGATCGCGTAGTCGATCGAGATGCTCTCGCACGCATCGAACGACTCCCGCACCAGTTCGATGCTGTCCCCACCGACCGCCTTGGCGCGGGAGGCCTCCCAGCAGGCCACGCCTGCCTGATAAAGCGCCGGCTTGAGCGACTCGAACGCCTGCAGCATGTCCTTGGCGCGAAAGCAGAACATGCCCGAGTTCCACAGGTAGTTGCCGTCCTCGACGTACTGCTGCGCGCGGGCGAGGTCGGGCTTTTCGACGAACTGGCGCACGGCGCGGCCGCCGCCGTCGATGGCGTCGCCGCCACGGATGTAGCCGTAGCCGGTTGCCGGCGTCTTCGCCGTAATGCCGAAAGTCGTCAGCCAGCCGTTGGCGGCCAGCACCTGCGCCTGCGCCACGCAGGCGGCAAAGGCAGGCTCGTTGTCGATCAGGTGATCCGCCGGCAGCACCAGCAGGCAGGCGTCGTCGCCGTGCGCGTCGGCCACTGCCAGCGCCGCGAGGAGAATTGCCGGGGCGGTATTGCGGCCAGTTGGTTCCAGCAGGAAGCGCGTCCGGTCGCCGGACCGAGCGTCAGCCAGTTCATCGCGCGACAGGAAGTAGTAGTCGCGGTTGGTGACGATCCACGCCGGACCCGCGCCCGGCAGGACCGCCGCGCGGTCGTAGGTCTTGCGCAGCAGCGTGCGACCATCCGGCATCTTCATGAAAGGCTTGGGCAGCGCTTCGCGCGACACCGGCCACAGGCGGGTGCCGGCACCACCGGAAAGAATGGTCGGAACAAGGTCAGCAGTCACCGCATTGACTCCAGAAAGCCTCGGGGTTTGACTAGAGCGCGATCATGCCGATTGCAAAGCGCAGTGGCAAACAGCCAAACGGCGCCCAGACCGAGCGACTGGGACTGCAATGACCACGGCCACTCATTGCTCTGGTCACACGTCGCTGCTACGAGCACGCTTACACGCGGGTTGATGCGCTGGCTCAAGAGATCTGCAGCTTCACAGCACGAGCGGAAGCATTCGTCCAAGATCATGCCGCCAAGCAGATCGACATCATCGGCCGTCGGACCGGTGATCACCGAGCGCGCGCGGGAGCAGACTCAGCAGCGTCGACAGCGCCCGCTGTGAGTCAGCACTTGAGCCGTCCAGTTGGAATAGCACGGCGCAAGATGGCTGTCGGATGGGACCGACGATTCAATGAGGTCCTGAAAGGGATCATCGGACAACCGCAGATCAGGGTTGAGCACCGCGAACCCGCGGTGTCGCCGCAACACCGAAAGACTCGTCTGCGGTTGGCGCCGAAACCGAGTGAGCGCTCGTTGCGAAGGCCTGTACGCGACTTACGACGGGGGTGGTTGCGCCAGGTTTTCGCAACTCAGATCCAGGTCGCTGTGCCGACTTAACACCAGACGCGCGACCACTGCTCGCAGCAGCCCCCAGCGCCAGGCCAGTAACTGTGCGAGCCCGGCACGCCGATGCGGCGAGGCATTGCCGCCGTGACGTCGGTACTTCATCAGTGGCCGATCTACATATGCGACCCGACCGCGCAGGCTGGCCAGCGCACCAATCCACATGTCGTGCATCGGCACACCCGTAGGAATTGGCAGGACATCAGTCAGCAGCTCGCGACGAAACGCCATTGCACAGCCAAGATAGCGGCTCTTCAAGAGCGTCGAGGCGACACTGCCGCGGAAGCCTCCGCGGCTGGCCATGAATGACGGAGCAATCTGTCGCCCGTCGGCATCGATCATGCTGGCATCGCACAACGCCAGCAGCGCGCCAGCCCGCAACTGCGCGACCAGTGCATCGCGCTTGCCGGGCAGCCAGATGTCGTCGTGGTCGCACAAGAATATGAACTGCCCACGACACGCTGCCAAGGCAAGTTCGAAACTCGCCCGCACGCCGCGATTGCCCTCGTTGCGCAGCAGTCGAATTCGCGGGTCATTGCGGCCGAGCAGCAGCGCTGCGGTACCGTCAGTCGAGCCATCGTCCACGGCGACGATCTCATCTTGGGGATTCAACTGACTTAGGACTGATTCGACTTGCGCACCGAGCCAGCGTGTCCCGTTGTACGCCGCGAGCGCGACCGACACCTCGACGCGCGGTGCATCAGCGACTTTCATGCGTGACCCGACCGAGGCAACGATCGCGCCGCCCGGAACTGCAACGTCCGGTCGACCAAGGAGAGCCGCAGACCGCTCGGATCGGCCGCTGGCCTGCGCTCGGTGAAGGACCGCAGTGGTCGCGAGCCGGGCTTGACCCTAGCCAACGTTCTGCTCATCTAAGCGTTTGCTGCACGGGCGCCGGTGGTACCCCATCGACGCGCGGCCGGTCTACTTCGCTGCGGCCGTGACGGCCCAGCATTCCGTCGATCGCGCCTCGCAGCATCCAGCGCAACCGCGCGTCGCGCGGCGCACACAGCAGCGTGTGGCCGACGAACTGGCGCAACGCGCGGCCCAGCAGGTGCAGGCGCCAGTGGCGCGGCAGGCTGCGCCGGCGCGCCAGCAGCAGGGCGTTGCGGATCAGGTAGTACTGGCGACGCGGGCGATGGACCACCACCTGACGCCCGAAGACAAGTCGCACCTCATCGCCCAGCTCGTGCGACATGCGGACCGAAGGCACGCCAACCACCCGCCAGCCACGGGCACGTGCCCGCAAGCACCACTCGTAGTCCACGTAGTCGATGAACAGAGCGCTGTCGAGGCCACCCACCTGCGCCACCGCCGCCATGCTGAGCAGGCTGCCGGAACTGATGAGGACATCGCAATCGAGCAGCTCATCGTTGGCGGCTGCGTCGATACGACGCACGCGCCCGGCGTCGCTGCGCAGGAACGGGAAGGGCCGGCTCGTGCGGGCGTCCACGAAGCTCGGACCAACGGCCGCGACCCGCTCGCCGCACTGCGTCAGCTGACGCAGGGTGCCGAGCAGCGTATCGATGTCGGTGCGCGACAGGCAGCTGTCCTGGTCGAGCAAAAGTGCATACGGCAAGCCGCGCGCAAGGACGCGGCGCAGACCCTGGTTCTGCGCTTCTGCCACGCCCAGGTTCTCGCCGTTGCAAATGAGTTCTGCCGTCAGGGTGTCCTTGGCGCCTGCGACGGCCTGTTGCGCTTCACGCGACTCGGAGTTGTCGACCAGGATGATGTCCACGGCCGGGTGGTCGTCAAGCGCCTTCAGGCAGGCCTGCAACCGTTCGATCGCGGGCTCAAAGCACACGACGATCGCAGCGACCCGTAATCCAGCGTCTGCCCTGCCCCGCTCTTGCGGCGCCTGCGAGCGATCCTCTTCCATGCTGGCTTCCATCACCTGCTCCGACGCGTCGTGCGGAAGAAGCGGGAGGCAAGCGCGGCGCCCGCCGCGAGTCAGTTCACGCAAGACGCACTGAGCAGGCGACGTGGCAAAAACGGCTAGGCGGCCGCTGTCCTTGCCGTCAAACTTTCCGATATATGGGAAGCCAGCGCCGCAGTCAGGCAGGCTGCTGGTGCAACTGCTGGTGTTGCCAGTCCATCACTTCCTGCGCCTTGCGACGGTCCTCCAGCAGGTCGCCGAAGGCCACGCGCAGCTGTGCCAGTTCATGGCGCAGCGCATTGGCATCTTCAACGCAGCGAGCCGTCCACTGCGCCAGGCCCGGCCGCGGTGGCAGGTCGGCGTAGGCGTTCGTCGGCAGGCGCCAGCCGGCGGCACTGCCGAGCGGCGCAGGCGGTGCCGCCGGCGCAGCCTCATCGCCTACCGGCTGCAAGCCGAAGGCAGCCGGATCCACGGCGCGCCGGCTGCCGGCCGGGATCGCCAGCACGTTGGTTTCGCAGGCGCCGCCGAACATGTTGACGTACGCGCCGTTGAAGTTGGCGCGGTTAAACGGGTTGGCCACGTGCCAGTAGAGCTGGTAGCCGAGGCCACGCAGCAGCGCGAAGATCTGCGCGCGGTTGCGGTCGGTCGCCTGCTCGAAGTACAGGTGCGGTGCGCACTCGAGCAGCAGCCTCTCGGCCCCGCGCAGCACATCCAGTTCCATGCCTTCGACATCGATCTTGAGCAGCGCACAGCGTTCGAGCCCGAGGTCGTCGAGCGCAAGTATCGCCACCGGCAGACACGCGCCTACCGCGTGGCGGCGCTGGCCGTCGGCGAAGCTCACCGCACCGTAGTTGCCTTCAGGCGCGGCAAGATCGAGCGCGAAAGACGTGGCGCCGCTGGCCTGGTCGGCCAGCGCAAAGACACAGCGTGCCCACGTCGCGCCATTCAAGGTGACGTTGGTCGCCAGCAGGTCGAACATCGCCGGCTGCGCCTCGATTGCGATCACGCGCCCCTCGCTGCCGACGAAGCGGGCCAGTGCCAGCGTATGGCAGCCGACATTGGCACCGGCATCGATTACCGTGTCGCCCGGCCGCACCAGCTGGTGCAGCAGGTGCAGCTCCTGCTCGGCCCACTCGCCATAGCGCGCAAGCGAGGCGCCGATCACGCTGTCGTCGGCAAAGTGGAACAGGTCGCCATGGCGTGCGGTGTGCAACGTGAGTCGGCTCATCGGGCCTCCTTGCGGTGTTGCCGTCGGCGCCCGCCGGCGGCTCGGGATACGTGGGTCCGCGTCCGGCTCAGGCGGCCAGGCGCGCTTGCGCCTGGGCGTGTGTACGCGCTTGGTAGTCGGCCAGCACGCGTTCGAGCGGACCGGCGGCGATCAGCGATCCATGTTCGAGCAGGATGGCGCTGGTGCAGCACTGGCGCAGCAGGTCCTCCGAGTGCGAGGCCAGCACCAGGATGCCGGCGCTTTCCAGCAGGCGGCGCAAGCGCGCGTTCGCCTGTTCGAAGAACGCCGCGTCGCCGGCACCGATGCCTTCATCCAGGATCAGGATCTCCGGCAGCACGCTGGTGGAGATGGCAAACGCCAGACGTGCCCCCATGCCGGCCGAGTAGGTGCGCACGGGCATGTGCAGGAACGGCCCCAGGCCGGTGAAGGCGCAGATCTCGTCCATCCGTTCGGCAATCTCTTGCCGCGACATGCCCATCAGCAGCAGTCGCAGCGCGACGTTCTCGGCGCCGCTGCTTTCCGGGTCCATGCCGAGCGCCGGATCGAAGATCGAGCCGACCGTGCCGTGCACCTCGATCTCGCCGCCGGCCGGCTCGTAGATGCCGGCCAGCACGCGCAACAGCGTGCTCTTGCCCGAGCCGTTGTGGCCGATCACCGCCACGCGGTCGGACAGGCGCAGCTCGAGGTCGATGTCGTTGAGCGCGCTGACGACTGTCTGCGAACGCGCGTCCTGCTTGATGCGGCCGCCGGTGGTCGCCGCCAGCACACTGTTCTTGAGCGAGCGTGCCGAGCCCGACAGCAGCGGAAACTGCACCGACACCTTGCGCAACGAGATCGACGCCATCATCAGACCCTGTCGTTCAGACCCAGTAAGCGATGCGGTAGCGATAGCGCGCGAACACGACGAACGTGATCAGCGCGCCAACCACCGTGATGGCTACCGCCGTGGTCCAGCTGGACACTGCTGGCAAGGTCCCGAGCAGCGGCGCGCGCACGATGTCCACGAAGTGGAAGAACGGGTTGACCTCCACCACCCAGGTGTTGCGCGCCAGCTGGCCCGGCTGCCAGACGATCGGCGTGAGAAAGAACGACACCTGCACCACGCTGGCCACGAGCTGTGGCACGTCGCGATAGCGCGTGCACACCATGCCGACCAGCAGCCCCACCCACAGACCCGTCAGCGCCACCAGCAGCAGGCCGGGCAGCGCCGCCAGCATGTGCCAGCCCACATCCACCGGCAGCAGCATGACCACCACGGCAAAGATCAGCAGGTTGTGCGCGAACACGATGAGATTGCGCCAGACCATGCGGAAGACGTAGAACGACAACGGCAGGCGGATCTGCCGGATGTAGCTCTCGGCGCTGACGAACACCGCACAGGCATCCAGCAGCAGGCCACTGACCAGGCCCCACACGATGAAGCCCAGCGCCACGAACGGCAGGTAGGTGTCGATCGGCTGCGCGAACAGGCGCGCATACAGCACCCCGAGTGCGGCCACCGTGATGCCCATGCTCAGCGTGATCCACAGCGGACCCAGCACCGAGCGCTTGTAGCGCTGTCGCACGTCGTGCCAGCCGAGCGCGAGCCAGGTGCGCCACAGCCGCAGCCCGCGCAGCAGGTCGTCGGCAGCCCGACCCACCCGCATGGCGGAGGCGACGCGGGAAGACGCCGGCGGGTCGAAGGCGATGCTCATCGGGCGCCGTCCACGTCAGAGCGACTGCACCGCGTGCAGCAGCGCACGCGTGCGGCAGGCGTAGGTGTGATCGGACAGCGCTCGCCGCTGTGCGCGCTCGCCAATGCGCTGACTGGCCGCCGGATCTCGCAGCAGCATCTGCCAGTGCGCGAGAAAGCCGTCGACGTCGTGTGCGATCAGCACTTCGCGGCCCGGCTCGAAGTACTCGGTGATCTCCAGGCCGTCGGTCAGCACGATCTGCGCCGCGCCGGCCACCGCCGCCTCGAAGCTGCGCGGACCCGGGGTCGAGGCCTTGATGCTGAAGCGCCGATTGGCCAGGTTCAAATCGCGACCGAGGTTGGCCACCGCCACCGCGGAGGCGTAGTAGTCGGGCAGCGCGGCGTTGGGCAGCATCTGCGCTATCGCGCCGGGCACGCGCCGCGTGTCCCAGCCGGAACCGAAGACCTGCATGCGTGCTGCATTGGCCGGATCCGCATCGCACAGCGTTCCGAAGAACGCCTGCCGGTTCTCGAACGCGTGGCCGCAGAAGAACAGACCCGGTGCGCTGCGCGGACCCACAGCGCGCCAGTGCGCCAGCCGGCTTCCCGCGAGCGGCAGGTGAAACACCGGCATCTGCGGCGGATAGTGATCGACCGAGGCGAGGTCGTTGGAGAAGATGGCGTCTGCGTAGGGGAAGACGCGCTCGTTCATGTCGAACTCGTACGGGTCGTCGTGCAGCCAGAACACCAGACGGCTGCCGTGCCGGCGACAGGCCTGTGCGAGCGCGGCGAAATCACTGGTATCCATGATCACGCTGCCGAACACGATCACAAGCTGCGGCTGCCACTGCGTCACCGCCGCGACCCCCAGCTCATACGGCACGCCGAGCGCCAAGGCCTCCGGCAGCGCCTCGCGCAGGCCGTCCACCACGTAGGGGCGCAGACCGGCGTTGGCGTTCAGATGGTCCGGGCTGCCGCTGACGACGAGCGCACGGCGCAGCGTCAGCGGGCGGCCGCGCGTCGGCACGCGCGCGACGGCGGGCTCGCTGTGCTCGATCGGCGCCGCCGGCCCAGCATCGTCGACGAGGACGGCCATGGGCTGCGTGTCGTCTCCCACCGCATCTTCCTCGGCAAGCGCCACGCTATCGTTCATCGGTCCATCGATTTCGATCGGATTCATCCCACCTCTCAACGGCTGGCCTGCAAGGCGATGCCGATGCGCCGGCGCGCCATCGCAAGCGCCGTGCGCAGACCCTCCGTGCGCTGCACTTCGACAAAGCGACGGACGAAGAAGCGCAGCTGCCGGCGCCCCCCCGGCAACATCGCGGCCAGCGAACGACGGTTTGCCGGATCCATGTCGGTCTGGGTCCAGGTCGGTTGCGTAAGGAACAGGCCGAGTTCCTCAAAGGTCAACGTACGCTGCGGCGACTCATCGGGCGCAGTCAGGTCCACCGCAGCGAGTCTGCGTGGCGTGGCGAGCGAGAGGTACAGCGTCTGCACCTGCGCCGCGAACTCTGCTGCGCTCACGCCAGCGCGTTCCGGCAAGTGGCTGCGCAGCTGCAACAGTCGATCGCGATCGGTGGCGACTTCGCGCAGCCGCGCGGCCACCGCGTCGGCATCGCCGGGCTCGACCACGAAGCCGTCCACGCCGTCACGCACCCGTTCGGCGGGGGCACCGAGCGACGTGACGATCGGCACCAGCCCGGCGGCCTGCCCCTCGGACAGCGTGATGCCGTAGGTCTCCGGCCAGGTCGACAGGAACAGCAGCACATCGGCCTGCGTCACTGCGGCCGGCAAGGCGCCGCTCGCATAGCTGCCATGCACCTGCACGAGCGCGGCGTCCAACTGGCGCAGCCGCGGCGCGTACTCGGCATCGACACGGCCATGAATGTGGAACTCGATGCGCTGGCCCGCGGGCTGATCGGCGCAGCGCTCGATCACCTGCAGCACCGTCTCGGCGCCCTTGAAGCGGGTGAAGTTCCCCAGATGCACCACCCGCAGCGGCGGCGCGGGCTCGACTGGCGTCGGCCGCGGGGCGCGCTGCGGCATCTCCATCGGCGGTGTGACGGTCACGCAGCGCGCCGCCACCTCCGGATAGAAGCGCAGCAGCAGCGCGCGGGCTGAGTCAGATCCGACCAGGATCCGGTCCACCGCGCCGAGCACCTGCCGCAGGTAGCGCAGGCGGCGGCTCTGACTGCCCGGCACGATGCCCTTGGCCTGCGCCAGGCAGCCATCGCAAGCCGACAGCGCGCGGCGGTCGATGCGGCAGAACTCGCCGCTCGCATCGGTCAGCGTGAAGGAGTCGCACTGCAGGAAATGATCGTGCTGCGTGAATAGCGTTGCGCACCCCATCGCCTTGGCGTGCAGCGGCAGCGAAGGCGGATACGACAGCAGATGGTTGAAGTGGACGATGTCGATCCCGTGCCGCACCAGCAGGCGCTCGAACGCGTGTTCGATCGGCGGGTGGATCAGCAGCGGCTCGGCATAGGGCACGTCGACCTCGAACGCATCGACCTCGGTCAGCGTTCGGTCGAGCAGCACGTAGCGGCCAGCGTTGGTCGAGCGGCGATCCGGCGTGAGGATCAACAGCTCGCAATCAGTCACGTGGGTGCGCAGCCGATCGATGTAGACCTCGGCGCCGCCAAAGCCGCCAAAGGCGGACACGTTGTGGGTGACGATCAGCGCGCGAGGCCGCGCGGTCGCAACGTCCGCCGTGGTCGCCATGCGTGCCATCGCCACGCGCCGTGGCGTGTCCTGCACCTCGCGCAGCAGCGCCTGGACGCGCTGCGCATACGTGTGCTCGCGCAATACACGCTGCTGGGCGGCACGCGCGATCGACCGGATGCGGTCCGGGTCGGCCAGCAGCGCGTCGATCGCCGTCACGCAGTCGCCGATCTCGTGAAAGCCGACAAACTCCTCGCCCTCGGTCAGTGCGGTGGCCGCGACCGGCGTGGTCTGCGCATCCACCAGCTGGCAGCTGCCTGCCAGCGCGACTTCGAAGAAGCGCGGGCCAGGCGTGTCGCTGGCGGCGTCCTCGCGCATGCCGCCCGTGGCGAACTTGCGCGGCAGCGTCAGCGTGAGCTGCGACAGGCTCGCCAGGCGACAGAACTCGCGGATCGGCACGCCGGCCGAGAACGTCAGCCGGCGCGCGTAGCGCGCCACGTGCGGTGCCAGCGCCGCGTTGCTGACGAGCAGCGTCCGGTAGCGCAGATGCGGGCGGCGCTCGCGCAGCTCATCGAGAAACAGCAACCGGTTCGGCCAGGCAGTGCCGGCGAAGAAGACGTCGAACGGCCGGGGCGCGTCCGTCAGCGCGAAGTAGTTGCGTGCCGGGTCAGCCGCCAGCGGCAGATGACGCCCACGGTGGCCGTACAGCGCGGCGCTGGCAACATCGTTGGAGAACGCCAGGTCGAAGTGATCGGCCAGTGCGCGGTTGCGCGTGGCTTCGTAAGGGTCTTCGGTGAACCAGATGGCGCTCTTGCTCGCCAGGCGCGCCGCCTTGTGGACCGCCGCGTTGTCAGCCTCCTCGCCACCAAAGGCGAGGAACAGATCGAAGCGTCCGCTCGTGGCCAGTTCTGCCACCGACCGGTACTCGGCCCAGACACACTCGCGCACGCCGGGCGCAGCGTGCAGTGCATCGAAGACGCCGCGGGCGATGTAGCGATTGGGATTGAACGGTTTGGTGTCGAGGAAGAGAACGCGCATGCAGCCGCTTCAGACGGGTCGCCCGCGGCAGCCGGCAGGAAGACCGACGCGAAGCGCAACGACTCGGCAGGATGCCGGCGCAGGGCAAGGCTGTCCGCAGGGGACGCCGTACGCGGAAAGCGCGGCAAACCGGCGGTGGCCGGTCAGGCGACGGCGTGCGCGACGTAGTCGCGGTAGGACGCTGCGATGCCCTCGCGAAAGCGCGACGCTCAGCCGAAGTGCGGTCGACGTCAACTACGAAGCGCTACTCGTCAGATTCGGCGAACAACACGATTCTTGGGCGAGATGGTTGAAGCAGGAACTCGCGACGCCGCATGCTGCTGACTCACTAGAGCTTGGTTCGAATGAACAGCCGCTCGGGCACATGACGGATGATCAGCATGATCCAGCGCCAGAACCACGGCGTGTAGACAGATCCGAACCCCTTGTCGAGCGCTCGCTCGATGTCCGCCGCCACCCTCTCCGGCGACGCCCAGAGCGGCCCCTTGGCAAACGATGCGGTCATCGGCGTATCCACGAAGCCCGGCAGGATAGTCAGCACGCGTACACCTTCTTCTGCCAGGCGGTGGCGCAGGCCAGCAGCAAGAACCGTCACGGCTGCCTTGGCTGCGCCGTAGACATAGTTGCTGGCCCGGCCGCGATCACCCGCTGGCGAAGAGATCACCGCCAGCGCACCGCTGCCCTGCTGCTCGAATCGGTTGGCCAAGTCTGTCAACAGCGACACGACCGACCGCGCATTGGTGTCGAACGAGGCGAGTGCGGCTGGCGCATCCACCTCGCACTGCGCCTGGTCTGGCAGCACGCCATGGGCGACGAGCGCGTGATCGAAACCTCCCCAGGCCTGCCATGCCTGCGCCAGCGCGCCCTCATGACGCGCCGTGTCGTTGGCGTCGAGCACCGTTGCCTTGACCTCTGCCGCGCCACGCACCCGCAGATCAGCCGCCGCCGCATCCACTGCCGCAGCGCGTCGACCGACGAGGTGAATTCGCGCGCCCCGCGCCGCGTAGCGCCGCGCCACCGCAGTAGCGATCGCCGACGTTGCACCGATGATCAGCAGTCGAATCGTCATGCGTGACTAGGCTCCAAACAGGCGGCGCGACATCGAAGAGGAAATCCCCGGATCGCGATAGCCGATGAACTCGTTCAAGCGCGGGTAGCCATCCACGAACATCTGCGGCGGCATGCAGGCGTCCTTCGCCGAGTACAACCGACCGCCCGCCTCCTTCACCACCGCGTTCAGACGATCGAACAGGCGCAACGTGGGCTCGCCGCCATTCGGGAAGTCCAACGCCAGCGTGGTGCCAGGCATCGGGAAGCTGATCATCCCCGGCGCCGGCTTGTCGCCAAAGGTCTTGAGCACAGCGAGGAACGAACCCAGCCCCGCCTTGGCGATCTCATTGAGCATGGCACGCGTTGCGTCGAGTTGAACCGCTGGCGGAACCACCGCCTGGTACTGGAAGAAGCCCTTCGGACCGTAGACGCGGTTCCATTCGAGCAGGTTATCCAGAGGGAAAAAGAAAGGAACGTAGTGCTGAATCCCCCGCCCCTGCTTGAGCTTTTGCGCCCGGTAGTAGGTGAAGTTGAAGGCGCGCAACGACAGCGCGTTGATGAGAGACACGGGCGGGGTGAACGGGAACGTACGCGGCTTTGCAGGCCGCACAGGTTCGGTCTTGTCGCAATGATTGCCCTGGAAGAACACGCCGCGGCCGCGGCCACCACTGACGCAATCGATCCATGACACGGTGTACTCGAAGTTCCTTTTCGCCTCGGCCGACAGGCGAAAGAACTCCTCGAGTGAGTCAAAGGGAATCGTCTCGGAATCCAGCCAGCCCCCCGCCACCTTGCGCAAGCGCAAGCGAGCCCGCGTGATCACGCCGGTCAGGCCCATGCCGCCGACCGTTGCTTCGAACCAGTCTGCGTTCTCGGTAGGCGAACAAGACAGCACCTGACCGTCTGTCCGCACCAGCTCGAACGAGAGCACCTGGTGGCCGAAGCTGCCGGCCGAGTGGTGCGCCTTGCCGTGCACGTCATTGGCAACGGCGCCGCCCACCGTCACGAACTGCGTGCCCGGCACCACCGGCAGGAACCAGCCGCGCGGCAGCGCCACGTCGATGATGTCTTTCAGGAGCATGCCCGCTTCGCACTCGATGACACCGGCATCCGCATCGAACGCGATGAAGCGGTCCAGCCCGCGCATGCCCCACAGCACCCCGCCCGCGTTCAGGCAGACGTCGCCATAGGAGCGGCCATTGCCGTAGGCCAGCCCACCCGTCTTGATGGCGCCAGCGACCGCAGTGCGGTCCGACAGTGCGATCCATTCATGTTCGTCGGCGTTCAGGTTGCCCCACGCTGCCACGCGTCGTTTCAATGTGTTCAAGTTGCCAGCCACAGTACGAGCAGAAACATCAGTCCGGAGATGATGCTGACCTTGTCCTTCATCGCGAACAGGACCGGGTCGTCGTGCATCAGGCCACGATGCGTCTTCATCCACACCCGGGTGATCCAGTAGAGCAGGATCGGGATGGTCAGCCACATCGCTTCCGGGCGCTTGTACATCCGCATTACAGCTTCGCTGTTGATGTAGAGCGCCAGAACCATGACGGCGGCAAAGCCGGAGACGACCCCCATCATCTGTATCAGGGGCAGATCGCTCGTGACATAGCCACGCCCCTTGGCTTCATCCCGGCCCTGTCCAAGCATCACCTGCAGTTCGGAGAAGCGCTTGACGAAGGCAAGGCTCAGGAAGAGGAACAGCGTGAGCGCCAGCAGCCAGAACGACGCCGGCAAGGCCACCGCCGCCGCGCCGGCAATGATGCGCAGCGTGTAAAGCGCAGCCAGCGCAAGCGCGTCCAAGATGGGTTTGCGCTTCAGCACGAAGGTGTAGCCCACCGTAATGACGAAATAGACGGCGAGCCAGGCAAAGAACGCCTTCGCCACCCACCACGCCAGCAGGAAAGCGCAGATCAGCAACACCCCCGCCACGGCGATGCCCGCAAGCGGGGAAAGGACCCCTGCAGCGAACGGCCGCAGGCGCTTGCGCGGATGGTGACGGTCGCTTTCCAGGTCCATCAGGTCATTGACCAGATACACGGACGATGCGCAGAAGCCGAACGCAAAGAAGGCGACTGTGACCTTGTACAGAAGCGCGGGATCGAAGATCTGATGCGCCCCGAGCAGCGGGAGGAAGAGCAGCAGGTTCTTCATCCACTGATGCAGCCGCAAGGCCTTGATCCACGCCTTGGGGCCGCCCGCGCTGCCAGCAAACTCACGCTCGATGGTGGCCGTCTGACCCGCGGCGCGACGAATCGCCGCCGGCGCCGCCACCAGGATCGCACGGCGCGCACGGGCCCACACGGCCAGGTCATCGCCCGAGTTGCCGGCATAGTCGAAGCCGCGCTCCCCGAAGCGCGCGACCAGCGCCTCCGCCTTGCGGTGCGACGAGTTGTTGATCGTGCCGTCGCTGGCCAGCACGTCGTCGAACAGTTGCAGGTGATCGGCCACGGCGCGCGCCAACGCCTCGTCGGACGCCGTCGCCAGCACGATGCGGCGCCCGCGGTCGCGTTCGCTGCGGATCCACGCCACCAGTTCTTCGTGGTAGGGCATCCCCGCCACGTCCAAGGTGACGCGCGAGGCAATCTCGCGCTTCATGTGCGCCTTGCCCGTGGCGAGCCAAAGCGGCAAGCGCCACAAACGATGCGGACCACCGCGCAGCAGCATGAGGGTGGACTCGTGCAGCAGATCGATGCGCAGCAGCGTGCCGTCCAGATCGATCACCAGGGGCACGACCGGCAAGTCGGCAACGTCGTTCATGGCTCCTTCCCGCGACCAGCAAACGACAGCAGGGCCAACACGCCCAGCATGATGGCGAACCACAGCGTCGACAGGCGCAGTGCAATCGCCGCGGCCACGGCGTCGGCCGGGGGCATACCGGCGTCGGTCAACTGATAGATGAGTGCAGCCTCGGTGGCGCCGAGTCCGCCCGGCACCATGCTGGCGGCGCCAAGAAGAATCGAGATGGAGAAGATGAGCACGCAGCGGGCCATCCCGATATCCGATCCCAGCGCATCAACATACAGACCGAAGACGAGCGCCTGAAGGCCATAGGCGCAGAAGGCAATCGTCGCGTATGCCAGCGACGCGGCGGGCATCCATAGCCGGGCCCAGGCAGTCAGTGGGGAAAGCAGGCTCGTCAGCGCGGCCACCATCCGGCATGGATTTCTGACCAGCCGCGAGACAAGCGAGTCGGTCCAGCCAAGCCGGACCAGCCAAGCGAGGCTCGCGCTCGAGAACACAAGGCCGACAGTCAGCACTTCGAGCAGGGTTGATCGATGCCCGAGCCACCACCCGGCGGCCGCGCCAAGGGCCGCCATGCCAACGACATCGGCCCCGCGATCCGCCAGGAAGGCGCCCAGGCTGCCCGAAAACGGCACGCCACGGCGCAACAACAGAACGGACCGAAGCGTCTCGCCCAGCTTGCCCGGTGAAGAGGTGAGGGCCAATCCAGCCAGATAGACGCGCAGGTTGTACAACGCCGGCACCGCTTTGCCGAGCCGGGCGATCAGCCAATGCCACCGGGCGAATCGCAGCAACAAGCTCATCGCAACGAGGACCACGCCTGCGGCAACCAGCGGCCAGCCAAGCCGGGACATCGAGCTCACGCTCGCCTGCGCACCGGACAGGACGATCGCTCCCAGGTACAAGGCCGCGCCGATGCCGATGAAAACGGCCAACGCCCGGATCCAGTGAGCGGGCAGGCGGATTGACTCAGGCACGACGGCACTCACCGGAAGGTCGCCCGCTTGTGGCCAAAGTAACTGGTGACGACGGGCACAGCCACGCCGGCGGCATGCGCGATGGCCTCTACATGCTCCACCACTCCCATCGCTGGCAGCGCCCAGCGCGCCAGTGCGATGCTGACGACCAGCGTTTGCAGCACCGCGAGGGCATTGACGATCGTGAACTTGATCACCTGCGGCCCAAGCGCCTTGCCGCCGCCCTCGAAGACGTATTGACGCATCAACAGGAACGCCACCGTCATGCCGACCAGGTAGGCCAGAACAATGGCCACGGGATAGCTGAACCACAGGCTGAAGCCAAAGCGCGAGCCAAAGTTGGCAGCGGCCGCAATGCCGCCGGCGACGACAAACAGGCCGAATCGCCGCGCTTCGCTCGGCGCGGCCGATAGTCGCCGCTCAGCGGGCATCGTCCATGGCCATGGCGGCCAGCTGCGTGCCGATTCGCACGCTCTCTGAAATCGAGCGGTCCTCGGGGTAGTAGTGCGACGTGTCTGCCATGTACAGGCCGCGAACCTTGCTGCGCATCGGCGGCAGCGCGTCGTAGAAGCCGGGAGAGCACACCGTCTGCGCGAACTCGTAGCGCGAGGCAGTGCTCGCCAGCACCTGCGCGGCCGGATCGAAATCCGGCCGGATCAGCTTCATGTACCCCAGCGTCTCGTCGATGAACGTCTGGAAGTCACGCCGGTACTTGGGGTGCGTTTGAGGCATGTAGTACGGCGCGTAGATGATCGACGTGCCGTCCAGCGGATTCAGGTTGGTGTACTCGATGAGCCCTGGGATCTCGATGCGCGGGTCATTGATGTTCATCCAGAAGTTGCGGGTGAACGGCTGCTTAAGCTTGAGCAGCACACACACCACGCCGACGTTCTTGATCGCCGCTACCTTGGCCCTCTCGTCCGCGGGCAGGTCGGGCATCACGCGCACCAGATAGGGCAGCGGAATGGTCGAGATCACCCGATCGAACGGCAGTACTTCGCCATTGACCTTGACCCCGGACGCGCGCGCCGCCCCACCGCCGCCTTCGATACATACCTGCTCGACGCCAGCGTTCAGCCGAACCTCGCCGCCCAGCTTGCGCAGCCGGTCATGCACGGCATCGAGCAACACTTCCGAGCCCCCGACCAAGTAGCCCATCTCCTCCGTGAAGAGGCTCTTGCGCGACAGCGCCACCCGCTTGATCCGCGTGCCCAGCCACGAGGCTGAAAGCTGATCCTGCAGTTCGTAGAACTTGAAATGGAACAGACTGCGCCAGAGCACGTCATACGCGCGCTCGCCAATCGACTGCTTGAGCCATTGAGTTGACGAGAATGCGTCGTAAGGCCGCCAGTCATCGACGCCTTTCGCCTTCATCACGTGCAGGCCGTAGCGGATCTTGTCGATCAGGCCCAGTCCCGGGAACGTGAGCAGGGCCCGCGGATGCCCCCAGTCGTACAGCCGCCCGTTGAAGTAGAAACCCATCTTGGTCTCGGTCCAGCGCAGCGTGTGCTCCAGACCGAATTCCTTCAGGTAGTCGAACGTCGTCTGGTCCGGCTTGCAGATGAAGTGGTAGTACCGCTCGATGCGCGTGCCGGCAAAGTCGATGAAGGCCGACATGCCGCCGATGCGGTCATCGCGCTCGAACACGGTGACCTGTGCACCCGCTCTTGCAGCTACATAGGCCGCTGCAAGCCCCATTGGGCCAGCGCCAATGACCGCAATGCGTGCCAAATCGATGTCGGAGTTCATTCGATCGGGTAGGGATAAGAGCCGAAGCTGACAGTCGCACGCACGGGTTGCCCGGTGGCGTCAACGATGCGCATCGCAGTCGGCGGGACCGCGTCCGGAATCGACCCGCTCAGCCAAAGAGCCAGCGACTCAGTATCTCTGATCAGCGGAGCAAGCAGGAACCCACCTTCTCCGGCCGCCCGAATCCAGCGGTAGCGCTGCATTTCGCCGCTCGCCATGCGCAACTCGAGGAATCGGGCAGGCGGTTTCCATACGATGGCGACGAATCGTTCCACCCAAGTCGCTTCCCACCGGGCTGAAGCATATAGGCTGCGTCCTTCTGCTGAGGGCAGAGGCACCCAGTCCTCTGCCAGGACTTGTCTCGACGTCGCATCCGTCACTTCGCTTGCGGTTTCTGACTCACGCCGAGCCAGCACGAGGTGACCCGTAGCGAGTCGTCCTGTCACTCGATAGTTGCGACGTATCACTTCCCAGATCGCGGCATCGTCCATGGTCAAGAGTCGGTCGTCGATCGTCTGGGCTGCCACCACGAGCGATTCGGGCGCCCTTGCCGAACGCAGGAACCGGGCATTCAACAGCGTCAGCGCCGGCGAGTACGCTGAATAGGACTGAATAACCGGCCGCGACCGCCAGTGGTCTGGCTTCCCCGCGAGCAGCAAGAACTGGTCATACGAAACGAAGTCGACAGTACGTCCCTGCGGCCATGCCTTGCCAACCTGCTCTCCAAGAGCCGCTGCAAAGGTCTCGAGCCCACTGTTCAAGCCGTCCCTCGGGTCTTGTCCCGTGAGCACGAGCATCCCGCCGCGCATGCTCAGCAAGACGCGCTGGGCAATCGAGCCACCCGGTAAGTTGACGGCTGCCTTGTCCTGCATGACTAGTGCTAGCAGCAATAGCGCCACAAGCATCAGCGAGCACAGCCTGCGCAGCCGCGTACCCGATGGCGGAAGCACGAGCAGCAACCAGGCTGCCAAGCAGAGGAATGCAGGCAAGAGATGCGGTGCATCGCCACGTATCGAACCGTGCCGGACGAGCAGTGCGATCGTCCCAAATGCGAACGCAATCCACGAAATGCGCGCCCATATGGACTTCTCATCACGAAAGGCTGCTGACAAGGCAACCAGTCCAGAAGTAGCCGCCGCGACGAGCAGCAGACTCACGGCTGCGATCTGCGAATAGTGCACACGGTCAACGGAGGCTGGCCACTGCATCGCATCAGGGTAGTGGCGGGCCACCTCTGCAGCGTTGCCGAGGAACGCACTGAGCGATTGCCATGGCTGCCCTGCCCATGCCAGCGCCACCACGAACCCCGACGCTGCCAACCCAAGGCCCACTGCGGTCTGAGTCAGTCCGATCCGCCGCATGGCCAGACCGGCTGCCAACGCTAGGGCTGAAAGCGGCAGCAGCGTGAACTTGGTCAGGGCCAATGCGCCAAGAGTGAAGCAGGCGACCCACACCGCGATCGTCATTTCCCCGCGATGCCATCCGTGCCAAACAAAGGCAATCGGTAGGGCAACGAGCGCTGAGTCGGGAGTCAGGCCAAGCAGAGCCAGTGCTGCAGCGCCTCGAAGCCGCTCCGCCCACCCGTTTGCCGCATGAAACGTGAGCCAGGTCGCCGTGTATCCGATCAGCAGCCAGAGCGCAAGGGAAGGCAGATAGGTGGCCGGCCAGTACTGCCATGTAACGAGACAGCCAAGGGGGCCGAACGTGAAGACAAGATCAACACCAACGACCCTTTGCTGCTCACAAGCGACCGCCAAGCCAAGCCGCCAGGAGGAATCCAGTTCAGCCGTGGGCAGAACCGGACTCAACGGAAGAAACCATCCGATGAGCAGCACTCCCAGCAAGGCCGTAACGATCTGACGGCTGAGGATAGTCATACGATCAGGCATCCGCCTGCTTTCGAACGGGCAGCGACCAAGGCAGAAACGAAGCGACCTGGCTCCGGCATTGGCTCATCTTCATCGGATTGATGTTGATACGGCTTGGCATGCGTTGGGGTCTGTCAATGCCTATTTCTCGAACCCGACAAAACCATCCGCATCTCGTCGTCCAGCAGATGAGGAAAAGCGGTTCGCTCAACTCTCCGCAAACTCGAACACAGAGCAACCTGCGAAGCAGCGCGCTTAGTGGCGATGCGACGCTCTAACGGTCGTAGCAGTTCTCGTCAGTCCGTCCGCTCCACAACGTATTTCGAGTAGACGGGGTGGCAAAAAGTCTCGCGGATCCCTTCGGCAAAGGCTGTCGGTTTGAAGCCGAATATTTGCTCGATGTCCACCCCCTTGAAGTCATCTCCAGCGGTCAGCGCCTTGAGTTGGCTCGAGGTGAATGGCGGCTTGTCGCTGAACAGTGCGTAAAGGCGCAGCAACGCGTCGAAGATTCCATAGGGAATCGGCACGATCGGAGTGCGCAGGCCCTTGACGTCACGAATGGCGCGGATGATGTCGATGTAGTCGATGCGCTCGTTGCCGACCAGGTCAAAGATTTTTCCGAGCGGGCGGTTCTCGATACACCAGAGGATCGCGCGGCAGAAGTCACGCTCGTACAGCGGCTGGCGCATGTAGCGGCCATGCCCGGGAATCGGAAAAAGCGGCGCCTTCTCCATGAAGCGCGCCAGCCAGCCGAAGTGCTTGGGATCGAACCAGCCGTACATCAGCGTCGGCCGCAGCACGCAGCCCGACAGGCCACTGTCCAGAAACATCTTCTCCTGTGCCTTCTTGGTGGTCGTGTAGACGTCATCGGCGACCGAGTTCACGACCGAACTGCTGATGTGGACGGTGAACGGCACTCGCGCCCGAGCGATCGCCTTGAACACGAGTTCGGACGCGATGAGGTTGTTGCGCTCGAAGGGTGCGGATGTCTTGGCCGTGATCTGGGCATGGAGAACCAGCGCCGTCTTGGCTTCCGGGAATTCAGCCTCCCAGCTTCCCGGTTCCGCAAGATCAGCGTCGATCACCCGAACTCCGGGATTCAGCTCCGCAAGCAGGCGCAAATTGGATGACTGCTTGTCGATAGCGGTGATGTTCGAGTAGCCAGCCTCGCGCAAGAGCAGAACCAGATTTTGGCCAACCAGGCCCGCGGCCCCCGTCACAACGACTTTGGAACTTCTGTCCGACGCACTCATTGAAAGCGAAATCCGATTGGATGTAGATGCACGACTTCGCAAGCCCGATAGGGTCAGGCGGCGCCGCGCGCGAGGACGTCGCGGCAAGCCGCGGCAATGCCCTCGCGCAGCGTCATCGTCGGCGCCCAGCCGAGGGCGGACAGGCGCGAGACATCCATCACCTTGCGCAGCGTGCCATCGGGACGACTCGTGTCGTGTCGCCGTAGTGCAGGATGAAGCGCCGGTTGTCGACGTGCGGATCCTCGTAAAGATGATCGATGCGGTCGGTATTGAAGAGCGATGTGCGGCGCTTGAGGCCGTGCACTTCGTAGCCCTTGTTGAGCAGCAGTTCGGCGAGGTAGGCGCCGTCCTGGCCGGTGATGCCGGTGATCAGGGCTCGTTTCATTGGAAGGGGTCGTCACTCGCTGACACGTCAAGGCGCTCTCAGACGCGGACCATCGAAGTTACCAGACGCGCGCCCGCGCAGTCGCTGGTGTCAACCAGCGCTCTTGGCGAGGCAAAGTCGCAAGGCGTCGTCCCAGTTTGGCAGCTGCAGGTTCCAGGTGGACTCCGCATGAGCGACGCATAGCCGCGAATTACGGGGTCGGAGTGCCGGTGTCGGATAGGCCTGAGTCGAGATCGGCGTCACGCCTTGCAGGGGGCGCTGCGGATCAGGGCACAGTTCAAAGATGCGATTTGCGAAGTCGTACCACGAGCAGTGACCTCGCGAGGCCAGATGAAACGTCCCGCCGCGGTCAGCAAAACTGGTCGTCAGCGCTGCGCGCGACGCGCCTGCGCGCGCCAAGATGTGCGCAGTGGCCTGTGCCAAAGTTCGGGCCCAGGTCGGCGCGCCGATCTGGTCAGATACGACACGCAGTTCCTCGCGCTCTCCGGCCAGTCGCAGCATTGTGCGCAGGAAGTTCTGACCGCGCATCGCGTAGATCCAACTGGTGCGCAAGATTAGGTGGCTGCAGCCACCGGTGCGAATCGCCTCTTCACCGGCGAGCTTGCTACGGCCGTAGGCAGATAGTGGCCTCGGCACGTCGGTCTCACGCCACGGCACATCGCCACTCCCGTCGAACACATAGTCGGTCGAGTAGTGAACCAGCGCGGCACCGTTGCGTCTCGCCCAGCGCGCAAGCTCGCCGGGTGCAGCAGCGTTCACCGTCAGTGCAGCCTCCTCGTCAGTCTCAGCTCGATCCACCGCCGTGTAGGCGGCTGCGTTGACGATGACATCCGGGCTCATCTTGTCCAGTTCGGCGTAAACCGCTTTCGGTCGGGCCAGATCGAACTGACGGCGCCCTACCCCAATCACCTCGCCCAACCCAGCGAGGCAACGTTCAAGTTCCCACCCCACCTGTCCGTCGCGACCAGTCACTAGGATTCGCATCACGAATACGTCTGAGCCTGCGCGAGCCTAGGCGCCACGGCGTCCTTGGGTGCGAGCAACGGCGACTGACCGCCGAGTGGCCAGTCAATACCAATGCTCTCGTCGTCCCAGCGAATGCACCGCTCATGCTCGGCGTGGCGGTAGTCGGTCGTCTTGTATAGGAAATCAGCAGTGTCACTCAGGACGAGGAAGGCGTGTCCGAAGCCAGGCGGAATCCAGAGCTGCCGGAAGCTCTCCCCGGTCAATTCAACACCGGCCCAACGACCAAAGTTCGGCGAAGAGCGACGCAGGTCGACGGCGACATCAAACACGGCGCCTGCCGTGACCCTTACGAGTTTGCCCTGGGGTCGCTCCACCTGGTAGTGAATGCCGCGCAGCACATGGCGCACCGAGCGAGAGTGGTTGTCCTGCACGAAGTCGACTGCTGAGCCCGTCGCATCATGAAACGTGCGGCGGTTCCAGCTTTCCGTAAAGAGCCCCCGCGCGTCGCGGTAAACCGCCGGGTCGAGCATCAGGACTTCAGGCAGCACCGTCGTTGTCACATTCATGATGACGTCGTCATGCGGTTGCAGGCAGAACGCGCTCTTTGAGCATTCGCAGCAAGTACTGACCGTAGCTGTTGTTCTTCAACGGCTGCGCCAGCCTACCGACGGCATCGGCGCTGATCCAGCCCGAACGATAAGCAATCTCCTCTGGACACGCGACCTTCAGGCCTTGGCGAGCCTCTATGGTCTCAATGAAGGCCGACGCCTGCATCAGCGATTCATGGGTGCCGGTGTCGAGCCACGCCATGCCCCGACCGAGGATCTCAACCCTGAGTTCTTCGCGCCGCATGTACCAAGCGTTGACGTCAGTGATCTCAAGTTCTCCCCGAGTCGACGGACGAATGCCGGCCGCCACATCGAGTACCCGGTTGTCGTAAAAGTACAGGCCCGTCACCGCATAGTTGGAACGTGGACGCGCGGGCTTCTCTTCTAGGCCGATCGCTTTGCCCGACAGATCAAACTCAACCACACCGTAGCGCTGCGGATCGTTGACGTGATACGCGAATACCGTGGCGCCCTCTGTACGAGCGTTCGCCTGCTGCACCTGCGCCGCTAACTCGTGGCCGTAATAGATGTTGTCACCGAGAATCAGCGCAGCAGGCGACATGCCAATGAAGTCACGACCCAAAATGAAAGCCTGCGCGAGCCCATCCGGGGCTGGTTGAACCGTGTAGCGGATGTTCAGTCCCCACTGCGTACCGTCCTGCAGCAGTTCAGCAAAGCGCGGCGTATCTGCCGGCGTCGAGATGACCAGAACGTCCCGTATCCCCGCCAGCATTAGCGTGCTCAACGGGTAGTAGATCATCGGCTTGTCGTAGACCGGCAGCAGTTGCTTTGACACGACCTGCGTTACCGGATACAGACGAGTACCGGAACCGCCCGCCAGAATGATTCCCTTGCGAGTCATTCAGATATCCTCATCCGTCCGCTTGTCGGTACTGCCCGGCCGCCATAGTTCTTTTCGACCCACGTGCGATAGCGCCCATCGCGCACACTACTCACCCAGTCCAGGTGATCAAGGTACCAGCGTACGGTGCGTCGGATGCCGGATTCAAAAGTCTCCGCCGGCGCCCAGTGCAGTTCACGCTCGATCTTGCCCGGATCGATCGCATAGCGGCGGTCATGGCCAGGACGGTCCGCCACATAGGTGATCAGATCTTCGTAGTTACCGTGCGGACGCGGTCGAAGTTCACCGAGTACGCGGCATACCGACCGAACGACATCGATGTTCCGAATCTCGTTCTTTCCTCCGATGTTGTAAGTCTCGCCTGGGCTACCGATCTTCAGTACCCGTTGGATCGCCTCGCAATGATCGCCAACGAACAGCCAATCACGCACATTCAGTCCGTCTCCATAGATGGGCAGTGCCTTGTCCTCCAGCGCGTTGGCGATCACTAGCGGAATCAGCTTTTCGGGAAACTGGAACGGGCCGTAGTTGTTGCTGCAGTTGGTCGTCAGCGTTGGCAGCCCGTAGGTGTGGTGATACGCGCGGACCAGATGATCTGAGGCTGCCTTCGACGCAGCGTACGGACTGTTCGGAGCGTAGGGCGTGACCTCAGTGAACGCGGGGTCGGTTGCATTCAGAGAACCGTACACCTCGTCTGTCGAAACATGGAGGAAGCGGAATGTTGACCGTGCGGCGCCATCGAGCGCCGACCAATGAGTTCGGACCGCCTCAAGCAGTTCAAAGGTGCCGACGATGTTGGTCTGTACGAAGTCCGCCGGGCCGTGGATCGAGCGGTCGACGTGGCTTTCTGCAGCGAAGTGCACAACCGCCTTCGGCCGATGCAGAGCCAGCAATCGCGCCATCGCTTCACGATCGCAGATATCGGCTCGGACAAACTGAAATCCGTCTGCCTTTTCGAGCGCGCTCAGGTTGTCTGCGTTTCCAGCGTAGGTCAACTTGTCGATCACAAGCAACGGCTCGGCGGCGACCGCCTCAAAAACGAAGTTGGTCCCAATGAACCCAGCACCGCCTGTAACAAAAATCATTCGTACTTCCCGGTTTCCTGATAGGCGCGACTTTGGGGAAGCCTAAGCGAATCGGGCGGTTCCCGCATCCGGTTAGCGTGCGAACACCGTCATGTGTCCTTTGCAACCGGAATATTCCGCAGTTGGAGGACGGCCAATCCGGGTCATTTGGTTCAAAATCCCGTACGTTTTCGCCCATAGAGGCGACGAAAAAAATAGAAGAGTTCTCGCGCGGCAGGGAAACATGAGCATTCAGAAGTCGATGAAGTTTGCCAAGAAGCAAGGCGACGGCAACGCCTCGGATCAGAAGTCCTTCATGTCACTGAGGCGCGTGGGCGCTTTCGCGTACGACACGCTTGCTGTGGTGGTCGCCTGGGGCTTGGCACTGCTTTTCCGCTTCAGCTTCGAGGTTGGCCCGCTTGTGCCGCCCGCTGCTCTGTACTCGTTGGCGTGGCTGCTACCCCTTTACGTTGGCATGTTCGTCGCGTTCGGGCTGTACCGGGGAATCTGGTACTTCGCGTCCATTCCGGACATGGTTCGGATCGGAAAGTCCATCTTCTTAGCAACCGTTCTGGCGATCGCAATTGCGGCCATGTTCGAGTTGGTAGGACAGATTCCCCGATCGGTGTTCGTTCTCTTCCCGATCTTTCTGCTGCTCCTGACGGCCGGCGCTCGATTCACTTATCGCGCCCTCAAGGAATACTGGTTGTTCGAACTGGGACGCCCGCAACGGCTCGGCAAGCCCGTGCTGGTACTCGGCGCTGGCTCCAGCGGAGCGAACCTCATCAAGGAACTCCGATCAAGCCTCACTTGGCGCGTCGTAGGCGTACTGGACGATCACTCAAGCAAGATCGGCAATGAGATCTTCGGCCACAGGGTGCTTGGTCCCATCACGGCACTTAGCAGTTGGTCTCGCGCTCTCGGCGTGCGCGATGCAATTATCGCCATTCCTTCGGCTGCGCCTGCGCGCCGCGCAGAGATTGTGCAGCGTTGTGTCGATGCCGGCCTGCACGTCATGTCAATGCCAACCATGGCGGAGCTTCTCGCAGGATCGGCCAAAGTCACATCACTTCGCGAGATCGGCCTGGAGGATCTGATCGGCAGACCCCCCGTAGCGATCGACATGGCAGCAACGAGCGCGATGCTCAAGGGCCGGACTGTACTCGTGACGGGCGCTGGCGGCTCGATCGGGTCTGAGTTGTGCCGCCAGATTGCCCAGTTCGAACCAATGCGATTGGTACTGGTGGAACTGAGTGAGTTTGCTCTCTACAAGATCGATCAATCTTTGCGAGAACAGTTTCCCAAGCTAGAAGTCATCGCTCTTGCCGCAGACGTTAAGGACGGCAAAACCATCCGTCACATCCTTCACCGACAGACTCCTACCATCGTCTTCCATGCCGCTGCTTACAAGCATGTTCCATTGATGGAGGAGATGAACTGCTGGCAAGCCATCCGAAACAACGTCTACGGTACTCACAAGCTGGCCGAGGCTTGCATTGAGCACGGCGTAGGCGAATTTGTGCTTATATCAACAGACAAAGCCGTCAACCCAACCAACGTAATGGGCGCCAGCAAGCGCCTAGCGGAGTTGGTCTGCCTCGCGGCTCAGGCACGCGGCACGGCGACCCGCTTCGAGGTAGTGCGCTTTGGCAACGTGCTGGGGAGCGCCGGCAGCGTCATTCCGAAGTTTCAGGAGCAGATCGCCCGAGGCGGCCCCGTGACCGTTACCCACCCTGAGATCACTCGCTACTTCATGTCCATCCCAGAAGCATCCCAGCTCGTTCTACAGGCTGCGAGCATGGGTAGAGGCGGCGAGATCTTTGTTCTCGACATGGGCGAGCCGCTGAAGGTCGTCGACGTAGCGCGCAATCTGATACGGCTTTCAGGTTATGCGACGGACCAGATCAGCATTGTGTTCACCGGACTTAGACCTGGCGAGAAGCTCTACGAGGAACTGCTGGCTGACAGCGAAACCACTCGTGAAACGCATCACCCCAAGCTGCGGATCGCCAAGACGCCGCCCAGCGATCACGCCAAGGTGGCGGCGATACTGGCTTGGCTCGAGCGTGCCGAAATTCCGTCCGACGACCAGGTCCGTGCCGACCTGCGACGATTCGTGCCTGAGTACCGCCCGCCGCAAGAAGAGCGGCTTGCCTCGGCACAGGTGATCGAACTGCGAGCAGGATGACTTTGGAAAGTCCCACTGCAGGTCGCAGCTAGCGAGCGTCTTCAGCCAGAAGTGCTCCCCAAAACAAGGCAATGAGGTGGCCCTCGTTGAAGACAGTGAAATGGGAGTTGAACAAACTCGTCGCGCACCACGCTGCAGTGACGCTAAGGCCCGCTGCTCGCATCCAACCTGATGTTCGCTGACGAAACGAGCAAATTAGCAGCCAGGCAAAGGCTGCGAGTCCGATCACCCCCACGGCTACCGTAACGAAGATAAATTGGTTGTGCGGATCGGCGGTCTTGATCCCTCGCCAACCAGTGCGTTCCGCCACTGCCTCTGCATACGCACTTTGAAAGCCGCCCACGCCATAGCCGAGAAGGGGGCGGTTGGCGATTAGATCCAACGACGTACGCCAGAACACTAGTCGGACACCCATCGACGAGGATTCGCTGGCCGTATCCACTGCGATGACCTGCTGCCATCCTTCCATCACACGTTGCTGCGCCACCTGCGAGGTGACCGCAACGGCGACCACCGCCGCCGCGCAGGCAAGCACTGTGAGTACCCGAGCCTTCATGGACGCAGCGCTTAGCGCCACGCCAATTGCCATGACCACCAGAGCTACGTAACCGCTTCGCGACGCGCCGAAGAAGGCAACGTTGACGGCAAGCACCAGTGCGATAGCGAAGTACGCGTACTTGGCAGACCCGGATCGGTTGTACGCTAGCCAAACGGCCAAGGCCGCTGAGACGGCGAAAAAGACTGCCTGAGTCGCCTCATTGCGCAGAACGATCCCGGGCGACTGAAACCCATCGATTGAGCGGCCAAGCCACAACATCGCGAACGCCAACGTCAACGCAAGCGCCGCATACGCCACTATCCACACTGCAAACCGCTCTCGAGCCTCCCTCTCGTCAAAGATTGCCAGGCCGACGACCATGAGAAGCAAGACACGCCAGCCTGCGAGTTCGCGCAAAGCCTGAGTGGTCGGCGCAACGGTCCAGAGCAACGAGAATATGAGGATGACGCCGAACAGAAGTGCGGCGCCGCCCAGTGGTTGGCGAACTGCAGACCACAAGCGCGACACCGCTGAAGGCGCAGCCAGCAGTGCCAGCAGCATCACGGCAGCTGCCACATTTGCTACCGGCGGAGACGTCGCAGCTCCCATTGCGGCCACGGCCGCTGCGGTACGCGCGACCTGCAGAAGACGCCTGTCGCGTTCGGATCGACCAGCTGCCGCGGCTACGCCCATGCCGAATCAGAATCTCATGCGACGCAACGCCGGGCGTCGGCGTTCTCCTTTTGGGCAGGCCGCGACGCGTCAATGATCAGCGTGCGAACGGTGGTAGCCGCGCGAGCTACTTCCGCCGGATCGAGCGTCGGATGCACCAAGAACATCATCGCGGTCTGCGCAAGCTCGCGCGCCACAGGAAGCGGTTGCTCCGGCTGCCATCCGCGATCCGAAAACGCACGCTCAAGGTAGATCTCGCTGCACGAACCCACGCCAGAAGGAATCCCAGCGGCTTCGATAGCCGCCAGGATCGTGTCGCGCGTTGCCCCGGGCCGCAAGCAACTAGGTTCTGCGAATACATAGAACCGGTAGCGGCTATGCAGGATCTCGTCGGTCGGCCGCGGGATTCGGATCGCCGATAGCCCGTCGAGCGCATCGCGCCAGATCTGCGCGTTGCGACGGCGCGTCTCAACCCACGACGGCAGGCGCTTGAGCTGAATTCGCCCGAGCACGGCCTGCATCTCCGTCATCCGCCAATTCGTACCGAAAGACTCCGTCAACCAGCGAAAGCCCGGCGGATGCTGGCGGTGGTAGACGGCGTCATAGCTGCGGCCGATGTCCTTGTAGGCCCAGGCCCGCTTCCAGGCCGCTTCGTCGTCCAGCGCCAGCAGCCCGCCCTCACCACCGGTCGTGATGATCTTGTCCTGGCAGAACGAGAACGCAGCGGCGTCGCCGAACGATCCAACCGGCCGACCCTTGTAGAACGCGCCATGGGCCTGCGCGCAGTCCTCAATCACGCGCAGTCCGCGTTCGCGCGCGAGTTCGAGGATCGGATCCATGTCGCACGGCCAGCCGGCCAAATGAACGACGACGACGGCACGCGTCCGCGGGGTCAGGCAGCGTGCGATAGCTTCGGCAGTGATGCACTGGGAATCGCGATCGATGTCCGCGACCACCGGGATCGCACCGCGCATCGCGGCGCAGCTGGCGCTTGCAACGTACGTGCGCGACGGCACGATCACCTCGTCACCGGTGCCAACGCCAAAGGCCTCGAGCGCCAGCTCCAGGGCAACCGTCCCGTTGGCGAGAGCTATCGAATGCCGGCGCCCAAGGTAAGCCGCGTACTCGCGCTCGAACTCGCGGCACTCGGTGCCGGTCCAGTAGTTCACCTTACCCGACCGCAGCACCGCTGCTACGGCGTCGATCTGCTCCTCGTCGAAAGAGGGCCACTGCGCGTTGGCAAACCACTTCGTCATCGCTTCGTCTCCATCGGGCGAGCCGGAACTCCCGCCACCCTTGCGTAGTCTGGCAGATCGCGGCAGACCACCGCGCCCGCGGCAACGAGGCAGCCACGACCGATTTTCACTCCGGGAATGATCCGCGCACCGACGCCGACCAGCGTTCCCTCGCCGATCTGCACCCCGCCACAGATCGCCACACCCGGCGCCACGTGCACCCAGTCGCCGATCATGCAGTCATGGTCAACGCTGGCGCCGGTGTTCACGATCGATCCGAGCCCGACGCGGGCGTCCGCATTGACAATCGCGCCTGCGAACAGCACCGATCCTGCGCTGATGATCGCTGTGGGCGCCACGCAGGCACACGGATGCACAACAACCGCAGCCTGCAGCCCGGCTGCCGCCGCGTCCGATTGCAGACGTTGCCGCTGCGGATTGCTGCCTACAGCCACGACGCACTCCGTGCGACCGTCGCCCCAGCGCTCGAGGCCGGCGACAGGTCCAAGTACCGTGGTCGAGTAGAAGGGCCGGCCATGCTTCGAGGCGTCGTCGTCAAGCACGCCCACGATCTGACGCCCGGATCGCAGGGCGGCATCGATGACGACCTTGGCGTGACCGCCCGCGCCGACCACAAGCAACGGCAGCATCATGCCCCGCCCCGTCCGGCTGCCTGGCCATCGTCGGCACAACCCGGTGACCCCATGAACTCGGGCATCGTGACGTGTCCCTGCGCGCTGACCCCGTCGCGCTGAACGACGCGCAGCGCCGTCAGCATCAGGATCTTCAGATCCAGCAGCAATGACTGGTTGTCGACGTACCAGACGTCGAGTTCGAAGCGCTCTTCCCAAGACAACGCGTTTCGCCCGTTCACCTGGGCCCAGCCGGTGATTCCGGGTCGGACCTCCATCCGCCGGGCCTGGCGTGGCGAATAGCGGTCGAGGTACTGCATCAGCAACGGGCGCGGACCGACCAGGCTCATGTCACCGCGCAGCACGTTCCACAACTCGGGCAACTCGTCGAGGCTGCTCGCCCGGAGCATGCGGCCGAACCGTGTCAGTCGCTGGTCGTCGGGCAGCAAGCGGCCAGCCGCGTCACGCACGTCGCGCATCGAGCGGAACTTGACCATCCAGAACGGTCGGCCGCCTATCCCGGGGCGCCGTTGCCGGAATAGCACCGGGCGACCGAGCTTGACCGCGACCAGCGCCGCAACCGCCAGCAGGACGGGCAGCCCCACAAGCAACAGCGTCGCCGCGACAAAGACATCGACCGCGCGTTTGATCATCGGAGCTGCATTCCTTCGATCAACTGGCGGTTTATCTTTCTCACGTCGAACTTCTCCTCCGCGATCTGGCGCCCACGTGCGCCGAACTGCGAGATAAGTGCTGGCCGACCGAGCATGCCGAGGATTGCCTGCGCCAGCGCCCGTCCGTCGGCGACGGGTACCAAGTGGCCATTGTCGCCGTCCACGACGGTCTCGCGGCACCCCGGCGCATCGGTAGTCACCACCGCCCGCGCGCAGGCCATCGCCTCCAGCACCGTGCGCGGCGTGCCCTCGCGGTACGACGGCAGCACGTAGATCGCGCAATCGGCCAGCGCGGGGCGCACGTCCTGCAATCGTCCGAGAAACTCGATGCTGCCTTCGGCGATCCAGCCGTCGAGCTGCGCCTGCGACACCGCCGTTGGGTTCTCGTCGATCCACCCGGCCAGACGGAACCGCACCGCCGGATGCAACTGTCGCACGATCCGCGCCGCTTCGACGTACTCCATCACCCCCTTGTCGCGCACGAGCCGGGCAATCATCAGGCAGTGCGGCTGCGCCGCCAGAGGCAGAGGAACGAAGGCGGCGGTATCGATGCCCGACCCTGCCACGAGATTGACTGGCACACGCGGGTCGAGCAGGCCGAGCGAACCGAAGAGATCGCGATCGTCCGGGTTCTGGAAGATCACCTGCGTACTGCGGCGCAATGCAATGCGGTACAGCCCGCGCGCTATGACTGCGGCGAGCGTACGACGGCCGCTGGCACCACCAGCGGTGAACGCATAGCCGAGCCCGGTGATCATTGCCACGCGGTGGCGCACGCCTGCCAGCGCAGCGGCCAGCGTGCCGTAAATGACGGGCTTGATCGTGTAGGCGAACAGCACGTCCGGCCTAACCTCGCGGAACAGGCGCCATAGAGCAAGCAGCGTCCTTAAGTCGGCTACGGGATTGAGGCCCGCCCGCTGCATCGGCACCTGCCGGTGCTCAGCACCACATTGCGCAAGCGCCGCCAACGTGGCCGCATCCGCGTCTGGCGCGCAGGCAACTACACGATGACCGCGCGCCGCAAGCTCGCTGATGAGATTGCCGCGGAAGCGGATCAGCGACTCGCCGAAGCTGCCAAGGACAACCACCGTCTTACGCGACGGCGTACTCATCGCGCCAAGCTTCGAACATCAGAACACTCCACAGGTGGTACTGCCAGTTGCGACGTCCGCTCAGGTGTTCAGCCCACGCTCGCCGTATCGGCTGCGGATCGAAGTAGCCACCTCGCCGCAGCCGACCCTCGTCAAGCAAGTGCTCGGCCCAAGGACGTAGAGGGCCGCGCAGCCAGCGATCGATCGGAATCCCGAAGCCAGCCTTCGGCCGCTCGATCAGTCCAGCAGGAACATGGCGGTACAGCACCTGGCGCAAAGCCCACTTGGACACACCGTCGCGGATCTTCATGTGCAGCGGCAATTGCCAGGCGAATGCAAACAGATCCGGGTCGAGCAACGGCACCCGCGCCTCTAGGCTCACGCCCATGCTGGCGCGGTCCACCTTGACCAGAATGTCGTCAGGAAGGTAGGTCTGCGCATCGGCGGCCATCGCCGCCTCACCAGCCGACATGCGGCCATCCCAAGGAACATTCGCTGGACAGTTCGCCGCGCCGATCACCACCACATGCGGGTTCGGCCAGAAAGTTGCCAGTCGCGTGTACAGCTCGGCCGGGGAGGATGCGTCCAGCACTCGCGCAAGCTTGTGCAGCTTGTCGCCTGGCGTGCGGACCGCTGCGCGCGCGCTCAGCTTTGCCACCGCGGAGACAATGCCGTCCCAACCCGTCGGACTCACCGCCAGGATCCCGCGCGCGGCGAGCCGCCGCAGGACTGCCGGCACCGGGCTGGCCCTACGCCACAGGCGAGGAATCCACTGGTGTCGGTTGTAGCCGCCGAAGAGTTCGTCTCCCCCGTCGCCCGACAGCGCTACCGTGACGTGCTGCCGCGCCATCGCGCTGACCAGATAGGTCGGCACTTGTGAAGCGTCGGCGAAAGGCTCGTCGTAAAGGCGCGGCAGCTTGGGCACTACCGCCAGCGCATCCGCTGATCGCAGGATCATCTCGGTGTGATCGGTGCCGAGATGGCGAGCGACCTCGGCCGCGTAATGCGCCTCGTTGTAGGCCTCATCCTCGAAGCCGATAGAGAACGTCCGCACCGGCCGGTCTGAACTGGCCTGCATCATTGCTACGACCGCCGTGGAGTCGATGCCGCCCGAAAGGAACGCGCCGAGCGGGACATCCGCGTTCATGCGCAGCGCGACCGAGCGCTGCAGCGTCCGCTCTAGGGCGTCTATGGCTTCTGCGTCCGAAGCCTGCATAGGTGAAGCATGACCCGCGAACGCAACTTGTGCAGCATCCCAGTACTGCGTCACACGCGGGCGCTCATGCGGAGAGGAGAAGACCGCAACTGATGCGGGCGCAAGCTTCCAGGTGTCGCGAAAGATGCACTGGCGATCGGGCACATAGTCGAATCGCAGCAGCGCCGCGACCGCGTCGCGATCGACCTCTCCACGCCAACCAGGCGCATGGCGCAGCGCCTTCAACTCCGAAGCGAACGCGAGCCCCGCGGGCGACGAGTAGACGTACAGTGGCTTTTCGCCAAACCGATCGCGCGCCAAGCTCAGGGAACCCCGTTCGCGGTCCCAAAGCGCAAAGGCGAACATGCCGTTGAAGCGAGCCAAGCTCGACTCCAGCCCCCACGCTTCTACCGCCGCCAGCAGCACCTCCGTGTCAGAGTGACCTCGCCAGAACGCAGGCGCTACGCCCGCACGGTCCAGTTCAAGGCGCAGTTCGCGATGGTTGTAGATCTCGCCGTTGTATGCGATCACATAGCGCCCTGACGCAGAACGCATCGGCTGAGCACCCTCGGGACTCAAGTCGACAATGGAGAGTCGTCGATGCCCGAACGCGAGCTGCGCAGCTCCGTCAATCCAAAACCCTTCGCCGTCCGGACCGCGGTGGCGAATCGCGTCGGTCATAGCCCGGATCGACTCGGCCAGCTTGGCTTGGGCTACGCCGGCAGACCATAGGCCAGCTACGCCGCACATGTCGACATCCCGGCCCGCACCAGAAAAACATCCCTAACAACTGCGTTCATGCCACCGCGTCATCCGAACTCGCCCGCGCCAAGCGCAGGCTTGCACGCACAAAGCCGAGTGCCGCCAACGAGATCAAGCCGCCGAAGGCAAACAGAACCGCCATCCGGGTCGGCGTGCGGATCAAGTTCGGCGCGACACGCAGATCGTTGCGGATCGTGAACTGACTGCGTACAGCAGCAAAACGGTCGAGTGAGCCGTCAATACGTAGCTTAGCTTCGCGCGCCCACTCTTCGCTGAGGTCGACTCCTTCGAACCTATCCTTGGCCATGGCCTTCAGTGCAGGCAGCAGCTGGTCCAGTGCCGTGGTCGACGACACCAGAGAATCGGCTGGCACGTAAAACGAGGCGAGAACTTCGCGCTGCCTAACTTCCCGCAGGGTGCGAGCAATCAGTTCGCGCCTCTGCGAAATCGCACTTTCGAAGCTCACCATCTGAGCTAAAGGAGATAGGAAGCGCTCGCCGCCGTCGGATGCGCTCACGCTCACCACTTGCCGCGCATCCATTCGCGAAGCGTCCGGATAACGCGCCACCACGGCTTTCATTTCAGTTGCACGCTGCTCAAGCAGCGCGATGTCGAGTTCACTGCGCAGGACTTCCGCCTTCAGCAGATCCGTCGTCCCGACCGACTTCACTTTGCCTTGAAGCACCCAGTCGCGAACTCGCTCGCGAACGAAGGCGTCTGCAAAGTAATCGCCGAGCAACCGCACCATGTCGATAGCCAAGGCGGCACTGCGCGCGTGCGCGTCGAGCTCCACGCCAATCAGTACAGAGGTATTCGCGTCCTTCAGTTCACCAAACTCGCGCTGATCTTGTTTGCTCATCGGCAACACCGCCCTCGCCGTCTGCTCCCAAAACCCCGGTTCTTCAGACTTGTCGACAAGCCGCAAGGTTGCGGGCAGGCCCGTCAGCTTGCGCGCCTCAGCGTAGCCGGCGAGTTGACTCGTCGATGAGTAACTCGCGGCGACGCGGCGGTAGGTCGCAAGATCAACTATCGGGTCATCAGGCAGGCCCGCGCCGCTCCAAGGCTGCGGCGTTTGAAGTAGCGCCGACGCTTCGAACCGCGGAAACAGGAAACCAACCGCCGCGCCAGCTATTGCCAGAGCCAAGATGATCGACAGCACCGCCCGGCTCCGCAGTCCGAGGTTCGTGTTAAGCCAGCGATCGGTCGCCGCCAAGTGGCTCATCTATCTGCTCCGAAGCAGTCCAGCCACAGGCCGCACCGCGAGAAGGCGCGCGCGGGTTCCCAACGACGCGGACGCAAGTACATAGGAAGCTGCGAGGAAGAACCAGAAAAGCGGCTGACGCAGCACGTTGTGAAACATCGAGAACGCAAGCAACGCCATCACCGCCGCCATGCACATGTACGAGCGGGCCGCAATGCAGCGCCAGACCACCAACCCCCAGAGGAACAGCAGCATCGCCGCCCCCATGGCTCCCGACATCGTTAGCCAGTCGACGATGGTCGAGTGAGCTTCGACCGCCTCGAAAGGCCCCCACTCGCCGGAAAACGCCCCGGGACCGAAGCCGAGCAGAGGCGACGCCGCCGCTGCCGCCAGTCCGTGGTACCAAAGCGTCAAACGAGTACCTGCCTGATTGCCCTCGTTCAGGCGCGATTCGATTGCTTCGACCGGCGTCGATAGCACGCCGCTCGCGATCCCAAGGCCCACTGCTCCGACCATTAGGATAATCGCAAGCGCCGCCATTGCTCCGAGCGCCGAACGACGTGCAGCCGTTAGCGCGGTCGCCAAGTACACGCCAGTCATCCCCAGAAGCCCAGTTGACCACCCGACGGCAAGCGCATCACTAACGGTCATCACGCCGGCAATGACGACGATAGCCGCGAGAGCCAACATTGGTCGCACTAACCAATCGGGGAGGCAGCGCACAGCACCGACTAGCAGAAACGGTAACGGCACCAAGCCCAGAGCCAATTGATTCGGATTAGACGCAAGTGCCGTGAAGCGGGCGACATCTCCCTCGTACCACAGATCGACCAGCGGGATGTCGCCGACCAACTTCTCCCATCCACCTAAAAGACCGAACTGAAGGGCGAACGATGTGGCCATTGCCACCACCACGATCGCGAACTCTCGCGGCCCAGCACCGGTTGCGACCAACAGTAGCGGAAAAGCCAACGCAGCCAACACTAATGCACCGGTACGCCAGTCGACGCTATCGCCGATACCGCTCCAGCCTGCAATCCACGAACCGCCTGCCATACTCGCACCACCAACGACCATTAGGGCGAGAAGCGCCACACCCAGCGCCCGAGCTTCGTCGCTAATCGCAATCCGCCGCACTAGCGCCACCATGATCAACCGAAGCGTTACAAGCGACAGCAGCAGTTCGCCAGCGCCGATCGGTCCGACCAAACGAATCTGGGTCGCTGTCGTGAGTGACAGCGCAATCCCGGTCACGACGAGGGCGCTTACATCCGGGCGCGCGCTACTTGAGAAAGCGGGTGACATGAGAGTCCGAGACATCATCTGCGCTCGAGCCACTCGAAGCACTCGAGCGGTTCGCTCTAGGCGACCACTGCTACTTGACCGAGCCCCTGATTTCGGGATCGCGTCGATGGCGTGCGAAGCGACATGAGAATTCTAGGCGAGGAGCGCCTTCGGTTCCGGCCGGAGCAGTCGACTCTGAAGCTTCTCGACGAGCGATGAAACGACACGTATTCGCCTCTGCGCTCACCAGCGGCGCAAGGCTCGCCGCTGCGCTTGTCACGATTAAAGCCGGTGCAGTCTACCTGGGCCCGGACGGATTCGCGCTTCTCGGTCAGTTCCAGTCAACGACATCGCTCCTACATCTTGCGGGTGGCGTGATGTGCGCTCAAGCAGTAGCGGCCGGCGTTGCTCAGCGAGCTCCCACCGACCAGCGCGCTTGGCTCTGGATGGCCGGGCTCGCCACGCTCCTGCTGTCCGCCGCCGTCAGCGGCCTCGCCCTCGCATCGATGACGTGGTTCACGCCGCGATTGGGCTTGGACCAGCATGGTGAAGCTATCGTTGCCTGCCTCCTACTCCTGCCGATCAGCGCGCTGTTTTGGACTCTCAGCGCTGCATTGGGCGCGATGGACCGGCCCGTGACCTACGCGGCGCTCCAGTGTCTGGCAGCGGCAATGACTGTGGTGGCGCTGCTGGTCGCGCTGCCATCGCTGGGACTAGACGGCGCAATGGTCGCTCCCTTCATCGCAAACGCGATCGCGTGCGCCGTCCTCGTCGCGGTGCTTGTAAAGGTGCGAGGCTTGCCGAATCGTGGTGAGCGAGGGCTCGCGACCAATCTCTCGGCAATGCGCACGCTGGTCGGCGCCGGCTTCGTACTTCTGGTTGGTGGCGCGGCCCCGCAAGTTGCTCAGTTGCTTTTGCGCTCGCACCTGATCGACGCTGGTGCCATTGAACAGGCGGGTCTTTGGCAGGCAACGTGGAAAGTTTCCGAGGCCTATCTGCTTCCGTTCACGATTTTGATCCAGGTCTACTTCCTGTCGCGCTTGGCCTCGGCTTGGAAGGCATCGAGCTACCCACCGCGTCTGCTTTCGGCTGGCGTTGCGAGCGCGATACTGTCATTAGTTGTAGTCGCCCTTGCCCTTTGGGGCGTAGGCGACTTGGTGGTCCGGACGCTGCTCGATGCGCGCTTCGCAGCAGCGGCACAACTGCTGCCGCTCCAAGCACTGGCTGACGGACTGCGGCTGGGCGTTGTCTTGATCGGAACGTGGCTGATTAGCGGCTCACGGTGGCGTTGGTACATCGCGCTCGAAATCGGCTACTGGGGCCTGTTCGCGATTTCAGGGACCGTGGCGATCATGACGTTTGAACCCACTGCTTCAGCTCTCGTTCTCGCCTATCTACTGTGTGCTCTAGTCGTACTTGGCGGCCTTGTAACCGTGTACTTGGGAAACTGGCTCATCCGACGCTCACGCGGAAGGACTGCCTCATGAGGTCAGCTCTGCAAAGCGTTCTTAGCAGAAAACCGCTGATCCAGGTTTACCGTCTTGAGCTGAGCAGGCTCTCGCTGGCGCGGGAGATGGGCAACGCACCGACTGAGTGATGCACTACCGTGTCGTCTATCACCACTTCCATGTGGCCGCCACCAGTTTCGGCGAAAAAGCGCGCGATGTCATCGTCAAACGTTGGGTCGCCCTGCACCGCGTAGCAGCACGGATCGTCCTTGATTAGGTACTTGGTGAAAGTTCGCCCTGGCTCAAGGGCCGCCAGAAGGTAGGCCTCATGGTAGGTCATGCGACTCAACACTCCCGGGTGCGTCTGCTCATAGTCTCCCCAGCTCAGTTGGACGGAAGGCATCGTCCTCATGGACAGCGGCAGCGATCCTGCGACCGAGATCGTGCAGCGGACGGTCGGGTCCAAAGCGGCATACATCTCAACGGTCCAGCCGCCTCCGGACAGACCTAGAAGGCAGGTTTCCTCGCCTGGGAAACGCTCGCGAACCTCTTGCAGCGCAGCCTTAACAGGCTCGAGAAAGAGCCGTAGCGGATTGAAGCCAAGATCGTTCTCCAACAGGCGAAACTGGTCGTGAATCTCAATGCTGATCCGCCCGTATCGCGGGTGCTGAATCACCTGCCTCGGGTTCTCCCAAGTGAGTGGCATGGACATGAACACCACGACGTGGCCGCGACCAAGGAGATCGGAGATGACCTTAAGGTCGTTCGCCGTCTCGCTTTCCTCCCACCGGCCGCCTTGCAGGTGGCCCTCGTGGAAGATGACCACGCCTTTCGAACGCTGTCGCGGCACCATCAGCAGCGCACGGGAGAACCACTCATCGCGCAAAGGCAGGTCGAGTTGGGCGATGCTCGCAACCAGTCCGGCAGGCGCGAGCGGGTGTGCGTCGAGTCGGGTTTCGCGGGCTGGTGCTGTCCGTAACTGCTCAAACGGGACTCCAAACACGAAACGCGATAACTCCGCCCGGATTTGTGTGGCTGACTCTGGATTGGCGAAGAGGCGATTCTCCTCAATGAACGCGGACGGCACGAAGGGTGCCCGCTGCGTCACGGGTGAGTCTGCTGCGTCGCCAGACTGGGCTGACGCGATGCAGGCAGCAACGACTAATGGCGTGAGTGCGGCGAGCGCGACCCTGGCAACTGTATTCAACACCTGAGTGCCTCGTGTTTCAGTGACACGAAACTCTATGAGCGTCGTCGAGAAGCCGTTGGTCAGATGAAGGCTGAGAAAGTCAGCCAATTCCGTCGCGCTTTGGTATGCCCCGAAGCGCGATGCAACTGCCTCTGAGGGATAATCCCGGCTGTGCAGATAGGTGCTGTGCACACCGACCATTCAAACCACCTCTCCATGACTGCAACCCCTGCCTCCGCCGTCCTCGTAGTCGGTGATTCGATGCTCGATCGCTACTGGTTCGGCGATGTCGAGCGCATTTCGCCTGAGGCGCCTGTTCCGGTCGTGCGGGTTCGATCAACCGAAGAACGCGCCGGCGGGGCCGCCAACGTGGCGCGAAATGCAGCGGCGGTGGGCGCGCGTACTGGACTTTTGAGTGTTGTAGGAGACGATGATGCCGGCCGCGCGGTCGCTGCACTGCTAACTGGTGCGGGAGTCGATGCGCAACTCCATCGTGACGTAGCGTTGGTGACCACGGTGAAGCTGCGTGTACTCGGCCGACAGCAGCAGATGCTGAGGGTCGATTTCGAGCAGCAGCCAACGACCGAGATTCTGGCAGCACAGATGGATCAGTTCCGCCGTGTGCTGCGCGACTACTCCGTGTTGATACTGTCCGATTACGGCAAGGGCGGACTCGCCCACATCACGGAGATGATCCAGCTGTCGAACCGAGCTGGCATTCCGGTTCTCGTCGACCCCAAGGGCGATGACTATTCGCGGTATGCGGGCGCGACGATCCTCACGCCGAACCGAGCTGAATTGCGCGAAGTGGTCGGCCGCTGGAAGGACGAGTCGGACCTCGCGCGGCGCGCCACGAAGCTGCGCACAGACCTCGGCCTGCAAGCTCTTCTGCTGACCCGGAGCGAAGAAGGGATGTCGCTCTTTACAGATGACGGCGTCTGGTCTGTACCCGCACATTCGCGCGAGGTGTATGACGTCTCGGGAGCCGGAGACACGGTCATCGCTGTGCTGGGCGCGATGCTCGCGGCAGGCAAGCCGCTCAAGGAAGCTGTGGGGCTGGCAAACAAAGCAGGCGGCATCGTCGTCGGCAAGCTTGGCACCGCCACCGTGTCGTACGAAGAACTGTTCGGGACCGCGCCATGAAGATCATCGTCACCGGCGCCGCCGGTTTCATCGGCGCCAACAACGTCAAGGCATTGAACCAGCACGGCGAGACTGACATCGTCGCCGTGGACAACCTCACCCAGGCGGACAAGTTCCGCAACCTCGTCGACTGCGAGATTGCCGACTACCTCGACAAGGCCGACTTCATCGACCGCGTGCGCCGGCGTGCGATGCCTGCGCCGGCAGTGGTTTTTCACCAGGGCGCCTGTTCCGACACGATGGAAACGGACGGTCGCTACATGCTGGAGAACAACTACCGCTACACGCTTGAGCTGTTCGAGTGGTGCCAGCAGGCGCGGGTGCCGTTCATCTACGCGTCGTCGGCGGCGGTCTACGGCTTGAGCCCGGCCTTCACGGAAGATCGCGCCAATGAGCAGCCGCTCAATGTTTACGGCTACTCGAAGTTCCTGTTCGATCAGGTGCTGCGGCAGCGGCTCGGAACATTGACGGCACCCGTGATCGGCCTGCGCTACTTCAACGTCTACGGCCCGCGCGAGTCGCACAAGGCGCGCATGGCCTCGGTGGCGTTCCACCATGTCAATCAGTTCCGCGCCGAGGGCCGCGTGCGCCTGTTCGAGGGCAGCCACGGCTACGCCCACGGCGAACAGCGGCGCGACTTCATTCACGTTGACGACGTGGCCGCGGTGAACCTGTTCTTCTGGGACAAGCCCACCACGGGCATCTACAACCTCGGCACTGGGCGTGCACAGAGCTTCAACGACGTCGCGCTCACCGTGGTCAACACGCTGCGCGAGGCGAGCGGTCACGCGCCGCTGCCGCTCGCGCAGGCGGTCGCGCAGAAGCTGATCGAGTACATCCCGTTTCCGGAGGCGCTGCGCGGCAAGTACCAGGCGTTCACGCAGGCTGACCCGACCCGCTTGCGGGCCGCGGGCTACGCCGCGCCGATGATGACGGTCGAGCAAGGCACCGCCGCGTACGTGCGCTGGCTGCTGGCACAGACGGGCTGATGCAGGGCGGGTGACGCAGGGCGAGCGACGCAAGAGCGCACTACCTGATGACTTCGATCCTTGCACCGTTGGTCACCTTGACCCAGGCGCGATCGGCGGTAAGTGCAACCGCGTCGCGCGCCAGCGCCAATTGCAGACAAGCCCGGTCGCCCAGCGAAAGCCCCAGCGATCGAGTGGATCGGCGCAGCAAGCCGCATTGCACCGCTTGCGCCTGGTCAAACGGCTCGACGTGAAGTCGCAGGCTCGCGGCCAGCGGCTCGATTTCTTCCATCGGCACGCCGGCCTCGTCGAGCTTCGCAACCGCCTCCGCGAGATTGACGGCACTGATGCAGCAGTCTCCCGATTCGAGCGCCGCCGTAACTCGCCCGGCGCCCGGTTCGTCGAGTACCAGGCAGAGCAAGGCCGAGGCATCAAGGACCGCCGATGCCTCACTCACGCTCGGCGTCCTTGCGCCGCTCGGCGATCAGCTCTGCACTCAGCGACCTGCCGGGCGTCACGTACTTCGCGATCCTCTGCTGAACGCTTTTGACTGCGTGCCGTACCGAGCGGACGTGTAACCCGTGCTCATCCACCTCGAGCAACAGGTCGTCGCCCTCCTGAACGTCGAGCGCTTCGCGCATCTCGTGCGGGATCACGATGCGGCCGCCGGCACCGATGCGCGTACGGGCAGAGAGCTGGGCCATGGCAGTTCTCCAAAGTTTGGCAATCCACGCCGAGTTTGTCATTTCAAACCTCTCGTGGCAACATTGACGCAAACTCAGAAACCACCCGTGCGAGCCTCGACCGCGCCCCACAGGCGCATGCCAAGGCACAGCCCGACCGTGGCACAACTTGGAGCGTCACGCTTGCGCTCGGCCTGAGGCCCCCAGCCCAGCGACGCCGCGACAACAGGACCGCCACGGCTCGAACCAGATGCTTAGCCGCGCTGCATTCCTCGACCGGGACGGCGTCATCAACGTCGATCATGGCTATACGTACCAGGTCAGTGCGTTCGAGTTCGTGCCCGGCGTGCTGCAGGCCTCAGTGACGCTGGCAGCGCTGGGTTTCAGACTCGTCGTGGTGACCAACCAGTCCGGTATCGGGCGCGGGCTGTACTCCGTCGCAGAGTTCGAAACGCTTACCAGTTGGATGCGCGATCAGTTTGCGGCGGCTGGAGCGCCGCTGGCCGGCGTCTACTGGTGCCCACATCACCCGACCGATGCGATCGGCGCGAATCGGCGTCACTGCGACTGCCGCAAGCCGGCACCGGGCATGCTGCTGCAAGCGGCCCGTGAACTGGATCTGGATCTCGAGGCATCAATCATGTTCGGAGACAAGCGCTCCGATCTGCAGGCGGCGCAGGCGGCGAGCGTGCGCGAGCGTGTGCTGCTCGGCACCAACGGCTTGACCCTGCCCGGACTTGAGGTCGATGGCGGATTGGCGACCGCTCGTTTCCGAACGCTGGCCGACGCTGTGCATTGGATTGCATCCGGCCGCGAAAAGCAGCGCGACTAGACTGTTTCCACTCAGTTCTGGATCCCTGGTGATCGCATGACGAACACTCCTCAGTCAAGGACACCTCCCGAATTCGAGCGCAAGATCGCTTTTCGCAACGAACTGGCCTTGCGCATCGCCACCCTTCCGCGGCCGATCGTGCTGACCAACGGCGTGTTCGACATCCTGCATCGCGGCCACGTGACCTACCTGGCACGCGCGCGGGCGCTCGGCGCCAGTCTGGTGGTGGCCGTGAATACCGATGCGTCGGTGCGGCGGCTGGGCAAGGGCGACGACCGTCCGATCAACCACGAAGCGGACCGCGCCGCGGTTCTAGCCGCATTGGAGAGCGTGTCGCTGGTCACGCTGTTCGATGAGCCGGTGCCGCTGCCCGTGCTCGATCTCGTGCGACCGGATGTCTACGTCAAGGGTGGCGACTACGACATGGCCCTGATCCCCGAAGCGCAGTTGGCGCGCACTTGGGGCGCGCAGACCTTAGCGATTCCGTTCGAGCACGAGCGCTCCACCTCGGCGCTGCTGGCCAAGGTGCGTGCGCCGCGCGGATGATTGTCGGCTGGCACGATCTGCGTGATGTCTTCCATGACGTCACCTTGGAGCGCGGCCTGGACTACGCGCGGCGCGGCCGTGTTCGCAATGCGCGCCTGACCGAGTTGCCCGACGACGCCGTGCGCATCGAAGCCGAGGTGCGCGGCAGCGCGTTCTCCACCTATCAGACGGCGGTTACGGTCGGCACCTCCGGCGCCGCAGGGCCGCCGATCGAGTGCGTTTGCACGTGCCCGGTCGGCTACAACTGCAAGCACGGTGCTGCCACGCTGATCGAGTTCTACAAGCTCGAGCCGGTGAGCGCCGTATCGACCAGCGCGAAAGGAGACAGCGTCGAATCCTTGACGGCCTTGTGGTCAGCACCGGCCGCCTCGGGCTCACCGACCGCCGTGCGTTCCGCAGGTCCGGCGCCTCCGCTCGTGCACGCCACTTGGCTGGCACAGCTGCGCGCATTGAGCAGTGAAGCGCCGACCGCACCGCGCACCCAGCGCATGGTGTATGTGATCGGTATCGAGCCCTATCGCAGGCACCCACTCGTGACGCTGCTGTACGGCAACGTGCGCAAGGATGGCAGCCTGGCGCGCCTCAAGCCTGCCAACGCGAGCCTGTTCGACCTCCTGCGCAACCAGCCGCGCTACCTGGGGGATGCGGACGTCCCGCTGGTACTCGCGCTGGCCCTGGCCAGCGCGCCCGGCAGCCCGGGCGGGCATGTACTAGAACGCGACGGCGCACTGCTGAGCCGGCTGGTCGACGAGGGCGAGGCGATGGTCAATGAGCCCGCCGGCCAAACGCTGCGACCGCTGCGCCGGGGACAAGCACGCTCGGCAAGTGGCCGCTGGCACCCCGACGCCCGGGGACGCCAGCGGTTCATGCTGGCCGTCGATCCCCCGGCCGACGTGGTCGCACTCGACGGACTGTGGTTCCTGGACGCGGGGCGGGGCGAGTTGGGTGAGATCAACGCAGACCTCGATGCACAACTGGCGCAGGTGCTGCTGCACGCACCGCCGATCGACACCACCGAGGTGACCCGCGTAGCCGAGGAGATGAGCACCGCGCTCGCCTCGCTGCCGGTCGGGGTTCGCCGGCCGCCCCTGCCAACCCCACTCGCCGTGAGCGAACTGCGCGCGCCCGGCGTAGTTCATCTACGGCTAGCCAACGCCAAGGTCTCGGGGGCGGTGCGCTTCGCGATACCCCAGACGAACGGGGTAACAGCCTTCATGCACGTTCGTTACGGCAGCCTGCCTGTGCACCTGCGCGACCACGGCGGCGCCCGCTTGCACGACGGTACGCTGGTGACGCCGACGCTCGACACAAAGCTGCACGAGAAGTCTCTGCACCGCCTGCTTTCGGCCGGCTTCATGCCGATGCCAGGTCACCCCGACCAGCACTCGCACGAAAGCGGCTTCTTCCTCGATGAGTCGCTGGCGCTCGATCTGATGCACGAATCGATACCGCGCTGGCGCAAGGCAGGATGGTCGATCGAGATCGACCCCGACTTCGCATGGCAGGTGGTGCAGCCGCAGGCGTTCTTCATGAACGTGGAACCGCAGTCGGATCAGCGCTGGTTCGATCTCGAGCTGGGCGTCGAGGTCGACGGCCAACGCGTCTCGCTGATTCCTATCGTGGCGAAGCTGCTTGCCAGCCGCCAGTTGGCAGACTGGTTGAATGAAGCAGATGACCCGACGGCTTCCGAGCGAACCGTTCATGTCCGCGTTGACGCCCAACGTCTGATCCGCCTGCCAATGGCGCGGGTACGCAGCATCGTCCAAACCCTGGTGGAACTGCACGGCGCCAACAACGAAGGTGGAAGCGACAGGCTGCGGCTGGCCCGCACCGATGCGGCACGCCTGCTTGATCTGTCCCGCGCGGGCTACGACTGGCGTGGGGCGCCGGCTTTGCGGCAACTGGGCGAGCTGTTGACGAACTTCAGCGGCATCGAGGAGGTCGCCACCCCGTCCGGACTGCACGCCGATCTGCGACCATACCAGCGCGCCGGCGTGGCCTGGCTGCAGTTCCTGCGCCGCCACGCGCTGGCCGGCATCCTGGCCGACGACATGGGGCTGGGCAAGACGGTGCAGGCGATCGCGCACGTTCTTGTCGAGCACGAGGCGGGTCGCCTGCAGCAGCCGGCGCTGGTGGTCGCACCCACCTCGGTCGTGCCCAACTGGCAGCACGAGCTGGCACGGTTTGCACCGTCGCTGCGGACGCTGGTGCTGCATGGCGCGGGACGCCACGGGGCGTTTGCCGACATCGCCACGCACAATGTTGTGCTGACCAGCTATCCACTGCTGCCGCGCGACATCGAGGAACTCGTCAAGCACGAGTTCCATCTTGCCATCTTCGACGAGGCGCAGAACCTCAAGAACCCCCGAACGCGCGCGGCCGAGTCCGCCGGCCGCCTGCGCGCAGCGAGCCGTATTGCCCTGTCCGGGACACCGCTGGAAAACAACCTGGCCGAGTTGTGGTCGCAGTTCAACTTGCTGCTGCCGGGCTTTCTGGGCGACAGCCGTCGCTTTGCGCAACTGTATCGAACGCCAATCGAAAAGCGCGGCAATCACCTGCGCCGTGCCCATCTGGCGCGGCGGATCAAGCCGTTCATCCTGCGCCGTACCAAGGACATGGTGGCGCGCGAGTTGCCGCCGAAAACCGAGATCGAACACGCGATCGAACTCGCCGGCAGCCAGCGCGACCTGTACGAGACCATCCGGGCCAGCATGGCGCAGCGCGTGCGTGAAGCGCTGCAGCAGCGCGGACTGGCGCGCAGCCACATCGTGGTGCTCGATGCGCTGCTCAAGCTGCGCCAGGTCTGTTGCGATCCCCGCCTGGTAGCGAGTCCGGCGGCGCGCAAGACAAAGGAGTCGGCCAAACTCGATCGGCTGGCCGAACTGCTGCCGGAACTGGTTTCCGAAGGCCGGCGCGTGCTGCTGTTTTCGCAGTTCACCTCGATGCTGACCTTGATCGAGCAGCGCCTGGTCGCGCTAGGTATCGAGTACGTGACGCTGACCGGCGAGACCAAGGACCGCAGGACACCCGTGACCCGCTTCCAGGCGGGCGAGGTGCCGCTGTTTCTCATCAGCCTGAAGGCAGGAGGGACTGGACTGAACCTCACGGCAGCCGACACGGTGATCCACTATGACCCGTGGTGGAACCCGGCAGTGGAAGACCAGGCGACCGATCGCGCGCATCGAATCGGCCAAGGCAAGCCGGTCTTCGTGCATCGGCTGATCGCCGCCGGCACGGTGGAAGAGCGCATCCGCGGGCTGCAGGCACGCAAGGCCGACCTTGCGCGCGGCATCCTCGATGAAGACGCCGCGGTCGCCAAGGTCCTGACGGCGCAAGACCTGCAGGCGTTGTTCGAGCCACTGTCCGGCTGAAACCCTGCCATGCGGACGAACGCTTTGCGACACGGCGAACGATTCGTAGCGGCGAACACCAGATCAGGCTGGGACAGAGTCTGCCGGGTCTGCTATGACGCATTCGACCGCGCCGTCGCGCTTACTCGGCGCGCGCTAGGCCATAATCTCATCCTCCTTGGGCCGTTTCACCGGCCACCCCACGTGCCTTGCCTCCGCCGTGATAACCGCTGCTTCCGCGACTGCCGCTGACGCCTTGTACGCCGCGATGCGCGACGTGCCTCGCCGCTGGCTCGTCACCGGCGCGGCGGGTTTTATCGGCTCCCACCTGGCCGAAACGCTGCTTGCGCTCGGGCAGGATGTGGTGGGGATCGACAACTTCGCCACCGGGCACCGGCGCAACCTCGATGAGGTGCGTGGCATCGTGGGTAACGAGGCTTGGGCGCGCTTCACCTTCATCGAGGGTGACATCGTCGACCTGGCTACCTGTCGTCGCGCCTGCGAAGGCGCCTCGTTCGTGCTGCACCAGGCGGCGCTGGGCTCCGTGCCGCGCTCGCTGAAAGACCCGCTGGCGACCCATGCCGCCAATGCCACCGGCTTCCTGAACATGCTGGTAGCCGCCCGTGATGCCGGGGCGCAGCGCTTCGTCTATGCCGCCTCCAGTTCCACCTACGGCGACCATCCAGCGCTGCCCAAGGTGGAGGAGAACATCGGCCGACCGTTGTCACCCTATGCAGTGACCAAGTACGTCAACGAGCTGTATGCCGATGTCTTCGCGCGCAGCTACGGACTGCACAGCGTGGGACTGCGCTACTTCAACGTATTCGGGGCGCGCCAGGACCCTGACGGCCCGTATGCCGCGGTGATTCCGCTGTGGGTGCGCAACATGCTCCGTGGCGAGGCCTGCGTGATCAATGGCGACGGCGAGACCTCGCGCGACTTCTGTTATGTGGCGAACGCCGTGCAGGCCAACCTGCTCGCTGCGCTGACCGCGTCGGACGACGCGCTCGATCAGGTCTACAACGTGGCCGTGGGTGACCGCACCACGCTCAACGAGCTGCATGCGCTGATCGGCGCGATGGTGCGGCAGTCGCGGCCGGACTGCGCGATCGCCGCGGCCCAGCACCGTGAGTTCCGCCCAGGCGACGTGCGTCACTCGCAGGCAGACATCGGCAAGGCGCGCCGCCTGCTTGCGTACGCGCCGACCCACGACGTACGCGCCGGTCTGCAGGAAGCCATCGGCTGGTACGTCGGCCGCTTCTCCTAGGGCGGACGGCCGTGCGATGAAGGCGCGGCTGCGGCCACGCCGCTGATATTGCGGCTCTGGCATCGGAGCCAGCACGCACCACACCAGGTGCTGCGGCCGTCACGCGGCATAATCGCTCGCCCTTGCCGGCTGCCACTCAAGCCGCCTTCTACTCAACCTCACGCGCGGCCTGCATCGCCAGGCAGCTTCTCCGTGACCTACCTTGCACAACCCCTGCTGGCCGCCTTTCTCACCGCGCTGCTGATCGTCTGGCTGCGTCGGCCGGCGTTGCGCATCGGTCTCGTCGACCACCCCGGCGGTCGCAAGCGACATGGCGACACCGTGCCACTGACCGGCGGACTGGCGATCGTCGTCGCCGCAGGAATGACCATCGCGATGTCGGCGCACAAGATGGGCGACTACCAGGTGCTCGCCGTGGCTGCGCTGCTGCTCACCGCCATCGGCGTGCTGGATGACATCGGCGAAGTCTCGCCGCGCACGAAGCTCGGTGCGCAGGTCGTCGCCGCGGTGCTGATGACCTCCTGGGGCAATCACTTCCTGACAGACCTCGGCGACATCCTGGCGCGCGGGCCGATCGAACTGAACAACTGGGCGATTCCGCTCACGGTGTTCGCCACCGTGGCCGTGATCAACGGCATCAACATGTTCGACGGCCTCGATGGCCTGGCCGGCGGCCTGGTGTTCGCCATGCTCGGCTTCTTCAGCTTCTTCGCTTGGCACCTGCCCGATCCGAACGCGCTGAAGCTGCTGCTGGTGCTGATGGGCGCGGTGGGTGGATTCCTGATCTTCAACGCGCCGCACCCGTGGCGCGGGCGCCGTCGGGTGTTCATGGGCGACGCCGGCAGCCTCGTGCTCGGCTTCGTCATCGCCTGGTTCACGATCGACCTCACCCACCGGAGTGATGCCGCACTGCTCACGGTGCCGCCCGTGGTCATGCTGTGGGTGACGGGCGTGGTGCTGTTCGACGTGTTCACGGTCACCGTGCGTCGTGTGTTGCGCCGTCGCGACCCGGCTGCGCCCGACCGCGCCCATCTGCATCACCTGATCCAGCGGCGCGGCTATGGCCCGGCGCAGACCGTGGCGATGATCGTCGGCGCCAATGTCGCGCTGGGTGCGATCGGCACCGCGGGGTGGCTGGCCGGCGTGCCCGAGCCGGTGCTGTTCGGCGGTTTCGTCGTGCTAGGTTGTGTGTACGTGGCGACGTTCCTCTACCCCGCGCGCTTCCTGCGGATCCGCCAACGACGCAACGCCTCCTGATCCCGCGGCCGAGACGTCGGGTCCTGTCAGCGGGATCCGGCGCCATCGCGTTGCATCCGAATCCCACTCCGGCATCGCCATGACCCCCTTCCGCTCGCTGCTCGCCGCTCTTGCGCTTGCCCCCCTGGCCACCAGCGTCGGCGCCAATTCGTTCAACGCCACCTACATGGTGCGGATGTCGGTCGATGCCGCCAAGGCAGCGCCGCAGTCAGCGCGCGATCGGGCGATGATCGAGGGCGCAAGCATGCTGGGCTCGTTCGAGGTCGGCACCATCGTCGACAGCGGTTCGCACGCCAAGGGCGTGTTCCGGTTGCAAAGCAAGGGCACCGGATCGCGCGCGCTCAAGACCATCATCCCTGACGATCGGCTCGAACTGGCGCGCTCGAGCGAAGGACAAGTCCGTCAGGGCAACCTGGCGACGCTGCGCTTTTCCGACAAGCGGGGCAGTTCCGCGCTGCTCACCTACAGCGCCGACCTCGACAAGAAGCGCTATGAGATGCGCCGCGCCGGCCAGGTGACGGAGACCGGCGCGCTGAAGTACGCCACCGTCGATATCGCGTCCCTGCCCTACCTGTTCCTCGGCCGCGCCGCGCCGACCGCGGCGTTCTCCGTCGCCTACACCGACGCCAAATCAGTGCATCTGGCCGGTTTCCGGGTCACGCGCGAAACGCTTGAGGTCGCCGGCAGCAACGTCGCCGTGACGCGACTGACGAGTGCGCCGCGCACCGCCAAGGACCCGCAGATCGACATCTGGCTGCGCAATGAAGACAGCTTTCCGCTGCGCGTGCGCGTCGGCCTGAGCGCGCAATGGGGCGCGGTGGCCGATCAACTGATCCGATCCCTGCCGCCGATCTTCAAGCCAAGCTGAGTCGCGCCGTGGGTCGCGCAGTCAGTCGCGCCGCAAGTCACGACGCAAGTCGCGCGATGTGGGCGATCGGCGATCTGCAGGGCTGCCTCGACCCGCTCGTCGCGCTGCTGGCGCGGCTGCCGCCGGATGCGCGGCTGGTGTTCATCGGCGATCTGGTCAACCGCGGACCGCAGTCGCTGGCCTGCCTGCGCTTCGTCCGCGATCTGGTTGAAAAAGGGCGCGCCGTCGCCCTGCTCGGCAACCATGACCTGCACCTGCTCGCCGTCGCTTACGGTATCCGCGGCCTGCACGACGACGACACGCTGCAGGAGATCCTCGACGCCCCTGATCGCGATGAACTGCTCGACTGGCTTCGCACCTGCCCGCTCGCCCACCACGAGGCCGGCGCGCTGTTCTTGCATGCCGGCGTCCTGCCTGAGTGGACTCTGGCGCAGACGCTGAGATTGGCTGGCGAGGTCGAACAGCACTTGCGCGGCGACGATGTCTCGGACTTCCTGTCGACGATGTATGGCAACCAGCCGGCGCGGTGGGACGATCGCCTGCAGGGGGCAGACCGCCGGCGGTGCGTGATCAATGCGCTGACGCGCCTGCGCTTCGTGCGCGCCGATGGCTCGATGGACCTGAAACGCAAGGAAGGTCCGCCGGCGACGGCGGGCGACGGCGATGACCTGCCGTGGTTCGACCACCCGCAGCGCGCCACGCGCGACGACGTGATCGTGTTTGGTCACTGGTCCGCGCTCGGCTTTCTCGACCGGCCGGATGTGATCTGCCTGGACTCGGGCTGCGTCTGGGGACGCGAACTGACGGCGCTGCACTGGCCGCAACGGACGGTGGTTCGGGTGCCGTGCAGGAACTGTCACACCGGCTAGGCGTTGGCGCTCGCCGCCGGTTGCTCCAGCGGCACCTGTGCACTCGCCGCGACGCCCAGATGTCGACCGATCGCCGTGTGCGCCGCCTGAGCGATGAGATGCCGGGTGGGGTGCTCGGCGGTGGACAGCGGTTCCAGGAACGCCACCTCGATCTGCAGCCCGCCGGCGCTGACGATGTTCCACATCGACGTCACCAGCGTCATGTCGCCGATGAAGGCTGCGGCGGTGCTCGGCGAGCCGCGCTGCGTGTAGCGCAGCGCCACCGGCCACGCGTCGCAACCGGACTCGATCGCCGGCGCGACGAGGTTGGAGTGGAATGGCAACAGCACGGCACCGTCTGTGGTCGTGCCCTCCGGAAACACCACCACCGACTCGCCGGCTTCCAGCAGTTCGCGCACGCGCTTGTTCAACGCGCTGACGGCGTGGCGCCGGCCGCGCTCGATGTACAGCGTGCCCGACATCGTCACCAGGCTGCCCATCAGCGGCCAGCGGCCGATCTCGCTTTTGGCGACGAAGCGTGCCGGCAGGGCGGCTGCCACGCCGAAGATGTCGATCCACGAGATGTGATTGATGAGCAGCAGCCGGCCGCGTTCACCGGCCCGCATGCCCGTCGCGGCAAGCTCGTCCGGCAGGTCACCCACCACCTTGACCCGTACGCCGCAGTTGAACATCAGCGCCCGCGACCAGCGCCGCATGATGCGATTGCGGCCCGCCGGCGTCCGCCAGGGAAACACCGACGCGGCGATCAGCAGCCCGACCAGCAGCAGCACCAGCATGCCGATCAGGCGCAAGGGCGCCAGCACAAAACGCATCGGGTCGATCAGGCCGTGGCGAGCGCCAGTTTGTCGAATCGCACATCGCCGCCAACGATGGTGCAGCGCGCGCGCCCTTCGAGCTCGTAGCCGGTGAACGGCGTGTTCTTGCCGCTGCTTACCAGCGTGGCCGGCTGTACGGTCCAGGCTGCCTGCGGATCAAAGATCACGATGTCGGCCTTGCCGCCCACCTGCAGACGGCCGGTGTCCTCACCGAGGACGCGCGCCGGATCGCTGGTCACCCGGCGCAGCGCCTGCAGCAGCGGCACCTTGGCATCGTGCGCCCACTTGAGCACCAGCGGCAGCAGTGTCTCCAGCGCCGTGGCGCCCGGCTCGGCTTCGCCGAAGGGCAGCAGCTTGTCATCGGCGCCCACCGGCGTGTGGTCCGAACAGATCGCATCGAGCGTGCCGTCGGCCAGCGCGGCGACGATGGCGTCGCGGTCGCGCTGCGACCGCAGCGGCGGATCGAGGCGAAAGTTGGCGTCGAAGAAGCCGATGTCCAGATCGATCAGGTGCACGTGATGCACGCCGACATCGGCAGTCACCGGCAATCCTTCGCGCTTGGCGGCACGCACCAGGTCGATGCCGGCAGCGCTGGACAGCCGGCACAGATGCACGCGCGCTCCACTGGCCCGCTGCAGTTCGAAGATCGTGTGCAGCGCCACCGTCTCCGCCACCACCGGCACCGACGGCAGGCCGAGCCGCCCGGCCAGCGGACCCGATGCAGCCACGCCCGAGCCGGCAAGCGAGGCTTCGAGCGGCCGCAGCCACAGCGGCAGCTCGAAGGTCTTGGCGTACCGCATCACCTGCAACAGCACGGAGAAGTTCGGCGGCAGCGCACCGGTCTGCATGAAGGCGACGCAGCCGGTGTCGTGCAGCGTCTCGATCTCGGCCACGGCCTCGCCCTTCAACTGCGCGGTCAATGCGCCGAGCGGATACAGCCGCGCCCCCTGCGACTCGCGCGAGCGCTGGCGCAGCATGCGCACCAGGCCCGGCTCATCCAGCGGCGGGTCGGTGTCGGGCGGACACACCACGCCGGTGACGCCGCCGGCGAGCGCGGCGCGCATCTCGACCTTCAACGCACCTTCGGCGCCCGGCTCGCGCATGCGCGCGCACAAGTCCACCAGGCCCGGCGCCACCACCAGGCCTTTGGCCTCGATCGTGCGATCGGCCGCGAATCCCTCGGGCGCGCGACCGATGGCGACGATGCGGCTGCCGTCGACGAAGATGCCGGCCCGCTCGTCCAGACCGCTGGCCGGGTCGACGACACGGCCGTTGACTATGGCAAAGCGCGTCATCAGTGCATCACCTTGGAAGATGCGGCAATCGCCATCACCGCCATGCGCACGGCGATGCCGAAGGTCACCTGCGGCAGGATCACGCTTTGCGTGCCGTCGGCCACACGCGAGTCGATTTCCACGCCGCGGTTGATCGGGCCCGGATGCATGACGATCGCATCCGGCTTGGCCAGCGCCAGCTTCTCGGGCGTGAGCCCGTAGTTTCTGAAGTACTCCTGCGCCGAAGGCAGCAGCGCGCCCTGCATGCGCTCGTTCTGCAGCCGCAGCATGATGATGACGTCGGCGTCCTTGATGCCCTCTTCCAGCCGTGTGCACACGCGTACGCCCATCTGCTCCATGCCGGTCGGCAGCAGCGTGAGCGGTGCCACCGCACGCACCTCGGGCACGCCGAGCGTGGTCAGGGCGTGGATGTCGGAGCGCGCCACGCGCGAGTGCAGGATGTCGCCGACGATGGCGACCGTGAGGTTGGTGAAATCGCGCTTGTAATGGCGGATCGTCACCATGTCGAGCAGGCCTTGCGTGGGGTGCGCATGGCGGCCATCGCCGGCGTTGATCACGTGCACATGCGGCGCCACGTGCTGGGCGATGAGATACGGCGCGCCGCTGGTGGCATGGCGCACCACGAACATGTCGGCCTGCATCGCGGTGAGGTTGTTGATCGTGTCGAGCAGGCTTTCGCCCTTCGCGGTGCTTGACCTGGTGATGTCGAGGTTGAACACGTCGGCGCTCAGGCGACGCGCAGCGATCTCGAACGTGGTGCGGGTGCGCGTGCTGTTCTCGAAGAACAGGTTGAACACGGAGCGGCCGCGCAGCAGCGGCACGCTTTTGACCTCGCGCTCGGCGACGTTGATGAAGCTGTCCGCCGTGCTGATGATCCGTTCGAGGATCGCCTTGGGCAGGCCCTCGATCGACAGCAGGTGGTGCAGCTCGCCGTTGGAATTGAGCTGGGGATTGCGGGCGAACTTGCCGGTGAATTCGCGGGCCACGACTAGGCGTCCTCGGTCTTGTGCTCGAGCGTGAGATGGAAGCGCAGGTCGTCGTCTCGCGACAGCACCACGCTGATGGTGTCAGGCACTTCGATCGTGCGGCCGGTCACCGTGGGCGCGACCGGCAGCTCGCGGCCGCCGCGATCGATCAGCACCGCCAGATCGATGCGCGCCGGGCGCCCGTGATCAAAGATCTCGTTCATCGCGGCGCGCGTGGTGCGGCCGGTGTACAGCACGTCATCGACCAGCAGCAGGTTCTGGTCGACCACGTCGAACGGGATGTGCGAGGGCTTCACGGTGGCCGACAGGCCGCTGCTGGAAAAGTCGTCGCGGTAGAACGACACATCGAGCGAGCCCACCTCGTGCGGGATCGCCAGGTCTTCCTTCAGCCGGTGCGCGATCCACACGCCGCCTGTATGAATGCCCACCAGTCGCACGTCACGCCCGGCCACCTGCTCACGCACGCGCGACAGGAGGACGCGATAGATCGCTTCGGCATCGAGATCAAGCATGGGTCGCCTTGTTCGACGGATTCTCGTTGAACCATTGCTGCAGGATCACGGCGGCCGCGTCGTCGTCGCGCCCGCCCGCCACCACGGCCGAGCTGTAGCGCTCGTCCACGCTGGCCACCGGCAGTTGATGACGGCCATGCAACTGCCGCGCAAACTTCTCGCAGCGCGCCGTCATCTCATGCGGCGCGCCGTCCGGGTGGCGGGGTATGCCCACCACGAGTTGCGTCGGTTGCCATTCGGCGATCACGGCTGCAATGCGCGGCCAGCGTGCATCGCCCTGCGCGTCGATGATCGACAGCGGCCGCGCCTCGCGCGTGATGCTGTTGCCGATCGCCACGCCGATGCGGCGCAGGCCGAAGTCGAACGCCAGCACCACGCTGTCGGTCATGGCTGCATCAGTTGAAGGAGAGCTGTGGAAGGTGGAGCCTGCGCCGGCAACGAAGTCCAGGCGCGGATCACGCATGGCCGGCCAGCCCGGACAGCTGGGTGGACTGGATGCCGAGCAACCTGAGCGCGGCATCGAAGCGGTCCTCGGCCGGGGTGTCGAAGATCACGCCGGCATCTGCCGCCACGGTGAGCCAGGCGTTCTGGCCGATCTCGTGTTCGAGCTGGCCCACGCCCCAGCCGGAGTAGCCGAGCGTGACCAGCATCTGCCCCGGGCCGCGGCCTTCGGCCACGGCCTCGAGCACGTCCTTGCTGGTGGTCAGTGCGATCTCGTCGGACACGGCGAGGCTGGAGCTGTAGCTGCCGGGCGGCTTGTGCAGGACGAAGCCGCGCTCGGTCTGCACCGGACCGCCGAAGAACACCGGCTCGTCCTTCCATGGCGCAATCTCGAGCTTCAGATCGATCTTGTCGAACAGGGTGGCGAGAGTGAGGTCGGTCGGCCGGTTGATCACCAGGCCCAGCGCGCCCTTGTCGCTGTGCTCGCAGACATAGATGACCGACCCGGCAAAGTTCGGGTCTGCCATTGCAGGCATGGCGATCAGGAACTGGTGCGTGAGGTCCATCAGGGGACGGATTGTATTGGGAACGCGGGCGCCCGGCAGCGTCGCAGGGGCAGCCGGCGGTCACCCCGAGCCGGGAGCCGACCGGCCTGGCGGCGCAACCTTTGTACGATGCGCCTGCGTTGCGCCCCCGTTGGCGGCGGCGCTCGACTTGCGACATCACCTTGTGGATACCGCCCTTGTCTGGTTTCGCCGCGACCTGCGCCTGACCGACAACGCAGCGCTGCATCACGCGCTGAAGACGGCGCGGCGTGTCCATTGCGTCTTCATCTTCGACCGGATGATCCTGGACCCGCTGCTGGCCGACGGCGTGCACGCTGATCGCCGCGTCGAATTCATCTTGGATGCGGTCACTGGACTGGATGCGGCGCTGCGCACTCATGGCAGCCGCTTACAGGTACGCCACGGACTGGCGGTCGACGAGATCCTGCGGTTGGCCGACGAAGTGCAGGCCGAGGCCGTCTTCGCCAACGAAGACTACGAGCCGTACGCCCGCGCGCGCGATGCCGAGGTGGCGGCCCGGCTCGGTCGCCAAGGCCGGGCGCTGCATCTGTTCAAGGACCAGGTGATCTTCGCGCGCGATGAAGTGCTCACGGGTGCCGGCAAGCCCTACTCGGTGTTCACGCCCTACAAAAACGCCTGGCTGAAGAAGCTCACGCCGTTCTACGTGAAGGCGTACGCCATCGAACCACACGCGGGCTCCCTAGCGCCGACGCAGGCCAGCGCGTTGCCGTCGCTGCAAGCGCTTGGCTTTGCGCCGAGCAACCTGCGCGAGTTGCAGATCCCCCTGGGCACTGCCGGCGCCGCCCGCCTGTTGGCGGAGTTCGAGACCCGCATCGATCAGTACGACACGGCCCGCAACTTCCCGGCGATCAAGGGGCCGTCCTACCTGTCGGTGCACGTGCGCTTCGGCACCGTGTCGATCCGCGACCTGGCCCGCCGCGCCTGGGCGCGTGCGCAGCAAGGTTCGGCGGGGGCGGCCACCTGGCTGAGCGAACTGATCTGGCGTGACTTCTATCAGCAGGTGCTGTGGCACCACCCGCAAGTCGTCGAGCGAGCGTTCCGGCCGGAGTACGACCGCATCACCTGGGAGGCGGACGATGCACTGTTTTCCGCCTGGTGCGACGGACGCACCGGCTATCCGCTGGTCGACGCCGCCATGCTGCAATTGAACCAGACCGGCTACATGCACAACCGGCTGCGCATGGTGGTGGCGAGCTTTCTGAGCAAGGACCTGGGCATCGACTGGCGGCGCGGCGAGCGCTACTTCGCGCGCCAGCTCAACGACTTTGACCTCGCTGCGAACAACGGCGGCTGGCAGTGGGCGGCGTCGACCGGCTGCGACGCGCAGCCGTACTTTCGGATCTTCAACCCGGTGTCACAGAGCGAGAAGTTCGACCCGGACGGCAAGTTCATCAAGCGCTACCTGCCGCAACTGGCCGGCTTCGAGGCCAAGGAGATCCATGCCCCCTGGCTCGTGCCGCTGCTGCGCCAGCAACAGGCCGGCTGTGTGATCGGCACCGACTACCCGGCGCCGATCGTCGACCACGCGCAGGCGCGGGAGAAGACTTTGGCGCGGTATGGCGTGGTGAAAAACTAACGGTCGTGTCGCGGGCGAGGTGTTCTGGATCGCCACCGTACTTCAACTGTCACATCGACAGTCAAGTGCAAGTACTTGTTCTACGTGCGGCCTTCTCGGCTCGGCCTCGCGCTACCTGAGCTTGTGGCGCGCTGCAGCACGAAAATCTACATCAGCCGAATGAACGTCCTCATTTCCGCTAACGTGAAGCCGCTATACAGTCGGCACCGCTGAAGATCACGCCAGAAGCTGATCTTCCGCAATGGTGAGGACGAAGCAATGTGGCACGGCGCATCCTTATGGTCGTGTGCAAGGGGATCTAAGCGTTCGAGCGACAAGCCTGCCTTAGAGCAGCGCTCGGCATGCGCCCCCGTCCTTCGATCGGTTCGCTGTTTCGAGTTCGAGGGGACGAGATGGGACTCACCAAGGTTCGTGAGCTGGGCCGCAACGCCTTCTGCTTTGCCGCCCTGGTCATGCTGACCGCCTGCGGCGGCGGAGCAGACACTGATAGCGCCGACGCGCCGCCCGATCCAGCCCCCGTCCATGCAGAGCGCGACGACGGGACGGGCGAGGTGGTGCGCGCCCAATCGACGGTGACCGCACTCGACAAGACCAGCATCCCGTCCGATGCGTATGTGAAGGGGATGTTCTCGCCGGTGGTGGGCTGGCCCTTGATTGCGGCGCACGCTGCGTTGATGCCTGACGGCCGCGTCCTGACCTTCGGCACCGATGGCACCGGTAAGCAGACCGGCTACTTCATCTACGACATCTGGGATCCAGCGCAAGGCCTCGGACTGGAGAGCCATCTGACGCTGCCCAACACAACGACCACAGACATCTTCTGCAGTTCGCAACTCGTGCTGCCGCAGGGCGGGGGCGTGTTCGTGGCTGGCGGTGACAACTGGACCGGCACCGCCACCACCAATACCGGCAACCGCAACAGCAATGTGCTCAGCTACGACAACAACAGCATGACGCGCGGCACGGACATGAACCGCGCGCGCTGGTACTCGACGTCGACCACACTGCTCAACGGCGAGATCTACATTCAAGGCGGCACGGGCGGAACGGATCGGCCAGAGATTCGAGCGGCCAATGGAACCTTTCGCCTGCTGTCCACCGCCAACACCAGCGGCCTGGACTTCATGTACCCGCGCAACTTCATCGCCCCCGATGGTCGCGTGTTCGGCTACGACAGCGCCGGCCGCATGTTCTACGTCGATACCAGCGGCACCGGCAGCGTGACGCAGGTCGGTCAATTTCCCTCAGCGCATCGCGGCAACGACGCAAGTGCCGCGATGTTCGCGCCGGGCCGCATCCTGCAATTTGGCGGCAACTCCAATCAGGCCATCGTCATTGACATCACCGGCGGTTCGCCGGTGATTACGCCGACGCAGTCGCTATCGTCGCAGCGTCGGCTGGTCAACGCGGCCATTCTGCCCAACGGGCATGTGATGGCCAGCGGCGGAAGTCAGGTGTGGAACCAACTCACCGGCGTCAACAACACGGTCGAAATCTGGAACCCGCAGACGGGCGCGTGGACCCAGGGAGCCACTGGGGTGCAGGCGCGCCTGTACCACTCGGTATCGCTGCTGCTGCCCGACGGCACCGTGGTGGTGGGCGGTGGCGGTGCACCCGGCCCGCAGCGCAATCTGAACGTCGAGATCTACTACCCGCCCTATCTCTTCACGCCCGACGGGCAGCTTGCGCCGCGGCCGGTGATTGCCGCTGCGCCGACGGTCGTCGACATCGGCAGCACGTTCCAGGTAGAAATGACATCGGGCGACGCACAGCGCGTGGTGATGATCAAGGCCGGCTCGGTCACGCATAGCTGGAACATGGAGCAGCGCTTCGTCGATCTGGCGTTCAGTGTTGACGGTAACCGTCTGAGTGTGCAGACGCCCACCAAGGCCGCCGATGCGCCCCCGGGCTTCTACATGCTGTTCGTGCTGGACGCCGATGGCGTGCCATCGGTGGCGAAGATGGTGCGAGTTAACGTGGCGACGGATCCGAACCCCGCCGTCACGCCGACGCTTGCCAACCCCGGCAACCAGACCTCGGTGGTCGGCGTGACAGTCGACCTAGCGCTCGATTCCAGCGACCCCAACAACGATCCGCTGCGCTTCGCAGCCGCAGGTTTGCCGCCAGGCCTGAGCATCGACCCGGATTCCGGCCGCATCACCGGCGTACCAAGCAGTGCAGGCACCTTTACCGTGACCGCTACGGCAAGTGACGGCATCAACAGCGCAAGCGCGCAGTTCAACTGGTCAGTCACCGACGCGCCGCCGTTGGTTGTGGTGCCACCCACCAACAACACGCCGGTGCTGTTGGGCACGTCCATCGTCTTCAACGCGGGGGCGCAGAACGGCATCAACCCGCGCTTCCGCTGGGACTTCGGCGATGGCACGGTGACGGCCTGGTCCAACGCCCCCGAAGCCGCACATCAGTACAGCGCGCCGGGCGCGTACCAGGTCACCGTAACCGTGATTGATGACCGCGGCATCGAGACACGCCACACGTTCCTGCAGGCGGTGCATCTGCCGCTCACCGCCGCGCGACCAGCGGTGTCGAGCTCGACAGCGGTCGAGTCGCGCAGTGACGGCGGTCGCCGGGCCTGGGTGGTCAACCCCGACAACAACTCGGTAAGCGCGTTCGATCTGCTGACGCGGACTCGCCTCGCCGAGATCAACGTCGGCACCACGCCGCGTACGCTGGCCGTGGCGCCCAACGGCCTGATCTGGGTGGCTAACAAGCGGAGCCACTCGATCAGCGTGGTGAACTCGGGCACGCTGGCCGTGCAAAGGACAATCGGCCTGCCACGCGGGTCGCAGCCCTATGGCATCGCCATCGCGCCCGCGGGCACCGTGGCCTACGTCGCGCTGGAGGCGACTGGCCAGCTCCTGCGCTACAACACGGCGAACTTCGTGCGCACCGGCACCCTGAACGTCGGGCCGAACGTGCGGCACATCTCGGTGAGCGCCGACGGCACCACCGTGTACGTCTCGCGCTTCATCACGCCACCGCTGCCGGGCGAGCACAGTGCGAGCGTGCAGGCGCGCGCCGACACCGGTGGCGAGGTTGTGTTGGTGGACGCAGCCAGCTTCACAGTGACGCAAACCATTGTGCTCGCGCATAGCGACAAAGAAGACAATGAGGTGCAGGGCAGCGGCGTGCCCAACTACGTGGGAGCGGCGGCGCTGTCGCCGGACGACACGCAGGCCTGGGTGCCGTCGAAGCAGGACAACGTGCTGCGCGGCGCCCTGCGCAGCGGCACTGGGCTCAACTTCCAGAACACCGTGCGCGCCATTAGCTCGCGTATCGATGTGGCCAACCGCCGCGAGGACCTAGCCAGCCGCATCGACCATGACAACGCCAGCCTGGCAAGCGCAGCTGTGTTCGACCCACGCGGCGTGTACCTTTTCGTGGCGCTGGAGACCAGCCGCGAGGTCGCCGTGCTGGATGCGCACCGCAAGTTCGAGCTGTTTCGCATCGACGTGGGTCGCGCGCCGCAGGGCCTGACACTGTCGCCCGATGGCGCACAGCTGTTGGTCGACAACTTCATGGACCGCAGCGTGGGCGTGTACGACCTGCGGCCGCTGCTGAGTGAGGGTCAATCGAACAACCTGCCCTTGTTGGCCACGTTGTCCAGCGTCGGCACCGAGCGTTTGGCGGCCAACGTATTGCGCGGCAAGCAGTTGTTCTACGACGCGCGCGACCCGCGGCTGGCGCTGGACCGCTATATGAGCTGCGCCAGTTGCCACAACGACGGCGGGCATGACGGCCGCGTTTGGGACCTCACCGGCTTCGGCGAGGGGCTGCGCAACACCACCAGCCTGCGCGGCCGCGCAGGCACAGGCGCACTCGGTTCGCATGGGGGCCTGCACTGGACCAACAATTTCGACGAGGTGCAAGATTTCGAGGGCCAGATCCGCGTGCTCGCTGGCGGAAGCGGGCTGATGGCCGACGCAGACTTCTTCGCAGGCACGCGCGCCCTTTCTCTCGGCGACCGCAAGGCTGGCCTGTCGCCGGACCTGGATGCGCTGGCCGCCTACGTCGGCTCCCTTAACAGCTTCGACATCTCGCCTTTCCGCCCGAGCGGCAGCACCGTCTCGGTCGACGCCGCCGCCGGGCGCGAGGTGTTCCGCACGCAGGGCTGCGGCACTTGCCATGCTGGCACCAAGTTCAGCGGCAGCGGCGACGCGACGTTGGTGGATATCGGCACCATCAAGCCCGCCAGCGGCAGCCGGCTGTACGAGCCACTCACCGGATTCGACGTGCCCACCCTGCGCGACGTTTGGGCCACAGCGCCGTACCTGCACGACGGCTCGGCCGCGACGCTGGCCGACGCCGTACGCGCGCATCAGGGCGTCAGCCTCACCGAAGACCAGATGCGGCAGGTCACTGCCTACCTGCGCGAGTTGGGCCGTGAGGAAGGGGCGGCGCCAATCCTCGTCGGTGCCGGCACCGGCCTAGTGGGCAGCTACTTCAACAACATGACACTCAGCGGCAGCCCGGCGCTGGTGCGCCAGGAGATGGTGGACTTCGACTGGCGCTCGAACGCGCCGGGACCCGGTGTCAACGCCAACCAGTTCTCGGGTCGCTGGGCCGGCGCCTTTGTAGCGCCGGTCACCGGCACGTACCAGCTGCAGACGGTCGGGGACGACGGCATCCGCCTGTACGTGGACGATGCGCTGCTCATCAACCGCTGGGTCAACCGCAGCGCGACCACCGACACCACGGCCGGCATCAATCTCGCGGCGGGACAACGGGTGCGCATCAGGCTCGAGTACTACGACAACACTGGTCAGGCAGTGGTACGGCTGCGTTGGCTCACGCCAGGTACGACAAGCTACGTGCCAATCCCGCTGCAGCGCTTGTATCCAGAGTAACGGTCTTCACAAACGCAACTGGCCGGCTTCGATGCCAAGGAGATCCATGCCCCCTGGCTCGTGCCACCACCGCGCCAGCAACAGGCCGGCTGTGTGATCGGCACCGACTACCCGGCGCCGATCGTCGACCACGCGCAGGCGCGGGAAAAGACGCTGGCGCGCTACGCGGTGGTCAAGGCGGCAGGCTAGCGGCGGGCGGATCAGCGCGCTGCGCGGATCGCGGCGATTCGTTCTTCGGTCGCGGGGTGGGTGGAGACATAGTCGGTCCATGAGCCGCGTGCGCGATCGCCGCGGTCGGCGCGCTCACTGCCTTTTCCCGCACTTGCGTTCTTTTCCGCGCTGCGCCGGCGGTGAGCGCCTTCAAGCGCCTCAAGCGCCTGCGCCAGTGCCTCGGGATCGAGGCCGTTGGCACGCATCAGCCGAACGGCGAACAAATCAGCCTCCAACTCCTGGTCGCGGGCATAGGACAGCTCGGCCAGTGTGGCCGGCAGGGCGGTCAGGATGCCGCTGGCATCGCCGGCAATCAATGTGGCGACCGCGCCGGTGACCGTGCTGCTAATGAGGCGCCGCAGGAAATGGCGCCGCTCGACGTGGCCAAGCTCGTGCGCGAGCACCGCCAGCACGGCCTCGTCGCTCGGCGCGATCTTCACCAGCTCGTCGGTCATCACGATGATGCC
>JALHMQ010000010.1:0-55827 GCA_022843955.1 Burkholderiaceae bacterium
GGCACGCGCGGACCGGCGGCCGCGCGCAACCGGGGCTGGCGGGCCGCGCGCGGTGCGCTGGTCGCCTTCACCGACGACGACACCGTGCCAGCGCCCACCTGGCTGGCCGAAGGCGAGCGCGCGCTGCGCGCCGACCCGCAGGCAGCGGCCGCATCGGGCGCGCTGCGCGTGCCGCTGCACGGCGCACCCACCGATCACGCGCTGAACACGCGGCGCCTGGAGCAGGCCGAGTTCGTCACCGCCAACTGCTTCGTGCGCCGCAGCGCACTGGAACAGGTGGGGGGATTCGACGAGCGCTTCACGCGCGCCTGGCGCGAGGACTCCGACCTGCAGTTCACGCTCGCGGCGCATGGCCTGCGCGTGATCAAGTCGCCGCATGCGGTGGTTGCCCACCCGGTTCGCGATGTCCCTTTCGGTCACGCGCTGCACACGCATGCCAACCTGTTCTTCGACGCGCTGCTCTACAAGAAGCATCCGCGCGCCTACCGCGAGCGGGTGCAGCGCCATCCGCCCTGGCGCTACTACGTCACCGTGCTGGCGTTCATCGCGATGCTGGTGGCGGCGGTCCTGGGCGAGCAGGGGGCTGCCGTGGCTGCCGGCGCTGCCTGGCTCGGGTTGACGCTGGCGCTGGCGGCGCGGCGCTTGCGCGGCACGTCGGCGCGCTGGCGCGACCGTGTCGAGGTGCTGCTCACCTCGTTCGCGATTCCCTTCGTCGCCCTGTACTGGCGGCTCGCCGGCGCGGTGCGCTGGCGCGTGCTGTTTCTGTGACCGCGGCCACGGAGTCCGAGCGATGACCACGATGAGACGAGGCCCGATCGCGGTCGTTGCCGAGCGTGTCGCGAGGAGTTGCGCGGCGCGACGTCGCGTATCGCGCAGCGCCGCGATCGCGATGCCAGCGGCCTGCGGCGCCGCATCGATGAGGGGGCGCGCGCGGCAGGTACCGGCCGCGCCGCCATTGGCTGACCGCTCCAGCGCGGCACCGCCTGATGCCTGCGCACAGGACGTGGGATGACTGCATCCGCCGCGTCGATGCACCCGCCGACCGACCTGCCGCCGCCGCGCCGGATCGCCGTGTTCCGCGCGCTGCAGCTGGGCGACATGCTGTGCGCGGTGCCGGCACTGCGGGCATTGCGGCGCGCACACCCGCAGGCGCAGATCGCGCTGATCGGCCTGCCGTGGGCGGCCGACTGGGTGCAGCGCGTGCCTTACGTTGACCGCTGGTTCGCCTTTCCCGGCTGGCCCGGCTTGCCCGAGCAGCGCCCCGATCTGGCGCAACTGCCGGCGTTCATCACGCGCATGCAGGGCTGCGAGTTCGACCTGGCGCTGCAACTGCATGGCGCCGGCAGCATCGTCAATCCGCTGGTGGCCTTGTTCGGCGCGCGTGCGACCGCGGGCTTTCATCGCGACGGCGAGTACTGCCCCGATCCCTCGCGCTTCATCGAGTGGCCGCGCAGCGGGCACGAGATCGAGCGCTGCCTGGCGCTGACCGATGCGCTCGGCGCACCGTGTGTCGGCCTCGACCTGGAGTTTCCCGTGCTGCCGTCCGACCACGTGGCGGTGGCGCAGCGTTGGCCGCACCTGGACGGCGCCGCGTTCGTCTGCGTGCATCCGGGTGCGCAGCTGCCGTCGCGCCGCTGGCCGGTGGGGCGTTTTGCGCAGGTCGTGGCGACACTCGCCCGCGCTGGCCTGCGGGTGGTGCTGACCGGCACCGCCCAGGAGCGCGGCCTGGCCGAAGCCCTGGTCGCGCAGCTGCCGCCGACGGCGCGGGCGGCGGTGCTCGACCTGAGCGGACAAACGTCGCTGTGGCACCTGGGTGCGCTGCTCGCGCGGGCGCGGCTGCTGGTGTGCAACGACACCGGCGTGTCGCACGTGGCGGCCGCGCTGCGCACGCCGTCGGTGGTGATCAGCTGCGGTGCGGACACGGCGCGCTGGTCGCCGCTCGACCCTCGCCTGCACACGGTGCTCGCCCACGCGGTGGCGTGCCGGCCCTGTGCGCATCGTGCCTGTCCGACCGGGCATGAGTGCGCGCTGGGCGTGGCGCCCGCGGCGGTGATCGACGCTGCCTTCGCACACCTGGCTCGCGCCGGTTGCCGACCCACCGAGCCGGCGCCGGTCCTGGCCGCCGTGTCCTAGGACCACACGATGCGACGGCGACTCCGGATCCTGACCTGGCATGTCCACGGCAACTACCTGTGGTACCTGACGCAGGCGCCGCACGACTTCTTCCTCGTGACCGATCGGCCGCATACGCTCGGGCGCAGCGGCCGCAGCGGCTCGCTGCCCTGGGGCGACAACGTGCATGAGGCGCCGCTGCCCGCCGTGCGCCGGATGGCGTTCGACCTGGTGCTGTTCCAGTCGCGCCGCGAGTACGAGGAGGAGCAGTACGAGATGCTGTCGGCCAGCCAGCTCAAGCTGCCGCGCATCTACCTGGAGCATGACCCGCCCCGCGGGGCGCCGACCGACTGCCGCCACTGTGTAGACGATCCGAACACGCTGCTCGTGCACTGCACGCACTACAACGCATTGATGTGGCAGAACGGCCGCAGCCCGGTGCGGGTGGTCGAGCACGGGGTCAAGCTGCTCACGCCGGCGCGCTACACGGGCCGGCGGCCGATGGGCATCGTGGTGGTCAACAACCTGGATACGCGCGGCCGCCGGCTGGGCGCCGACGTGTTCAAGGACGTGCGCGCCAGCGTGCCGCTCGACCTCGTGGGCATGGGCTCGGAGAGGATGGACGGCCTGGGCAGCATCGACAACGCCGGCCTGGCGCCGCTGATGGCCGAGTACCGCTTCTTCTTCCATCCGATCCGCTACACCAGCCTGGGCCTGGCGCTGATCGAAGCGATGATGGTCGGCCTGCCGATCGTGGGACTGGCCACCACCGAACTGCCGAGCGTGATCCGCGACGGCTACAACGGCTTCGTCGACACCCGGATCGACCGCCTGCAGGGCATGATGCGGCACCTGATCAGGGAACCCGAGGAGGCGCGCCGCATGGGCGACGCCGCCCGCCGTACCGCCGAGGAGCGGTTCAACATCGACCGCTTCGTGCGCGACTGGAACGAGGTCTTCGCCACCGTGGCGCCGTAGCAGGGCGAGCTCGCACATCGGCCTGCGACAATCCGCGCTCTCCGGATTGCCGCGCGCCCACGATGCATCTCACGTCCGACGCCTCACCCTGGATCCAGCGCTGGGCGCATCTGGTGCCGCCCGGCGCGCAGCTGCTCGACCTTGCTTGCGGCAGTGGCCGCCATGCGCGTTTTTTTGCCGCGCGCGGGGTGCAGGTCGACGCGGTGGATCGCGATGCCGGCGCCGGCGCCAGGCTTGCCGGGCTCGACAACGTGCGATTCACGCTGGCGGACCTCGAAGGTGGTCCGTGGCCGTATGCCGGTCGCCGCTTCGACGCCATTGTCGTCACCAATTACTTGCACAGGCCGCTGCTGGCGACGCTGATCGACGCGCTGGCACCGGCCGGCGTGCTGCTCTACGAGACCTTTGCGCAGGGCAACGCCCGTTTCGGCAAGCCGTCCAATCCGGACTTCCTGCTGGCGCCGGGCGAACTGCTGGCGCGCTGCGCCGGGCTGCACGTGCTGGCCTACGAGGATGGCGTCATTGGCGAGGACATGGCGCAGCGTGCGCGCGTGCAGCGCATCTGCGCGCTGGCGGGCGCGCCGGTGGACGATCCGGGCCGGCTGCGCTTGCCTGGCTGAGCCCGGCGCCGGTGCGGCCGCCGGGCCAGGGCGTGCAGGGTGTCCCTCGCGGGTAGAATCCTGCGCTTAAATTTCGGCCTGGAATCCAACATGATCACCGGCAGTCTGGTTGCCGTCGTCACCCCGATGCAGGACGATGGTTCGCTCGACCTGGACGCGTATCGGCGCCTGATCGACTGGCACATCGCCGAAGGCACCAACGGCATCGTCGCGGTAGGCACCACGGGCGAGTCGCCGACGGTGAATCCAGAGGAGCATTGCCAGCTCGTCAGCATCGCGGTGGAAGTGGCGCGCGGGCGCGTGCCGGTGATTGCCGGCACCGGCGGCAATTCGACCGCCGAGGCGATCGAGCTCACGCACTTCGCGCGCAAGGTCGGCGCCGATGCCACGCTGCAGGTGGTGCCGTACTACAACAAGCCGACCCAGGAAGGGCTGTACCAGCACTTTCGCAAGGTGGCCGAGACCTGCAACCTGCCGGTGATCCTGTACAACGTGCCGGGCCGCACGGTGGCCGATCTGTCGGCCGAGACCACGCTGCGGCTGGCGCAGGTGCCGGGCATCGTCGGCCTGAAGGACGCCACCAGCGATCTGGGCCGTGCCTGCTACCTGCTCAAGCATGCCCCCAGCGACTTTGCGCTCTACAGCGGCAACGACGACACTGCCCTGGCGCTGATGCTGGTGGGCGGCCATGGCGTGATCTCGGTTACCGCCAACGTCGCGCCGAAGCTGATGAGCCAGATGTGCCGGGCGGCGCTGGCCGGCGATCTCGCGGCGGCGCGCCGCATCAACGACGTGCTGATGCCGCTGCACATGAAGCTCTTCGTCGAGCCCAACCCGGTGCCGGTCAAGTGGGCGCTGGCGAAAATGGGCAAGGCGCCGGCCGGGCTGCGGCTGCCGCTGGTGCCGCTGTCGGCGGCGGCGCAGCCGGTGGTCGAGGCGGCACTCAAGGAGGCCGGCCTGCTGTAGCCGGAGGCAATCCGCGCAGGGCGGGCTGGTCGAACCGGCATCGTCCGCGCCCGATGCTCCGGCGACCCAGGGTCCGGCGGGGCTCCATCACGATTCACGTTTCGGCGGCTGCGGGGCTGGGGCCCGGCGCCGGCGCAGGAGAGTTTCGATGTTCGACGTTTTCAAGCGACCGCAAGCTGCCGCGCTGCTGCTCGCCGCCGCGGCCTGCGGCGGGGCGCTGTCCGGATGCACCACGCTGTCGACCGACAAGGTCCAGTACAAGAGCGTGGAGGCGCAGCGCCCGCTCGACCTGCCGCCCGACCTGACGCCGCTGCCTGCCAACGAACGCTTCAGCGTGCCCGGCGTGGCTACCGCGTCGGGCGCGGCGCAGGCGGGGCAGGCGCCCGCCGCGCGCACCGCGGGTAGCGCTGGTACGGCGGCCTCCGCGGTGGTGGCGCCGGGCGCGCCCAACGCCCGCATCGAGCGCGCCGGTGCGCAGCGCTGGCTGGCGGTCGACGTGGCGCCTGAGCAGGCCTACCTGGTGGTGCGCGACTTCTGGCCGAGCATGGGGCTGAAGCTCGAGCGCGATGAAGCGGCGCTCGGCATCGTCGAGACGGTGTGGGCGGAGAATCGCGCCAAGCTGCCGCAGGACATCATCCGCCGCACCATCGGCCGCGTGTTCGACGGCCTGTACTCCACCGGCGAGCAGGACAAGTACCGCACGCGCATCGAGCGCACGCCGAACAACACCAGCGAGATCTACGTCAGCCACCGCGGCATGATCGAGGTGTACACGTCGCCGGCCAAGGATCAGACCCGCTGGCAGCCGCGCGATGCCGACCCGGAACTCGAAGCGGAGATGCTGCAGCGTCTGTTGCTGCGCTTCGCACCGGCCGCCGCGACACCGGCGGTCACCGCCGCCGCGCCGGCGGCTGCTGCAGGCACCGCCGCCCCGGCCGCCAGCGCCGCACCCGTCGCGCAGACAGTGCGCGTGGTGGCCGGTGCCGACGGCCGCACCGCACGCCTGGAGATCGACGAGCCGTTCGACCGCGCCTGGCGCCGCGTGGGCCTGGGCCTGGACCGCGGCGGCTTCACCGTCGAGGACCGCGACCGCACCAACGGCGTCTACTTCGTGCGCTACCTCGATCCGGAGTTCGAGGCCAAGCAGCGCGCCGAGCAGGGCATCTTCTCCAAGCTGTTCGGTGGCGATCCGAAGATCGTCGCCCAGCAGTTCCGCATCAAGGTCGGCAGTACCGCCGCCTCCGGCAACACCAGCACCGTGGCGGTGCTGGACAAGGACGGCAAGCCGGAAGCCGGCGCCACGGGCGACAAGATCATCAAGCAGCTGTCCGAGCAGATCCGCTGAGCGGTTTTGGTGTGATGGCGCCGCGTAGCGCAAGTGGCGTTGTTGCAAGCACGCCGGCGGCTGCGCCTGCAGCGACGTCGCACTGACCATGCTGCGCTGGTGTTGCCTGGGCTCCGGCAGCGAGGGCAATGCGTTGGTGCTGGAGGCCAGCGCGGGGCTGTTCACCACGCGAGTGCTGGTCGACAACGGCTTCGGCCCGCGCACTCTGGAGCGCCGGCTGCAGCGCGTCGGCCTGAGCATTGACGACATCGATGCGCTGGTCCTCACCCATGAACACAGCGATCACGTGGCTGGCGCGGGCGCCTTGCTGCGCCGTCGCGGCATGGCGCTGCTGTGCTCAGCCGGCACCCGGCGCGCTGCCGGCCTGAACCACAGCGAGATCGATTGGCGACCGCTGCGCGCCGGCGAGCGGGTTGATCTGGGCGAACTGCAGATCCACCCGTACGCGGTGCCCCACGATGCGGCTGAACCGCTGCAGCTGGTGGCCACCGATGGCGAGCGCCGATTCGGCCTGCTGACCGACGTTGGCGCGCCGAACGACGCCATCGCGCGCGCGCTCGACGGTCTGCATGCGTTGCAGCTCGAGTGCAACCATGATGCCGAGCTGCTGCGCGTCGGCGCCTACCCGGCCTTCCTGAAGCAGCGCATCGGCGGCGCGCGCGGTCATCTGTCCAATGCGCAGGCGGCGGCGCTGCTGTCGATGATCGATCGCAGCGTGCTGCGCACGGTCGTCGCGGCGCACCTGAGTCGCAGCAACAATCGACCGGCACTCGCGCAACAGGCGCTGGCCGGTGTGCTGGGATGCGCAGGTGACCAGGTGCACGTCGCCGACCAGGACCACGGGCTCGACTGGATCACGGTCTAGTCGCCGTGGCAGCGGCGCGGTTGCGCGCGTATCGGTGCGCAGAAAAAGAAAACGGCCTGGTGCAGGCCGTTGTCGTCAAGGTGCCCGGACGGGTCAGCCTTTAAGTTCTTCGATCAGGTCGACGTACTGCTGCATCGCGGTCTCGCTGCCGGTGCCCTTGATCTCGTTCCAGGCGTCCCACTTGGCGCGGCCCACCATGTCGGTGAACCCCGGGCGCTTGCCATCGACATCGCCGCTGCTGGCCTGCTTGTACAACGCATAGAGCTTGAGCAAGGTCTGGTTGTCGGGACGCTCGGGCAGGTTCTTCGATGCGGCCACGGCGGCCTCGAACTTCGCTTTCAGATCGCTCATCTTGTCTCCTCGTGTGTGGCGTATCAACGTCGGTCGATGCAGGACGACGCAAAGCTATCATAGGTTTCAGATCCGCATCGGACACAGCTGCGCCGGCACGACCCTGCGCTGCGAAGGAGATACATGGCAATCAAAGCACCCCGCCGCGAACGCGTGTCGCCGGTGGATACCGCCTGGCTGCGCATGGACTCGCCCGGCAATCTGATGATGATCGTCGGGGTCGATCTGTTCGAAGGCCCGTGCGATGTGCCGCGACTGAAGCGCCTGTTTGAGCAGCATCTGCTTCAGTACCGCCAGTTCCGCTCGCGCGTCGTGCACGACGCCGCCGGCGCCTGGTGGGAAGAGGACGCCGACTTCGACATCGACCAGCATCTCGTGCGCATTGGCCTGCCCGGCAAGGGCGGCAAGGCGGAGTTGCAGAAGCTGGCTGCGACGCTGGCGGGCCAGGCACTCGATTCGACCAAGCCGCTGTGGCAGTTTCACCTGGTCGAGAACTATCGCGACGACAAGATCAGCGGCCATGCGCTGATCGTGCGCATTCACCATTGCATCGGTGACGGCATTGCGCTGGTGGGGGTGTTCCTGTCGATGACCACCAGCTCGCCCGACGAGCCGCTGCAGCCGGCGATCCGGCGCAAGGCGAAGGAGGAGCGTGAGTGGTGGGACCAGTGGCTGCGCCCGTTCACTCACGCCACCGTGCGTGCGCTCGACGTGACGGGTGACGTCGCCACCAAGGTGCTGCAGGCCTACGGCGCGGTGCTTGAAGACCCCAATCTGGCGGGCGAGGCAGCCACCGGCTACGCGCGCGTGGCAGCGCAGGTGTCGCGCGACGCCGCCGCGCTCGCGCTGATGGAGGCTGACTCGCAGACCTGCCTGAAGGGCCGCCCCGGCGGCTCCAAGGTGGTCGCCTGGAACGAGCCGCTGCCGCTGCCCGACGTGAAGTCGGTCGGCAAGGCGCTCGGCTGCTCGGTCAACGACGTGCTGCTGTCCTGCGCGGCGGGGGCGATCCGCGGCTACCTGCTTGATCGGGGCGACGACCTGGCCGGCGCCGAACTGCGCGCGATGGTGCCGGTCAACCTGCGCTCGCCGGGCAAGGCCAAGTCGCTCGGCAACAAGTTCGGTCTGGTGCCGCTGCTGCTGCCGATCGGCGTCGAGCATCCGGTCGAACGAGTGCTCGTGATCAAGGAGCGGATGGACGAATTGAAGGGTGGCTATACCGCTGTGCTGGCCATGGCGCTGCTCGGCATGGCAGGGCTGGCGCCGCGCGGCGTGCAGAAGCAGGTGCTCGATCTGCTGGCGCGCAAGGCCACCGCGGTGATGACCAACGTGCCGGGGCCGCAGCAGCAGCTGTACATGGCGGGCGCACCGCTCAAGCAGATCATGTTCTGGGTGCCGCAGTCGGGCGACATCGGCGTGGGCGTGTCGATCCTGTCGTACGCAGGCGCGGTGCAGTTCGCGCTGATCACCGACAAGAAGATCTGCAAGGACCCGCAGGCGATCATCGATCGCTTCCGCCCCGAGTTCGAGAACCTGGTGCATGCGGTGTTGCTGATGCCGTGGGACGAGGAAGCCGACCCGGAGCTCGCCTCGCGTGCGCTGGCGGCCACCGAGGCCTTGGCCGACGCCGCCGATCACCTGCTGCCGCACGGCGTGCACGACGCTGCATCTGGCGCGGCTCAGGCGCCCAGCCAGGCACCGGCAACCGTGCTCGACGGCGCGACTCCGGTCGTCGAGCCGCTTGCCACCGATGCCGAACTGCAGATGCCGCCCGCCGCCGATACGCGCCCGGCCGGTCTGCGCAAACGCAAGTCGGCCTTTTCGGCAGCGCGCGCCACGCGCCACTGAGACCCGCGCTCGCGCGCCATGCCGACCCGGGCGCTGCATCGCGACGACGCCTACCTGCGCGAGTGCACCGCGCAGGTGACGCATGTCGCCGATGAAGGCGTCGAACTCGATCGCACCGTGTTCTACGCCACCAGCGGCGGCCAGGCGGCCGACCACGGCATGCTTCGGCTGGCCGACGGCAGCCAGATCGCCGTCATCGACGCGCGCAAGAGCCGGCGTGACGGCGCCATCCCGGATGACACGCTGCACGTGCTCGACCCGGCCAGCGGCTGGCGCGAGCTGCTGCCGGTCGGCGCGACGGTCACCGCGCAGATCGACTGGACCCGGCGCCATCGCCACATGGGATTTCACACCGCCACCCACCTGCTGTGCGCGGTGGTGCGTGAACTGGTGGACGGATGTTCGATCACCGCCGACTACGCACGGCTGGACTTTGCGATGACCGCGCCGCTCGACAAGGAAACGGTGCAGGCCGGCCTCGACCGCCTGGTGGCGGCGGCGCTGCCGGTGAGCTGCGAGTGGATCACCGACGAGGAGCTGGCCGCCCAACCGCAGCTCGTCAAGAGCATGAGCGTGAGTCCACCGATAGGCTTCGGGCGCGTGCGCCTGCTGCGGGTGCAGGCGGTCGACCTGCAGCCCTGCGGCGGCACGCACGTGCGCAACACCGGCGAGATTGGTTCGGTGCGGGTTGTCAAGATTGAAAAAAAGAGCGCCCGCACCCGGCGAGTGGTGCTTGAATTCGGGTGACCATCGTGCTTCCCGGGCTCCGGCTGGCGCGATCACGGCACCTGTCAGCTGCCACCTGATGCGAAGCGACGTCGTGTCGCCACTGGCAGTGCCCGATCCCGATTCAATCAGCTCCGCGTGATGCGCCTGGCGCAAGTCACGCGCAATGGAGGTTCGATGAGTGCCTTGGGTTACCTGCGCCAGCCCACGCTGTGCGGCGAGACGATCGTATTCGTCTGTGACGACGACCTGTGGTCGGTGCCCGCCGGCGGCGGCCTGGCACGCCGGCTGACTGCGGGACTGGGCGAGCCCTCCACGCCGGCGCTGTCGCCTGACGGCCAGTGGCTCGCCTACGCCAGTCGCGACGAGCAGCATCCCGAGGTGTACGTGATGCCGGCCGAGGGTGGGCCGGCCCGGCGCCTGACCTGGCTCGGGCCCGACGTGCAGGTGCGCGGCTGGACACCAGACGGCGAGATCCTGTTCGTCACCACCTATGGCCAGCCGTTCTTCCGCAACTACCGCGCCTTCACGATCAGCCCGCGCGGCGGCCTGCCGCAGGCGCTGCCGCTGGGCCAGGTCAACCACCTGGCGCTTACTGCGCGCGGGCTGGCCGGACCCAAGGTGATCGGCCGCAACACGGCCGATCCGGCGCGCTGGAAGCGCTACCGCGGCGGCACCGCGGGCCACCTGTGGGTCGATGCCACCGGGGCCGGCGAGTTCACGCGGCTGCCGTTGGCCGGCAACATCACGAGCCCGATGTGGCTCAACGAGCGCGTCCACTTCCTGTCCGACGCCGAGGGTATCGGCAACCTGTACTCGTGCCGGGCGGACGGCAGCGACCTGCGGCGCCACACCGACCACGCCGACTTCTATGCGCGTCATGCGCAGACCGACGGCGCGCGCATCGTCTACCAGTGCGGCGCGCAGCTGTGGCTGTTCGATCCGGCCAGCGATCGCAGTCAATGCGTGGACGTGCGCGTGCCGGCGCACCGTGCCCAGGCGGCGCGCCGCTTCTGTGCCGCCGCCGATCACCTGGGTGACGTGGCGTTGCATCCGCGCGGCCACAGCGTGGTGCTGGATGCGCGCGGCAAGTGTTTCAGCCTGCCGCTGTGGGAAGGCGCGGTGCGCCAGCACGGCACGCCAGATGGCGCGCGCCACCGCCATGCACAGTGGCTCGGCGACGGCCAGCAGCTGGTCATGGTGAGCGACGCCAGCGGTGAAGAGCGCGTCGAGGTGCATGGCGACGGCGCGCCGCGCGCATTGGCCTGGGACATCGGCCGCGTGATCGCGCTGCAGGCTTCGCCAGTGGGCGAGCGCATCGCCTTCGCCAACCATCGCAACGAGGTGATGATCGGTGACCTGGCGAGCGGCAGCGTCAGCGTGATCGACCGCAGTGACTGCGCCCGCACGGAATCGCTCGCCTGGTCACCCGATGGCGCCTGGCTCGCCTATCCGTTCTGGACCAGCAGCCGCCACTGTGCGATCAAGCTGCACGAGGTCGCCAGCGGCCGCGCGACGCTCGTGACCGCGCCGGAATTCCGCGACTACGCGCCGGCCTTCGACCCGGCCGGCCGCTACCTGTACTTCCTGTCGGTGCGCACCTTCGACCCCGTGTACGACAACGTGCAGTTCGAGCTGTCGTTCCCGCGCGCCGCACGACCCTACCTCATCGCGCTGCAGGCCGATGCGCCGCCGCCGTTCGAGCCGCCGCTGCGCGGCATGAAACCCGGCGGTGACGACAAGAAGGATGCCGATACCCCCGAGAAGAAGCCGCTGCGCATCGACCTCGACGGCATCGTCCGTCGCGTCGCCGCCTTTCCGGTGGCCGAAGGGCTGTATGGCCAGGTGGCCGGGGTGACGGCCGGGCGCGGCAAGGTGTTCTGGACCCTGTTCGACATCCCCGGTGCGCATGGCCGCGGTGGCCACAAGGACGGGCCGGGGCGGCTGGAGGCGTTCGAGTTCGACAGCGGGCACGCGGAGCCGGTGATGGACAAGGTCGACCGCTTCGTGGTGGCGGCGGACAGCAGCACGCTGCTGGCGGTGTCGGGCAAGCGCCTGCGCGCGCTCGATCCGCACAAGGGCGTGGAGAAGAACGGCAACGGCACCGGTGACGAAGCGCCGTCGCGCAAGAGCGGCTGGCTCGATCTGGCGCGCATTCGCGTCTCGGTGGAGCCGCGACGCGAGTGGCAGCAGATGCTGCGCGAGGTGTGGCGGCTGCAGCGCGACCAGTTCTGGGTGCCCGACATGTCGGGGGTGGACTGGTCCGCCGTCTACGCGCGCTATGCGCCGCTCGCCGAGCGGGTTGCCACGCGCGCCGAGCTGTCGGACCTGATCTGGGAACTGCAGGGCGAGCTGGGCACCTCGCACGCCTACGAGATCGGCGGCGATCACCGCCGGCCGCCGGCGTTGACGCTCGGCCAGTTTGGCGCCGACTTCGTCGAGCGCGATGGCCTGATCGAGATCGGCCACGTGGTGCAGGGCGACCCCTGGGATGCGAGCGCCGATTCGCCGCTGAACGCGATCGGCGTGCAGGCGGTGCCCGGCGAACGCGTGCTGGCGGTCAACGGCCAGCCGGTGACGCGCGAGCGGCCGCCGCAGGCGCATGCGGTGCATCAAGCCGGCTGCAAGGCCGAGCTGCGCCTGCAGCGGCCAGACGGCAGCACGCGCGACGTGCTGGCGACGCTGCTCGCCGACGAGGTGCCGGCGCGCTACCGCGAGTGGGTCGAGTGCAACCGTGCGTGGGTGCATGCGCACTCGGACGGGCGGGTCGGCTACCTGCACCTGCCTGACATGCAGTCGGCGGGCTTTGCCGAGTTCCATCGCTACTTCAGCGCCGAGTGCGATCGCGATGCGCTGATCATCGACCTGCGCTACAACCGCGGTGGCCATGTGTCGCAACTGCTGCTGGAGAAGGTTGCGCGCAAGCGCATCGGCTACGACCTGCAGCGCTGGGGCCAGCCGCAGCCGTATCCGAACGAGTCGCCGGCCGGTGCGGTGGTGGCGCTGACCAACGAGCACGCCGGCTCCGACGGCGACATCTTCTCGCACTGCTTCAAGCTCATGCAGCTGGGGCCGCTGGTGGGCAAGCGCACCTGGGGCGGCGTGATCGGCATCTGGCCACGTCACAAGCTGGCCGATGGCACCGAGACCACGCAGCCCGAGTTCTCGTTCTGGTTCAAGGACGTCGGCTGGCAGGTGGAAAACTACGGCACCGATCCCGACATCGACATCGACAACGCGCCCCAGGACGCCGCCGCCGGCTGCGACCGGCAGCTTCACAAGGCGCTGGAGGTGGCGCTCGAACGCGCCGGTGCGCCAGGCAACCGCCTGCCCGAGTTCGGGCCGCGGCCGCAGTTGGCCTGCCCGCCGTTGCCGGGGCGCCGGTCGTGATGGATGCGCGCGCGCAAGCGGTCCTCCACTTCTGGTTCGGCGCGCCGGGCTCGCCCGAGCAGGGCCAGTCGCGCGCGCTGTGGTTCTCCAAGTCCCACGACACCGACGCGCTGATCCGTGCGCGCTTCGGTGCGTTGATCGACGCGGGGTTGAATCGTGAACTCGACGACTGGGCGCAGTCGTCGCGCGGCGCCCTCGCGCTGATCGTGCTGCTCGACCAATTCACGCGCAACGTGTTTCGCGACACCGCCCGCGCGTTTGCCGGTGACCCGCAAGCGCTCGCGGTGGCCACGACCCTGGTGGAGGCCGGGCAGGATCGCAGTCTTGTGCTGCTCGAACGCCAGTTCGTCTACCTCCCCTTCGAACACGCCGAGTCGCTGCCGCTGCAGGAGCGTGCTGTGACCCTGTTCACACAACTCGCTGCTGACGGCCTGGGTGGGCCGCTCGACTGGGCGATCAAGCATCGCGATGTGATTGCCCGGTTTGGGCGCTTTCCGCATCGCAACCAGCAACTCGGCCGGGCATCGACGCCCGCCGAGGTTGCCTTCCTCGCCCAGCCCGGATCGCGGTTCTGACCCCGCTTGCTGTTGGTGGGTCAGTACAAGCCGACGTCATTGTGTGATGTCTGCTGTTCGTTGCTCACCAGCGCGTCAATACCCGCCCGCAGCGTTGGCCGATACTCAAGGCGGTCGAAGCTGAGCCAACGAGTTTCAGCAGCGAGTCGCTTGAGGGGCTGCAGTGTCGGTGAGCGGGCGGTACGCGCGTGTGGTGCAGGATCTGGAAGGACTGACGACCGACCAGACCGAGCGCGAAGTGATCCAGCGGGGCGTGGACATCGCGCAGGCCTGCACCGACAGCCGCATCGCCTACCTGCACTTCCTCAACGACGACGAGAGCTCGATCGAACTGGGCGCGTGGTCGCACGACACGCAGCTCGGCTGCGAGGCGGTGTACTCGCGGCACTACCCGGTGGAAGCGGCCGGCATCTGGGCTGATTCCGTGCGCACCCGCGCCCCCTGCCTGCACAACGATTATGCGTCGCAGTCCGGCAAGCGCGGCCTGCCTGACGGCCACTCGCGCCTGTTTCGCCACCTGGGACTGCCGGTGATCGACGCGGGCAAGGTGCGGCTGCTTATCGGCGTTGGCAACAAGGCAACCGACTACGACGCCGATGACGTCGAGGTGCTCAGCATGGTCGCCACCCGCGTCTGGTCGGTGACGCGCCAACGGCGCGTGCTGGAACGCTACCTCGATCTGGGTCAACGTTTCCGCCACGTGCAGGAAATTGCCTCGGTGTGCGGCTTCGAGTACGACGTCGACGAGGACCAGTTCGTGTTCGACGCGTTCTTCGCGACCGTGTTCAACACGCACCACCGCACCGAGCAGCCGACCAGCCTGAAGGAGTTCCTGTCGTTCGTTGCGATTGATGATCATGAGGCGCTGCGCACTGCGCTGTCGTCTGCCCGGCCGGTCGGGCGGACACTGCGCATCGCCTGCGAGCGCCGGCGTGGCGAGCGATTTCCGGCTGAGCTCAAGCTGGCGTTCAGGCCGCGTGAAGTGGGGCAGGGCGTGATCTGCGTCGGCATCCTGCAGGACGTGTCGGCACAGGTCGTCGCCGAGGACCTGCGGCGCCGCGCTGACACCGATCCGCTTACCGGCCTGCCGAATCGCAACCGGTTGCATGCGTACTTCGGTGAGCCGCGCGACCGGCGGCAGGAGGGCGCGCGGGTCGCTTTCCACTATTTGGATCTTGACGACTTCAAACCGGTCAACGACACCTGCGGCCACCCGGTAGGTGATGAAGTGCTGCGCGTGGTCGCCCAGCGGCTGCGCCTGACCGTGCGACAGGACGATCTCGTGGTGCGCCTGGGCGGCGATGAGTTCGCCGTGGTGCAGGCCGGCATCGACGACGCCGCGCAGGCGGCGGTGCTGGCCGAGAAGCTGATCGCCGCGATCGCCGAGCCGATCCTGGTACAGGGGCGCGAGATCGCGATCGGCGCGAGCATCGGCATCGCCGTGTGCAGCAGCCAAAATTGCCTGCTCACCGACCTCAGCTGGGCCGCCGACCGCGCGCTGTACCAGGCGAAGTCGACGGGCGGGCGGCGCTACGTGATGGCGACCGCCGATCTGGGCTGAAGCCGCGCCGCCAGGGTGGCGCTAGATGTCGAAGCTGCCGATGTCGAAGCCGTCGATGTCGACGCCGTCTTGGCCGCTGATGTCGGCGGCGTCGGTGAGTTCGGCCGCCGGTTCGTCCATCGGCAGGGCGCCGATGTCGTTGCCGGCGAGCGGGTCGGCACCGAACATCTCCTGCGCGATGGCGCTGCCGATCACGCTGCCGGCGATGGTGGCGAGCAGCGTCGCGCCGATCATCGTGCCCAGCCCCGGTCCGCTGCGCCGACCCAGCAGGCGCTCGATGGTGCCCGGCTGCCGCGCCTCGGCGCGCGTGATCAGGCGCGCCAACCCCTGCGGGCCGGCGTTGGCCGGACCTGCCAACGCGCGTTCATGCGGCGGTAGTTCGGCGGCGATCTGCTGCAGCAGCAGCTGACGCTGCTCGGGGGACAGGCGGGCGAATGCCTCCGCGTGCGCCAGCTCGATCGCCTCGGGCGGCGCGGTCTTCACCAGGTAGCGATAGCGGGCGATCGCCTGCGCGTCCCGCGGGGAGAGCGCGTGATCGTCGACGTTCGGATCGTTGGCGGCGCGGTTCGATGGGGTCAACGCAGTTCTCCGGTGCAGGCGGGTGGGCGTTGGACCGCCGTCAGCGCCGCCGGTGCCCTGCACGAGACGACGGGCGGCGTCCGGGCCAACCCTCAGATGACGGTCAAGCCGCCTTGCTTGAGCAGTTGCGCGGTTTCGAACAGCGGCAGTCCCATGACGCCGGTGTAGCTGCCTTCCAGGCGCTCCACGAACACCGCAGCGAGGCTTTGAATGCCATAGCCGCCGGCCTTGTCCATCGGGTCGCCGGTGGCGATGTAATGGGCGATCTCGGCCGGCTCCAGCTTGCGGAAGGTCACCGTGGAGACGGACACCGCGCGCAACACGCGCGCGTTGTTGCCACCGGGCAGACCAAGCGCCACCGCGGTGCGCACCTCGTGCTGGCGGCCGGACAGGCGCTGCAGGAAGTCAGCCGCCTGCGCCTTGTCCACCGGCTTGCCGAGCACCTGGCCGTCGAGAATCACCACGGTGTCGGCGGCCAGCACCGGCTTGTGCAGCATCGAGCGCAGCGCCAGCGCCTGCACACCATGCTCGGCTTTCTCATGGGCGATGCGTTCGACATAGCGATCGGCCGGCTCGCCCGCGTGCTGCAACTCGTCGACATCGATCTCGCGCTGCGATGCCAGGCGGATCAGGAGCGGCTCGAAGCGCACGCCGATCTGCTTGAGCAGTTCGCGGCGACGTGGGCTGCGGGAGGCAAGGTACAGGTCGGCCATCAGTTCCCTTCACTCGCAAGCGTCTCTTCGTAGGCGGTGCACAGCTGAATCCGCAAGTTGCCATCGTCTCTGCGCAGCAGGTACCCGGCGCCGAAGCAGGTCGGTGCGCGGTCGCGCCAGAACAATGTCCAGGCCACGTCCACGTAGGCAGCAACCTGGCCTTGCGCGATGCAACTGCGCAGCACGAACGCGTTGTGCCGGTAGCCATTGGACCGGTAGTGCGCGCACAGTGCAACCATATTGACGGCTATTTCGTCGGTCGTTTGCCAATGCGTGTACCCGGTGCTGTCGAGAATGCCCGCTGGCTGCGCGTACAGCGCCGCCACGGCAGCTCCGTCCAGCGCGTTGAACGCCCGTGCATAGCGATCCATGAATCGCGCCGCCTCAACGTCGATGCTGGCGGCACCCATCGTCATGCGCGGTGGTACGGATGGCCTGCGAGCAGCGACCATGCGCGGTACAACTGCTCGGCTAGCAGCACCCGCGCCAGTGCGTGCGGCAGGGTCATCGACGACAGCCTCAGCTGCACGCGGGCGCTGCGCTTGACCTGCGGGTCGAGACCGTCGGGACCGCCGATCACGAAGCTCACCGTCTCCGCCGCGTCGCGCCAGCGGCCGATCGCCTCGGCAAACTGGGTCGTGGTCCAGTCCTTGCCGTGCTCGTCGAGGACAACCAGCACGCTGCCCGCAGGAATGGCCGTGCGCAGTCGCTCGGCCTCGGCCGCGAGCAGCCGCTCGACCGGCGCACCGCCGCTGCGCGCTTCGGCGCGCACTTCCTTGAGGGTGACGCTGAAGTCAGCCGGAAAGCGGGCGAGGTAATCGGCCACGGCCTCGCCAGCCCAGGCCGGTTGCCGCTGGCCCACGGCAACGATGTGGAGCTTCATCGAGCCGCGTGCCCAGCCTTACCGCCGCGCACCCGCCTTGACCGCTTTGACCGCTTTGCGCGCAGCGCCGGTCCGCTTGGCGGCGGGCTGGGCGCGGTTCGTCGTGCTGCGCGCCTTGGCTGCTGCGGTTTTCGCCGGTGCCTTCTTCGCAGCGGTCTTCACGGCGGACTTGGTCGAGGACTTCGTCGCGGACTTGGTCGCGGACCTGGCGGTGGACTTCGTTGCGGACGTCGACGTCTTCTTGACGGCCTTTTTGGCGGCCTTCTTCGCCAGCTTCGGCGCGGCCGCGGTGCGCGGCGCCGCGGCCTTCTTCGCTGCCGGCTTCTTGACCGCCGTCTTCACCGTGGCCTTGACCTTCGATGCACGGGCAGGCGTGCGCTTGGTCGCTGCTGCGGTGCTGGCCTGGGTCGGGCGCGCGGGCGCTTTGTTCGCCGCGGCCGGCTTGGATGCCGCCTTCCTTGCCGGCGACTTCTTGAGCGTCGCCTTCTTTGCGACCGACGCCTTCACCGCCGACTTCTTGGCGGCAGTCGTCGACGCTGCTGGCTTCTTGGCTACCTTCGCTGCCTTCTTGGCAGCGGTCGTGGCTGCCTTAACGGGAGCCTTGGCCGTGCGCTTGGCGGCGGGCGCAAGTTCTTCCAGTTGACCGGCCAGCGGTCGCGCGGGTTCGGCGACGCGGCCATGGCCATCGATACGCGCTGGCTCCGGCGCGCTCACGCGGTCGGGGCGGTTGCTGCGCTGCTCGTTGCCGAGCTTGATCTTCACCGGCTTGCTGCCCCACAGCTCTTCGAGGCCGTAGTAGTCGCGGATCGCCGGCTGCATGATGTGGACGACGATGTCGCCCAAGTCCACCAGCACCCATTCGCCGGGGTCGGTGCCCTCGACGCTGATGACCTGGCCGCCATGCTCCTTCACCTTCGACGCCACGCTCCAGGCCAGTGCGCGGGATTGCCGGTTGGAGGTACCGCTGGCGAGGATCACGCGGTCGAACATGTCGGACAGGCCGACCGTGTTGAACACCTTGATGTCCTGCGCCTTCACGTCTTCCAGCGCGTCGACCACGACGCGCTGCAGTTTCTGAACATCCATCAGCGTTGCATTCTCTTTCCCTCGCGCAAGCGAGTCGATGTGGCAGGGATCAGGCGGGTGACCCGGGTGGCTCACCATACAACCCGGCGCGCTGAATATAGAGCAGCACGGCGGCGGGGACACAGCGGGCCAGGCGGGTATCGCGCCGCGGCGACGCCGGCTGGCGCAGCAGCGCGCGGATCTCGGTACCGGATGCATCGACCGGCGTCATCGGCAGGTCGACGATCGCGCCGGCGGGCGCTGCGGCCAACGCCGCCGCCGGCCGGTGATGGGTCTGCCAGAACGCCCGCAGCGCAGGATTGAGATTCGGCGCCTGCGCGTTGCGCTGCGCCACCGCAATGTGCGCCAGCGAAATGAGGGCCGGCCACTCCCGCCAGGTATCCAGGCGCTCCATCTGGTCGGTGCCGATGACGAGCACCAGCGGCTGCGTCGGGCCCAGATGGGCGCGCAGCGAGCGCAGCGTGTCGACCGTGTAGGTGGGTCCGCCGCGCTCGATCTCGCGCAGGTCGAGTACCAGGCCATGATCGCCGGCAATCGCCAGCGTCACCATGCGGGCGCGGTGCGCGGCATCGGTGATCTCACCCTTTTGCCAGGGCTGCGCCGCCGGCAGCAGGCGCACCTCGGCCAGCGACAGGCGGTCGCGCGCGTCGCGCGCCAGTTGCAGGTGGCCCACATGGATGGGATCGAAACTGCCGCCGAGCAGGCCGATGGGCTGCATGACGGCTGATGGCCGCGCAGCGGCCGATGAAGCCGGCTGCGCCGGCGATGAGGGTGTCGACGCACCCGTCACTTAGGAACTCATCAGTCAGGCACTCACCACGCAGGCACTCATCAGTCAGGCACTTACCACGCAGGCACCCAACATGCACCGTCGCGGCCGCAGGCCGCATCGTTGATCATGCCCAATCGCGCGGCCGCAGGAACTCGCTGTACAGGCGCGCTTCCGGCGTGCCGGGCTGCGGCTGCCAGTTGTACTTCCATTCCACCTTGGGCGGCAGCGACATCAGGATCGACTCGGTGCGCCCGCCCGATTGCAGGCCGAACAGCGTGCCGCGGTCGAACACCAGGTTGAACTCGACGTAGCGGCCGCGCCGATAGGCCTGAAACTCGCGCTCGCGCGGCCCGTACTCGCGGTGCTTGTGCCGCTCGACGATCGGCACGTAGGCATCGAGAAAGGCATCGCCGACCGCGCGCATCATCGCAAAGCTCTGCTCGAAGCCCATCTCGTGGAAGTCGTCGAAGAACACGCCGCCGATGCCGCGCGGCTCGTTGCGATGCTTGAGATAAAAATACTCGTCGCACCACTTCTTGAAGCGCGGATGCTTGTCCGCGCCGAACGGCGCCAGCGCCTTCTTGCAGGTGGCGTGAAAGTGGCGCGCGTCTTCCTCGGTGGCGTAGTACGGCGTCAGGTCCATGCCGCCGCCGAACCACCAAGCGTCCGCGCTTTGCGCGGGCGCTTGGTGCGCTTTGTCAGGCTCACCCACTCCCCCATGCCCCTCGCCCAGGGGCGGCGCGTTGCGCCGCCCTGCGGGCCTATTCGACTCACCCACTCCCCCGGGCCCCTCGCCCAGGGGCGAGGGGTGGTGGTCAGGGCGCTGCGCGCCTGAGTTGGCGCGGGCGATGAAGAAGCGCACGTTCATGTGGACCGTGGGCACGTACGGGTTGCGTGGGTGGAACACGAGCGAGACGCCCATCGCCTCGAAGCCGCGGCCGGCCAGTTCCGGGCGCTGGGCGGTGGCCGACGGCGGCAGCGTCTTGCCCATCACGTGCGAGAAGCCGACGCCGCCGCGCTCGAGCACGTTGCCTTCCTCGATGATGCGCGTCATGCCGCCGCCGCCCAAGGGCGCGTCGGCCGGCTTCTCCCAGGCGTCGCGCAGAAAGGGTTGGCCGTCGAGTTCCTCGAACTTGCCGACGATGCGCTGTTGCAGTCCGAGCAGGTACTCGCGGACGGATTGGCTGTCGATGAAGGTGTCGGTCATCTGCAGTGTCGTTCTCGGTGTCTGATCCGGGTTCGTCGTCCCCGCGAAGGCGGGGACCCAGTGTCGTCAAGCGGGGTGGAAAGCCGCTGGGTTCCCGCCTTTGCGGGAACGACGGTCAAGCCATGTGCTTCCGCAGGAACCCCAGCACGCTGTCATACCAGGCGACGACGTTGCGCGGCTTGAGGATCCAGTGGTTCTCGTCGGGAAAGATCACGAGCTCGCTGTCGACACCGTGGTACTGCAACGCCTCGAACAGGTTCAGGCCCTCGCTGATCGGGCAACGGTAATCCTGTTCGCCGTGAATGATCAACGCCGGCGTCTTCCACTGCGAGATGTGGCGGATCGGCGCGTAGCGGTCGTACCTGGGCATGTCGGCGTACGGATTCTCGCCGCCCATTTCCAGGTACCACCAGGCCGGGTGATCGGTGGTGCCGGTGAACTGCGCCATGGTGCAGATGCTGGCGTGGGTGATCAGGCAGCGGAAGCGCGGGGTCTGGGTGCCGATCCAGTTGGTCATGTAGCCGCCGAAGCTGCCGCCCATGGCCATGATGCGTGTGGCGTCGACCTCGGCGCGCGCTTCGAGCGCATCGGTCACCGCCATCAGGTCCTTGAAACACTGGTCGCCCCACACATTGCCCCAGATGCCCTGGACGAAGTCCTGGCCGAAGCCGGTGGAGCCGCGCGGATTGGGCTGCACCACCACATAGCCCTGGGCCACGGCGAGCAGCGCGTTCCAGCGCCAGTGCCAGCCGTTGCCGCTCATGCCGATCGGACCACCGTGGATCCACAGCAGCGTGGGCGCACTCTTGGCGCCCTTGGGGCGCGTGACCCAACTTTGGATCGGCGTGCCGTCGGTCGAGTGGGTGACGATGCTCTCGCACTCGGCCCAGTCGTGCGCGGGCGTGAAGCCGGACAGCCGCGCCAGCGGCCGCGCGGGCGCGTCGCGGCGACCGTCGAGCACGACGCACTCGGGCGCATCGAGCAGCGACGAGCGGATGCAGGCGACCCGACCATCGGCGAGCGTCACCGCGCCGCTGTGCGCCCCGCCCGCCGCGGGCACGGTCAGCGCGTGGCGGGCGCCGCTGTCGATGTCGACCGTGAACACCGGCACGATGCCGCCATCGTCAGCGGTCACGATCAGGCGCCGGCCATCGACGCTCCAGTCGGCCAGCTGCGGCCAGCGGTCCCAGTCGCGCGCCAGCTCGCGCGCGCTGCCGGTGACGGCATCGATCAGCGTGAGCGTCGGGCGCACCACATCCTTGGGTGAGCGCGTCGAGCGCACCGCGGCAATCGTCTTGCCGTTCGGGCAGAAGAGCCCGCCTTCGGTGTTCGAGTTGGCCGGCTGCGGCAGGACCAGGCGCGCCTTGCTCGCCAGGTCGATCACCAGCAGCGCGCTGTCCTCTTCGCGGTCGGCGCCGGCGCTGGCACAGCTGGCGAGCACGCGTGTGCCGCAGGGGGCGATGTCCAGGTGCGGCTCGATCCAGAACTCGTGCGTGGCCTCCGGCGTGAGGTCCTCGCGCCGGCCGCCGGCGGCGTTGCACAGGATGAGGTGGGTGTTCTCGCGCTCGGCGTTCTGGTGCAGCCAATGGTCCCAGTGGCGCACCGGCTGGCGTGCATAGCGACGCACGCTGCTGCCTTTCTTGGCGCGCTCGGCCGCGGTCTCGCGCTGCTTGTCGTGCGGCACGCCGGGCAGCACCGCGGCGAACAGCAGCATGGCGTCGGCGCGCGCAGCGAACTTGAACGCCTGCACGCCCAGCGGCTCGTCGGTCAGCTGCTGCGGCTCGCCGCCGTCACGCGGCAGCAGCCACACCTGCATGCGCTTGTCGGCATCGTCGTCCGGCTTGACCTCGTTGGGGGTGCGGTTCGACAGGAAGCCGAGCGCGCCGTCGTGGCGAAAGCACGGCGCCGTGTCGCGACTGTCACCGCGCGTGAGCTGGATCGCGGCGCTGCCGTCGGTCGGCAGCTTCCACAGGTCGGACACGTACTTGGCGCCGTCGCGGTCGAGGCGCTGCACGACCACCGCGAGCCAGGTGCCGTCCGGCGACGCTGCGATGCTGCTGACGCGCCGAAGCGCAATGTGCTGTTCTACGGTGTATGCGGCAGTCATGAGTGAAGGTGCAGGAAAAGAGGGCCGGATTGTGCTGTATTCGGCCACGGTTGCGGCGGCTCGCGGCGAATCGGCGGGTCTGCGAATGAGCGAGTCCAGCAGCGGCACTATCCCGGGTCGTGCCGCGTCCGTATCATCAGACGCATGGTCGCGGCAGGCGTCAATCGATGCATCGTGCGCCTGCTCGGGCTGCTCGGATGCTGCCTGGTCCATCAGGCGCTCGCACGGCCCGATGCGGCGCAGGCCGATGCCGCGGTTCAAGCGTTCGCGATCGAGCACGGCATTCCGGCGATCCACGTCACGCTGCTTCACGGCGACAAGGTGATCCTGCAGCGCGGCTACGGCGCGGTCGGCGCCAGCGAACCTGCGCCCGGCGCCGATGCCATGTTCCCGCTCGGCTCCATCTCGAAGCAGTTCACGGCAGCGCTGATCCTGTCTCTTGCCGATGCGGGCAAGCTTCGGCTCGATGCAGCGGTCAGCCAGTACCTCCCCGAGTGGTTTGCCCGTGATCCCGGGCTGCGCGTGCATCACCTTCTTTCGCACACATCGGGGCTGGCCGACTTTCTCTGGTTGAAAGGCTACCGGCCGCTGGCGAACGATGCAGCCACGCCGACTGCTGCCTTCATTGCGCTGGCTGCCGCCGCGCCACGCCGGTTCGCGCCGGGCACGCGCTGGGCTTACAGCAACACCAACTACAAGGCGCTGGCACTGATTGCGGAGCGCGTCAGCGGCCGCAGCTACGACGATGCCCTCGCCGACCTGGTGCTGCGCCCGGCGGCGATCGACGGGGTCGTTTCGTGCCATCGCCTGCGACCAGACCAGTTCGTTCCGGGCGTTTCCGGCGACGGCAAGCCGACACCGCTGGACCCCAGCGCAGCCGCGTATGTCGGCGACGGCGGGTTGTGCGGGAGTGCCACGGCGCTCACGGCGTGGGTCCGGCGCACGTTGGCGCCTCGCACGGCCGCGACGCGCCGGCTCACGCAGCCGAGCGTGCTCACGGACGGCACCCAGGTGCCCTATTCAAACGGCGTATCGACCCGCGAGTTCCTCGGCCGCGCGATGCTCTGGCATGGCGGCAACGTCGACAGTCACAGCACGATGATCGCCTACCTGCCGGACGATGACATGACCGTGGTCTTGCTGACCAGCAAGGGCTTGGTCTGGTTGACCGAGCTGATGCCGGCGCTCATCGGTGCGGCACGCCCGGCCCGCGCGCCGGCGACCGCTGCGCCCCTGTCGGGCCAGTTCGAAGACGGGTTGTTCCGCTATGTCGTGACGTCGGTTGGATCGAAGATGCGGGTGAAGATCGACCTGATCGACACCTTCGAGTTCGTTCCCGCAGGTGGCCGCGAGTACGTCGCCGAAAAGCTGCCGGCGACCTTCCGCATCCGCCTGCCGGCCGATGGATCGCGCGATCGCTTCGAACTCGACTGGGGCGAGGTGCGCTCCTACGCGCGGCGCGTCAGGAAATAGACCGGCAGCCTGCGTTCACGCGCGCGCTTTTGCGATTTGCCGCGCGCCACCCGGGTCGGCCGGTTCAACGTGACTTGATCGCCCGGTGGCCGATGTCGCGCCGGTACTGCATGCCGGCGAAGCGCACCGCGTCGACTGCGGCATAGGCGCGCTTCTGTGCGGCGCGCACGCTGTCGTCGAGCGCGGTCACGCACAGCACGCGTCCACCGCGGGTGACGATCTGGCCGTCCCGCGGCGCGGTGCCGGCATGGAACACCACGGTGTCGTCGCTGTCGGCCGGGAGCGCCTCGATCACGTCGCCCTGGCGCGGCTCGTCGGGGTAGTTGGCGGCGGCGATCACCACGCCGAGCGCGGTGCGGCGATCCCACTCGACGTTGACCTCATCGAGCGTGCCGTCGATGGCATGCTCGATGAGGTCGACGAAGTCGGACTTCATCCGCATCATGATCGGCTGCGTTTCCGGGTCACCCATCCTGCAGTTGAACTCGATCGTGCGCGGCTGGCCGTCGGGGCCGATCATCAGGCCGGCGTACAGGAAGCCGGTGTACGGCGTGCCGTCGGCCGCCATGCCGTGGATGGTCGGCATGATGATCTCGCGCATCACCTTGGCGTGCACCGCGGGCGTGACCACCGGCGCCGGCGAATACGCTCCCATGCCGCCGGTGTTCGGCCCCAGGTCGTCGTCACGCAGGCGCTTGTGGTCCTGGCTGGTGGCCATCGCCAGCGCATGGCGGCCGTCGCTCATGACGATGAAGCTGGCTTCCTCGCCGGCGAGGAACTCCTCGATCACGACGCGCGCGCCGGAGGCGCCGAAGCGGTTGCCGAGCAGCATGTCGTCGATCGCCGCGTGCGCCTCGGCCACCGTCTGCGCCACCACCACGCCCTTGCCGGCGGCCAGGCCGTCGGCCTTGATGACGATCGGTGCGCCCTGCGCGTTGACGTACTCGCGCGCCGCGCGTGCGTCGGAGAAGGTCTGGTAGCGCGCGGTGGGAATGCCGTGGCGCTGCATGAACGACTTGGCGAAGTCCTTGCTCGCCTCCAGTTGCGCGGCGGCCTGGGTCGGCCCGAAGATGCGCAGCCCGCGCGCGCGGAACAGATCCACGACGCCGGCGGCCAGCGGCCCCTCGGGGCCGACCACGGTCAGCGCCACGCCTTCGGTGACGACGAAATCCGCCAGCGCATCCGCCGCGGTGATCGGCACGTTCTGCAGGCGCCGATCGCGCGCGGTGCCGCCGTTGCCGGGGGCAACGTAGACGAGCTGCACGTGGCGCGACTGCGCCAGGCGCCAGGCCAGCGCGTGCTCGCGGCCGCCGCCGCCGATGACGAGGATCTTCATCGCTCAGCCGATCGCCGCCGTGGTGTAGACGCTCTGCACGTCGTCGAGATCGTCGAGCACGTCGAGCAGCTTCTGCATCCTCTCGCCGTCTTCGCCGGCCAGCGGCGTTTCCATCAGCGGCTTCATCGTGACCTCGGCCATCTCGGGCACGAGCCCGGCCTTCTCCAGCGCATCCTTCAGCGCCGGGAAGTCGCCCGGCGCGCAGGTGACCTCGATCGAGCCGTCGTCGTTGGCGATGACGTCGTCGGCGCCGGCCTCCAGCGCGGTTTCCATCACCTTGTCTTCCGAGGTGCCGGGGGCGAACAGCAACTGGCCGCAATGCTTGAAGTTGAACGCGACCGAGCCGTCGGTGCCCAGGTTGCCGCCGTTCTTGGCGAGCGCGTGCCGAACTTCGGCCACGGTGCGCGTGCGGTTGTCGGTCATGCAGTCGATCATGATCGCCGCGCCGCCGACGCCATAGCCTTCGTAGCGGATCTCTTCATAGTTGGCGCCTTCGAGCTTGCCGGCGCCGCGCGCGATCGCGTTCTGCAGCTTGTCCTTGGGCACGTTGCCCAGCCGCGCCTTGTCCAGCGCCAGGCGCAGGCGCGAGTTCATGGTCGGATCGGCGCCGCCGTCACGCGCGGCGACGGTGACCTCGCGGATGATCTTGGTCCAGAGCGTGCCGCGCTTGGCGTCCTGGCGCCCCTTGCGGTGCTGGATGTTTGCCCATTTGGAGTGGCCGGCCATGATGCTGCTCGTCGATCGAATTGCGGGTTGACGCAGGGTCGCGGAGGGCCGGCAGTCTAGCGGAGCGGCGGGCGGCGGATCAGCGCAACTCCTCACCGCGCGGCATCGGCACCGGCGGGGTTCCGCTCTAGACTGCGCGCCGTCGGCGTGCTCTTGGTGCGCAATGAGTGCGCCGTCAGTGCGCTGTTGGCGCAACGTCGCCGCCCGTTCTTCCACCCGCCCTTTCCAACTTCACGCGAACCCGCCCCATGGACCCACTTGTCATTGCAAAGCACGGCGACCTGGAACTTGCGCTGCTGCCCGCGCTGGCCAACCGCCACGGCTGCATCACCGGTGCCACCGGCACCGGCAAGACGATCACCCTGCAGGTGCTGGCCGAGAGCTTCTCGCGCATCGGCGTGCCGGTGTTCATGGCCGACGTCAAGGGTGACCTGACCGGCATCAGCCAGCCGGGCAAGCTGTCCGAGCGGATGAAAGCGCGGCTCGACAGCCTCAAGCTTGCGGAGCCGACCTGGGCCGGCTGTCCGGTGGCACTGTGGGACGTATGGGGCGAGCAGGGCCATCCCATTCGCGCCACGGTGAGCGACATGGGGCCACTGCTGCTGGCGCGCCTGCTTAACCTGAACGAGACACAGGAAGGCGTGTTGTCGCTGACCTTCAAGATCGCCGACGACAACGGCCTGCTGCTGCTCGATCTGAAAGACCTGCGGGCGATGCTGCAGTTCGTCGGCGACAACGCCGCACAGTTCAAGACGCAGTACGGCAACGTGAGTCCGGCATCCATCGGCGCGATCCAGCGCGGGCTGCTGCAGATCGAGGGGCAGGGCGGCGACCGCTTCTTCGGCGAGCCGATGCTCGACATCAGCGACCTGATGCAGACCGACGGCGGCAGGGGCGTGGTCAACATCCTGGCTGCCGACAAGCTGATGAACAATCCGCGGCTGTACTCGACGTTCCTGCTGTGGTTGCTGTCGGAGCTGTTCGAGAACCTGCCCGAGGTCGGCGACCGCGACAAACCCAAGCTGGTGTTCTTCTTCGACGAGGCGCATCTGCTGTTTTCCGAGGCACCGGCGGCGCTGCTGGAAAAGGTGGAGCAGGTGGTGCGGCTGATCCGCTCCAAGGGCGTGGGGGTGTACTTCGTCACCCAGAACCCGCTCGATGTGCCCGAGAAAGTGCTCGGTCAGCTCGGCAACCGCGTGCAGCACGCGCTGCGCGCCTTCACGCCGCGCGACCAGAAGGCGGTCAACTCGGTGGCCGAGACGATGCGGCCGAACCCCAAGCTGGACGTCAAGGCGGCAATCCTCGAATTGGGCGTGGGCGAGGCCCTGGTGTCGTTCCTCGATGCCAAGGGCACGCCCACCATCACCGAGCGTGCCTGGGTGTTCCCGCCCGCCAGCCAGATCGGCCCGATCACGCCGGACCAGCGCAGCAAGCTCGTCGCCAGCTCGCTGGTGGCCGGCGTCTACGAGAAGACGGTCGACCGCGAGAGCGCGTTCGAGCTGCTCAAGGAGCGTGCCGAAGGCGCGCCGGTCCCGACCGCCGGCGTGCCCGGCAAGACCGCCCCCGCCGGCGCGCCGGCACCAGCAGGCGGCGGCATGTTCGGCGGCCTGGGCGACATCCTGTTCGGCTCCACCGGGCCGCGCGGTGGCCGGCGCGACGGCGTGGTCGACACGATCGCCAAGAGCGCAGCGCGCTCGGTGGGATCGTCGATTGCACGCGAAATCACCCGCGGCGTGCTCGGCTCGCTGCTGGGCGGCAGCCGGCGGCGGTAGCGAAGCCGGCGGCGCCCGTTGAGCGCAGTTGCCGTGGAGAGCTTCGACCTTGATCCCGCCCACCGCCCTGGAGGCATTGCAGCGCCTGCCGCTTGCCGCGGCGATCCGCGAATCCGTGTGGGCGTTTCCGTTGCTGGAGATCGTCCATATCAGCGCCTTCGCGGCGATGATCGGCACCGTGCTGACAGTCGAGATGCGGGTGCTCGGCGCGCGCAAGAAGCTGCCCCTGGTGGAACTGGGCAAGCTGGGCGTGACCATCGCCCTGATCGCCTTTGCCTTCATCATCACCAGCGGCAGCCTGATGCTGCTGAGCGACGTCGCCGGTTACATCGGCAACCGCGCATTCGTGATCAAGTTCGTGCTGATCTCGCTGGCCGCCATCAACATGGTGCTGTTCCATCTGCGCGGCTCGCTCGCGCGGCCGGACGGCATCGCGCGGGCGCAAAGCGTGCTCTCGCTGCTACTCTGGCTGGGCGTGATCAGCGCGGGTCGGATGATTGCGTACGTCTAGCGACAGTTTGCGGGTTGATGGCAATGGCGGGCGGTCGTGTTTCGTCGTTCCATGCAGCCCGGTTCACACCAGGAGGTGCTCCCCATGAAACGTCGATCGATGCTCGCTGCAACGCTGCTGCTGGCGATGCCGGCATTCGCGCATCACGGCTGGTCAAGCTTCAACCAGGACCAGCCGCTGTACATCGAAGGCCGCTTGAAGAGCGTGCAATGGCGCAATCCGCATGCCGAAGCGGTGCTCACTGTCGACCAGGTGACGCTGCCCGCCAACTTCGCCAAACGTGAACTGCCGGCACAACAGCAGCAGGTCGACGGTGCTGCGGTGCTGGCGCGCACGCAGGCGCCGGCTGATGCGGCGGGCGACTGGGAGATCGAGTTCGCGCCGCTGTCGCGCATGCAGGCGTGGAACGTCGCGCCGTTGAAGGCCGGCGACCGGGTCGAGTTGATCGGCTACACCGGCGTGCCGGGAAAGCCCAAGCTGATGCGGGTGGAGTACCTGATCGTCAACGGCACGGCCTACGGGCTGCGGTCGAGCCCGCGCTAGCGGAACTACGCCGCGAGCGCGGTGCGGGTGCGCTGCGCGCTCAGGGCCGCGCGGCGGCGAGTTCTTCCCACTCGACCCCGCGGCGGGCCGCCATCGCCCGGCCGATCTCCTGCAGGTCACGCGCGTCGAGCATGCGCTTGAGCGCCGGCGCGATCTCGTTGTCCTCGATCTCCATGTGGGCGCGATAACGCGTCACGAACAGCATCACCTGAGCGTCGTCGAATCCCGGGTCCTTGCCGGCCTCGATCAACAGCAGCTGTGCACGCAGCGTGGCCCAGAGATCATGCATTTCCTCGTGATCGGCAAGAAGCGCGTGGATGGTCGCGCCGACGTGCTCGGCGGCTGGCCCGCTGCTTTGCTGATTGAGCCTGCTGAGCAGGCGCGGGAAGAGGTCGAGTTCCTCGTCCTCATGGTGGCGTCGGGCGGCTTCGTCGAAATACCGGCGCAGCGAGGCGGCGGTCACGCCCGCGTTGGTGTCCACCGGGTTCTTCTTCAGGAAGTCGGCCAGCCGCTGCAGCATGTTGTTCATGCGGGCGATCCGCGTATGGGTGGCTTGCCAGATTTCGATCGGCTGTTCGAAGCCGCTCGCGGGTGTGCGGAAATCGATGAATGACACTGCGCTCATTTTCGTCTGCTGCCTCGACAGTTGGGGTGACCCGACGGCCATGCCACGCTGCGCCGATCGCTCTGCTGGCGATCGTGCTGCCGCGCGCGGAGTCAAGTTGATGGCATTGCCGCGGTTGTCCACTTGAGCGGCATCAACTCGCGGTCAGGTCGGCGGTCACGCAACGCGGGGTGCCGTGATCGGCCTGCACCGATCGAGTGAGTCCGAGCAGCGGCTGGCGGCACCCGATTGCGAGCGTGCCCTGCAGCACGTGGGCGACCGGCAGCGCGTCTTCGTGGCGATGGTCGGACTGACGACGGACTCTCAGTGGTGGTTGCGGCAACTGATCGCGCGCAGCGCCTGGGTCGCGATACCGCTGGCGGCATCGCCGTCGTAGCAGCAAGGCGGGTCGCAAAGCCCGCGCCGCTCGGCGTGACGCAGGCGACATGGACCACCTTGAGGAAGAACGCGATGCGGCGCCGCCATCAGCCAGGCGGGCGCGGCGCGTGCCGGTACCGAGGCGGCGGCAGCGACGGCGATCGGTATGCGGCGGACTGGCGGCTTGTCCTGCGTGCTCACGGAAGAAGCGATTGGCTCACGGCCCAAAGTTGCCGCTGCTGCGACGGCTGCGCGCAGTTGGCCGCGGCGGTCAGCGCCGCCCGCCGCCAGGCAGCAGCGACCAGGCGACGATCGACGCCGAACGCAGCGCGTCGATTGCCTGGCGCGGCGAGGGTGGCAGCAGCGCGCTCAGGCGCGGCGGGCCGAGCGCGGCCAGCGCCTGGCGGATCAGCATCATCTCGGTCGGTTCGGCCTGGATCAGCAGCGCGTCCTGCACCATCAGGGTGTCGACGTCGGTGCGCCCGCGCGCCAGCCGCCACAGGTCATCGGACCGCGCGCTCAGGTGCGCGGCGATCGCCAGATGGCGCGGCGCCGGGCTGAAGCCGGCGATGCCGCCGGCATCCAGTGCCACCCGGCACAGCACGCCCAGATCGGTGAACTGCACCTTGATCACGCGCAGCGCAAGGCCGGCGCGGCTCGTGGCATCCAGCCGCGGCAGCAGCATCTGGTTGAGCGCCTGCGCCAGCGGCAGCGAGGCCGGCTCGGGCGGCAGCAGTTCGAACACGCCGCGCAGCGGGCGCAGCAGGCGTCGGGGGTCGAAAGTGGACTGGCGCGCGTCGCGGCGCGCGTCGGCGGTCGAATCGATCATGGGTTGCTCCGGCAGCTCGTGACTCGACAGGCAGTCGGCGTGCGCGCCAATCTGGCCACACGCGGCAAGGTCGGTGCCGGCCGAGTCTGCGCGGGAGCGATCTTGCGCGCGCAAGTGGGAGAGCGGAAAGCGCATCGCGGAGCGGGCGGCGATGAACATGCGCCACGCTCCGGTGGCGAACAACCCGGATCAGCTGATCGGGCTGACCGCCTCGTCCCGCGCCATCGCTGCGCCGACCGTGACGGCAACGCCGCCGAGCAGATACTCGATCAGATCGCGCACCGGGCGGATCTCGCTGCCGAACGGCAACGTGCCGGCACCGCGGAAGAACAGGCCCTTCTTGAAGTCGCCCTTGAGCGCCGCGGCGAGGTGATTGTCGATGCAGAACTGGCCGAAGCGGGCGATGCCGTCGCGCAGGCCGCACTGCGCCAGGCAGTCGAACACCATCGTGCAGCGCGGCTTTGGGCCGCGCTCGGCCGCCTTGGCCTGCATCTTCGCTTCGACCTTCAGGTAGTTGTCCAGCCAGGGCGTGCGCACGGCACGCGCCGGCAAGCCGGCCACGCTGATGAACTCGACGATGTCCTGCGGGCGCGCACCCGCCAGAACCCGCTTGAATTCGGGGTCGGCGTCGCATTCCTCGGTCACCGCGAAGGCGGTGCCGACCTGCACCGCGGATGCGCCGAGAGACATCACCTCGCGCACGCGCTCGGGCGAGTTGATGCCGCCGGCGACGATCAGCGGTACGCGTTCTTCCACGCCCATGGCGCGCAGCAAGCGGCGTGTCTCGGGCAGCACGTTCTCGAAGTCGAAGCGCGGATCGTTCAGGTCGTCGACCTTGGCTGCGCCTAGATGGCCGCCGGCATGTTTCGGGTGCTCGATCAGCACCGCGTCGGGCAGCCGGCCCTTGCGTTCCCACTTCTTCATCACCAGGGCGATGCCGCGCGCGTCCGACAGGATCGGCACGATCGCCACCTTGGGAAAATCAGCGGTCAGTTCCGGCAGATCGAGCGGCAGGCCGGCGCCGACCACGATCACGTCGGCGCCGCTGGTGCACGACTGGCGCACCATGCGCGAGTAGTCGGCCACCGCGCGCATCACGTTGACCGCCACCAGGCCGAGTCCACGCGCCAGTTCCTTGGCCTTGCGGATCTCGCGGTCCAGTCCTTCGAGGTTGATGTCGTTGATCAGCTTCTTCGCTGCCGCGTCGGTGCCGATGTTGCGCGTGCGCTCCATCAGGTCGGGGTGGCTGCGCCGCGCATCGGCCGACGACAGCGTGCCGACGCCATTGCAGGCGGCAACGGCACCGGCCAGTCGATGGCCGGACACGCCCACACCCATGCCGCCTTGCACGATCGGAAGCACGCTGCGGCCAGCAAGTTGCAGCAGCGGCAGGTCGGTGGTGGGCGCACGCGGTATCTGGGGCGGTGTCATGCGGTGTCTTCTCCGCGGAGCAGTTGCGTTGGGAGGCGGCAGGTACGTCAAGCGGACGACCTGGGTAACACGGGCGAAAAGATCCAGGCCGATTGCCCGTGGCCGGCAACGCAGCTTCGCTTGGATGCTCCGGACGATCTTTGCGACAAATCAATGCGTTGGGTATTGACGGGCGCAGCGTGAGGCTGCGTGCGGCGCAAGCGCGGTAAGTCGTGTAGCGCCCGTACGAGATGTCGCCGCCACGCGCGGCAGGCGACCGGGCGTGGTCGAGGAGGCAAGCATGTTCGAGCAGTCGATCGGCGAACTGATGGACCCGCACCAGCTGTTGCAGGGTCCGCCGTCGATGACGGTGCATCAGGCGGCCAGCGAAATGCTGCACCGCTCGGTGGGTGCCGTGCTGGTGGTCGACGCCGGCCGGCTGCTCGGCATCTTCACCGAACGCGATGCCGTGTACCGGGTGATCGCGGCCGGACTGGACGTGCAGACCACGCCGATCGGCCAGGTGATGACTCCGCAGCCGCGCACGCTCGGCCCCGCCGAGCGCTACGGCGTGGCCTTGCTGCTGATGCGCGAGCATGGCTTCCGTCATGTGCCCGTGGTGGCGCGGGGCGAGGTGCTGGGGATTGTGTCGTCGCGCCTGGCGCTCGACCCCGAGATGGAAGACTTCGTGGCCGAAGCTCATCGGCGCGACAGCTTCGAGCAGCGCGCGCGCTCGTGAGCGCTACGCCGTTCTCGGCGGCTGGAACCAGCGCACGTCGTCCAGGTCGGTGACCTTCGCGTCACGGGTGGCCAGGTCGTTCAGCGCATCCGCGCTTGCCGTGTCGACCGGGCGGCCAGCGTGCTCGTGCGGCACGAACGCACCTTGCTCGGCATCGAGCACCAGCACCTGGCCCTCTTCGATCACGTAGTACCAGGCGTGCAGGTAGAGCGCGCCGGCTTCGACGCGGCGCGCCACCATCGGGTACGTCATCAGGCGTTCGAGCTGCAACAGCAGCGAGCGCTGCTCGGTGCGGCGCACGGCGGCCGGGCTCTCGGGCTCGGGCAGCAGGGCGTCGCGCGCCAGATCGAGCCAGGCGTTCAGGTGGATCGCCTCGGCCGGCGGCGGCGCGTACAGCCCGCGGATCGCGCCACAGTGCGAATGGCCGCAGACGACGATGTTGTGCACCTCGAGCTTGAGCACGGCGAACTCGATCGCCGCGGCAGTGCCGTGGAAGCCGGCGCTCAAATCCCATGGTGGAATCAGGTTACCGACATTGCGCGCGATGAACAGCTCGCCGACACCGCAGTCCATCAACGCATCGGGCACGATGCGCGAGTCGGAGCAGCCGATGAACAGCGTCTTCGGCTGCTGGCCATCTTCGACCAGCTTGCGGTAGGTGCGCTCGTAGCGCGGGAAGAAGTTGCGCTGGAAGCGTCCGAGGCGGGCGAGCAGATCGTCCATGCGGTTCGTGTCAGGCGCCGCGGCGCGCTGCCTCGCTGCGGACGTCCGATATGGGGCCCGGCGCCGTCATTGCCGCAGAAACGCGCAGGGCGCCACGAACATCGGGCGGGTTCCTCAAGGTCCCACGCTTCGGTACGGTGGAAGTCGATCGTGGTTATTCAAACGTCAACGCAGGCTGAGCGCCATATCCAGTTGTCGTTTTGCTGCGGCGCCGGCGTCATCGTGGCCGGCAGCCCAGTCCCCATTGTGGCTGGTACCCGTCACTGCACCAGCGGCGTGTCGGCCTGGTCGAGGGCGACGCCTTCAACGCGCGCCGCGGCCGCCAGCACCAGCAGGTACTGGCGCAATGCAGTCGCAAAGGCGAGTTGGCGCAGCGACTGCGCCACTGCGCCGCGTACCGCCTCGAACGCTGGCTGGATGCCGGGCTCGCGTGCCAGTACCTCGACCACGTGCAGCCCGAAGCGGCTGTGCACCAGGCGCGCCAGCACGCCGACGCCGGCTTGCCCAAAGATCTCGCGGGCGAACTCCGGCGCGCAGTCGGCGGCAGTGAGCCAGCCAAGTGCACCGCCATCGGCGCCGCTGGGGCAGTTGGACAGCGTGCGCGCAGCGGCGGCAAAGCGGTCGCCGGACTCGTCCGCGCCGCGCGCGCGCAGGTCGATCAGGCAGGCCTCGGCGCGCTGGCGCAGCGCGGTCACGTCGACCCCGGGCGTGACCGCGAACAGGACGTGCCGCAACTGGACGCGCTCGCCGACCGCATGGCGCGCCGCGTGCGCAGCAAAGTGACGGCGGCACGCGGCTTCGGACGGCTCCGGCACCGCCAGTTCGCGCTCGAGCAGCGCCTCGATCGCCTGTGCGGCGGCCTCGCTGATCACGCCGGCCGCCGGCAGCGGATCGTTGGTCGGCAGCAAACCGGCGCCGATCGCCGCCTGGCGCAGCAACTCGGTGCAGGCGCGCTGGCGCAGTTCGCCAGAGTCCAGCACCTCGGCGGCGTTGTTCAGCGGCACCTCGTTGATGCGCGCAAGGGCAGGGGTCTCGATGGTCATCGCTGTCCTCACGAGGCCACACGGGCGGCGGCGCCCACGCCGCTGGGTTGCGCTGCGGGCTGCGGCGCGGGCACTGCCGGCTTGGGCTCATGCGTTGGCGGCGTCGCGCGTGGTTCCCTGCGGCCGGCCGGCAGATTGAGCCGGCGCGACCGCACCAGCTGGTACGGCCGGAACAGGTAGGCAACGGTGGCGAAACCGCTCCACACGTGCACCAGCCGGCTGAACGGGAAGAGCAGGAAGATCGTCATGCCGAGCAGCATGTGGGCCAGGAAGTGCCACTGGATGCCGACCAGCTGCGTGGCGTCCGGCCGCAAGGTGACGATGCCCTGCAGGTAGTTGGCCAGCGTCAGCATCGTCTGCGGGTCCTTCACGTGGCTGAGCGAGGCGGGCAGCGTGGCCAGGCCGATCGTCAGCTGCACCCACAGGATGATCAGCACCGCCAGGTCGGTGCGATGGCTGGTCAGGCGGATGCGCGGGTCGAACAGGCGCCGGTGCAGCAGCATGGTCAGGCCGATGAAGCAGGCCAGGCCAGCGATGCCGCCGGCCACCACGGCAAGCAGCTGTTTCTGCGACGCGGTCATCACCAGTTCGTAGACGAAGTGCGGCGTGAGCTGGCCGAACAGATGGCCGAAGAAAAGGAACAGGATGCCGAAGTGGAACAGATTGCTGCCCCAGCGCAGCTGACGCGTGCGCAGCAGCTGCGACGAGTCGCTCTTCCATGTGTACTGGTCACGGTCGAAGCGCGCCAGGCTGCCCATGAAGAACACCGCCAGACACACGTACGGGTAGACGACGAACAGGATGTTGTAGAGGGTGGACATCGACAGGCTCCTCAGGCGGCGCGGTGCGGGCTGGGCCGCCGGGCTGCTGGGCGGACAACATGGATGGGTTGGGGTTGGCCGGGCTTGCTCTGTCCGGCACTCGAGCAGCCGCCGAAAGCTTCAGGCTCGGCCCAGCTGTCGTCGAGCGCCGGCTCCTCGATCAACTGCACCGGCTCGGCGCGCTCGCCGGCGATGTCGAGTACGGCTGCGAGCACGCTGGCGTAGCCGCTGTTGCGCTGGATGAGCGCGCTGAAGATCGCGCGCACGATGTGTGCGATCTCGGCAAGAAAGGCGCGGGCGGCAGCGGGTGGTTGCGTGCTGGCGTACTCCAGCACCACCGGCAGGTAGTCCGGCAGCTCGCCCGGCGCCATGAGCAGGCCGGCGCGTTCGTACGTCTGCCCCAGGTCGATCATCGCCGGCCCGCGGTCGCGGCTATCGCCGTGCACATGCTCGAACAGGTGCAGCGCGGTCTGTCGGCTGCGGTCAAAGAGGTCGACGTAGTCGGACTCGACGCGCAGCGGCGGCTGCATCGCCAGCCGCGTTGCGAGTTGGTCGAGTTCGTCGAGGCGGCTGGCCGGCAGCACGGCTTCCGTGCGCAGCGCGTCGATCAGCGCGGGCAGCGCGGCGCGCAACTCGGCGTCCGGGTAGCGCAGCAGCCAGGCCAGTGCGCGCAGGGTGTGCGTGATTTTCCGATTGCTCATGTCAGTGCTCCATCGGCGACCGCGGTGCGGCCGCCGCATAACGAGAACGAAAACCCAAGGCCGCGGCGGATCCGGCTTGGCCGGTCGGCCGGCGGCGCCGCCTGCGGGGAGGCGCCGACTGCGCTTCGGGACGAGACCATCACACCTCCGCCTTGATCGGGATCGTGCGTTTCTTCTCGCTGCCGAACAGGCTCGTCTCCGTCGTGCCCTCCGAGCAGCCGTTGCCGAACGAGAAGCCACAGCCGCCGCGCACGTTGAACGCGTTCTCCGCGTACTCACGGTGCGTGGTCGGAATGACGAAGCGGTCCTCGTAGTTGGCGATGGCCATCACCTGGTACATCTCGCCGACCTGCGCCTTGTTCAGGCCGACCTGCTGCAGCGCGGCCGTGTTCTCGACGCCGTCGACATGCACGCTGCGCTGGTAGGCACGCATCGCCAGCATCCGTTCGAGTGCGCGCACCACCGGACCGGTGTCGCCGGCGGTCAGCAGGTTGGCCAGGTACTTGACCGGGATGCGCAGCTGGTTGACGTCCGGGATCTCGCCGTTGGTGCCGACGTGGCCGGCGTTGGCGGCGGCGCTGATCGGCGACAGCGGCGGCACGTACCAGACCATCGGCAGCGTGCGGTACTCGGGGTGCAGCGGCAGCGCCACGCGCCAGTCCACCGCCATCTTGTAGACCGGGCTTGCCTTGGCAGCGTCGAGCCAGTTGTCGGGTATGCCGTCGGCGCGAGCCTGCGCGATCACCTTCGGATCGTTCGGGTCGAGGAAGATGTCCAGCTGCGCCTGATACAGGTCGCGGTCATGCTCGACGCTGGCGGCCTGCGCGATGCGGTCGGCGTCGTACAGCAGCACGCCCAGATACCGGATGCGGCCGACGCAGGTCTCCGAACACACGGTCGGCTGGCCGGCCTCGATGCGTGGGTAGCAGAAGATGCACTTCTCGGCCTTGCCGCTCTTCCAGTTGTAATAGATCTTCTTGTACGGACAGCCCGAGACGCACATGCGCCAGCCGCGGCACTTGTCCTGGTCGATCAGCACGATGCCGTCTTCCTCGCGCTTGTAGATCGAGCCTGACGGGCACGAGGCCACACAGGTCGGGTTCAGGCAGTGCTCGCACAGGCGCGGCAGGTACATCATGAAGGTGTTCTCGAACTGGCCGTAGATCTCCTTCTGCACGTCGTCGAAGTTCTTGTCCTTCGAGCGCTTGGAGAACTCGCCACCGAGGATCTCCTCCCAGTTCGGACCCCATTCGATCTTCTCCATCCGCTGGCCGGTGATCAGCGAGCGCGGACGTGCAGTGGGCTGGTGCTTCATCTCCGGCGCCGAATGAAGATGCTCGTAGTCGAAGGTGAACGGCTCGTAGTAGTCGTCGATCTGCGGCATGCGCGGATTGGCGAAGATCTTGCTGAGCAGGTGCCACTTGCCGCCCTGGCGCGGCACGATCGAGCCGTCGCCCTTGCGGACCCAGCCGCCGCGCCAGGTGTCCTGGTTCTCCCACTCCTTCGGGTAGCCGATGCCGGGCTTGGTCTCGACGTTGTTGAACCAGGCGTACTCCACACCCGGCCGGCTGGTCCAGACGTTCTTGCAGGTGACGCTGCAGGTGTGGCAGCCGATGCATTTGTCCAGGTTCAGGACCATGCCGATCTGTGCACGAACTTTCATGTTTCAGGCTCCTTGTCGATCGGCTTGGGTTAGGGGTTTTCGCCCTGCGACTGGTAGGCCGTCGCGAGGTGGTCGTCGCGCGGCGTATCCAGCCAGTCGACCTGCTTCATCTTGCGCACCACGACGAACTCGTCGCGGTTGGTGCCGATGGTCCCGTAGTAGTTGAAGCCGTAAGACAGCTGCGCATAGCCGCCGATCATGTGGGTCGGCTTGGTGACGATGCGCGTGACCGAGTTGTGGATGCCGCCGCGCACGCCCGTGATTTCAGAACCCGGCGTGTTGATCATCTTTTCCTGCGCGTGGTACATCATCGTCATGCCGGGGTTGACGCGCTGGCTCACCACCGCGCGCGCCGCGATCGCGCCGTTGATGTTGAACAGCTCGATCCAGTCGTTGTCCTCGATGCCGGCCTGTTTCGCGTCGTCCTCGCTCAGCCAGACGACCGGTCCGCCACGGTTCAGCGTCAGCATGATCAGGTTGTCGCTGTAGGTGGAGTGGATGGCCCACTTCTGGTGCGGCGTGATGAAGTTCAGCACGATCTCCGGGTTGCCGTTGGGCTTGATGTTGTGGATACCCGAGGTCGTCTTCAGGTCCACCGGCGGCCGGTAGCTGGAGAAGCCTTCGCCGAAGGCGATCATCCACGGATGGTCCTGGTAGAACTGCTGGCGCCCGGTCAGCGTGCGCCACGGGATCAGCTCGTGCACGTTGGTATAGCCGGCGTTGTACGAGACCTTCTCGCTTTCCAGTCCCGACCACGTGGGCGAGGAGATGATCTTGCGCGGCTGCGCCACCGTGTCGCGATAGCGGATCTTCTCGTCCTCGCGATGCAGCGCCAGGTGCGCGTGCTCGCGGCCGGTGATTTTTGAGAGGGCCTCCCACGCCTTGACCGCCACGTGACCGTTGGTCTCGGGCGCCAGTTGCAGGATCACCTCGCAGGCGTCGATGTCGCTGACGATGCGCGCGCGGCCGCCGCCGTCCACGCCGTTGAGCTCGCCGAGCTGCTTGACCTCGGTGTCGGTGTTCCAGCCGATGCCCTTGCCGCCGTTGCCCAGCTTGTTCATCAGTGGCCCGAGCGAGGTGAAGCGCTTGTACACGGCCGGAAAATCGCGCTCGACCACGGTGATCTGCGGCGCGGTCTTGCCCGGGATCAGCTCCACCTCGCCCTTCTTCCACTCCCTGACCTCGAACGGCTGCGCCAGTTCGGCCGGCGTGTCGTGCATCAGCGGCGTCAGCACGACTTCCTGCTCAACGCCCAGATGGCCCTGGCACACCTCGCTGAACGCCTTGGCAAAGCCCTTGTAGATCTCCCAGTCGCTGCGGGACTGCCATACCGGATCCACCGCTGCCGACAGCGGATGGATGAACGGGTGCATGTCGCTCGTGTTCAGGTCGTTCTTCTCGTACCAGCTCGCGGTCGGCAGCACGATGTCGCTGTACAGGCAGGTGGTGCTCATGCGGAAGTCGAGCGTGACCACCAGATCGAGCTTGCCCTCAGGCGCCTGCGCGTGCCATTTCACTTCGCTGGGGCGCGCGTCGTCCTGCCCGAGGTCCTTGCCCTGGATGCCGTTTTCGGTGCCCAGCAGGTGCTTGCAGAAATACTCGTGGCCCTTGCCGCTGGAGCCCAGCAGGTTGGAGCGCCAGACGAACAGGTTGCGCGGCCAGTTCTGCGGTGCGTCCGGATCCTCGCAGCTCATCTGGAGCGTGCCGTCCTTGAGCGCGCGCACCGTGTAGTCCTTGGGGTCGAGGCCGGCGGCCTGCGCGTCCTTGACCACCTGCAGCGGATTGGTCTTCAACTGCGGCGCGGAGGGCAGCCACCCCATGCGTTCGGCGCGCACGTTGTAGTCGATCAGACTGCCGCCGAACTTGGACTTGTCCGCCAGCGGCGACAGCACTTCCTGCACGCCCAGCTTCTCGTAGCGCCACTGGTCGGTGTGTGCGTAAAAGAAGCTCGTGCTGTTCTGCTGGCGCGGCGGCCGGATCCAGTCGGTGGCGAAGGCCAGTGGCACCCAGCCGGTCTGCGGCCGCAGTTTTTCCTGGCCGACGTAGTGCGCCCAGCCGCCGCCACTTTGGCCCACGCAGCCGCACATCATCAGCAGGTTGATCACGCCGCGGTAGTTCATGTCGGCGTGGTACCAGTGGTTCATCGCCGCGCCGATGATGATCATCGACTTGCCGTGCGTCTTGTCGGCGTTGTCGGCAAACTGGCGGGCAACCGTGATCACCTGGTCGCGCGGCACGCCGGTGATCTTCTCCTGCCACGCCGGCGTGTACGGGTAGTCGTCGTCGTAGTCCTTGGCGCCGCTGCCCAGCCCGCGGTCGATGCCGTACTGCGCGGCCTGCAGGTCGAACACGGTGGCCACCAGCGCATCGGTGCCGTCGGCGAGCTTGAGCCGGACCGCGGGGACCTTGGCGCGATTCAGATCACCGTCGCGTTTGTTGTTGGGGAAGTGAGGCGTGTCGGCACCGGCGAAGTACGGGAAGGCGACCTCGACGACCTCGTGCGCCTGCTGATGTGCGTCATCCGTGCCATCCGCCCCTTCGAGCACCGACAGCTTGAGCTTGACCTCGCCGTTGCTGCGCGCCTCCTTGCTCTCGAGGTTCCACTTTCCGGCGTCGGCGCGGCCCTCCGGCCCCCAGCGGAAGCCGATCGATCCGTTCGGCAGAACGATCTGGCCGGTGGTGTCAAAGGCGACCGTCTTCCAGTCCGGGTTGTTGCTCTGGCCGAGCGTGTCGGCGAAGTCGCTGGCGCGCAGGTACCGGTCGGGCGCCAGCACCTTGCTGCCGTCGGCCAGCGTCTGCTCCTTGAGCCGCAGCAGCAGCGGCAGGTCGGTGTAGCGGCGCGCGTAGTCGTCGAAGTAGCTGCTGCGTCTGCGTTGGCCCCCAGGGCCGCCGCTTTGCGGCGACCCGCCCCCCGAGGGGGTGCGGTCGCTTGGGAGCGGCCCGGCACTCCCGCCGAAGTAGAACTCCTTCAGCGCGACGTGGCCCATGGCCATCGCCAGCGCGGCATCGGTGCCTTGCTTGGGATGCAGCCACAGATCGGCCAGCTTGGCGACCTCGGAGTAGTCGGGCGTCACCGCCACCGTCTTCGCACCCTTGTAGCGGACCTCGGTGAAGAAGTGCGCGTCCGGCGTGCGCGTCTGTGGGACGTTGCTGCCCCAGGCCATGATGTAGTTGGAGTTGTACCAGTCGGCCGATTCCGGCACGTCGGTCTGCTCGCCCCAGATCTGCGGGCTCGCCGGGGGCAGGTCGCAGTACCAGTCGTAGAAACTCATGCAGACGCCGCCGATCAGCGACAGATAGCGGCTGCCGGCGGCATAGCTGACCATGCTCATCGCCGGGATCGGCGAGAAGCCGATCACGCGGTCGGGGCCATGCTTCTTGATCGTGTAGACGTTGGCGGCGGCGACCAGTTGATTGACCTCGTCCCAGCCGGAGCGCACGAAGCCGCCCATGCCGCGCACCTGCTGGTAGTCGCGGCGCGCGGCCGGGTCTTCGACGATGCTGGCCCAGGCATCCACCGCGCTTTTGCCTGACTGCTTGGCCACCGCCAGCGCCTTGCGCCAGCGCTCCAGCAGCCGACCGCGCACCAGCGGGTACTTCAGCCGGTTGGCGCTGTACAGGTACCAGGAGTAGCTGGCGCCGCGCGCGCAGCCGCGCGGCTCGTGGTTGGGCAGGTCGGGGCGCGTGCGTGGATAGTCGGTCTGCTGCGTCTCCCAGGTGACGATGCCGCCCTTGACGTAGATCTTCCACGAGCACGAGCCGGTGCAGTTCACGCCGTGCGTGCTGCGCACGACCTTGTCGTGCGCCCAGCGGTTGCGGTAGGCGTCCTCCCAGGTGCGGTCTTCGCCGGTGGTCTTGCCATGGCCGTCGGCGAACGCTTCGGTCGGCAGCGTGAAGTGAAGCAGGCGGTCGAGAAAGTGGCTCATGTGTTGTCCTCGGATACGGTGTCGGGTGTTCGCTTGGCCGTGCGCGGCACGCAAGGCCTTCGCAGGTGCGGGATCAGGGGTTCTTCACGTAGGCGTTGCGGCGCAGGTAGAACCACCAGTTCAGGATCAAGCACAGCGCGTAGAAGACGGCGAAGCCGTACATCGCGTTCTGCGGCGTGCCGGCCTTGATCTGCGCGCCGATGACCACCGGTGCAACGAACGAACCATACGCACCGACTGCGGCCGTCCAGCCCAGCACCGGGCCTGCCTGGACCCTGTCGAAAATGATGCCGATGGTGCGGAACGTCGAACCGTTGCCGATGCCACTGGCCAGGAACAGCAGCATGAACAGACCCAGGAACATCGGGAAATACTGTTCCGGAGTGGCCGAGCCGTAGGCCTGCATCATCACGTAGCCCACTGCTGCGGATGCACCCACCATCACCACCGAGATCACCTGCGTGACGATGGAACCACCCACCTTGTCGGATATCCAGCCGCCCACGGGGCGGATCGCAGCACCGATGAAGGGGCCGATCCAGGCGTAAGTCAGCGCCGAGGGTGCGTTCGGGTTTTTCAGCGTGTGCTGCATCACGCCGTTGGCATCAGGAATGTGCTGGAAGCCGAAGATCACTGTGATCGACAGCGGCAGCGCCATCGAGAAGCCGATGAAGGACCCGAAGGTGACGATGTACAGAATCGTCATCGACCAGGTGTGTTTGTTGCGGAAGATCTCGAACTGCTTGGTCAGGTTGCCTTTCATCTCGCCGAAGGCAGCCATCTTCATCACGCCCAGGCAGGCCACGATGATCAGCGGCAGCGCCACCCACATGTTCAGCAGTCCCAGCCCGGTGGGCGCCGGCAGGTACAGGTACAGGCCCAGGCCACCGACCGCCAAGGCCAGGCCGTACAGGTAGATGATCTTGCCGAAGGCGGCCAGCGTGCCGCCGTGGTTGGGCGTGACGGTGAGCAGGTTGTTCATGCCAAACCACGCCGCGATGACCAATGGCACCAGGATCGCCGCCCAGATGAAGCCGGCGTTCTGGATCCAGGTCGGCGTGCCGGCCAGGATCTTGCCGAAGATCCAGCCCGAATCCTTGGCCAGCAACATCGAGCCGCCGCCGAAGGCGCCGAACAGGCTCACCGTCATCGCCAGCGGAATCAGGATCTGCATGGTGGTGACGCCGAAGTTACCCAGCCCGGCGTTCAGACCCAGGGCCAGGCCCTGCTGCTTCTTCGGAAAGAAGGTGTTGATGTTGCTCATCGAGGCGGAGAAGTTGCCGCCACCGATGCCCGAGAGGAAAGCACAGGCCTGGAACACCCACAGCGGGGTGCTCTTGTCCTGCAGCGCGATGCCGGTCCAGATGGCCGGGATGATGAGCATCGCGCTGGTCAGGAAAACCGTATTGCGACCACCCGAGAGGCGGATGAAGAACGACGCCGGGATCCGCAACGTGGCGCCCATCAGGCCGGCGATGGCGGTCAGCGTGAAAAGTTCTGCGGGCTTGAAGGGGAAGCCCAGGTTGAGCATCTGCACGGTGATGATTCCCCACATCAACCACACCGCAAAGCCGCACAGCAGGTTGGGAATGGAGATCCAGAGGTTGCGCGTGGCGATGGCCTTACCGCCGCCGTCCCAGAACGTGGCGTCCTCGGGGCGCCAGTCTGCGATGTCGGCACGGCTGCGCACCACGGGCGCGGAAGTCTGGGTTGAGGGGGGCGAAAGGTCCATGCGAGTCCTCGGTGGGTTGGCCCGGGCCAGTGGCTCGAGCGGCATGCCTGAAGGGGGTGGCCGTGCTGTCGATCAGGTGGCGCCTTTGGCGCGCGGACTGAGCCGGTCCACGACCTGGCGCAGCTCTTCGACGTCGCGAAAGCGTGCCGTGAGCTGCAGGCCGTCGCCCTTGTCGAGCAGTTCCACCTTGCCGCTGCCTTGCAGCAGGAGCGACACGTCGGCCTCGGTTTGTTTCCGCTGCTGGGCTTCGCGGGCAATCGCCTTGTCCACCGACGAGATCACATACTCGTCGCTGAAGCCGCCTTCGGGCTCGACGAGCCAGAGCCAGCACACCAACCAGCTGATGAAGGCGCCGGCGGCGATGATGAAGAAGAACTGCTGCGGCGTGACCAAGGTGAAGACGAACAGGTAGAACACCGCGCCGACGTTGCCGTAGGCGCCGGCCATGCCCGAGATCTGGCCCGTCACGCGGCGCTTGATCGAGGGGATGATGCCGAAGGTCGCCCCCTCGGCGCCCTGCACGAAGAACGAGCAGGCGATGGTGATGGCTACGGCCACCACCAGCGGCCAGCCCGAGTCGAGCAGGCCCATGCCCACGAAGCCCATGCCGATGCCGAACATGTAGGCCATCATCACGAAGCGGCGGTTGCCGAAGCGGTCGGACACCAGGCCGCCCATCGGCCGCGCGAACAGGTTGACGAAGGCGAAGCTGGCCGCGATGGCGCCGGCGGCGGCCGCGCCCAGGCCCCAGGTCTGCTCGAAGAACATCGGCAGCATCGACACCACCGCCAGCTCGGCGCCGAAGTTGGCGAAGTAGGTGATGTTCAGTGCCGCCACCGACTTGAACGGGTAGCGGTCGTCCGCGGGCACGCCCTTCCTCAGGATCGGCACGTTGACGCGGATCGCCTGCACGATCTGGTACAGCACGATCGCCACGATGGCTGCGTAGAAGACCGCCGCCGTGGTGGCGTCGATGTAGCCCATCTGCCGCACGCGATACACCAGGATCGACAGCATGCCCACCAGCGGCACGATGAAGATGCACAGCATCACCAGGTCGCCCCAGCTCGACACTTCCAGCGCCGAGACCTTGCGCGGCTTCTTCTGCGTGTCGGCGGTGGGCCCGTCGGTGATGGCGAACCAGTAGTAGACGCCGTAGACGGCCATCACGATGCCCGAAGTGGCGATGGCCCAGCGCCAGCCGTCGGCACCGCCGTACATCGTCAGCGCGATGGTCGGCAGCGTCATCGCCGCGCCGGCCGAGCCGAAGTTGCCCCAGCCGGCGTAGAAGCCTTCGGCAAAGCCGATGTGGCGCGGCTTGAACCACAGCGAGGTCATGTGGATGCCGACGACGAAGCTGGCGCCGACCGAGCTCAGTACCAGGCGCGAGGCGAACAGCTGCATCTTGGTTTCACCGAAGGCGAAAGCCAGTGTCGGCAGCGCCATCATCACCATCAGGATGGAGAAGACGCGGCGCGGACCCCACTTGTCGAGCGCCATGCCGACGAGGATGCGCGCGGGTATGGTCAACGCCACGTTGGCGATGGCGAACAGGCGGATGTCGTCGCGCGTCAGCCAGCCTTCGCTGCGCAGCATCGACGACGCCAGCGGCGCCATGTTGAACCAGACGTAGAAGCAGATGAAGAAGGCGATCCAGGTCAGGTGGAGCGCCTTGATCTCGGGGTTCTTGAAACGGAAAAGGTCACTGACTTGCATGGGGGCCTCTGGGCGTGCGGCGAGAGCGGTGCGCTTCAGCTGCGGCCGTCACGTCCGACGTGTGTCGGCACGATGAGCAGCGGGCATTCGACGCGCCGCGCCAGGAAGGCGCTGACCGAGCCGAAGGTCATGTGGTCGAACTCCTCGACCAGCGCATCGAGCCGGCGCGTGATGAAGTTGCCGTCGGGCTTGTACGAGTGGCGCGCCATCACCAGCAGGTCGGGCCGGCGCTCCTCGGTGGCGCGCAGGATCATCTTGCGCGCATCGCCTTCGGCGAACAGCACCTTGGCGCTGAATCCGGCGGCCACCAGTTCGGCCGCGGCCCGTTCGGCGCCGGCCTTCTGCTCCTGGTACTGCTGCTGGAACATCTCGTCCTCGCCGGCACTGTTGCTGCCGGGCTCCTCGATCACCGAGATCAACGTGACCATCGGCCGCTCGTTGGCGAACAGCCGCTTGACGGCGTCCAGCGCGATGCGTGAATTGCGCGAATGGTCGTAGGCGAGCATGACGTCCATGGCGCTACTCCGTGGCGGTGAATGCAATGGCCGCCGCGGCGTTGCCGGCGGCCCGCTCGTGCAGGCACCCGCGGCTGCTGCGCCGGCAAGGGGCGCACGAGGAGCGTGTGGCGCAGGGGCGTGTGGGGTTCATAAGGTGCCTTTGGCTTTGGGATGGTGGGTCTGGCGGCCGGGCCGGCATGCCCATCAGCCGGTGGTGGGGGTCGAACACGGCAGAAGAACGATGCCGCCACGCAGGCGCATAGTTCCGAAGAACTACGCCGGCCGACTTCTCGAGCCGGGTTAATCCCGGTCAATGGCCGTACGGGCGGCGTGGTGCGCTGGCTTGCGGGGATCGAATGGTTCATGCAGATCCGTGGCGGGTGAGTGCGACCGCGACGCTCAGGCCTCGAGCTTGAAGGGAGCGGCGTTCTTCCCCAGCAAGTCGGCCTTGCGCACTTCGGTCCAGTACATCCAGATCAGCGACACCCAGACGACGCCGTACATGAGCATGAAGGCGCTGGAGCGCACGCCGGTGAGATCCATCAGCGCACCGAACATGATCGGCAGGACGAAGCCGCCCATGCCGCCGGCCAGGCCGACGATGCCGCTGATGACACCGATGTTCTTCGGGTAGTCATCGGCGATGTACTTGAACACGCTCGCCTTGCCGAAGGCCCACGCCACGCCGATCGCGAACATCAGCGCGGTGAAGCTCCAGACGTTGTGCGCCAGGGAAAAGGTGATCGGGCCGTCGACGCCTTGCACCGTGTAGCTGGTGGCCGGGTACGACAGCAGGAAGAGGCAGACCCAACTGACCCACAGAACCCACCAGGTGACCTTGTGCGCGCCCCACTTGTCGCTCATCCAGCCGCCCATGGCGCGCAGTACGCCGCCCGGCAGCGAAAAGCACGCTGCCAGCAGTGCAGCCACGCGGATGTCGAGCGAGAACTCGTTGACGTAGTACTGCACCATCCACAGGCTCAACGCGACGTAGCCGCCGAAGACTATCGAGTAGTACTGGCAGTACTTCCACACCGCCGGATCCTTGAGCGCCTGCAACTGCTGGCGCCAGGTGATGTGCGACTCGACGCAGTGCTTCGGATCGTGGTGGCTGAACATCCAGAACAGCAGTGCCATCGCCAGCATGGCGCCGGCGTACACCTGCGGCACCAGGGTCCAGCCGAATGCCACCAGCAGCACCGGTGCGACGAACTTGTTGACGGCTGCGCCGGAGTTGCCGGCGCCGAACACGCCCATCGCGAAGCCCTGGTTCTTCTTCTCGAACCAGCGCGCCACGTAGGGCGTGCCCACGGAGAATGACCCGCCCGCCAGGCCGACGAACAGGCCGAGCACGAGGAAGTGCCAGTACGCGGTGGCGTAGCTGATCAGCCAGATCGGCACCACGGTCGAGAGCATCAGCAGGAAGAACACGATGCGACCGCCGAACTTGTCGGTCCACATGCCCAGCGGCACCCGCACCAGCGACCCGGTCAGCACCGGGATTGCGGTGAGCAGGCCGAACTGCGTGTTGTTGAGGCCGAGCGTCTGCTTGATCGGGATGCCGATCACGCCGAACATCATCCACACCGCAAAGCACACCGTGAACGCCAGCGTGCTGACGATCGCCACCTGCCATTGCCTGGCGCGGCGACCCGCATCGGCCGCGCCTGTGGCCGCCGTGACTGCCTTGTGTTGCGGGACGACCCGTGCCATCTGCGTGCCTCCACCGATCCGAGCCGCGATCCGCGGCGGCCTGCAACGGCCCGCCCGATCCGGCGCTGGAGGCACTCTCGGGGCGGGGACATGTGCGCGAGTGACGCAGATCAATTCACGCCGGCAGGTGCCCCTGCATGGAGTTCGCAACTACTACTGCGTGGGTAGACGCGTGCGACGCCAACCTGCCTCACGCGGGTTAGGTCGCAGCGGGCGCGTCGCCTACGTGTTCTTCGCGCGGCGGCGCCGGGCGCTCGCGCGTATCGTCCGCGGCGTGGCCGGCAACCGGCGCCTGATCTGCGTCAGGCGCGTGCACGGCGTCTGACCTAGCCTGAGAACATGAACCTGCGACGTCTGTGGTCGAGCTCGACGCTGCTGCGCGTGGCCAGCGTGCTGGGGGTGGTCACGCTGCTTGCCATCGCCGTGGTGCTGACGGCGGCGGTCATCACCGAGCAGTCCACCGGCAAGGGCGCGGCGATCAACATCGCCGGCTCGCTGCGCATGCAGTCGTACCTGTTGGCCACGCGTGTCGCCGAAGGCGCCGATGCGCGCGCCGACAGCGGCCTGCAGCGCAAGGCCATCGCTGTTGAGATCGCTGCCTGGGAGTCGCGCCTGGCGGATCCACGCCTGACCGGCGCGATTCCCGCGAAGGCCAACAGCACGCTGCGTCTTGCCTACAACAGCATTGCGGCGCAATGGCAGCACCTGCGTCGCCTGGCGACGGAGTCCACTGACAGCGTGTTCGCGCGCGACGCCTTCCTGCAGGGCGTGCATCCGTTCGTCGCCGACGTCGATCGCCTGGTGGTGCTGATCGAGGGCGACCTGGAGTCGCGCATCCACGGCCTGCAAGTCGCGTTGGGCGCGGCGCTGTTCGTAATTCTGGTGCTGGTGCTCACCGCGATCTTCGTGCTCGACCTGCAGGTGTTCCAGCCGATCAAGGATCTGGCGCGCGTTGCGCAGTCGGTGCGCCAGGGCGACTTCTCGGTGCGCACCGACGAAGTGGGAGAAGACGAGCTCGGCCAGCTCGGGCGCGACTTCAATCACATGGTCGAAGAACTCGGCCGACTGTACGGCTCGTTGGAAGGACAGATCGCCGCGAAGACCACCGACCTCGCGCAGAAGAATCAGTCGCTGTCACTGCTGTACGAAACGGCGCGCGAGCTGTCGGTGCCAACTCTGGCCGCAGAAACGTTGCAGCGGGTGGCGATGCACGTGCGCAAGGTGCTCGACGTGGAAGGTGTCGTGATCTGCGCGCGCCATGCACCGGCCAAGGAGGGGATCCCGCTCGCCTATGCCGAGGCGGCGCCGGGCATGGTGTGCGAGCAGGTGCGTTGCCAGGGCTGTCTCGACGAAGGCCATATCGTCTGGCACGAGCTGGCCGGCACCGGCGGTCGCAGGGTGCTGTCGGTGCCGCTGCTCGAAGGCGAGCGCCAGTATGGCGTGATGCCGTTGCAACTGGCACCGGGACAGGTGCTGCCGGCGTGGCAGATCGAGCTGGCGCAGACGCTGGGCCGGCACATCGGTGCGGCGCTGGCTGCCGCCGAGGCGCGCGACGAGCACCGTCGGCTGGCGCTGTTCGAGGAGCGTTCGGCCATCGCACGCGAACTGCATGACTCGCTCGCCCAGTCGCTGTCCTACACAAAGATTCAGCTGGCTCGCCTCAGTGCGCTGCTGCCCGCAGGGGCGCAGGAGGCCGAAGCCGTCAGCGTAGCCGGCGCGCGCGAAGTGGTGCAGGAATTGCGTGACGGTGTATCCAGCGCCTACCGCCAGCTGCGCGAACTGCTCACCACGTTCCGCCTGCAGCTGTCGGGCAAGGGGCTGACGCAGGCGATTGCCGAGGCGGTGACAGATTTTCGCCAGCGCACCGAGATCGATGTGGCGCTCGATGATCAGCTCATCGGCATCGAGCTGACCGCCAATCAGCAGATCCACGTGCTGCAGATCGTGCGCGAGGCACTCGCCAACATCGAGCATCATTCACAGGCGCGGCATGCCTCGGTGCGTCTGGCACGTGGTGACGGCGCCGGTGGCGCGCGGCATATCGAGGTAGCGATCGAGGACGACGGCGTCGGCATCCCGAGCCTGGAGTCGCCGCGCCAGCACTTCGGTCTGCTGATCATGCGTGATCGCGCGCAGATGGTCGGCGGCACCCTGGAAATCGGCCGCCGGCCGACCGGCGGCACCTTCGTGCGGCTGCGGGTGCGGATGGATGCACCGTTCAGCGCCGCACTGGTCACCGCGTCCGATGCACGACCTGAACCGGCCTCGACGGCGCTGCCGTGATGCCGCTCCGATCAACCCAGAAGGGAGTTCGATCCGTGGCCAACACCGTCCTGATCGTCGATGACCATCCGCTGTTCCGGCGCGGCGTGGCGCAGCTGCTGGCGATGGATCCGGAGATCCAGGTGATCGGCGAGGCGGCCGACAAGGCCGGCGCCCTCGAGATGACGCGTCGCCACGAGCCGGATCTGATCCTGCTCGACCTCAATCTGAAGAGCGAGTCGGGCCTCGACATCCTGGCCGAACTCAAGGAGGAGGACCCGTCGCGGCGCATCGTCATGCTCACCGTGTCCGACGCACCCGACGACCTGATGCACGCGATCCGTACCGGCGCCGATGGCTACCTGTTGAAGGACATGGAGCCGGAAGACCTGTTGAGCCGGTTGCGCGAAGCGCTCACCGGCAAGACCGTGATCAGCGACGCGCTGGCCGGTCGGCTGGCGGCGGCGCTGCGCGCCGAGGCGCAGGACGCCACGCGCAAGTCGGACCGTGACCTGGCGGTATTGACCGATCGCGAGCAGGCGGTGCTGCGCTGCGTGGCCGATGGCCAGTCGAACAAGCTGATCGCACGCACGCTGTCGATCACCGAAGGCACGGTCAAGGTGCACGTCAAGCACATGCTGAAGAAGCTCAACTTCCGCTCGCGCGTCGAAGCAGCGGTGTGGGCCACTGAACTGGGCATGCGGCAGCAGTAACTAGAGCGGATGCCGGCGCCGGCCGCCGCAGTCGCGCGAGGAGCAGTTCACCGGCGGCGCCAGCGTGTCGACCAGGCGAGCACGCGCCTCGCACGCGCAGCAACGCGGCGCACTTCCCCAACGCGATCACAGGCATTCGCGACACGTTGGCACTCAGCGCGTGCGAGTGCTGCATTGACGTTGTCAGCAGGTATTTGGCATCTTCTCGTCCGACCTGGCAGAGCCCTTGCTTGTCAGCATCATGTGGACCTGCCGCGTGGGCGACAGGTCAACGTACTCGATGCATCTGCATCCGGAGGATTCGATGAGCGCGACCGCGACCCTTCCAGCCGTGCTGGGCAAGCCCGCGATTTCGATCGCAGGATTCAAGGATGTCTATCACGTGCCTCGTATCGAGACCGCGCTGACTGAACTGCAGGAACTCGGCAGCGGCGGCAACGAGGCGCTCAAGGCCACCTACGTCAAGATGATCAAGACGGGCGGTCAGCGCTTCACCATCAAGCCCTCGGCGCTGCCCGACATCGATGCGCTGATCGAAGAGTTGCCCAACTTCGCCGAACCGCTGGAGGACGTGCGCCGCCAGCTCGCGCTGTGCCTGTCGACCGACGATGCGCTCGATCTCGAACCGATCCTGCTGCTGGGCGACCCGGGCATCGGCAAGACCCACTTCGCGCGCCGCCTGTCCAGGCTGCTGGGCACCGGTTACAACTTCATCGGCATGAGTTCACTCACCGCCGGCTGGATCTTGAGCGGTGCGAGCGCGCAGTGGAAGAACGCCAAGCCGGGCAAGGTGTTCGACGCGCTGGTCAACGGCGACTACGCCAATCCGGTGATCGTGGTCGACGAGATCGACAAGGCGGGCGGCGATCAGCAGTACGACCCGCTGGGCAGCCTGTACACGCTGCTCGAGCACGACACCGCCTGCGAGTTCACCGACGAGTTCGCCGAAGTGCCGATCGACGCCAGCGACGTGGTGTGGGTTGCCACCGCCAACCAGGCCCGCTCGATTCCGGAACCGATCTTGAACCGGATGAACGTCTACGAGATCGAGGCGCCGGACGCCGAGGGCGCGCGCCGGATCGCCGCCAGCATCTACCGCGAACTGCGCGCCGAGCACGCCTGGGGTCGCCCGTTCCCGCCCGACCTGGACGACGACGCGCTCGATCGGCTGGCCAAGCTCAAGCCGCGCGAAATGCGCCGCGTGATGCTCACCGCGTTCGGCAACGCCAAGCTCGCCGGTCGCTGTGAGGTGCAGGCGGTCGACATCACCGAGGAACGGATCGCCAAGAAGCCACGCATCGGCTTCTGATCGCTGGCGAACTCGATCACATCCGCAGGCAGGCTGGATTCATCGATCGCCTGGCGCCAGGCCGTGGGTGCGTCATCGCGATCCAGCGACGACCGGCGCCTTGCTACTTCGGTGCGCGCTCGGGCGCCGGCGCCTGCTTGGCGAGCGCCTCATCGGCGCGCGCCTGCGACACGCGCCGGTACACCGGGCCCCAGATCGGGTGCCCGATCTCGGCATCGGTCAGCAGGAATGGCGGATACGCGCCGAAGGCGCGCCTGAACTGCTGCTCGCACTCGCTGATCCGATCGAACGCGCAGGCGATGAAGGCGAGGTACTTGTGCGCCACCGCCGCGTCGCGCGGATCGCGCAGGCTCTGCAGGACGGCGGTGCGGAAACTCTGCTCCGCCCGCTCGAAGGCGCCCTCTTCATACGCGCGCAGGCCATTGATGAGGGCGCGTTCGGCCGGGCGCGTGTACAGGAGGGCGATGCTTTCCGACGCCGGTGGCGGCGCCTCGGCCGGCACCGTGACGCAGCCGCCGAGCGTTGCCAGCGCGAGGGCGGCCAGCGCGCAGGCGCGGTGCGCCGACCAGCGGGAGCGACCGGGCACGACGCAGCTCACTCGAAGCGGTGGCGGATCTGCAGCGGCGTGGCCGGATCGACGTCCACCTGCGCCGTCACCGCGGCCTTGTCGCCGAAGCGGATCTCGATCCCGTGGCGACCGGCCGGCAGCGTCAGCTTGAGCAGCGGCGGACTGACGCCGATGGGCTTGCCGTCGACGAACACTTCGCCCCAGGGGGCGATGTCCAGTTCCACCGTGCCGGTGCCGGTCAACACCGGTGCCGCCACCGGTGCCACGGGCGGCGCCGCCACGGGAACGATCGGCGCCGGTCCGGCGGTGGCGGCGAGGATGGCGGCGATCACGGTGGCGGTGATCGCCAGCCCGGCCATGCCACCGACCAGCATGCGATTGCGCTGCAGCCAGGGGATCGCGTCGTGCCAGGCGTCCTGCAGGCGTTCGCCGGCGGGCGCCGGCGGTTCGGACGGGAGCGGTGGCAGCGTTTCGGCCACCGTCGGCGCGGGCGCGGTCCTCGGCCGGATCGCCAACGTGGCCGGGCGCGACGATGGTCGGGTGCCGGGCGCCTTGCCCGCGGCCAGCAGCGGCTCGTCGAGTTCGATCGCCACCGTTGGAGCGTAGGCATCGGGCCGGCTCGCGCCTGCGTCCGGCCGCCGTGGCGGCGCCGCCAGCGGGATGCCAATCGTTGCCGGTGCCACGTTGTCGCGCCGCTCGTTCCAGATGAAGCTGGTGAGCGCATCGCGCAGGTCGCCCGCGGTGCGACGCGTGGTGCTGCTCGGCGACAGGATGTCGTCGATCAGGCGCGCCAGCGTGGGCGGCACGTCGGCGCGCAGCGATGCCGCAGGCACCGGCCGTTCCTTGGGCGCCTTGCCGGTCACCATCATGTAGACGAGCGAGGTGACCGCGCGCACGTCGGCGCGGCGCGCCTCGTCGGTCAACTCGCTGTGGAAGTAGGGCAGCAGCTTCTCGGTGCGCGCGAGCGCATCGTCGCCCCCGGTGCCGCCGTCGATCCAGCCGCCGAAGCCCTCTACCTTGGGTACGCCGTCGACCTGCAGCACCACGTGCTGCGGGCCGAGGTGCCCGTGGGCCACCCCTTGCTGATGGGCGTGCTCGATGGCATCGGCGATGCGCGCGGCGATGCTGGCGCAGTGGACGAACTGCGGCCGCCAGCCCGACGCAATCAGCTCATGCAGCCCGCGGCCGTTGACGCGCTCGATCGCCAGGTAGCCGGTGTCGCCCAGCCGGCCGGCCTCGTAGACGGTGACGATATGCGGATGCGCCAGCTTGCCGGCCGCCTGCGCCTGGCGCACGAATGCCTGCTCGAGCGGATCCATCTGCGCATCAAGGTGCGGCGTGGCGTCCTTCAGCGGCGGCAGTTGCACCGCCTTGATGACGACCTCCCGGTGCAGGACCGGATCGGTGCCCAGGTAGACCACCGAGTTCTGCTCGCGCCGCAGCAGGCGCGTGATCGAGAAGCGACTCAGCTGGCGCGGCGCCGGACCGGGCGGCAGGCGCGGGTTGAACGGCGCCGCGAGGACCGCGGTGGTCGGGGCGGCGGCGTTTAGCGGATTGGGAACGGTGGGCGCCTGCGTGGTCGGCACGCTGCCCACTTCGGGAGCGACGGTGGCAGGCGCGTCGGTTGCGACGGTTTCGGGCACGGCGTTGGATCGGGATGCGGCGGTCGGTCGCGCAGGCGCGTCGTTGGCAGCTGTCGGTGCAGCGGGCTGCGGGTCGTCGTTCATCGGGCGTTCGGGCTCGACGGCAGCGTAGTGGATTGGTCTGCCGAGTGCCAATCGTCCGAATGGTCCCGCATGTCGGGGCTGGCGCTGTTGAGAGTCTGACGCGGCGCCATGAGATAGATCAGAACCGGTGTTGCAGCGCGACCGTCTGGCCGGGCCGAACTTCGACCCGCGCGCGCATCGGCGGCGCGGCGCCGTTGCGAATCTCCACCGCATGCACGCCCGGGGGCAGCGTCAGCCGCGTCAACGGTGGCGAGACGCCGCGACTGTCGCCATTGACCACCACCTCGCCCCAGGGCGAGACGGCAAGGGCGACAAACCCATCGCCGCTGGCAGGCAATGAGGCCGCGCCATCGGTACGCGCGCGACGCGGGTCGGCCGCGCGTGTCTTGGCCGGCGCAGTCATGGCGCCATTGCTGGCGGCCGGCGTGCCGCTGCCGGCGACATCCGCGGGCGTTGCGGTCCCGACTGCGCTGCCGGCGCTGGGTGGCACGACCGGCTGCACCGGCACCTGGATCGGCGTCGTGGCGGCGACCTGGGACCGTGCCGGCGCGACGGACTCGGGATCACGCGTGACCAGCGCGCCGATGCCGATGGCCGATACGGCCGCCAGCCCGGCGAGCATCAGCCGCATGCGCGGTGTACGCAGTTGCCGCCGCAGGTCGCGGCCGCGTGTGGCCGGGCCGCGTGCAGCCAGCGCGATGGTGGCACCGCCGGCATAGGCGGCCAGGTCGTTGCGCAGTTCGCCCGCGCTCTGGTAACGCTGCTCGATGTCCTTGCTCAGGGCGCGCCGGACCACGGCAAGCAGCGGCGCCGGCGTGTCGGGTCGCAGCTGCTCCAGCGGCGTGGGCAGGTCGGCGATGACCTGGGCCAGCGTCTCCTCGATATTGGCGCCGTCGAATGCCCGGCGCCCGCCGATCAGCTCGTACAGGATGCTGCCGATCGAGAAGATGTCGCTGCGGTTGTCGATCACCCGGCCGAGTGCCTGCTCGGGCGACATGTAGTTAGGCGTGCCGATGAGCTGGCGACGCTGGTTGGCGGCATCGCCTGCCAGCGTCATGGCCACGCCGAAGTCCAGGACCTTGGGCTTGCCGTCGCGCAGCAGGAAAATGTTCGATGGCTTGATGTCACGGTGGATCAGGCCACGCTTGTGCGCGTAGTGCACGGCGTCGGCCACGCGCGCCATCAGGCTGGCGATCTGGCGCAGCGCCATCGGCTGGCCGCTGGCCAGCACGTCGTGCAGGTCGCGCCCATGCAGCCGCTCCATTGCGATGTAGGCGAGTTCGCCCGACTTGCCGGCGTCGAAAATGGTGACGATGTGCGGGTGGTTGAGGCGGCCGGCGGCGCGAGCCTCGTTCAGGAAGCCGGACTCGACCTGCTCGCGATGCCCACCCGAGGAGGTCAGCGGTAACGCCTTGATCGCCACCTCGCGACCCAGCACCGGGTCATGCGCGCTGTAGACCACGCCGTTGGAGCCGCGACCGATTTCGTCCTTCACCTGAAAACGGCCGATCGTGCGCGGCGGCGCCGGCAGGATCATGGCCGGCTCCGTGGGCAGGGTGACATGCGCAGGAGAGTTCACGGAGGGCGTTCGACGTTGCCTGGGAACGTGGCCGATTATTGCATTGGGCAACGCTGCCGATGCCCCGGAATTGCGCATCAAATCAATGCGTTTCGATCGTGCGTGGCGCGTCGTCCGTCAGGATGACGCGGC
>JALHMQ010000010.1:55927-63224 GCA_022843955.1 Burkholderiaceae bacterium
CGTTGCCTGGGAACGTGGCCGATTATTGCATTGGGCAACGCTGCCGATGCCCCGGAATTGCGCATCAAATCAATGCGTTTCGATCGTGCGTGGCGCGTCGTCCGTCAGGATGACGCGGCAACAGTGCGGGGTCGCACGCACGTGTGGCGCTTGCGCGAGTGGCCTTCTCGCGGCTCACCCAGGATGCGCCTTCGGGGCGGCCCGGCGGGTTTGAACGACCTTCGCGTTGCGCGCTCAGGGATTCGCCCCTGGGGCGGCCCGGCGGGTTTGAACGACCTTCGCGCTGCGCGCTCGGGGATTCGCCCTTGGGGCGGCCCGGCGGGTTCGAACGACCTTCGCGCTGCGCGCTCGGGGATTCGCCCTTGGGGCGGCCCGGCGGGCTCATGACCTTGCGAACACGATCTGCTCTCGCCGCAGCAGGTGGGCCTGCAGCAGCAGGCACACCAGGGTGCCGGCCAGGCAGACCGCGGCCGGCACCAGCAGGTGGGTCGTGGTCAGCGGCTCGCCGCGCAGTGTCTTCAGCAGCACCGACAACTGCGCCACCGACGGCACGAGCAGTTGCCAGAAGGCATCGCGCACGGTGAGGAAGACAGGCACGAGCGCGGCAAATTGCACTGCCATGGTGATGTAGCTGACGTAGGTCTGCGCTTCCTTGAAGCTGCGCCCGAAGGTCGCCGCCAGCATGTTGACCGCGGCCATCAGGGCTGCGAAGGGCAGCAGCACCACCAGGAAGATCGCCACCTCGCGCCAGTGCAGTTGCATCAGCGCCGACAGCGTTTCGCTGGAGATGAAGCGCATCGACACGAGAAAGCCGGCCATGGTGAGCAGCACGATGACCACCGAGTAGGTCATCACCACCGCCCATTTGCCGAGCACGATGCTCGCTACCGGCACCGGATTCATCAGCAGCGGCTCCAGCGAGCCGCGCTCGCGCTCGCCGGCGGTGACGTCGATCGCCACCGACAAGGCGCCGAACACCGCGACGAGCAGCGCTGCCCAAGGCACGATGAACAGCAGTTGCGCGCCGCGCGCCTGCGACGGCGCCAGGTTCTTCTCCTGGACTTCGAGCGGCGCCAGCAACTGCGGGCTGACGCCGCGCGCGATCAGGCGCAAGGTCCCCGCTTCGCGGTTGAAGGCGTTGACCAGCGCGCTGGCGGTGCGCACCATCGGCTGCGCCCGCTCATGGCTGTCGTCGAACACCAGCTCGATCGACACGCTCTCGCCGCGCGCCAGCATGCCCTCGAAGTCGGCCGGTGGCACCAGCACGCCGTTTTGCAGCGTGCCGGCGCGCAGCTTCGCCTCGTAGTCGGGCGCCGCCGGTGTCACCGTCGCTCCCTGGCGCTGGATGAAGTTGACGAGCGTGGGCGCGCGCTCCGGCTGGGCGATCACCACCTCGCGCGCGCGCGCCTTTTCCTCGATGCCGCTGATGAAGCTCGACATCAGCGTGAACACCACCGGCCCCGACAGCATCGAGATGATGAGCGCGATCATCCAGCTGCGGCGGTCGCGCAGAGCGTCGGCCAGCTCCTTGCGGAACACCCAGAACACGCTGCTGATCATCGCGCGCCCCCTGCCATGGCGGACTGCGATGCCGGCAGCCCGCTCGCCGGCGCCGATGTTTCGCCCAGCGCCAGCGCGACGAAGGCGTCTTCCAGCGTGGCGCACCCGGCCAGCGCGCGCAGCGACTGGGCGGTGCCGTGTGCGACCGAGCGGCCGCGCGCAACGATGACGATCTCGTCGCAGATCGCATCGACCTCCTGCATGATGTGGGTGGAGAACAGGATGCACTTGCCGCGGTCGCGCAGCGCCAGCAGCAGGCGGCGCAGGGCGCGCGTGGACATCACGTCGAGCCCGTTGGTCGGCTCGTCCAGGATCAGGTGCTGCGGGTCGTGGATCAGCGCGCGCGCCAGCGCCACCTTCATCTTCTCGCCGGTGGAAAAGCCCGCGGTGGGCCGGTCCAGCAGCGCTTCCATGTCGAGCAGGCGGGCGATGTCGGCCAGCCGCGCGGTGCTGTGCGCCACGGGCACCCCGCGCAAGCGCGCGTAATAGGCGACGTTCTCGCGCGCGGTCAGGCGCGTGTACAGGCCGCGCGAGTCGCTCAGCATGCCCATCGCCGCACGTGCTGCGCCCGGATCGACGGCGACATCGATGCCGCCGACGAACGCGCGGCCACGATCGGCCGTCATCAGCGTCGACAGAACCCGCAGCGCCGTGGTCTTGCCGGCGCCGTTGGGGCCGAGCAGGGCGGTGATGCGACCGTCGGCGGCATGAAAGCTCACGTCCTCCACCGCAGTGACGACCTGCCGGCGGCGGCCGCGTCCGCTGACGAACGATTTGCCGAGCGATTGCACTTCGATCATGGCGTCATCGCTCAGGGCGTCACGAAGACGGGAGCGCGGAACGGCAAGGGCGCCGGCAAGCGCGCCAGGCAATCGGCGTCCCTGCCGTCTTCGATGCCGGCGAACGGACCGCGTGCGGGCTCATCGGCCTGGCGCACGAAGCGGCCGATCAGCTCCGGCGCGCAGCCATGCTGCGTGACGCCGTGACCCAGATGCGGGGCCACCAGATGCAGCGCACGCGGCAGTGTCTTCGCCACCCACTCACCGTGGCGCGGCGGCGTCACCGGATCGGCACCGCCCGACAGGATCAGCACCGGCACGTCGGCGGTCGGCGCGCCATAGAACGCGGCCGGCACCTCGCGCACCTGGATGCGCGCGCAGGCGCGCTCGTACAGATCGAGAAAACTGGTGCCGAAGCGCGTGGCCGCAGCCGCGGCGCGCTGGTCGGCCCCCGTGCGCGGCATGTCTTCGGCGCACACCACCGCGAAGTGCATGACCTCGGCCAAGTTTTCGCTCATGCGGCCGGTCAGCGCCGAGTACAGCGCGAACAGTGGGTCGTAGTTGCCGCGACCCGCCTGCGCCAGCGCGAACGGCAGCACCGCGGCCAGCTGCGGCGCGTACAGCGGCGAGCGCAGCATGCCGGCCAGCACCGTGCGGTCGAGCAGCAGGGTCTCGGCCTCGCCGGTGAGCGGATGCGTAACCGAGACCCGGGTGCCGCGCTCGGCGATGAACAGCAGGCGCTGTAGGTCGGCGTCCAGTTGCGGATAGTGGGTGCGGCAGCCGGTGTCGGCGGCGCAGGCTGCCAGCAGCGTCTTGAGCGCGGCGTCGGAGTCGATCGCAAAGCTGGCAGGAAGCGCCATCGTGGCCGGCGCCACGCCGTCGAGCACCACGCTGCGGACCCGCTGCGGAAACTGGCGCACGTACTCGAGCGCGGCGCGCGTGCCGTAGGAGCCGCCCCACAGGTTGATGCGCGCCGAACCCAGCGCGGTCCGCACTGCTTCCAGGTCGCGCATCGCGATCCAGGTCGCGTACTGGCGCAGGTCGGCGCGCCCCTGCAGGGCCCGCACGCACTCGTCAAGCTGAGCCACCGCGCGCGACGGGTCCACCGACTCGCTCAGCGACAGCACCTTGCGGCCACGCTCGCATGCCAGCGCATTGGACTCGCCGGTACCGCGCTGGTCGACGTAGACGATGTCGCGGCGCGCGTTCAGGCGTGACATCACCGGCTGCATCAGGCCGGCCACGCGCATCGCCGCCTGACCCGGTCCGCCCGCCAGCACGAAGACCGGATCGGGCGCCTTGTTCTTTGCCAGCGCCGGCACCACGGCGAAGCGGATGGCGAGCCGGCGGCCGTCCGGCAGGTCAGGGTCCTCGGGGACGTCGACGACGCCGCAGCGCAGTTCGCGGTCGATGCCTTTCAGCCGGCACGGTGCGAGCGCGACGTCGGCCGCAAATGCCGCCGGCACAGCCAGCGCAAGCGCTGCGGCCACAGCGACCGGGGCGGCAACGCGCAGACAGACGGAGGCAAGGAAGGGCAGCTGTTTCATCGGCACACGGGATCGATGGCGGGCGCAGCATAGCGACGCCCGCCCGAGGCGCTGAAGCGATTAGACGAGCCGCCGTCGAACTGGAGTGAACGGCGTGCGACGCGGGGCGGGCGGCGCCGAGTCTGGCCCGACTGCGCCAGCCGTGCCTGCCTCAGTCTTCCAGTTCCGACTTGGCCAGTTCGACGTCGAGGGCTTCCATCGCATCCAGCGGCACGCAGGCGGCCGCCTCGGCATACAGCGCCTCGGCACGGGCGAGCGCCTTCTTGCCTTCCAGCATCACGAAGCCGTTGGCCTGCTCGATGCGCGCGATAGCCGAGTCCGGGTTGAGCTTGAGCGCGGTCTCGAAGTGCTTGAGCCCGGTGTCCTTCTTGGCGCCATAGGTCAAGCCGCCGACCATCGCGCCCACCTTGTCGATGATCTCGGCGTGATACGCGCCCAGCGCAATATGCGCATCGGCATGCTTGGGCGCAAGCTTCAATGCGGCCTCGAGCGAGGTGCGCACCTTGCCGCCGATGCCGGCGGCCAGCGCCTTGGCCACGCTGATGCCTTGTGCGTAACGTCCCAGCGCATAGGCGTGCCAATAAAAGGCATTGGCATTCTTCGGCTCATCAGCCTGCTGCTGCTCGGCGCGGCCGGCCACTTCCTCGAACAGCGCGAGCTTGGTCTTCTCGTTCTCCTCGAGGTAGTTGGCGTAGATCGCGGTCGCCTTGTTGGCCACCGTGACGCCGGCGCCGCCGGCCTTCAGGCCCTGTTCGGCGGCCTTCTGGAAGTCGCCGGCGTGAAAGGCGATCCACGCGTCCACCACCGCCGCGTCCTTCGGGAACGGCTCGCAGTCACCGCGGTGCAGGCGATCCCACGCCTTTTTCAGCGTGGCCGCGGTGTACACGAACTTCTTGTCCGCATAGGGGAACTTCGCCCAGGTCTTCGCCATCTCGGGTCTCCGGTCGTTGAATCGACTGCCGCGCGGGCGGCGATCGTGGGTCAGTGCGCCAGGTACTGCGCCGCCAACTGCTCGAACAGCGCGCGAGCGTCGCCCACCAGATAGGGCGCCGTCAATGCCAGCACCTGGTAGCAGCCGAGCGAGACCGCCCGGCCGACCACCTCCGGCTCGGAGAAGTGCCGGGGGTTCATCACGTACTGGTACGACACCCAGTAGGTCGCCACCACCACCATGTTGGTGGCCAGCGCCTCGATTTCCGCCTTGCTTGCCTTCAGCTCGCCGCGGCTGGCCAGGCCATCGCACAACCAGCGCGCCATCATCACCTTGTCGGCCAGCAAGGTCTTGAAGCGCACTTCCAGCTTGCGCGAGTTGATCAGCAGGTTGTTGAGGTCGCGATAGAAGAAGCGGTACTTCCAGATCAGCTCGAACAGCAGGTGCAGGAACAGCCAGGCATCCTCCACGTTCGGAGCGCGTCCCGGCGCGGGCGCGGCAGGCACCGCCAGCAGTTTTTCGATCTCGCGCTCGAACTGCTGGAAGATGCTCTGGATGATGTCGTCCTTGTTCTTGAAGTGGTAGTACAGGTTGCCGGGCGAGATCGCCATCTGGTCGGCGATCAGCGTGGTGTTCACGTTCGGCTCGCCGAACTCGTTGAACAGTCGCAACGACAGCTCGAGGATGCGTTCACGCGTGCGGCGCGGCGGTTTGCGTTCCATGTCTCGCGCGCCCGTGGCCGGGCGTTCACTGTTTTTGGCCCGGCCATTATGCGGGCACATCGTGCCGAGGGCGTTAGATGCCGTGCTCAAGACGGGGCGCGCGTTGCGTGACCCGCCTATGCGCGACCTCTTGCGACATCCGCGCCACGTCTGGCTTGAAGGGCCCCGCGCGGCCCGAGCCGGGCCAGGCACATTGCTCAGGCGTACACGTGACGCAGGTAGCGCTCCAGGTCGTCCAGCGTGTGCGCCAGCTGGCGGGTGGCATTGGCGCTTTCGAACTCGAGCAGGGCCTCGCGCTGGCGGCGGATGCTCTTGACCAGCGACAGCGATTCATCGCGCAGCACGCCGGTGTTGATCTTCACGCCGTGCCGCGCCAGCCGTGGCCCCAGTTCGTGGCGGCGTTCCCACAGTTCCTGGCGCGTCTTCTGGTAGGCGTGTTCGCACAGCCGGCGCCGGCTCCCGTACGAGAACAGGTTGGTGAAGAACATGTCGGCATCCGAACGGTTCGGCTCGAACAGCACGATGTCGGTGTCCGGGTAGGCGGTCTTGTAACGCTCCATGCCGGCGTCCAGCCGCGAATGGATGATCGAGCGGAAAGTCTGTGCCAGCACCACCGGCAGGCCGCCTTCGACCAGCTTGCCCAGGCGGTGCGCGCGATCGCGCGCGCGGTGCGTGGGGCGCGAGTCGTAGGGCACCAGGGGATTGAGGCACAGCAGCAGATCGACGCCATGTTCCAGCGCGATCGACGCATGCAGCGTCTTGCGCAGCGCGCCGTCGACAAAGTGGCGGCCCTCGATCTCCACCGGCGGAAACAGGCCCGGCAGCGCGGCCGAGGCCTGCACCGCGCGCGAGATGGGCACGTGGTCGATGCCTTCGGCGCCGAAGGCGACCGACTCGCCGGTGTCCAGATCAGTCGCCACCAGGTACAGCTTGTGTGCCAGGCGACGGAAGTCATTGCTGCGACCCGGCTGGTCGAAGATGCGTGCCAGGTAGCGGTCGACTTCCTCGCCGCTGAAAATGCCGGTGGGAATGGCGCGCCCCAGCCGTTCGAGCGAGCCCATCAGATTGCCCGGACGCACCACGTAGTTCCAGGCGGCCTGGGCCGCCAGAGGCGGCAGTGATCGCAGGCGCTGCCAGTACTCGCGCAGCGCCGGCCGCAACAGCATCGCCGGATCGAAGCGGTCTGCGCTCTTCTGGCCTTCGATGAACAGGCGCGACATCTGGTGCGGCGAGAAACCGTTGACCATGCCCGCAGCAATGAAGCCACCCGCACTCACGCCGACATACACGTCAGCGTGGTTCAGGTCGATGCCCTGCAGTGCCTCGGACAGCGCGGCCAGGGCGCCGATCTCGTAGATCGCCCCCAACGGCCCGCCGCCCGCCAGCGCGAGGCCGATTCGTGCTGGGCGTGCGCCCCGGCGCCGCGGGTGTCCAGGGTGCGGGCGGGCGGTGGGCCGTTCGTTCATGGAGCGTTCTTGCCGAGCGAAGCGAGGGAAGAACCGCCGCCCGCCAGCGCGAGGCCGATTCGTGCTGGGCGTGCGCCCCGGCGCCGCGGGTGTCCAGGGTGCGGGCGGGCGGTGGGCCGTTCGTTCATGGAGCGTTCTTGCCGAGCGAAGCGAGGGAAGAACCGCCGCCCGCCAGCGCGAGGCCGATTCGTGCTGGGCGTGCGCCCCGGCGCCGCGGGTGTCCAGGGTGCGGGCGGGCGGTGGGCCGTTCGTTCATGGAGCGTTCTTGCCGAGCGAAGCGAGGGAAGAACCG
>JALHMQ010000010.1:63234-165877 GCA_022843955.1 Burkholderiaceae bacterium
AGCGCGAGGCCGATTCGTGCTGGGCGTGCGCCCCGGCGCCGCGGGTGTCCAGGGTGCGGGCGGGCGGTGGGCCGTTCGTTCATGGAGCGTTCTTGCCGAGCGAAGCGAGGGAAGAACCGCCGCCGGCCAGCGCGAGGCCGATGCACGGAGAACGCGCACCGCCACGATGAGGGCGCTCAGCGAAAGCAAATAGACCGCTGTCGCCAACAGACGGCAGCGCGACACGTGCGCGGATGGATCGTCGCATCACGGAGCGATCAGGGTTGCCATGCAGTGAGCATGGCAACCTTCATACGCGTCAGACGTGACGGCGATCAGGCCTTTGCCACCTTCTTGGCCACACGCTTGCGCGGCGCTGCCGTCTTTTTCACGGCGCGGCCGCCCGACAGCTTCTGCACGCTGGCGGTCAACTGCTCGACGCGGCGCGTCAGATCGCCGATTTCCTTGTTGGTCGGCACGCCCAGACGGGCCAGCGCGCGCTCGACGCGCTCTTCAAACACGGTCTCGAGCTTGTCCCAGGTGCCGTTGGCCTGCTTCTGCAGTCCGCCGGCGAGTTTGCCGACGCGGCTCGTCACTTCACTGACCTTGTCTTCGGTGATGCGCATGGTGCGCTTCTGGATCGAATTGCCTTCCTTGACCAGGGCGTTGAACACCTTGTGGCCCTCTTCCTGGGCCTTGGAATAGGCGCCCAGACCGGCCAGCCAGATCTGCTGCGCCGAATCCTTGATCGCGGCCGCAAGCTGGCTGTCGCCCTTTGCGCTGCCGGCCATTGCCTTGAGCTTCTTGACCATGGGAACTCCTCTCGCGAGAACGCGGATTGATGACAGGGCGCAGTCTAGGAAGGCAGGCTGGAAGGCGGGCACTAAATCGCTAGAGGCGCCGCTCTATCGACTGCGAGGCGAGCCATATAATCGCCGCGCCTCGCGCGCCGGATCGCGTCGGGGCGCCATCGATGCGTATCGGCGATGGCTACAAGAACCGACGGCCGCAGCGGCCGATCGAACACAACAAGGGGACGTCCATGGAGTACTTCGTCACGGGGGCGACCGGGTTCATCGGCAAACGCCTGGTCAAGAAACTGCTCGCCCGTCGGGGCAGTACGGTGCATTTCCTGGTGCGTCCGGAAAGCCGCGACAAGGTGCCGGCGCTGCTCGACTACTGGAGCACCACCGAGGCGCGCGCCAAGCCGGTCTTCGGCGACCTGTCGCAGCCCAAGCTGGGTGTGAGCCGCGGCGAGATCAAGGCGCTGACGGGCAAGATCGACCACTTCTTCCACCTGGCCGCGGTGTACGACCTGAAGGCCGATGCGGAAAGCCAGATCGTCGCCAACATCGACGGCACCCGCAACGCGGTCGCACTGGCCAACGAGATCAAGGCTGGCATCTTCCAGCACGCCTCATCGATCGCCGCCGCGGGCATGTACGAGGGCGTGTTCCGCGAAGACATGTTCGAGGAGGCCGAGGGCCTGGACCACCCGTACTTCGCCACCAAGCACGACTCCGAGAAGATCGTGCGCAAGGAAGTGAAGGGTGCGTGGCGCGTGTACCGCCCCGGCCTGGTGGTGGGCGACTCCAAGACCGGCGAGATGGACAAGATCGACGGTCCGTACTACTTCTTCAAGCTGATCCAGAAACTGCGCAACATGCTGCCGCCGTGGATGCCGACCGTCGGCATCGAGGGCGGTCGCATCAATATCGTGCCGGTCGACTTCGTGGTCGATGCGATCGACCACATCGCGCACGTGAAGGACCAGGATCGCAAGGCGTTCCACATCGTCGATCCGACGCCGTACCGCGTGGGTGACGTGCTCAATACCTTCGCCAAGGCAGCCCATGCGCCGCAGATGTCGATGCGGGTCAATGCCGCGCTGCTCGGGTTCATCCCCAACAGCGTGAAGAAGGGCTTGCTCGCGCTCGCGCCGGTGCGCCGGATCAAGAACGCGGTCATGAAGGACCTCGGGCTGCCCGACGACATGATGCAGTTCGTCAACTACCCCACGCGCTTTGACTGCCGCGAGACCACGGCGCTGCTCAAGGGCACCAAGATCGCCTGCCCGCGGCTGGAGGACTACGCGTACCGGCTGTGGGACTACTGGGAACGCAACCTCGACCCGGATCTGTTCATCGACCGCACGCTCAAGGGCCAGGTCGCGGGCAAGGTGGTGCTGGTGACCGGCGGCTCGTCGGGCATCGGCCTGGCGGCCGCCCACAAGATCGCTGCCGCCGGTGCGATCACGGTCATCGTCGGCCGCGAGCAGGAGAAGCTCGATGTTGCGAAGAAGGAGATCGAGGACGCATTGGCCGAGAGCGAGAACAAGAATGGCGGCCAGGTCGTGACCTGCTCGGCGGATCTGGCGGAGATGGCAGGCTGCGACAAGATGGTCGCCTGGGTGGTCGAGACCTACGGCGGCGTCGACGTGCTGATCAACAACGCCGGCCGCTCGATCCGGCGCGGCATCGAGTCCAGCTACGACCGCTTCCACGACTACGAGCGCACCATGCAGCTGAATTACTTCGGCTGCCTGCGCACCACCATGGGCCTGCTGCCGCAGATGGTCAACAAGCGTCGCGGCCACGTGGTCAACATCAGCTCGATCGGCGTGCTCACCAATGCGCCACGTTTTTCCGCCTACGTCGCCAGCAAGGCGGCGCTGGACGCCTGGACGCGCTGCGCGGCGAGCGAGTTCATCGATGTCGGCGTCACCTTCACCACCATCAACATGCCGCTGGTGCGCACGCCGATGATCGCGCCCACCAAGCTCTACGAGAACGTGCCCACCCTGTCGCCTGATGAAGCGGCGGATCTGATCGTGCAGGCGATCGTCTACAAGCCGGTGCGCATCGCCACCCGCCTCGGCATCTTCGGCCAGACGCTGCATACGCTCGCGCCACGGGTCGCGCAGATCGTGATGAACACCACGTTCCGCATGTTCCCGGACTCCGATGCTGCCAAGAAGCCGAAGGATGGCGAAAAGCCCAAGGCCACGCCCGACCAGATCGCCTTCGCCAACTTGATGCGGGGGATCCACTTCTAGTGCGGCGCTTTGCGTGTACGCGAGGCCTGCGGCCTCGCACGTGCACGCAAAGCGGAATTGTTGGTTCGACTTCACCGGCGGAGCCGGATGAAGTCGAAGCAGGTGGCGGACTGCGCTGCGCTTCGCTCGCCACGGACGAGGCGCGTGCGGCGCAGCTGCGCCGCTGTGCACGGCGCCAACCAACTGACAGCGGGCCGCAGATCGCGTGAACCCTTTGATCCGGTCCGAGTCTCCTGTCGCTTCTGGCTGACCAGACAGCGTCGGCACAGCCTGTGCCCGGCGATAAGGGCACACCTCGCGTGATCGCCTGCTGCGCCTGCCGTCCTGTCCAACCCCGACCCACCCACCGCCCGCGCCGTGACCGCCTGGTCGCCGCTGCGCTATCCGGTGTTCCGGATGCTGTGGCTGAGCTGGCTGGCGGCCAACCTGTCGATATTCATGAGCGATGTCGCGGCCGCCTGGCTGATGACGTCGCTCGTCACCTCACCGGTGATGGTGGCGCTGGTGCAGACTGCCTCCACGCTGCCGGTGCCTTCTGCGAGTCGTGGGCGGACCATCTGCGCCGCTTCGATCGCATGACCTCGGCTGATGTGGAACTGCGCGAGCGCCGCTACGCGTTCCATCTGGGGCCGGACGAGCCGCGCGTGACGCGCTACGTCGGCGAATCGATCGAGCGCTAGCTAGGCGGGCGCCGCGGCGTGCTGCGGCATGCGCACCGCGGCGGCGATCAACTGCCACGCGCGCGGGTCTTCGATCAGGGCCAGGTGACCGACACCGTCGATCACATGCCATTGCGCGTCCGGCAGCAGCGGGCTGGAGCGTGGCACCACCAGGTTGTCGTCGGCAGTGGCGATACAGACGAAGCGCCGCCGTCGCTCGATCTTCTCCGTGCCGCACAGCGTGGTCAGGTACTCACAGTTGCGGATCATCTGGCGCGCGTTGCGGCCGTGGCCGAGCGCACCGAAAATGGTGCCGTGGTGCGGCGAGGCGAGCGTGACGATGCGGTCGACCGCGTCGTCGCCGTACTTGCACAGGTAGGCGCGTGCCGCCAGTCCGCCCATGCTGTGGCACACCAGCGTCACGCGGCGGGCGCCGCTGGCGCTGCGCAGACGGCCGATCGCCGCATCGATCTCCTGCGCGTAGTCGTCAATGCTGCCGAACACGGGCTCGAGGTTCACCGTGGCCAGGTTGCAGCCGGCGAGCACGCCGCCTTCAAGCAGTGGCTTCCACACGGCGCGGTTGCACACATAGCCGGCGATCAGCAGCACGGCCGGGCGCTGCGGGTCGTGCGTGAGCGGCGGCTCGGCAAACTCGGCGGCAAACGGTTGGCGCCAGCCGAACACCCGCAGCGAGCACCCGGTTTCGCCGATCCACACCCGCAGCACGTGCCCGAGCGAGGCGCGCGGGGTGCGCGGATCGACGATCGCCCCGACCGCCAGTTCGATCGCCAGCACCAGCGCCGTGCCGACCACCGGCAACGCCACGCCGATGGCGACTGCCTGCCACCATGGCGAGCCCGAGGGCAGCAGCCACGCGCCCAGCAGGGTGCCGCCGATCAGTTGGGCGGCGAGCGAAATGCGCAGGACGTTCGCCAGCTTCATGCCGTCGGCCTCGACTCGGAATCGACGTCGATCCAGCACCAGCTGCGCGACGTGAACGGGTGGCGGCGATAGCCGATCACCCAGGGCTGCGCAAGATCGATGTTGACGCGGTGCATGTGCAACAGGTACGACATGTACGCCACCATCAGCCGGGTGGCCTCGCGCAGCGTGTCCAGGCGCGCCGCGCCGTCGGCCATCGCGCGCTGCCTCTCGAACAGCGCATTGAACGCCGGCAGGTCGAAGCGCGCATCGTTGATCGCCTGCTTGTTCGGGCCATAGGCCATGCCGAACACGACATCGCTGTCGGGTGCGCTGACCTGCCACGAGAAGCTCCACATCATGAGCTGACCGGCCATCGACTGCTTGACCAGCTCCGGCCACTGGGCGATCTTGAACTCGATCTTGATTCCCACGGCGCTCATGTACTTGCGCCACAGCTCGTTGCCGCGGCGGTCGCGTTGCGTATTGGTGGCGGCCAGTTGCAGCACGAGTTTCTCGCCAGACGGCGTCTCGCGCCAGCCGTCGCCATCGCGGTCGAGATAGCCGAAGGTGTCGAGCAGCGCGCGGGCGCGCGCCTGATCGAACTGCCCCATGCTGGTCCGGTACGCCGGGTCGTAGCCGAAGGTGCCCGGTACGAAAGGCGATTGCGCCGGCACGCCAAATCCGCTGAAGATCGACCGAATGTAGTCGGCATTGTCGAACGCCAGGGCCACGGCGCGCCGCAGGGCCACGCGCTCCGGGGTGTAGCCGCCGACCAGCGGATCCTCGACGTTGAAGTAAGTCAGGTTGACGTCGGACATCGGCGTCAGGCGCGCCTTGATGCCGCGGCGATGCAGGAAGGGCGCCAGCCGCCCATTGGGCGCCGCGATGACGCCGAAATCCACCGGCACCGGGTCGAGCAGGTCGAGCTGGCCCTGCAGGAAAGCCAGCCAGCGCGGCTGCGATTCCTCGATGATGGAGACTTCCACGCGGTCGAGCAACGGCAGCGTGCGCCCCTGCAGCGCGCGGGTTTCCTGCTGCAGCTCGGGCGCATCGTCAGCGGCTTTGAACTCGTAGCGCTGCGCGCGATAGGTGGGGTTGCGCTCGAGCACGATGCGCGACGACCGCGTCCACGCTGCCAGCCGGAACGGCCCGGTGCCCACCGGGTGCGCCATCATCTGGTCGCCGTAGGCTTCCACCACCTCGCGTGCCACCGCGCCGAACAGCGAGGCGTCGGCAAAGTTGTAGATGAAGCGCGGGTTCGGTTCTGCCAGCCGCAGTTGCAGCGTGTAGCGATCCAGCGCGCGCAGCCCGTCGACGGCGCTGTCGTAGTCGAAGCCCTGCTTGCCCTTGAGCGCAGCCGCGCGCAGTTCGGTCAGGCCCAGCACCTTGCTGTTCTCCAGCACGAACAGCATCGGGCTCTTCCAGCGCGGGTCGTACAGGCGCTTCCACGAGTACACGTAGTCGGCCGCCACCAGCTCGCGCGGCACGCCCTTGAAGGCCGGATCGTCGGCGAAGAAAACGCCCGGCCGCAGGCGGAAGGTGAAGACGCGGAAGTCGTCCGATGCCTGCGGCATGTCCTCCAGCGTGTTGGGTTGCAGCCGCGCCGGGCGCTCCTGGTAGTCGTACTCCAGCGGGGCGTCGAGGATGTGGCTGATCACCGTGCGTGAATACAGGTCCTGCACCTGCGCCGGATCGAAGCCGGTTTCGGCAGCGGCAAAGGCCACCCGCAGCACCTTGCCCGAGGCGCCGCGGCCTTGCGCACGCACGGCGGCCGGCGCCGCCGCCAGGGTCGCGCCGGATTGCAGGAAGCGGCGACGCGTGGTCATGCGCGCTGCTGCTGCTTACGCGCGCCCGATCCGCCGCACGCGCTCATCGACATCGATGTCGATCCACTTGAAGAAGTCACGCGCGAACGGATGGCGGCGGTAGCCGATCAGCCAGGGATGCGAGACATCGTTGACGAAGCGATGGCCGTGGACCTTGTACGGCATGTACACAACGAACAACCGCTGCATTTCCCGGATGAGGGCGTTGCGCTCAGGCCCGTCGGGCATCTGCTTCTGCTGGTCGTAGAGGCGGTCGTACTCGGGGCGGTTGAAGCGAGCGAAGTTCGAGCCGCCAATGTTGCGGCTCAACCCAAGTGCCAGGAATGAGTCCGGGTCTGAGCCGCCCGCGCTCCAGCTGAGCAGCCAGATCATGAGTTTGCCGGAGCGCGCATTCTTGGCGTTCTCGGGCCATTGACCGACGTTGAACTGCACGCGGAGGTTCAACGCGTCGAGCTGGCGCTTCCACAGTTCGTTGAAGGCGCGATCGAGCTGACTGGATTCGGTGGCGATCTCCAGCAGCAGCGGCGAGCCGTCCGGGTTCTCGCGCCAACCGTCGCCATCGCGGTCCAAGTAGCCGTAGGTGTCGAGCAACGCCTTGGCGCGAGCGCGATCGAACTGCCCCATCTCGCTGGCGAACTTCGGGTCATAGCCTTGCGTCAGCGGAGGCACCTGCGAATGCGCGGTCATCATCGCGCCGCGGCGGACCAGGCGGATCTCCTCCTCGGTGTTGTAGCCCAGGCTGATCGCTCGGCGCAGCGCCACTTTCTCGGGTGAGTAGCCGCCGATCAGCGGATGGTCCATGTTGAAGAAGGTGACCACCACGTCCGGATTGATGATGCGCTCGAGTTCGATGCCCTTCTTCTCCAGCGCCGGCGCGATCTTGCCGTTAGGCGCGGCGATGTTGATGAAGTCCAGCGGCACATTGACCGTGTCTTGCTGGCCGTTGAGAAACGACAGCCAGCGCGGCTGGCTCTCCTCGATCACCGACAGCTCCACGCGGTCGACCATCGGCAGCTTGCGGCCCTTCAGCCGCGCCAGCGTGGCCTGCGCGCGGGCATCGTCTGCCGCCGGCTCACCGTCGTAGAACTCGTCGCGGAAGGTGGGATTGCGCTCCAGCACGATGCGCGAGGCACGCGTCCAGCTGACCAGGCGAAACGGCCCGGTGCCCACCGGCTTGCCCATGATCTCCTTCTCGTAGGCGTCCACCACTTCACGGGCAACGCCCGCGAACACGCGCGCATCGGTGAAGTTTTCGCCGAAGCGCGGGCTGGGGTCCGCCAGGCGAATCTGGAAGGTGAAGCGATCCAGCACCCGCACACCCTCGATCTCGGCGTCATAGTCGAAGCGACCGCTGCCCTGCGCGGCTTTGCGCGCCTGCGCCAGGCCGACGATCCCGGAGCTCTCGATGCTCGGCCACAGCGGGCTCTTCCAGCGCGGATCCGCCACGCGCTTGAGCTGGAACACATGGTCGGCCGCGGTCAACTCGCGCGGTTTGCCCTGAAACACCGGATCGTCCTGGAAGAAGATGCCGGGCCGGATGCGCACGGTGAACGTGCGAAAGTCGGCAGATATCTCAGGCAGCGCCGCCGCGGTGCGCGGCCGGATGATGGCCGGACGGGCCAGGTAGTCGTACTGCAGCGGTGCTTCGAAGATGTGCGAGATCACATAGTTCGAGTAGAGGTCGCTGATCTGCGCCGGATCGAAGCCGGTCTCTGCAGCAGGGAACGCCCAGCGAAACACCTTCTGCGGCGTACCGGTCTGCGCTGCAGCCGGCCGCCCGATGACCAGTGCCGCCGGGCCCGCCATGCCCGCCTGCAGCAACGCGCGCCGCTTCATGCCAGGGCCTTCGCGCGCATGTCTTCATCCACGTCGACGTACTGCCACCACTCGTTCCAGAACGGCGGCCGGCGGTAGCCGATCACCCATGGGTGCATCAGGTCGTTGTAGATGCGATGCACGTGGAACTTGTAGGGCGCATAGCTGATCAGGATCTTGTTGGCCTGCTCGAACAATGCTTCGCGTTCGGGGCCATCCGGCGTCGACTTAAGCATTTCGTAGACTCTGTCGAACTCCGGCAGCCGGAAGCGCGCCAGGTTCTGGCCACCGATGTCCGGGCTGTAGCCGCGTGCGAACACGCCCATGCCGTCGGGCGACGACGCTGCCAAGCCTACGCCCCACATCATCAGCTTGCCCGCGCGTGCCGCCTTCAAATTCTCCGGCCACTTGGCTGGCCGGAACTCGATGCGCAGGCCGACCGCCTGCATGTCGCCGCGCCATAGCTCGTTGAGCTGGCGGGACGCTTGATCAGTCTGCGTCGCGTACTCGAGCAGCAGCGGCGTGCCATCGGGTTGCTCGCGCAAGCCGTCGCCGTCACGGTCGACATAGCCGAAGGTGTCGAGCAGAGCCTTGGCGCGTGCGCGGTTGAACTCGCCCATCTCCGTACGGACCTTCGGGTCATAGCCGTAGGTCAGCGGCATCACCGGCGTTTGCGCCGGGATCGCCTGGCCGCGCCGCACCAGGCGAATCTCCTTGTCGACGTCGATCGCCAGGTTGATCGCCCGGCGCAGCGCCACCTTGTCGGGCGTCATGCCGCCGACCACCGGGTGGTCCATGTTGTACAGCGTCATCGTGACATCGGAGGCGAGCACGCGCTCGAGCTGCACGCCCTGCCGCGCCAGGCTGGGAGCGAGCTTTCCATTTGGCAGCGCGATGTTGACGAAGTCGGCGGCAATGCGCTCGAGCATGTCCTGCTGGCGATTGAGGAACGACAGGTAGCGGGGTTGCTGCTCGTCGATGATCGAGACTTCAATCCGGTCGAGCAGCGGCAGGCGCTTGCCCTTGTACTTTGCAAACAGCGCCTGGCCGGCGACGTCATCGGCGTTCGGCTCGGCGTCATAGAGCACCTCGCGGTAGCCGGGGTTGCGCTCGACGATGATCTTCGACGATCGACGCCATTCGACCAGGCGGAACGGCCCAGTGCCGACCGGGTGCTCCATGATCTTGTCGCCGTACATCTCGACCACCTCGCGCGCCACCGCGCCGAAGATGTCCGGGTTGGTGAACTGGTAGAGGAAGCGCGGCTCCGGTTCGTCGATCGTCACTTGCAGCGTGTAGCGATCGAGCGCGCGCAGGCCCTCGATCTCACGGTCGTAGTCGAACGTGCCCTTGCTCTTGAGCACCTGCTCGCGATACTCGTTGAGGCCGGTGATCCGCAGCAGCGTCAGCGACGCGACATACGGCGCCTTCCAGCGCGGGTCGAAGAAGCGCTTCCACGAGTACACGTAGTCGGCCGCTACCAGCTCGCGTCGCTGGCCCTTGAACGCCGGGTCATCGGCGAAATGGATGCCCGGGCGGATCTTCACCACCCAGCGCTTGAAGTCAGCCGGGATCGCAGGCATCTCGGCGGCGGTCATCAGCTTGAGCTTGAACGGGCGCGCCAGGTGATCGAAGGTCAGCGGTGACTCGAAGATCTGCCCGGTGACGTTGCGCGAGTACAGATCACTGATCTGCACCGGATCGAAGCCGGTCTCGGCCACCGGGAACGCGTAGCGCAGCGTCTTCTTGCGCGCCGCCGTGCCGTTCTGCGCGCTGGCTGAGGCGGTGGCCAGCGTCGTGGCGGCCGCCACCGTGGTGCCGAGGAACTGACGTCGCTTCATGTCGTAGCCTGCTTCTTCATCTGTGCGTCGATGTCGATGTGTTGCCACCAGGTGAGCCAGAACGGCGGGCGGCGATAGCCGATCAGCCAAGGCTGGGCGATGTCGTTGAGGATGCGGTGCACCTGAAACTTGTACGGCGCGTAGGCGAGCAGCAGCCGATTGGCTTGCCGGAACAGCGCTTCGCGGTCAGGGCCATCGGGCATGCTGCGCACCTGTTCGAACGCGCGGTCATAGGCCGGCAGGCTGAAGCGCGACAGGTTCTGCCCTCCCTTGTGGATCGAGGCGCCGCGGTACAGCGCTGGCTCACCATCCGGCGCTGCCGATGAGTAGCCGAGGTTCCACACCATCACCTTGCCGGCGCGCGCGTTCTTCAGGTTCTCCGGCCACTTCGCAGTGACAAAGTTGACGCGGATGCCGAGCGCGTTCATGTCCTTGCGTCGCAATTCGTCGCGCGAGCGGGCGCGTTGGTCCGGGGTGGTAGCCCATTGCAATACGAGCGGCGTGCCGTCAGGCTGCTCGCGCCAACCGTCACCGTCGCGGTCGACGTAGCCGGCCAGATCGAGCAGTGCCTTGGCGCGCGACAGCGAGTACTGGCCGTTGTCGCTGACGAGGCCGGGGTCGTAGCCGTAGGTATGCGGCGTGAAAGTCGATTGCGCCGGGACCGCCTGGCCGCGCCAGAACAGACGGATCTCCTGGTCGACGTTGAACGCAAGACCGATAGCGCGGCGTAGCGCCACCCGCTCGGGCGTATAGCCGCCCACCACCGGGTCGTCCATGTTGAACAGCGTGAGCGCGATGTCGGACGCAAGCGAGCGGCTGAGCCGCATCCCTCGCTTTGAAAGATTCGGCGCCAGCTTGCCGTTGGGCGCGGCGATGTCGACGAACGGAAATGGCAACGGCTCCAACACGTCGAGCTGTCCGTTGAGGAACGACAGCCAGCGCGGCTGCTCCTCCTCGATGATGCTGATCTCAACGCGGTCGATCATCGGCAGGCGACGCCCCTTGAACTTCGCCAGTAACGCTTGACCCTCGGCGTCGTCGGCATTGGGGCGTGCGTCGTAGACGCGCTCGCGGTAGCCGGGATGCTGCTCGAGCACGATGCGCGAGGAGCGGCGCCATTCGGCAAGGCGGAACGGCCCGGTGCCTACCGGCTTTTCCATCACCTTGTCGCCGTAGGCTTCCACCACCTCGCGCGCGACGGCACCGTACAAGCTGCCGTCGGCGAGTGTCTGCAGGAAGCGCGGGTTCGGTGCTTCGAAGCGGAACTGGATCGTGTAGCGGTCGAGCGCGCGCAGCCCGTCGATCGGCCGGTCGTAGTCGAACGGCGTCTTGTCCTTGACCGTCGCCTCGCGCAGTGCGGCGAGGCCGACGAAGCGCTGCTCCGACAAGGTCGCCCACAGCTGCGACTTCCAGCGCGGATCGGCGATGCGCTTGAACGCGTAGACATAGTCCGCGGCAACGAGCTCGCGCGGCTGTCCCTTGAACGCCGGGTCGTCGTGAAACCTGATGCCCGGCTGCAGGCGGATCGTGAACACCGTGTAGTCGGGCGAGTGTTCGGGCAGGGCGGCTGCGGTGTTGGGGCGGATCAGGTAGGGCCGCGCCAGGTGGTCGTACTCGTACAGGCCTTCAAAAAGGTGGGCGGTGACGATGCGCGAATAGCGGTCGGTGATCTGCGCCGGATCGAAGCCCGTCTCGGCGACCTCGAACGCATAGCTGAGCACCTTGGGTGCGCCCGCGGCCTGCGCGTGCGCGCCGGCGGTCGTGCCCAGCGGCGCCAGGGCGGCGGCGTTGAGCAGGGCGCGGCGGCGGGGCGAGCGCAGGCTCATGGCGCTGCCTTCACGTTGCACGATGGTGATTTGCCCTTGAGACGGTCCGGCACGCTCATGCGGATCTCGCCTGCGCATCGGCGTCGATGTCGATGTACTTCCAGAAGTCGCGCATGAACGGATGGCGCCGGTAGCCGATCACCCAGGGGTGCGACACCGCGGTATCGATCCGGTGGCCGACGAACTTGTACGGCGCGTAGGCGACGAAAAACTTCTTGGCTTCGTGAAACAACTGCTCGCGCTGCGGACCGTCGGGCAGCATGCGCTGCTCCCGGTACAGGCGGTTGTAGGCGGCCAGGTCGAAGCGCGCATGGTTGGCCTGGCCCTTGTTGGGGCCGAAGCCCAGCGCGAGGAAGGTGTCGCCGTCCGGCTGCGCGGCGGACCAGCCGACGCGCCACATCATCAGCTTGCCGGCGCGCGAGTTCTTGAGGTTCTCCGGCCACTTGGCGGCCTTGAAGTCGATGCGCAGGCCGACCGAGGTCATCGCGCGCTTCCACAGCTCATCCAGTTGACGCGACAACTGGTCGGGCTGGGTCGCCATCTCGAGCACGAACGGGGTGCCGTCAGGCTGCTCGCGCCAGCCGTCGCCATCGCGATCGACGTAGCCGAAGGCATCCAGCAGGGCGCGCGCACGCACCCGCGAGAACTCGCTCATTTCGCTGCGGAAGCCCGGGTCGTAGCCGGGGATGGTGGGCGGCACCGGCGACTGCGACGGCACCGACTGCCCTTTGCGCACCAGGCGGATCTCGTCGTTCACGTTGTAGGCGAGGCCGACAGCGCGACGCAATGCGACCCGCTCGGGCGCATAGCCGCCGACCAGCGGGTGTTCCATGTTGAACAGCGCCATGTCGACACTGGCGCGCGGTGCGCGCTCCATGCGGATGTTGCGGCGCTTCAGTGCCGGGGCGAGCTGGCCGCCGGGGATCGCCAGGTCCGCCAGGTCATACGGCAGTTCGTCGATCAGGTCGTGCTCGCTGTTGAGGAAGGCCAGCCAGCGCGGCTGGTTCTCCTCGACGATGTAAACCTCGACGCGGTCGATGATCGGCAGGCGCTGGCCGCGCAGGCGCGCGGCGATCTCGCCGCTGACCGGGTCGGTGGCCGGAGCGCTGGCGCTGTAGTGCTCCTGCCGGTAGCCGGGGTTGCGCTCGAGCACGATGCGTGACGAGCGGCGCCACTCGGCCAGGCGGAACGGCCCGGTGCCGACCGGATGGCCCATCAGCGCCTTCTCGTCGTAGCTCTCGGCGACTTCGCGCGCCACCGCGCCGAGGAACGAGTTGTCGGCGAGGTACAGGTAAAAGCGCGGGTTGGGCTGGGCGAAGCGCAGCTGGAACGTGTAGCGGTCGAGCGCGCGGATGCCGTCGACCTCGCGGTCGTAGTCGAACTTCGCGCCCTTGAGCGTGGCGGCGCGGATCTCGCTCATGCCGAGGATGCCGGCGCTTTCCAGCAGGTAGACGCGTGGACTCTTGAACTTGGGGTCGTAGATGCGCTTGATCGAGTAGACGTAGTCCTGCGCCACCAGCTCGCGGCGCTCGCCCTTGAAGGCCGGGTGCTCCTGAAAATAGATGCCGCGCTTCAGGCGCACCGTGAGCGAGGTGAAGTCGGCGGCCACCTCGGGCAGGGATTCCGCGGTATTGGGAAGTACCTGCACCGGCCGCGACAGGAAGTCGTAGGTCAGGGGTGCGTCGAAGATGTTCGAAATAACAGTGCTCGAGTACAGGTCATTGACCTGGGCCGGGTCGAAGCCGGTCTCGGCGACGCGAAAGGCATAACGCAGCACTTTCTGCGCGCTCCCAGCGGCGGGCGCCTGCGCCGCGGCCGGCAAGGCGCCGGCGGCCGGCAGCGCCAGCAGGGAGCGCGTCAGCGCGCGTCGTGATTTGGAGATTTCAGTCATCAGTTCGGGTGCGCAGCGAGCTTGTTGTTTGAATCCCCTGCCGGCATCGGCATAATCCGCGCTTTCGCGCGCCGGGGGTCACAAGCCCATCGGTGAACCGCATCAAACAGGACGCCTCGGGTGCAGATGACCGGGCGCGGACATCCAGAGCGAGCAGCGCTCGACAAAGAAGGCACGCAGAGCGCAATCCATGGCCGCATATATCTTACGCAGACTATGGCAGATGGTGCCGACCTTGTTCGGCGTCATTCTGCTGGTGTTCTTCCTGTTCAAGTTCTTCGGCGGCGACCCGGCCGAGATTCTCGGCGGCCTGCTGGCCACGCCTGAGCAGATCCAGGCGATCCGCCAGCAGCTCGGCCTGAATGATCCCTGGTACGTACAGCTTTGGATCTTCATCAAGTCGATCTTCACCTTCAACTGGGGAAACAGCTGGGCCACCAGTGAGGCGGTGAGCAACATCTTCGCCACGCGGATGCCGGCCACCCTCACCGTGATGGTGCCGATCCTGATCCTCGAGGTGATTCTCGGGATCATCGCGGCGATGGCGGTGGCCTACGTGCGCGGCTCGCTCACAGACCGCGCGGTGATGATCATCACCACCATTGCGCTGTCGATCAGCTTCCTCGTCTACATCATCGTCGGCCAGTGGCTGTTCGGCTTCTACCTCGGCTGGTTCCCGGTGCAAGGCTGGAGCGACAGCTTCGTCACCAACCTGACCACCTATGCGCTGCTGCCGATCCTGCTCGCCACCGCCGTGAGCCTGGCACCGCAGACCCGGCTGTACCGCAGCTTCTTCCTCGACGAGATCAACCAGGATTACGTGCGCACCGCGCGCGCCAAGGGGCTCGGCGAGAACACCATCCTGTTCAAGCACGTGCTGCGTAACGCGATGATCCCGGTACTGACCAACATCGCGGTGCAGCTGCCCGGCATCTTCGTCGGCTCGTTCCTGATCGAAACCTTCTTTTCCATCCCCGGCCTCGGGCGCGAGGTGCTGCTGGCGGTCAACCGCAGCGACTACCCGGTGATCCAGGCAGTGACGGTGTATCTGGCGGTGCTCACCATGGTGATCAACTTGATTGCTGACCTGCTGTACAAGGCCGTCGACCCGCGCGTGGTGCTCAAATGAGTGTCGACCTCACCGCCCAGACCGGGCTCGTGGACCAGATGCCGGACCGCTCGCCGGGCGTGTGGAAAGCCGCCTGGGGGCGCCTGCGCAACGACCGCGTCGGCATGGTGTCGCTGGTGGTCGTGCTGGCGTTCCTGCTGCTCATCATTGCCGCCGCGCTCAAGCTGGTGGCATCCGACTGGCAGAAGGAAGTCGGCGTGCCGAACGCGCCACCCACATTCGTCGGCCCGCGCGCCGAGGCGGTGGCCGACGATCCGCTCGCCAAGCTGGTGGCCAAGGATGCCAAGCCGGTGGACCTGTCGGATATCGATCCGCTGGCGCCCAAGTACAAGGAGTGGGAAGAGCGGGCGGCGAAGATCCAGGTGTTCGATCCGCCGCGCGCCGACACCCTGCCGTTCGGTGCCGATCGTCTCGGCCGCGACGTGCTCGCCAAGGCGATCAAGGGGGCGGAGATCTCGATCTTCGTCGGCATGTTCGCCGCCGTGGTGGCCACGCTGATCGGCACGCTGCTGGGCGCACTGGGTGGCTACGTCGGCGGCAAGGTGGGCGACCTGCTCGAGTGGGTCTACAACGTCTTCACCTCGATCCCGGACATTTTGCTGATCTTCGCGTTCGCCGCGGTGTTCGGCCGCGGCATCAGCACCGTGGTGCTGATCCTCGGCCTGGTGGGCTGGACCGGCATGTACCGCCAGGTGCGCGCCGAGTACATCAAGCACCGCTCGCGCGAGTACGTGCGCGCGGCGGAGGCGATCGGCGTGTCGCACTTCCAGCGCATGTTCGTGCACATCCTGCCCAACGTCAGCCACGTGGTGCTGGTGCGCATGTCGCTGCTGGTGGTGGGCTTCATCAAGGCCGAGGTGATTTTGTCGTTCCTCGGGCTGGGCGTGCCGGTGGACCAGGTCTCCTGGGGCACGATGCTGTCCGAAGCGCAGGCCGAGCTGGTGCTCGGTCACTGGTGGCAGTTGGCGGCCGCGACGCTGTTCATGGCCACCTTCGTCACGGCGTTTGCGTTGTTCACCGACGCGCTGCGCGACGCCCTCGATCCCAAGCTCCGTTAGGTCGCGGAAAAGTGCAAACCTGCTTTTCCGCATTCAGTCAGAAAGAATCGCTGGCGAAGCCAGACGGCTCTTTGGTTCAACTGCAGCGCAACGGCGCGGCCATGGCCTCAACCAGGCCGCATCGCGGGACACACGCATGAGCAATCTCATTTCGGTGCGCGACCTGCGCGTGAGCTTCCGCCTGGGCAAGACCAAGGTCGTCGAGGCGGTCAAGGGCGTGAGCTTCGATGTGCCGGAGAACAGCACGGTGGCGCTGGTCGGGGAATCGGGTTCCGGCAAGAGCGTGAGCGCGATGTCGATCGTGCGTCTGCTGCCGGAGAACGCCATCGTCGGCCCGCAAAGCCGGGTGGAGTTCGGCGGCCGCAACCTGCTCACCGAGCCGGTGAATGCGTTGCGCAAGATTCGCGGCAAGGACATCTCGGTCGTGTTCCAGGAGCCGATGACCTCGCTGAACCCGGTGTTCACCGTGGGCGACCAGATCGCCGAGGTGCTGCAACTGCACCTGGGCCTGAGCCGCAAGCAGACCGCCGACCGCGTGCTGGACCTGATGACCGAGGTCGGCATCCCCGAGCCCAAGGCGCGCATCGACGCCTATCCGCACGAACTGTCGGGGGGGCAGCAGCAGCGCGTGATGATCGCGATGGCGATCGCCTGCGAACCTAAGCTTCTGATCGCCGACGAGCCGACCACCGCGCTGGACGTGACGGTGCAGCGCCAGATCCTCGACCTGATCGCCAAGCTGCAGGCCAAGCACCGGATGAGTGTGCTGTTCATCAGCCACGACCTGGGTGTGGTGGGCGAGATCGCCGATCGCGTGGTGGTGATGCGCGAAGGCACCGTCCGCGAGGCGAGCGACGTGGCGTCGATCTTCGCTGCCCCGCAGGACGGCTACACCAAGGCGCTGCTCGCCTGCCGGCCGCGATTGGATGTGAAGCCCAAGCGCCTGCCCGTGATCGACGACTTCATGAAGCCGGCCGGCGCCGACGGTCTGCCGATCGTGGTGACCGAAAGACGCATGGCACGGGCCAGCGAGGCAAAGCCGCTGATCGAGGCGGTCGGCCTGCGCAAGGAGTACCGACTGAAGACGGGACTCTTCGCGCGCAAGACGGTGCAGGCGGTGAAGGAGGCGTCATTCACGCTCAGTCGCGGCCGCACCCTCGGCGTGGTGGGCGAGTCCGGCTCGGGCAAGACAACGATCGGCATGCTGCTGATGCGGCTGATCGACGCCACCGCGGGCAGCGTCATGTACGAAGGCAAGGATCTGCTGTCGCTGTCGGCGGCGGAGATGATGACGTACCGGCGCCGCATCCAGATCATCTTCCAGAACCCGTACGCGAGCCTGAACCCGCGCTTCACCATCGGCCAGATCCTGACCGAGCCGATGCGCATCCATGGCATCGGCACCAGCGAGGACGACCGCTTCAGCCAGGCGGTGGCATCGATCAAGCGGGTCGGCCTGTCGGTCGACGCGATCCACAAGTATCCGCACGAGTTCTCGGGCGGCCAGCGCCAGCGGATCGCCATCGCGCGCATCCTGTCGATGAAGCCGGAAGTGCTGATCTGCGACGAGTCGGTCTCCGCGCTCGATGTCTCGGTGCAGGCGACCGTGCTCAATCTCCTGCTCGACCTGCAGGACGAGTTCGGCATGACCTACATCTTCATCAGCCACGACCTGGCGGTGGTCAAGTACATGGCCGACGACATGCTCGTGATGAGCGGCGGCGAGATCGTCGAGCGTGGCGTGTCTGAAGCGATCTACGAGAACCCGCAGCACGACTACACCAAGCGGCTGCTCAGTTCGATTCCGCGCGGCTACCAGGCAGCGATCGCGTAGGCAGCGGCACGCGGGTTGCCGGGCCCCCCGAGGTTGGTTGCACCGGTGAAAGTGGCGGTGTCGGACGTGCGCCACGTCGGGCACTCTGGAGCAGTTGCACCAACGCCGGCTGGCGCGATATCCCTAGACTTCAAGCCATGATCTTCGCAGCTTCCGAGAAGTCGATCCCTGCGCGCTTGAGTGCGGCGCTGACGCGCGTCATCACCCTGCGCGAGTCGTTCGACCGGCAGCCGGAACTGGCGTTGCCATGGAAGGAAGTCAAGCACTGGCAGTCGCGGCGGCTGCGGCGCACCTATCCGGACCTGTTTGCCGTGCCGCGCTACATGAACGCGGGCGAGTTTTTCCTGAATGAGATCTACGGTGCAAAGGACTTCGGCCAGCGCGACCGCGAGGCGCTGCGCGTCGTCCCCAAGCTGGCCCGCATGCTGCCCGAGCGGGCGGTGGAGACGCTGCTGCTGGCGGTCGAACTGGACGAGATGTCCGAAGAGCTCGACGCGCGGGTGGCAGCGCATATCGTGATGCCGGTGACCGACGCGAGCTATGCGGCAGCGTACGTGCTGGCCGGCACGCCCGGTGAGCGGCGCGCGCAGATCGAGCATGTGCACAAGATCGGTGGCGCGCTGGAGCGCCTGGCGCGGCTGCCGCTGCTCTCGGGCATGCTGCACCTGATGCGCGGTCCGGCGGAGGCGGCGGGCCTGTCGCACCTGCACTTCTTCCTGCAGCGTGGCTTTGATGCTTTCAAGTCGATGGGTCCGGCGAGCGAGTTTCTGCGCACCATTTCCGAGAGGGAAACGCAGCTGATGGAGCGCTTGTTCGCCGCTGATCCGGCGCCGTTTCGCGACATCGCGCCAGCGCCCTAGCGCGGCGCCACCGGTATCACCCGGGTGCCGATCAGCCGATCGTGCAGCAACTGGCCTTCTGGGTGGAGTTTCGCGGTAAGCAGCATGGCGCAGAAGCCGCCGAAGAACACCATCAAGTCGACCAGCGTGTGCGCCTGGAACACGGCGATCACGATGATGCTGGGCACGAACAGATGCCACGCCAACACATAGCGCAGGACGGCCCGCCCCAACGAAGGCGGCCGACCATTCGCGTCGACCACGCGCAGGCCCCATGATTTCATCGCCAGGGTCTGTCCTGACCGCGACCAGCACCAGGCAAAGTAGGCGCCGATGGTGACGAACAGCACGGCCTGCAGCGCCCAGCGCTGCGCATCGGGCAGCGGATACTTCCAGTTGGCCGCTGACAACAGCGCGTAGCTGACGATGAAGACCACGCCGAACAGCAGCACGAGTTCATAGATCATGGCCGCGAAGCGCAGCCAGAGCGACGGCGGGCGAGGGGCGGCAAGCGTGCCTGTTGCGGGCGGAGCGACCATGGAGCGAGAGCTTACCGGTGACCGGTCCTGCCTCGGTGCCGCGCAGCGTTGCAGGTGGCGTTGCCGCCGGGATGCAGTGTGCCGCTCGGTCTACTTGACGGCGGGCGCTGCCTCGATCTTGCGCTCTGCGGTGGGTTTGGCAGTGCGTTCCGGCAGATCGCGCGTCGGCCGACGTGGTGGTTCCTTCTTTTGATCGGCCTTTTGCCTGAGGGCCGCCCGTTCTTCCGGCGGCAGCTCCTTGAACTCCTGCAGCACTGCCTGGCGCTGGTCGGCCGGCAGCTCGTAGGCCTTCTTGAAGTTCTCACGCAGCGTGTTCCGTTGCTGCGGCGTCAGCTTGGCGAACTCGGCCATTCGCGCATGCAGCCGACCCTTGCCGTCGGCAGACAGATTGGGGTACTTGGCAGCAACTTCGATCCACTTTTGCTTGCGATCGGCATCGAAGGTGTCCCAGCGGCTTGCCAGGGGCGCCAGCGCCTCACGCTGAACGGGATCAAGATCCTTCCAAAGCGGTCTGGCCAGGTCGGCTGAGGCGGATGCCACAGCCGCGGGGGGGCGTGAGCCTTGGGCAAGCGCCGCGACGGGCGTGACCGAGGCAACCGAGGCGAATAAGGTGATTAAGGCGATTGAGGCGGCCACCAAGCTCACTTGGCCACCGAGCCTGCTGGCCCCTGCACGCCCGCGCTTCATTCGGCCTGGGTTTCTTCGGTCGAGGCGTCGGGCTGCGCCGTGGCGCCGGCGGCGTCGACGTCGGGCACCTCGACCACGAACTCATCGCCCGTCGAGACCTCGAGCGGCGCCGTGTCTGCTGCCATGAATGGCTGATTCAACAAGGCGCCGAAGCCTTTGTCGGCATAGGCTGAGATGGGTGAATCATCGAGCAGGACGGCGAAATCCAGGTCGGCCAACTCTTCGATCAGCTTGCGGTTGTGCCATTCATAGATCGCGACGAAACCCACCACCAGCGCGACCAGCGGAGCCAGCAGGCCGGCGCCGCGCAACCACGACCACAATCCGCTCGGGTCACCGCTGCCGGCTGAAGAGGGGCCGCCGGCCGTGGCCAGTTGCAGGGCCGGCAACCGTACCGTGGCGGGCCGGGCAAAAGACGCGGCACCAGCCTGGCTGACGGCAAGCTGGCGCGCCTTTTCCAGTCGCAGGACCGTCTTGTAGTTGACGCTCTCGGCCCCTTCGTTGAGGGCTTGGCGGATGCGGAACGCGAACTCGATCTCTTTCATGGCTTCAATCCCCGTGAGCGCAAGGCTCGTGCCAGGGCATGGGTGGCGCGCGAACAATGGGTCTTGACACTGCCTTCTGAGCAGCCCATCAGCGCCGCCGTCTCCGCAACATCAAAATCCTCCCAGTAACGCAGCAGGAAGGCTTCACGTTGACGGGCAGGAAGGCGGCTGATCTCCTCTTCGATGATGGCGACTACCTGTTCGCGCTCGACCTTGTCCGCCGCGCTTTCGGCCTGTTCGCTGCCGGCCAGGGCCTCCAAGGTCTCCAGTGGATCAAGATCCTCCTCGTTAGCGGGCGTCAGGGCGGAAAACAGGGTCACCCAGGTCGAGCGCACCTTCTGGCGGCGAAAGTGATCGTGGGTGGCGTTCTGAAGAATGCGGGTGAACAACAGCGGCAGTTCCGGGGCGGGCCGGTCCGCATAGTTGACCGCGAGCTTGATCATCGCCTCCTGGACGATGTCGAGCGCAGCGTCCTCGTCGCGCACGGCAAACTGAGCCTGCTTGAACGCGCGGCGCTCGACGCCCGCCAGGAATTCTGAGAGCTCTTCGGGAGTAGCCATTGCGGCGGGCTGGGGCGCGCGTGTGCGCGACCGGCAACCGCTCAAAAGTGCGGCGGGATGCTATCAGAGGGGCGTGTCGTGTCGGTGCGACGCTGCACCGAGGGCGCCTTAATGCGCAAAGCGGGTGCGCAATTTGCACCGGCTGGTGCGCTGCAGTATCGTCGCGGGTTCTTGCACCACAAGAGAACTACTGAAGCGGAGCAGCAATACGTTGTATCTGGTTTAGTCGTCAGCGACATGACGTCAACTACGGCGTCCACTACGCGCGCGCACTTGCCGCACCAGCCGCCACAAGCGGCCAGTGGAACGGCATCCAATCAATCTCCAGCAGGACTTGAGAGGAGTAGCACCTTATGCAGTCCGTCAGCGCGGAAACAGCCAATCGCGCGGCATCCGCAGCCGCCACCATCACCGGCGCCGAGATCGTCGTCCGGTGTCTGAAGGAAGAGGGCGTCGAGCACGTGTTCGGGTATCCCGGCGGTGCCGTCCTCTACATCTACGACGAAATCTTCAAGCAGGACAGCTTCCAGCACATTCTCGTGCGGCATGAGCAGGCCGCCGTGCACGCAGCAGACGCCTATTCGCGCTCGAGCAAGAAGATCGGCGTCGCGCTCGTCACCAGTGGTCCTGGCGTGACCAATGCCGTCACCGGCATCGCCACCGCCTACATGGATTCGATCCCGATGGTGATCATCACCGGGCAGGTGCCGACGCATGCGATCGGCCAGGATGCGTTCCAGGAGTGCGACACGGTCGGCATCACGCGTCCCTGCGTGAAGCACAACATCCTGGTGAAAGACGTACGCGACCTGGCGTCTGCGATTCGCAAGGCATTTTTCATCGCCAAGACCGGGCGACCCGGTCCGGTGCTGGTCGACATCCCGAAGGACGTGACCATCGCCCGGACCAACTTCGAGTACCCGCGCGACACCTCGATGCGCTCGTACAACCCGGTGGTCAAGGGCCATCAGGGTCAGATCAAGAAAGCGGTACAGCTACTTCTCTCTGCCGAGCGGCCGATGATTTACACCGGCGGCGGCGTGATCCTGTCCGACTCTGCCGACCTCGTGAACCGGCTCGTCAAGCTGCTCGGCTACCCGTGCACCAACACGCTGATGGGGTTGGGTGGCGTGCGCGCGAGCGACAGCCGATATGTGGGCATGCTCGGCATGCACGGCACGTACGAGGCCAACATGGCGATGCAGAACTGCGACGTGCTGCTCGCGGTCGGCGCGCGCTTCGACGACCGCGTGATCGGCAACCCGAAGCACTTCGCCTCCAGTCCGCGCAAGATCGTCCACATCGATGTCGACCCGTCGTCGATCTCCAAGCGGGTGAAGGTCGATGTGCCGATCGTGGGCGACGTGCGCGAGGTGCTCACCGAACTGCTGTCCCAGATCGAGGCGTCTGGATCACAGCCCGATGTCGCCGCGCTCAAGGCGTGGTGGACGCAGATCAACGAGTGGCGCAAGCGCGACTGCCTGAAGTACGACCGCGCGGCCGACATCATCAAGCCGCAGTACGTGGTCGAGAAGTTGTGGGAGATCACCGGCGGCGACGCTTTCATTACCTCCGATGTCGGCCAGCATCAAATGTGGGCGGCGCAGTACTACCGCTTCGAGGAGCCGCGCCGCTGGATCAACAGTGGCGGCCTGGGCACGATGGGCGTGGGCTTGCCCTATGCGATGGGTGTGCAGATGGCCAATCCCGGTGCGCAGGTGGCATGCATCACCGGTGAGGCGTCGATCCAGATGTGCATCCAGGAACTGTCGACCTGCAAGCAGTACCGGCTGACGCCGAAGATCGTCAACCTCAACAACCGTTACCTGGGCATGGTGCGCCAGTGGCAGCAGATCGACTACGGCTCGCGCTACTCGGAATCGTACATGGACGCGCTGCCCGACTTCGTCAAGCTCGCCGAAAGTTACGGCCATATCGGCCTGCAGATCGACAAGAAGGCCGATGTCGAGCTGGCGTTGAAGGAAGCCTTCGGCAAGCACAAGGACCGCCTCGTGTTCCTCGATTTCATCACCGACCAGACCGAGAACGTGTGGCCGATGGTGAAGGCCGGCAAGGGCTTGAGCGAAATGCTGCTCGGCTCGGAGGACCTGTGATGCGTCACATCATCTCGGTCCTGCTGGAGAACGAGCCCGGCGCGCTGTCTCGCGTAGTGGGGCTCTTTTCCGCCCGCGGCTACAACATCGAGACGCTGACCGTGGCGCCGACCGAGGATCCGTCGCTGTCGCGGATGACGATCGTCAGCGTTGGCTCGGACGATGTCATCGAACAGATCACCAAGCACCTGAATCGCCTGATCGAGGTGGTCAAGGTGGTCGATCTCACCGAAGGCGATTACACCGAACGTGAACTCATGCTGATCAAGCTGCGCGCGGTGGGCAAGGAGCGCGAGGAAATGAAGCGCATGGCGGACATCTTCCGCGGCCGCATCATCGATGTGACCGAGCGCTCCTACACGATCGAACTCACCGGCAACACCAGCAAGCTTGATGCGTTCATCCGTGCTGTGGACCGCGCCGCGATCCTGGAAACGGTGCGCACCGGAAGTTCGGGCATCGGCCGGGGTGAACGAATCCTGCGCGTCTAGCGCTGCACGGATCTAAGGCTTCGGAGCGGGGTTTTTCGTAGCTTTCTGAAATGCGCGCAGCGCCGGGCCGCTCCCAAGCGGCGCGCACAAATCAAGGCACTTCGCGTGCACGTGCGACGCGAAGCGTCGCGTACACGCGAAGTGAAGGAGAGTCATGAAGGTCTATTACGACAAAGATGCCGATCTCTCGCTGGTCAAGGGCAAGAAGGTGGCCATCGTGGGTTACGGCTCGCAGGGACACGCGCATGCGCTCAACTTGAAGGAGTCGGGCGTGAACGTCACTGTGGCGCTGCGCAAGGGCGGCGCCTCGTGGGACAAGGCCACGAAGGCAGGGCTGGCGGTGAAGGAAGTCGCCGAGGCGGTCAAGGACGCTGACCTCGTGATGATCCTGCTGCCCGACGAGTCGCACCCCGAGGTCTACACGCAGTCGATCCACGCCAACATCAAGCAGGGGGCCGCGCTGGCGTTCGCCCATGGGTTCAACATCCACTACGGCCAGATCCAGCCGCGCGCCGATCTGGACGTGATCATGGTTGCACCCAAGGCACCGGGCCACACCGTGCGCTCGACGTACTCGCAGGGCGGCGGCGTGCCGTCGCTGATCGCCGTGCACCGTGATGTATCCGGGTCCGCGCGCGACATCGCCCTGTCTTACGCGGCGGCCATCGGCAGCGGCAAGGCGGGCGTGATCGAGACCAACTTCCGCGAAGAGACCGAGACCGATCTGTTCGGCGAGCAGACCGTCCTGTGCGGCGGCGCTGTCGAACTGGTGAAGGCCGGCTTCGAGACGCTGACCGAGGCGGGCTATGCGCCGGAGATGGCCTACTTCGAGTGCCTGCACGAGCTCAAGCTGATCGTCGATCTCATGTACGAGGGTGGCATCGCCAACATGAACTACTCGATCTCGAACAACGCAGAGTTCGGTGAGTACGTAACCGGCCCGGAGGTGGTGACGGCCGAGACCAAGAAGGCAATGAAAAAGGCGCTCGAGCGCATTCAAACCGGCGAGTACGCCAAGGCCTTCATCCTTGAGAACAAGGCCGGCGCGCCGACGCTGACTGCGCGGCGTCGCCTGATGGCCGAGCACCCGATCGAGCAGGTGGGCGAAAAGCTGCGCGCGATGATGCCGTGGATCAAGGCCAACCGCCTGGTGGACCGGTCGCGTAACTAGCGGATGCGTCGGGGGCCGGTGGCGCCCTTGGGTCAGCCGCCGGATCCGCACCCCTGGTCACGACGGATGCTGGGCGGGAGTTTGGCTCCTTGTCACCCCGTTGGCGCCCGTGCTGCGTTCAAGTCTGGGTCGCCTGTCCGAGGAGTGCTTCGATGACGCTTGTTTCCATGCCCGTTGCTTCCATGTCCTTTGCATCCGTCTCGCGCTGGCTGGTCGGTGTCGCGTGCCTGGCCGTTTGTGCGGTCGCCGCGGCTCAGTCGGTGCCATCGGGGCGGCCGTTCGAGGGCACGGTCGTCCTGATGACCGGGCAGGCCGAGGTCGACGTCCCCAACGATGAGGCGCTCGCGCACTTTCATATCGAGGTGCAGGATGCGGACCTGGGCCGGGCTCAGGCGCAGGTCAATCAGCGGATGGGCGAAGCCATCGCGAACTTGAAGCGCAGCGATCCCAAGAGCGAACTGCAAAGCAGCGGCTATTCCAGCTACCCGGTCTATGGCCGTGACACCGCCCGCAAGATCGTTGGGTGGCGGGTCCGCCAGTCGGTCACGCTGCGCACCAGTGAGTTGAGTGCGCTGCCTCGGGTGGTTGCAGCGGCGCAGCAGCAGGTGGCACTCGGCGGTATCGACTTTCGCCTGTCGCGTGCCGCCCGTGAGAAGGTCGAGGCCGAGCTGATCCAGCGCGCCATGGCCAACCTCAACGGTCGGGTTGCGGCGGCGGCGCAGGTGCTGGCCGTGCCGGCGGCGCGGATCCGCACCGAGGAGCTGAACTTCGGCGTCCATCAGGTCGAACGGCCGCCGATGATGGCGATGGCCCGGGCGCAGATGTCAGCCGAGGCGATGCCTGAACCGCGATTCGAGGCTGGCCGCACGACCGAGCAGATGACGGTCAGCGCACGAGTGCGCTTCCTGTCGCCCTGACTCGGGCGGTCCCACGGATACGTGACCGGGCGGGTACCATAGGGCACCTGCCTCGGTCGGAGTTCCGACGTTGTCCAACTACCCCCATCCGCTGCTCGCCCGTGAGGGCTGGCCATTCATTGCCCTGTCGCTTGCCGCCGCCATCGTCGTGTGGGCGTTGGCCGGATTCGCCTGGTCGATTCCGTTGTGGATCGTCTTCGTCTTCATCGTCCAGTTCTTCCGCGATCCGCCGCGCGCCGTTCCGATGCAGACCAACGCCGTGCTGTCGCCGGCCGACGGGCGCATCGTGAAGGTGGAGAAGACGCTGGATCCCTACACCGAGCGTGACACCCTGCTGATCAGCGTGTTCATGAATGTCTTCAACGTGCACAGCAACCGGGCGCCGGTGGATGGCACGGTCGAGCGCGTTGTCTACTCGCCCGGCAAGTTCGTCAATGCCGACCTAGACAAGGCGTCCAGCGAAAACGAACGCAATGCCATGGTGGTGCGACTGGCTGGTGAGCGCATCACGGTGGTCCAGGTGGCAGGCCTGATCGCGCGCCGCATCCTGTGCTACGTGAAGCAGGGTGACCCACTGACGCGTGGCCAGCGCTACGGCTTCATTCGCTTCGGTTCGCGCGTCGATGTCTATTTGCCGTTGACGGCCCATCCGAAGGTGGCGGTCGGCGACATCGTCTATGCCACCCGCACGGTGATCGCGGAGTTGTAGGTCACATGCGCTTTCGTCGTCGCAAGCCGCGTCCGCTCGGCATCGCTGCCCCGCCGCTGTCCACAGTGGAGCCCTTGGCGGCGCCGGCGCGTCGCCGCCGCGGCATCTATCTGCTGCCGAACCTTTTCACGTTGGCCGCGTTGTTCGCGGGTTTCTACGCGATCGTGCAGGCGATGAACCAGCGTTTCGAGCTCGCGGCGATCGCAATCTTTGCTGCGATGGTGCTCGACGGCATGGACGGCCGGGTGGCACGCCTGACCAATACCCAGAGCGCGTTCGGCGAGCAGTTTGATTCGCTGTCGGACATGACCTCGTTCGGCGTGGCGCCGGCACTGGTGATGTACGAGTGGATCCTCAGCGACCTGGGCCGCTGGGGCTGGGCCGCGGCCTTCGTCTATTGCGCCGGCGCTGCGCTGCGCCTGGCCCGCTTCAATGCCAACCTGGGCGTGGTCGACAAGCGCTTCTTCCAGGGCCTGCCGAGTCCGGCGGCGGCGGCGTTGATCGCTGGGTTTGTCTGGCTGGCGATTGACAACAAGTTCCAGATCAAGGACGCGATGTTGCCGTGGGCCGCGTTCGGCATGACTGTCTACGCGGGCCTGTCCATGGTGTCCTCGGCGCCGTTTTACAGCGGCAAGAAGTTTCATATCGCCAAGAGCGTGCCCTTCGGCGTGCTGGTGGTGGCGATGGTGCTGATCTTCGTTGTGTCGAGTGATCCGCCAATCGCGCTGTTCACGATCGGTTGCTGCTATGCGCTCTCTGGCTATGTCTACTGGGCCTACATGTGGTTCCGCGGGCAGCCCAATCCGGCGCGGCCGGTGCCGGCTTCCGTTGATGGCGGCAAGCCGGGATGAACGCGTGCGCCGTTGGAGGTTGATCGCAGCCTCGCTTTACGCATATAGTCCGGTTCATGCATAGCGATCCCATTCGCGCATTTCTACTCCCAGCCGCACTGCTCGTGCTGCGGCTACTGCTGCTGCGCCCCGCGCGCAGCTAATCCCCCCTCCCACAATTCGGCAACATCCCTCGCTTGCACAGGGCAGGCAGGGCGGAACTCACCTTGGGACTGACCATGGACCGCTTGATCATTTTCGACACCACGCTGCGAGACGGCGAGCAGAGCCCCGGCGCCTCGATGACGCGCGAAGAAAAGCTGCGCATCGCCAAGCAACTGGAGCGACTGCGGGTCGATGTGATCGAAGCCGGCTTCGCGGCCAGTTCCAATGGCGACTTCGAGGCGGTGCGGGCAATCGCCAATACCATCAAGGAATCGACCGTCTGTTCGCTGGCGCGTGCCAACGACCGCGACATCAGTCGGGCTGCCGAAGCGCTGGCAGCGTCCGACAACAAGCGTATCCACACCTTCATCGCGACTTCTCCATTGCACATGGAGAAGAAGCTGCGGATGACGCCCGACCAGGTGTTCGAGCAGGCCAAGCTCGCCGTGCGCTTTGCGCGCCAGTTCACCGACAACGTCGAGTTCTCGCCCGAAGATGGCTACCGGTCGGAGCCCGACTTTCTCTGCCGCGTGCTGGAGGCGGTGATTGCCGAAGGGGCGACCACGATCAACATCCCGGATACGGTGGGCTATGCGATTCCCGAACTCTATGGCTTGTTCCTGAAGAATCTGCGCGAGCGCATTCCTAACGCTGACAAGGCGATCTGGTCGGTCCACTGCCATAACGATCTGGGCATGGCGGTCGCTAACTCGCTCGCCGGCGTCAAGATCGGCGGTGCGCGTCAGGTCGAATGCACGGTCAATGGCCTGGGTGAGCGGGCCGGCAACTGTTCGCTCGAAGAGGTGGTGATGGCGGTAAAGACGCGGCGCGACTTCTTCGCGCTGGATGTTGGCGTCGACACCACGCAGATCGTGCCGGCGTCGAAGCTGGTATCCGGCATCACCGGCTTCCCGGTGCAACCGAACAAGGCGGTCGTCGGTGCGAACGCGTTTGCCCACGCGTCCGGCATCCACCAGGACGGCGTGCTCAAGGCGCGCGACACCTACGAGATCATGCGTGCCGAGGATGTCGGCTGGTTCGCCAACCGCATCGTGCTGGGCAAGCTGTCGGGCCGCAACGCCTTCAAGCAGCGCGTGAACGAACTGAACATCCCGATAGAGAGCGAGACCGAACTGAACGCGGCGTTCGCCAAGTTCAAGGAGCTTGCCGACCGCAAGGCGGACATCTTCGACGAGGACATCCAGTCGTTGTTCTCCGACGAGGCCGTCACGCCGCACAACGAGCACTTCAAGCTGCTGTCGCTTGCGCAGCACTCGGAGACGGGCGAGCGGCCGCATGCGCGCGTGGTCTTTGCGGTCGGGCCGCAAGAGGTGACCTCCGAGGCGGACGGCAACGGCCCGGTGGATGCATCGCTCAAGGCGATCGAGGCGCAGGTCAACAGCGGTTCCGAGCTGCTGCTGTACTCGGTGAATGCGATCACCACCGGGACGGAGTCGCAAGGCGAGGTCACGGTGCGCCTGTCGCGCGCAGGCCGCATCGTCAACGGCGTGGGCGCCGATCCGGACATCGTGGCGGCCAGTGCGAAGGCGTACCTGAACGCCCTCAACAAGCTGTACACGACCGGCGAGCGGCTCAATCCGCAGACCTCCTTGACGCCGTGATCCGCCGCGCGGGCGGCGCCGCTAGTGCAGCGCCGTCTTGCCGGTATCGCCCAGCGCGTAAGGCGACCACGTGTCGTCAGCGCCGTTGCGGCACATGCCGTAGCGGAACGGAACGGTGTTGCGGCCCGGGTAGGTAAAGCGCAGATCGCGGTACCAGACGCAGACATCGGCGCGCGGCGCATCGATCGTCGCGGAACGTGGTGCATCGACCTGATGCACCAGCGGATACATGGCGAACCAGCGGAAGAACGCGAAATCCGGGTGCTGCCAGGCCTCGCGCGCCAGCGCGGTCGGCTCGGCGCCGAACATCGGCGAGCGCTCCCACTGCGCCAGGGCCAGCGGAGCGTACGGCGCCGAGAAGCGCCGGATGAAGTTGTCGTCGTCGGTGGCGACGATCGGCGCGTCGCGTCGGGTGTTGACGTGGCTGACGTGGTAGGCCGTGCCGTCGAACACGATCACGGTCCAGTTGAACGGCGACGCAGGTCGGGGCGCTGCGTCGACAGTCACCGCGGCGATGTCTTGCTGCTGCGCCCAGGCATGCGCGAAGCTGATCGCCTCGTGCTTGCCGACGAGCGTGACGCCGACCCACATGGGCAGCAGCGCCAGAGCGAGCAGCGCCGGCGCGCGGGATCGGTGCAGCAGGGCACTGGTGATCAGCCCCGCCACGATGATCCCGCTGAACACCAGATCGATGATGAATACCGAGCCCAGCCCGAAGCGTGCGTCGGAAACGGGCGCGAGCAGCATCGTGCCGAACTGCGTGATCCAGTCGCCGACGATGTGGATGGCGACGGCGGCCGCCGCCAGCCACGTGTAGCGCCGCAGGCCTTCGCGCCGTCGGAACACGACTGCGGCAAGGGCGCCCAGCAGCAGCGCCCACAGCGGCAGCATCAGCACTGAGTGGGTGATGCCGCGATGGCCGCGCAGATACGCGAGGTCGGAGACGAACTGCAGCACGAAGTCGGCGTCCGGGAAGGTGGCGGCGAAGGTGCCCAGCGCAACCGCCTGCCACACCGGTACCGGTGGACCGAACAGCCGCGTCGCGCGACTGGCCGCCTGCTTGGACGGCGTCAATGCGCGCGCCAACAGCGCGCCGGACAGGGCGTGGGTGAGGGTGTCCATGTGGAAAGTGTGGGTCCGGGTGTTTGCCATGGGCGCGGGTGACGCCATGCGTCCCTACAATCGCCCGCTGCCGTTGCCACGCAAGTCTGCCTTGGAAGCGAAGATGTTGATTCCGTTTCTGTGTCGCGCGTTCCTCGCCTGCGGGTTATTACTCGTCGCCAGCATGACGGCGCACGCTGCAGCGGCCGAGCCGATTCGACTGGGCATGATCGAAGGGCTGTCCGGCCCGTTTGCCAACGCCGGTGAGGCGGTGGCGCGCAACCTGCAATTCGCCGTGAGCCGAGTCAACGCACGTGGCGGCGTGAAGCTTCCCGGTGGCGCGCGTCCGCTCGAGCTTCGGTTGTACGACTCCAAGGGACAGGTCGAAGAGGCGCTTGTCATGCTGCGGCGAGCGTCGGACGATCATGCCGTGTTCGTGCTGCAGGGAAACAGTTCAGCTGTCGCCGGTGCCCTGATCGAAGCTGTCAACCGGCACAACGAGCGCGATCCGGCGCAACGACTGCTGTTTCTCAACTACTCGGCGGTCGATCCGGTGCTGACCAACGAACGGTGCAGTCCCTGGCACTTTCGCTTCGACGCCCATGCCGGCATGCGCATGAGCGCGCTGATGGAGGTCGTTGCCACGGATCGTGGCGTGCAGCGGGTCTATCTGCTCAACCAGGATTACAGCTTTGGGCGCGAAGTGGCCAAGAGCGCGCGAGCCTTGCTGGCGCAAAGGCGGCCTGATGCCATCATCGTCGGCGACGAACTGCATCCGATCGGCCGCATCCGCGACTTCGCGCCCTACGCGGCCAAGATCCGGGCCAGCGGGGCCGATACGGTGATCACCGGCAACTGGGGCAATGACCTCACCTTCCTGATAAGAGCGGCGCGCGACGCCGGCCTGGACCTCAACTTCTACACGTTCTATGGCAATGGTTTGGGCGCGGTGGCCGCCATCGGTGAGGCCGGCATCGGCCGCGTGCGGGCCGTGGCCGAATGGCACTACAACGCGGGCATCGAGTCGATGGAAGCGGTGTATCAGAACTTCCGCCGCAGCTATCCGCAGCCGCGCGACGACTACTTTCAGGCCCGCATGACCGTGCTGGTCGACATGCTGGTGCGGGCGATCGAGGCGGCCCGGTCGACTGAACCCGCCGAGGTCGCCAAGCGTCTGGCGGGCATGCGTTTCACGGCGGCGCAGGGCAATCCGCTGGGCGAGGTATGGATGCGTGCTGAAGACCACCAGTTGCAGGCACCGCTGTATGTATCTGTGCTGGAAAAGCTGGGGGATCGCGGCGTGAAGTGGGACGTTGAAGGCTCCGGGTTCGGATTCCGCACCGAACGCTTCGTCGACCTCAAGCAGGTCGAACGCCCCCACACCTGCACCATGCCGCCCCTGCCGGCGAAGTGAGGCAGGGTGGCGCCCTCGGGCGACGACGTCGCCCTCGTTTCTTCTGCGAAGGGCCGTGGCGCCGGCAGCTTTGAAGCGAAGGCCCTCTGACGGTGGCTAGGCTATACTCCGCCCTCGCTTTTTTACCTCACGACGCGGCCTTCCTTCCGCGCTCGCGTGTTCACTTCACAGGGAAAATCATGGCCGTTGCCGATATCAAGAAGGGCGACATCGTCGCCAAGTTCCAGCGCAGCAAGTCTGATACGGGCTCGCCCGAAGTACAGGTTGCACTTCTGACCGCCCGCATCAACGAACTGACCGAGCATTTCAAGGCGCATGTCAAGGATCACCACTCGCGCCGTGGCCTGCTCAAGATGGTCAGCCGTCGCCGCAAGCTGCTCGACTACCTCAAGAGCAAGAATGCCGACGCGTACAAGGGGCTGATCGACAGCCTCGGCCTGCGCAAGTAGTCGTGCCCCGCCCGATCCCCAGTTCGAGCCCGCCAGGCGCTGCCTGCCGCGGGCTTTTGCGCTTGGGCCAGGGCGGCCGACCGTAGTTGCGGTCGCCGCGGTCGGTATCAGTTTGCTGATGCGCGCCGCGATATGGACGTAAGAGCCACCGTTGCTTTCTGGATGGTTCAAGTCGTCGATACCGCGGCGTGCCCTCTGAATCGGCTTTCGAAAAATTCAATGAGAGGAATGCCAAGTGTTTGACAAAGTCACCAAGACCTTCCAGTACGGGACCCATACGGTCACGCTCGAAACCGGCGAGATCGCCCGTCAGGCTGGCGGCGCCGTCGTCTGCTCGGTGGACGACACTGTCGTCCTCGCCACCGTGGTCGCGCGCCGCGAGGCAAAGGCCGGCCAGGACTTCTTCCCGCTGACCGTCGACTACATCGAGAAGACGTATGCCGCGGGCAAGATCCCGGGCGGCTTCTTCAAGCGCGAGGGGCGTCCGTCAGAGAAGGAAGTGTTGACCAGCCGCCTGATCGATCGCCCGATCCGCCCGCTGTTTCCGGATGCGTTCTTCAACGAGGTCCAGGTCATCATCCACGTGATGTCGGTGAACCCCGAGATCGATCCGGACATCGCTGCGATGATCGGCGCGTCCGCCGCACTGTCGATCTCCGGCATTCCGTTCAAAGGCCCGATCGGCGCCGCCCGTGTGGGCTACCTCGATGGCCAGTACGTTCTGAACCCCTCCGCCACCCAGCTGAAGGCTTCGCAGCTCGACCTCGTTGTTGCCGGCACCGAGCGTGCCGTGCTGATGGTCGAGTCGCAGGCTAACCAACTGCCTGAGGACGTGATGCTCGGCGCGGTGGTGTTCGGCCACGACCAGATGCAGGCGGCGATCAACGCCATTCACGAGCTGGTGCGTGACGCCGGCAAGCCGGCCTGGGACTGGAAACCGGCGCCGAAGGACGAGGCGCTGATGGCCAAGCTGGTGCAGATTGCCGGTCCCGCACTGAAGGCAGCGTACGAGATCCGCAGCAAGCAGGCACGCACGCAGAAGATCAACGACATCTACCGCGACGTCTGGGCCCGGCTGATCGAGGACGCCAAGGCGGCCGGCGAGTCCAAGCCCGACGACAACACCGTCGATGGCATCCTGTTCGACCTGCAGGCCAAGATCGTGCGCAGCCAGATCCTCGATGGCGAGCCGCGCATTGATGGCCGCGACACCCGCACCGTACGCCAGATCTCCATCCGCCAGGGCGTGCTGCCGCGCACCCACGGCTCGTCGCTGTTCACCCGCGGTGAGACGCAGGCCCTGGTCACCGCCACCCTGGGCACCAAGCAAGACGAGCAGATCATCGACGCGCTGATGGGCGAGTTCCGCGACCGCTTCATGTTCCACTACAACATGCCGCCGTTCGCCACTGGCGAAACCGGCCGCGTGGGCACGCCCAAGCGCCGCGAAGTCGGCCATGGTCGATTGGCCAAGCGCGCGCTGCTGGCGGTGCTGCCGTCCGAGCAGGAATTCGGCTACTCGCTGCGCGTGGTCTCTGAGATCACCGAGTCCAACGGTTCATCGTCGATGGCCTCGGTGTGCGGCGGCTGCCTGGCGCTGATGGATGCCGGCGTGCCGGTCAAGGCGCATGTGGCCGGCGTGGCGATGGGCCTGATCAAGGAAGGCAACAAGTTCGCGGTGCTGACCGACATCCTCGGCGACGAGGACCACCTCGGCGACATGGACTTCAAGGTGGCAGGCACGGCCACCGGCATCACCGCGCTGCAGATGGACATCAAGATCGAAGGCATCACCAAGGAAATCATGCAGGTCGCCCTCGCGCAGGCGAAGGAAGGCCGCATGCACATCCTGGGCAAGATGCAGGAAGCGATGGGCACGCCGCGCAATGAGTTGTCCGCGCACGCGCCGCGCATGATCAAGATGAAGATCAACCCCGAGAAGATCCGCGACGTCATCGGCAAGGGTGGCGCGGTGATCCGTGCGCTGACCGAAGAGACCGGCACGCAGATCGACATCGAGGACGACGGCACCATCACCATCGCCAGCGTGGACCTGGACAAGGGACGGGAAGCCGAGCGCCGCATCCGCGAGCTGACGGCGGAAGTCGAAGTGGGCAAGGTCTACGACGGCACCGTCCTGCGCCTGCTGGACTTCGGCGCGATCGTGCAGCTGCTGCCGGGCAAGGATGGCCTGTTGCATATTTCGCAGATCGCCAACGAGCGGGTCAATGCCGTCAGCGACTACCTGAAGGAAGGCCAGCAGGTGAAGGTCAAGGTGATCGAGGCTGACGAGAAAGGCCGCGTGCGGCTGTCGATGAAGGCGGCCGCAGCGGAAGCGACGCCGGTGCAGTAACGCTGTCGCGACCGCGGGCGCCGATGCACGGCCGACAACGATCGGCCGGGTCCGGCGCCCGAATTGCATCCTGAGCAACGCATCCCCATGACCGCGACAACCATGCAGGCGATCGAGATCCGCGAACCGGGCGGCCCCGATGTGCTGCGGCCGTGCGACCGCCCGTTGCCGCTGGCCGGCAGCGGGGAAGTGCTGATCCGCGTGCACGCGGCCGGCGTCAATCGGCCGGACGTGCTCCAACGCAAGGGCGGTTATGCGCCGCCACCGGGCGCGTCCGACCTGCCTGGGCTCGAAGTCGCCGGCGTCATTGAAAGTGGTGATCTCGACGGCACCGGCCTGCAGGTCGGCGATCCGGTCTGCGCGTTGATCGCGGGCGGCGGCTATGCGCAGTTCTGTGTCGCGCCCGCGGCGCAGGTGCTGCCGGTGCCGCGCGGGCTGTCGTTCGCCGAGGCGGCTGCGCTGCCCGAGACGTACTTCACGGTGTGGAGCAACGTGTTCGATCGGGCGCATCTGAGTCCCGGCGAGACCCTGCTGGTGCAGGGCGGAACAAGCGGCATCGGTGTCGCTGCGATCCAACTGGCAACCGCACTCGGTCATGCCGTCTATGCGACTGCCGGCAGCGACGACAAGGCACGTGCCTGCGAGGCTCTGGGCGCTGCACGCGGCATCAACTACAAGACCGAGGACTTTGTCGTCGTGGTCAAGGAGGCGACTGGCAGCCGTGGTGTCGACGTCATTCTCGACATGGTGGCGGGAAACTACCTGCCGCGCGAGCTGGAATGCCTGGCCGACGATGGCCGCCTGGTGATCATCGCCACCCTCGGCGGCGCCAAGGCGGAGATCAACGCTGGCGCCGTGCTGCGCCGCCGGCTCACTGTCACCGGTTCCACGCTGCGTCCGCGCAGCGTTCAGTTCAAGGCGGCGATCGCCGCTCGATTGCGCGGCATCGTGTGGCCGCTGTTCGAGGCGGGTCGCCTGCGGCCGATGCTGTTCAAGACCTTCACGCTTGATGAGGCCGCGCAGGCGCATGCGCTGATGGAGACCAGCCAGCACATCGGCAAGCTGGTGCTCGCCGTCAGTGATGCTGCTACCACCGTGCCGCGGCCGCAGTCGGCGACCGGCAACGCCACTTAGAATCCGCGACCTTTCTGGGAACTCAATCGTGCGTCGACATCTGGTAGCCGCGAACTGGAAGATGAATGGCAGCCATGCGGTGCATGCCGCGTGGCTGGCCGAGTATCGCGCCGCGGCGTCGCCCGGCTGCGACGTGGTGGTATGCGCGCCGTTCGTCTACCTGCCGCAGGTGATCGACGGTTTGCTTGGAACCTCGGCTGCGGCTGGCGCTCAGAATGTGAGCGACCACGCGCCGGGGGCTTTCACCGGCGAGGTGGCGGGCGAGATGCTCGCCGATCTTGGTTGCGGCTGGGTGATCGTCGGCCATTCAGAGCGACGTGCGTTGTATGGGGAAAGCAGTGAGTTGGTGGCCGCGAAGGCGGCACGCGCCATAGCGATGGGCTTGAAGCCCATCGTGTGCGTTGGCGAATCGCTGACCGAGCGTGAGGCTGGTCTCACGCTCGACGTGGTCCATGCGCAGCTCGACGCCGTCTTGGCGTGTTGCACGGTGGCGCAACTGGCTGCAGGGGCGGTGGCGTATGAGCCGGTGTGGGCGATCGGTACCGGCAAGACGGCCTCGCCGGCGCAAGCGCAAGAGGTTCATGCGGCCATCCGGAAGCGGCTCGCGGCAGTCGATGCGTCCGCTGCGCAGGCGACGCGCCTGCTCTATGGCGGCAGCGTCAAGCCGTCAAACGCCGCCGAGCTTTTTGCCCAGCCGGATATCGACGGCGGGCTGATCGGCGGCGCATCGCTGGTGGCCAAGGATTTTCTGGCGATCTGTGCCGCGACCTGATTTGACACGAGTCGCGCTCGCCGAACCGAAATTGAATAGGAGAAGCAAATGGGAATGATCAACACGCTGCTGATCGTCGTCATGTCGATCAGCGCGATCGCCACCATCGTCCTGGTGCTGCTGCAGCATGGCAAGGGCGCCGACATGGGTGCGGCGTTCGGCGGCGGCTCCTCGGGCAGCCTGTTCGGTGCCACCGGGTCCGCAAACTTCTTGTCGCGCAGCACGGCTGCGGCGGCAACCGTCTTCTTCGTGGCAACCATGGGGCTGGCATTTACCGCCACTTCCCAGCGCGTGCCGGCCAGTGCACCGGGCGGCGTGATGGGCACGATGAAGGACGGCAAGGACCGCGTTGAGCTGCCGTCATCTGCGCCTGGCACCTCACCTGTGCCGGCACCAGCGCCTGCAGCCGACCCGATTCCGGCAGCGCCGAGCTCGTCTGGCAAGGCAGGCGACATCCCGAAGTGATACCCCCGACGAGACCCTGATCCCGGTGCGTTCCTGCACTGGTTGCTCAGGGTTAGCGCAGGCGAATCGAGTAGAATCCCTGCGCTTTGCCCACGTGGTGGAATTGGTAGACACACCATCTTGAGGGGGTGGCGGCGCAAGCCGTGAGCGTTCGAGTCGCTCCGTGGGCACCACCGTTCGATTTTCCCGCGCGTCGAGCAATGTCATGCCGTCGCTGCCGCGGGGCGCCGCCCCAAGCAACACGGACGCGGCGATCCGACTGCAACGCGCGGACATGTCAGCGTTGTGCAAGCTTCTACTGGCAACGTTGTCCGGCAACAAGGTTTGCTTCTTGGCCGCTAGGCCGGCATTCGACAAGGCCACGCACGTGACTCTCGACACCTACCTGCCAATCCTGCTGTTCATCCTGGTGGGACTGGCCGTCGGCGCCGGACCGCTGATCATTGGCTCGCTGCTCGGACCCAACCGGCCGGACCCTGAAAAGCTCTCACCGTACGAGTGCGGCTTCGAGGCTTTCGAGGATGCGCGCATGAAGTTTGACGTGCGCTACTACCTGGTGGCGATCCTGTTCATCCTGTTCGACCTTGAGATCGCCTTTCTCTTCCCATGGGCAGTGATCTTGAACGACCTTCCCGCATGGGGCGTGGGCTTCTGGTCGATGATGGTCTTTCTTGGGATCCTGACGGTTGGCTTCATCTACGAGTGGAAAAAAGGCGCGCTGGACTGGGAATGATCGGCGTCACGGCACACCGGTGACCACAATGCGGCGCGGAGCAGTGAAATGAGCATCGACGGCGTACTGAACGAAGGCTTTGTCACCACCAGTGTCGACAAGCTGATCAACTGGAGCAAGACCGGCTCGTTGTGGCCGATGACCTTCGGCCTGGCCTGCTGCGCGGTCGAAATGATGCATGCCGGTGCTGCCCGCTATGACCTCGACCGCTTTGGCATCTTCTTCCGCCCGAGTCCGCGCCAGAGCGACGTGATGATCGTCGCCGGCACGCTGTGCAACAAGATGGCGCCCGCCTTGCGCAAGGTGTACGACCAGATGGCGGAGCCGCGCTGGGTGATCAGCATGGGTTCGTGCGCAAATGGCGGCGGCTATTACCACTACAGCTATTCGGTGGTACGTGGCTGTGACCGGATCGTGCCGGTGGATGTGTATGTTCCGGGCTGCCCGCCGACCGCCGAAGCGCTGATCTACGGAATCATCCAGTTGCAGAACAAGATCCGTCGCACCAACACGATCGCGCGCTGACTGCGATGACGCACCTCGAGACTCTCGTTGAATACCTGAAGGCGGCGCTGGGCGATGCGATCGTCGGCACCGCCGTCGCTCTCGGCGAAGTCACGATCGTAGTGAAGGCGCAGGACTACCTGGCCGCCTGCATCACTTTGCGTGACGACCCGCGTCTGCGCTTCGAGCAATGCGTGGATCTGTGCGGCATGGACTACATGAGCTACGGCGAAGCGGAGTGGGAAGGCGCCCGTTTTGCCGTCGTGCTTCACCTGCTGTCGGTGGCCAACAATGCCCGCGTGCGGGTGCGCACGTTCTGCCCGGACAATGAACTGCCGATGGTCGCGTCGCTGGTCGACGTGTGGTCGGCGGTCAATTGGTACGAGCGTGAGGCCTTCGACCTGTACGGCATCGTGTTCGAGGGGCACCCTGACCTACGTCGCCTGCTCACCGATTACGGCTTCGTCGGCCATCCGTTTCGCAAGGACTTTCCCGTCTCGGGCCATGTCGAGATGCGCTACGACCCGGAGCAGCGCCGCGTCATCTATCAGCCGGTGTCGATCGAGCCGCGCGAGATCGTGCCGCGGGTGATTCGTGAAGAGAACTACGGCCAGGGACGCTAGCGATCATGGCCGACATCAAGAACTACACGCTCAATTTTGGTCCGCAGCACCCGGCGGCCCACGGGGTATTGCGCCTGGTGCTCGAACTCGACGGCGAGGTGATCCAGCGGGCCGACCCGCACATCGGCCTGCTGCACCGAGCAACCGAAAAGCTCGCCGAGACGCGCACGTACATCCAGTCGGTACCTTACATGGACCGCCTCGATTACGTGTCGATGATGTGCAACGAGCACAGCTACGTGATGGCGATCGAGAAGCTGCTCGGTCTGGAAGTGCCGCTGCGCGCGCAGTACATCCGCGTGATGTTCGACGAGATCACGCGCCTGCTGAACCACTTGCTGTGGATCGGCGCGCACGGGCTTGATGTGGGTGCAATGGCGGTTTTTCTGTACGCATTCCGCGAGCGCGAAGACCTGATGGACATGTACGAGGCGGTGTCGGGCGCGCGTATGCACGCCGCGTACTACCGCCCGGGCGGCGTCTATCGTGATCTGCCGGACGCGATGCCGCAGCACGCGTTGACCAAATTCCGCAGCGCACGCGAGATCGCGCGGCTGAACGAGACGCGCCAGGGTTCGCTGCTCGACTTCATCGAGGCGTTCACCAACCGCTTTCCCAAGTACGTCGATGAGTACGAAACGCTGCTCACCGACAACCGCATCTGGAAGCAGCGGTTGGTCGGCATCGGCGTGGTTACGCCCGAGCGTGCGCTGGCGATGGGTTTCACCGGTCCGATGCTGCGCGGTTCAGGCGTCGAGTGGGATCTGCGCAAGAAGCAGCCCTACGAGGTGTATGACCTGCTCGACTTCGACGTGCCCATCGGAAAGAGCGGTGACTGCTACGACCGCTACCTGGTGCGCGTGGAAGAGATGCGGCAGTCCAACCGCATCATCAAGCAGTGCATCGAATGGCTGCGTAATCACCCGGGGCCGGTGATGACCGACAACCACAAGGTGGCGCCGCCGTCGCGCGTTGAAATGAAGTCGAACATGGAAGAGCTGATCCACCATTTCAAGCTCTTCACCGAAGGCTTTCATGTGCCGCCGGGCGAGGCCTATGCCGCGGTGGAGCACCCGAAGGGCGAGTTCGGCATCTACCTGGTGAGCGACGGCGCCAACAAGCCGTTCCGCCTGAAGATCCGCGCGCCCGGCTTTGCCCACCTGCAGTCGCTCGACGAGATGGCGCGCGGCCACATGATCGCCGATGCCGTCACCATCATCGGCACGCAGGACATCGTGTTCGGCGAGATCGATCGATAACCATGAGCGCTGTTCCGCAACCCACCCAACTGCTGTCGCCCGACGCGCTGCGCCGGATCGACCGCGAGACGGCCAAGTTTCCGGCCGCACAACGCCAGTCGGCGGTGATGGCCGCGCTGACCATCGCGCAGACCGAGCACGGCTGGTTGAGCAAGGACCTGATGCAGGAGGTCGCCGACTACCTGGGCATGCCGGCGATCGCGGTGTACGAGGTCGCGACCTTTTACACGATGTACAACCTGGCGCCGGTCGGCCGCCACAAGATCACCGTGTGCACCAATTTGCCGTGCGCACTGTCCGGCGCCAACAGCGCGGCCGCGCACCTGCAGAAGACACTGGGCATCGCGTTCAATGAGACGACCGCCGATGGCGAGTTCACATTGAAGGAAGGCGAGTGCATGGGCGCCTGCGGCGATGCCCCGGTGCTGCTCGTCAACAACCACCGCATGTGCAGCTTCATGGCGAACGACAAGCTCGATGTGCTGGTCGATGAACTGAAGGCGAGCAAATGAGCGCCCAGAGCTGCTTTCACGGCCGTCATATCAACCCGGTGATCCTGGCCGGGCTCGACGGCAGCAATTGGCGCCTGAAGGACTACGAGGCGCGCGGCGGCTACAGCGCGCTGCGCAAGATCCTCACCGAGCACATGACGCCGGACGCCGTGATCGGCGAGATGAAGAAGTCGGCGCTGCGCGGGCGTGGCGGTGCGGGCTTTCCGACCGGGTTGAAGTGGAGCTTCATGCCGCGCACGTTCCCGGGCCAGAAGTATCTGGTCTGCAATTCGGACGAAGGCGAGCCCGGCACGTTCAAGGATCGCGACATCCTGCGCTACAACCCGCACATCGTGATCGAGGGCATGGCCATCGCCGCGTACGCGATGGGGATCACCGCCGGCTACAACTACATCCACGGCGAGATCTGGGAGACCTACGAGCGCTTCCAGGAGGCGCTCGATGAAGCCTTGGCCGCCGGCTACCTGGGTCAGGGGATCATGGGGTCGAACTTCACGTTCAACCTCTATGCCGCGCACGGCTACGGCGCCTACATCTGCGGCGAGGAAACCGCGCTGCTCGAGTCGCTAGAAGGCAAGAAGGGCCAGCCGCGCTTCAAGCCGCCGTTTCCGGCGAGCTACGGCCTGTATGGCAAGCCGACCACGATCAACAACACCGAGACCTTCGCCGCGGTGCCGTTCATCATCAACAACGGTGGCGATGCGTTCCTGACGCTGGGCAAGCCCAACAACGGCGGCACCAAGATCTTCTCGATCTCGGGTGACGTCGAGCGCCCGGGCAATTTCGAGATTCCCTTGGGTACGCCGTTTTCCAAGCTGCTGGAACTGGCTGGCGGCATGCGGGGCGGCAAAAAGTTGAAGGCCGTGATTCCCGGCGGGTCGTCGATGCCGGTGCTGCCAGCGGACGTGATGATGGCCTGCGACATGGACTACGACTCCATTTCCAAGGCGGGCTCGATGCTCGGCTCGGGCGCGGTGATCGTGATGGACGAGACGCGCTGCATGGTCAAGTGTCTGGAGCGGCTGTCGTACTTCTATTACGAGGAATCTTGCGGCCAGTGCACGCCGTGCCGCGAGGGCACCGGCTGGCTGTATCGCGTGGTGCATCGGATCGAACACGGGCAGGGCAAGCCGGAAGACCTCGATCTGCTGAACTCGCTGGCCGACAACATCCAGGGTCGCACTATCTGCGCGCTCGGCGATGCCGCGGCGATGCCGGTGCGGGCCTTCATCAAGCACTATCGCTCGGAGTTCGAGCACCACATCGAGCACGGGCACTGCCTGGTGCCGGAGTACGTCTGATGCTTAGGCACGCGACTGCCTTCTCGTTGCCGTTGACATGCGCGCAGGCGCCTGGCCGCCAGAAGTTTGCGCACCTGACCGATCGCTCCGAGTGCGCTTGCGACCGTGCAGCGGTCGCGTACACGAGGAGCGCCTGACGCCATGGTCGAAGTAGAGATCGACGGCAGGAAGGTCGAGGTGCTCGAAGGCAGCATGGTGATGGATGCTGCCGCCAAACTCGACATCTACGTGCCGCACTTCTGCTACCACAAGAAGCTGTCGATCGCGGCCAACTGCCGCATGTGCCTGGTCGAAGTGGAGAAGGCGCCGAAGCCGCTGCCGGCCTGCGCCACGCCGGTGACGCAGGGCATGATCGTGCGCACCGCCAGCGAGAAGGCCAAGCAGGCGCAGAAGTCGGTGATGGAGTTCCTGCTGATCAACCATCCGCTCGACTGTCCGATCTGCGACCAGGGCGGCGAGTGCCAGTTGCAGGATCTGGCGGTCGGCTACGGCGGCTCCTCGAGCCGCTACGACCAGGCCAAGCGCGTCGTCTTCCACAAGGGGCTGGGCCCGTTGATCTCCGCCGAGGAGATGACCCGCTGCATCCATTGCACCCGCTGCGTGCGCTTTGGCCAGGAGATCGCCGGTCAGATGGAACTGGGCATGGCCGGGCGCGGCGAGCATTCGGAGATCCTGTCGTTCGTCGACAAGACGGTGGATCACGAGCTGTCCGGCAACATGATCGATCTGTGTCCGGTGGGCGCGCTCACCAGCAAGCCGTTCCGTTATGCCGCGCGCACCTGGGAACTGTCGCGCCGCAAGAGCGTGTCGGGACATGATGCGCTCGGCAGCAACCTGATCGTGCAGGTGAAGAACCATCGCGTGCTGCGCGTGCTGCCGCTGGAGAACGAAGCGGTCAATGAGTGCTGGCTGTCCGACCGCGATCGCTTCTCCTACGAGGGCCTGTACGCCGCCGACCGGCTTACACGGCCGATGATCAAGCAGGGTGGTCAGTGGAAGGAAGTCGACTGGGCCGACGCGCTCGACTACGTCACCCATGCCCTGACGCAAGTCAAGGGCGAGCACGGCGCCGCCGCGATCGGCGCACTGGCCGCACCGAACGCGACGCTGGAGGAATTGTTCCTGCTCGGTCGGCTGATGCGTGGCCTTGGCAGCGACAACATCGACTTTCGCCTGCGCCAGTGCGATTTCTCGGCCGACGCCACGCGCCAGGGCGCGCCCTGGCTCGGCATGCCGATCGCGCAGGTCAATCACCTCGATCGCGCGCTGCTGATCGGCGCCTACCTGCGCAAGGACCATCCGCTGCTCGCCGCGCGCCTGCGCGCCGCCACCAAGCGCGGCTGCCAGGTGAGCGTGCTGCATGCGGTCGATGATGACCTGCTGATGCCGGTGGTCGCCAAGGCAATCGTGTCGCCGGTGGCGTGGCTGCAGACGTTGGCCGAGATGGCGGCCGCGGTGGCGCAGCTCAAGGGGATCGAGGCGCCGCTGTCCGGCGTGCAGGCAGGCGAGGGTGCGCGGCGGATTGCCGTCAGTCTCGCCAGCGGACAGCAGGTCGCCGTGCTGCTCGGCAACGCCGCCGTGCAATGCCCGATGGCCGCGCAGATCCAGGCCTTTGCGCAGTGGATTGCGCGGGCGACGGGCGCCGTCTTTGGCGTTCTCGGTGAGAGCGCCAACAGCGTGGGCGGTTACCTGGTGGATGCGCGGCCGACCGCGGGCGGATTGAACGCGCGTTCGATGATCGAGCAGCCGCGCCGCGCCTACCTGCTGTGGAACCTCGAACCCGAGTACGACACGGCGGACGCCGCCGCCACCCTGGCGGCGCTTGCCGCCGCCGACACCGTGATCGCCTGCTCGGCCTATCGCAACGGCGCACTCGAGTACGCCGACGTCATCCTGCCGATCGCCCCGTTTCTCGAGACCTCCGGCACCTTCGTCAACGCTGAGGGTCGCGTGCAGACCTTCAATGGTTCGGTGCGGCCGTTCGGCGATGCGCGCCCGGGCTGGAAGGTGCTGCGCGTGCTCGGCACGCAACTGGGCGTGCCCGGGTTCGACTTCGATACGCCCGAGGCAGTGCGCGCCGCGCTGCCGCCGATCGGACCCGAGCAGTTGTCGGGTCGCATCGAGGCAGCGCTGACTCTGCCGCCGCCATCGGCCGGTTTGCAGCGCGTGGCCGACGTGCCGATCTATTTCACCGACCCGCTGGTACGCCGTGCCGAGTCGCTGCAGATGACCGCTGACGCGCGACCGCCGCGCCTGACCGCCAATGCGGCGACGTTGGCCAGCGCCGGCCTCGCGCCCGGCGACAAGGCGCGCGCCCGCCAGGGCGGGGCCACCGCGCTGCTCGAGTGCGCGGTCGACGAGCGCCTGCCCGACGGCGTGGTGCGCGTGCCGGCCGGGCATGCCTCCACCAGCACGCTCGGCCCCATGTACGGCGCCATCACCCTGGAGCGCGCGTGATGGAAGCGATCATGCAGTGGGTCTACGCGATCCCGACGCAGCAGCAGGTGCTGTGGACGCTCGCCAAGATCATCGCGGTCCTGCTGCCGATCCTGCTGTGCGTGGCGTACCTGACGTACTGGGAACGCAAGATGATCGGCTGGATGCACATCCGCGTCGGTCCGAATCGCGTTGGCCCGTTCGGCCTGCTGCAGCCGATCGCCGACGCGGTGAAGCTCATCTTCAAGGAAGTCATCACGCCGGCGCAGGCCGACCGCTCACTGTTCTACATCGCACCCGTGATGGTGTTGATGCCGGCGCTGGCGGCCTGGGCAGTCATTCCGTTTGGCCCGGGCCTGGTGCTTGCGGACATCAATGCCGGTCTGCTGTTCGTCATGGCGATCACCTCGGTCGGCGTGTACGGCGTCATCATCGCCGGCTGGGCCTCGAATTCGAAGTACGCGTTCCTCGGTGCCATGCGCGCGGCGGCGCAGATGGTCAGCTATGAGCTGGCGATGGGCTTCGTGCTGGTGACCGTGCTGCTGGTGGCCGGCACGCTCAATCTGACCGGCATCGTCAACGGCCAGAATGCCGGCTGGTTCGCCGATCGCGGTTGGACCTTCCTGTCATGGAACTGGCTGCCGCTGTTGCCGCTGTTCGTGATCTACGTGGTCTCGGCCGTGGCCGAGACCAACCGCCATCCGTTCGACGTGGTTGAAGGCGAAAGCGAGATCGTCGCCGGCCACATGGTCGAGTACTCGGGCATGAGCTTCGCCGTCTTCTTCCTCGGCGAGTACGCCAACATGATCCTGTTGTCGATGGTGGCGACGATCATGTTTCTCGGCGGCTGGGCGCCGCCGGTGAATCTCGAGATCCTGTTGGGCGTGGATTTTCCGCCGCTGGTCGACTCGCTGATCAACTGGGTGTCGCTGTTCCTGAAGGTGTTCGTCGTGGTGTCGATGTTCATCTGGTTCCGCGCCTCGTTCCCGCGCTATCGCTATGACCAGATCATGCGGCTGGGCTGGAAGGTGTTCATCCCGATCACGCTGGTCTGGCTGATCGTGGTTGCCGTGTGGATGCAGACGCCGTGGAACATCTGGAAGTCGACCCCGGCGCCGCCCGCCGTGGTGTCGCAGTCGATGCCGACAACGCTTTCGATCGAGGCCTGACGTGGAAACGATCAAGGAGTTTTTCGGCAGCCTGCTCCTGAAGGAGCTCATCAAGGGCATGGCGCTGACGGGCAGGTACTTCTTCGCCCGCAAGATCACGATCCAGTACCCGGAAGAGAAGACGCCGATGTCGCCGCGCTTTCGCGGCCTGCACGCGCTGCGCCGTTATCCGAACGGCGAGGAACGCTGCATCGCCTGCAAGTTGTGCGAGGCGGTCTGCCCGGCACTGGCGATCACCATCGAAAGCGAAAAGCGCGCCGATGGCACGCGCCGCACCACGCGCTACGACATCGACCTAACCAAGTGCATCTACTGCGGCTTCTGCGAGGAGAGCTGCCCGGTGGACTCGATCGTCGAGACCAGCATGCTCGAGTACCACGGCGAGAAGCGCGGCGACCTGTACTACACCAAGGACATGCTGCTCGCCATTGGCGACCGGTACGAAAAAGACATCGCAGCAGCGCGCGAGGCTGACGCCCGCTATCGCTAGCAGCACCCCGAAAGACGGCCCGGGCCCTGCCCGGACCGACGCAACAACGAGAACAACGGAGGGAAGGTGGTTGGTGCGGTCATGAATCCGGTCGACAGCGGACCGATGCCACTGCATTCCACCTGACGCTTCCCATGGACGCCAATACCTATCTCTTCCTTGTTTTCTCCGGAGTGATGCTGTTCTCCGCGGTGCGCGTGGTGACGGCACGCAACCCGGTGCACGCGGTGCTGTTCCTGGTGCTCGCCTTCTTCTCTGCGGCCTGCCTGTGGATGATGCTGAAGGCGGAGTTCCTGGCGATCGTGCTGGTGCTGGTGTACGTGGGTGCGGTGATGGTGCTGTTCCTTTTCGTGGTGATGATGCTCGACATCCACATCGACCGCATGCGCCAGGGCTTCTGGAAGCACTTGCCGGTGGCGGGACTGGTGGCGGTGCTGATCACGCTGCAGCTGGCGCTGGTGCTGTTCCAGGGACGCTGGCAGTCGATGCGCGAGCCGGGCCCCAACGTGGCGAATGTCAACAATATCGAGGCGCTCGGTCACCTGACCTTCAGCGCGTATGTGTATCCGCTGCAGATCGCCGGGTGCCTGCTGCTGGTGGCGATCATCGCTGCGATCGCGTTGACGCTGCGCGAGCGCAAGGACAGCAAGTCGCAGGTGGTAAGCGAGCAGGTGCGGGTGCGGCGCGACGAACGGGTGCGCCTGGTGAGCATGGCGGCGCAGACCGACAACCGGCAGGACGCTGCCGCCACCGCCAAGAACGGCATCGCCGGCGCAGCCGGCGAGCAGAAGAAGTAGCACGGAGCGGCCCAGATGGTTTCCCTGTCCTGGTACCTCGGCGTCGGCGCACTGCTGTTTGCCATCAGCGTGATCGGCATCTTCCTGAACCGGAAGAACCTGATCGTGTTGCTGATGGCGATCGAGCTGATGCTGCTGGCGGTGAACATCAACTTCATCGCCTTTTCGCACTATCTGGGCGATTTGCATGGTCAGGTGTTCGTCTTCTTCATCCTCACCGTGGCGGCTGCAGAGGCGGCGATCGGACTGGCGATCCTGGTGGTGCTGTTCCGCAACCTGTCGACCATCAATGTCGACGAGCTCGACGCGCTGAAGGGCTGACGATGCGAACTTCCACGTCCGCCTCGTTTGCTGCCCCCGATGGGATGCGCCGGCACGTGCTGACCGCGGGGCGGTTGCTGACATGACGAGCATGCAGAAGATCTACCTGCTGGTGCCGCTGGCGCCCTTGGCCGGCGCCATCCTGGCCGGCCTGTTCGGCAAGCTGCTCGGTCGAGCCGGCAGCCACACGGTCACCATCTTCGGCGTGCTGGTGGCCACCATCGCCTCGGTCGTGGTGTTCAACGACGTCAAGGCCGGCAACACCTTCAACGGCAACCTCTACACCTGGGCCACGGTGGGCGACATGACGCTCGCGGTGGGCTTCCTGATCGACTCGCTCACCTCGACCATGATGCTGGTGGTCACCTCGGTGTCGCTGATGGTGCACATCTACACCATCGGCTACATGAAGGACGATCCGGGTTACCAGCGCTTCTTCTCCTACATCTCGCTGTTCACCTTCAGCATGCTGATGCTGGTGATGAGCAACAATTTCCTGCAGTTGTTCTTTGGCTGGGAAGCCGTGGGCCTGGTGTCGTACCTGCTGATCGGCTTCTGGTACACGCGGCCGACCGCCATTTATGCCAACCTCAAGGCGTTCCTCGTCAACCGGGTGGGGGACTTCGGTTTCATCCTCGGCATCGGCCTGATCTACGCCTTCGTCGGCTCGCTCGACTACGCGACCGTGTTCAAGGCCGCCGACACGCTGGTCAAGCAGACGCTGCCCGGTACCGACTGGATGCTGATCACGGTGGTGTGCATCTGTCTGTTCATCGGTGCGATGGGCAAGAGTGCGCAGTTTCCGCTGCACGTGTGGCTGCCCGATTCGATGGAAGGCCCCACGCCCATCTCCGCGTTGATCCACGCCGCGACGATGGTGACCGCGGGCATTTTCATGGTGGCGCGCATGTCGCCGCTGTTCGAGCTGTCCACCACCGCGCTGTCGTTCGTGATCGTGATCGGCGCGATCACCGCGCTGTTCATGGGCATCCTGGGCATCGTTCAGAACGACATCAAGCGCGTGGTGGCGTACTCCACGCTGTCACAGCTGGGTTACATGACGGTGGCGCTGGGTGCTTCCGCGTACTCGGCGGCGATCTTCCACCTGATGACGCACGCGTTCTTCAAGGCGCTGCTGTTCCTGGCGGCGGGCAGCGTGATCATGGGCATGCATCACAAGCAGGACATCCGCGAGATGGGTGGCCTGTGGAAGTACATGCCGATCACCTGGATCACCTCGCTGGTCGGCTCGCTCGCGCTGATCGGCACGCCGTTCCTGTCCGGCTTCTACTCCAAGGACAACATCATCATCGCCACCGGCGCCTCGACCGTGCCAGGCAGCGGATTCGCCTACTTCGCGGTGCTGATCGGCGTCTTCATCACCGCCTTTTATTCGTTCCGGATGTACTTCCTGGTGTTCCACGGCAAGCCGCGCTTCGATACGCACGCGGATTCAGGTCACGGTCATCACGCCGCCAAGCACGATGACCACCATGGCCACGACGACCACCACGGCGGGCCACCGCACGAGTCACCGGCGGTCGTCACCATTCCGCTCGTGCTGTTGGCGATCCCGTCGCTGGTGATCGGCTTTGTCGCCATCGACGCCATGCTCTTTGGCGACTATTTCAAGAATGTCATCTTCGTCGACGCCGCCCGCCATCCGGCCATGACCTCGCTGCGCGAGAGCTATCACGGCGCCGTCGCGATGGGCCTGCATGGCTTCGTCACCGCGCCGTTCGTGCTCATGCTCGCCGGCGTGCTGCTCGCGGCTTACTTCTACCTGCTGCGTCCGGACATTCCGGCGGCCATCAAGCAGCGATTCGCCGGTGTGTATCGGCTGCTCGACAACAAGTACTACCTCGATCGCATCAACGAGGTGGTGTTCGCGGGCGGCGCCCGCCTGCTCGGCCGCGGCCTGTGGAAAGCCGGCGACCAGATGCTGATCGACGGCCTGGCCGTCAACGGCAGCGCCAAGCTGGTGGGCTGGATAGCGGTGCTATCACGCGGCCTGCAGTCGGGCTACATCTATCACTACGCCTTTGCGATGCTGGTCGGCATCGCCGTCGTGCTGTTCGTTTTCCTGACCTTGCCGTACGTCTGGCCCAGTCTGGTCGGGCGCTGAGGTCGGAGCCAAGAAGAAAAATGCAAGCAACGACACCCTGGCTGAGTCTGGCCATCTGGATCCCGATCCTGTCCGGCATGCTGATCCTCGCGACCGGCCGCGACCGCGCCGCGCCGCTGGTGCGCACGCTCGCACTGGTGGGCAGCCTGCTCGGGCTGCTGGTCACCGTGCCGCTCATCACTGGTTTCGACGCCGCGCAGGCGAGCCTGCAGTTCGTCGAGAAGGCGATGTGGATCGAGCGGCTGAACGCCCACTATCACCTGGGCGTGGATGGCCTGTCGGTGTGGTTCGTAATGCTCACCGCGTTTACCACGGTGATCGTGGTGATCGCCGGCTGGGAGGTGATCGAAAGCCGCGTGTCGCAGTACTACGCCGCCTTCCTCATCCTGTCCGGACTGATGATCGGCGTGTTCTCTGCTGCCGACGCGCTGCTGTTCTACATCTTCTTCGAAGCCACGCTGATCCCGATGTACATCATCATCGGCATCTGGGGCGGGCAGAACCGCGTCTACGCGGCGTTCAAGTTCTTCCTGTACACGCTCGCCGGTTCGCTGTTGATGCTGGTGGCGCTGGTGTACCTGTACTACGCCTCGGGCGGCAGCTTTGATCTGGCCACCTGGCGCACCACGAAGATCGGCCTGACCGCGCAGATCCTGCTCTTCCTAGCGTTCTTTGCCGCCTTCTCGGTCAAGGTGCCGATGTGGCCGGTGCATACCTGGCTGCCCGATGCGCACGTCGAGGCGCCCACCGGCGGCTCGGTGGTGCTGGCGGCGATCATGCTCAAGCTCGGCGCTTACGGCTTCCTGCGCTTTTCGCTGCCGATCACGCCAGATGCCGCGCGCGAACTCGACTGGTTCATCATCTCCCTGTCGCTGGTGGCGGTGGTCTACGTCGGCTTCGTGGCGCTGGTGCAGACCGACATGAAAAAGCTCGTGGCCTACAGCTCGATCGCGCACATGGGCTTCGTCACGCTGGGCTTTTTCATCTTCAACCAGATCGGCGTCGAAGGCGCGATCGTGCAGATGGTGAGCCACGGCTTCATTTCCGCCGCGATGTTCCTGTGCATCGGCGTGATGTACGACCGCATGCACAGCCGCAATATCGCCGACTACGGCGGCGTGGTGAACACGATGCCGAAGTTCGCCGCCTTCATGATGTTGTTCGCCATGGCCAACTGCGGCCTGCCGGCCACCAGCGGTTTCGTCGGCGAGTTCTACGTGATCCTGGGTGCGGTCAAGTACAACTTCTGGATCGGCATGCTGGCCGCCTCCACGCTGATCCTCGGCGCCGCCTACTCGCTGTGGATGTACAAGCGGGTGATCTTCGGCGAGATCGCCAATCAGCGCGTGCGCGAACTGGTGGACATCAACGCCCGCGAGTTCATCGTGCTCGGCATGCTCGCGGTGGCGGTGCTGTGGATGGGCCTGTATCCCAAACCGTTCACCGACCTCATGCATGCCTCGGTGGCCGACCTGCTGCTGCACGTGGCGCAATCGAAATTGCCCGCCGCCCCGGCGGCTGCGCTCGCACAGTAGGGGGCGCGGACGATCATGGACAACCTGAACCTCTTCGCTGCCGCGCCCGAGATATTCCTGCTGGTGGCTGCCTGCACCGTGCTGGTGATCGACCTGTTCATCTCCGACGCGCGACGCAACGTCACCTATGGGCTGACGCTGGCCACGCTCACCGGCGCTGCGGTGATCTGCTGGTTCTTCCTCGACAACGACCTCGTGCAGTACGCCTTCGGCGGCATGTACGTGACCGATCCGATGGCCAACCTGCTGAAGCTCTTCGCCACGCTCGGCGTCGGCCTGATGCTGGTGTACGCGCAGGGCTACGCGCGCGATCGCGGCCTGTGGAAGGGCGAGATCTTCACGCTGACGCTGTTCGTGCTGCTCGGCGTGTTCGTGATGATCTCCGCCAACAACTTGCTGGTGGTCTATCTCGGCCTCGAACTGCAGGCGCTGTCGATGTACGCGCTGGTGGCGCTGCGGCGCGACGACGGCCGCGCCACCGAGGCGGCGATGAAGTACTTCGTGCTCGGAGCCCTGGCCTCGGGCTTCCTGTTGTACGGCATGTCGATGTTGTATGGCGCCACCGGCACGCTCGATATCAACGAGATGGCGCGCAACATCGCCGGTGGCCGCACGGTCAGCCGCGCTGCCCTGGTGCTGGGCACGGTGTTCGTCGTCGCCGGGCTGGCGTTCAAGCTCGGCGTGGTGCCGTTCCACATGTGGGTGCCCGACGTCTACCACGGCGCGCCGACGCCGGTAGCCGCCTTCATCGGCTCGGTGCCCAAGCTGGCAGCGTTCGCAATCACGTTCCGGCTGTTGGTGGAGGGCTTGCTGCCGCTGGCGGTGGACTGGCAGAAGATGCTGATCCTGCTGGCGGTGGCGTCGCTGGTGATCGGCAATCTCACCGCGATCGCGCAGACCAATTTCAAGCGGATGCTGGCCTACTCGACCATCGCTCAGATGGGCTTCATGCTGCTGGCGATGCTCTCGGGCGTGGTGGGCGGCAGCACGCTGTCCACCGCCAATGCCTACAGCGCCGCGCTGTTCTACGTGCTCACCTATGCGCTGACCACGCTGGGCGCCTTCGGCGTGATGCTGCTGCTGGCGCGCGAGGGTTTCGAGTGCGAGAACATCGCTGACTTGAAAGGCCTGAACAAGCGCAGCCCGTGGTACGCGTTCGTCATGCTGCTGATGATGTTCTCGCTGGCAGGCATTCCGCCGACTGTCGGCTTCTACGCCAAACTGGTGGTGCTGCAGGCGCTGCTCGGCAACGGGCTCACGACCGGCATGGTGTGGCTGGCGGTGGTGGCGGTGATGTTCTCGCTGATCGGCGCGTACTACTACATCCGCATCGTCAAGACGATGTACTTCGACGAGCCGTCGGCCGATGACATGGCGAGGCCCATCGTGGCTGCGCAGGACATGCGCGTCGCACTGTCTTTCAACGGTGCCATGGTGCTGGTGCTGGGCATCGTTCCGCAGTACCTGCTGGCGCTGTGCACCAGCGCGATGATCCGCACGCTCGGTGGCTGAGTGACGCTGCGCGACCCCTGGTCGTCGCCCGCCGACGGCACGGATCCGCTGGCCGAGGAGACGCTGGAGTCGAGCCTCGCGTTTGCCGGCGACTTCCTGCGCATCTACAAGGACCGGGTCCGCGCGCCCGATGGTCACCTGGCCCCGCGCGAGTACATGCTGCACCCCGGTGCCGTGATGGTGGTGCCGCTGCTCGCTGACGGCCAGGTCGTGCTCGAACGCCAGTACCGCTACCCGCTGCGCCGCGGTTTCGTCGAGTTCCCGGCGGGCAAGATCGATCCCGGTGAAGGCCTGCTGACCTGTGCCCAGCGCGAACTACGCGAAGAGACCGGCTATGTGGGCGACACCTGGGTCTACCTCGGCGGCTTTCATAACGCCATTGGCTACTGCAACGAGAAGATCGAGGTGTTTCTCGCGCGCGGCCTGCGTCAGGTGGGCGGTCAGAACGATGCCGGCGAAGTTCTCGAAGTGTTCGCTGCGACACACGACGAACTCAGGCGCCGCATCGCCAGCGGCGAGATCACTGACGTCAAGACGCTGATCGGCAGCTACTGGCTCGACGAGTATCTCGCCGGCCGGCGCGGCGTGCCGGCCTGAGGCACGCCGACCATCGAGCCAGAAACGCTGCCTCGCAAGCGCAGCGCGCGTTCGGACTTACATGTTCGGATAGTTCGGCCCGCCGCCGCCCTCCGGCACCACCCAGACGATGTTTTGCGCCGGGTCCTTGATGTCGCAGGTCTTGCAGTGCACGCAGTTCTGAAAGTTGATCTGCAGCTTGTCCTGGCCGCTGTCCGATTTCACGTACTCGTAGACCGCGGCTGGGCAGTAGCGTGCCTCGGGGCCGGCAAAACGCGGCAGATTCACCGCGGCAGGAACGCTGGCGTCCTTCAATGTCAGGTGCGCCGGCTGATTCTCTTCGTGGTTGGTGTTCGACAGGTACACCGACGACAACTTGTCGAAGGTGATCGTGCCGTCCGGCCGTGGGTACTCGATCGGCGTGCATTGCGCCGCCGGCAGCAACTTCTCGAAGTCGGCCTGCTGGCGATGCAGGGTCCATGGCGCCTTGCCGCGGAAAAGATGCTGGTCGATGCCGAACATCACGCTGCCGAAGCCCAGTCCCTTGTCCAGCCACGGCTTGAAGTTGCGCGCGCGGTGCAGTTCATCGTGCAGCCAGCTTGACTCGAACGCAGCGGGGTAGGCAGCCAACTCGTCCTGGCTGCGGCCATTCACCACCGCGTCGAACGCCGCGTCCGCTGCCAGCATGCCGCTCTTGATCGCCGCATGCGAGCCCTTGATGCGCGGCGCGTTGAGAAAGCCTGCATCACAGCCGATCAGGGCGCCGCCCGGGAACACCAGTTTCGGCAGGCTCTGAAGTCCGCTCGCATTGATGGCGCGCGCTCCGTACGCAACGCGCTTACCGCCCTCGAGGAACGAGCGGATCTGCGGATGCGTCTTCCAGCGCTGGAACTCCTGGAAAGGTTCCAGGTACGGGTTGGTGTAGCCGAGCCCGACCACCAGACCAATGGACACCTGGTGGTTCTCGAAGTGGTACATCCAGCCGCCGCCGTAGGTGCTGCTGTCGAGCGGCCAGCCTGCGGTGTGGACCACGAGACCATCCTTGTGCTTGGCCGGATCGATCTCCCACACTTCCTTGATGCCGGTGCCCCAGGTCTGCGGATCGCGGCCCTCCATCAGCTTGAAGCGGGCCAGCAACTGCTTGCCCAGGTGCCCGCGGGCACCCTCGGCGAAGAAGGTGTACTTGCCGTGCAGTTCGACGCCCGGCTGAAAATTTTCAGTCGGCTGGCCGTCCTTGCCGACGCCCAGGTTGCCGGTTGCCACACCCTTCACGGCGCCGTTGTCGGCGTACAGGATCTCGGCGGCGGCGAAGCCGGCAAAGATCTCCACGCCGAGCGCTTCCGCTTGCTGGCCGAGCCAGCGCACCAGGTTGGCCAGGCTGACGACGTAGCAACCGTCGTTATGGAAGCAACTGGGCAGCAGCGCATGCGGCGGCGCGAACGAACCGCCGGCCTCCTTGAGGAACAGGAAGCGGTCTTCGCTGACCGGGCTGTTCAGCGGCGCGCCCCGTTCCTTCCAGTCGGGCACGAGTTCGTTGATCGCGATCGGGTCCATCACCGCACCCGACAGGATGTGCGCGCCGATCTCGGAACCCTTTTCGAGCACGCAGACGCCGACCTCCTTGCCTTGCTCGGCGGCCAACTGCTTGACGCGGATCGCCGCAGCGAGACCCGATGGTCCGCCGCCGACGATGACGACGTCGTACTCCATCGCTTCGCGCTCGATCACGTCCATTCGATCGTTTCCTCCAAAGTGCATCTTGGCGTGCATGCCGTGCAACCTCGCACAGCACGCGCATGGTCGTTCGCCCTGCAGTCGACGGCGTGGGTGGCGTGGCGTACCGGCCCCGCCGGCCCGGTCAAGGACCGCTCGATTCTATGTGCGATCATCGAATCAAGACTGGAGGGATGTCTCGATGCGGACCAATCTGAAAGAGAAGATCGCGGTTGTCACCGGCGCCTCAAGCGGCCTGGGTGCGCAATTTGCTCGCGTGCTGGCCGCCAATGGTGCGTTGGTGGTGTTGACGGCGCGCCGCGTGGAGCGGCTCAAGGAGCTGCGTGCGGAAATCGAGTCGACGGGCGGGGCCGCCGACGTGGTGCCGATGGACGTGACCGACCTGGGATCGATCGCGGCGGCGGTGGCCAAGATCGAAGAGGAAAACGGTCCGATCGACATCCTCGTCAACAACTCCGGGGTATCGACCGTGGGCCGCCTGACCGAAGTCAGTCCGGTCGACTACGACTACATGTTCGACACGAACGTGAAGGGTGCCTTCTTCTGCGCACAGGAAGTGGCCAAGCGGATGATCGCCCGCTCCAAGAGCCAGCAGGCGTTTCGCGGGCGCATCGTCAACATCGCCTCCGTCGCCGCATTCAAGGTGCTGTCGCAGATCGGCGTGTACTGCATGACCAAGGCCGCCGTGGTGCACATGACCCGTGCGCAGGCGATGGAATGGGGCCGCTACGGCATCAACGTCAATGCCATTTGCCCCGGCTATATCCGCACCGAGATGAACCAGGAGCACTGGGACAGCGAGCAGGGCCACAAGCTGATGCAGATGCTGCCGCGCAAACGCGTCGGCACACCGGCCGATCTGGACTCGCTGCTGCTGATGCTGGTGGCGGAGGAATCGCAGTTCATCAACGGCGCCATCATCGCCGCCGACGACGGCCTGAGCGTGAGCTGATCGGCCACGCAGCGCGAGGCCGGCGATGCTGCCGCTGCAAGACGTTCGCGTGCTGGACTTCAGCACGCTGCTGCCCGGGCCGCTGGCAAGCCTGATCCTGGCCGAGGCCGGCGCCGAGGTGATCAAGGTCGAACGCCCCGGCGGCGAGGACATGCGCCGCTATCCACCGCAGTTGGAGGGCATGGGTGGCAGCTTCGCACTGCTCAACCGCGGCAAGCAGGCGATCGAGGTCGATCTGCGCACGCCCGGCGCGGCAGACCGGCTGCTGGCGCTGGCACCCACCATCGACATCGTGCTAGAACAGTTTCGCCCGGGCGTGATGGATCGGCTCCTTCTCGGCCCCGCTGCCTGGCAGGCGCGCAATCCACGCATCATCTATTGCGCGATCACCGGCTACGGACAGACCGGGCCGCGCGCGCATGAAGCGGGCCATGATCTGAACTACGCCGCGCGTGCCGGCCTGCTCGGACTGACGGCGGGTAGCGACGGCGCCCCCGGCATTCCGCCCGCGCTGGTGGCTGACATCGGCGCCGGCACCTACCCGGCCGTGGTCAACATCCTGCTTGCACTGCGCCAGCGCGATCGCACCGGGCAGGGATGCTGCATCGACATCGCGATGGCGGAGAACCTCTTCACCTTTATGTTCTGGGGCCTGGCGATGGGGCAGGGCACCGGTGCCTGGCCGCGCGCCGGCGCCGAGCAGCTGTCGGGTGGCTCACCGCGCTACCGCATCTACCGCACCGCAGATGGCCGCCACCTTGCGGTGGCGGCGCTCGAAGACAAGTTCTGGCACACCTTCTGCGAACTCGCTGAAGTGCCCGCAGCACTGCGCGACGATGCGCGCGATCCGCACGCCACGATGGACGCCGTCAGCCACTGCGTGGCAGCGCGCGACGCCACTGCGTGGCAGGCGCTGCTTGAACGCGCGGAGACCTGCTGCACCGTCGTGCGCACATTGCAAGAGGCGGTGCGAGACCTGCACTTCCTGGCGCGCGACGTGTTTGCGCGCGAGGTGGCGCTGCCCGGCCACGTGCTGCCGGCGCTGCCGGTGCCGGTGGTCGCGGCGTTGCGGCGGGCCGAGACCCAGGTGCCGGCGCCGAGCGTCGGCCAGGACACCGACCGCGTGCTGCGCGCGGCGGGTTGACGGCAGCACCGCCGCGCGCGGTCGATCAGGCGCTTGAGCGCGGCGCACGTGCTGAGGTGGCTGAGCACGGGCCGAGCACGGGCCGAGCACGGGCCGAATATGGGCCGAAGACGGGCTGACCGCGGCCTGAAGGCAGACTCGATTTCGCAACGGTTGGCTCGGGTCCCGGCAGATAGACGCGCAGCCTCCTTTACAGGCTGCTTGCCGAGCGACTAACGTGCTCGCCTGTTTCGAGCGCGCCCGTTCACGAGGCGCCCATATCGCGGTCCGAAGGAGAAAACCATGAAGCAACCCCGCTGGCTGTCCCGCATCCACACTCTTGCGCTCGCACTGGGCGCACTCGGCGTCATCGGGGGCAGTGCGCTGCCCACGGCGACATTCGCGCAGGACATCAAGTTCTTCCGCATCGGTACCGGCGGCACTGCCGGTACCTACTACCCGGTGGGCGGATTGATCGCCAACGCGATCTCCAATGCACCAGGCTCGCGCCCCTGCGATCAGGGCGGCAGCTGCGGCGTGCCGGGGCTGGTCGCCACGGCGGTCGCGTCCAACGGCTCGGTCGCCAACATCAACGCGATCGCCGGCGGCAGCATGGAGTCCGGCTTCACCCAGTCCGACGTCGCCTACTGGGCCTTCAGCGGCACCGGCGTGTATGAAGGCAAGACCAAGGTGCCGGGCGTGCGCCTCATCGCCAACCTGTATCCGGAGAGCATCCACCTGGTGGCACGCAAGGGCGCCGGCATCCGCGGCGTGGCCGACCTGCGCGGCAAGCGGGTGTCGCTGGACGAGCCGGGCTCCGGCACGCTGGTTGACGCGCGCATCATCATGGGTGCCTTCGGCATGACCGACAAGGACGTTAAAGCCGAGTACCTGAAGCCCAATCAGGCGGGCGACAAGGTGCGCGACGGCGGGCTCGACGCGTTCTTCTTCGTCGGCGGTTATCCGGCCGGCGCGATTGCCGAGCTGGCGGCCAGCGGTGCCGGCATCGAACTGGTGTCGATCACCGGCGCCGAGATCGACAAGATGCGCGCGCAGTACGGCTTCTTCGCGGTCGACACGATCCCGGCCAACACCTACAAGGGCGTGGCTGAAGCCAAGACACTCGCCGTCGGCGCGCAGTGGGTGACCTCCGACAAGCAGGACGCCAACCTGATCTACGAGATCACCAAGGCGCTGTGGAACGCCAACACGCGCAAGCTGCTGGACTCCGGTCACGCCAAGGGCAAGGCGATCACGCGTGAGAACGCGATCGCCGGCGCCGGCATCCCGTTTCATCCGGGCGCCGAGCGCTTCTACAAGGAACAGGGCTTGTTGAAGTAAGGCCACCCCGGCTCGCGTCACGGGTTGCCAAGGGCCGGCTGCGCTGCCGGCCCTTTTTTCTTCATCGCCCACATCGCGCGCGCGCGTCCGCTCGATCAACGTCTCGACGCGCGCCGCCGATCACGCACCACCTAGAGGTTGCGCCGCCATGGCAGTCCCGCCTTCGCCGCCGGTTCCGGCAGCATCCGCCGTGCTCCACCTGGATGACGCCAAGCTGCAGGAACTCGAAGAGAAGTTCGATCCGGAGATGCGCTTCCGGCCGTCGGTGCCGCCGGCCACGGTGATCATCAAGTGGCTGCTGGTCACGCTCTCGGTCTTCCATTACTACACCGCCGGCTTCGGTCTGATGCGCGAGACCACGCATCGCGGTGTCCACCTGGCGTTCGTCCTCGGCCTGATTTTTTTGGTGTTCGCGTTCAGCAAGCGTGGGCAGGGCGTGCAGCGGCCGGCCTCGTGGCTGGCACCTGGCGGCATCCCGCTGGTGGACTGGCTGCTCGGGCTGGCGATCGCCGCGTCGGTGCTCTACATCCCGTACGTTTTCGACGACCTTGCGTTTCGCGTTGGCAATCCGAGCAACCTGGATGTCGTGATGGGGACGATCCTGGTCGTGCTGCTGCTCGAAGCGACGCGACGTTCGATGGGCTGGCCGCTGCCGATCATCGCCAGCATCTTCATGCTGTATTCGCTCTTCGGCGCATCCTTTCCGGGCCTGCTCAGGCACAGCGGCAACGACTGGAGCCAGCTCGTCAACCACCTTTACCTGACGAGCCAAGGCATCTACGGCATCGCGGTCGGCGTGGTGGCGACCTATGTCTTCCACTTCGTGTTGTTTGGCGTGCTGGCCACCCGCATCGGGCTGGGGCAGTTGTTCCTCGACGTTGCCTCCGCAGTGGCGGGCCGCTATGCGGGCGGACCGGCCAAGGTATCGGTGTTCGGCTCGGCGATGTTCGGCACGCTGTCGGGATCGTCGGTGGCCAATGCGGTGACGGTGGGTTCGCTCACCATCCCGATGATGATCCGGGTCGGCTATCCACGGCACTTTGCCGCAGCGGTCGAGGCCACGGCCTCCACTGGCGGCCAGATCACGCCGCCGGTAATGGGCGCGGCGGCGTTCCTGATGATCGAGTTCCTGGCGGTGCCGTACCAGACCGTGATCATCGCGGCGATCGTGCCGGCGTTCATGCACTTTTTCGGCGTGTTCATGCAGGTGCACTTCGAAGCCAAGCGCAGCGGCCTGCGCGGCCTGACCGCCGAAGAACTCCCCGACCTGCGCGACAGCCTGCGCCGGCGCTGGCCCACACTGATCCCGCTGGTGCTGCTGGTAACGATCCTGGTGAGCGGCTTCACGCCGTACATGGCGGCGTTCGTTGGCATCACCTCCTGCCTGATCGTCGGCCTCACCACGCGTGAGGAGGGCGTCACCGCGCGTGGGCTCGCGGCCCTCGCGGTACTGCACGGCGTGTTGGCGTTGCTGGTCACACGCACCCTCGGCGACGACCTGGGCATGCCGCTGTTCCTCGCCGTGCTCGTCGGCACGCCGTTCGCGCTGCGGGGCTTCGGCATCCGCGGTCGGATTGCGCTGGGAACCGTGATCGAGACGCTGGAGACCGGCGCCAAGTACGCGCTGGCAGTGGGCGCGGCAGCGGCCACCGTGGGCATCGTGATCGGTGTCGTGACTCTGACCGGGGTCGGCTTCAAGGTGAGCTACATCATCACCTCGGCAGCGCTGACGATCTCCGAGACGGTGATGCCGGTGCTGCCGTCGTTCCTAGCCTCCCAGCAGACGGTGATGCTGATGGCCGCACTGGTGATGACGGGCTTGGTGTGCATCCTGATGGGCTGCGGCATTCCGACCACCGCCAATTACCTGATCATGGTCACGGTGGCGGCACCGACGCTGGTGCAGTTGGGTGTGGAGCCGATCGTTGCCCACTTCTTCGTCTTCTACTACGGCGTGCTGGCAGACATCACGCCGCCGGTGTGCATCGCGGCCTATGCGGCGGCCGGCATGGCCAACTCCGATCCGTTCCGCACCGGCAACACCGCGTTTCGGCTGGGCCTGGGCAAGGTGCTGGTGCCGTTCGTGTTCGTGTTGTCGCCGGCGCTGTTGATCGTCACCAAGGGCTTCACCTGGTATGACTTCTGGGTGACCTTCGTCGGCTGCACGCTCGGCATCGTGGCGCTGTCGGCGGCGCTGTCGAACTTCTTTCTGGTGCGGATGCAGGTGTGGGAACGCTGGCTGGCGGTGTTCGGGGCAGTGCTCCTGATCGTGCCGGGATTGCAGCCGACGCTGATCGGGGCGGCGGCGGTCGCGCCGATCGTGCTGCGTCACCTGCTCGCCTGGCGCCGGGTGCAACCGGCACCGGCGTGACCGCCGGATCGGCCGATGCGGCTTAGAATTGCGCGCAGCAACACACTTCGGAGCGAGAGGAAGCGACGCGCATGAACAAGATCTTTCCGTCGGCCGCCGCGGCGGTGGCCGACGTTGCCAAGGATGGCCAGGTGGTTGCGGTGGGGGGTTTCGGCCTGTGCGGCATCCCTGAGGCGCTGATCGCGGCGCTGCGCGACAGCGGCGTCAAGAACCTCACCTGCGTGTCGAACAACGCCGGGGTGGACGGCTTCGGGCTCGGCCTGCTGCTGGCCACGCGCCAGATCAGCAAGATGATCTCGTCGTACGTCGGCGAGAACAAGGAGTTCGAACGCCAGTTCCTGTCAGGCGAACTGCAGCTGGAGTTCACGCCGCAGGGCACGCTGGCAGAACGGATGCGCGCCGGCGGCGCCGGCATACCGGCCTTCTTCACCAAGACCGGTGTCGGCACGGTGGTGGCCGAGGGCAAGGAGATCCGCGAGTTCGACGGCCAGCAGTACGTGATGGAACGCGGCATCCGCGCCGACCTTTCGCTGGTCAAGGCCTGGAAGGCCGACCAGCAGGGCAATCTCGTGTTCCGCAAGACCTCGCGCAATTTCAACCCGGTGGTGGCGATGTGCGGCAAGGTCACCGTGGTGGAGGTCGAGGAGATCGTCGAGAACGGCGCCATCGATCCCGACCACGTGCATTCGCCCGGCATCTTCGTGCAGCGCATCGTGCTCAATCGCACGCCGGAGAAACGCATCGAACAGCGCACCGTGCGCGCCAAGTAGCGGTAACGACGGCAGACCCCACACGGCGGGGGAACACGAGGGGGACCGCCTGGCCCGCTCGTTCGTGAACACAACGCCTTTGACCGCGGTGACGCTGAGCGCAGCGATCGAAGGCTCGTCTGAGGAGTGCTGACATGGCTTGGACCAGGGAAGAAATGGCCGCCCGCGCCGCTCACGAGCTGCGCGACGGCTTCTACGTGAATCTCGGCATCGGCCTGCCGACGCTGGTGGCCAACTACATCCCGCCCGGCATGGACGTGATGCTGCAGTCCGAAAATGGCCTGCTTGGCATCGGTCCCTTCCCGCTCGAAAGCGAAGTCGATCCCGACCTCATCAACGCCGGCAAGCAACTGGTGACGGCGCTGCCCGGCTCCAGCTTCTTCTCCAGCGCCGACTCCTTCGCGATGATCCGCGGCGGTCACATCAATCTGGCGATTCTCGGCGCGATGCAGGTGAGCGAGAAGGGCGATCTGGCCAACTGGATGATCCCCGGCAAGCTGGTCAAGGGCATGGGTGGGGCGATGGATCTGGTGGCCGGCGTCGAGCGCGTGGTGGTGCTGATGGAGCACTGTGCCAAGAACGGCGAGCACAAGATCCTGCAGAACTGCACGCTGCCGCTGACCGGTGTGGGTGTGGTCGACATGCTCGTCACCGACCTGGGCGTGTTCGATGTCAACGCCGATGGCCTGCGCGCCACCGAACTTGCACCGGGCGTGACCGCCGACGAGGTGCGTCTGAAGACCGGCTGCCACGTCCATCTATCGCATCTGGTGGTGGCCTGATCGTCTGGCCCCGGGCGGTCACCGCGCCGACGGTGCCGCCGCAACCCTCGGTTCGACGCGACGACGATCGCAGCAGCGGCGATGGGCGGTAGTCACCACGGCGGTAATCACCTCGGCCATCACCACGAGGGCGATTCCGACTACACGCATCAGTCGCGGCCCACCGGGGCTCGCCCGCTGGCCGTGGCGGTTGTCCTCACGCTTGGCTATGCACTGATCGAACTGGTGGGCGGCCTGTGGTCCGGCTCGCTGGCGCTGCTGGCCGATGCCGGCCACATGGCCACCGACTCGGCCGCGCTGCTGTTCGCACTGGCCGCCAATGTCATCGCGCGGCGGCCGGTGTCGGACCGGCATTCCTTCGGTCTGGCGCGGGTGGAGGTGATCGCCGCGTTCGTCAACGCGCTGGCGATGATCGCGGTGGTGGTCTGGATCTTCTACGAGGCGATCGATCGCCTGCGCGATCCGGTCGAGGTCCAGGGACTGGGTGTCTTCGTCATCGCCTCCGTGGGCCTGTGCATCAACGTGCTGGTTGCCTGGTCGCTGTCGCGCGACCGCGAGAACATCAACACGCGTGCTGCGCTGGTGCACGTGATGGGCGACCTGCTCGGCTCGCTGGCGGCGATCTGCGCCGGCGCCATCATCTTCTTCGGCGGGCCGGTGATCGTCGATCCGCTGCTGTCGATGTTCGTGGCGGCGCTGATCCTGCGCTCGACCTTCGGCGTGCTCAAGGAGACCACCCTCGTGCTGCTCGACAGCGTGCCGGCCGGCGTCGATTACGCCGAGGTCGGTCGGGCGTTGGCGCGGGTGCGCGGGGTCAAGTCAGTGCACGACCTGCACGTGTGGTCGATGGTGCCTGGCCGCAACGCCCTTTCGGCGCACGTGCTGGTCGACAACATCGAGCACTGGCCGGCGATCCTGGCCGAAGCGCGCCGTGTGCTGGCGCGCCGTTTCCGCATCGATCACGCCACCTTGCAACCGGAGTGGCTGCAGGCCTCACGCCACGCGAAGATCCCTATCCGAGTGCACTCCGCAGCGCCTTCACCAGCCACAACGACCCCATCAGGATCGGCTGATGAACCAGATACACGGTGAGCGCCCAGGATCCCAGCAGCAGCAGCAGCCGCGGCGGGGCGGCATTGAGGCGGGCCACCGCGGGCCACAGCGCGAAGCCGCGTTGGCGCCATAGCGTGGCCACACCGATGCCGATCAGCACCACGCCGAGCCACGGAAAGATCGGCACATAGTCCTCGGTGCGTGGCTTGCCTGAGGCGAAGCCGAAGATGTTCAGCGGCGTCGGATTGAAAAACGGATCGACGAAGCTCTTGCCGACCACGATCACGACGACGCCCAGCGCAATGTTCCACGTGCCCAGCGGCAACGCGGCTCGCCCGACGATGAGGCCGACCGCGATGAAATGCAGGATGCCGAACCAGATATAACGCGGACCAAAGAGCCACCAGCTGCCGGCCGAAACCAGCGCGGCCGCACCCGCCACCTGGACCCAGCGCAGCCAGAATTCACGCCGGCCCGCGTTGCCTTCTTCCGCCGCGTAGCGCGTGGCACGCAGGACCAGGCTCACGCCGACCAGCAACAGGAACTGCGTGACGATCGCCGTGCGCCAGCCGACCCAGGGCTGGGTGCGGTTCATCGCCAGCTGCAGCCAGTCGAAGTAGGCCAGGTCGTAGATGAAGTGATAGACGATCATCTGCGCCACGGCAAAGCCGCGCAGGGCGTCGATCAGAGGCAGGCGAGGGGGACGAGGCATGGGGTGGCGTGCGGCGGCCCGATGCTAAGCCAGAAAAGCAACACGGACCGATTGCACTAATCGCGCGCGATGGCGCCGCCCTACGATGGTCGTGGGGATGCCATGAAAAACCGGCTCTTCACGTTGCAGGCAGTACTCGATGCGTTGGGAGACGGCATCGTCGCGGTCGACGAAGGCGGGCAGATCGTTTCCGTCAATGCCGCGCTCACCGATCTGCTCGGCCATGACGCCAGCGACCTGTGCGGCAAGTCGCTCGATTGCCTGATCCCGGCGCGCTTTCGCTCGGCGCACGGTCGACATCAGGCGCGGCTCCCGGCGGCCGGCACCCCACGGCTGATCGGCCGACGGCCGGTGCTGCGCGCGCTGGCGCGCGACGGCAGCGAGCGGCCGGTGACCATCATGGTGTCGTCGCTCGACGTTGACGGCCACCGCCTCACGCTGGCTGCGCTGCGCGACGCCTCGGTCTTCGACGTGCAGCTGGAGCGCGCTGTCCGGCACTCGCAGACCGACGCATTGACCGGCATTCCCAATCGTTCGCGCCTGATCGAGCACCTGCGCGAGCGCGTCGAACAGCCGCAACCGTTCGGCCTGCTGTTCCTCGATCTCACGGGATTCAAGCGCTTCAACGATGCCTACGGTCACCTGATCGGCGACGAAGTGCTGCGCGTGGTCGCGCAACGCCTGGCCGGCGCGGTGCGCAGCCGCGATCTGGTGGTCCGCTGGGCCGGCGACGAGTTCGTCGTCGTCCTCGAGGACGTGGATCATTCAGCCTCGCTGGACGAGCGCGCCAGCGCCATTGCCCATCACCTGGCGCAGCCCTTCGCGCTGGCGACGATGCAGACGAGGGTCGGCGTCAACATCGGTGGCGCGCTGTATCCGCGCGATGCGGCCCAGATGGAAGCGCTGATCGAGGCGGCCGACCGCGCGATGTACGTCGCCAAGTCGCGCGGCTTAGGCTACGTTGCCGTATCCGATCTGCGCTAGCGACGACCAACGAATCGGCCGCGCCCACCGCAGGCGCCTCGGTATACTGCCGATTTACCGGTAACGCCTCTGCACGCTGCGGGCGGAAGACTCCATGACAAAGTACGTCTTCGTCACCGGTGGCGTCGTTTCCTCACTCGGAAAAGGCATTGCCGCCGCCTCCCTCGCTGCGATTCTCGAATCGCGCGGCCTCAAGGTCACCCTGCTCAAGCTCGATCCGTACATCAACGTCGATCCGGGAACGATGTCGCCGTTCCAGCACGGCGAAGTATTCGTGACCGAAGACGGCGCCGAGACCGACCTGGATCTCGGGCACTACGAGCGCTTCATCTCGGCCAAGATGAGGAAGGTGAACAACTTCACCACTGGCCAGATCTACGAGTCGGTGATCAAGAAGGAGCGCCGCGGCGACTACCTTGGCAAAACCGTGCAGGTCATTCCGCACGTCACCAATGAGATCCAGGAGTTCGTCGAGCGCGGCGCCCGCGCCGCCTGGGACGGCAAGACCGACATCGCGATCGTCGAGATCGGCGGCACCGTGGGCGACATCGAGTCGCTGCCGTTCGTCGAGGCCGCGCGCCAGATGAGCCTGCGCCTGGGGCGCGGTTCGTGCTGCTTCGTGCACCTGACCCTGGTGCCCTTCATCGCGATGGCTGGGGAACTTAAGACCAAGCCCACCCAACACAGCGTGCAGAAGCTGCGCGAGATCGGCATCTCGCCCGATGTGCTGCTGTGTCGCGCAGATCGCCCGATCCCCGAGGAAGAGCGCGCCAAGATCTCGCTGTTTTCCAATGTGCCGATGAACGCCGTCATCAGCGTGTGGGACGCGGATTCGATCTACAAGGTGCCGTCCATGCTGCACAAGCAGGGTCTCGACGAGATCGTCTGCTTCGCGCTGGGCATGGTCTCGCGGCCGGCCGACCTGTCGGCCTGGGACAAGCTCGTCGTCGCGCTCGAGAATCCGCAGCACGAGGTCAGTGTTGGCATGATCGGCAAGTACGTCGACCTGTCCGACTCATACAAGTCGCTCAACGAGGCACTCAGCCACGCCGGCATCCACACGCGCACCAAGGTGCGCATCGAGTACGTCGATTCCGAGGCGCTCGAGGAGGGCAAGCCGCTCGACCTGTCGCACCTGGATGCGATCCTGGTGCCGGGTGGCTTCGGCAAGCGCGGCACCGAGGGCAAGATCGCTGCGATCCGCTACGCGCGCGAGCACAACGTGCCGTACCTGGGCATCTGCCTCGGCATGCAGCTGGCGACGATCGAGTTCGCGCGCAACGTGTGCGGTCTGAATGGCGCCAACTCGACCGAGTTCGAGCCCGACACGCCGCACCCGGTGGTGGCGCTGATCACCGAGTGGCTCGACCACACCGGCCGCATCGAGCGGCGCACTGATCGCTCGGACCTGGGCGGCACCATGCGCCTGGGCACGCAGAAGTGCCCGATCGAGCCCGACACGCTGGCCGCGAGCATCTACGGCGCCGCGGTAGCCGAGCGCCACCGGCATCGCTACGAGGTCAACAACATCTACGTGCCGCAACTCGAAGCCAAGGGCTACAAGGTGTCGGCCCGCACGCCGAGCGAGAACCTGCCCGAGATCATGGAACTGCCGGCGCATCCGTTCTTCATCGGCGTGCAGTTCCACCCCGAATTCACGTCGACGCCGCGCGGCGGTCATCCGCTGTTTCGCGCCTTCATCGAGGCGGCCCTGGTGCATCGCCAGCAGCGCGAGACGCCGTCAGCGCCGATGCAGAAGGTCGCCTGATGAGCGCGCCGGGCTGCCCCAAGCGCGATTTCCCTCTCCGGGGGATGGCGCCTAGTGCCCAGGGGGTCAGATGAAACTTGCCCACTTCGAAGCGGGACTCGACCAGCCGATCTTCCTGATTGCCGGCACCTGCGTGGTCGAGAGCCGGCAGATGGCGATCGACACCGCCGGCCGGCTCAAGGAAATCACCGCGGCGCTCGGCATGCCGTTCATCTACAAGTCGAGCTATGACAAGGCCAACCGCAGTTCGGGCAGGAGCTTCCGCGGCCTGGGCATGGATGAAGGGCTGCGCATCCTGGCCGACGTACGCAAGGAAGTCGGCGTGCCCGTGCTGACGGACGTGCATGCCGAGGACGAGATCCCCACCGTGGCCGGCGTGGTCGACGTGCTGCAGACCCCGGCCTTCCTGTGCCGCCAGACCGACTTCATCCGCGCCTGCGCAATCAGCGGCAAGCCGGTGAACATCAAGAAGGGCCAGTTCCTCGCGCCCGGCGACATGAAGAACGTGATCGACAAGGCGCGCGATGCCGCGCGGGAGGCGGGCCTGACCGAAGACCGCTTCATGGCCTGCGAGCGGGGTGCCAGCTTCGGCTACAACAATCTCGTGTCCGACATGCGCTCGCTGGCGATCATGCGCGAGACCCGCTGCCCGGTCGTGTTCGATGCCACCCATTCGGTGCAGCTGCCGGGCGGGGAGGGCACCAGCAGCGGCGGCCAGCGTGAGTTCGTGCCCGTGCTGGCCCGGGCCGCGGTGGCGGTGGGCGTGGCTGGGTTGTTCATGGAGACGCATCCAGATCCTGCCAACGCCAAGAGCGACGGGCCGAATGCTGTGCCGCTGCACCGCATGCAGGCGCTGCTCGAAACGCTGGTCGAATTGGATCGCGCGACCAAGAAGCACGGCTTCATCGAAAACGACTTCAGCTGAGGCACGCATGGCCGCCTACGTCATCGCCGACGTCAAGGTCTCCGATCCGGAGCAGTACAAGCAGTACATGGCGCTGAGCCCGGCCGCGATTGCCGCCGCCGGCGGCCGCTTCATCGTGCGCGGCGGCCGACACGAGACGCTGGAAGGCGGCTGGCAGCCGAGCCGGCTGGTGGTTCTCGAGTTTCCCGACTATGCGCGCGCCAAGGCCTTTTACGACAGCGCGTCGTACCGCGCGGCGCGCGAGGCGCGTGCCGGCGCCACCGAATCGTTCAACATGGTCGTGGTCGACGGCGTGCCGCCGGCCTGACATCCCCTTCACCCATGTCTGAGAAGCCATCGAACCATGAGCGCAATCGTTGACATCATCGGCCGCGAGATCCTCGACTCGCGCGGCAACCCCACCGTCGAATGCGACGTCCTGCTCGAATCTGGCGTGATGGGCCGTGCCGCCGTGCCCAGCGGCGCCTCCACCGGCTCGCGTGAAGCGATCGAGATGCGCGACGGCGACAAGGGCCGCTATCTGGGCAAGGGCGTGCTCAAGGCGGTGGAGAACATCAACACCGAGATTTCCGAGGCGGTGATGGGCCTGGAGGCCAACGAGCAGGCCTTCCTTGACCGCATGCTGATTGATCTTGACGGCACCGAGAACAAGATGCGCCTGGGGGCGAATGCCACCCTGGCGGTGAGCATGGCGGTGGCGCGTGCCGCCGCTGAAGAGGCGGGCCTGCCGCTGTATCGCTACTTCGGCGGCTCGGGTGCGATGCAGATGCCGGTACCGATGATGAACGTCATCAACGGCGGCGCACATGCCAACAACAACCTCGACCTGCAGGAGTTGATGATCATCCCGATCGGCGCACCCACCTTCTCCGAAGCGGTGCGCTACGGCGCCGAGGTGTTCCATGCGTTGAAGAAGTTGATCCACGATGCCGGCATGAGCACGGCGGTGGGCGATGAAGGCGGCTTTGCCCCCAGCGTGAAGGACCACGAGGCGGCGATCCAGCTGATCCTCAACGCCATCGACAAGGCGGGTTATGAAGCCGGCACGCAGATCGCGCTGGGCCTGGACTGTGCCGCCAGCGAGTTCTACAAGAACGGCAAGTACGAGCTAGGCGCCGAAGGCCTGTCGCTCGACGCCAAGGGCTTCACCGGCATCCTCTCCACCTGGGTCGACAAGTACCCCATCATCTCGATCGAAGATGGCATGCACGAGGGCGACTGGGACGGCTGGGCGCACCTGACGCAGGCACTGGGCAAGAAGGTGCAACTGGTGGGCGATGATCTGTTCGTCACCAACACGCGCATCCTGCGCGAGGGCATCAGCAAGGGCATTGCCAACTCCATCCTCATCAAGATCAACCAGATCGGCACGATGACCGAGACCTTCGCGGCCATCGAGATGGCCAAGCGCGCCGGCTACACCGCCGTGGTCAGCCACCGTTCGGGTGAGACCGAGGACAGCACGATCGCCGACATCGCCGTCGGCACCAACGCCGGCCAGATCAAGACCGGTTCGCTGAGCCGCTCGGACCGCGTCGCCAAGTACAACCAGCTGCTGCGCATCGAGGAAGACCTCGGCGACATTGCTAGCTACCCAGGCCGAGGCGCGTTCTACAACCTTCGCTGAGGGTGGGGCAGCAGGTGCAGACTCGGCGTGAACCGTGGTCGGGCTGGCGTGGTCCGCTTGCCGGTGGCCTGTGCGGACTCCTCGGCGGCGTTCTGTCGCCATACGCAGTCGAGTACTTCGGTTGGGACGAGGCGATGAAGCCGTTGGCGATCGGCCTCATCACGGCGATCGCGATGGCGGCGCTTCTTCCGCTTGCCGCGCTGTTGCAGCGGCGTTGATATGCGTCTGCTGATTGCGTCCCTCGCCGCGCTGCTGCTGCTGATGCAGTGGCCGCTGTGGTTCGGCAAGGGCAGTTGGCTGCGCGTGGCCGAGCTTCGCAAGTCACTCGAGGCGCAACACGCGGTCAACGCCCAGCTGGCTTCGCGCAACGCTGCGCTGGGCGCGGAAGTCGACAGCCTGCGCCAGGGCCGCGAGGCGATCGAGGAGCGCGCCCGCATGCATCTGAACATGCTTCGCGCCGACGAACTGTTCTTCCAGCGCAGCGGCCCAGGCCCGACGCCGGCCGCGCCGGGCACGGCCGATGCCGCCGCGCCTGCACGCTCAGGCACCGCAGCGCCCTAGGTCATCGCAGTGCGCCTGTCCGGCGCACCAGCCAGCGATACAACGAACTGTGCGGGAGACGCATGAACCTCTTTTCCAAGCTGCAGCAACGCGAACGTGACGGCAGCCCGCTGCGGGTCGGTTTGATCGGTGCCGGCAAGTTCGGCTCGATGTACCTGTCGCAGGCGCGACGCACGCCCGGCATGCGGCTGACGACGGTGGGCGACCTCGATCCGGCACGCGCGCGGCAGGCGCTGGCGACGGTCGGTTGGAGCGAGGCGGAACTGGCCCAGGTTCGCTTCGTCGACAGCGGCGCCGAGCTGATCGCAAGCGATGCGGTCGACATCGTGATCGATGCCACCGGCTCGCCCGCAGCCGGGATTGCGCACGTGCTGGCGTGCTGCGCGCAGCGCAAGCACGTCGTGATGGTCAACGTCGAGGCCGATGCACTGGCCGGCCCGCTGCTGGCGAAGAAGGCGCGCGAGGCCGGCATCGTCTACTCGCTTGCCTATGGCGACCAGCCGGCGCTGATCTGCGAGATGGTCGACTGGGCGCGCGCCGCGGGCTTCGAGGTGATCGCTGCCGGCAAGGGCACCAAGTACCTGCCCGAGTTTCATGTTTCGACCCCCGATACCGTCTGGCGCCATTACGGCCTCACCGCCGAGGACGCGCGCCTGGGCGGGCTGAACGCGCAGATGTTCAACTCGTTCCTCGATGGCACCAAGAGCGCGATCGAGATGGCGGCGGTCGCCAACGCCACCGGGTTGTCGGTGCCCGATGGCCTGCGCTTTCCGCCTTGCGGCGTGGACGATCTCGCGCGCGTGTTGCGCCCGCAGGCCGACGGCGGCGCGCTCACGCACCGCGGCCAGGTGGAGGTGATCTCCAGCGTCGAGCGCGACGGCCGCCCGGTGTTCCGCGACCTGCGCTGGGGCGTCTACGTGACCTTCGCCGGCGGCAGCGAGTACGTGGAGCGCTGCTTCAAGGAGTACGGCCTCGTGACCGATCCGAGCGGTTGCTTCACCGCGATGTACAAGCCGTATCACCTGATCGGACTGGAGTTGGGCATCAGCGTGGCGAGCGTGGGGTTGCGCCTGGAACCGACCGGCGCGCCGGTGGCCTTCCATGGCGACGTCGTGGCCACCGCCAAGCGCGATCTTGCGGCCGGCGAGATGCTCGACGGCGAAGGTGGCTTCACCGTCTACGGCAAGTTGCAGCCGGCCGCGCGCTCGCTGCGCGACGGCGGGCTGCCGCTCGGGCTGGCGCACAAGGTCAGGCTCAAGCGCGCGGTTGCTGCCGCTCAATCGGTGCGCTGGGACGACGTGGAGATCGATGCGTCGCAGCCGGCGGTTCGTTTCCGGCGCGAGATGGAATCCTGGTCGCAGGCCGAGGGTGCCTCAGCCTGAGCGCTGCACGGCCGTCGCCGTGACCCGCGGCGACCGGGCCTGGTTACGGTGACAGCGGCACCCACAGATCGACGCCCCAGCGTGGTCGCCATAGCCAGCGCGTGCCGGTCCACATCCAGCCATGCGTCCAGCCGTGGCCCCAGCCCGGCCCCCAGCCGTAGTTCAGGCCGAACGAGACCGGTGGCGGCGCACTGCGCTGCGCCGCGAGTGCTTCGTCGCGCGCCCGCGTGCGCTCCTGATCAGCCAGCAGCTTGGCGTTCAACTCGACCAGCGCATGCCGCTCGTCCTCGCTCAGCGTGACCTGAGGCGAGGTATCAGGCAGGCGCTGGATGCGGCTGCCATCGGGCGGCGTGGCGCAGGCGGCCAATGCCGTGGTCAGGGCGATGATGAGGACGCGCTGCATGAGGAGCCTCCTGCTCAGTGCGGCCGCAGCGGCGCGGCGGCCGGATCGCTCGATCCGGTGGCGAACAGCTGGGCGACATCGACGGCGTCGAACACCTGGCGGGCGTTGCAGAAGTCGCAGGTGATCTCGACCTCGCCGCGCTCGGCGACGATGCTGTCCACCTCGGGCTGGCCCATCGACGTCAGCACACGGCCAATCCGCTCGCGCGAGCAGTTGCAGACGAACTGCGGCGTGGCGGGCGGCGCGTGCTGCAGCTTCTCCTGCCAGAACAGGCGTTGCATCAGGATGTCGACGCCCACCGCGAGCAGCTCAGCGTGCGTCACCGTGGCGGCAAGCATCTGCGCGCGCGGCCAGGCGTCGTCGTCCACCGGCGCGCTGCCGGCCGCGCCGCCTTCCTGCGGCAGCCGCTGCAAAAGCATGCCAGCGGCGACCTCGCCGTTGGCGGCCAGCCACAGCCGCGTGTCCAGCTGCTCCGACTGACGCATGTAGCTTTCCAGTGCGGCGGCGATCGACTCGCCTTCAAGGGGTACCACGCCCTGGTAGGGCTGCTGCCCGGGCAGGCGGTCGCGCGGGTCGAGCGTGATCGCGCAGCGTCCTTGCCCATGCTGATTGACGAGGGTGCGCATGTTGGCGTCGGCGGCGATCTCGGCGTCGGGATCGAGCTTGGCGGTGGCGCGCAGGCGGAAGTCCGGCTGGCATTCCACCACCATCAGCCGCACCGGACCGTCGCCATGCACCTGCAGCGTCAGGGCGCCGTTGAACTTGATGTTGGCGGCCAGCAGCGCCAGCGCGGCGGTCATTTCGCCGAGCAGCGCGATCACCGGTGCCGGGTAGTCGTGGAACTGGATCATCCGCTGCCACGCGGCGTCCAGTTGCACCAGTTCACCGCGCACCGGCGCGCCATGGAACAAGAACTTCAGCAGCCGGTCGCTCATGGCACCGCCTTCGCGCCTTGCCGCTGCGGGACGCGCGCCAGGGAGCGGCCCGGCGCGCTCGGCAGAAGAACATCGCGCTGCGCGCTTGTCGGATAAGCATCGCCCGGCGCGCTAGGCGGACGAACATCGCGCTGCGCGCTAGGCGGACGAACATCGCGCTGAGCGCTTGGGGACTCGATCTTGGGGCGGCTCGGCGCGCTCATGTCGACCGCGTGTCGCGGGCGGCGCGCTGGGCACGGTCGAGCTCGCGCGCGTAGTCGCAGTAGGTGCCGATGGTGCCCAGCACGAGCGCCTTCTTGCGGTCGTCCAGCGGCGCCAGCTTGCGGGCCGGCGCGCCGCCCCACAGGAAGCCGCTGCCCAGCACCTGGCCAGGCGCGGTGACCGCACCGGCGGCGACGAAGCTGTCGTCCTCGGCCACCGTGCCGGCGGCCACATCGCTGCCGATGCCGATCAGGCAGCGGTCGCCGATGGTGCAATCGGCCAGCGTGACGTTGTGGCCGATGGTGCTGTCGACGCCGATGCGAATGCCGCCCGCGGCTGCGGTGAGCACCGAGTTGTCCTGCACGTTGCTGCGGGCGCCGATGTGGATCTCGCCGCGCGTCGCATCCAGGCGGCAGCCGTACCAGATGCTGCTGTCGGCCTGCGCCATCACCTGGCCGCGCAGCAGCGCCGTGTTGGCGACGAACGCCGTCGCAGCGAGTGCGGTCTGGGCATCGGCACCGTGCCAGTCGCGCGCGTCAGCCTCGTTGCGGTCGCGCAGCGCGGCGCGGCGGGCGGCGATCTCGGCCGGTGTCAGCGCGCGCACCGGTTTGGCGGGCTTGCCCGCGTACAGCGTGGCTGCGGTCAGTTCGCTGCGCGGGTAGACCACGCTGCCGGCTTCCAGGACGACGCCAGGGGCGAGCACCGAGCCATCGAGGATCACGCAGTTCTCCTCGATCACGCAGTCGTCCTGCACGGTGCAGGCGTGGACCACGGCGTTGCGGCCGACCGTGACGTTGTGGCCGATCAAGGTCGGGTACACGTCGTGCGCGATGTGCACGCTGGCGCCGCGGCCGAGCTGCAGCGCATCGCCAGCGGCGACATGGTGGCCATCGGCACGGATCACCGCACCGGCGCCGAACCAGGCATCACGGCCGAGCACGATGCGGCCGACGATCGCGTGGCCCGCGCCTGCGTGGCGCAGCGGACCGGCCAGTTGCGGCGACACGTCGCCGTAGGGGAGAACGTTGAGGGCAGCAGTGTTCATCGAGAGAGAGGCAAGGGCGCAGCGCCGGCATGGGCCCGGCACAGGGACCGGCACAGGGGCCGGGCGGCGCGAGCGATCAGGGCAATCAAAGCAAGCCGTGCAAGGTTAGCGCAGCAGGTCAGACCGACGGGGCGTCACGGCGTTCCGCCGCACCGCCTGCGCGCCAGCGTCGCTCGGCGTCGTCCCACGCGGCGAGTGGCTGCAGGTCGGGTACCCAGGCCAGACCGGTCTTGGCGTCGGAGGACACCGCCTCCGAGGTCACCAGCGCGTCGATCAGCGCGGGCTGCCCGGCGTGCAGCGCCTGCATGGCGCGCGCGAGGGCCGCGGGCAGGTCGGCAGCGCGTTCCACCCGTTCGGCGTGCAGGCCGAAGCCGCGCGCCATGGCGGCGTAGTCGGCGTGCTGCAGGCGGGTGCCGACCACCTTGCCATGCGTGGTCGCCTGATCGTGCACCTCGATCTGCCAGGCACCGTTGTTGGCGACCACGATCAGCAGCGCAATGCCGTGTCGCGCAGCGGTGTCGATCTCCATCGCGTTGAAGCCGAAGGCGCCATCGCCGGTCAACACCGCCACCGTGCGGCCCGGGCAGGCGAGCGCCGCGCCGATGCCGAAGCCGGTGCCGATGCCGATGCAGCCGAGCGAGCCGGGATCGAAGTAGGTCGCGCATGACACGCCCACGCGAGCGAACGACAGGAAGTCGCCGCCATCGGCGACGACGATCGCGTCGGTGCCGATCGCCTGTTGCACACCGGCGAGCAGCCGGTTCGGATGCATGCGGCCGTCGGCGCCGTCAGGCGCGTTGCGCATCGACTCGCGCAGCTTGGCGGCGCGCTCCTCGTGCCGCTGGCGCAGCGCCTGCGCCCAGGCACGGTCGAGCGCCGGCGCACGGCCCTGCGCCGCCCGCACGATCGCATCCAGCGCCAGCCGCGGCGAGGCCAGCAGTTCGACGTCGCCGCGGCGGTTGTCGCGCAGTTCGGCGGTGGTGTCGGCGATGCGCAGGAAGCGCGCGCCGCCGAACACCGCGGGCGAGCCGTAGCCGAGCTGGAAGTCGAGCCGGCGGCCGACGGTGAGCACGAGGTCGGCCTCGCCCATCACGCTGCCGCGCATCGCTGCCACCACCGACGGGTGAGCATCGGGCACCAGGCCCTTGCTTTCGCCGGTGTCGAGATAAGGCGCGCCAAGTGCGTCGAGCAGGGCGATCAGTGCGTCGCCCGCGCCGCGCGCACCGCGCCCGCTGATCACGAGCGGCCGACGTGCCTTCCACAGCATCTCGACGGCGCGCTCGATCGATGGCGCATCAGGCGGCAATTGCGGACGCGGGCGCGGCTGGAAGTGTTCGTCCAGCAGCACCGCGGCGGCAACCGGCGCGCGCAAGGTGTCGGTGGGAAAGTCCAGGTAGGCCGGCCCCGGTTCGCCGCCGTGGCCGGCGGCACGCGCCAGTGCCTCGTCGAGTTCCTGCAGCACCAGCGCCGGCTCGCGCACGGTGCGTGCGTAGCGGGTGATGGAACGCAGCAGGTCGGTGTGCACGATGTCCTGCAGCGCGCCGCGGTTCTCCTGCGGCCGCGGTGGCACGCCGGAAAGCACCAGCACCGGCGCGCGGGCGACATGCGCATTGGCGATGCCGGTCATTGCATTGGTCACGCCGGGTCCGCCGGTCACCAGCGCCACGCCGACGCGGCCGGTCAGTTCGCCGTAGGCATGCGCCATGTAGACGGCGGCACGCTCATCGCGCACGTCGACGATGCCGATGCCTTCGGCGTCCAGCCGCATCCAGATCGGCATGATGTGGCCACCGCACAGCGCGAACACGCGGTCGATGCCACGCGCTTTCAGGCAGCGCGCGATGACGCCGGCGGCGGTGTCGGCGGTGAGCGGTGGAGGAGCGGCCGTCATGCGCTGGCCTTTTCAGCCCCGACGGCCGCGTAGCGGCCACCGGATGGAACAGGGAATCGAGTGGCTTGACTCATGCTGACTCGGGAGCACGCGGACCACGCTGCGCTGACGAGACTCGCCAGCGCTTGTTGCGGCCGCGTAGCCCCTCGTTCGTCGATCAGCGAAGCCAAATGGGCGCATCGAAGCCGCGCCACTCGAGTGGCTGCGTCAGAACACCGGCGTCTCACGGTAAGTGCCCCACAGCGTCTTGAGCTTCTCCACGATGTCGCCCATCGTGGCGCCGTGTCGTACCAGTTCGATCGTGACCGGCATGATGTTCTGCGTCTCATCCTTGGCAACGGCGAGCAGTTGCTCCAGCAACTGCTCGATCTTGGCGTTGTCGCGTTCACGCCGCACGCGCTGGGTGCGGGCGATCTGGCGGTCGGCCGTGGTCTTGTCGTACGGATGGACCTCGAAGTCGGCCTTCTCCTCGTTCTCGCGGAAGCGGTTGACACCGATCACCGGCTTCTCGCCCGACTGCTTGCGCAGCGCGGTCTCGTAGGCGAAGTCCGCGATGTGCTTCTGGAACCAGCCCTGCTCGATCAGCTTGATCGCCCCGCCGCGCTCCTCGACCTCTTTCAGGATCTCGAAGATCTTGTTCTCGTACTCGGTGGTCAGCGCCTCGACGAAGTAGCTGCCGCCGAGCGGGTCGATCACGTTGGTGACGTTGGTCTCCTCGGCGATGATCTGCTGGGTGCGCAACGCCATTTTCATTGCGTCTTCGGTGGGTATCGCGAAGGCTTCGTCATAACCGTTGGTGTGCAGCGACTGCGCACCGCCGAGTACGGCGCTCAACGCCTGCAGCGTGGTGCGCACGATGTTGACCTTGTACTGCGGCTTGGTCAGCGTGGCTGCCGCCGTCTGGCAGTGGAAGCGCAGCCGCATGCTGTCCGGGTTCCTGGCGCCGAAGCGCTCCTTCATGATCTTCGCGTAGCAGCGGCGCAATGCGCGGAACTTGGCCACCTCTTCGAAGAAGTCGCCCTGGCTGACGAAGAAGAACGCCAGCCGCGGCGCGAACTCGTCCACGTCCATGCCCGTCTTGAGCACCTCCTCGACGTAGACGATCAGATTGGCCAGCGTGAAGGCCGCCTCCTGCAGCGGCGACGAACCGGCTTCGCTGATGTGATAGCCGGAGATGTTGATCGGGTTGTAGCGCTTCAGGTGCCTGGCGCTGTAGGTGATGAGGTCGCGGCAGATGCGCACGCTCGGCGCGATCGGATAGATGTACTCCTTCTGCGCCATGTACTCCTTGAGGATGTCGGCCTGCACGGTGCCCGACAGCCGGTTGAGGTCGTAGCCGCGCTGCTCCGCCAGTGCCACGTACATCGCCAGCAGGATCCAGGCGGTGGGGTTGATCGTCAGCGACACCGAAATCTTTTCCAGGTCGATGTCGGCGAGCAGCGCCTCCATGTCGGCCAGCGTGTCGATCGCCACGCCTTCGCGGCCGACCTCGCCGTCGCTCATCGGATGGTCTGAGTCGTAGCCCATCAGCGTGGGCATGTCGAAGTCGGTGGAGATTCCTGTCTGGCCTTGCGCGATCAGGTACTTGAAACGCCGGTTGGTGTCCTCGCCGGTGCCGAATCCGGCGATCTGGCGCATGGTCCAGGTGCGGCTGCGGTACATCGTCGGATACGGGCCGCGCGTGAACGGATAGCGGCCCGGCAGGCCGATGTCTTCGACCGGCGTGGCGGCGACATCGGCGGCGGTGTACACCCGCTTGACGGCAAAGTCGCCGATTGTGAAGAACTGTTCCTTGCGTTCGGCCTGCTTCTTCAGGAACGACGCGACTTCGTTTGCTTCCCAGTCCGCGCGCTCGCGCTGGAGCTTGTCAGTGAGGTTCGGATCAAGCCAGGTCATCGGCGTACTCCTTGCGTAACGTTCGTGCGATCAGGGTCTGTGCGGCGGCGTAAGGATCGGTGCCGCGCAAGGCGAGGGTGTCGGCCAGCGGCGGGGCGATGTCGCGGGCCGCATTGGCAAAGCGTTCGAGCAGCATCGTCTGCGCCGTCTTTTCCAGGCGGAAAGCGGCCACGCGGCGCCGCCTCTGCAGGCCGAGATCGGTGGCGGCAAGCACGTCGCGGTGCTGGACGATGCGCATCAGCAGGTCGTCGATGCCCTGACCCGTGTAGGCGCTGACGCCGACCACCGGCACCTGCCACGCCGGCTTGCCCTGCATGGCGCTGAGGGTGCCCAGGGTGAGCATCTGCTTCAGATCGGTGAGGGTGCGGTTCGCATCGTCACGATCGCACTTGCTCACCACGTGGATGTCGGCGATCTCCAGGATGCCGGCCTTGATCGCCTGGATCTCGTCGCCCAGGCCGGGCGCGGAAACGACGACCGTGGTGTCGGAGGCCCGCGCGATTTCCACCTCGTCCTGGCCCACGCCCACGGTCTCGATGATGATGGTGCGAAAGCCGGCCACGTCGAGGATGTCGACCGCGTCGAGTGCAGCGCGGGCCATGCCGCCGGTGGCGCCACGCGTGGCCATGCTGCGGATGAACACATCCGGGTCGTTGGCCAGTTCGGTCATGCGGATGCGATCACCAAGGATCGCGCCGCCGGAATACGGACTCGACGGATCCACCGCGACGATGCCCACGCGTGCGCCGCGCGCGCGCAAGGCGGCGGTGAGGCGTGCCACCAACGTCGATTTGCCGCTGCCCGGCACGCCGGTGAGGCCGATGACGTGCGCCTGTCCCGCGCGCCGGTAGATCTGAGCCAGCGCGGGGCGGGCCTCGGCCAGGCCGATTTCCGCCCGCGAGATCATCCGCCCGGCCGCGCGGATGTTGCCTGCAGCGACTTGTTCGAGCAGCGCCAGCGACGGTATGTAGCTCATGCCGCCCGCCTAGGTGCCGCGCTGCAATTGCGCATTGAGGCTGCGGAACACTTCGCGATCATCGATCACGCGGCGCGCCTTGAAATCGGTGCGCGCGATGCTGCCGGGCGCGGCGATCTCCACCTTGGTGCGGATGCCGAGCACGGTCTGCAGCTTGTGGCCAACCTCGCGCCGGAACGCCTCGATCGCCTCGCTGCCGCTGCGATGCAGGCCCTCTGCTGGTTCCACCCGTAGCAGCAGCTCGTCCATCGCGGCGTCGCGCGTGATGACGATCCGGTGTTCGCCGCCGTAGCCCGGCAACTGGTTGAGCGCAGCGTCGATCTCGCTCGGATAGATGTTCTCGCCGCGGATCGTGAACATGTCGTCGATGCGGCCGAAGATGCCTTGCGGCAGCCGAGGATAGGTGCGGCCGCAGGGGTTCGCCTCGTTGACCCACTGGGTGAGGTCGCCCGAGAGCAGCCGGATCATCGGCTGGCTGGTGCGCTCCAGGTGCGTGTACACCGGCGTGCCACGCTCGCCGTAGGGCACGCGCTGGAACTTCACCGGGTCGCACACCTCGGTGTAGATGATGTCCTGCCAGCACAGCATGCCCTGGTTGCTCTCTCGGCTTGCGGCCACGTTCATGAACGGCGACATCTCCGCCATCGAGCCGCAGTCATAGACCTTGGCGCCGTAGGTGTCTTCGATGCGGTCCTTCACGCCCGGCACCGAGGCGCCCGGCTCGCCCGAGAAGAACAGGCAGCGCAGGCCGAAGTCGCGCGGGTTGAGCTTTTCCTCGCGTGCCACTTCGCTCAGGTGGATCGCGTAGCTCGGCGTGCCATAGAACGCTGCCGGCTTCATCGTGTGCAGCCACTGCACCAGGCGCGCACTCATGCCGGGTGCGCCCGCACCGAACGGGAACGCGCGTGCATGCAGGCGCTCGGCCCCGGCCAGTGCGCCCCAGCTGCCCATGTAAAGACTGAACACCGCGGCCACGCAGATCATGTCGCCCGGGCGCATGCCCATGCCCCACATGATCCGTGCGTGGGCGTTGGCGATCGTGCGCCAGTCGTTGCGGCCGACGGCGAAGGCGGTGGGGCGGCCCGTGGTGCCGCTGGTTCCGTGAATGTGGAATACCTCCTCGTCCGGCACGCACAGGTAGTCGCCGAAGGGCGGATGCGCCGCCTGCGAGCTGCGCAGGTCGATCTTCTTCACCACCGGCACGCGCGACTCGAAGTCTTCCAGCGTCTTGAGCTGGCTCGGGTGAAAGCCCGCCTCGTCCCACTTGCGTCGGTAAAACGGCGCGCTCTCATAGGCGTAGCGACAGACCTCCTGCAGCCGCGTGAGGATCGCGCGCTCGCGCTCGGCGGCCGGCATCGTCTCGCGCACCGGGAACCAGTAGCGGCTGTCGGCCGGCGGCAGGTAGGCCTCGTCGTACTGGGTCGGGAAGGACCACTGTTCCATCATCGCCATCGCGGCTGTCTCCGGCCAGGCTGCCGCGGGCGGCAGCGCACTGGGTGTGAAAGCAAGGCAGGTCAGCGCGGTCCGCGCTGCTCGACCAGGCGCGTGAGCATGTCGATGATGGCCTGCGGCGGCGTGTCCTGCAGCAGAACCTCGGCCACGCCCATCTTCTTGAGCTCCACCACGTCTTCGTCGGGCATCACGCCGCCGGCCACGACGATGATGTCGTGGGCCTGCCGCTCGCCCAGCAGCTTGAAGATCTTGGGGAACACGGTCAGTTGCACGCCCGACAGCAGGCTCACGCCGAGCACGTCGACGTCTTCCTGGATCGCGGTGGCGACGACTTCATCCGGGGTGCGGTGCAGGCCGGAGTAGATGACGTCCATGCCGGCATCGCGCAGCGTGCGGGCGACCACCTTGACGCCGCGGTCATGGCCGTCGAGGCCGACCTTGGCAAGCAGGACGCGGATCGGGGGAGTGCTCATGGAAATCCTTGCGAAAGTCACCGGGTCGGCGGGGCTTGTGCAATTTGCATACCGTATACAGAATTCAGTTTCGCGGCTGGGGGCCGAGGCTGTCAAACTGCACCGCAACAATTCGAGGCGCCATGACTGTGATGCCCATCAAGTCGCTCGAGCCGCAGAAGACCCTGGTCGAGCAGGTGTACGACACCATCCTCGATGCCATCTGCGACGGCTCCCTTGCCGCGGGCGAGCGCATCACGCAGGACGAAGTGGCCGCCCGCCTGCAGGTGTCGCGCCAACCGGTAATGACCGCACTCGGCCTGCTGCGCTCGCAAGGCTTCCTGATCGAGCATGGCCGCCGCGGCTTGCAGGTGGCGCCCGCTGACCGCCGTCGCTTCGATGCGATCTACGAGTTCCGCTCGGCGGTCGAGCCGCTGGCGGCATCACTGGCGGCGCAGCGCATGTCGCCCGAGCTTCTCGCGCGCGGCCGCGCACTGGTGGCTGCAGGCAAGCGCGTGGCGGCGGCGGGTGATGCCCGCGCCACGCTGCAGGCGGACATCGACTTCCATGGCTTCATTTACGAAGCGAGCGGCAATCCGCTGGTGATCGAGTCGATGCAGCTGCACTGGCAGCATCTGCGTCGTTCGATGGGCGAGGTGCTCAAGTTGCCGCGCTTCACGCAGAAGGTGTGGAAGGAGCACGCCGCCATCCTCGACGCGATCGCGCAGGGTGACGCCGCGCTGGCCGCGCGCCTGATCGCCGATCATGTCGAGGAGGCCCATCATCGCGTCAGCGCGGAACTGGTGGTGCCGGCCGCCCGGGCGGCGACGGCCGCGGCACGCTAAGAGGCGGCTCGCGCCATGCGCTCCGGTCGAGCAGCAACGTGACGGCCGCCGTCTGCACCGAGCTGCGGGCGGGCGCGCTGGCCGCTTTGCGGCTGAGCGAGCCAGCTGCGAAGGTGGCGGCGGTGCGTGCCCTGGCCGCCGCTGATCTGTCGATCGATCCCGCGCGCGTAATCGAAGCCCCACCGGACCTGCCGGGCCGGCCGGCGCGGCCGCTCCTGGTGCCAGCCAAGGAGGTGCCGCAGCGCGCCGTGGGCACGCCGCAGGGACATGCCGGACTGCTGCACGCACTCACGCACATTGAGTTCAACGCGATCAGCCTGGCGCTCGATGCGTGCTGGCGTTTCGCCGGCATGCCCGCTGCCTACTACCGCGACTGGCTGCGCGTCGCGGCCGAGGAGGCGGAGCACTTCAGCCTGCTGGTGGACCATCTGGCAACGCACGGCTGCAGTTATGGCGACCTGCCGGCGCACGATGGCCTGTGGCAAATGGCCGAGCGCACCCGCGACGACGTGCTCGCGCGCATGGCGCTGGTGCCGCGCACGCTGGAGGCGCGTGGCCTCGATGCCTCGCCGCAGGTGCGCAGCAAGCTGGTGGGGATCGGCGACCACGCCGGGGCGCGCATCATCGACGTCATCCTGCGCGACGAGATCGGTCACGTGGCCGTCGGCAATCACTGGTTTCACCAACTGTGTGCTGAACGCGACAGCGATCCGGTGTTGCTCTATGGGCAACTGTCGCTGCAATATGGCGCACCCCGCTTGCGTGGACCGTTCAATCTCAGAGCGAGACGGCTCGCCGGTTTCCTGCCGGAAGAGTTGTTGATGTTGCCTGCCGAGGGGGACAATGCATCTCCCGGCCCGGCCGCTGCTTCGTCGCCCGTGTAAGGGATGCCGGCGGGTGGTACCCGTCGGCATCATGCGCGGCGGAGAGAGGTATGCATTCAGTGGTTCTCAACGTCCGCAATCAGTTTCGCAACATCTTCGGTATTCGCCGCGAACGGTCCCGACCGCGTCGCTCCCAGCGGCCTTCGCTCGGTGCTCGGATCGTGCGCGATGACCTGCGCATGGTGGTGCAGGCCGGCCTCGGCCAGGAACTGTGGAACTGGCTGCTCGAGCAGGGTTGGCGCGAGGCCACGTTTCGTCCGGATCGGCGCGCCTATCGGGATATCCCCAGCAGCTGGGTGACATTGCTGATCGACGCCGCCCCCGAGCAGCGCGAGGCGGTGCTCATTGCCGCCATTGCCGACGCACGCCGCATCACGCCGGCACGCCGCGCCAGCTGACGAACACCGCGCGCAGCGCGGGGCATTCGCGAGCTTCCGCTAGTCCGTGTGCAGGGGCAGGTGATCCCCGGAGGCGGGATACTTTCACGCCGGTCGCGCCGATACAGTGGGCAACGTTCTGGAGGTTGCTGCACATGAATCTGGCCCGGTTGTTTTCGTCGCCCATCGCATCACTGCGTCGCATCAAGCGTGACGCCAAACCTGCCACCCGCCGGCTGCCACCCATCGGCACGACGCTGTGCTGCAACCAGTTCCGCCTCACCGTGCAGGCCGGATTCAGCCGGGACCTGTGGCAATGGCTGGTGGCGCAAGGCTGGCGCGAACTGCCGCAGGGCGATAACCGTTATCGCTACCGCGCCCTGTCGAGCACGGTCGTTGCGGCCCTGATCGACGCCGAGCCCGACGGCCGTGAACGCCTTCTGGCACTCGGCATGAGCCGGGCGCTGAACCAGTCTGCGGAACCGCCGCGCGTCGAACGCGCCGTCGCCTGAGGCGCGCACCGGCGCGCATTGCAGCAGTGCGCGCAGCCGCCCGCGGCTGCGACAATCGGCGCCATGACTTCCGCTTCCCGGCCCTCGTCCCCGCCCGCCGCTGACGCTGCACCCCTTCCAGAAACGCCGCAGGTTCCGCCCGGCACGCCGTACTCGGCGGTGCGCATCGGCGATCGCTACACCCGGCGAGTCACCATCACCGCAGCGCATGTCACCGAGGGGGCCCGCCTGATTGGTGACTTCAATCCGTTGCACGTGGATGAGTCATTCGCCCGCGCCTCACGCTTCGGCGGCCGCATCCTGCATGGGGTGATCACCTCGGCGCTGATGGGCGCCGAGCTCGGCATGGTGTACGCCGGCACCGCACTGGGCTATCTCGAACACAACGCGCGCTTCCTGGCGCCGGTGCAAGTCGGCGACGATCTGGCGATCACCTGGACCGTCGTCGCCCTCGAGGCGAAGCCGCGGCATGGCGGCGGCATCGTTCACTGCGAAGGCGTGGCGCTCAACCAGCACGGGGTCACCGTGTGCACGACCGTTGGGAAGATGCTGGTCGGCGAACGGCCGTCCAGCGTCGCGAGCTGAGGTCGCGCGGCGGTCAACGTGGCGGTGACGTGGTCGCGCGGTCGGCTTCCAGGTCGCGCAGCACCTTGCGCTGCACCTTGCCGGTGGTCGTCATCGGCAACTGCTCGATGAACTCGATCTCCTTGGGGTACTCGTAGGGCGCGAGCTTGCCGCGCACGTGCGCCTGCAGTTCGGCCACCAAGGCGCTGTCGCCCTTGAAGCGGTAGGCATCGCTGAGCACGATGAACGCCTTGACCACCGCGCCGCGTTCCGCATCAGGCTTGGGGACCACGGCCGCATTGGCGACCGCCGGGTGCTTGACCAGGCAGTTCTCGATCTCGCTCGGGCCGATGCGGTAGCCGGCGGCCTTGAACACGTCGTCGGCGCGGCCCTGGTACCAGAGATAGCCATCAGCATCGCGCGACGCCAGGTCGCCGGTGCGGCACCAGTCGCCGGTGTACTTGCGCTCGGTGGCGCGCGGGTTGTTCCAGTAACCGAGGAACATCACCGGGTCCCGGTCGCCGTGGATGTCGTAGCGGTTCATCGCCACCTCGCCGACGGTGCCCACCGGCACTTCGTCGCCGGCGTCGTCGATCACCGCGACGCGGTGGCCCGGGTAGGGTCGGCCCATGGCACCGGCGCGCGCCGGCCACTTCTGCTGCGAGTTGCCGACGATGTAGTTCATCTCGGTCTGGCCGAACATCTCGTTGACGGTGATGCCCAGTGCATCGCGGGTCCAGTCGAACACCGCGCTGCCGACCGACTCGCCGGCGCTCATGATGGCGCGCAGCTTGAGCTTGCCGCGCGTGTCTTGCCACGCGGGCGAGCGCATCATCATCTTCAGCGCGGTGGGGAACAGGAAGGCGTTGGTCACGCCGTAGCGCTCGACCAGCTCGCGCGCCTTCTCGGGCGTGAAGCGACCCCGGTAGCCGACGATGGGAAAGCCGAAGTACAGCGCGGGCAGCAGCGCATCCATCAGGCCGCCGGTCCAGGCCCAGTCGGCGGGCGACCAGAACACGTCGCCACGCTGCGGGAACCAGTCCTGTGACGCGACGAAACCGGGCAGGTTGCCGATCAGCGCGGCATGCGGGATCAAGGCGCCCTTGGGTTGGCCCGTGGTGCCGCTGGTGTAGATGAGCACGGCCGGATCGAGCGCCCGTGTCTTGACCGGTGCGAAGTCATCGCCGTTGCGCACCAGCAGCCGGCTCCACTCGTGCGCACCGTCGGCGTAGGTGCCGACCGTGATCACCTCGCGCAGTGCCGGGCACTGCGCACGCAGACCCAGAAGCGTCTCGGCGGCGCTGTTGTCGCAGATGGCCACCACGGCGGCGCTGTCCTGCAAGCGGTACTCCAGCGCGTCGGGGCCGAACAGGATCGACAGCGGCATCGCCACCGCGCCGAGCTGATAGATGGCCAGATGGGCAATCGCCGTTTCCGCCCGCTGCGGCAGCACGATCGCCACGCGGTCGCCCGGCTTCACGCCCAGCGAGGCCAGCGCGTTCGACAGGCGGTTCGCATCGGCCGCCAGCGCGGCGTACGTGTAGACCGCGCGCCGCCCCTCGTCATCCTGCGCGTAGATCGCCACGCGCGATGATTCCGCCGCCCAGCGCCGGCCGCACACCTCGGCGATGTTGAACTGGGCCGGCACCTGCCAGCGGAACGAGCGGTACAGCTCGGGGTAGTGGTCGTGCATGCGTCTCCTCGGGGCGGCGCGCGGGGCCGTTTCGCTATCGTGCGCGTTCGCATGATCATCCCATCACAGCGTGGCCGCAATGACCTACCCGGTGCGTCGTCCGTCTTCCTCGCGTCATGTCCCGCTGCGCGGCCTGCGCCATCACGTCCGCAGCTGGGGTGCGGCCGACCGCATGCCGCTGGTCATGCTGCATGGCTGGATGGACGTGTCCGCCTCGTTCCAGTTCGTGGTCGACGCGTTCGCGCAGGAACGCGCGGTGCTGGCGCCCGACTGGCGCGGCTTCGGGCTGACCGACAACGGCCCCGGCGACTGCTACTGGTTTCCCGATTACCTGGCCGATCTCGACCTGCTGCTCGATGCACTGGTCGGTCCGACGCCGGTGATCCTGATCGGCCACAGCATGGGAGGCAATGTGGCGATGATGTACGCGGGCATCCGCCCGGAGCGCGTGCGCGCCGTGATCAACCTCGAAGGCTTCGGCCTGCGCGACACGGCACCGGAGCGGGCGCCGGCGCGCTTTGCGCAGTGGCTCGACGAACTGAAGTCCCCGCCCGGCCTGCGCGATTACGCGTCGCTGGCCGAGGTGGAAGCGCGACTGCGCCGGACCAACGCGCGGCTGTCGCCCGCGCAGGCGCAGTTCCTCGCGCCGCACTGGTCAGTGCCGGTCGCGCAGGCTGATGGCCGAACGCGCTGGCGCGTGGCCGCAGACCCTGCGCATCGACTGGTCAACCCGGTGCTGTACCGCTGGGCCGAGATACAGGCGTGCTGGCAGCAGATCACCGCGCCGCTGCTGTGGGTCGAAGGCGGTGCCACCGACGCCCACAAGTGGGCGGGCGATGCGGCCGAGGTCGAGCGTCGCCTGGCGCTGCTGCCGAGCGTGCAACGCGCGGTCGTGGCCGAGGCCGGGCACATGCTGCACCATGACCAGCCGCAGGCTGTGGCGCAACTGATCGAGGCGTTCGTCGACGCGCTGCCGGGCTGAAGCACGGTTCCGGGCCGTGGTCGGGGCAAGGTCTGCGGAGGCCGGACCTTACAATCGCCGCCATGACGGTCCAGCCGCACGACGTGAATGCCGACCTGCACGCGCATTCGATCCACTCCGATGGCACCCTGACACCGCGCGCGCTGGTGGAGCGGGCGCACCGCCAGGGTGTGCAGCTGTTCGCGCTGACCGATCACGACGAGGTCAGCGGCATCGGCGAGGCACAGGCCACGGCCGCGGCACTCGGCCTGCGCTTCGTGCCCGGGGTCGAGATCTCCGTCACTTTCGCCGGCCACACGGTGCATATCGTCGGCCTCAATATCGATCCGGCCAACGAGGCGCTGCTGGCCGGCCTGGCGCATACCCGCTCCGGCCGCATGCGGCGCGCGCAGGCGATGGCCGATGGCCTGGCGGCGGCCGGCATTGCCGACGCGCTCGATGGCGCGCTCAAGTACGCCGGCAACCTGGATCTCATCTCACGCACCCACTTCGCGCGCTACCTGGTGGAGCGCGGTGTGTGCAGCGACACGCGCGAGGTGTTCGGCCGCTATCTGGTCGAAGGCAAGCCGGGCTACGTGCCGCACCGCTGGGCCGGCCTGGCCGAGGCGGTGGGCTGGATTCGCGACGCCGGCGGCGTGCCGATCCTGGCGCATCCGGCGCGCTATCGGCTCAGCTCCACCGAGCTGTGGGCGCTGTTCGAGCAGTTTCGCGAGGCGGGCGGGGTGGCGGTCGAGGTGTCGACCAGCAGCCACAGCGCCGATGACCGGCGGCGCTTTGCGCAGATGGCGCGCGAGTTCGGTCTCGAAGCCTCGCGCGGCAGTGACTTTCATGGCCCCGGTGAATCGAATGCCGAACTCGGTTCGGCGGCGCTCCTGCCGCGCGACCTGACTCCGGTGTGGCACCGGTACTGCTGACTTTCCAGGTTCATTTTCATGGCACAACGTTTCACGGTTCACCCGGTCAATCCGCAACTGCGGCTGCTGCGACAGGCCGAGCAACTGATCGACCATGGCGGCGTCGGCGCGCTGCCGACCGACTCCAGCTATGCGCTGGTGTGCCATCTGGACGACAAGCCTGCGGTCGATCGACTGCGCCGCATTCGTGGTGTCGACGAACGCCACCACCTGACGCTGCTGTGTCGCGATCTGTCGGAGATCTCCAATTACGCCAAGGTCGACAACACGCAGTTCCGCCTGATCAAGCAGGTCACGCCGGGGCCGTACACCTTCATCCTCGAAGCGACCAAGGAAGTGCCGCGCCGGCTGTCGCATCCGTCGCGCAAGACGATCGGCATCCGCATTCCGGATCATCCGGCGGCGCTCGGGCTGCTCGAAGTCCTCGAACAGCCGCTCATCTCCGCCACGCTGATCCTGCCCGGCGACGAACTGCCGCTCAACGACGCCGACCATATCCTCGAGCGCCTGGGCAACGACATCGACTTCATCGTCGATGCCGGCGCCTGCGGCATCCAGCCGACCACCGTCGTCGATCTCACCGGCAAGGAAGCCGTGCTGGTGCGTCACGGGCGCGGCAGCCTCGAGCCGCTCGGCCTCGGTTGACCCTCGGTTGACGGTAAGCAGGCGCGTCGCGCCGCGCCGGTAGACTGCGGCGGATGGAAAACGTCGTCCAGATCATCACCGTCTACGCCATCCCGGTCCTGTTCGCGATCACGCTGCACGAAGCCGCCCACGGCTACGTCGCCCGCATGTTCGGTGACAACACCGCGTTCGTCGCCGGCCGCATCTCGCTCAACCCGCTGCGTCACATCGACCCGATTGGCACCGTCATCGTGCCGCTGGTGATGGTGACGCTGTCCGGCTTCATGTTCGGCTGGGCCAAGCCGGTGCCGGTCGACTTCGGCAGCCTGCGCCGCCCCAAGCAGGACATGGTGTGGGTGGCCGGTGCCGGCCCCGGCGCCAACTTGGCGATGGCGATCGGCTGGGTGCTGTTCGCCAAGCTGCTGACGCTGTTCGGCGTGGAGGAGGAGTTCTTCTATCTCGTCGCCAACGCCGGGGTACAGGTCAACCTCGTGTTCATGGCGCTCAACCTGCTGCCGATCCCGCCGCTCGATGGCGGCCGCATCGCCGTCGGCCTGCTGCCGAACAAGCTGGCCTATCAGTTCGCCCGCATCGAACCGTACGGGATGTTCATCATCATCGGTCTCCTGGTGACCGGCGTGCTCGGCACGCTGCTGCGCCCGTTCCTGCAACTCGGACAGTCGATCGTCGCCGTGTTTCTCTAGTTCTCCAAAAAGAATGGTCCCCAACCGCGTTCTCTCCGGCATGCGCCCCACCGGCGCCATGCACCTTGGCCACTACCATGGCGCGCTCAAGAACTGGGTGCGGCTTCAGCACGAGCACGAGTGCTTCTTCTTCGTCGCCGACTGGCATGCGCTGACCACGCACTACGAAGAGCGTGACGTGATGGGGCGCTACGTGTACGAAATGGTGGTCGACTGGATCGCCGCCGGCCTCGACCCCGCGCGCTGCACCATCTTCCTGCAGAGCCGCCTCCCCGAGCATGCGGAACTGTTCACCCTGCTGGCGATGGGCACGCCGCTGGGCTGGCTCGAACGCGTGCCCACCTACAAGGACCAGATCGACAAGCTCAAGGGCCGCGACCTGGCCACCTACGGCTTCCTCGGCTACCCGCTGCTGCAGGCGGCCGACATCCTGATCTACAAGGCCACCTACGTGCCGGTGGGCGAGGATCAGAGTTCGCACGTGGAACTCACGCGCGAGGTGGCGCGCCGCTTCAACAACCTGTACGGCCGCAGCCGGGACTTCGACGCCCGCGTCGCCGCCGCGCTGGCCAAGCTCGCCAAGGACGACCAGCGTTACTTCGAGAAGCAGCGCAAGGCGTTCGGGGAGACCGGTGCCGACGAGGCGCTGGCCAAGGCCGAGGGGGTGCTGCGAAAAGCGGCTGCGTCCGTGAGCGGCTGGACCGCCGACGACACTGAACTCCTCGCCGGTCATTTCAAGGGCAGCGGCCAGAGCATCCTCGCCGAGCCGCAGGCGCTGCACACCGAGGTGCTGCGCCTGCCCGGCACCGACGGCACCAAGATGAGCAAGAGCTACGGCAATGCCATCCTGATGCGCGAAGCGCCGGCCGAGCTGACCAAGAAGCTGCGCGCGATGGCGACCGATCCGGCCCGCGTGCGCCGCACCGATCCGGGCACGCCGGAGAAGTGCCCGGTGTGGCAGTTGCACAAGGTCTACAGCGCAGAGGCCACGCGCGACTGGGTGGTCAAGGGGTGCACCACTGCCGGCATCGGCTGCCTCGAGTGCAAGCAGCCGGTGATCGACGCCATGCTGGCCGAGCAGCAGCCGTGGCGCGAGCGCGCGCAGCCCTACCTGGACCAGCCGCAACGGCTGCGCGACATCGTCGACGACGGCTGCGCGCGCGCGCGGGTCGTGGCGCAGGAGACGATGCGCGACGTGCGCGACGCCATGGGCCTGAATTACACCTGAACCGCGCAGCGGCGGCCGCTGGCCGCCGGGGCAAAGCACATCGCTACGCCGCCTCGGCGCGCACGCGTCCTTCGAGCAGCCGCAGCAACGCCGATGTGTCTAGCGGCTTGACGAAGTACGCGTCGATCCCCACGGCGTGCGCCTTGCGCTTGGAGTCGGCGTCGCCGTAGCCGCTCACGGCGGCGATCAGCACGTGCGCGGTAGCCTTGGCCAGTCGCAGGCGTGCTGCCACCTGGAACCCGTCCATGCCCGGCAGGCCGATGTCCAGCAGCACCACCTGCGGCCTGAACTCGGTCGCCAGCGCCACCGCCTCCGGCCCGCTGCGCGCCACCTGCACGGTGTAGCCGGTGCCGCGCAACAGCAAGGCAAGCATGTCGGCGGCGTCGGCGTTGTCCTCTGCAATCAGCACGCGCACCGGCGAGGTGGGCGTTGGCGCGGCGGTCGGGGCGCCGACGCGCACCACGCTCGGCCCCTTGACCACCGGCAGCCGCACCACGAACGTGGTGCCGGTGTTGGCCCCCTCGCTGTGCGCGTTGATCTGCCCGCCATGCATCTCCACCAGGCTGCGCGCCAGCGCCAGGCCGATGCCCAGGCCGCCGTGCCTGCGATCGGGCGTGCGCTCGTCCTGGGTGAACAGATCGAACACGTGCGGCAGCAGCGCGGGCGAGATGCCGGTGCCGTGATCGCGCACGCAGATGATCGCCTCGTGGTCGTTGGCATCCACCGTCAGTTCGAGTGCATCACCGTGGTCGCCGAACTTGCAGGCGTTCGACAGCAGGTTGAGCAGCACCTGCTCCAGGCGCAATGCATCGCCGTTCACCCACACCGGAGCGGCCTGCGCCTTGATGTTGATCGTCTGCTGGCGCGCCTCGGCCTGGTGCCGCATCGTGTCGGCGGCCTGGTTGACGACCTCGACCAGGTCGACATTGACCCGCTCGAGCTTCACCTTGCCGTGGGTGATGCGCGCCATGTCGAGCAGGTCGTCGACCAGCCGCGCCATCTTGTGTGTCTGCCGCCGCAGCACGTCGGCGATCTGCTGGTACTGCGGCTGCCCGTGCGCCAGGACGCTCAGCACTTCGGCCGCGTTGCGGATCGGCGTCAGCGGGTTGCGCAGTTCATGCGCGAGCATCGACAGGAACTCGGTCTTGCGCCGATCCTGCACCTGAAGTTGCGCCAGCGCCCGCTGCGTGGTCTCGTGCAACTGCGCGTTGTCGATCGCCAGGGCGCCGCGCCGTGCCAGCTCGGTGGCAATGGGCAGGTCGCGCGCGCCATAGTGGCGGCCGGTGTGCTCCTCGCTGCCGGCCAGTGCCATCGCCAGCACGCCCAGCGTTTCGCCGCGTGCGGTCAGCGGCAGCAGCAGCGCCGAACGCACGCCCAGGTGTGCGCTGGCCTGCAGTTGCAGGGCGTCGACGGACAGCGCTGGGTCGTCGTCGATGTGCTCCAACAGCACCACCTCGCCGTGCAGCGCGCGACGCAGCGCCGAGCCCTCGCGACTGAGCGGAAACTCACGACGCGCCAGGTCCACCGCCTCGGGCTCGTGCATCGGGTCCACATGGCGCACCACCATCAGCGCGGCCTTCGCATGGCGGGGCAGCCAGACCGCGGCAATGTCCGCCAGCCGTGGCACCACGGCTGCAACCAGCGTGCGGCAGGCGCTTTCGGCGTCGAGTTGCTGGCCGAGCAGGCGGCCGGCGTCGGCCAGCGCTGCCAGTGCCGCCTCCGAGCGGCGCCGGTCGGTGATGTCCATGGCGCTGCCGACCACGCGGCTCAGGCGCCCGCGCGCATCGACCTGCAACCAGCTGCGATCGAGCACCCAGACCCAGTGGTCGTCGCGGTGACGAATGCGGAACTCGCTCTCGACGCGTCGCTCGCCGGACTCGGCCGCCTGCGCAATCTGCGCCAGCACGCGCTGCTCGTCATCCGGGTGCATGCGCGCGCGCCACCAGCCCACGTTGGCAGGCACCTCCTCCGGCTTGAAGCCCAGCAGCGTCTCCAGTCCGTCCGAACGCACCACACCGTCGGTGGCAACGTCCCAGTCGTAGACGACACCCTGCAGCGCCTCGGCGGCGACGCGGAAGCGCTCTTCGCTGGCGGCGATGGCGGCCAGCGCACGCTTGCGTTCGGTCACGTCGATCACGTGTCCGATCGACCGGCATACGTTGCCTTCGTCGTCGCGCTCGACATAGGCGCGTTCCCAGACATCGATCCACTGTCCGTTGCGATGCTGGATGCGGTACTCGGACTCGAACAGGTCCTCGCCCGCCTGAACGACGTGCTCGAACGACGCGATGATCCGTTCCCGATCCTCGGGCGCGACGCGGTCGCGCCACCACGCGGTTGTCGCCGCGGCTTCGTGAGGATCGAAGCCGAGCAGGGCGAGCAGCCCTTCCGAACGCCACACCCGGTCGCTGGGCTTGTCCCACTCGTACACCATGCCCTGGGCCGCGCGCGCCGCCAGCCGGAACCGCTTCTCGCTGTAGGCAAGCTCGTCGCGTGCGGCGCGATCGGCGGTGATGTCCTCGGCAATGCCTGCCACGTACGCCAGGTTGCCAGCGTCGTCGCGCACCGGAAAGCCACGGTCGCGCACCCAGCGCACGCTGCCGTCGGGGTGCAGCACGCGGTACTCCTCGTTGTAGGTGCCAACGGCAACGTCGCGGAAGAACGCAGCTTCGACCCGTTGCCGATCGTCCGGATGCACGCCCTCCAGGAACGTTTCGGGGTTCTCGTACAGTTGCTCGCGCGAGCGGCCCCAGACCGTCTCGAACGCCCGGCTCGCGTACAGCACCCGCTCATGCACGATGTCGCGCATCCACAGCACGCCGTCCATGAGATCGGAAAACTGCCGGAAGCGTCGCTCGCTCTCGCGCAGCGCCGCTGACACGCGGCGCTGCGCGGTCACCTCTTCGCACACCATGTTGATCGCGATCACGCGGCCCGTTTCGTCGTGCACCGGCAGCCACTGCTCGATCCACGTTCGCCGTACGCCGGGCTGCGCTGGCGTCTCGCCCGTGACTTCGATGTCGAGCCTGGGCTGTCCGCTGGCCAGCACCTCGCGCAGCGGTGGCTCGACGGCGTCGGCCATGCCAGGCAGGATCTCGCGCACCGCGTAGCCGATGTGCGCTTCCATCGGCAGGCCGTTGATCTCAGCCAGGCGTTCGTTGATGCGCAGGAAACGCAGGTTGGCGTCGAGCACGCCGAGTCCCACCGGCGCGTTGGCGTAGATGAACTCGAGTTCATCGAGCCGGCTGCGCGCCTGTACCTCGCTCGCGGCCACGGCCGCGGTGCGTTCGGCAAGCCGCTGTTCGAGCCGCAGGTTGGCCAGGCGCAGCGCGCCAAGCGCCTGCTGCTGCTCGCGAAACAGCACGGCAACCAGCAGCGTGGTCAGGCCGAAGATGGTCAGCTGCGGCTGCATGATCAACAACCGCGTGTCCGGGTCGACGCCGCTGAACGGTCCGTAGCCGCGTGCGGTGAGCGCAATGCTGAGGAGCGACAGGGTGGTCGTGGCCACCGCGGCGCCGAACATGTCGAACCGGATCGCCGCCCACAGCAGCAGCGGCAGCAGCGCGAACGGGCGCAGCGCGCTGCCCGGCCCGGCTTGAAACACCAGCCAGATGCCGGCCGCCATGGCCACCAGCAGGGCGGCCGCCTCCACCGACAGGCCGAGGCCAGCACCGGCGCGGCGCGACGGCCGGTCCGACAGCAGCAGCGGCGCGGTCATCATGACGCCGAGCGCATCGCCCACCAGCCAGGCATGCCAGACCTGGGTCGGCGGCAGCCCTTGCATCCACCAGAGGAAGGTCGCGGCAAGGGTGGCCGACAGCAGCGGCCCGCCGACCACGCCGCCGAGCGCCAGGGCCAGCATCGAGCGCAGGTCATCGAGCCGGAACTTCTGGTGCACAGCGGCAGTGATGGCGGCGGCAGCGGCCGTGGCAGCCACGGTGTTGATCAGCCAAAAGCCGACCGCGATGCCAAGACCCTGATGGGCAACGAGGAGGTTGAAGGAAAGATTACCGACCGCCGCACCCGCGATGAGCAGCGGCCAACGCCGCCACGGCGCCGTCAGCAATGCAGCCAGATACAGCCCGGCCGGCAGCCACAGCGTGGTGAAGGTGTCGCCCTCGCGCGAGATGAACTGCCCGATGCCGGCCGCCACGAAATAGGCAGCCGCGAAGGAGCAGACCGTCAGCCAGGGCCGCGTGCTGACGCCGCGCTCGATCCAGGTTCGCATACAGCGACTGAATTTACGCGCGTGCAGGTGGCGCAGGAATACATAGGTCTACGTCCGGGAAGTCGGCTTGATCGTGGCGAGTACCGATTCCGACGCAACGCAAGCTCGCTCGCCCGACGGGCAGTTCACCGTTCAGACAAGGTGCGGGGTGGCGCCTCGCAACCAGTTGAACCAGAGCGCATAACCGGCCGAGTTCGGATGCAGGCCGTCCGCCGCCACATACCGATCCGGCTCGCGCCCGAAGGGGTCGTCGACGCCGTCGAAAAACAGCCGCACCAGGGATACCCCCGGCAGCCCGCCCAACGGCGCGAGTTGGTCGAACACAGACCGTGCACGCGCGCTGTAGAAGCGATTGAACGGCCACGGCAGAAAGGGGGCGTTGCCCACGTTGGGCAGCGCCATCAGCACCACGTCTTCGGCGAGCCGCTGCGCAAGGGCGATCACGCGCTGCGCATCGGCCAGCACGCGGCCGCCCGCATGCATCTGCAGCACGTCGTTGGCGCCGGCGCAGATGAGCACGAAGCGATACGGAATGGCCGGCGCCTCGGTCAGCTGCTTGGCCACGTCGCCGAAGCAGGCGCCGTTGCGACCCAGGTTCACCAGGCGTGCATCGGGCCAGGCCGCGCCAACGCGGCCGGCGAGCGACTCCTCCGGCCGCGCCGCGCCGGTGCCGCGCGCGGTGCTGTCGCCGGCGACCAGAATGGCTTCGGCGCGATTGCCCAACTGCTCGTAGGCATCACCGTCGCCGCTGAGCGCGCGCGCCGCCTGTACCCGTTCGCGCAAGGTCAGGACGGGATGCGCCACCGCTGCGGCCGTCACGCCCGCCATGGCAACGGCACTGGCCAGCAACACGCGGCGCTGCATGGTTGCGCCTACTTCGTGGTGCCGCTGGACGACGACGAGCCGCCCGGCGAACCGCCGGCGCCCGGTAGGCCACCCTGGCCGGCACCGCCTGCACTGCCGGTCGCGGTGTTGCTGCTGGCCTTGGTGCCCGACGAGCGCGTGGCGTCGTCCAGCAGTTGCGCCTGCTCACGATGCTTCTGCAGCACCGGCAGGGTCTTCTGCGCAAACGCGCGCACTTCTGCATCGTTGGACTCGCGGATGACCTGCTCGAACGCGGCAATGTCCTTCTTGTGCTCGTCCATGCCCACATGCGCGATGTACATGCGGTCGAAATCGGCGCCCTTGGCCTGGCGCAGCTTGTCGATCTGCGCCTGGTGTTCCTTGGTCATCTGCGTCGGCAGCTCGATGCCCTTGCGCCCGGCCAGTCCCTTGAGCTCGGCGTTGGCCAGTTCGTGGTCGCGCATCAGCATGGCGCCGTACTGCTTGACGGCCGGGCTGTTGCCGCGTTCCTGGCCGAGCTTGCCGGCTTCCACTTCCATCATTCCGCCCGATGCGGCGGTCGTCACGAACTTGCGCTCGCTGGTGCCGACCGCGGCGTTCGCCTCCGCGTTGGGCCGGGCCGTCGGGGCGGCGGCCAGCGGGCCGGGCGCAGCGGCGCTGCCGGCGCCGGCGTCGGGTGACGTGCCCGCCGGCGCGCTCGGCGCGGCGCCTGCTGAAGATGTCGCACTACCCGGCCCGCCGGCGGCGCCATCGGCGCGTCCTTTCGTGGCGGACTGTCGTGTGGTGGTGCCGCCGGGCGTGTTCGCCGCGTTGGCGCTGCGTTCGCTGCCGGGTGGGTTGGTGCGGGCGGCGTTGTCATCGTCACCACAGGCGGCGAGCGCGGTGGCGGCAACAAGCGCCAGGGCCAGCGCAAGCTGAGGCCGTCGCGTGTGCCCTGCGGTGTTGTGTGTCGCAAGAGTGGTTCGGTGCATGGGGTCCTCCGTGGTCTCTGGCAAGTCAGTCATGGGCGGCTCGTCCGCGCACGTCGATGGCCGACGTGCGTTTGTTCGGCGAGCCGCCGCACGGGCTCACGCCGTGGTGGCGTAGCTGTCGCGCAGTGCCTTGATCTGGTCGTGGTTGCGCTGGGCGCCTTCGAGCTGGCGCGCGATCAGCGTGCGCACGTCGGCCGGCAGGTCGCCCTCGTCGAGCGCACTGCGGTACTGGGCCACGGCAGCGTCCTCGCCGCGCTCGCACTCTTCGAGCATGGCCTGGTCGGTGCGGCTCGTCATCGCACTGCGAACCGAGACCCAGCCGCGATGCACGGCACCGGCCACGCTGCCACCCGTCTCTGCGGTGGCGCCATGCTCGGCTGCGGTGCGCTGCAACTCAGCGGCGGCCTCGGCGCAGCCCATCGCGCGGTTGCGAAACAGGCTGCGTAGTTCACTGGACTGCGTATGGTCGGCCAGCTCGTTGAAGCCGTACTCGCCGTCCTTGCAGGTTTCGATCAGGTCGTTGAGGACGTCGATGACGTCGTCGTTGCGAAGCGTGGCCATATGGGATTCCTGTGGGTTGTTGCGGCCGGGTGCGAAGCACAGCGCCGCAGGTGCTGACGTTGATGAGTTGGCGTAGAGATCGGCAGATGGCGTGCCCGCAGCGTCACGTGGCGCGCACCCCTACGCGACTGTGCGCAGACGAGCGATGCATCTGCCCTGAATGGCGGTGCTGGGCATCGCGCTTGCCTGCACCTTTCCCCACGAGTCAGTTTCGAGGGGAGCGAAATGACCCACATCGTGGCCGGACGAATCAGCACGCAGGATCGTGCGCAGGCGCTGAAGGATGCGTTGATCGAGCGCGGCGTGCCGACTGCAGACATCGCCGTCTTCAGCGTGACCGACGCCGGCCGACATGACCAATATCCGATAGGCGGCGATCGCCAAGCCTCGCCCGGCGCCCGTTCTTCCGGCAAAGGTGCGCTCAAGGGCGCTGCCGCCGGCGCCGCGATCGGCGCCGTGGCCGGCGTGGCCGCCTCGACCGCTGCGCCGCTGCTGGCGCCGGCGATCATTGCCGGGACCACCGGCGCCGGCGCGTTTGCCGGATCGCTTGCCGGAGCCATGAGCGCCACCAAGGCCACGCCAACGCGCGACACCGCCGAGGGTGGCGAGCCCGGCACCCGGCGTGGCGGCCTGATGCTGGCGGTCAATGTCGGCACGCCCGAGCAGGGCGTACCGGTGGTCGACTGCCTGCGTGCGCATGGCGCCGAAGAGATCGAGCGCGCCGACGGCCAGTGGCGCGACGGCCAGTGGGCCGACTTCGACCCGCTGCTCGCACCGCGCCGCGTGGATGACGAGCCGGCTCATGCGGCCGGCGAGTCCGCGGTGCGGCGTCCGGCGGACCAACGCTAGCGGTCCGCCATGCCGTTGCACGTGGCAGACACCACCATGTTCTGGGGCCCCGTCAGTGGCGGGGTGCGGCGCTACATCGGCGCCAAGCAGCGCTGGCTGCAGGCGCACGGCTGCGGTCACAGCACGGTGGTGCCGGGGCCGGCGGCGGGCGCAGACGTGGCGGTGCCGTCGCTGCCGCTGCCGTTCGCGCGAGGCTATCGGCTGGCGCGTTCACGCCGCCGCGGCGCGGCGATCCTGCAGCAGCTGGCGCCCGATCTCATCGAGGCCGGCGATCCGTACACGCTGGCATGGTCGGCGCTCGACGCCGCGCGCGCGCTGCAGATTCCTGCGGTCGCCTTCGTGCATTCAGATCTGCCCGCGCTGGCCGCCCGCGCCGGCGGCTTGCGCGCCGAGGCGATGGCCTGGCGCTACCTGCGGCGCCTGTACGCGCACTTCGATCTGGTGCTTGCGCCCAGCGCCGCGCTCTGCGCGCGCCTGCGCGCGGCCGGCATAGCGAAGGTGCAGCGGCAGCCGCTCGGCGTGGATACCGCGTGCTTTACGCCCGGCGCGCGCGACCCGGCGTGGCGCGCGCAGATCGGCGTGGCGCCGTGGCAGCGGGTGGCGCTGTTTGCGGGCCGCTTCGCGATCGAGAAGAACCTGCCGCAGCTCGCTGCGGCGGTGGCGCAACTGGGGCCGCGCTACGTGCTGGCGCTGGTGGGTGATGGCCCGGTGCAACTGACCGGCGAGCACCTGCGCATGCTGCCGTTTGCCCGCGAGCCGCAGGTGCTGGCGCGCGCACTGGCCAGTTGCGACGTGTTCGTCCACGCCGGCGACATCGAGACCTTTGGCCTGGCGCCGCTGGAGGCCATGGCCTGCGGTACGCCGGTGGTGGTGCGTGCGCGTGGCGGTCTGGTCGAGCTGGTCGACGACAGCGTCGGCGCGGCGGTGGCGAGCGCTGACCCGTCGGCATTCGCGGCGGCGATCCACGCCACCTGCGAGCGCGATCGCGCCGCACTGTCGCGCGCCGCGCGCCAGCGCGCCCTCGAGTACGACTGGAACGCCGTGCTGCCCACGCTGCTGGCGCGCTACACCGCGCTGTGCCGCGCGCGGCACCCGGCCGGCCGGGCTGAACTCGCGCTCGCGCTCGCGGGCGATGCGTCGCTGACCATGTCATGACGGCGATCCCACGCCAGCGGCACGCCGCCGCCACCTCGCAGACGCGGCCGGAGACCTGGAACCTCGTCGATGCGGGCACGCGCAGCGCATCGTCCGCAATGGCGCCCACGCTCGCGGTGAGCCTGCATGACGTCGCCCCGGCCACCTGGTGCGCGTGCGAGCGCGTGCTGGCCGCGGTCGCTGCGGTGGCGCCGATCCCGGTGGCGCTGCTGGTGGTGCCGCGCTACCGCGGGGTCGACTCGGCCTACGACCGCCGTTTTCTGCGCGCGATCGATGCGCGCCTTACGCAAGGCGATGAAGCGGTGCTGCACGGCTGGACCCATGTGGACGACTCACCGGTGCGGCGCCCGTTCGACCTGCTGGCGCGCCGGGTCTATACCGCGGGGGAAGGCGAGTTCGCCGCGCTCGACCGCATGGATGCGCTGCGGCGGCTGCATGCCGGCGTGGGCTGGTTCGCGGCGCGCGGCTGGCCGTTGCGCGGCTTCGTCGCGCCCGCCTGGCTGATGAGCCGCGCTGCCCGCGCGGCGCTGGTGGACACGCCGCTGCAGTACGCCGCCACGCGACGCGAGCTGCTGCTGCTGTCTGCCGGCCAGACGCTGTTTGCGCCATCGCTGTGCTGGAGCACCCGCAGCCGCTGGCGCCGCGCGGCTTCAACGCCCTGGAACGCGCTGCTGGCGCTGGTCAACGCGCGCCGCCCGCTGCTGCGCCTGGCACTGCACCCGGGAGATGCCGATCACCGGGAGGTGATGCGCTCATGGCAGAGCGAGTTGCATGCGGCGCTGCAGGTGCGCGTTGCGCGCACGGAAGGAGACGTCGCCGACGACTGGATCGCGCACCTGCCGCCTGAGCCTTTCACCGAAACCACGGTCGAGTCACGGGCGGATCCGCGCGCGTTCGATGTCGAGGGCGAGGTGAGTGACGAGGCGCAGCTGCAAGCGCACCGTCCGCGCGAGCGCATGAGCCACGGCCAGGGCCAGGGGCAGGGCTAAGGAACGCTCAGCTCCACGCGCTGCCGATGCCCGACAGCAGCACCAGCCAGCCGATGCCGGCGCCGATCAGCGCGCCGGCTGCCACGTCGCTCGGGTAGTGCAGCCCGAGCGCCACGCGCGACACCGCCACCAGCACGGTGAACGGCCACAGCGCCCAGCCCATCGTCGGAAAGTGCTCGACCACGATCAATGAGAACGCCACCGCGTGCAGCGTGTGGCCCGACGGGAAGCTGAAGCGGTCCAGCGCGCGCGCGCACAGCCGGATGTCGCTGCAGACGGTGAACGGCCGCGGCCGCGCCGCCCAGCGCTTGAGCACCCAGTACAGCGACACGCACATCAGCCCGGCGATCGCCATCTGCGTGGCGCAGACGCGGCCCTCGCGCCCGGCCACGAAGGGCAGGGCCAGCATCAGCCCATACCAGAGCAGGCCATCGCCCAGGCGACTGGCGGCAGCCAGCGGCAGCAGGACGGCGCGATAGTGCGTGGCGCGGTTCAGCCGCGTGGCCCACGCGGTGTCGCGCGCGACCCAGTGCTCGCGGTCGAAGTGCACGCGGTAGGTCCGTGTGCGGCGCGCGCCGGTAACGCCGGGGCGCTGATCCTCCCGCGTCTTAAGCGATGACTGTCTGAACATCGGACGCACCTCGCACATGCGCCACCTGCAGCAGCGAGGCCTCGAAGCGACGCACGATGTGGTCCCAGGTGAGCACCATGGCGGTCTCGCGCGCGGCCTGGCGCAGGTGACCCAGCACCCGCAGTTGCGCGCCGGCCGCGCTGGCAGTCGCAATGAAGCCGTGCGAATCGCCGGGTCGCACCAGCAGGCCGTTGCTGCCATTGCTCATGTGGGCGTTGGCGGCGGCCATGTCGTAGGCCACCACCAGCAGGCCGCTGGACAACGCCTCCAGCAGCACGTTGCCAAAGGTGTCGGTCAGGCTGGGAAACAGGAACAGGTCGGCGCTCGCGTAGTAGCGCGCCAGCTCGCTGCCCGACTTGCGGCCGGCGAAGATCGCCTCGGGGAACTCGGCCCGCAGCGCGTCGTGCTGCGGGCCATCGCCCACGAGCACCAGGCGCGCTCCGCGCGCCCGGTTGACCAGCATGCGAAACGCCTCGAACACCAGCCGCACGTTCTTCTCCGGCGCCAGGCGACCCACGTGCAGCACCACCGGCTCGTCTCCGCGCACGCCCCAGGAGGCGCGCAGGGTCGCGCAGCGGTGCTGCGGCGAAAAGCGCACGCTGTCCACGCCGCGGCCGACCACCTCCACGCGCTCGAAGCCAGTGGCTTCCAGCTGCGCCTTCAGCGCCGGCGTGGGCACGAAGCAGCGGTCGGTGCGGTTGTGGAAGTAGCGCAGGTAGGCGAACACCGGCGTCTGCGCCCACGGCATGCCGTAATGGCGGATGTACCAGTGAAAGTTGGTGCGGAAGTCCGAGGTCACCGGCAACGCCAGGCGGTGCGCCGCCCTGACCGCAGCCAGTCCGAGCGGACCCTCGGTGGCCACGTGCACGACGGTCGGGCGCTGGCGCTCCCAGCGCGCCGCCAGTCTTTCGCTGCTGGCCAGGCCCAGGCGCAGGTCGCGGTACATCGGCAACGCCAGCCCGCGCGTGCGCAGCTCGTCGCGTGTGTCGAGCGCAGTCTCGTGCGGTTGGCGCGGGCGCACCAGGTCGATCTTCCATCCGCGCAGGTGCAGATGCTCGATGGTGCGGGCCGCGGTGGCAGCCACCCCGTTGAGCTCGGGCGGATAGGTCTCTGTCACGTAGGCAATGCGCACGACGGTCCTCACGGGGAACGGCCGGTCGGCCGAGTTCCCGCAGGCAGCAAGCTCGGTGCCCGTCGACGGAGAAGTTGCAGACGCCTGCGCCGGCGTGCCGGGGTCGATGCGCAGGCGCAGCGAAGGCGCAGGACGAGAGTCGGCGGACGGTCGCATCGACATCATTGGACCGGCCGCACGTGACGCCAGCGTGTCGCGCGGCGCGGGCTGCCGTGGGGGATGGCGGGCAGCCGTGCTGCGCCTTGCTGCAACGGGCAAGGCATACGGCTTGCCGCGGCCCGCCACCTTCATCCGCCCGACTGACATGCATTTTTCTCATTGCTCGATGACGCATCACCCGCTGAATCACGGCCCGCTGAATCACCGCACGCTGCGCCACTGCGCGCTGACTCACCTCCCGATCAACACATTCGACCGGGCCGCTCCATGACACCGCCGCAGGCTGACGCGGCCGCAGCGCCCGATGCGCTCGCCAGACCGGTGGCATCAACCAGCCCGCTGCTGCGCGGCCCCGTGCTGGTCACCGGCGGCGCCGGCTTCATCGGCAGCCACCTGTGTGCCCGCCTGGTCCGCGAAGGCGCGGCCGTGATGGCAATTGACGACCTGTCCACCGGGGACCGCGCCAACCTGGCGCCGCTGGGCAACGGTCGCTTCAGTCTCACTGCGCACAACGTAGTCGAGCGCTTTGACCACGCCTGCAGCGCGATCTTCCATCTCGCCTGCCCGGCCAGCCCGCGCGCCTACCAGCGCGCGCCGATCGACACCGTCAAGACCGCCGTGTTCGGCACCCTGCACGCGCTGGAGAACGCCGAGGCACACGGCGCGCGCATGCTGCTCGCCTCCACCAGCGAGGTGTACGGCGATCCGCAGGTGCATCCGCAGCGCGAGGACTACACCGGCGCGGTCGACCCCACCGGCCCGCGCGCCTGCTACGACGAAGGCAAGCGCTGCGGCGAGACGCTGGCTACGGAGTTCGCCCGTCAGCGCGGACTGGACGTGCGCATCGCGCGCATCTTCAACACCTACGGCCCGCGCATGCAGCCCGACGATGGCCGCGTGGTCAGCAACTTCATCATGCAGGCGCTCACCGGCCAGCCGCTCACCGTCTACGGCGACGGCAGCCAGACGCGCAGCCTGTGCTACGTGAGCGATCTCATCGAGGGCCTGCTGCGGCTGATGGACAGCGCGCTCGACGCCAGCCCCGTGAACCTCGGCAACCCGCAGGAGATCACCGTGCTCGACCTGGCCGAGCGCATCCTGCGCCTCACGCGCAGCCGCTCACGCATCGCCTTCAAGCCGCTGCCGCGCGACGACCCGCGCCGGCGTCGGCCGGACATCGCGCGCGCGCGCACACACTTGAACTGGCAGCCGCAGGTCCCGCTCGATGAAGGGCTCGAGCGCACGGTCCACTGGTTCATGCGGCAGGTCGATGCGGACACGGAACTGAAGCTCGTGCCGGTACAGCATTCGCGCGCAGCGGCTAACGCGCCGACTGCGAGCGAGTGAATCTGACTACGGCGCGGGCGCGGTGAGCTGGACGACAGGTCGGGCCGCCCTGGTCGTGCGGGGCGGCCTCGGCGCGAGGTCCGCCAGCAAAGCGTCAGCAATGCGTCGGCAAAGCAGCGGCGGTGCCGGCCAGCAGGCAAAAACGAGTGTCTACGAATGCCTTGACTTGATCTTCCGGACCGCGGCGACGTCGCCCAGGAAAACATGCAAGGCGTCTCGTTCGCCTTGGGAAAGATCTTTGTTCTCCAACAGTCGCAGTTTCTGAATGACAACTTCAAGCGCTTCTGCCAAGTGGCCGATCTGCTTGCCGTAGCTGCCGACCTGTTCCAGTGCCTGCTGCTCCACTTGGGCGTTGGACGTCGCGCCCAGATTCACGCTGAACAGGTTGAAGGACCAGTTGGGCAGGATCGGCTGAACCAGCGAACTTGGCGCCAACTGGATTGGCATGTGGACGCTTTCCATCGTGACTCCTTGTGAGGTGTTCCGGCGTGCCGCGCCAAAGGCTTGC
>JALHMQ010000011.1 GCA_022843955.1 Burkholderiaceae bacterium
AGGACCAGTTGGGCAGGATCGGCTGAACCAGCGAACTTGGCGCCAACTGGATTGGCATGTGGACGCTTTCCATCGTGACTCCTTGTGAGGTGTTCCGGCGTGCCGCGCCAAAGGCTTGCTTCGGGCGGGTGTTCACCCGGCTGAAAGTCAGGCTCCACCTGCGCCGCCGAGGGGCATCGCAAAGATGTGGCAAAGCCCAACCTCGTCCGTGAATTCACGCTCGAAACGCATGCCGACCTTGCGCGCGACGGCGACTGAGCGCGCATTTCCGGGCGTGATAAGGCAGACCAGGCGACGCAGGCCGAGCTTGGTGCGAGCATGTTCAACGATACCGTGGGCGGCCTCGGTGGCTAGGCCTTGGCCCCAATGCTGCTTGGCAATCAGAAACGCCAGTTCGACTTCAGCTGCTCCCTCGAGCGTCCAAGGCAGAAGTCCGCAGCGACCCAGAAAGGCGCCCGATGCCTTCTCGATGGTTGCCCACAGGCCGAGTTCCGGATGGCGTGGATGCCCGTTGAGAAACCACTCGAGTTCCTCCTTCGTCTCCTCGAGCGTGCGCGTGCCCTCCGGGAAGTACTGCCGGATCTCGGGGTCGCGGTAGAGCGCGTACAGCGCCGGAAGGTCGCGCAGTTCGAGGTGACGCAACGAGAGCCGCGGAGTGTCAAGGATGTGCATGGGCCGCAACGGTGCTCGAGAGAGCAGCAATAGACGAGAACGGCGCCTCGCCCGACGGCCGAGTCACGGCAAAGGACCAAGCTTGGACAGCCACGATTCCCTGGCCGCGTAAGCCGACGCGACCATGTTGCCGCCCACCAGAATCAAGCCGAGCCCACCGACGACGCTGAGTAAAGTCAAGGGGCCAGCGAGAATCAAGGCATACAAGCCAACGCCAATCAGGAAGGCGCCAGAGGTGCCGGACAGCCAACGATAGAGGTGCTTTGCGTAGAAAGGCTTGCTCTCGCGCTGATCGTTTATGGGCATGGCCTAACGCTTGAATCCAGCGGACGACAAAAAGTGTAGCTTTTTGACAAGTGATGGACAGCGCGCTCGACGCCGGCCCGGCGAACCTTGGCACCCGCATGAGATCACCGTGCTCGACTTGGCCGAGCGCATCCTGCGATTGACCCGCAGCCGCTCGCGCATCGCGTTCAAGCCGCTGCCGCGCGACGACCCGCGCCGACGCCGGCCCGACATCGCACGCGCCAGAAGGCAACTGGGCTGGCACCCGCAGGTCTCGCTCGAAGAAGGGCTCGAGCGCACGGTGCATTGATTCATGGGGCAGGTGGATGCGGGCAGCAATTCAGCAATGGCGCCGGGGCGGCCGTTGCGCGAAGAGATGTTCTCTATTCGTCAGCGTTAAGGACGGGAGTCGGCGCGAGAAACAGTCCGAATAGAGGTATCCAGCGCTTTCCGGTGCCCTCCATGTCGTAAACCAGCTTTACGGGGCGATTTCCGACCTGAATGGATCGAGTAATGAGAGCCGTAGTGTTCAAACCTCCAGTGCAGATAGTCCCCGCACCGAACAAGCCGCCTCGGCTGCGACCGAGCGAGACCTCATAAGTACCCGGTTCGACGTCAATGTTCAGGCTCTGGCCGTTCTCAAGCTCCCCTTTCATGCCCCCGTTGACCTTGACCCACATCGGACAGGCTCCGTCCTGTACCCCTCCGTTATGGCGCACAACAATCATCGGCTTGGCATCCAATAGGAGGGGAGATTGAATTCGCGGTGGAGATTGGCACGCCGCCAAGAAAATTACCGATGCTATGACTAGATACTTCATTGAAACTCCCTCGCAGTTGCGATGAAAGATCCGATGGGAACGGAGATCGATAGATGGTGCCTCTAGGACAACCTAGTTAAGCTCGCTCTCGTTCGATCATCTTGCAGAAGATCGCATGGATCGTTTTGTCGGCTTTGACTTCCTTCAATCTTCTGGCGATCAGTATCCGATGGGCTGGTAAGTCGACTCCGACGACCTTGTTGAAGAGTGCCCTTCAAAGCCAACCGTTAGCCAGAGTTCGCGCCACCTCGATGGAGGCAGCGGAGGAGGCGCCGCTGTTCCGCTATCGACGCGCGCTGCGATTTCGATCTGCCTTGATAGCAGCGGATCTGTCAGCGGCTGGTGCGTGCCCGCACAGTCCGTTGGATGGCGGCGTCGCCGAAGTGGCAGGTTTCTCGGGGGTTGCGATTCAGGCTATGGCGTTAACGACGCTGGGTCCCCGCCTGCGCGGGGACGACGGGCGCAGGCGCACTGCCGTTGCGCCGCCCCGCGCACACGGCGCCGCTACATCTGCCTGAACAGATGCGTGTAGCTGTCCGACACCAGTAGCGTGTCGTCGCGCTTCTTAAGCTTCACGAGCATACGACCGCGAAAGTCGCGGGTGACGCCGGCAATGGCGGCCACGTTGACCAGCGTGGAGCGGTGGATCTGCCAGAACTGCTGGGTATCGAGTTCGTCGACCAGTTCCTTGAGCGACTTGCGGATCAGCGCTTCGCCGTCGGCCGTGACCACGCGCGTGTACTTGTTGTCGGCCTGGAAGTAGACCACCTCGTCCACCGTGATCAGGCGCAGGTTCTGGCCCACGGTGGCGTTGATCCAGCGCAGTGCGCCGCGCGGCGCGGCGGTCGCCTGGGCGAGGTGCGGCAGCACGCCGTCGATGCGCTGCGGTGGCGCGTTCAGGCGCTCGCGCAGGCGACTGACGGTGGTGAACAGACGGGCCGCGGAGATCGGCTTGAGCACGTAGTCGACTGCGCCCTGTTCAAAGGCGGCCACCGCATGCTGGTCATAGGCGGTGACAAACACCACGCGGCTGCGGCCGCTGGCCTGGCGCGCCACGTCGAGCCCGGTGGCGCCGGGCATGTTGATGTCGAGGAACAGCACGTCGGGCCGGTGCGCTTCAAGCAGGCGCAGCGCCTGGATGCCGTCGGCGGCCTCGCCGACGATCGCCAGCTCGGGCCACAGCTGGGACAGCTGCTCAACGAGCTGCTGCCGGAGCGTGGCCTCATCTTCGGCAACGATTGCGGTGGGTCCGGGCATGCGCGTCTCTGCGGGCACCGCGAGTGGGTCGGTGCCGGTGAAGCCGCCGGTGAGGTTGGCGTTAAGGTTGGTGAAGGTCACGATGCTATCGCCGCAGTGGGGGGGACGCGCAATACGAACTCGCTGCAGCCGGGCTGCGGTTCGTGGCAGATGAGTTCGGCACGCGCTGCGTACAAGCCCGCAAGCCGCTCGCGTACACGCGCCAGTTCCGGGTCGTCGGCACACAGGCCGCCGGCATCGATCCGCAGCAGCACGCCGATCTCGTTGCCGTGGCGTTTGACCACCAGCTCGACCAGCGTGGGCAGCTGGCCGTCCTGCTGCGCGCGGCGGATCGCGCGTTGCACCAACGGCAGCAGCAGCATCGGATAGAAGCGGGCGCCGGCGGCATCGGGTGCCACCACGAACTGCACCTGCGGCATGCCGTCATGGCGGGCCGCCACCACGCCGAGGTAGGCAGCCAGCAGTTCGGCCTCGGCCTGCACCGTGGAGCCCTGCTCGCGCAGGCGCGGCAGCGCCACGCGCAGGTAGTTGATCAGCCTGTCCATCACCTCGTCGCCGGCGCTGCTGCTGCGGGCGTAGGTGGCCTGCACGTCGACCAGGCTGTCGAACAGGAACTGCGGCTCCACCTGCGCCTGCATGGCCGCCAGCCGTGATTCAAGCAGCCGGCGCGACAGCTGCGCTTGCTCGCCCATTGCCGCCTGCAGCACCTGCAGGCTGCCTTCGCGCCGGCGGCGGAACTCGAGCACGGCAAAGGCGAGGCTGGTGTGCATCGCCACCTCCAGCCACAGCGAGACGATGCGCACCCAGGCGGGCAGCGAGATCGTCGTCTTGCCGCTGCCGTAACTGATCTGCGCCGGCGGCAGCAGGCCGGCCGCTGTCAGCAGCAGCGGGGCGACGATCACTGCCGCGGTCACCGAAGCCAGCAGCGCAACCGCCAGGCGGGCGGCGCGCGGCCAGGGGCTGGGCTCGGCGCGATCGGCGAGCAGCCAGCCGGCGGCAATGAACGGCGCGAACAGGAACGGCATCAGCAACCCGGCCAACAGGCGCTCGCCGCCGTTGGGCTTGTCGATCATCTCCAGGCCCCAGGCGCCGTTGACGGCGGCCACCACGAGCGAGATCAGCAGGAAGAACGCGGCTTCCTGCCGCGTGAGGCTGCGCAGCGCGTTGACGATGGCGCGGCCGCGCGAGGTCTCGCCCAGCCAGTTCTCGGGCCGCGGCACGGTGCTGTTCATGCCGGCTGCCCCTGCCAGCTTGCGTCGCTGGTCGCCGTGGTCCTGCGCAGCGGCAGCACCACGCTCGCCACCACGCCACGCGGCGGGTTCATGCTGAGCGAGAGCTGCGCGTCGTCGCCATACAGCGCGGCCAGGCGCGAGCGGGTGTTGGCCAGGCCCACGCCACTGCCGGCCTCGCCGACGAAGCCGGCGCCGGTGTCGCGCACGTCCAGTCGAAGGCGGCCGTCGCCCTCGCGCGCGGCACGGATGTCGATTCGCCCGCCCTCGGGCAGCGCGCCGATGCCGTGCTTGATGGCGTTTTCCAGCAGCGTGCCGAGCACCAGCGGCGGCATCTCGGCGTCGAGGAGGTCGGCCGGCGCCTCGACGCTGAACCGCAGCCGCTCGCCCATGCGCATCTGCAAGATGGTCAGGTAGGCACGCGCCAGCTCCAGTTCCTGCGCCAGCGTGGAGCCGGCGCGGCGCATGCCCGGCAACGCCGCCTGCAGGTAGTCGATCAGGCTCGACAGCATTTCGCGGCCGCGGCCGGGCGCCGTCTCGTACAGCCGCTTCACGTTGGCCAGCGTGTTGAACAAAAAATGCGGCTCGATCTGCGCCTGCAGCGCTGACAGATGCGCCTGCGTCACCTGCACATTGAGCGCCTCGCGCGCGCAGGCCTGCTCGACCAGGGCGGCGCGGGCGGCTTCGTCTTCCTGCGAGAACACCACCAGCGCGTACGCGAGCCCGCCAACCAGCGTCCACAGCAGACCCACCGCGATGAACCAGGGCCAGCGCGTGTCGTCCAGCGTTGCGCCGAACACCCACAACCGAACGCCCGCACTGAGCAGCGCAGCCAGGGCCACGGCGACAATGCCCAGCGCGAATGCACGGCGTGGTACCGGACCGGTGGCGCGGCGTGCCATGGCAGCCCGCACCGCCGCCACCGCGGCGAGCGCCAGCAGGCCGCTGATCAGCGTCTGGCGCAGATTGATCACGGTCTGGCGAAACCACTGGCCGCTGTCATCGACCATGGCGAGTGGAAACCAGTTGGCCGCGACCATCGCCAGGCAGATGTAGAACACCAGCGCCACCGTGCGCAGGTTGAACACGCGCCGGAACTCCCCCAGGAAACCGCGGCGCACGCTGCCGGCCGGCGCGGTGGCGACCAGCGTGGGTGGCGGGGTGGTGGCGGGGGTGGGGCGCATGGGGGCGGCACGCAAGCTCGAACGCATTGTGAGCGCCGCGTTGCCGGCTGCGGCGCGCCTGCGACGAACCCGTACCAGCCGGGGCAAACGCCCGGCCCGGCGCGACGAAACGCGCCGCTGGCCGACCGGGGCGGGTTGGACACGCGAGGTCCGCGGCGGCGCAAGCCGGCCGAACAGCGGCCCGCCGATGGGGGAGCGTGTTCTTATGGTGGCGGACTGTCGCCCTCGGGCGGCAGCAGACGGCTACCTATAATCGGCCGCATGGCCAGTCGAGACACAGAACCGTCCGCCGCCGCGTGGCAGCCGGCGCGCGCACGCGGTCGCGCCGCCGAGCCCAACGCGGCCGCGGCCCGCGCCTCCCGCTTGTTCGGCGAGGCAGCGTTGATCGTGGGCGGCGTGGTGGTGCTGGCGCTGGCGGCCTTCCTGATCACCTATCACCGCGCCGACCCCGGCTTCTCGCATGTGTCGGCCGCCACCACGGTGAGCAACGCCGGCGGCCGGATGGGCGCCTGGATCGCCGACCTGCTGCTGCTGGTGTTCGGTCTGTCGGCGTGGATCTGGGTGGCGGCGGGCGTGGCCTGGGTGATCCGTGGCTTTCGTCGCCTGCACGCCCCCTACGCCGACCGCGGCCTGCCCGACTGGGTGCAGGGTCTGGGCCTGGGGCTGCTCATTCTGTCGGCCACCGCGCTCGAAGCGCTGCGGCTGCAGGGGCTGGCGGGTGTGCTGCCTGGTGCGTCGGGCGGCATTCTGGGTGGGCTGATCGCGCAGCCGCTGACGGCGGTCCTCGGTTTCACTGCGGCCAGCGTGATGCTGATCGTGCTGGTGGCCATCGGCGCCAGCCTGTTCTTCGATTTCTCCTGGCTCACGGTGGCCGAGCGCGTGGGGCTGTTCTTCGAGTCGCTGGTGCAGCGCGCGCGCGACCGGCGCGAGGCGGAAGAAGACCGCGCCATCGGCGAAGAGGCCGCCAAGCGGCGCGCCGCCGCCCTGCTGGAAGAGCGCGAGCGCATCGACGAGGCGCCGCCGGTGCACATCGAGCGGCCGGCGCCGCGCGTGGCGCCGTCAGAGCGCAAGCAGAAGGAAAAGCAGGTGCCGCTGTTTGCCGACGTGGGCGACAGCAAGCTGCCCACGCTCGACCTGCTCGATGAACCGCCGCCGGCGTTGGAGACGATCTCCACTGAGACGCTGGAGTTCACTTCGCGCCTGATCGAGAAGAAGCTCAAGGATTTTGGCGTCGATGTCATGGTGGTGGCCGCCTACCCCGGCCCGGTGATCACGCGCTACGAGATCGAGCCTGCCACCGGCGTGAAGGGCTCGCAGATCGTCAACCTCGCCAAGGACCTGGCGCGGGCGCTCTCGTTGGTCAGCGTGCGCGTGGTGGAGACGATCCCGGGCAAGAACCTGATGGGGCTGGAACTGCCCAACCCCAAGCGGCAGGCGGTGCGCCTGTCCGAGATCCTCGGGTCGCAGACCTACAACGAGAACCACTCGCTGGTCACGCTGGGACTGGGCAAGGACATCGGCGGCAAGCCGATGGTGGTTGATCTGGCGCGCATGCCGCACCTGCTGGTGGCGGGCACCACGGGCTCGGGAAAATCGGTCGGCATCAACGCGATGATCCTGTCGATCCTGTACAAGGCCGAGCCGTCTCAGGTGCGCCTGATCCTGGTCGACCCGAAGATGCTGGAGCTGTCGGTGTACGAGGGCATTCCGCACCTGCTGGCGCCGGTGGTGACCGACATGCGCGAAGCCGGCCACGCGTTGAACTGGTGCGTGCACGAAATGGACCGCCGCTACAAGCTGCTGTCCAAGGTCGGCGTGCGGTCGCTTGCCGGCTACAACCAGAAGATCGCCGAGGCGCAGGCCAAGGGCGAGAAGCTGCCCAATCCGTTCTCGCTGACGCCGGAAGACCCCGAGCCGCTCGCGCCGCTGCCGATGATCGTGGTGGTGATCGACGAGCTGGCCGACATGATGATGGTTACCGGCAAGAAGGTCGAAGAACTGATCGCACGCATCGCGCAGAAGGCGCGCGCCGCCGGCATGCACCTGATCCTCGCCACCCAGCGGCCGAGCGTGGACGTGATCACCGGGCTCATCAAGGCCAACATTCCGGCACGCATGAGTTTTCAGGTGTCGAGCCGGGTGGACTCGCGCACGATCCTCGACCAGATGGGCGCGGAGACATTGCTCGGGCAGGGCGACATGCTGTATCTCGCCGGTGGCACCGGCGTGCCGACCCGCATCCATGGCGCCTTTGTCTCCGACGACGAAGTGCATCGCGTGGTGCAGCATCTGAAGCGCAAGGGCGAGCCGCAGTACATCGAGGGCATTCTCGAAGCGCCCGAAGCCGCGCTCGAAGGCGAGGGCGGCGCCGGCGCACAGCCCGGTGGCGAGGCCGATCCGCTGTACGACCAGGCAGTGGAGATCGTGCTGAAGAACCGCCGCGCCTCGATCTCGCTGGTGCAGCGCCACCTGCGCATCGGCTACAACCGCGCCGCGCGCCTGCTCGAAGACATGGAGAAGGCCGGGCTGGTGTCGGCGATGCACGGCAACGGCAACCGCGAGATCATCGTGCCGAATCGGGAATAGTTGGACTTTCCTGTTGTCCCCGCGCAGGCGGGGACCGCGTGACTTTCAGCAACAAAGACGTTCAGCGACCCGAAGTGCCAAAGGTGCCAGCCGTGCCGTCGTCCCCGCGCAGGCGGGGACCCAAGTGGCCTTTCGCCACGTGACGTTCGGCGCCCGACTTGCTTGCAGCGCATGCGCCCCACCGTCGTCCCCGCACAGGCGGGGACCCAGTGACTTTCCGTTACCAATCAGTCCATCATCCCGAGTCACGCGCGTCGACCGCCCCGGAACGCCGCTCGACCCACCCGGTCGAACCCCGCACACGAACCCCCGGAGATCTTCCTTGCCGCAATCCACCGCTCGCCGCCACTTCCTGCGCACCGCTGCCGCTGCCACCACGCTGGCTGGCCTTGGCATCTCCCCGGCCCACGCCGCGTCGATCGACCAGCTGCGCAACTTCCTTGCGCAGACCAAGACGGCGCGTGGGGAGTTCTCGCAGCGGGTGGGCGCCCGTGGCAACGCGCAGGGGCAGGTGTCCAGCGGCAACTTCGTGTTCCAGCGGCCGGGGCGTTTTCGCTGGGTCTACACCAAGCCGTACGAGCAGGTGATCGTGGCCGACGGTGAGCAGCTGTTCCTGTTCGACAAGGATCTGAACCAGGTCACGGTGAAGAAGCTGGATGGCGCGATCCCGGCGAGCCCGGCTTCGATCCTGTTCGGTTCCAACCAGTTCGAGAAGGACTTCGAGGTGCGCGATGGCGGTACGCGCGACGGCCTGGAGTGGATCATCGCCACGCCGCGCGCCAAGGACACGCCGTTCGAGAAGATCGAGATCGGCTTTCGCGACAGCCTGCCCGCGGCGATGCAACTGGCCGACAGCTTTGGCCAGACGTCGCTCTTGCGCTTCACGAAGATGGAGCGCAACCCGACCGTCGATCCGCAGGTGTTCCGCTTCACGCCGCCGCCGGGCGCGGACGTGCTCGACAGTCGCTGACTTGTCGGCGCGGTCGGCGCGGTCGGCGCGCCGACGTCTCCTGCCTCGATGTACTGCGGGATCGCTACTTCTTGCCGCCCATCGGCGGCGGTGCGCTCTGCGCGCTCGTGATCTCGAGCAGCTCGACCTCGAACAGCAGCACCGAGTTGGGCGGAATCGGGCCGCGGCCCGATGGGCCGTAGGCGATGTCGGCCGGGCAGGTGAGCTTCGCCTTGCCGCCCACCTTGATCTTCTGCACGCCCTCGGTCCAGCACTTGATCACGCGGTTCAGCGGGAACTCGGCCGGCTGGCCGCGGCTGTGGCTGCTGTCGAACTCCTTGCCGTTGGTGAAGGTGCCGCGGTAATGCACGCGCACCGTGTCGCTGGCGCTGGGGCTGGCGCCCTTGCCTTCCTTGAGCACGCGGTAGACGAGCCCGCTGTCGGTTTTCACGGCGCCCGGCTCCTTGGCGGCGGCGGCGAGCGGATCGCCTTGGGCGAAGGCGGCAGCGCAGGTGAGCGACAGCAGGGCAGCGGACCAGCGCATTGCAGAACGTTTCATGCGGACTCCAGGATGAGACGGGTGACGACCGGCCGGTGGCGCCAGGGCCTCACGGCAGGTCACGGCGGCGCGAATGCTAGCCTGTCCGCACCGGGGTCGCTGCGCGGCTGCCGGAGCCCATCATGTCCGATCTTTTCGCCTCCGCTGACCCCACCCGCGACGCCCCCGACGCCCGGCCCGCCAGTGCCTCGGCCCCGCTGGCCGAGCGGCTGCGGCCGCATAGCCTCGACGAGGTGATCGGCCAGGCGCACCTGCTGGGCGAGGGCAAGCCGCTGCGCGTGGCGTTCGAGTCGCGCCGGCCGCACTCGATGATCCTGTGGGGGCCGCCCGGTGTCGGCAAGACCACGCTGGCGCGCCTGATGGCCGATGCGTTCGGGCTCGAGTTCATCGCGATCTCCGCAGTGTTGGGCGGCGTGAAGGACATCCGCGAGGCGGTGGACCGCGCGCAGGCCACGCGCAAGGCGAGCGGCCAGCCCACGGTGGTGTTCGTCGACGAGGTGCACCGCTTCAACAAGGCGCAGCAGGATGCCTTCCTGCCGCACGTGGAGGGTGGCCTCTTCGTCTTCATCGGTGCCACCACCGAGAACCCGTCGTTCGAGGTGGTGGGCGCGTTGCTCTCGCGCGCCGCGGTGTATGTGCTGGAGCCGCTCACCGCCGACGATTTGCAGCATCTGATCGACCGCGCCTGCGCGCGCGAACTCGGTGGCCTCGTGATCGACGCCGACGCGCGGCAGCTGCTGATCGATCTGGCCGACGGCGACGCGCGCCGCCTGCTCAATGCGCTGGAGATCGCCGCCGGCATGGCGCGCGATGCGAAGAAGTCGGCGCTTGACGCCGCGTTCCTGCGCGCTCGGCTGCCGGCCACGCTGCGCCGCTTCGACAAGGGCGGCGAGAACTTCTACGACCAGATCTCCGCCCTGCACAAGAGCGTGCGCGGCTCCGACCCCGATGCGGCGCTCTACTGGATGGTGCGCATGTTCGACGGTGGCGTCGACCCGCGCTACGTGTCGCGCCGCGTAGTGAGGATGGCGGTGGAGGACATTGGTCTGGCCGACCCGCGCGCGCTGCAGATCGCACTCGATGCGGCCGAAACCTACGAGCGCCTGGGCTCGCCCGAGGGTGAACTGGCGCTGGCCGAGGCGATCGTCTACCTGGCGGTGGCGGCCAAGTCCAACGCCGTGTACGAGGCCTACAACCAGGTGCGCGCGTTCATCAAGAGCGACGGCTCGCGCCCGGTGCCGATGCACCTGCGCAACGCGCCGACCCGGCTGATGAAGGACCTGGACTACGGCAAGGGCTACCGCTACGCGCACGACGAGGCGGGCGGCTACGCGGCGGGCGAGCGCTACCTGCCCGACGGCGTGCCGGCGCATGCCTGGTACGCGCCGACCGATCGCGGGCTCGAGCAGAAGATCGGCGAGCGCCTGCGCCAGCTGCGCGCCCTTGACGCGCGTCAGCCCGACGCCGCTGCCGACGACTGAACCCTGGCAGCGCCGCCGCCTGCGGGTTGCGCGACCCGTGATCGGCGCGAGACAATCGCGCCCATGAACGCCTGCCTGCACGCTCCGCGCCCTCGTCGCTGCGGCCGAAGTCCCCGGTCGCCGCACTAGGCACGCTCGTGCGCCGCCCCGTGTGGGCCGCGCACCTCCACCGACGAACGAAACATCGCGGCGCCGCCGGCGCTGCTCGAGGGACACGCCATGCTCGACATCAATCTGCTGCGCAAGGACATCGACGCCACCGCCGCGCGCCTGGCCGCGCGCGCCTACACGCTCGATATCGCCGCCTTCAATGCGCTGGAGGCCGAACGCAAGGAAGTGCAGGTCACCACCGAGGACCTGCAGGCGCGGCGCAACGCGCTGTCCAAGCAGGTGGGCGCGCTCAAGAGCCGCGGCGAGGATGCCTCGGCGGTGATGGCCGAGGTGGGCCAGATCCCTGACAAGCTCAAGGCGCTGGAGGTTCGCCTGGCGGACATTCAGGCGCGCCTGCAGGCCCTGCTGCTCGATCCGCCCAATGTGCCGCACGCGTCGGTGCCGGTGGGCAAGTCTGAGCAGGACAACGTCGAGGTCCGTCGCTGGGGCACGCCGCGCACGTTCGACTTCACGGTGCGCGACCACGTGGACCTCGGCGCCCCGCTGGGCCTGGACTTCGACACCGGCGCCAAACTCGCCGGCGCGCGCTTCTCTGTGATGCGCGGGCCGGTGGCGCGGCTGCATCGGGCGCTCGCGCAGTTCATGCTCGACCTGCAGACCACCGAGCACGGCTACACCGAGTGCTACACGCCGTACATCGTCAATCGCGACACGCTGCTCGGCACCGGCCAGTTGCCGAAGTTCGAGCAGGATCTGTTCGCGGTGAAGAAGGGCGGGCAGGAGGGCGAGGGCGAAGTGCTGTACCTCATCCCCACCTCCGAGGTGTCGCTCACCAACATCGTGCGCGGCGAGATCCTCAAGGAGGCCGAGCTGCCGATCAAGCTCACCGCCCACACGCCGTGCTTCCGCTCGGAGGCCGGCAGCTACGGCAAGGACACGCGCGGCATGATCCGCCAGCACCAGTTCGACAAGGTCGAGATGGTGCAGATCGCGCATCCGGAGAAGTCTAACGACGCACTGGAGCAGATGGTCGGCCACGCCGAGAACGTGCTGCAAAAGCTCGGCCTGCCGTACCGCGTGCTCCTCTTGTGCAGCGGCGATATGGGCTTCGGCTCGGCCAAAACCTACGACCTCGAGGTGTGGCTGCCGGCGCAGAACACCTACCGCGAGATATCGTCCTGCTCCAACTGCGAGGCGTTCCAGGCGCGCCGCATGCAGACGCGCTTCAAGAACGCACAGGGCAAGACCGAACACGTGCATACGTTGAACGGCTCCGGTCTCGCTGTGGGTCGCACGCTGGTGGCGGTGCTGGAGAACTACCAGCAGGCCGACGGCAGCATCGTCGTACCCGAGGCGCTGCGCCCCTACCTGCGCGGCCTCGATCGCCTGACCGCCTGAGCTACAATTCGCGCCCTCGCGGCAACGACCAGCCGCGTGGCTTGCAGCACTCAAGCGAACACGCAAGCGCAGGATGCACGCGCGGAGAGGTGGCAGAGTGGTCGAATGCGCCGGATTCGAAATCCGGTTTACGGGTCTCCCGTAACGTGGGTTCGAATCCCACCCTCTCCGCCAGCATCATCTGTCATGCAAGTGCATCGCAGTGCATGACAGTCCCTCTAAGCCCCTGATTTGACGGGGAATTCGAGCAAGCAAGACACTCTGTCCAGTGCGTTGCAGTTGCGGCGCAGTGCGTGCGAATGCACGCCTTCCTGGCGGACAGGCTGGCGGACGGAGAGCCGGCCAACGGAGTGTCGATGGCTCGCAAGCGATTCGTTGGTCGGCTCAACCTACTCACGACGCGGCAGATGTTGAACGCCGGCCATGGCGATCACAGCGATGGTGGTGGTCTGATACTGCGCGTGGACGCGACATCGGCGCGCTGGCTGTTTCGCTTCACGTCTCCCGCGGGAAGGCGCCGCGAGATGGGGCTCGGCGCCGCCTTCCGCGACAGTGCGGCCGTCGCCGGCGACAGCATCGTCAAGGCGCGCAAAGCGGCCACCGACGCGCGCGACAAGTTGGACAAGGGTATCGATCCGATCGATGCGCGCGAATCGGCTCGCGACGCCATCAAGCGACTCGAGGTCGAGAAGAAGGCTGCCAAGACGGCACTGCAGGTAACGCTGCGTCGGGCAGCGCGTGCGTATCACGAGCGCGTTATCGAGCCGAGCCGAACCACTAAGCACGCAGCCCAGTGGATCGCATCGATTGAGGGCCCGAAAGACGATCGACCGCACCCCGAGCGCGCGAAGCTGATGGCGCTGCTCGATCGCCCGATCAGCAGCATCACCGGCCCGGATCTGCTCGACGCGCTGGTGAATCTGCAGTCGGCGCTGCCGGAAACTGGAAGCCGAGTGCTGCAGCGCCTCGACTCGATCTTCGACGACGCCGTGTTCCGCCGGCTGTGCACCGGCAATCCAGCGGCCGCGATCCGGCGACGGCTGCGCGAGGCAGCAGGCAAGCGGCAGCGCGGCCACTTCTCTGCGCTCGACTACCGCGAAGCGCCCGCTTTCTACGCTGAATTGCGCACCAAGGAGAGCAACGCAGCTCGCGCGCTGCAGTTCGCAATGCTGACGGCGGCTCGCACGGCCGAGGTCTTGGGCGCAATCTGGTCGGAGTTCGACCTGGCGGCGCGACAGTGGATTGTCCCGGCGGACCGGATGAAGGGTGGCGAAGAGCACACGGTCTACCTGACGCCGCCGGCGCTGCAGATCCTGGCCGAACAGAAGAAGCTGAGTACTGTTCACGTCTTCGCATCGACGGTGGATGACCGGAAGCCGCTGTCGAACATGGCGATGCTGACGGTCTTGCGGCGGATGGGCTACGCCGATCGCACCACCGTGCACGGGCTCTGCCGGGCGTCGTTAAGCACCTGGGCGAACGATGAAGGCGTGGCGCGCGAGGACGCGATCGAGGCGTGCCTTGCGCACAAGGAGCAAGACCGCGTCCGGCGTGCCTATAACCGCGCGCAGTTCAACGCGGAGCGACGCGCGCTATTGCAAGCGTGGGCCGACTTCCTAGAAGGTAAGGCGGCTGGCATGAGCGCCGGCAAGTTGACGAAGCGCCAAGCAGACGCGGAACGAGCGTTGAAATTTGCCAACAGCATGAACCGCGCCGATCGCATCTTCGATTTGCTGCTCTCCAACCACCCGCGCGCCTATGAATTTGCACGCGATGAATGGTCCGGCTGCGACTACTACCCGCCAAGCACGGTGACGTTCTTGATGGGTCTGAAGCGTGATCCTGCCCGTCGGCAATTGATGATGACCGACAAGGCTCTTGCCTTCCTGCAATCGCTGCCTGACCTGGTTGATGTTTGGCGCGGCTGCTACCCGGCCAACCAAAACGGCTTCTCGTGGTCGACACAGCGAGATGTCGCCGAGAGCTTCCCGTTCCTGAATCGCTACCGGCGTGTAGGTGAGCCTGTTCTGTTGCATGGCCAGATTGCCCGGGCCGACATTCTTTTCGCGTGTGTCGATCGGCAGGAGTTCGAGGTGGTGGTCTATCCGGGCTCGGTCACGGTCATCGAGACACTATCCCTCAGCGAGGGACAGTTGGCGGCCAACAGTCGGTGAGCGTGCTTCGCCCCGAGGAGGCGACGATCGAATGAGTGCGCCGGCTGCATGCTTGGAGGCTGGTGCACGAAAGCACAGCTGGCCTAATGAAAAAACTACGATGGAAACTAGAAACTACGATGGAAGCGAGTTTGGAAAAGTCGGCGGAACGGAGCGGGCAGGATGTGGTTGACAGGATTTCGGCGCTCGGCGCTCTGCCAGGCCGGTTGGTCGAGGACGTTGTCGCCCCGTTGCAGGCGGCCGTGGCAATGCTGACGTCGTACAAGGCGTTTGTCTCAACGTCGGCCGCGCCGCGCGACCCGTCGGCTCCGATCCCGACGGGTACGCTGGACGATGCAATTCAAGCGATCAAGTATGCGTATTCGGCGGCTGAGAACATGCGCGGGTAGCGTTCTTCTCGTCGCGCCTAGGCTGATCACCGAAAGGCCGGTTCCCTGCCGGCTCGGCGCGACGCTTCTCACAGGGGCGCCAAGGGGGCGCTATGGGTGAAGCACGAAAGCTTCGTGCAAACAGCGAGGTCGAGGCATCGCTTGAGCTGGCCGTCGAACGATTGGCGGCGCTTTTGTACCGGTTCGCCAGGCGGCCAGGCCCCGTCGATCCCATTGACGAGGATCTGGCGCGGCGCGCCATGCCGGCAGCGCGGCGCGGCATCGTTGACATCTTCGACCCGTTCATGGTCGCCTTCCTAAGCTCACCAGAAACGATTGCGGTTCATTTCAAGAGCATGCAGCAACGCTCACGCCGCAAGTCAGTGAGCACGGCCGCAGGACGGAACGACCTACTGCGAGATTGGTACCGGGAGCATGGCAGTTCGTTCGCCAACAAGAATGCCGCCGTCGACGAGTTCGTCAGGCATCACATGAAGCAGTTCGGTTGGACTCCTGCCAACGCCCCGAAAGCTGCGCTTCGTAAGGCGATTCAAAAGGTTGACCCGCAAGCCAAAGTTGAGACCGGTCGTCGTTGTTAGTTGGCCTAGACGTTTGCGGATCATCTAGACGCTAGCGGTGAATCTAGGCGCGGCCCGTAACTGGCTGCGCATAGATGCGATTCGATGCGCCACGATCTCGGCATGCGCGCATCACTCCACTTCGTCGACAAGGCGGCTGCTCTAAAGGAGCTCTGCCGCTGCGACTCATCCTTCCGCAATGACGTCCGGGCAGGGACGGCGCCTAAGTGGCTGCCGATTGGCCCGAGGCGCGCGGGCCTGCTTCGTGCTGAGCTTGATGCGCTGATCGCCGCTCGCGCCGGCGGTCTTTCGGTCGAGCAGCAGCGCGCCGTCGTTGCTGAGCTGCTCGAGCACCGTCGCGCACTCGGCCAAGCCGTCGCGGATGCGGGGTCTGCGTCATGAAGGCGCGGTCGTCCCAATTGCCGGTGGCCATCACGCCGATCGCCGTTTCAGCCGAGCAGGGCGCCGCGCTTCTTGGCGTGTCCGAGCGTGCGTTCCACCAGCTACGCCATGAGCCGGGATTCCCGGCAGCGCGGGATCTCAGCCCAAGTGGCGGCGGCCGCGCGGTGCGCTGGTCTGTCATTGAGCTCGCCGCCTGGTTCGCTGCAAGGCCGCCTGCCGCGTCGCGCGGAGAACCGGATCAACTGGCTGGGCGGCGATATCGAGATGGCCGGCCGGTAGCAGTCTCTGGGCGCACTGCGCGCATGCGCGGAGCGGGAGAGCCGCTCTCGGGAGCTGGTGAATGACCACCGGTGCTCCCGCGGCGAGTCAGCGCAACCAAGGCCGCCGGCGCCGCTGCGCAGTCAGGTCGCATGCCAGCCGGATCGCTGCTTATGAGTCCTGGAAGGCCGCCTTTGTGCTCGCCCACCCGGACGCAACGGCCGTCGAGTACCAACGAGCGATGCGGGCGGCCGCGCTAGCACTGGGGATATGAAGTGGACGCCGCCGAGAAGTTCGTTGCAAAGTTGGCTGGCGTCTCTGGCCGCGGTCCGCGTTGGCGTGCGATCTGTCCCGCGCACGAATCCAAGCATCGGACGCGCTCTCTCGCCGTGTTCGAGGCCGATGATGGCCGCGTGCTGCTCAAGTGCCACGCCGGCTGCGACGTTGACGACATCGTGCGTGCGGTTGGCCTAGATCTCGCTGACCTGTTCCCTCCGCGCCGCGACGACTCGTCGCGTGCGCGTCGCATCCGGAAGCCGTGGGCAGCACGCGACGTCATCGCCGCACTGCGCGCCGAGTCCATGGTTGGCTGGGTGCTGCTGACCGATATCGCCAACGGCAAGGTGATCACAAGTGCCGATCGTGAGCGCGCGCGGTTGGCAGCTCAACGCGCCGCCCACTTGATGCAGGAGCTCAGCAATGCAGCGTGACGAGATGGCGCGCCTGGCGACCGTCGCAGACGCTGTTCGTGGGGAACACGGCCGACGGATCCCGGAGGCCTGGGAACCGCCGAAGCATGCGCACCTGCTGCGCTCGCCAGCTGCGTTCCTCGACGACACCATGCGGAAGCTGTCGGACGATGGTATGGGCGGCGATCCGCTGCCTTGGTCGAAGTGCGCGACGACGCTGCGCCTACGTCCGCACGAGATGACCGTGTGGGCGGGCAGTAGTGGCAGCGCAAAGTCGACGATGCTGTCCGAGGCGATGCTGTCGCTGGCGACGGCTGGCCGCCGCGTAGTGATCCTGTCGTTGGAGATGCCCGCTTATGCAGTGGCCGCGAAGATGGCGATTCAGGCGCACTGCAATCGCCACCCGTCGCGCGGTCGCGTCGAAGCCTGGGCCGAAGGCTTGGGCGACACGTTGACGTTCCTGGATCTGACCGGCGACCTCGAGCCGCAGGACTGCATTCGCCTAGTCCGCTATTGCGCGCACGAACTCGGGACGCAGCACATCCTCATCGACAACCTGACGAAGGTGATCAGCGCGGACAACGAGCACGCCGAGCAGCAGCGCAAGTTTATGGCGCAACTGCACCGGACGGCGATCGACACCGGGATGCACGTGCACCTGGTCGCGCACACGCGCAAGCCGGCCGATGACGAGCGCCAACCGCCGGGCCGCTATGAGGTCGCGGGGTCGCGCACGCTGGTCGATCTGCCCGACAACGTGGTGACGATCTGGCGCAACCGCGCGAAGGAGCGCGCGCGGGCCGATGGCGAACTCGGGCAGGCAGAAAAGCACGACCTCGTGCTGAATGTCGACAAGCAGCGCCACGCCGACTTCACCGGACTGCTCGGCCTCCACTTCGATCGCAGCTGCTACCGGCTGGTCGGCGATTACGCCGAGCGTGCGGCGCCGATGGTGAGCGTCTGATGTACGGGAAGATCTTCACGTCGATGTTCGACGGCTCGTTGTACGGCAATTGGAAGGCCATCGTGACCTTTCAACAGATGATCGTGCTGTGCGGTCCGGGCGGCGTCCTTGACATGACGCCACAGGCGCTGGCCGCGCGCACATCGATCCCGCTAGAGGTGATCCAAGAGGGACTTGCGGTGCTGGAGGCCCCCGACCAGTACAGCCGCAGTCCGGAGCAGGACGGTCGCCGGATCGAGAGAATCGACTCGCACCGTCCCTGGGGATGGCGCATCGTGAACTACGCCAAGTACCGCAAGATGGTCTGTGCAGAAGAGAAGCGCGAGGCCGATCGCGTTCGCATCGCGGAGAAGCGGCGACTGGCGCGACAAGTCGCGACAGGATGCGACGGCCGCGACATGTCGCAAGCGTCGCAAGGTATCGCGGATGTCGCACAAGCAGAAGTAGAAGTAGAAGTAGAAGTAAAGAAACCTGCCCGCAAGCGGGCAATTGCTGATCCGCTGTTCGCACGCTTCTGGACCGCGTACCCACGAAAGGTCGACCGTTCGAAGGCAGAGAAGGCCTTCGCCAAGTTGCGGGCGGACGACGAGTTGGTCGGGGCGATGCTCGAGGCACTTGAGCGTGCCAAGGCCAGCGAACAGTGGAGCGCGCCCGGCGGAAAGTTCATTCCGTATCCGGCGAAATGGCTGAGCGGCCGACGCTGGGAGGATGAGGCACCACATGCGCCGGGGCCAGATCTTGCGTGGGAAGGGCGGGTCATCTAATGACCAAGCCAAAGAAGCCCACCGTGCGCGCCTCGGCTCGTGCCCGACGCGCTGGACCGCAGGAGCAGGGGGCGCGAAGGAAGTCGGCGGTAGCGAGCGAAAGCTGCAACGGCTCTTCGAAGGCGCCGCCTCTCGCTGCAGGAACGCCGGCGATGTCCGTCGCTGGTAACAGCGGCGAAACAGCGGCGACCCCGAAGAAGCAGCGCGGCCGCCCGTTTCCGAAGGGCATGAGCGGAAATCCCGCCGGCCGCCCAAAACTGCCGCAGCACGTACGCGACGCCTGCCGGGCGCTGACCGACCAAGCTATCGGGACGCTCAAGGCCGTCATGGCCGACAAGAGGGCGCCGGCCGCAGCCAGGGTGTCTGCAAGCAACAGTATTTTGGACCGGGGGTGGGGCAAGCCGGAGTCGTCAACGGACGTGCGCCTCGGAGGCCTGCCGGGCGCGCCACCGGTGGGCACGGCGCAGGTCGACCTGTCGCACCTGACGAGCCAGCAGGTCTACGACTTTGTTTTGAACGGCGCGCCGCTACCGGACGCTGCGTTGCCGAAGCCGTCCGTAAGCAATGGAGACTCCGATGGAGCTTGAAGGCAGCCTTCTCGACCAGGATTCGGTCGCTGACCTCGAGCGTCTGCTGCCGGCTGAAGAGTGCGCTACGCGTGTAACGAAGCAGCTGCGGATGTCTGGAATGTTCGATCAGATCGAGAAGGTATTCCTGTCCGATGCGCGCGACTGGCCATCGCTTACCGACAGCCTGCTCGCGCAGATGAAAGCCGAGGGCAGCGACTCACTCGACGAAGAGCAGGCCGTAATTGCCGCCCTGGTGCTCGCCGAAGGCGTCGGGATCGTGGCGCACCTGCCAGGCCGTCGCAACGATGACCACACGGTATCGGCGATCGCCCGGCAGCTGGCGCCACCGCTGGTCGCTGCCGTGCTGCGCGACCGTGGCTGGCCGATGGATCGAGCCGTGCGTATGGCGGCAACGATTGTCGATCGCCGCCGCTTCGACTTCGATCCGCTCGAGCGCGATCGCATCCACTAGGAGAGCACCATGCGTCCAGGCGTCAACACCGGCCGCGCCCTCGCCAGCATTGGCGACGACGTGCTGGCCTATGGCAGAGAGCAGCGCGCGGCAGACATGCAGATGCGCCTCGCCGCGATGCGCGACGAACGCGAACGCGACCTTGCCGAACTCAAGAGCTTCTTCAGTCAGGTCCGCGCCACCACGGGTGCAACTCGCGCCCATAGCGGTTCCGGCGCTCCAGCGTTCTCGACGCGTCAGTCCGCTTCGCTGGCTGGCATGACCGACGCCGAGTTCGAGGAAGCCGCGTTCGTCCAGGCATCCGGCGGCGACCAGGAGATCAAGGCAACGGCTGACAGCCCGGGCATGGAGTACGCGGATCCGGCCGACCGCGCGCAGCTCGAGTCGACTGGCGGCATGCGAGGCGACACCCCGCGCACGATCCGCGGCAAGGCGAACTTGCCTGCCTATCGCGCAGCCACGGTGGCCGGCAGCGTCGACCCGAACGAAATCGACGACCTGGCCACCGGGTTCGAGACCGTCCGCCTGCAGCAGGACCCAACGGTTACGCCGGAAGAGCGCGCGAAGCGCATTGCGTCACTGAGCGGCAAGCCGATGCGCGAGGTGCGCGGGGACACGGTGTTCGACCCGTTCAACGAAGAGACTGGCACGACCGACCGCGGCGAAGCCAAGGGCCAGGCGGAGTTGGCACGTGCCCAGCGACCCGCAGGTTCCGGCGGCCGATCGCCGGCGCCGAACAACTTGCGCGACGCGACCCAGGCGGTTGAGGTCGCACGGCGCGCAGTGAAGGACGCCGAGGCCGCAGCGCGCGACACGCTTCTCCGAGCCAACCCGAGTGCGTTGTCGATGTCTGCCGACGACCGCGAAGGCTGGGTCGCCCGCCAGCCCCGCGTCCAGGCTGCGCGGCAGGCGCTGACAGATGCGGAGGGCTATCGCAGGCAGTACATGCAGCAGCCCGGCGCGACGTCGTTGCCGGCTGGCATCACGCGGGACGAAGCCTTCCGACAGGCGCGCGCGGCTATCGCGCGCGGCGCCAACCGGGAAGCCGTGGTGCAGCGGTTGCGCCAGTACGGCATCGACGCGGGTGCGCTGTGAGCACGCGGCCGACCGGTGAAGCGACGGGCGTGCAGCCATGGCTCGACCGCATCGAGGAAGACGCGTTCGTCGGTGCGACCGTTGGGCCGATCGAAGAATCGAGCCAAGAACGGATCCGGCGGCTCGCCCGCACCATTGTGGCCGGTGGGCCGAAGGCCATCGCAGCAGCGGACGAGACGCTTCGCGCACGGCTCGCTATGACGCGCCGTGCAACGGACGAAAGCGAGGCAGCAGCGTTCATTCTCGAGCGCGCCGCTGCGACGCCGGCCGAGGAAGCCGAGATCAATGCGGGTTTCCAAGCCGTGCGGCGCGGAACTTTGTTAACGACATGACCTGAGGACAACATGAGCACCGACACCACCCCACTTCTTGGCGCCGCCGACCAGTTCGACATGCTCGAAGCCCAGCAGGCGATCGACACGCTGCAGCGCCTGGCGCGCACCCTGCGCGGCATCGATACGCTGGCCGAGTTCTTGAAGACCACGCAGCCGCTTCTCAACTTACAGCGCGAGCTCAAGGCACGTGCCCGAACGCTGCAGTCGCGGATCGACTTGTTGACATCGACGGTCGATTCCCTTGAGAAGCGCGAAGAGTCGGTGCGGGCGCGCGAACAACGCGTCGCCGCACTCGAGGTAGATCTGGCGGACCGTAACCAAGCCTTTGACGTCTGTATGGCGACCGCCACCGAGCAGATCGTGACGGCCGCCGAAGGAAAGGCGCAGCAGGCGGCCGATCGCATCTTGAGCGACGCCCGCGCGAAGGTTGCAGTCCTTGAGACGCAGTTAGCCAAGCTGAACGCGGAGGTCAAGGATCTCAGCGCGCGCCGCGATGCTCTGTTCGCCGACTTCCGCCGCATCGCCAGCGGGCAAGCTGCATCCTGATGCTGTTCGACGACCTGCTGCCTGCCGGTTCGGTCGACGCACCGGCCGACCGGTTCGGTGACCTGAGCGGCGACGACGATAGCCGCGATCGCGCCGAGGCAACGCGCTTTGCCACACGAACGCAGATGCGCGAGGACGACGCCGCGAGTCGACCGGCGTTCATCTACCCGAGCAGCGGCCGAGACGGGCCTGCACGGCCACCACAGCGGCCTGCCGACGCCGGCGTGATGTTCGACGGCAAGACCGACGAGCAGCGCACCGCCGAACGCCTGAGCGAGGTTGGGTTCGACAAGGCGTCCCGCCAGCAGCGGGCGACGCAGGATCAGGCCGACAGCATCCGCCGCCGCCGCGAGGCGCAGGCCGACAGCGGCACCATCGGCCCAGTCAGCGAGGTGGACCAATTCGCCTCGCGCGCCCGGTCCGGCATGGCCCGGCTCGGCCTGCCGGGCGCGTCCAGCCCCGCCGGCACCTTGGCTCAGGAGTACGGTGACACCCTGATCGCGGCGTCGCGCGCGCTGCCGCAGACCGCCGCGTTGATGACCGACGTGGCGCAACTACTCACCGCTGGCAGCATCGGCGCTGACGCAGGCGCGTATCTGCGCAGCCTTGATCAGTCGTTGTCGAGCGACGCGTCGTTCGAACACCGCGGCAAGGCCGCCCAGCTGGCGCACCTGATCGAAGCCGGCGACGCTGCGGGTGCCGCGTCTTTCCTGCTGACCCATCCGAAGTTTGCCGTGGACACGGCGTTGCCGTCGGTCGCCACCATGGCGCCCGCCGTGGTCGGCGGCGCGCTGGCTGCACGTCTGGCGAGCCTGCCGCGTGCGGTTCGCGCGCTACCGGCGGACGAAGTCGCGGCCATCCGCGCAGGCGCCGCAACCGCCGGTGCCAACGCCGCCAACGTCGGCATGAACGCTGGCGCCACGTACGCCGAGACCGGCGACTACGGTGCTGCAGGCACGGCCGGCGTGTTATCTGCGCTGGCAGGCCGCTTCACGCGTGGCGGCGCCGAGGGCGCGATCGCGCGTCGGGGCGTCGGCGGTGCGCTGCCCACGATGGCCCGGGAGGGCGGTCAAGAGGCCTTGGAGTCGCTTGGCCAATCGGTCGGCCAGCAGACCGCGGAGAACCGTTTTGCGCCCGGCCAAGCCGCTGCGCAGGCCACGGTGGAAGGAACGCTGGGCGCCGTGGTCGGCGGCGGTGCCGGCCTGGTGCTGGCGGCACCGCCCCTGGTGACCGGTGCGCGCCTGGACGCCGCCCTGGCCACCGAGGCCCGAGCGCGCACCGCCGAGGTCGACGCCCTGTTGCGCGCGCCGAACGCTGACGCGGCCCTACGGACGGCGGCGCAGGCTCTCGCGCGTCCCAACGTGGCAGCCGAGGCGATCGACGCCGCGGCAACTCAGCAAGCCGCTCGCCGGCGCGATCGCAGCGTCGAACTCCTGCGCCTGCCGTCCCGCAGCGTTGCCGATCTGCAGCGACTGGCGGCCTCGGCCAAGTCGCCGATGGTGCAGACTGCCGCGCGCGAAGAACTTGCTCGACGCGCGTCCGCACCGGGTGCGGACATTCCAGTGGCGAGCGACGCCGAACTGTTGGCTCGCGTCGACGACGCAGCCGGGCGCGGCGTCGCCGCCGATCTGCAGCCGGTGGCGACGGGCTCGGCGCGACCGCTGCGCAGCACGCAAGACGGGCTTCTCGTGAAGGCCGACGGCGAGCCATTCACCAACCGTGGCCGTGCCCTGCAGGCAGCGCGCATGCTCGGCGACGGCTTCACCGTTATCGACTTCGATGGGGACGGCGTGCGTGGTTACGCCGTGCAGCCGCCGCATAGCGCGGCAGCGGATCCGCAGCGGGTCGAAACGGCGCGTACTGAAGACGATCGCGCGGCGCCGACTGCCCCTGCGAAAGCGCCATCCATGCGGTCCGCCGTGGACACGGGCGCGCATCAGGCCGCGGCATCGCCGACCAATGGATTGACCGAGACACCCGGGCAGATCGAGGCCAACAATCGCCGGCTCGGCCACGCCCGCATCGGTGGACTCGACTTCTCGATCGAGAACCCCGAGGGGTCGGTCCGGCAGGACATCAAGAACGACCCGCCGCGCTGGCGCGTGACGATGCGCAACGCGCACTACGGCTACATCAAGGGCACGCGCGACAACACCGGCGAGCACATCGACGCCTACATCAAGCCGGGCACTTCTCCTGACTTCACGGGCCTGGTGTACGTGGTCGACCAGATCGATCCGGCCACCGCGCGCTTTGACGAGTTCAAGGTGATGACCGGGTACGCGAGTCGACAGGAAGCCGAGGCTACCTATGACGCGCACTTCGACGACGGCAGCGGACCGCGCCGGCGCGGTGCTGTCACGGTCATGCCGTGGCTCGCCTTCCGCGAGTGGCTGCGCTACGGCGACACCACGCGGCCGATCGCCTATCAACAGCCCCGGCAGGCAGCGCCTGCCGGTTCGTCTGCCGTGCAATCGCAAGCCAATGCGACCAGCGCGGCGGGTGACGGCGGGCCACAAGCCCGCTCCATGCCAACCTCTGAAGACGAACTGATCCTGGCCCGTGACGGCAGGCCGTTCGCGTCTCGTGCGCTTGCCCAGGTCGCCGCCGATGAACTCGGCCGCGGCTACCGGGTGGCGCGCGTTGCCGCGGACAACCGCAGCCGTGGATGGGCCGTCAAGCCGCCACCCCCGAAGGAAGTTCGTGTCCGGCGTCGCACGCCGGGCGCTGGCGTGAAGGACCCGCTGCTGCGCGCAATCGCCCAGGCCGGCGGGATCTCGACCGCCTACTTCCGGGAGCTCACCGGCGAGCGTTACTCGCCGCAGACTGCGATGCGCCTGGGGCTCATCGAGGTGTTTCGCGCGGGTGGCCGCCCGATCGATCAGATCGCAGACGAGGTGCTGGTGGGCCGGTTCCTGACCGCCGCGCAGATCGAGGACAACCGCGATATCGGTGGCACGCGCGCCGCTGCCGACCTCATCGCTGCCGCAATCCGCGGCCGCAACGACCCGAACTATCGACCGCCGCTGCCCCTGGCGGACGACGAGGCCGAGTACGAGCGGCTGCGTGATCGCGCGCTCGACGCTGCCAGCGGTCAGCAACCGGATGTGGCGCCCGACGACGAGTGGCTGGCCGAACGAGCGGCCATCGCCGCCGAAGCCGATGCGCTCGAGAACCTGCTAACCGACCATGACCTCGCAGCGTTTGCGGACCCGGGCGCACCGGTTTCTGCCGAGGCGCTGCGTGAACTAGGATTCAGCGATGACGAAATCGCCACCCTCCAAGCCGAAGACGCCGCCGACGTTGGCCGAGCGCAAGACAGCCGCGCGCAAGCTGGCGGCGATGGATCCGGACCGCCGCGCCAAGGTAGTCGCCGAGCTGATGCGTCGCAAGGCGAGCAAGGCCTAGACCCCGATGGCGAGCCGCTGCTCGCCAATCCGACGCCTGCCGACCTGCAGGCCCGCGAGCGCCGCCAGCAGCAGGCGGGCGCAGATGGCCGTCGGCAGGACGCGGCGCCGGCCTCGACTGACTTCGTCCTCACCGGCAGTGATCGCGCCGTCGACGAGGCCGAGGCACGCGGCCAGACGAGCATGTTCGACGGTCCGCTGGCTGATCCTGTCGTCGCCGCCGCGGAGGCGCTGCAGGACGCCGCCGATGCGCTCAAGCGCGCGGTCGTTGGCGGCAGCATTCAGGACGTGGGCGAGAAGATCGGCGGTGCCCGCAAAGACACGGCCACGCGCACCGGCGCGCGCCCGACCACGGCAAAGGACGACGCGCCCGGCTGGCGCCGGCGCTATGTGGTCAGCCAGGTCGCCAAGAGCACAGATGCCGGCGAGGAAGGTCGCTGGCTCATCAACGACAGCCGCGCCAGAGACTGGTCCGGCCAGCCTCGTCAGATCGGCAACAGCTTCGCCACCCGCGAGGACGCAGAGGCAGCCGTGCCGCTCGCCGAGGTCGCCCGCAACCATCGCGTGGGCTACACGCGCGACGAGACCGGCGCCGAGAAGTTCGGCATCTGGCGCAACATCAGTGACCGTAAGCGCGTGCAGGTGGTGCAGCAACTGTTCGACAGCGAGCGCGAGGCCAAGGCGTACATGGCAGCGAACGCCGTCGCCATCATCGAGACGCGGACCAGCTTCGGCGAGGAGATCCTGCCGCGGCCGGATCGCGTGACCCGCACGGGCCCGGCGCGCCGCGACGGCGATGCCAAGGGCGAAGACTTCCTGCGTGACTTCGGCTTCCGCGCCGTCGAGTTCGGCCTGTGGGAAGCCCAGGACGAGCGCCAGACGGTAATGAATCACGCCTACGACGCGCTCGCCGACCTGGCGGACGTGCTGGGCGTACCGCCGCGCGCGCTGGGTCTGAACGGCGAACTCGCGTTGGCCTTCGGCGCCCGTGGCCAGGGCTTGACCGGGGCGCGCGCGCACTACGAGCGCGACTACGGCGTCATCAACCTGACCAAGATGAGCGGCGCCGGCAGTCTGGCGCACGAGTGGATGCACGCCGCCGATCACTACTTCGGTCGGCAGGACGGCAAGGCCAGCGGCGAGCGCGTGATGAACGAGCGCGGCGACATGGTCTGGAAGGCCAGCGACCGCGAGGACGACTACGCCAGCCACGGCACCCGCCGCGACAGTCGGATGCGCGCCGACCTTAAAGCCGCCTACGACGCGGTCATCGAGGCGATTCGGTTCAAGGCTGAGCAGTACGTCGAGGACACGCAGAAGGCCGATCGATTCGTGGCCGAGGCGCGCGACGACGTCGCCAACCGCTTGCAGCAGATCCGCGACGGACTGGCGCGCCAGCTCGAGTACGGCAGCAAGCGTGCGCCGGCCACGCCCGAGCAGCTCGCGCGCTATGACGAAATCGCCGAGAAGGTCATCGCCGGCGAGTACCTCGAACTCGAGTGGCGCCAGCGGCCGGGCAGCAAGGCGAGGTTCGGCGGCTACCAGTGGTCGAACGACGCCCTCGACAGCCTGTCGACCGTCTACAAGGAGGTGCGCGGACGCGGCGGACGCACCGAGCAAGGCGGCCCGCTGGCTGATCTGGCGGGCGACATCAAGCGGTACGGCGCACGTCTGACGATGCTCGCCGATGCGCAGGCGCAAACGACCAAGACGCGCCGCCTGCCGACGGCCTTCACGACCGAGGCCAAGCGCATCGATCAGGGGCGGGCGTCCGACTACTGGGCAACGCCGCACGAGCTGCTCGCGCGCGCCTTCCAGGCCTACGTCGAGGATCGCGTCGCCGCCCGCGGTGGCCAGAGCGACTTCCTGACCTACGGCACCAACACGGTGATTCCGACGCCGTGGGGCTGGGCGCGACCGTTCCCGACCGGCGCGGAGCGCGAGGCGATCAACGCGGCGTTCGATCGCTTTGTGCAGACGCTGCAGACGCGCGAAACCGATGCCGGCGTGGCGATGTTCGACCTCGCCGACAGTGACGCCGAGTTCGCCCGGGAAGTTCTGGACGAACTCGCGCAGGCTGATCCGCTGTTCCGCTTCCCCGTCAGTCAGCACCGCAGGCTGGATGCCGTGTTCAAGGATGTGCTGCCGGACCACGAGTACGCAGGCGACGTCACGCGCGAGGACGAGAAGCGGGAGAGCGGCGCCGATCGCCGCGACCTGTTCCGCACGCAGGACGGAACCGACTACTACGTGTTCGAGCGCGGCCGCGAGGTGTGGATCGACGTCAGCCGCCTGCAGGAGGGCGAGCGCGGCGGCGGCGTCTACGCGGCGGTGCTCAACTACGCGCACAACGCCGGTAAGGTGTTGATCGGCGACCCGGCGGGACTGTCCGAGGCGGCTGTCGTGCGCCGCACCCGCGCCATGCTGTCGACGGCGCTGCGGTTCGGCACGACGCGCCATATGGACGCGGCGGCCGAGCAACGCGCGGGCAACGCAGATAAAGGCATTGCGCCGCTCGCATGGCAAGGCGATGATGCCGCCAAGACGCGCGCGCTGATCGACACTTTCTTGGTGAACCTGGAAGCGCGGTTCCCGCAACTGGACAACTATGCCTTTGACTTCGGAAGAAATCGCTTCGTTGATCGCCGAGGGCGACCCGTTGATGCCGCCCGACTGGACACTGGAGAAAGAAATCCAGGCGTGCGAGCAGCGCGAGCGGGTGAGGCAACGCTGCGTGCAGGCATTCTCATCCGCTCCCTTGTACGCAGCGAGGGCAGCGCAAGACCCCGACTACTGGAAGCGGTTCTCCGTGGGGCAGGCGCGCTAGCGCGTGGTCCGCTACGCGCGTCGTTCGACCTCGCCGATTCACGAGCCGCCTGGACCGCCGCCAGTGAAGCTGAAGGCTCGCAAGCGCCTGCACGTGACGCGAATCGGGCGACTGAGGCGCGCCTCGTCAGCACGCTACAGGGCCTTCTTCGGGACAGACTCCCTCGACCCGGACTTGTGCTTGACCATGTCCCTGCGGGCGATGGAAGAGTCCTGGCCAATACCGCCCAGGGGCGCGCGCTCCGTGCGACCCGCGAGTTTGCGCGCCGCGCCCTAGACGTTCGCGTCGTCTTCATCGAGCAGCCGGCCGGCGAGCTCGCGTTCAACGGGGTCGTGCACGACGCCATCCCCGGCGCCGTGTTTCTCGATATCGACAGCACCAAGCCGATCTGGGCGCTGTTCGGTCACGAACTGCTGCACCGCCTGCGCCGCGACCGGCCGGATGTCTACGCCGATCTGCTGGCCGACCTGGTTCCTCTGCTGCGCCCCGAGTACGCCGAGAAGATGCGCGCGCTCAACGACAAGCGCCGCGCCAAGGGCTACCCGCCGATCGGCGAGGACCTGCTGCGCGAGGAGTTCATCGCTGACGTGGTCGGCGATCGCTTCGCCGAGCCCGCCTTCTGGGAAGCCCTGGCCGCGCGCAACCCGAGTCGGTTCCGACGCATCGCCGACGCCGTGTTGGCGTTCCTCGACGACATGCTGCGCCACCTGCGCGCGATGCCGGCCGACGTGTTCGGCACCGCTCGTTTCCTGCTGGACCTGCAGCGCGCGCGTGCCGCGGTGGCCAAGGCCGTCGACCGCTATGCACAGGGCGAGCGCGTCGCCGGCGCCGACTTGTACAGTATGCCGACGCTCGGACTCGCAGATGCTCTATCCCAGCCAACCCCTGACAACCGTCTTGGCGACCGCGCCGCGATGGAGGCCCTACGTCGTGCTGCGGCTTTGCTGGAACGGCCGCGCGACGGCGTCTTCTTCCGTGTCACCGACGACGGCCGCGCCATCGCAACCGGACCGAGGGGCGTCCGTATTCCCGACCGGTTCCGGCACTTTGCCGACCAACATGGCCTGACGTTCGTCGCCGAGCGCGAGGGCATTCCGGCCGCCGAACGGCGGCCGAACGCAAGCCCGTTCAATCCGGGCGTCGCCACGCAGTCCGAGCCGATGCCCGGCACCTACCGGCAATCGGGCGCGCTCTACGCGGCCGAGGTGGGCGGCAACAAGCCGAACCGCACGGACCGCGCGCGGTTCGATCTTCCCGATGACGAGCGCACGGCGACGCGGACCTTCCGCACTTCCGGCGGCGACGACCGTCCGCGCCTGCTTGCCAAGGCCATTGCCGACGAGTTCGAGGCTGCGGGGACGACGGCGCTGGTCGGGAAGGACGTCCGCTCTCCCGAGGATCTGGCAACACTCGCCCAGGTCTACCGCGACCCGCGCTACGAGACGCTTCGCGTGCTCTACACGCGCGGCGCCACCATCGTGCACGCCACGGCAGTCAGTTCCCGGCTGCCGCAGACCTCCGCTGCGTTCCCGCTGGGCATGAGCACCGAGGAGGGCTTGGCGCTGATGCGTGACACCTTCGATCGCGTGGGCGCTGACGGCTATTACCTGCTGCACAACCATCCGAGTGGCGACCCGACGCCCTCGCGTGGCGACCTTGCACTGACAGCGCAGGTTGCCGCCCGGGTGCCGGGTCTGCGCGCGCACGTCGTCGTCAACAGCAACCGTTACGGCGTGCTGACGCCGCGCGCCGACCCGTACGGCGTGATCCCGCCGACCGCTGAAGTTGTCGAACGCTACTTCGGCGACGACACACTCCTGACGCCGGGCTTGCCGGCCGACCTGCTCGGCCGAACCGTCGACGGCGCCCGTGACATTGCCGCGATCGGCAAGAGCGTGCAGCGCGAGGACTGGATTGGCGTGGTGGGCGTCTCGCGCGGCGTGCGTGCGCTGGCCGAGATCCCGCCGCGTCTATGGAGCAACCCGCTGAAGCTGCGGGGCTGGTTGCGGCGATTCGCACGCGGTAACGGCGCATCCGCTGTGTATGCGTGGTCGTCGCACAAGTCCGCGCTGCTGGCTGCCGGCACGGGTCAGATCGAGCGACTGATCGGCGACGGGTTCCTGCGGGACGCCGTGTGGGGCAACGGCCGCAGCATGGCGCAGACCCTCGGCGTTCAGCCCACCAAGCTGCTCGGCTACGACACGGCAGCTGACGCCGCCCGCTCCGTGAGCGAAGCCGTCGACCGCAGTGGAGGCGATCGGCCAGGCGCGCCGAGGTCAGGCAACCCGCTGAACCGGTGGGGCCTGCCCTCGGAATCGAACTTCTCCGCTGTACGCCGACGCCTGCAGGACTACCTGTTGCGCCTCAAAGTCGTACAGGACGCCATCGCCGAGCAAGGCGGTACCGTCGGCGTGCCGCAGGATGCCTACCGTGCCGAAGAGCGCATGCACGGCCGCATTCAGACTCAGCTCGAGCAGTTCAAAGCCGAGCGCATGCGGCCGCTGATGCAGAAGTTGGCCACCGCGGGCCTCACGCCCGATGACCTCGCGCTGTACGCCTACGCCCGTCACGCGCCAGAGCGCAACCGCTACATCGAGCGGATCAATCCCGAGTTGCGCGGCAATGGATCCGGCATGTCCGACCGCGAGGCCTCCGAAGTGCTCGACAGCTTCCTGCGCGACGGCAGGTTCGATGCGCTCGAGGATGCCCACCGCGACCTGCTAGCCATTACCAAGTCGACACGGCGCCGCTTGGTGGAGGCGGGACTCATCTCCGGCGAGCAGTTCGAGGCATGGGAGGCGATGTTCGGCGAGTACGTTCCGCTGCGCGGCTTCGAGCGCGTGGAGATCGTCGACGGCCGTCCCGAAATCCGGCCGGCCGGCGGTATCGATGTGCGCGGCCCGGAGGCGCAGCACGCCAGCGGCCGCACGAGTCGCGCTGGCACGCTGATCGAGAACGTGATCCTCGACTACGAGCGCGCCGTCGTGCGGGCCGAGCGCAATGCCGTGGCCAAGGTCTTCCTCGACCTGGTGACGACCAACCCCGACCCGGCGCTGTGGGAGGTCGACGCGCCGCGCGACGAGCGAACCGCTTCGCAACTCGCACTCTTCGACCTCGAACAGGCCACCCGGCCGGCCGACATCGACCGCGGCGACGACACGATTGCCGTGAAGGTCGGCGGGCGTCCCGTCTACATCCGCATCCGCGACCCGCTGCTGTTGCGTGCCATGCGACGCGCCTACCTGGATGAGACAGGCGATCTGCAGCGGGTGATCGCCGAGCAGATCGGGTGGTACGCGAACTGGCTGCGCAACACGCTGACGCGCTGGAATCCGGCGTTCGTGGTCGTCAACGCGATTCGCGATGCGCAGACAGGTGCGGTCAGCACGCTCGACACGCTGGGGTGGGGTGCGACCGCCCGCTACACCGGCTACTTCCGGGCCGCACTGGCGGCAGCCTGGCGCAACGAGCGCGGCCGCCTGGATCCGGCGGCGCGCGAATGGGACCGCTGGTTTGAGGAGTACAAGGCGGCCGGCGGCATCACGGGCGGCTTCTTCATGCGCGACGCCAGTGACGTGTTCGACGAGTTGCGCGCCGAGATCCTGGACGCTGGCGGGAGTCTGGAGGCGCGCGGCGCCGGCGCTGGTCGGGCTGCCGATCGCGCCTTCCTCGCCGTGCGGGGTCTGCAGGCGGCGAAACTTGCCGCGGCCGTGTTGCGTGGTGTGGAGATGCTCGGCGGCGCCAGCGAAAACGCGGCGCGCGTGGCTGCTTACCGGACGGCGCGCGAGCTCGGCAAGTCGGCGGCGCAGGCCGCGTCGATCGCCAAGAACCTCACCGTGAACTTCAACCGCCGTGGCGAGTGGGGCACGGCGATGAATTCGCTGTACCTGTTCTTCAACGCCGCCGTGCAGGGGTCACACCGCACGCTGGTCGCCCTGGCGAACCCACGCGTGCAGGCCGCCATGGCTGGGATGACGGCAATGGCCGTGGCTCTGGCCCTCGGCAATGCCGAGTGGGGCGGCGACGACGAGGATGGCGAGGCCAACTGGGACAAGGTGCCGGACTTCGTCAAGGAGCGGAACCTCGTCATCATGCTGCCACCCGACTGGGATCTGCCGGGGATCGAAGATCAGGCCGGCCGCGCCAAGTACCTGAAGCTGCCGCTGCCCTACGGCTTCAACGTGTTCACGGTGCTCGGCAATGCCCTGGCCGACGGACTGCGCAACGCCCGCGATCCGCGGCGCGGCGTCACGCCGGCCAAGAGCGCGATCAATCTTGCTTCCGCAGTCGCGGGCAGCTTCAACCCGATCGGCGGCAGTTTCGACCCCACAGATGCCCTACAACTGGGCCTGGCCGCAGCGCCGACGATCCTTGATCTGCCGGTTCAACTGGCTGCCGAGCGCGACACATGGGGTCGTCCTGCCGTCCCGGCACGCAGCGCCTGGGACGCACGCCCCGATGCCGAGCGGCTGTTTCTCGGCGACGCCGGCACGCCGCAGCAGCGGCTGTCTCGTTGGCTGAACACGGTCACAGGCGGCGATCGTGCGCGCTCCGGGATGATCGACATCGCGCCGGGCTCGATCGAGACGGCGGTCCGCGCAACGACGGGCGGCCTGGGTCAGTTCATGGCCGACGTGCTCACGACGGCCGGCCAGTTCACGGATGCCAGCGTGCCGGTGTCGCCGTCCAACGTGCCGTTCCTGAAGGCGCTCTACGGTCAGGCGGACAACCGCACTGATCAGGCGCGGTTTTACGAGAACCGCAAGGAGATCGAGGAGAAGTACCGGCAGTCGCTGGCTGCCATGCGGCTGGGGATCAGCGTGGACCTCAGCGACCCCGAGGACCGCGCCGTGATGCTGCTCGGCGAGCAGCTGGTGGCCACGAACCGTTTCCTCACTCAACTTCGTCGACAGGAACTCGCAGTCATTGAGTCAGACCGGCCTGACGGCTGGAAGCGAGTCGAGCGGCAGCGCATCGACGCCGTGCGCACCCAGTTGATGAAGTCGTTCAACCGGACGTTCAGCGAGACCTTCAAACCCGCGCGAGCCGGCCAGGTGTCGCGCCAACCCGAGAAAGTGAAGCCATGACAACGTGTACCGCCAGTCGTCAGCAGTCCACGGCAGCCGCAGCGGCCGCCGGCGGACTGACCAGCGCCGCGTTCGCGCGCTCGCTGCCTGAGAACCAGCAGAGCGCCGCGCATCTACTTGAAGAACGTGCGGCGCGCCTGCGCTCCGAGATCGCGGAGGCGCGCCTCGCGCTCGGTCGAGGCCTTCTGTCTGGTGCAGATTGCGTCAGCGAGATCCGCGACCGGCAGGCACGTCTTGGCGTCGAGTTGGCGGACGTCGAGTGCATGCTGGCCGCGTTGCCCGACTTCTGTCAGCTCAGGATGAGCGCCAACGACTGGGCGCGCGAGGCCGAAATTGCGGCGGCGCGTCGCGCACGCGCCAAGCAGGCTGAGGCCGAGTTCCTGCGCCTGGTCGGGCAGTTCCAGGTCGAAGTCCTCAAGCTCAAGACCGCGCCGGAGCGCACCGAATTGGCGGCCCGCCTGTGGCTGGCCGCGCGGGCGACAGAGAATCAGCAGTTGATCGGTCACGCGATCAGCGTGACCGAGACCCACCACGTGCCGTCATCGCCCGTGCGAGAACGAATCGAGGTCATCAGGACGCGGGAGCGGGCAAGTTAGAACGGACTACGCCGCCGGTAGTGGCTTCTCGAATCGCTCGACGATGTCGTGTAGATACTGAGCGCAGCTGAAGGTATCGATGAGCAGCCGACCGGCCCTCTCCTTTGAAACGACGGACTTCAATCGTCCCCCGTGCGCGACCTGATTCCGCAGCGTCCGCGCTTCATCGAGACTTCGAAGGATGTCAGGATTGATATCCGGCCCGGTCTGCTTGAGTTTGCAGATCGTCCGCACACTTTGGAGCTTGACTGAGAGAGGGCTTCGATCGATCCCGTCGACGAACTCCTTCGGAACCTCGAAAGCGTCGGAAAGCGCGACCAGCGCCCGAGCCGCAAGTAGCTCGACCGCCATCTGCCCATAAAGCACTTGGTCGGCGGGCGCATTGTGCGCAAAGGCTTCTAGGGCCGAGACAAGGGTGCGCGTGGCGGCGCCGAACGCGTGCAGATCGACCCAGAAGACCGTGAGGAAAAAGCGGCCTAGCTCAGCCTTCCCCCAGCCACTCTCGAAAGGCAGCCCGACAATCGTAAAGGAGTCGAAGGGAAGCGTTGTGGTTGCATGCTGAGGGGCTGCGATGGCCGCAAGAGTCATCGCGGTGACGTCAGGTGCGCCATTTGTGGTCGGCGTTACGTTCGCCGCCAGAACAATGGAATTGGACGGTATGCCAAGGCTCTCTCGCGTCACTCCGATGCGCTGCAGCGGTCGGATGGAGCCTTGGCAGGTAACTCGATTCGCGAACGACAAGTATGCAGAGAAGCCGCGATGATCGTTCTCGAGGCCCAACATCAGATCGTCGACGATCGACAGATTTCCATCGCAGCGCGGGCATAGCACTGGAGTACTGAGGACCGCACGACGTCGCATGGCGTCTGCCAGCGTCATCGCTGGACGGCCGCACGCTCGGTGCGAAAGAACTGCCGGCTGCCTGTCCAGCCGCTCGAAGATCGCGCTCATCGCTACTTACCGTGGCAGACCATCGGCGTTGCGCGGCTTTGCATTGGTCGCCGCGCGCGCGACTGAACCGCGATGCAGGTTCACGCTCGCGCGTGAGGCAGACTTCAGGGCGAGATCCGAGCGCGCCTTCCAGGTCGTAATGCGATCGCGCGCTGGAAAGGGAAGCGCGGGCGTTGTCGCTGACCGCTCGGCGTCGACGCGCTGCGTTGCACGCCCGGCGCGTTGGCTCTTGCTGGTCCGCGTCATTGGCAGATCCATCGCCAAGCGTAGGTATTCGACTCGTCGTCTATGACGAGTCTGGGTGAGCAGTTCGATGTGCCGGGCGGTGGCGCCGGCCCTGGACCCGGAGGCGCTGGCTTCGGCGGCGGTGGCGGACATGCGCGGAACCCGCAGACTGTCGGCACGGACACAAACGACGAGCAAACGTTGACGTGCAGGCCGTCAACGCACTCGCATCTGCAGCCTTGCGCTGCATCGCTTCTCACAAGGTACTTCGACACAAAGACGCTTGGAGGCGGAGGCGGAGGCGGAGCTGGCGCACGACTTGTCGATGAAGCGGCGCTGGCTGAGCGCAGTTGCGCCGATCCTGCGGTCGATGGTGACGTCGCTGCCGGAGAACTGGAGAACGGCGTCGGCGAAGGCGAGCGTTGTGGAGCCCGCGGTTGTGATCGGTGCTCGGCCTGCCGCTCGAGATAGCCGTCCGCGAAGGCGTTCAACGCTATGCCGAGCGCAAGCCAGCCGTCCCCGCTTCCCGTAGCCTGCTGTGGCGCATCGCGCGGAGGAATGGTCAGGTCTGCTGCGGGAACAGGCTCGCCGAGGCGGCGCAGGTTGTCTGCGCCGGTGGCGACCCCATATCGGGCTGCCATATAGAAGTGCGCGACGGCTCGGACTCGCTCGCCACGACGAAGCAGCACGACGCCGAGGTTGTTGAGGGCGCCCGGGTCACGGTCCTGCGCCCAGGACTTCTCGAAGTGCCGTTGCGCCGCGTCGAGGTCGCCCCGCTGCAGGGCATCCAGACCCGACCCGGATAGAGACTGGCAGCCGGCGAGCAGCAGCGCCAACCAGATCAATAGCAGTTTCACCCGGCCTCTCCCATGCCTGTTTGCCAACGCGATCCCATCGCCTGGCTAGCCATGGGTCAAGTCAGCTTTGCTCACGAGTTGCGAGAAAGCAAGGCAAACCTACATCGAACCGGTTCCCTGAATCGCTTTGTGTGCTGCGGATTGGCTATCCTGTTCCGGTGGCCACCACACCGATCGATCCGCTGACCCACTTCGTTGCCCGATGGCAAACCGCCGACGGCACGGAACTGGCCAATTACCAGCTGTTCGTTCACGACCTCGCCTCGCTGCTTGGCGTGCCGCATCCCGAGCCCGCTCGCGAGGACACGCGCGACAACGCCTATGTGTTCGAGCGCCGGGTCACGCTGGCGCGCGGCGACGGCAGCAGCAGCGAAGGCCGAATCGACTGCTACAAGCGCGGCGCGTTCGTGCTGGAAGCCAAGAAGATCCGCGCCGGTGCCGCGACCAAGGGGTTCGACGATGCCATGCTGCGCGCCCGGTCCCAGGCCGAAACGTACGCACGCGCTCTGCCGGCTGACGAAGGACGCCCGCCTTTCCTGTTGGTAGTCGATGTCGGCAACGTGATCGAGATCTACGCGGAGTTCACGCGAAGCGGCGCCACCTACACGCCGTTCCCGGATCCGCGATCGCATCGCCTCCGCCTCGAGGACTTGGCCAAGCCTGAGGTCCAGGAGACGCTGCGCGCAATCTGGACCGATCCGCTGTCCCGGGATCCTGCGAAGCGGTCCGCGCGCGTCACGCGTGAGATTGCCACCCAGCTGGCACAGGTGGCCAAGGCGCTGGAAGCCGCCGGTCACGAGCCAAAGCGGGTCGCCGCGTTCCTCAGCCGGTGCCTGTTCACGATGTTTGCCGAAGACATCGGTCTACTGCCAAAGCGCGCATTCGCCGACCTGCTGGAACGGTACGTCACCGATCCGGCGACACTCAGCATGCAGTTGGAGACTCTCTGGCGGGCAATGGATCGCGGCGAGTTCTCGCCTCTGCTCGGAAAGACCCTGCTGCACTTCAACGGCAAGTTGTTCAAGCAGCCAGAGGCAATACCGCTCGAGCGCCAGCAGATCGAGCTGCTGCTCGCCGCTGCGCACGCCGACTGGAAGCAGGTGGAGCCCGCGATCTTCGGCACCCTGCTCGAACGCGCGCTCGACCCCGAAGAGCGCCACGCCCTCGGCGCCCATTACACGCCACGCGCCTACGTGGAGCGGTTGGTGCTCCCCACGATCATCGAGCCGCTACGGCAGGACTGGCAGCACGCGCAGGCCGCTGCTCTGGTGCTCATAAATGAAGGCAACGGCAAGGCCGCCGACGAAGCGCGCCGCCTGGTGCGCGAGTACCTGATGCGCCTGTGCGACGTACGCGTGCTCGACCCCGCCTGCGGCAGCGGCAACTTTCTCTACGTGGCGCTGGAGCAGATGAAGCGCCTCGAAGGCGAGGTGCTCAACTTCCTCGACTCGCTCGGCGACACGCAGGGCCGACTCGATCTGGCGGGCGTGAGTGTCGATCCGCACCAACTGCTCGGCATCGAGCTGAACCCGCGCGCGGCCGAGGTGGCCGAGATGGTTCTGTGGATCGGCTACCTGCAGTGGCACTTCCGCACGCGCGGCAACGTCAACCCGCCGCTGCCGGTGCTCAAGGAATTTCACAACATAGAGTGCCGCGACGCTGTGCTGGCGTACGACCGCATCGAGTTCGAGACCGATGCCAACGGCAAGCCCGTCACGCGCTGGGATGGCAAGACGATGAAGTCGCACCCAGTGACGGGCCTGTCGGTGCCCGACGAGCGAGCACAGGTGCCGGTGCAGAAGGTCGTCAACCCGCGCGCGGCGCAATGGCCGGCGGCGGACTTTGTGATCGGGAATCCGCCGTTCATCGGCAACAAGCGGATGCGGATTGCGCTGGGTGACGGATACGTCGAGGGGCTGCGCGAGTCATGGCCCAACGTGCCGGAGACGGCCGACCTCGTGATGTACTGGTGGGAGCACGCGGCCGAGCTGACACGCGCCGGCAAGCTGCGGCGCTTTGGCCTGATCACGACCAACAGCCTTCGGCAGACCTTCAACCGCAAGGTGATCGAGCGGCATCTGACCGACAAGAAGCCGTTGTCGCTGGTGTTCGCGATTCCGGATCACCCGTGGGTCGATAACGCGGATGGCGCGGCCGTGAGGATCGCGATGACCGCAGGCGCTGTCAGCGCCGAGAGCGGCCTATTCCTCTCGGTCGAGCGCGAGGCCGCCGGCGAGGACGGCGAAGCCCAGGTCGAGTTGCTGTCCCGGCGCGGCGAGATCCATGCTGACCTGACGGTCGGCGCAAAGGTCGGCAGCGCGCAGCGCCTGCAGGCCAACGCCGGCCTGTGCTTCCAAGGCATGAACCTCGTTGGCAAAGGCTTCCGCCTGAGCGAAGCCGACGTGCTCTCGCTCGGCTATCGGTTTGACGCGCTGCCTGAAGTCATCAAGCCCCACCGCAACGCCCGCGACATGATGCAAGGCGGCGAGGACTGCTGGGTCATCGACTTCTACGGCTACACGGCTGAGAAAGCGCGCGAGAAGCACCCGGCGCTTTACCAGTGGCTGCTGGATCGGGTAAAGCCGGAGCGCGATCACAACAACGACCCCCAGCGCCGACGCGACTGGTGGCTGTTTGGCAGATCTAACAGCGCACTTCGCGCCGCTGCAGCTGGTCTAAACACGTTCGTCCTCACGCCGGAGACATCAAAGCACCGCGTCTTCGAACTGCAGGCGCTGCCTTTCTGCCCGGACCACAAGCTCTACGCCATCTGCAGCACCGACTTGATGATTCTCGGCGTGCTGTCGAGCGGCGTACATGCGCGCTGGGCGCTTCGCGCGGGTGGCAAGCTTGGCGTCGGGAACGATCCAACTTGGACCAACACGACGACGTTCCTTCCGTTCCCTTTCCCCGCCGCTGACGCCGATCGCTCGCGCCGAATTGCAGCCTTCGCGGGCAGCATCGAGGCACATCGACGGACTGTGCGTCTTGAGCACCCCGACCTCACCCTTACCGGCCTCTACAACGTCCTCGAAAAGCTCCGCCGCGGCGAGTCGCTGACCGCGAAGGACAAGACCATCCACGACCACGGCCTGGTGTCAGTGCTGCGCGAGCTGCACGACGACCTCGACCGCGCGGTGTTCGCGGCCTACGGCTGGAACGATCTGGCGGCCGCGCTCGTCGGCAAGCCCGGCGCGACCACGCCCTGGCCCGAGAAGCTGGCCGAGCAGGCCGCCGCCGAGGAAGAACTGCTGTCGCGGCTGGTGGCGCTCAACGCCGAGCGTGCCGCCGAGGAAGCGCGCGGACTGGTGCGCTGGCTGCGCCACGAGTTTCAGGCCGCCGCGACGCCAGCCGGCCAGCAGCCTGATGCGCAGACCGAGATCGATGTCGACACGGATGGCGGCGACGTCGGCCTGCCCCCGACCCCGGGCAAGCCCGTCGCCCCCGCCGGCAAGCGCGCGCCCTGGCCCGCCACCCTTCCCGAGCAGATCTGCCTCGTGGCCGACACCATTACCCAGGCCGCCCACCCACTCGACCTCGACCAGCTCGCCAATCACTTCACCGGTCGCGGGCCGTGGAAGAAGCGGCTGCCGGACATCGTTGAGTCGCTCGCCGCGATCGGCCGCGTCAAGATCGATCGCGACGACGAGCGCCTGTTCATGCACGCATAGGGTCGCCATGACGATTGGCTACGGAAACCTCAGCCTCGCCTACCCACGTTTCAACCGGGCTTTCGGAGAACCGATGGCCGGCGCCTTCGGAGTCGGCCTGTCCATCGCTTTCGACGTTCAGGCCTATCTACCTGCATCGTTTCCCTTTCCGATCGTGCGGCTCGACTCGTCGCCGGTATTCATTGACCGACCCGTTCCGCGCCTCGTGGGATATGCGTCCCCTGAGGTCTCTTCGCCGTTTCGGATTTGCGGCTCATCCGTGCAGAGCGGCACGATCTACCGCCTGCAGCTTTCTGCTTCGCAGGTCGAAGCGATCGAGGGTCTGCGCGACGGTAACGGCCTGCTCCTTCGTCTCGTCGTGAGGGCGGCGACTTCGCGAGGCGACGACGTCCAGAACCACTCTGAAGACGTGCGCATAGACATCGCACAGTCAGAGTGGCTTCGTGTTCTTGAAGAGGCTCAGTACCAGCGCACGCTTGTAGTAGAGGTCCCGCTCGTGGATCTGGACGGCGGTGCTGGCTCAAGCCCCGTTGACGAACTCAAGAAGGCACAGCGGCTGCTGTGGCTTGGGCACTTTCAGGATTCCGTCGCGGCGTGTCGTCGAGTACTCGAAGCGATCGAGATCCGATTCGGCCTTGAGAATGAGAGAAAAGAAGCGTTCGCCGCGACTAAACAACGTGACTTGGCCGAGCAACTGACGCTGTTTCAGCGCGAACTGCTGCTGCGGCATTCTGCGATGCGGTTCGCACACGTGGCAAGCCACGCAGACGGGACCGCCGAGCGACCATTTGACCGGACAGACGCAACCCTCATGCTTGCCGTGACCGCTGCGATCGCGAGGGCAGCATTCGCACGCGCTACTGGGGATGGCGACGGGCGGTAAGCGATGTCGGGTCGCCTTGGCCGCTACCCTTGGCGGAGCGGCCAGTCCGACAGCGTTGTCAGCGTACCGCTCGAGCGCGTCGTTACCGCGCGACTCGTCAAGTTTCCTGCTCGCGTTCCGTTGCTTCACCTAAGAGCCTCTACGGGCAGACATTGCGAAGCACGTAGTTGACGCACCGACACTTTTGTTCGGCCCGACAATCCCATGACCAAAGCAAGTGCAACTCCCGCAAAGCGTCGCCGACACGGGACTCATCATTCTTGGATCTACAGCCCAGGGGCGTTTCGGTGGGAAGGGGAGTACATCGCCGGTGCGAACATTCTTCCGCTGGCCGGCGAGATGAGCGCCTGGATGCAGCAACGTGGCAATCTGGCCCTCATGCCCGAGCCACTTGCGCCCTGGGAGGGTGGATACACCAATCCGTTCACGGCGAGCGGAGTGACGCTGCAGCTGATCATGAGCAAAGTTATCAACGCGGCCGTTGAGTGTTCAGCTGCCGACTCCCTAGAACAGGATCCGGTGGAAGCAGAAATTGACCGGATCCGCGTCTACAACGAGCTTCTCATCTACGCTGCGCGCGTGTGCGAGTCATCGATCAAGCAACTTCTGCACTGCACGCAGATTCCGGCGCATCGGTATGAGCGTCAGGCGCTTGGCGGACTATTGCAGTCTCCATGCCCGGACTGCAGAAAGGAACTGGGTGCGCGACCGCATCAAGTGTCTCTTGTCGGAACCCTGGCGCACCCATTCCGCTTATGTCGCGAGTTTGAGGAATGCGCGATGGACCACATGGATCTAGTTAATCGTCTCCGGAACTCGGAGGCTGCGCACGCCGGAGTGCAAACTCTTGTCGTGCGCACGGCAGAGGCCTCGAAGTCGAGACTAATGGGAGAGAGTGATCAGCTTCTCGCTGGCTTTGTTCACATGCTTTCTCATGTCAGCGACTTGGAGCAACGAATGCTCTCTGACTTAGCGGAGAAGGCCAGAGCGATTAACCTACTAAAGCGCAACGGCTTACAGGCCAAGGACTGCAATTTCAATCTGGTTCCGGGACAACAGTTCTCTTTCCGTAAGCAAGGATTCAGCGGGCCGCGGATGACTGTAGAAGATGAGTGAGCATCGAGTTCGGGCTTCTGCTCCGTTCTACGTCTTGCGAGCTTCGATGGCCTGCTGGAAATGCCGAGAGCCGACGCCGGTCGTCGGCCTCCTGGCCACATTGGCTGAAGACGATGGCGAGTCATACGGCGACCCGACAGCCCGTCCAGTGGAGCCGATCAGTCTGAGGAACATCACCGACTTGCCGTATGACCTGCTGCAGGTGATGCGGGCCTATCAGCCGCGCTACGCGAAGCGAGAGTCGCGTACCGCCGGTATGAGCTACTACCAGAACGAGTGCCGCCACTGCGGGGCGAACATCGGCGACTTCTATCTGTTCGGCGAGCCCGGCGGACCTTTCTTCCCGATGTCGGAAGACGAGGTTGCGCTCGTCGAAGTGCTCGATGTGCCGGTCATCGGAACCCTTGAGATCGAGGCGGACTGTGGACAGGGCGGTGTCGATCTGATCTTCGAGAGGCGCGGGAAGTGAAGGCCGGTTTGCGTCGCGGTCTCGTCGCCGCGCTGCTGGCGGTGATCGCCGCATCGGCGCCGGCGACGGAACTCGTCGGCCGCGTAGTCGCAGTCGCCGATGGCGACACCATCACCATCCTCGATGGCGATCGCAAGCAGCATCGCGTCCGGCTGGATGGAATCGACGCACCTGAGCGCGCGCAACCGTTTGGCGATCGGTCTCGTCAAAACTTGCGCGAACTGGCTCATGGCCGCGACGCCGTCGCGCACTGCCCGAAGGTCGACAAGTACGGCCGGCTGGTCTGCCGCGTCACTGTCGACGGGGCGGATGTCGGCCTCGAGCTGATCCGTCGCGGGCTGGCGTGGCACTTCGTCAGGTATGCGCACGAGCAGACCGAGGCCGATCGGCGGGCATACGCCGCAGTCGAAGTGGAGGCCCGCGAGTTTCAGCGCGGACTGTGGCGCGATGCAGCGCCAATCTCGCCTTGGGATTGGCGGGACTCGCATCGCGCCGCAGCCGGGCGATGATTTGCGTGCGACGTCCGGCGCGCGGTCGGCCAAGGGTGTGGCGATGAAGATAGGTGGTCTCGACGAATGGAAGAAGTGGGCGCGCGAGGGGCGAATCGGCTGGATCGCCTTCGTCCTGCTGATTGGCGGCGCCTTGTTCCTATACGCGGCGTCGCCGACGCCGGACTCCATACGCTGGACCGGCTTCGTATACGAGGTTGTTGGCATCGTCGTGGTTTTGGTTGAGATAGCGAAGGCGAGCGGCAAGAACAAACTCACTCCGTTGCACTCGCGCGTGGCCGCCTATTTGCGGCGCTTACCGCTTCTGGCGCAGAGTCGAAACATCACCATTGCCGTCGGTGGAGCGACCTTTTCCATGAAGGGGGGGCGCGTGCGGGCTTCTATAGGTCTACCGCCGAATGCAACGCTCGATCAGCGCGTCGACTTGCTTGAACGTCAGTCCAAGGTGCTCGACGATCGCATTGAGGCATTAGACGTTCGCATCGATTCAGAGGAGACGGCGCGAAGCGAAGCGATTGCTGCCGAGCGGACGGCGCGGGAGGGCTCTGTCGCTGCTCTCGACAACAAGATCAAGGAGGTCGAGATCGGCGGTCTGGACCTGTCTTTGTTTGGCGTCTTCTTCTTGCTGATTGGTGTCGTGCTCACGACGGCCACGCCGGAGATCTGCTGGCTGCTGAACTGCCGTCAGCTCCCCTGCTAGGCGCAGCCGAGCTGAGTTCGCCGTGGAGCTTTGCAGCTTCCCCACTTGCAGTGCTGCGAGTGGCAAACCGAAGTCGGACACATCGGCCATGTGCATAGCCCTGTGAGACGGCGAACTCACGGCACTGGCGGTCACGCGCTTAGTATCCTGCGCGGCGCCGTCAAGCGGCGCAGTCTGCCTCGTTCGTTGCGCGACGTGAACATGCCGCACGAGCAAGGGGATTCTCTTTGCCCTGGAAATCCCACTACGGTTTGGCTAATTGTTGGCGCACGTCTCCATACTCGACACGATCGAGGATCAGACGGGAATCCTGCGGTCATCGGGGCAGCCGTGCCGCCGTGGGAGTGGCGATCGCATGAGTGAGACAAGCCATGGTCCACAGATGAAACTGCATCCGGATTGGCAACCAGTGTCGCGTGTCGTTCACCTGCACGGCGGACTCACGGCTGTAAACGAGATCGATCCAAGCGTCTTGATCTCGGCCGGCATCGACGCCCCCGTTCTTGCTAGCTTCGCCACCCCTGCGTTCGCTGGGCTCTTTTCGCACTTAGAGCATCTTGGCCTTGGGGTGATCGGTTGCCGGTTCATCCAAAGCGCGGATGAGGTTGTCGGAATCCGACCGGCTGATTTCCGCGTATTTGCAATAGGCAAGGGCTGGCCGGCTGCAGACGTCTACCAGCGCCTTAGGAACATCTCATCAACGGCGATGAAGCGCGATTTGATGGTGGTTGCTGACTGCGCCGCCCGCTTGGCCTTCGAGGTGCAAGCTGTAGAGGGACGCATTCTTGAGCTTTCGACCGCCTACGCCGTTCAGCTTCGCGGTTATCTGCACGAGAAGAGCAAGCATGAACGTTCGTACCAGCGTTTCGACGACACCAACTCGGTAAGGGTGGTGCTGGCCATTCACAGTCTGTTCTTCGAGCTAGCGATTCTGCGCGACACGATTGCCGAGTTTCTGGCGCGGGTAGTGCTCGGAGATGACGACCGGCTCTCTGCCGTGCGATCAATGGCCAAGCTGCTTCCGCTACTCGCCAAGCGACGCAACAGCGATGAGCTCTACGAGCGCATCCAGGCAGCTGCCGCCGGCGACGCGGACCCTCCCGGTTGGCTGGCGGTGATGTCCGCGTATCGGAACCTCTTTACCCACGTCGCACCGCTGGAGCAGGTTGCCCACGTCCACTTCGTAGTGTTCTATATGCGGTCGATCGTGGCTCTCGGTGAACTGCCGGCGCTCTACCATCCGCTACCAGAGCAGCCAATCAAACTGCTAAAGGAGCGCCAACAGGGGCTGCCATACACCAAGTTTGCAGAGTGGGCTGAGGCGTCGTTGGGGCGGAATCCTGATCCTGCCATCGAGCCGGACGCGCTGACCTACCTGCATGGTGTCGTGTGTAGATTGGTCGACCTTGCGGTTGCGGTCGCGGACAGGTCGCCCGTAGCGGGTGAGATGCTGACAATCAGTGCCGCCGACATTCGAGGCCCCATCAAGGTCACGCCAGGCGGCGCGGCAGGATCGATCGGACCAACTCAACGCCCAAAGGGCGCCGATGAACGAACGAGTTAACACCGCTAGATCGTTGAACGCGGCGCGCGCGTTTGCGGCCGATGCACTTGTGGGGACAGAGAAGATCATCACGTCAGTCTCTCTCCGCTCAGACGATGAGGTGGCTGTCCTCTTGGCCGCCAAGTCAGTCCGAAGCCTCGGCTACTTGCGGGCGGTTTGGCGCATATCAGAGGAGGCTCTCGTCGGACCGGTCGCAACGCTGCTTCGCTCGCAGATGGAGATGCTCTTTGTGGCTGCCGCGGTGGCGTCCGACCCCAGCAAGCTCGCTTTGTTGATTGAGTCACGTGACTGCGATCGACGGCGGTCATTGGAGAATCTGATGCGCATATCGCCGGAGGAGCGCGTTAATGCACTCACCGACGAGTACTTAGAGGACGAGCTCAATGCGCTTGAATCAACCAGGGAGACGAAACCTTGGCAGTGGGCAAAGCACGCCGGTCTTCAGGATGAGCACCGTACCGCCTATGCTTTCTTGTCTCGATTTGTGCATGCAACGCTGGGCGCCGTCGACGACCATGTAGTCAGGACTCCAACCGGATCGATCAGGATTAATGCTGCAGGCGACGTTGGGCAGTTACCGCACCTCGTCGTTCACTCAGCCCGCATGCACCTGTCGATCACCCTCTGCATGGCGCAATGGGCTGAAGATGAGGGCGCAGTGAATCGACTGGAGGCGATGCTGCACGATGAGCGTGCAACTCAGGTCAGCATCGAGGCGCTTGCCAATGTTGAGCGCAACGTCGACGCAATCGTTGAGTCTCGCCAGCGGGTACCACGCTCGAATTGCCGCGACTGATGTCCGGCCGTTTCTCTCGCTAGCTTTCCTTCTACTGACTTCCTCGCACGCGCCCGATGTGATCGCCGCACGCACACGTTGGGCCTACTGTCGACGAGGCGCGACCTGGCGGACGGACTGGTGGCTTCGTCGGGCAACTGCCTGGAAACCTAGCAACAGAGCGGGCCTTGACAGACACCCTCTCCGCCAAAGAAACGGGCCCGCGAGGGCCCGTTTGCTTTGGCGCAGCGGGTGGTCTTCCGAACCCACCCGGGTTCGACGAAAACATGCCAGTGGCATGTTTTCGGTGAACGCGCTCCGTGCTTCATCGAGCGCGTTCAGCCCGAAGCGAAGCGCAGGGCCGAGCGATTCGCGCCAGACGAATCGCGAGCAATCCCACCGTCGCCACTGGCTCGACCGCGCCGTTCTCTTTTGGACGCATCGCGAGCCATTCCACCCGCGCCACCAGCGCCGGTCAAGCGCGCATCAACCTCACTTGCCTAACCCGCGCCGCTCTCTCACCCGCGCAATCAGCCCCGCTGTCGAGCCGTCCAGCGCCGGCCCGAGATCGCCGTGGAGTGCCCCGAGCACATCCTTCGTCAGCACCTTGCCCAGCTCCACGCCCCACTGGTCGAACGCGTTGATGCCCCACACGGTCGCCTGCACGAAGACCTTGTGCTCGTAGAGCGCGAGCAGGGCGCCGAGGGTGCCCGGGGTGAGCGCTTCAAGCAGCAACGTGTTGCTGGGCCGATCGCCCGGGAACGTGCGATGCGGCGCCAGCCAGGCGGCAGCGGGAGCGCCTTCGGCACGGACTTCGTCCAGCGTCTTGCCGAAGGCAAGCGCCTGCGACTGCGCGAAACAGTTGGCGAGCAGGGCATCGTTGTGACCGGGCAGGCCGCAGTCGTCATCGACCACCGCGATGAAATCGACCGGCACCGGCTGCGTTCCCTGATGCAGCAACTGGAAGTAGGCGTGCTGACCGTTGGTGCCCGGCTCGCCGAACAAGACCGGGCAGGTGGCGTAGTCGACGGGCTGACCGTCAACCGTCACTCGCTTGCCGGTGCTTTCCATTTCCAACTGCTGCAGGTACGCGGGCAGGCGCGCCAGTCGCTGGTGATACGGAGCGATCGACAGTGCGCCGTGGCCGAGAAAATTGGCGTTCCAAATGCCGATCAGCGCGAGCAGCACCGGCAGATTTCTCTCCAGTGGTGCCTGTGCGAAGTGCTGGTCCATCGCGTGCGCGCCGGCGAGGAACGCCTCGAACGCGGGCGCGCCGATCGCCAGCACCACCGCGAGCCCGATCGCGCTCCACACCGAGTAGCGGCCGCCGACCCAGTCCCAGAACGGAAACACGTTCTGCTCGGCCACGCCGAACGCGCGCGCCGCACTCACGTTGGTGCTGACCGCGACCACGTGCTGTTCAAGCGCATCGATCGGGCAGCCGCTGGCCAGCAGCCAGTTGCGCGCGCTGTGCGCGTTCATCATCGTCTCGAGCGTGGTGAAGGTCTTGGAGGCGACGATCACCAGCGTGCGGTCGGCTTCGTCTGCCGCGGCAATTCGCGCGAGCACATCGGCCAGATGGCGCCCGTCGACGTTGGAAACAAAGTGGAAGGCGAGGTCCGACTGGGCAAATGGCGTGAGTGCCAGTTGCACCATCTGCGGGCCGAGATCGGAGCCGCCGATGCCCAGGTTGATCACGTGCCGCATGGTGCGGCCGCGATGTCCGCGCCAGTGACCGGTGCGCACGCTCTCGGCAAACGCGGCAACACGGGCGCGCACCGCGGCGGCATCGGCGGCCGCGTCCTGCGTGCCGACCATCAGATGACTGCCGGCCGGCAGGCGCAGGGCGGTGTGCAGCACGGCGCGGCCTTCGGTCAGGTTGACGGGTTCACCGCGCAGCAGTGCGTCACGTCGGGCTTCGACCTGCTGCTGGCGGGCGAGTGCAAGGAGCGCATCGCGGGTCGCGGTGTCGATCCGCTGCTTGGAGTAGTCGAGCAGGACGCCGGCCGCTTCGCAGCTGAAGCGCGTGAACCGCTCGGCATCGTCGTGAAACAAGGACCGCAGCGAGGGTGCGCGTGCGCCAAGCGCTTTCAGCGATTGCCAGGCGGACGTTGTGGAAACCAGTGGCGCGTTCATGGGGTGGGGGGCGCGGGTGAGAAAGGAGATCGAGGTTAGCTGCGGGCGCGCGTGGGGACGTTGAAGTTCAGCGTCGCGAGCAGTCCGCATGGTAAAGGCGACGCGTAAGGGTTTTCTACAGGGCGCGCTGGGCGCCACGCGAGTTTGCGCATCGCGCAATCGTTTCATACACGATGGCAAAGCACGCGACCGCTCATTGCTCACTGGCAAAAGACCACACGGTCGGCGCGCCGATCTCCTGCGCGGCGTTGCTGCCTGCTGCGTAGCACAAGGCAGCGCGAACGCGAGCGCCGCCAACGCCTTTATGCCGCGTTCAGTCGCATTTGCCCTGTGTAAGGTTGCTGTAAGACCGAATTCCTACCTTCCGCCAGTAAAAAAAAATTACACATCGACCGGGTGGAGCGAGGGACATGGGCAATATCGAATCGGTCATGCAGGAGAACCGCGTGTTCCATCCCGCCGAGGAGATGGTCAAGAACGCGGCGATCTCCGGCATGGATGCCTACAAGACGCTGTACGCCGAGGCCGAGCGTGACTTCACCGGCTTCTGGGCGCGTCTGGCGCGCGAGCATCTGGTGTGGCACAAGCCGTTCACCCAGGTGCTCGACGAGAGCAACGCTCCGTTCTACACGTGGTTCGCCGACGGCCAGCTCAACGCGTCGTACAACTGCCTCGACATCCACCTGACCAACGGCAACGCCGACAAGGTCGCGATCATCTTCGAGGCCGATGACGGCAAGGTCACCAAGGTCACCTACCGTGAACTGCACGCCAAGGTGTGCCAGTTCGCAAATGGCATCAAGGCGCTTGGCATCAAGAAAAGCGAGCGCGCGATCATCTACATGCCGATGTCGGTCGAGGCGGTGGTCGCGATGCAGGCTTGCGCGCGGCTGGGGATCACGCACTCGGTGGTGTTCGGCGGGTTCTCGGCCAAGAGCGTGCAGGAGCGCGTGGTCGATGCTGGCGCCACGCTCATCATCGCCTGCGACGAGCAGATGCGCGGCGGCAAGGCGATCCCGCTCAAGCCCGCGATCGACGAAGCGTTCAGCCTGGGCGGTTGCGAGGCGGTAAAGAAGGTCATCGTCTACCAGCGCACCGGCGGCAAGATCAACTGGGTGCCCGAGCGCGACCTGTGGATGCACGAGGTGATGGCCGGGCAGCCCGTCACCTGCGAGCCGGAATGGGTCGACGCCGAGCATCCGCTGTTCATCCTGTACACGTCGGGATCCACAGGCAAGCCCAAGGGCGTGCAGCACTCCACCGGCGGCTACCTGCTGTGGGCAGCGCTGACGATGAAATGGACGTTCGACATCAAGCCGACGGACGTCTTCTGGTGCACGGCGGACGTGGGCTGGGTCACCGGCCACACCTATGTCTGCTACGGCCCGACCGCCACCGGTGCCACGCAGATCATCTTCGAGGGCGTGCCGACCTATCCTGACGCGGGCCGCTTCTGGCGCATGTGCCAGGACCATAAGGTCACGATCTTCTACACCGCGCCCACTGCGATCCGCTCGCTGGTCAAGGCCAACGAAGCGAACCCCGCCACGCATCCGACCAAGTTCGATCTGTCGAGCCTGCGCATCCTGGGATCGGTGGGCGAGCCGATCAATCCGGAAGCATGGATGTGGTACTTCAACAATGTCGGCGGCAAGCGCTGCCCGATCGTCGACACGTTCTGGCAGACCGAGACCGGCGGCCACATGATCACGCCGTTGCCGGGTGCCACGCCGCTGGTGCCGGGTTCCTGCACGCTGCCGTTGCCGGGGGTGATGGCGGCGATCGTCGACGAGATGGGCCATGACGTGCCCAACGGACAGGGTGGCCTGCTGGTGGTCAAGCGTCCGTGGCCGTCGATGATCCGCACCATCTGGGGCGATCCGGAGCGCTTCAAGAAGAGCTACTACCCGGCCGAACTCGGCGGCAAGCTGTATCTGGCCGGCGACGGCTCGATCCGCGACAAGGAGACCGGCTACTTCACCATCGTCGGCCGCATCGACGACGTGCTGAACGTCTCCGGCCACCGCATGGGCACGATGGAGATCGAGTCCGCGCTGGTGTCGCATCCGATGGTGGCCGAGGCGGCCGTGGTCGGCCGGCCCGACGAGACCACCGGCGAGGCGATCAGCGCGTTCGTCGTGCTCAAGCAGATGCGCCCGACGGGTGATGACGCGCTGCGCATTGCCAAGGAACTGCGTGACTGGGTGGCCAAGGAGATCGGCCCGATCGCCAAGCCCAAGGACATCCGCTTCGGCGACAACCTGCCCAAGACGCGCAGCGGCAAGATCATGCGCCGCCTGCTGCGCTCCATCGCCAAGGGTGAGGAGATCAGCCAGGACGTCTCGACGCTGGAGAACCCGGCCATCCTGGATCAACTGAAGGTCAAGCTCTAGCCAAGTACAACGCAGGCGCCCGTCACGGTCGGGCGCTGTTCGACAACCAATCGGAGCATCGGGTTTTCTCCCCGCGTCGGGTCAGCCGGCGCGGTCGAGGTCAGAGGAGCAGAAGGGGCGGCAGGCTGAACCAAGCCCCCGCTGTCGACAGGGCGCCCGCTCGTATCGACAGCACCCACCGCCGGTCAGGGGCCACAGAGCGCCGCCGGGATGAGGAATCAAACGACGCACCGGCCGTACGCGGCGGTGCGCGCCTAGAGATGGAAGGGAAGGTCGCTTCATGGCCTTGCTGTTGCTCGTTCTGCAGACGCTGATGCTGATTGCAGGACTTTCGTTGTTCGCGCAGTTCATCGTCGGCATCTTCAACTGGGGAGGCCGGCAGAACAATTTCGTCTATCAACTGTTCGGCATCCTGACCAAGCCGGTGGTCCGGCTGGTGCGCGTCGTCACGCCACGCGTGGTGCTCGATGGCCACTTGCCGGCGGTCGCCTTCCTGCTCGTGTTCATCGGCTACTTCGCCTTTGGCCTGTGGCACCGCGACGTGTGCCAGGACGACGTCACGGCCGCTGGTTGCGAGCGCTGGGCCGAAGCCTGGCAGGGGGCGGTGCGATGAGCCTGTTCTTGTCCAAGCTCTGGCTGCGCATGAGCGCGTTCGCCGCCACCTTCCTCGGCATGAAGCGGCGCGCACTTGAATCCTACGAGTCGATGGTCGCGATCGATCCGAGCGATATCCCGGCCCGCGTGACCGTCGGCAACCTGCGCATGGAACTCGGCGATGCTGCCGGCGCGGCCGATGCGTTCACCAAGCTGCTCGAGCACAAGCCTGATCACGCCGAGTCGTGGTTCAACCTCGGGTACGTGCAGGAGCAGCGCGAGAACCTTGCCGATGCGGAGCGCTGCTTTCGCCGCGCGGTCGAGCTGGAGGCGACGCTCGACCGAGCCTGGTACGGACTGGCTCTGGTGCTGATCCGCAACGGCCAGCTCACCGAGGCGGTCCACGCCTTGGAGAAAAACATCAAGCTGCAGCCGTTCTCGCCCTACGGCTACTACCAGCTCGCAATGACACAGCACCATCTTGGCGACAGCGACGCCGCCTGGCGCACCTACGAACAACTGAAGAATTTCGAACCGCGTTACGCCGCAACACTGAAGCGCGACCTCGAAAACACCCGGCCGCGCAGTCGGCCGCAGCAGTCCCCGCCCTCGGCATCCGAAACCGGCAAGGAGGCACTACCCGCAAGCACCTGAATCGCCCAGAAAGTCCAAGGAGATCAACGGAGGAAACATGCAGTTAACCCAAAAACACCAAGAGTATTGGCGCAGGAACCTGAACCTCACGATCGTGCTGCTCGTGATCTGGTTCGTGTCCACCTTCGTCGTGGCGTTCTTCGCGCGCCCGCTGGCCGAGATCGTCATCTTCGGCTGGCCGCTGTCGTTCTACATGGCAGCCCAGGGCTCGCTGATCATCTACCTCGTCATCATCTTCATCTACGCCAGGAGCATGAAGAAGCTGGATGAGGAATACGGCGTTGCAGAGGAGGAATGATGAGCGCAAAAGTCAGCTCGAATCGCGCGTTTTTCAACCAGCTCAAGAAGTACTACACGTACTACACCGGCGGTTTCCTGGTGTTCCTGGTCGCACTCGCGATCCTGGAACAGCTTGGTCTGCCGCGAGTGTGGATCGGCTATGTATTCCTGTTCGCCACCATCGCGCTGTACGCAGGCATCGGCATCATGAGCCGGACGGCAGACGTCGCCGAGTACTACGTGGCAGGGCGACGTGTGCCGGCACTGTTCAACGGCATGGCCACAGGCTCGGACTGGATGTCGGCCGCGTCGTTCATCGGCATGGCAGGCGGCCTGTACCTGCAGGGCTTCGATGGTCTCGCCTTCATCCTGGGCTGGACCGGCGGCTACTGCCTGGTCGCGTTCCTGCTCGCGCCGTACCTGCGCAAGTTCGGCCAGTTCACGATCCCGGACTTCCTCGGTGCGCGCTACGGCGGCAACGTCGCCCGCTTCCTCGGCATCCTGATCGCGATCCTGGTCTCGTTCGTGTACGTGGTGGCGCAGATCTACGGTGTGGGTCTCATCACCTCGCGCTTCACTGGCGTCGAGTTCACGGTCGGCGTGTTCCTGGGTCTGGCGGGCATTCTGGTCTGCTCGTTCCTGGGCGGCATGCGCGCAGTCACGTGGACGCAGGTGGCGCAGTACATCATCCTGATCGTGGCCTACCTGATCCCGGTGGTCTGGTTGTCGGTGAAGCACACCAGCGTGCCGCTGCCGCAGTTCGTCTACGGCTCGGTTCTGCAGAAGGTCACCGAGCGCGAGAAGCAGCTCACCGCCGATCCGAAGGAGAAGGAGGTCCGCGACATCTTCCGTCAGCGCGCCGCCGATGCCAAAGGGCGAATCGATGGGCTGCCGGGCACGTGGACCGCCGGCAAGGAAGCCGCTGAAAAGCGCGTTGCGGATTTGAAAGCCGCCAATGCGCCGATCGCCGAGCAGAAGGCTGCGGAGAAGGCGCTGGCTGACTATCCGAAGACAGCCGATGACGCACGCCGCATCTGGGCCGGACAGGTGACCGCCAACACCGGTCGCGCTGCGCCGCCGTTGCCGCATGCGGAGCCGTTCTATTCGGGGAATCCGGATCCGGTCAAGGCCGAGGCCGAGCGTGATCGCAAGCGCAAGAACTTCCTCGCGCTGGTGCTCTGCCTGATGGTTGGTACCGCCGCCCTGCCACACATCCTGATGCGCTACTACACCACGCCGTCGGTGCAGGAAGCGCGCAACTCGGTGTTCTGGTCGCTGTTCTGCATCTTCCTGCTCTACTTCACGGCTCCCGCGCTCGCGGTGCTGGTGAAGTTCGACATCTACACGATGATCGTCGGCAAGAACTTTGCCGATCTGCCTGCATGGGTGTCGAGTTGGCAAAAGGTCGATGCGCGATTGCTGTCGATCATCGACATCAACAAGGATGGCATCGTGCAGTTGGCGGAGATCTCGATCGGACAGGACATCATCGTCCTCGCTACGCCCGAGATCGCCGGCTTGCCGTATGTCATATCAGGCCTGGTAGCTGCCGGTGGTCTTGCCGCCGCGCTGTCCACCGCGGACGGCCTGCTGCTGACGATCGCCAACGCGCTGTCGCACGACCTGTACTACAAGATGATCAATCCCAATGCCACGACCCAGAGGCGGATCCTGATTTCCAAGACTCTGTTGCTGGTAGTTGCGGGGTTGGCCGCCTGGACGGCCGCGCAAGCGCCCGCCGACATCTTGTTCCTGGTGGCCGCAGCGTTCTCGCTGGCTGCTGCGGGCTTCTTCGCGCCGCTGGTACTGGGCGTGTTCTGGAAGCGGGCCAACAAGTACGGCGCGTGCGCGGCCATGATCGTCGGCGTGAGCATCACGTTCTACTACATGGCCATTACCCAGCCTTGGCTGCGCAGCGTGTTCAATGTCTCCGGCACGATCGCGGAGAACACCTGGTGGGATATTGCGCCGATCTCGGCGGGCATCTTCGGCATGCCGGCGGCGCTGATCACCATGGTCGTCGTTTCGCTGCTGACGCCTGCACCTGACCAGGCGACGCAGGACCTGGTCGAGCACGTGCGCTATCCGAACCTGCAGGGGGACACGATGAATACCTCCGCCCAGACCAGTGGCGGGCACTAAGAGAACCAGTACAAGGAAGTTCTGCAATACGAAGCCCGCGGCGCAAGCCGCGGGCTTTTTTTTCGTCTCGACCTGGCGTTGCTACGCTTCACCGCTTCTCCACACGCTCCCTTGTCGGCGATCGACGCCGCTGTCCCAACAGATCACATGGCCAAGCTCATTCCTGCCGGCTGGCGCGAACTGCGCGTGCTCGGTCGCGTCGACCGCGAACTGGAGACGCTCGAGGTCCTCGAAACCGGCCTGCCCGAGACGCTGACGGTATTCCACGGCGTGCACTGGACGCGCATCGAGCGCGGCTTCTCGGTGATCGGCGAGATCGACTTCGTGATCGTCGGTCCGGCCGGTCGCGTGCTGCTGATCGAGCAGAAGTCGGGCTTCCTGCGGGAGAGCGCAGACGGGCTGGTCAAGGCCTACGAAGGGCGCGACAAGAACGTGCCGGCGCAGCTCAAGCGCACGCTCGATGCGCTGACGCTGCGCCTGGCTGCCGTATTGCCGGGCGAGTCGCTCACCCTGGACTACCTGCTGTATTGCCCCGATTACCACGTGAAGAGTCCGGCCACGGCCGGGCTGCCGCCCGAGCGCATCGTCGATGCCGCGCGCAAGTCGCTGCTGTGCCGCCGGGTCATCGAGGCGTTTCCGCCGGAGCCGGCGCGCGACGTGCTGGCCCATCGGCTGCGCCGCTTCTTCAACGACGAGCTGCAACTGGTGCCCGATGTGAGCGCGTTGGTGGGCCGCGCCGAGCAACTGGTCACGCGCGTGTCGCAGGGTCTCGCCACCTGGGCGCGGCGCCTGGCGTTCACGCCGTTTCGCCTGCGCGTGATCGGCACCGCCGGGTCAGGCAAGACGCAGCTTGCGCTGGCGGTGCTGGCCGACGCCGCGGCTGCGGGGCGGCGTGCGCTGTACGTCTGCTACAACCGGCCGCTGGCGGATCACATGGCACAGGTGGCGCCGCGCGAGACCGACGGCATCGAGATCGCTGCCTATCACCAGCTGTGCGACCGGCGGCTGCGCGCGCACGGCGAACGCACCGACTTCTCGCAGCCCGATGCATTCGAGAAGATGACCGAGAGGTTTGCCGCCTTGCCGGTCGAACCCGCCGAGCAGGTCGACGAGCTGGTGATCGACGAGGGCCAGGACTTCCATCAGGCCTGGGTGGCGCCGTTGATGGCGCGCCTGGCGCCCGGTGCGCGCATGTGGTGGCTCGAAGATCCGATGCAGAACCTGTACGCGCGGCCCACGGTGGACCTGCCCGGGTTCACCGTGATGCGTGCGCAGACCAACTACCGCAGTCCGCGCGACGTCATTGCCTACATCGAGCGCACGCTGCGGCCGGCACTGCCGCTGGAGCCGGCCAGTCCGTTCGCCGGCGGTGTCGAGGACCCGCTGACCTATGTCGATGCCCCGAGCCTGCTGGAGGCGACCAAGCGCGCGGTCACGCTGGCGCTGGGCGCCGGGTTCCGCCGCGAGGACATCGTGATCCTGACCTTCGCCGGGCGCGAGAAGTCGTTGCTGCGCGCCTTCGACCAGATCGGCCCGCACCGGCTGCGCGCGGCCACGGGTCGCTACGACATGTTCGGTGCGCCGGAGATGACCCCGGGCGATCTGCTGGTCGAGACGGTGTACCGCTTCAAGGGCCAGAGTGCGCCGTGTGTCATCTTCACCGAGGTCGACTTCGCCGTCTGGGACGAGGTGGTGGAGCGCAAGCTTTTCGTCGGCATGACGCGCGCCGCGATGCGGCTGTTCCTCGTGCTTTCGGAGCCCGCCGCGCGCTGTCTGCTCGCGCGCATGTAGTGCGCACGGCCTGCGGCCGCTCCGTCCGCGCACGGTGTGGCCCGCTGGCGTGGGGCAGGGTTGCAGGCGCGGGGCTTGCTGCCGCGTTGGACTGCTCCTCACACGGCGCCGCAGCGCGCACGACACAACATGAACGCGGATTCCATCACCACTGAACAGATGAACGACGAGCTGCGCCAGCAGCTCATCGACACGCGCGATCGCCTGCTGCGCGAACTGGCCGAGGGCGCGCAGCGGCGCCAGGCCGAGAGCGGCTTTCCGGTGCATACCGGTGACGTACCTGACGCCGGCGATACGTCGGTGGCGACCGAGCAGGCCGATATACGCAATGCCCAGATCAGCCGCGATGCAATGGAGCTGCGCCAGGTCGAGGCCGCCCTGGCGCGCCTCGATGGCGGCACCTACGGCTACTGCATGGACTGTGGGCAGGACATTCCCCTGGCGCGCTTGCGCGCCGCGTCCGCCGCGGAGCGCTGCATCTTGTGCCAGAGCGCGCGTGAACGGCAGTACGCCGACACCGGTCCGCTCGCGGTCGCTCGCCGGGTCTGATCACAGCACAACGGCCGGGAGCGAGCGATGAACACGAACTGTGAAGGGCACCGCGTTCCTGATGTGCCATTGCGCGTGCTGCGCGGCGAGGACGAGTGGCGCACCACCACGAGCGCCGAGCTGTTCGGCGGGCGCAGCGTAGTGGTGTTCGCGCTGCCCGGCGCCTTCACGCCGACCTGCTCGTCGCAGCATCTTCCGCGCTACGAAGAGCTGGCGCCGGCGCTGCGCGAGGCGGGCATCGACGAGATCGTCTGTCTCTCGGTCAACGACCCCTTCGTGATGCAGGCCTGGGCGCGCGACCAGGACGTGCGCGAGGTGACGCTGGTCGCCGACGGCAACTGCGAATTCACCGAGCAGCTCGGCATGGCGGTGGACAAGCGCGACGATGGCCTGGGTCGTCGATCCTGGCGCTACTCCATGCTGGTGCGCGACGGCACGATCGAGAAGGTGTTCGCCGAGCAGGAGGGGACGGCTGATCCGTTCAAGGTATCCGATGCCGACACCATGCTCGAGCATCTAAGCCCGGGGGCGGCGGTACCCGATCGCATTGCGATGCTGACGCGCGAGGGCTGTCCACATTGCGCGCGTGCCCGTCAGTTTTTCGAAAGCGCCAACCTGGACTATGTCGAGGTGCCGTTGGACAACGCCGTGCGCGGCACGGTGGTCGGCGCCATCACCGGCCGCGACAGCGTGCCGCAGGTGTTCATCAACGGCGAGCACATCGGCGGCGCGGACGAACTGGAGCGCCGTCTGTTCGGCGAAGGTGGCGCTCCGTCGCCGCGCACGGCGTCGTAGTGGCTGATACGGCGGTGCTGCCTTACCCGCTGCCTACCTGCCAGCGCTTTCTGACGCAGCGCTGTTCCTGCCGCGCGCACTAGCGCTTCTGCGCCTTCTCTTCCTTGTCTTCGCCGCCGGCGCCTTGCGCGGCCGCCTGTGCATCGGGTACGTCGATGCTGCCGCTTTTCGCCTGGTCTGCAGCGCCCGCGACCGGCGCCAGCACCTCGCCGCAACGGCTGTCCTCGCCGCCGCCGGTCTCGATCAGCGGGAGCAGCGCTGCCAGCGGATTGACGAGCGCCAAGGCCACTGCCGCGCCGGCACGCGCCGCCACGGAAGAATCGAGCGAGATGTCGATATCGGTGAAGCTGCCACGCACGTGCAGCGGCCCACGCACGGACAGCAGATTCGGCTTCTTCGGTTGCGGTCGCAGTACGAGCGCGATGCGCTCCTGCTTGAAGTTCACCTCGCCGTCGCCGTCGATGCGTACGTGCTCGGTGTCGAACACGAAGGGATCGATGGTGCCGATGCCCTTGGCGATGTTCAGCGCCAAGCCGGCGCAGCGGATCGTGCTTGGCTGGTCGCCGCCGAGCGCCAGTTGCAGCAGCCGGCCACCGTTGAGGCTCGCCGCCGCCAGCACGAAGTGCGAGATCTGGCCGCCTGCCATGCCGAGCGTGATCGAACCATCGGCGGAGCCGAGCAGATCGGCCACCGAAGCGCCACGGCCTTCCAGCCGCAGTTGAGCGCCCAGGCGGCCACCGGACTGCTTGAGCTGGTCCACGGGTCCGACCAGCTGGGCCAGTTGCAGTCGCCGCAGGTCGGCGGCGGCGCGCAGCCGGTTGGGTGTGACGCGCGCGTCGAGCACGATCGACGCCAGTACCTCGCCGCCGGCGAACTGGAAGCGCAGCGGGTCGATGCGCAACTCGGCATCCTGCAGCAGCGCGCGGCTGCGCACGTCACGCAACGCCAGTTGCGGCGCCGGCAGGTACAGGGTCTCGATGGCATAGCTGACATCGGCATCGATCACGGCGAGTCGCGCACCGCTGAAGTCAGCCGTCGGCAGCACCCGTGACGCGGCGGCGGTCCCGGCGTTGCGCCTGGCCGACGGGGGTGTCGCGGCGCGCGACGGCGCCGCTCGGTCTGCGGGCGTCGCGGCGCCGGTCTGCTTCGCGGGCGGGGTGCCGTTGCTGCGGCCGCGCTCAGGTGCCGGGCGTGGTGCGGCCTGACGTTGCGCCTTGCCCTCGGGCGGCGCCTCAGGCTGCGGCTCGCTGCTGCGTGGCGGTGGCATCCAGGTGCGCGGCGAATGCGGCGTACCGACAGGATGCAACAGGGTCGGGAACAGGGTCGGGAACAGCGCGGGCGCTGCGGCGTCAATTGCGCGCACCAGCGTTGGCGCCTGGCTTGGGTCGCGCTCGATGCTGCGGGTCTTCTTCGCCGGTGCAGCGCGGGCGGCCGGTGCTTCCTTACCCTCCTGCGGTCGCAGGCCTTGACGGCGCTCGGCCGGCGTCGCGTGCTCTGGCCGCGCGCCGCGTGACAGGGCCGCCTCGGCCGCCTGCACGCCGATCAGCGGGCCGAGGTCGGCCAGGTTGACGCGCTTGCTGCGCAGTGACGCGGTGAGCCGGGGTCGCGGCTCCTCGACCACCAGTTCGCCGTCACCGGCGATGTCGCTGCCGCCGACTGTCCCGCTGAAGCTGGCATAGCCGTAGGTGTTGCCGCGCTTGGTGAGCCGACCGTCGAAGCGATACGGCGGCGAGGCCGGCAGCGCCAGGCGCAAGGTCGGATAGAGCGACGCCAGGCTCGGCCCCGCGATCATCAGTTGCGTGTCGATGCCGCCCCAGGTGGCAATGTCGGTGACTTCGCCTTCCGCTTCGACCGTGGTGTTGCTCGCCTTCATCGACAGCTTCATCGCGAACGGCTGGTTGCTGTTCATCACGCTGAGCACGCTGCCGGCCTGCAGCTCACCGCGAAACGGCACGCCCGCCCAGTCGCCGCTGAATTCGACCCAGGTCGGATAGCGCGCCTCGTTGCGCGTCTGCGCGCGGGCGTCGGCACGGATGTTCGACTTGCCGTCGCGGTAGGTCAGGCGCGCGCCATCAACCTGCAGGCCGCGCACGTCCAACGCCGGCGGGCGGTCGCCTTGGTCCACGCCGTCCTGGCCGCTGCGGCCGCCGCGGCCGAACTCCCAGTTGGTGCGGCCGTCGGCAAGGCGTTCCAGCAGCACGTCGGCATCGGTCAGGCGCAGGTGCGGCAGCACGCGCGGCGACATGAAGATGGACCCCAGGCGGATCGAGAACTCGATCTCGCGCACCGTGGCCATCGGCTGCGCCGGCGACCAGTCGGTGTTGGCCACGCGCACGTCACGCAGGCGCACGACGCTGGTGAGACCCGGCCGTACCTCCAGATGCCCCAGCACCACCTCACGCTGCAGGAGGCTGCTGGCCAGGCGCTGCGCCGGGCCGCGCAGCCAGTTCCAGTCCATCAGCGCGACCAGCAGCACGAGCGCGCCGATGGGCAGCGCAACGGCGAGGAGGGAGGCACGACGCAGGTTCATGGGCGGGCGCGCGGGTGACGATCGACACCACTCGGCGCACAACCCTGCTCGGGGGCAACCGTCATGCCCCGCGCCGCGATGCGGGCCGCGCGGAAGAAGGAATCGGCAAGCAGGCGCCACGCCGTGCCCTGGCTGATCGCTGGTTCAGGCGGCGGTGAGACCGGTCGGTCGCAACTGCGCATCACGCCTGCGCTACCAAGCGGGATGCGGGTGGAGGCAGCGCACTGCCTCCACCCGCCCCACCGCTGCGCCCGCGGCGCCGTGGCGCCGTGGCGCCGCCCGACCCGTTGGCCGCACGGTCGGGCGATGTTCCGGCACACCGTCCTCTCCCCTGTGCCGTCTTGCATCGGCTTTCACGGGCGGTCGACTCGCCCTGGTGCCGCACGCCCGGCGTCGCATCCAGTGCGACGCATCAGGCGCCTCTCCTGCGGCTTTGCGTGACTTCTGGCGCTGCGCTCAGCCGACCCGCAACGTGTGCATCGGCGCGCGCTGCGGATCGCCTGACTGCTCGACCGCGTTCAGCGTCGCCGGTGCGGTCCGCAGCATCAGCGCGCGGAAAGCTGGCTGGCGCGCGAGCAGATCGCCCATGCTGCCGGCGTCCACCACCCGGCCCTGGTCCATCAGCACCACGCGATCGAACTTGTCGAGCAGCGACAGGCGGTGCACGGAGGCGATCAGCACGCCATCGGGCCGGGCTCGCGCCAGTTGCTCGTACACCCGCGCTTCGGTGGCCTGGTCCAGCGCACTGGTGGGCTCGTCGAGCAGCAGGATCGGCCGGTCGCCGGCGGCCAGCAGGCCACGCGCGAGCGCCAGCCGCTGACGCTGCCCGCCGGACAGGTTGACGCCGCGCTCGGTGATCGCGGTCTCCAAGCCGTCGGGCAGGGCGTCGAGCACGCCATCGAATGCAGCGACCTCGACCGCGGCGTGGATCGCCGCGTCGCTGTGCTCGGCGCCGAAGGTGAGGTTCTCGCGCAGGGAGCCCTCGAACACCTCGTACTCCTGCGGGATCAGGGTGGCGATCGCGCCGAGATCCTTCATCTTGAGCTGGGCGACATTGTCGACCATGTAGTGGCCGTGCAGCGGTGTGTACAGACCGGCCAGCACGCGCAGCAGCGTGCTCTTGCCCGAACCCGAGCCGCCGACCACGGCGATCTTCTCGCCGCGCCGGAGCATCAAGGACACGCCGCGCAGCGCCGGGCGCACGCCATCGGGACGCAGGTAGTCGAAGTCGAGCCCGAGCACGGCGATCTCTTTCCACGCCGTGTCGGCGGGGCCGACCGATGCGCTGGCCTCCTGCGCCTGCCAGATCGGATCGGCACTGGCGTAGTTGGTCGCAATGCGGGCGAAGTTCTGGAAGTGCGCCGCGAGCGAACCGAGCACGCCGCCGGCCTGCTGCGCATACTGGTACACCATGAACACGCTGCCCAATGCCAGCACGCCACTGCTGCCATAGCTGCCCCAGGCGAACAGGGCAACCAGCGACCAGGTCAGGCTCACCGTCAGCAGATCCACGGCGCACCACTTGAACTCGGTCAGCAGGATGGTCTTGCGCAGAGGCACGAAGACTTCCTGCAGCCGGCGTGACAGCAGGGTGCGTGTCGCGGTCTGCAGGCGCAGACTCATGACGGTGGAGATGTTGCCGAGAAACTCGAGCAGTCCGGCCGAGTAGCGGCGTTCGGCCTGGTTCTCCTGCGCCGCGTAGCGCATCAACCGGCGATCGAAATGCACGATCACTGCGGCGACCACGGCGTAGCCGGCGATGGCAACGCCGCCGAGCGTGTCGGACAACAGCCACAGCGCGATCACCGGACCGCAGATGTTCACGAAGTTCTGCAGGTAGATGAACTGGTTCTGCGCGAAGTCGAACAGGCCGCTGCTGGCCATGCCGACGCGGTGCAGGACCTCGCCGGAGTGATGGCGGTTGTGCCAGGCCAGCGGCAGGCGCGAGGCGCGCGCATACAGCGTGTCGGCTACGCGCGTGCGCACGTGCACGCCGACGCGCCGCTCGATGATGCGACCGGGTCCATGCAGCGTCCATGATGCGATCACGGCGCCGAGCACGCCGGCGATGTAGACCCCGGCATTCGCCAGCATGCGGTCGCCGCCAGCCTGGATCGCGTTGATCGCCTGCCCGGCCAGGTACGGCACGCCGAGCTTCAGCAACTGTGACGTCACGAGCAAGGTCGTGGCCAGCGCCAGTTGCAGGCGGGCGCCGCGCGCGAAGTGCCACAGATGCCGATACAGCATTGCGTAGCTGGGCGTCTCTTTCTGCGACGGCGTGATAGCGGCAGGTGCAGGCGCAACGCTGGACGGGACGAGCGTGGGGCAGGGGGAGACTTTAGGAGGCATCGCGTCGATGCGCACAGGGCGCCGCGTTTGAACCGTGTGGCGGCTCAGGTGAGTCGGAAACAAGCGTCGGTTAACGACGTCGTGATGACTCGGTGCACAGGATGCCGAAAATTTCGCGCCCGTCTGTAATTGCTACAAGCGGATTTGCGCAAAGGCAGAGGATGACCGGCGTGGCATTCGCGACGCGAGGACACGCAGACAAAAAAAGGCCCCGCCACGGGGGCGGGGCTCGTCGGATCACTGCAAGCAGTGGCCCGGTGAGGAAAAGAGCGGGTGGAGTGAGGGGAGAGATATCCACCCGGAACGTCTTTCGACATTCACCCAGACGCGGCAGACTGGGCCTCGGTTCACAACGAGCAATGACAGTGCCTGGGGGCAGGATTCCGCGGCGGGCCTACATGAGTGCGTGATCGCAGCGTTGCGTAGGGCAGCGCAGCGTCGTGGCCGAAGCCCAGCGGTAAGGACCGGCGTGATCAGCGACGTCGGCGCAGAAAACGGCCGCGCCGGCGCGTGCTCGACTCGTCGCGACCGCGCACCGCACGGTTGCGATCAGGCTGGTCGGTACTGTCTCGCTCGTCTACCTCGGTGCCGCCGCCACCGGCGGCGGCAGGTCCGGATGTATCTGCGGGGGCATTGCTCGGTTCCCCGCTTTCGTCGCCGCCCTTCGAGCGCTGGCGTCCGATCTCCTCGGCTCGCTTCATGTCGGCTGCTTCGGCGGCATCGCGCGGCTTGGCTTCGCGCGCCAGTCGCTCGCGCTCCCGCTCATCGTGTTCACCAACGAACTGGCGCTGATCTTCGTTGTAGCGCTTGGCCGACTCGCGGTCGCCTTCGCCCTGGTTCTCGGGGTTCGTGGGGTTCTTGGGAGTCGTCATCTGTACATCTCCAAAGTGCGGCGGACGGTCCGCCGACCGTGTCGCTGTGCAAAAACGAGGCGCGACTTCTCGTGTGGGGGCGAGCGCGTCTGCGCAGTTGCGCCACGAGCCGGTGATCTGCGGTACGCCGTTAACGTGACACAGCGTCCGGCTTACTTCTTCATCGTGGTGCCACTGCCGTTTGCAGGCGTGACCGGGCCCCGCGCAACCGTGATGTCGTTGCGCACGCTGCGCACGCCCGCGACACTCGTTGCCAGTTGCTCGGCGCGCTGCTTCTCGGCGGCGGTCTGGGCAGAGCCGGTCAGCGTGACCGAACCACTGCTGGTATCCACATTGATCGACAGGCCCTTGACCTGATCGTCGGCAAGCAGCGACGACTTCACCTTGGCGGTGATGCCTGCATCGTCGATCGCCTGGCCGGTGCGTTCGGCCGCCTTCTCCGCGCCTGCGGCGGCACTGCCGGCGGCCTGCGACGTCTCCGTGCGCGCCCCCTGACGATCAGTCGGACTGCAGGCCGCGAGTGCGGCAACAATCGACGCAGACAGGAACACGCGTGGCAGGGTGAGGGTCGGGGTGGATCGCTTCATGACAACTCCTTGCGGAAAGAGGAAAGGACGGAGCGCACTCGCAACGGTGCTCTCGCGCTGTTGCGTTGGGTGTAGGGGAGGCGGTACCGGTGGCGGATCCTGAATCGGCCTGGGCGGCACGTCGCCAGGGTCACGCACGCCGGGAGGGTGCGGCTGGGGAATCGGATCAGCCGGGTCGGCGGGTGGCATCCAGCCAGGAGGGACCTGTTGCATCGACGGCGCCCTTGCGTGATCTGTAAGAGAAGCCAAGTCGGCAATACGCATGCCCGTGCAGCGATCCATGCCGGCAAGCGGTGTTGGGTGGGTGGGTGGCAGAACCAAGTGTTGCAGCGGCAGGCACACACGATGCTGTGATTGCTTTTCCCCGCTTACCTTGCGAGCCGGCGTCACGTCGGCCGATTGGAGTCCCCCTCATGGCAATCACGAGCAGCATCGATCAGGAGCCGCAAGGCAGTACTCAGGCACCGGCTCACCCGCCCGTCTCCGCGCCGGGTCAGCTGAGCGATGTCGCCACGCTCAGGCAGCGTGCACGGCAGTCGATCGAAGAGGGCGCGGTGACGCCTGGCTACGACGCCGATCGCGGCACCGTGCTGCGCCTGTTGAACGAGGCGCTGGCGACCGAACTGGTGTGCGTGCTGCGCTACAAGCGGCACTACTTCACTGCGAAGGGCGCCGATGCGCAGGCGGTGGCAGCCGAGTTCCTCGAGCATGCCAAGGAGGAGGAAGAGCACGCCGATCGGATTGCCGAGCGCATCGTGCAACTGGGGGGCGAGCCGGACTTTTCGCCGCACGGCCTGGCGGAGCGCAGTCACGCCGAGTACGTGGCCGGCAACACGCTGCGCGAAATGATCCGCGAGGATCTGGTGGCCGAGCGCATCGCAATCGAAAGCTATCGCGAGATCGTGCGCTACCTCGCGGATCGTGACCCGACCACGCGACGCATGATGGAAGACATCCTCGCCACCGAGGAAGAGCACGCCGATGACCTGGCCGACCTGCTGACTGGGCGCGACCTGCGCTGATCCGGCTGACGGTGCCCACGGGTGCCCACGGGTGCCCGCCCATGCGCGCAACCGCGCGCATGCCGATTGATCGGGGCGCCGCAGCAGCGCCCCGCTCTAGACCTCGCTTGCCTCGTGTCTTGCCGATTCCTCGGCGTACTCCTTGAGGCGGTTGTAGAGCGTCTTCAGGCTGACCCCGAGCGTGGCGGCGGTCTTTTCCTTGTGCCCACCATAGTGGTCGAGCGTGGCGTAGATCATCATCCGCTCGACCTCGGCCAGCGACATGCCGACATGCACGCTGAGCGAGCGGCCGCTGCTGGGTGAGGGGATCGGCGTGTCGGGGTCCGCCTGCGGCAACCACTCCTCGGAGATCAGCCCGCCCTCGGTCATCACATAGGCGCGATGCACGGCATTGCGCAGCTCCCGCACGTTGCCGGGCCAGGGGTACGACGCCATGCGCCGCATTCCCCCGGGCGTGAAGTTCTTGCTCTTGCCCTCGCTGTGCGAGATCTCGTCGACGAAGTGCTGCGCGAGCAGTTCCACGTCCTCCAGGCGGTCGCGCAGCGGCGGCAAATGGATCGGAAACACGTTCAGGCGGTACAGCAGGTCCTCGCGCAGCTTGCCGCTGGCGACCGCGTCGAGCGGCTTGCGATTGGTCGCGGCGATGATGCGCACGTCGGCCTCGACGACGTCGGTGGAGCCGATGCGCATGAAGGTGCCGGTTTCGAGCACGCGCAGCAGCTTGACCTGCAGATCGAGCGGCATCTCGGTGATCTCGTCGAGGAACAGCGTGCCGCCGTGGGCGCGCTCGAAGAAGCCCTGGTGCTGCCGCTGCGCGCCGGTGAAACTGCCCTTCTCGTGGCCGAAGACTTCGCTCTCGATCAGGTGCGGCGAGATGGCGCCGCAGTTGACCGCGAGGAAAGGATTGTTCCGGCGCCGCGACAGCTGGTGGATGGTCTGTGCCACCACTTCCTTGCCGGAGCCGCTCTCGCCGGTGATGAAGACCGTCACCCCGGTGCCAGCCACGCGCGCGACCTGCTCGTAGACCCGCCGCATCGGTTGCGAGCGGCCCCAGAGCATGCCGAACTTGCCGGTGTCATCCAGCTCGCTCTTGAGCGTCTTGATCTCCGCATGCAGGGCGGAGGGGCGCATCAGGCGCGACAGCACGCCGCGCAGATGCTTGATGTTGATCGGCTTGACGAGATAGTCGGCGGCACCCATGCGCAGCGCCTGCACGCTGGTCTCGACACTGGCGTGCCCGGTCATCAGCACGACCTCGCTGTTGCGCATGACCTCGGCGTCTTCCACCAGCTCCATGCCGTTGCCATCCGGCAGCATGAGGTCGAGCAGGATCACGTCGGGTTGTTGCAAGGCGAGATTGCGCCTGGCATCGCGCAGCGTGTGCCCGACGGCGACCGTAAATCCTTCAGATGCGATCAGCTCAGACAGCATCGCGGTCGAATCGACATCGTCATCGACGATGAGCGCGTGGCCCATGTATTCCTCCCCAGTAGCCGAGACAAACCCGCCGGCTCTCGTTCCAGATCCTCGGCCTGATGACTTCGACCGTTCTGCGAACCGCTCCTGCAAGTGCAATCTAAACCGCGTCCGCGCAACAACGTGGCGCGTGCGTCATGGTTCACGAAAATAAGTGCGACCGTCGAGTTCTTGTACAGCAATCGACACGGACGCGCTCGCGTCCAATGGTAGTTGCGTGCACAGCTGCCCCACGACTGATAGACGCGAGTTTCTCCATCAGCCCGTCCCGCTTCGCGGGGAGCGTTCGACGGCCCCGCGCTGACAGGCTGCGCCGCGCACGTAGGTGCCCGTACGCATTCGACACGTATGCGAGCGCGATAGATCGAGGTGTTCAGATGTCAGTAGGTGACGCTGACCAGCGCCTGTTTCGACCTGCGGCAAGCACCCACCAGGTGCGTACGGGCCTGACGTTTCGGAAACGGGGCACGCGGGTTGCCTGCACTGATCGCACAGGTCGCCGCTGTTCGGCGCGTCTGCCAACCATCGGGAAAAGCAACCATGATCAATTTCATCTTATGGCTCATCGTCGGCGGCATCGTCGGCTGGCTCGCCAGTCTCGTCATGCGCACCGACGCACAACAGGGTCTGATCCTCAACATCGTCGTCGGCATCATCGGCGCTGCGCTCGCGGGCTGGATCATCTCGCCGATGGTGGGCGTGCCGAGCATCAATGACCAGTTCAGCATCGCTTCGCTCATTGTCTCGCTGGTCGGGGCCATCATCCTGCTGGCGATCGTCAACCTGTTCCGACGCGGCCGCGTGCGCTGACGCGCCTCGTCCGCCCCAACTCAACTCAAGCCTACGGAGAACATTCATGGAAAGCAGCTACCCAAGCTCGGACACCGCCAACGTTGGCAATCGCAATGGCGAGGGCATGGTCGATCGCCTGGCAAGCACCGCACACTCTGCGGTCGACCGCGTGGCGGCGACCGCCGGCCCGGCGCTGGATCGCATGCGCGAGACCGCTCAGCACACGGCCGACAGCCTGCACTCGCGCGTCGGCAACATGGGCGAGATGCAGACGCGCGCCATGACCACGGCACGCGACTACGTGCGCGAGCGGCCAATCACATCGATTGCCTTGGCGATGCTGGCCGGCATGGTGATCGCTCGCTGGATGCGTTGATGGTGGAGCGCGAGCCGCACGCGGCCGCGGCGGCCGCCCCGGGTATGCGTGCAGCGGACGGCGAGGTGCCGCCCGGCGCATCAGCGCCCGGCGCTGATCCGCTCGCGGCCGGGGCCGACGCACCGGCACGCGCCGGGCACGATCCCTCGTTGATGGAGATCGGCCGGCAACTGATCGACGATCTGCGTGGTGCGTTGCAGGCGCGCTTCCACCTGCTGGCACTCGAGGCGCGTCGCGCCGGCTTGGCGTTGACGATGATGGCGTTGTACGCCGTGCTCGCCGCGCTGCTGGCGCTGACCGCCTGGGTCTGCGGCTGGGTGCTGGCGATCACGCTGGCCATGGCCGCGGGTATGCCATTCGGCGTGGTGCTGGGCATCGCGCTGGTGCTCTCCGCCGTCGGTGTCTGGATCCTGCTGCGCATGGCGCGTGCCGAGGCGCAGCACCTGCTGTTTCCCGCCACCGTCAGGCAACTGGCGCCGAGCCGCACGCCGGAAGGCGATCGGGGTCCATCGCCGGCGCAGCCGCCGGTCGCAACTGCCCACCCGGCGTCAGCGGCCCGCTGACGGTCGGTCGTCAATCTCATTTCGGGAGCACCATGGCATCACCCCTTGCCGGCGGTCTCATGCTCGATGCCGAGATCAGGCATGCCGAAGTGTCGTTGCAGCAGTCGACCCACCGGCTGCGCAACCACCTCGCGCGCGGGCGCGCGCAGGCGGGCGCCAAGGTCCAGTCACTGAAACCGAAGGTGATGATCGGCGTCGCAGCGGCGGCGATCGGCTGGGTGCTGGTGGGCTCGCGCCGGCCGCGTGTGATGGCGCCGCCGCGCACCAGTCCGCGGGCGGCCGCCATTGTTGCGCCGCTGGCACTGCGGCTGCTCACGCCCACGCTGGGACGCGAGCTGGCTACGCTGGTGGCCACGGTCGCGGTGCCGCTTGCTTTCACCAAAGGCCCACCGCCGCCACAGACGGCACCGACCGTTCGCCTGCAGTCTTACGCCGGGCGATGGTTCGAACTGGCGCGCCTGTCGAATCCGTTCGAGGCGGTGTGCGATCACAACGTCACCGCGACCTACGTGCCGCAGCCCGATGGTCGCTTTGAGGTGACCAACCGCTGCGAGTCGCGCCGCGGCCGCCTGCGCCAGGCGCAGGGCATCGCGCGGGTGGTGCGAGGCAGTGCCAATGCCAAGCTCAAGGTGACCTTTGCGCCGCGGGCGCTGCGCTGGCTGCCGTTTGCGTGGGCCGACTACTGGATTCTCGATGTCACGCCCGACTATTCGGCGGCGCTGGTAGGAACGCCGGGTCGCAACGCGCTGTGGATGCTGGCTCGCTCGCCGACGATCCCGCAGTCGACGCTGGAGCGCCTGCTGGCGCGCGCGGCGGCACTGGGGTACGACGTCGCCGCCCTGAAGTTCACGCCGCAGACCGGACGCGAACCCGGAAACGTGGGAGCTTGACGTCGCTTGACGTCGGGCGCCGGGCAGCACAGTGAGTAAGATGCAACGCTTCGGTTCACAGCATCGGCCGGCATGAGCAAAGCGTTCGTCAAGGAAAGCAGCGAAAGCGAAGACGATGACGACGATCTGGAGGTGGTGGGACTGCCGACCGGATCGCGCAACTACATGACCCCGGCGGGCTACGCGCGACTCAGAAGCGAACTCGTCAACCTGCTCAACGTCGAGCGACCGTCGGTGGTGCAGACGGTTTCCTGGGCGGCCTCCAACGGCGACCGCTCGGAAAACGGCGACTATATCTACGGCAAGAAACGCCTGCGCGAGATCGATCGCCGTTTACGTTTCCTCACGCGCCGGCTCGACAACGCCGAAGTCGTCGATCCGGCCTCGCGCGCGGCGACAGACCAGGTGTTCTTCGGTGCGACCGTGCGCTACGCCAACGGTGCCGGCGACGAACTGCAGCTTGCCATCGTGGGGATCGACGAGGTGGATCTTCCGCGCGGGCGGGTAAGCTGGATCTCGCCGATCGCGCGCGCGCTGATCAAGGCGCGCGAGGGCGACATGGTGCAGTTGCGCACGCCGGCCGGCGTCGAGACGATCGAGATCATCGAGGTCACGTACCAGGCGCTGGACTGACCGGCGGCCGCTCTGGCGGCGCCAGTGAACGCGCCTAGCTGTCCTCGCTGCCGCGCTCGCGCGAACGCGCCCGGATCACCTTGGAAACCTGCTTGATCCGCCGCAGCGTGCGGATGACACGCGCCAGGTGCTGCCGATCGCGCACCTGCACCTTGAAATGGATCAGCGCGATCTCCGAGCCGTCGTCGTCGACATGCACGTTCAGGATGTTGCAGTCGGCTTCGGCAAACCCGGCCGCGACCCGGCCGAGCACGCCGCGCTGGTTCAGGCCGTGGATATCGAGATTCAGGGAGAAGTTGCCGGCCATTTCCTCGGCCCATTGCAGGTCGAGCCAGCGTTCGGGATCAGCCTTGCGCGCGCGCTGGGCATTGCTGCAGTCGGCCTGGTGCACCGCCAGCCCTTGATCGCGACGCATGTGGCCGATGATGACGTCGCCCGGGATCGGGCAGCAGCAGTTGGCCATTTGCAGCGCCATGCCTTCGGTGCCGCGGATCACGACCGGGGCCGACTGCGCCGCCGAGCGCGAGCGCTCGCCGCCCTCGGCGTTGTAGGCCGGCAGCAGCAGCTGGCGCGCCACCACCGCGGCGAGGCGGCGGCCGAGGCCGATGTCGGCGAGGATCTCGTCCTTGTCGCGCGCCTGCGCCGCCTTGATGACGGCGTCCCAACCCGCCAGCGCGGTCACGTCGCCGACCGGCAGGTCGAGTTGCTGCGAGGCTTGCGCGAGCAGGCGCTCGCCCAGCTCGATTGATTCTTCCCGCTTCATGGTGCGCAGGAAGTGGCGGATCTCGGCGCGCGCCCGGCCGGTGCGAACGAACGACAGCCAGCCGGGATTGGGTCGCGCCACCGGGCCGGTGACGACCTCCACCACATCACCGTTGCGCAACTCGGTGCGCAGCGGCTGGATTTCGTTGTTGATGCGGGCGGCGACGCACTTGTTGCCGACGTCGGTGTGGATGTTGTAGGCGAAGTCCACCGGTGTGGCGCCACGCGGCAGCGACACGATCTTGCCGCGCGGGGTGAAGACGTAGACCTTGTCCGGAAACAGGTCGACCTTGATGTTCTCCATCAGCTCGGTCGAGTCGCCGGTCTGGTTCTGAATCTCCAGCAGCGACTGCAGCCACGCGTGCGTGCGCGACTGCAATTCGGACAGCGAGGTGGCATCTTCCTTGTACAGCCAGTGCGCCGCCACGCCGCTTTCGGCCACGTGGTTCATCTCCTGCGTGCGGATCTGGAACTCCACCGGCGTGCCGTACGGCCCGATCAGCGTGGTGTGCAGCGATTGGTAGCCGTTGACCTTGGGGATCGCGATGTAGTCCTTGAAGCGTCCGGGCACCGGCTTGTACAACGCGTGCAGGGCGCCAAGGGCCAGGTAGCAGTCGGCGCGCGAGTTGACGACGACGCGAAAGCCGTAGACATCGAGCACCTCCGAGAACGACAGGTGCTTTTCTTCCATCTTCTTGTAGATGCCGTACAGCGTCTTCTCGCGGCCGAAGATCTCGGTCTTGAGCTTGGCCTGGGCGAGCGCCTTGCGCACCGCCTCCATCATCTTGCCGAGCACCTCGCGCCGGTTGCCGCGCGCCGACCGCACCGCCTTGTCGAGCGTACGAAAACGCAGCGGGTGCAAGCGCGCGAAGGCCTGGTCCTGCATTTCGCGATACAGCGCGTTCAGGCCGAGCCGGTGCGCGATCGGCGCGTAGATCTCGAGCGTCTCGCGGGCAATGCGGCGCTGCTTGTCGGGCGCCATCGAGCCCAATGTGCGCACGTTGTGCAAGCGGTCGGCCAGCTTGATCAGAATGACGCGCACATCGCGCGCCATGGCCAGCAGCATCTTGCGAAAGCTCTCGGCCTGCTGCTCCTCGGTGGAGTCGAAGCGCAGGCGGTCGAGCTTGGACACGCCGTCGACGAGTTCGGCCACCGTCGGACCGAACTTCTCCGTCAGCTCCTGCTTGCTGGTACCGGAGTCTTCGAGGACGTCGTGCAGCAGGGCGGCCTGGATCGCGGCGGCGTCGAGCTTCCAGTCGGCCAGCAGTTCGGCCACGGCGATCGGGTGGGTGATGTACGGTTCACCGCTCTTGCGAAACTGGCCCAGGTGCGCCGCATCGGAAACCTTGAACGCTTCCTTGACGCGCTGGATATCGCCCGACGGCAGGTAGCGCTTGAGCTTTTCCGTCAGCTGCGCAAAGCTGACCACCGCGGGCGGCGCCGGCTCGGTGGCCGAGTCGGCGCGCCAGACCACCGCCTTGCGCAGCACTTCAGCCGCACGCCGCGCCAGACCGGTGGGTGAATAGCTCGATGCGGGTGACGCCGCCGGCGCGGGGGGACTGGCCGGGACGTCAGGGGAAGTGGGCGCGGAAGGCATGGGGGGCCACGTGGTTCAGCGTTGCCGGACCGGTGGTTCCCCGAAGGTGTGGCGGGATGCCACGGCGCTCGATCAGGTGGGCACTTTGCGAAGCATCTCGATGCCGACCTTGGCGGCAGCGATTTCCCGCAAGGCGGCCACGGGCGGCTTGTCCTTCGTTTCGATCTTCGGCGAATGCCCCTGCGCGAGCTGGCGCGCGCGATACGCCGCTGCCAGCGCGAGCTGGAAGCGGTTGGGGATGTGCTTGAGGCAATCTTCGACGGTGATGCGGGCCATGGCGGATTCCTGGGAAAAGTTGCGCCGATTCTACCTGCCGCAGCGTCTGCGGACCGGTCCTGCCGTTACTGGGGGATGCCGAGAGCGGCAAAGAGGTCGTGGTGGCGCGCGGCCTGGCAGCCGTAGCGCAGGCGCGTGGCGGTGACGATCGCAGTCATCTGCGCCAGCGCCAGTTCGAAGTCTTCGTTGATGATGACGTAGTCGGCCTCCGGCGCGTGGGCGATCTCGCTGCCGGCTGCGAGCAGCCGCCGGTTGATCACCGCCTCGCTGTCCTGACCGCGCTTGTGCAACCGCTGGGCGAGCGCCTCGATCGACGGTGGCAGGATGAAGATGCCTACCGAGTGTGGAAATGCCGACTTCACCTGACGCGCGCCCTGCCAGTCGATTTCCAGCAGCACGTCGCCGCCGGCCTGCATGCGCTCGTCGATCCACACCCGGCTGGTCGCGTAGAAGTTGCCGTGCACCTCGGCGCTTTCGAGAAACTCGCCGCGCGCACGGCGTTCCTTGAACTCGTCCACGCCGACGAAGTGGTATTCGCGGCCGTTCTCGTCACCGCGGCGTGGCGGGCGGGTGGTGTACGAGACCGACAGGGCAATCGCCGTGTCGCGCGCCAGCAGCGCGTTGACCAGTGTCGACTTGCCGGCACCCGATGGCGCGACGACCAGGAACAGGTTGCCGGCGGTCATGTCCGCGAGGACGGGGCTGATGGTGGGAGTCAGGGGCATGGCGGACTATTCGAGATTCTGGATCTGTTCGCGCATCTGTTCGATCGCCAACTTGAGCTCGACCGCAGCCTGGGTGAGATCGATCGCCGACGCCTTGGATCCGAGCGTGTTGGCCTCGCGATTCAACTCCTGCATCAGGAAATCGAGTCGACGCCCGACGGCGCCACCGGCAGCAAGCACCCGCCGCACTTCGTTGACATGCGTGGCCAGTCGCTTCAGTTCCTCGTCCACGTCGGCACGCAGGCCGTAGAGCGTGACCTCCTGGCGGATGCGGTCGATGATCTCGTCGCGCGAGACCGTGCCGCCTTCGAGCGCCGGCGTGAGCGCCTGGTCCAGGCGCTCGGTGAGTTTCTTCTCCAGCGCGGCGAGGATCTCCGGCACGCGCGGTCGCAGGCTGGTGACGATGCTGTCGATCGCGTCGCAGCGCTCGATCAGGATCGCGCGCAAGGCATCGCCTTCGCGCCGCCGCGTTGCCAGCAGTCCGGCCAGGGCTTCGTCCAATGCGCCCTGCAGCGCCGCGCGCAGTGACTCGTTGTCGAGTACGGCGGTTTCAACCACCCCGGGCCACGCGAGGATATCGGCAACCGACAGAGGTTGCGTTTGCGGCACCGCTGAGCGCAGCCGGTCTGCCAGCGCGGCGAACTGGCGCAGCGCCTCGTCGTTGACCGTCGGCGCCAGCGGTTGTGACTGGCGCTGCATCCACAGCCGGCAATCGACCTTGCCGCGCGCCACGACGCCGCCAACCGATTCGCGCAGCTGCGGCTCAAAATTGCGAAGTTCATCGGCCACGCGCAGCGACAGGTCCAGGAAACGGCTGTTCACGGACCGCAACTCCACGCTGAGCAACCCCAGCGGTGTGGGGCGGGAGGCGGCGGCAAAGCCGGTCATGCTGGCAACTGAGCCCATGCGGGAGTGCTTTTCAGGCGATTGGTGGAGCGAACTCGACGCGGCGAAACGCGGCTACTTGGATAGAATCGGGCGCTCGATGCGGGCACTGACAACACGCCGCATACCTCCCGGCCCCGTATTCACGAACCTCTTCTGACTGACCCCGATGGCGGCGCAAAACAATGCTTCATTGCCGGAAGGTCTCGAGGTCGGCGGCTACCGCATAGTAAAGAAGATATCGAGCGGAGGCTTCTCGATCGTCTACCTGTCCACTGACGAGGCCGGTCAGTCGGTGGCGATCAAGGAATACATGCCGGCCGCGCTGGCCCAGCGCAAGGCCGGCGAGTTCTCGCCCTATGTGGCGCCGGAGAACCTCAACACCTACCGCATCGGCCTGAAGTGCTTCTTCGAGGAGGGCCGGGCGCTCGCGTCGATCTTTCACCCGAACATCGTGCGCGTGCTCAACTTCTTCCGCGCCAACGATACGGTATACATGGTGATGACCTACGAATCGGGTCGCTCCCTGCAGGAGCACGTGATTCGCAACCGCAGCAAGGAGCAGAAGGACGTCTTGTCCGAGCGCTTCATCCGCCGCGTCTTCACCCAGGTGATGAACGGCCTGCGCGAGGTCCATTCCAACCGGCTGCTTCACCTGGACGTGAAGCCGGCCAACATCTACCTGCGCATGGACGGCACGCCGATCCTGCTCGACTTCGGTGCCGCTCGTCAGACGCTCCAGCGCGACATCAGCAAGACCTATCCGATGTACACGCCGGGCTTCGCTGCGCCTGAGTTGTACAAGCGCGACGCCGAACTTGGTCCTTGGACCGATGTGTATTCGATCGGGGCCTGCATCTACGCGTGCATGTCGGGCATGCCGCCGCAGGAGTCCGACCAGCGGCTGAAGGACGACCGGATGCCGCAGGCGCTGCGCTCGTTCCGGGGTTTGTACTCGGCCCAGATGATCTCGATGGTCGAGCGCTGCCTGCGCCTGAACTCGCTCGAGCGGCCGCAGACGGTCTATGCGGTGCAGAAAGAACTGGTCAACAATGTGCCTGAAAAGCCGGAGTTCAGCGTCATGGAGCGCACCGGCGCCCGCGTGCGGCACATGCAGGAACGGTTCATGCGGTTCATGAAGGACCACAACATCACCTGGTTCTAGCCCAACCTGAAGGGCCAAGACGCTTCTCTTGCGCGCAAGACAGTGAAAGAATCGGCGCCCGTGACCGCAGTACCGGTCTGAAACATGCTTCCGCGGCTTAGCGCGGAACATCCGCCCAGGCGATTTGAAACCCCATGCGCTTTTCGATCTACCAGGAGAGCAAGAAAGGCGGGCGCAAGGTCAACCAGGACCGCATGGGGTACCTGTACACGCGCGATTCCCTCCTGATGCTGGTGGCCGATGGCATGGGCGGTCATGCGCGGGGCGAAGTCGCCGCCCAGTTGACGATGCAGACCATGGCGTCGATCTACCAGCGCGATGCCGCACCGCTGCTGGCCGACCCAGCACGCTACCTCGAGGAGTCAGTGCTGGCGGCGCATCGCGAACTGCATCGCTATCGCGCCGAGCACAGCCTGCCCGAAGCACCGCGCACCACGGTCATCGCCTGCGTGATCCAGCACGGCATGGCCACCTGGGCGCATGTCGGTGATTCGCGCCTGTACCTGCTGCGCAGCGGGCGCATTGCCGAGCGCACCACCGATCACTCGCGCGTTCATCATCTGGTCGCTGCCGGCCTGATCAAGGCCGAGGAGGCCAAGGATCATCCGGAGCGCAATCGCATCTTCAACTGCATCGGCGCGTTCGTTGCACCGACGGTCGAAGTGAGCCGGCCGACCGCGCTGCGCAATGGCGACACGCTGCTGCTCTGTTCCGACGGCTTGTGGGGAGCACTGACGGATCGCCAGATTGCCGAAGGCTTTTACGGCAACACGGTGATGCGCGCCGTACCTGACCTGATCGAGACGGCGCTCGCCAACGCCGGCACCGACGCCGACAACTGCACAGCAGTGGCGATGACCTGGGCCGGCACCGAGTCGGTCGAAATGGTGCCGCCGACCGATGCGCCGGTATCGACGCTCGTGATGCCGGATGGCGCAGTGGCCTCGACCATCCAGATTCCGCGCTCGGGTGAGTTCACCGACATCGGCCTGACCGAAGATCAGATCGATGAAGCAGTCGCGGAGATCAACAAGGCGATCGCCCGCTCGACTAAGCTTATCGATAGCAAGTAACTGCAGTCGGTACGATTGCCGTTGCTTCGCCTTCCAGGCACCGAACCCACCATGACTTCGATCCGCGCCGAAGGGCGCGCGGCCGCCGCGCTGCGCCCCGTCCGTCTGACCCGCAACTACACCCGCCACGCCGAAGGATCGGTGCTGGTGGAATTCGGCCACACGCAGGTGATCTGCACCGCCTCGGTCGAGGACAAGGTGCCCGGCTTTCTCAAGGGCAAGGGGCAGGGTTGGCTGACCGCCGAGTACGGCATGCTGCCGCGCGCCACCCACACCCGGGCCGACCGTGAGGCCGCCAAGGGCAAGCAAAGCGGGCGCACGCAGGAGATCCAGCGCCTGATCGGCCGCAGCCTGCGCGCGGTGGTCGATCTGTCCAAACTGGGCGAACGCACGCTGCAGATCGACTGCGATGTCATCCAGGCCGACGGCGGCACGCGCACCGCATCCATCACCGGGGCTTTCGTTGCGGTTCACGATGCCTTCGGCAAGCTGCGGGCGGCCGATGTGCTTCCCACCTGGCCGATCCGGGACTTCGTCGCCGCGGTTTCGGTCGGCATGCACGCCGACCAGGCGCTGCTCGACCTGGACTACGCCGAGGACTCGACCTGCGAGACCGACATGAACGTGGTGATGACCGGTGACGGTCGCTTCGTCGAAGTGCAGGGTACCGCCGAGGGCACGCCGTTCACCGAGCAGCAGATGCAGCAGATGCTCGCCTATGCGCGCCAGGGGATTGCCGAACTGGTGGCTGCACAGCGCCGCGCGCTCGGATTGTGATGCGTCGTCTCGTGCTCGCCTCGGGCAATGTGGGCAAGCTGCGTGAGTTCCGCGCGCTGCTGGCACCGCTGCAGATCGAGGTGATCTCGCAGGCCGAACTGGCCATTGCACCCGCCGACGAACCGTATGCGACCTTCGTCGAGAACGCCTTGACCAAGGCGCGACACGCGGCATCTGCCAGTGGTCTGCCGGCCTTGGCCGACGACTCCGGCTTGTCTTGCGCGGCACTGGGCGGCCAGCCCGGCGTGCGGTCGGCGCGCTTCGCGGGCGATGGCGCGTCGGACGCCGACAACAACGCCGAACTGCTGCGTCAGCTGCGCGGTGCAGCTGACCGCAGCGGCCATTACACCTGTGTACTGGTTGCGCTGCGCGCGGCTGACGATCCGGAGCCGCTGATTGCCGAAGGGCGCTGGCAGGGCGAGGTCATCGAGGTGCCACGCGGCGCGCACGGGTTCGGCTATGACCCGCACTTTCTGCTGCCGGGACTGGGTTGCACTGCCGCCGAACTGGAGCCCGAGCACAAGAATCGGATCAGCCATCGTGGCCTGGCGATGGCGGAACTGGCACGCAAGCTGGTTTCACTGGGTCATTGGTAGGCGACTGGCGACGCAGCAGATCCTGCCGTGGGCACGATTCCGATCCACCCGGAGAGCGCGGCGGCGGTTGCCGACGTGTCGCACTACCTGCGCCCGGGGACGCTGCGACTGCCGGCACTGCCGCCGCTATCGCTGTACATCCACTTTCCCTGGTGCGTGCGCAAGTGCCCCTATTGCGACTTCAATTCGCATGAGCAGGCGGGCGGGGTCGGGGCGATTCCCGAGGTGGCGTACCTGGACGCGCTGCGCGCCGACCTCGAATCTTCCCTGCCGCTCATCTGGGGGCGGCGCGTCCACTCGGTGTTTATCGGCGGCGGCACGCCAAGCCTGCTCAGCGCTCCCGGTCTCGACCGGCTGCTGTCAGACGTGCGCGCCTTGCTGCCGCTGGAAGCCGATTGCGAGATCACGCTGGAAGCGAACCCCGGCACGTTCGAGGCCGAGCGGTTTGCCGCATACCGGGCGTCCGGCGTCAATCGCCTGTCGATCGGCATCCAGTCGTTCGACCAACAGCAACTGCGCCAACTGGGCCGCGTGCATGACAGGGCGCAGGCACTTGCAGCGGTGCAGATTGCGCAGCGGCACTTCGACACGTTCAATCTCGACCTGATGTACGCGCTGCCAGGGCAAAGCCTCGCGCAGGCCCAGGCCGACGTCGACCTGGCGCTGTCACTGTCACCGCCGCACGTGTCGCTGTATCAGCTGACGATCGAACCGAACACCGTGTTTGCCAAGTCGCCGCCCGTGCTGCCCGATGAAGACAGCGCTGCGTTGATCCACGAATGGATCGAGCAGCGCATGGCCGATGCAGGTTATCGGCACTACGAGGTCTCGGCGTATGCGCGGCCAGGGCACGCCTGCCGCCACAACCTCAACTACTGGCATTTTGGCGACTACCTCGGGATCGGTGCCGGCGCGCACGGCAAGCTGTCCTTTCCTCATCGGGTGGTCAGGCAGACTCGCTTTCGTCAGCCGCGCTCCTATCTCGAGCGGGCAGCGCAGCAGCAGTTCGTGGCCGAGAGCACCGAAGTCACGCGGGCCGACCTGCCCTTCGAGTTCATGCTCAACGCACTGCGCCTGAACGATGGCTTTCCCGTCGCGCTCTTTGGCGAACGCACAGGACTGCCGATCTCAACGCTGGAAGCCGCTTTGGCGCAGGGCGAGGCGCGCGGCCTGGTGCAGCGCAGCCTGGATCGAATCACTCCGACCGCGCTCGGCCGGCGTTTCCTCAGCGACCTGCAGACGCTCTTTCTGCGCTGAAGTGCGCGTTGCCCCAGATCGGCGCAGTACGCACCAAAGAGGGGCATAATGCCCACAAACGGCGCTTTCCAAACACTTTCCAAACACCTAAGCGCGCGACCTGCCATCTTGCCGGGTCTTGGCGCTAAACCCCTGATGCACAAGGCCGGTGCGATTTGGGCCGGCGCGGCGCAACAAACGGCACGGTTCATGCTTTTAACGCCATCGGTTGATCGCTTACGCGGCACTACGGGGCGCGCGTGCGACAGCAAAAACAGCCTTCACTCACCGAGGAGTTCTCATGGCGACCCCCAAAGAGGTCCTGAAAATCATTGCGGACAACGAAGTCAAGTTCGTCGACTACCGCTTCACCGATACCAAGGGCAAGGAGCAGCACGTCTCGGTGCCGGCCAAGACTGTCAGCGAAGGCACGTTCGAGCATGGCCATCCGTTCGACGGTTCGTCGATCGCCGGCTGGAAGGGCATCGAGGCGTCCGACATGCTGCTGATGCCGGATGCGGCCAGCGCCCGCATGGACCCGTTTCGCGAAGAGAACACGTTGATCATCACCTGCGACGTGCATGAGCCGTCGACAGGCAAGGGCTATGAGCGCGATCCGCGCTCGCTGGGCGGCCGCGCCGAGGCGTACCTGAAGTCCACCGGCCTGGGCGACACCGCCTACTTCGGTCCGGAGCCCGAGTTCTTCATTTTCGACAGCGTGACCTGGAACGTCGACATGTCGGGCTGCTTCGCGAAGATCAAGTCGGAAGAGGCATCCTGGTCCACCGGCATCGACTACGAAGCCGGCAACCTGGCGCACCGTCCGTCGATCAAGGGCGGCTACTTCCCGGTCCCCCCGGTCGACTCGCTGCAGGATATTCGCTCCGAGATGTGCCTGCTGCTGGAGCAGCAGGGTGTGGAGGTCGAGGTTCATCACCACGAGGTCGCTGGCCCCGGTCAATGCGAGATCGGCACCAAGTTCTCGACGCTGGTCAAGCGCGCTGACTGGCTGCAGATCCTCAAGTACACCGTGTGGAACGTCGCTGCCAGCTACGGCAAGACGGCCACCTTCATGCCCAAGCCCGTGGTCGGTGACAACGGTTCCGGCATGCACGTGCACCAGTCGATCTGGAAAGACGGCACCAACCTGTTCGCCGGCGACGGCTACTCGGGCTTGTCCGATTTCGCCCTGTTCTACATCGGCGGCATCATCAAGCACGCGCGGGCGCTCAATGCGATCACCAACCCGGGCACCAACAGCTACAAACGACTGGTGCCGGGCTTCGAGGCGCCGGTGAAGCTGGCCTACTCGGCGCGCAATCGTTCGGCGTCGATCCGCATTCCCTACGTGTCGAATCCGAAAGGTCGTCGTATCGAGGTGCGCTTCCCGGATCCGACCGCCAATCCTTACCTCGCGTTCGCGGCGCTGCTGATGGCTGGCCTCGACGGCGTGCAGAACAAGATCCATCCGGGCGAAGCCGCCGACAAGAACCTGTACGACCTGCCGCCGGAAGAAGACGCCAAGATCCCGACCGTGTGCTCGTCGCTCGAAATGGCGCTTGAGCACCTGGACAAGGACCGCGAGTTCCTGACGCGCGGAGGCGTGTTCACCAACGACCTGATCGACGCCTACATCGATCTGAAAATGGAGGAGGTCACGCGCTTCCGCATGACCACGCATCCGGTCGAATTCGACATGTACTACTCGCTGTAATCGGGCACTGTGCCGATCGACAAGGGGCGGGCGACCGCCCCTTGTTGCATCCGACACCCGCCTCGGGCCAGCGACGTGAGCGTAAAGGCAGCCCACAAAATGCCGGCGCATCAGCCGTTAATTGGGTCGATCCGCGGGATGCGGCGAGTGACGACGCGGCCTTACACTGCGCCGCATTGCCTCGTGCGTCACGCCTGCGCGCATCTCCATGCGATTCCTCGCCCTGATCTGTTCTTCGTTGCTGTCGCTCCTGCACGCGCCTGCGTTCGCACAGGCCGACATCTTCCTGTGCACCGACGACGCAGGCCGCAAGACCTTCCAAAACACCGGCGCCGGCAAGGGTTGCAAGCGGCTGGACGTGCAGCCTCTGGTGACGGTGCCGGCGCCGCGCCTGCCGCCTGTTTCTGCCAACAGCAATCCGGTGCGGCCCGCGATGGATCAGCGCGCCGCCGCGAGCTTTCCGCGGGTCGAGGCCGAGACCCAGCGCGCCCGCGATGGCGATCGTCGGCGCATCCTCGAAGACGAACTGAAGAGCGAGGAAGACAAGCTGGCGCGTCTGCGCACCGACTTCAACAGCGGTCAGCCCGAGCGCAACGGCGACGAGACGCGCAACTTCGCGCGCTACCAGGAGCGTGTGGCGCGCATGCAAGACGACATCCAGCGCAGCGAGAGCAACGTCGCGGCCCTGCGTCGCGAACTGGCGCTGCTGCGCAACTGACGCGCCGGGCGCGCACGCGCCCGCATCGGTGGTGGTGCGGCGCTCTGCACAAGAGGGCGCCATGACCGGCGGCGAATACGGCTTCTCGGCCGACCTCGAGCGCTTCCAGGGACTCGATCTCCTGACAACCGCGGTGCTGGTGCTCAACTGGCGCGGGGCGGTGGTGTTCGCCAACCAGTCGGCCGAACAGTTGTTCGAGACCTCACGCGTCAAGCTCATCGGCCAGCAGGCGCATCGCCTGTTCAGCGGTGAGCATCCGATCGAACAACTGCTGACCGACGCCAGCGCCAACGCGCTCGGCCAGCGCCGTCAGGTGCTCGAACTGCGGCGCGCCATGCGCGAGCCGCTGGCAGTGCAGGCCACGGCCTCGGCGCTGTACTCGCGCGAGACACCGCTGGTGATCGAGCTGTCCGAGATCGAGCAACAATTGAAGGTCAGCCGCGAGGAGCGTCAGCTCGACCTGACCGAGGCCAACCGCCAGCTGCTGCGCAATCTCGCGCACGAAATCAAGAACCCGCTGGGCGGCATCCGCGGCGCGGCGCAACTGCTCGAAAGCGAACTTCACTCTCCTGAGCAGCGCGAGTACACGCGCGTGATCATCGACGAGGCGGACCGTCTTCAGGCACTCGTCGATCGCCTGCTCGCACCTCACCGCAAGCCGCGCGTCATCGCCCGCTTCAGCATTCACGAGGTGCTGGAGCGTGTGCGCGTTGTGATGGCGGCGGAGTTTCCCCGTGGGCTTGAGTTCGTGCGCGACTATGACGCCTCGGTGCCGGACGTCGAGGGAGACAAGGAGCAGTTGATCCAGGCCTTGCTCAATGTCGTGCGCAATGCCGCCGAAGCGCTCGAAGGACGCATCGCTGCCGGTGACGCTCGGATCACGTTGCGGACACGGGTGACACGACACGTGACCATCGCGCGCCGCCACTTTCGTCTGGCACTGGACTTGCATGTGATCGACAACGGTCCCGGGATTTCGGACGAGTTGCGCGATCACGTCTTCTATCCGCTGGTATCCGGCCGTGAAGGCGGCAGCGGCCTGGGGCTCACGCTGGCACAGACGTTCGTGCATCAGAACGACGGCGTGATCGAGTTCGAATCGCGGCCAGGGCGCACGGATTTCCGGATCCTGCTGCCCCTGCCATGACGTGGTCGCAACGATGCGGTATCGGTTGGAACGAGAAGGGCAGGTCGACGTGAATTGCGCAGCTCATTGCTTGGGGTCCCGATGAAGCCGGTCTGGATCGTCGATGACGACCGCTCGATCCGCTGGGTGCTTGAAAAGGCACTCACGCGCGAGAACATCCCGTGCAAGGCGTTCGGTGGCGCCCAGGAGGTGCTCAACGAGCTGGAGGTCGACAGTCCCCAGGTGCTGGTGTCCGACATCCGCATGCCGGGTACGGGTGGATTGGATCTGCTGCGGCGGGTCAAGAGCAAGCATCCGGCGCTGCCGGTGATCATCATGACGGCGTTCTCCGACCTGGAGAGCGCGGTGTCGGCGTTCCAGGGCGGTGCGTTCGAGTACCTGCCGAAGCCGTTCGACGTCGACAAGGCGGTAGAACTGATTCGCCGCGCGGTCGACGAGAGCCTGCGCGAGTCGGCGGTCGACGATGCGCCGGTCGAACTGCCCGAGATCCTCGGCCAGGCACCGGCGATGCAGGAGGTCTTCCGCGCGATCGGGCGACTGGCGCAGTCCAATGTGACGGTGCTGATCACCGGTGAGTCCGGCAGCGGCAAGGAGGTCGTCGCGCGTGCCTTGCACAAGCACAGCGGGCGCAAGGGCGGACCGTTCATTGCGCTGAACACGGCGGCGATTCCGCGTGATCTATTGGAGAGCGAACTGTTCGGGCATGAACGCGGTGCCTTCACTGGCGCGCAGGCCATGCGGCGTGGTCGCTTTGAACAGGCTGAAAGCGGCACGCTGTTTCTCGATGAGATCGGCGACATGCCGGCGGAACTGCAGACGCGCCTGTTGCGCGTGCTGTCCGACGGGTTCTACTACCGCGTCGGTGGCCATCAGCCCATCAAGGCCGACGTCCGCGTGGTTGCCGCAACCCACCAGAATCTCGAGGAGCGGGTGCGGCAGGGGTTGTTTCGGGAAGACCTGTACCACAGGCTGAACGTGATCCGCCTGCGCCTGCCGTCGATGCGCGAGCGGCCCGAGGACATTCCGCTGCTGGCACGACATTTTCTAGCGAAGAGCGCGCGCGAGCTCGGCGTCGAAGCCAAGAAGCTCGCACCCGAGGCACTGAAGTACATCCAGGGTCTGCCGTTCCCCGGCAACGTGCGCCAGTTGGAGAACCTGTGCCATTGGCTGACCGTGCTGGCGCCGGCGCAGGTGGTGAAGATCGACGACTTGCCGCTGGAGATCCGCAACGAGATGGCGGGCATGAACTCGCTCGCGCCGCTACCGCTTTCCACTGCCTCGACGCCGACAGCGGCAGCGGCAGTCGCTGCACCGGCAGCGGTGGCGCCGCTGCCAGGTGACTGGCTGACGCTGCTGGTCGACGAGGTCGGTCGGCGTCTCGGCGCCGGCGAGCGTGAGGTGATGGACCAGCTGGTGCGCCAGTTCGAGGCTGCCGTGATCCGCACGGCGCTGCGCCACACGCATGGTCGCCGGATCGAAGCCGCGACCAAGTTGGGCGTTGGCCGCAACACGATCACGCGCAAGATCCAGGAACTCGGCCTGGAAGACTGAGCGCCGCGCAGTCGAACGCTCCCGCCTGAGACCCCGGCTGGTGCGGTTTGTCGGTCCGGTTCGCGCTTCGTCGCAAAGCGCGGGCGGGTGACCCGACCCGTCCCGATAATCCGCCCCCATCAAGAACGATCCGTCCGGCTGCCGTGGCCGCTGGGCTTCGGGGGACCGATGAAGACTCGAACCAAGCTCGGCGTGGCGCTCGCCGTGGTTGCGCTGGTTGCCGCAGGTAGCGCCCTGGGTTTGCGCGCCAGCAAGTCGCAACCGGAGGAGGTCGCAAAGAAGGCGGCGCCACCCCTCGAATTCGTTGCCGCCGACCTGGTTGCTTTGCGCGCTGCGCCGCTGGTGACGGAGTTGGTGATGCCGGGCTCGGTGCAGGCGCTTTCGCAGGCCACCGTGCGCGCCAAGCTTTCCGCTGAGGTTCGCGTGGTGCGCGTGCGGGAAGGAGAGAAGGTCCACGCCGGGCAGGTGCTGGCCGAGTTCGACACCGCCGCACTTAGGGTGCAACTGGCCGAACGCGTCGCCACCCTCGAGTCGGCGCGTGCTCAGCTGGCCCAGACGGAGCGCACCCGGCAGGCCAACGCGCAATTGGTCAAGCAGAACTTCATCTCGCAAAACGCGTTCGACACGGCTGATGCGGCTTTCCGCGCGCAAGCAGCTGCGGTCGAGGCAGCGCAGGCGCAGCTGGCGCAGGTCCAGCTGCTGCTGTCCGACGCCGTGGTCCGGGCGCCCATCGCCGGGCACATTGCCAAGCGGCATGTGCAGCCCGGGGAGAAGGTGGGGTTCGATGCACCGCTGATCGGCATCGTCGACCTGAGTCGGCTGGAAGTCCAGGCGCAAGCGCCGGTATCCGACGTGGCCAGCATTGCACCGGGCGCGCCGGCGGTGGTGGCGATCGAAGGATTGCCGGACCGGCCGTTCGAGGGCCGGGTGGAGCGCGTCAATCCGAGCACCGAGCCGGGCACGCGATCAATCAACTTCCATGTGTCGCTACCGAACGCGGCATCGGTACTGCGAGCTGGCATGTTCGCGAAAGTGCGGCTGGGCGTGGGAGGTCAGCCGGTGCCGGCGCTGCCGGTTTCTGCGGTGCGCAGCGAGGCAGGCGAGCACTTCGTGTGGGTTCTGGCCGACGGCGCGCTGCGCCGGCAACCGGTGACCCTCGGCCGCCGCGACGAGCGCGCTCAACTGATCGAGATCCGCAGCGGCCTGACCCGCGCGGACCGGGTGATTGCGACCAAGTTCGACAACCTGCGCGATGGCCTGGCGGCGCGAGTGATCAGTGGTGCGGCTGGTGAAGCACGCGTGGCTGATCGCGACGCGCCTCGTCCTGCGGCTGCGAACTAAGGGGCGTCGCATGTGGATGACGCGCGTATCCATCAATCACCCGGTGTTCGCCACGATGGTGATGGTGGCGCTGCTGGTCTTGGGCCTGTTCTCGTACAACCGGCTCGGCGTGGAGGCAATGCCCGATATCGAGTTGCCGATGGTGCAGATCTATGTCGGTTACCCAGGCGCCTCTCCCGAGCAGGTGGAGAACGACATCACCAAGCCGATCGAGAATGCCGTCAACACCGTGGCGGGCGTCAAACGTATCCTGAGCCGCTCCGACGAAGGGCGTTCGTTCACCTGGGTGGAGTTTCGGCTCGACGTCGACACCACCCAGGTCTTGCAAGAGACGCGCGACAAGCTGGCGCAGATCCGCGCCGGCTTTCCACGCGATGCAAAGGACCCGGTGGTCCAGCGTGCCGGGGGCGGTGAGAACGAGCAGCCGGTGGCGACGTTCGCCTTGATGGGCGAGGGGCTGTCGCAGCGTTCGCTCACGCTGGTTGCCGAGCAGGTGGTGCAGAAGGCATTCGAACGCGTCAACGGCGTCGGGCGCGTGGATCTGGGTGGCACCGTGACGCGCCAGATTCTCGTGCAGATCGATCCCGCCAAGCTGGTGGCCTTCGGCGTCAGCGTCGATCAGGTGGTGCAGGCGTTACGCAACGCGAATGTGAGCGTGCCGGTCGGCACGATCACCTCGACGACGGCCGATGCGATCGTGCGGGTGGATGGCCGCATGGGTTCGGCGGCGGACTTCGGCCGCATCATCGTGGCGCGCAAGGGGGGCGTGCCGATCCAACTGCTTCAGGTGGCCGAGATCCGCGACACCGAGAAGGAGCGCAACACGATCTCGCGCGTCGACGGTCAGCCGTCGATCGGTGTCTGGATCTACAAGACGCAGGATGCGAATCTGATCGAGGTCGGCGCCGCGTTGAAGCAGGCTGCGGCCGACCTCAAGTCGCTGCTGCCACCGGGCGCCGAGTTGAAGTTCATGTGGGCGATGGCCGACTTCGTCGAGCGCTCGGTCAACAACGTCAAGCGCACCATCGTGGAGGGCGCGCTGCTGACGGTGCTCATCGTGTTCCTCTTTCTCGGAAGCTGGCGCAGCACCGTCATCACCGGCCTCACGCTGCCGATCTCCGTGATCGCCACGTTCATCGCGCTCCATGCGTTCGGCTTCACGCTCAATTACATGACGCTGATGGCGCTCAGCCTGTGCATCGGGTTGCTGATTGACGACGCCATCGTCGTGCGCGAAAACATCGTGCGCCATGTGCACATGGGCAAGGACCATTACACCGCAGCGCGCGAGGGCACCGACGAGATTGGCCTGGCGGTGCTGGCGACCACGCTGTCAGTGGTGGCGGTGTTCGTGCCGATCGCATTCATGGGCGGGATCGTCGGCAAGTACTTCTATTCGTTCGGTGTCACCGTGGTGGTCGCGGTGCTGGTGTCGCTGTTCGTCAGTTTCACACTCGATCCGATGCTGTCGGCCGTATGGCGCGATCCCCCTGAGGGTGCGCGCCGCCTGCCGGTGATCGGCGCGGTGCTGCGTGTCTTCGAGGGCTGGGTCGAACGCTGGCACGTGTGGTATGGCGCGCTGCTGGGCTGGGTGCTGTCGGATCGCCGATGGGCGCTCGGCGTGAACCTGCCCGGCTTGCGATGGCGCGTGGGGCTTCCGGCATTCGGCATCTGGCGTGCGCTGCGTCATCGAGACTGGCGCCTGCTTGCCCCGCGTCTGGCCACCATGACGCCGCGCGGCGTGGCGTTGTGGCTGGCAACGGCGAGCTTCTTCATCGGCATCGGCCTGCCGATGACCGGCATCATCGGCACCGAGATGCAGCCGCAAGTGGACGAGAGCTTCACCCGCGTCCAGCTGACGATGCCGGTCGGTTCGAGCCTCGACTACTCGAACCGACGCGTCAAGCGCGTCGAGGAGGCGCTGCGCGAGTTTCCCGAGGTCCGCACGCTCGATACGCTGATCGGCAATGACGGTCGCAACACGGCCCGCATCAACGTACGCCTGGTCCCGCCCGACCAGCGCTCGCGCAGCCAGAAGCAGGTGGAACAAGCGATCCGCGCGCGCATGGCGCGCATCCCCGGGGTGGAGATGAAAGTGGGCGGCAATACACCGATCTACGTGGCGCTGCTGGGGAACAACGACGCCGAGATGAATCGCGTCATTGCCGATCTGAAAGTCAAGGTTGCGCAGATCCGCGGCATCACCGACATCGAGACGTCGGTCAAGGAAGGCACGCCGGCGCTGTCGGTTCAGCTTAAACCGGAGCTGGCTGCGGAGTTCGGCATCACCCACGCGCAACTGGGATCGACGTTGCGCGCCTTCGTTGGGGGTGAACTGTCGGGCTACTGGCTGGCGCCGGATGGCCAGAACTACGAAGTCATCACGCAGGTGCCACGCGCCAGTCGGTCGGTGGTCGATGACATCTCGGGGCTCAACATCGCCACCGGCAGGGCACTAGCCGATGGCGGCGCCGAGGTTGTGCCGCTGCGCGCGATCGCCACCGTCGAATCAACGTTCAATCCGCAGAACATCCGCCGGCAGGACCTGACGCGCCGGGTGGCGCTGTTTGCGAACGTCCAGGGTCGACCGTCCGGCGACGCCGGCAAGGAGGTGCAGGCGCTGGTGAAGGACTACCCGCTGCCCGCGGGGCTGCGATTCGATGTCGGTGGCCAGATCAAGGACCAGGAAGAAGTGTTCGGCGCGATCTTCGGCGCCCTAGCGCTGGCAGTGATCTTCATCTACATCGTGCTGGCCTCGCAGTTCGGCAGTTTCATCCAGCCACTTGCCATCATGGTGTCGCTGCCGCTGTCGGTCGTCGGCGTGATGCTGGCGCTGCTCGTCACCAATACGACGCAGAACATCTTCTCGATGATCGGCATCGTGTTCTTGATGGGCTTGGTCACGAAGAATGCGATCCTGCTGGTCGACTTCGCCAACCAGGGGCAGCGCAATGGGCTGTCACGCGCAGAGGCGCTGCTGGCTGCCGGACAGACGCGCTTGCGGCCGATCCTGATGACCACTGCGGCGATGATCTTTGGCATGTTGCCGCTCGCACTGGGCCTGGGAGAGGGCGCCGAGCAGCAGGCGCCAATGGGGCGGGCGATCATTGGCGGCGTGATCACGTCGACGTTGTTGACGCTGGTCGTGGTGCCGGTCATCTATTCCTACCTCGACGCGCTCGACCGTCGGTGGTTCCGGCGTCCCCCCGCCTCTGGCGGCGTGGTTCTGGCCGCGCAGCCGGCCGATCGGCAGCACTAGGCTTGCCCGTCTTTCCCCCGACGCATTGTTGGGATCAGGGCTGCAGTCGGTATCGGCGGGGCACAATCGGCGACGTGAATCGTCCGAATGATCCTGCCCGACGGATTGCCGCCCTTGATCCCGATGCCCGGTCCGTCAAGGCGGTCTGGATCGCCTGGGGCATCGCGGTGCTGGTGTTTGTGGCTCTCCTGGCCGTCACGCCGAGAGAGCGCCTGCCACTGATGCTCATCGGCGCCTCGCTGCTGCTGCTGTGGCCACTGTGGCGCGGCGGCCGACTGCTCTGGGACCAGATGTTGGACGCGTCGATGCAGCCATGGCAGGGCAGCTACTACGAGTACAACGGCCGCCAGGTCCGCGTCCTGGTGGATGATCTCGACGGGCTGTGGTTTTGCGCGGCCGATGTCTTCGATGCCCTCGGGCTTGATGGCAAGGCGCGGGACGTGGGCCGTGCTCGCCTGGCTGCCGGACGCGAGGGCCTGCGCGCGGCACCCGGCGAACGGATGCTCTGCTTCACTGAGCGCGGCCTGAGTGCGTTTCTGGAACGCCGCTCCGACGCGCGTTCGGCGTCGTTCCAGCGCTGGCTGCAGACGCAGGTGCTCCGGCCGCATCATCGCCGCCTCGAGATCGCGTCAGCGTCTGCGCCAGCGCAAAATCCGCCCACCTGAGGCCGGCAGACTTGCATGGGGAGGCAAGCGATGAACAAGGTAGCAACCAAGCCTAGAGCGAGTTCGAAGACCCGCAGCGGCGAACAGGCGAAAGCCGACGCCGCAGTGGCCCGCAGTCGGCCAGCGGCCAAGGGGAGCCGGTCCGCCGCGCGTGCGGTGGAGCGCGGCGACACCGCACCGGTGCTCCGGTCGGCGGCGGTCGACGCCTTTGTCGTGCAGGAGGCCACGAACGCAGCCAACTTGCATGAGGCTGCTGCGCTCACGGACATTCTCACTGGCGAGGCGCCGGCCGATCGGCGTGCGCTCATCAAGGCCCTCCTGGCCGAACCGGCCCCTCAACGATCGGGGATCGATCCTGACGAGGAACTTGCCGACGACTGGCGCCAGGGCGGCTATCCGTACAAGAACCTGATGGCTCGTAAGAACTACGAGCGGCTCAAATACGGCTTGCAGGTCGAATTGCTGAAGCTGCAGGCCTGGGTCAAGGCGACCGGACAAAAGGTCGTGATCGTCTTTGAAGGACGTGATGCCGCCGGCAAGGGCGGTGCGATCAAGCGCTTCATGGAGCACTTGAATCCCCGCGGTGCACGCGTCGTTGCGCTGGAAAAGCCGAGTGAGGTTGAGCGCGGTCAGTGGTATCTGCAGCGCTACGTGCAACACCTGCCTACCGCCGGCGAGATCGTGATGTTCGACCGCTCCTGGTACAACCGTGCCGGGGTCGAGCGCGTGATGGGTTTCTGTACCAACGACGAGTACGTCGAATTCATGCGGCAATGCCCAGAGTTCGAGCGCAACCTTGTGCGCAGCGGCGTGCACCTGATCAAGTTCTGGTTCTCGGTCAGCCGCAAGGAACAGCGCCGCCGGTTCAAGGAACGCAAGGTGCACCCACTCAAGCAGTGGAAGCTGTCACCGATCGACATGGCATCGCTCGACAAGTGGGACGAGTACACCAAGGCCAAGGAAGCGACTTTCTTCTATACGGACACAGCCGATTCTCCGTGGACCGTCATCAAGAGCGACTGCAAGAAGCGCGCACGCCTGAATGCGATGCGCTATGTTCTCCATAAGCTGCCGTACACAAACAAGGACATCGATCGCATCAGCGCGATCGACCCACTGCTCGTTGGTCGCGCCAACCTCGTCTACGAACGTGGCGAGAGGCAGGACGGCACGCTCGGCCTCTAGCACCGAAGCGTTCACAAGCACAAAGGGCTGCGAACCGAGCGGTGCGCAACCCTTTGATTGTCTGGCTCCCCGACCTGGACTCGAACCAGGGACCTGCGGATTAACAGCCCCACCACCGAACGGGCTGGAAACCCGCGCCATTGCTCGATTTCCGGGGTTTTGCTGTCTGATATTTCCGCCAAGTTCCTTGCAACTTCGCCCGGGTTCCGGCGGGTTCGGTAGGCAAATATCAGACAGTTCATGGGCTCGAAATCGGTGGTCTCGGCTGAGCGTGCGAGAAGGGTAGGGCAGAGTGCCGCGGACTGCAAATCCCTCTGGCTTTCGATCGCCTTGCAGGGTGTGATCCGGCCGCTCGCGCTCAAGCCTTGGGCGTCTTGAACGGGTTCAGGACCTGCACGTCGAAGTTCGCAAAGTCGGCAACGTTGCGCGTCACCACCGTGAGCTTGTGAACAGTGGCGGTGGCCGCGATCATCGCGTCCTCGTACAGCGTGTCCGAACGGCGGTGCATCAGGCGAGCCCATCTCCGAAACGTCGCGCCGTCCATAGGTAGCACGTTGTAGGACTGGGCGACGAGATCGAGCCACGCCTCGATCTCGGCAGCCTTGGTGGCATCCTGATCTCGGGTCAGTTCGACGCCGGCCTGGATTTCGCCGAGCGTGACAGCGGACAGATGAAGATCGGCATCGTCGACCGACTGAAGCCAGGCGACCACGCCACCATGCGGGCGCGGCTTGCGGAGTTCGGAGACGATGTTGGTGTCGAGCAGGTACATGCTCGTCAGCCCACCGCGGTGACCTTGCGCCTACGGGCGGAGCCTCGTGCAGGAATCAGGAGATTGGCGCGGGCCTCATCCGAGAGAAGCAGTTGCTTTAGCGATGGGCGGGCAGCGGCCTGCAGCCGGCGCCACTCGTCAACCGGCACCAGAACCGCGGCTTCGGCACCCCGCTTGGTGACCATCTGGGGTCCCTCAACCATGCAGGCATCGAGGAACTCGCTGAATCGTGCCTTCGCGTCTTGAACAGGCCATGTTTGCATCTTGATCTCTGTATGACTAGTGCAATGACTAGTCTATCATGATGGTATTCCAGCGGCTGCTGGTCGACTCATTCCCCGAAGTGGGTTCGCGCTGGACCGCTCTGAACCCGCCGCTGGCCAGCGTCAAGGGTCGGCCACTTCCGGTCGCACGCCCGTCAAGAATCTCGTGCTGACAACGACCGGTTTCCAATTGCAGAGGACGTAGCTCGGCGACAGATCGCAGCGACCAATCCTCCAGAGCAGTCGCTCGACGCGTTTGTCACCGCGAGCCGGCATCCGGGACCGGCGCTGTGCCTGCTGGACACGGACTTGAACTGACCCTGGCGACCCCGGGCAGGCACCGGCGCAACGAAGTGACTGACGTTGACCGAAAGAGGCCACGGCATCGCAGGTATCCTGGGCACGCTGATCAGCGTCGTGGATGACCTGCTGGCACGCCGGCGCGGATGAGCCGGCCGCGCTGCCAACCGTTGATTCAATCCAAGCTGCGCGCGTGATCCAGGTCAAGCAAGCCACCCCCACCCGGGCCCTAGAGTGAGTCGTGCCGGGGTTCTCCCGCAGTGAGGCGCGGCAGGCGGAACATCTGCCCGCTTCGTTCGTTTATCCGCTGATAGTGGCGCCGAACGTGTCCGACACCGGGCGACCGGAATCTGAACTGATTGTCCTCGCGCAGAGGGGGGATCAGGCTGCCTTTGGCGTCCTCGTGCGCCGCCACCAGGATCGCATCTATCGGCATCTGCTCAACCTGACCGGGTCGCGGGAGGAAGCGTTGGAGCTCGCGCAGGAAGCATTCATCAAGGCATGGCAGGCGCTACCGACCTGGCGGCCGGATGCGCAGTTTCACACCTGGGTCTACCGCATCGCCTCGAATGCGGCCCTCGACGTCCTGCGCCGGCGCAAGGTGGTGCAGTTCGTTCCGCTGGACGACGACTACGATGCCCCGGCGAACCAGCCCAGCCCCGAGGCGCAGTTGCAGGCCCGGCAGGGCCTGCGGGCGTTGGACGCGGCACTGGCACGCCTGCCCCCGGAGCAGCGCCAGATCGTGCTGCTGCGCGAAGTGGAGGGATTGAGTTATGACGAACTGGCGACCACGCTGGGGATCGACGAGGGCACCGTGAAATCCAGGCTGGCCCGGGCGCGTGCCGCCCTGGCCGCGCTTTACGACGGAACAGGCAAATGAACGATCGAACACAGGCGGAATGCCCGCGCACTGAAGCCATCTCGGCGTTGATCGACGGCGAGCTCGGCGAATCCGCCGCCCTGGAACTGAGGCTGCATGCGGCGCAGTGCGCGCACTGCGGTTCGGCCTTGCTCGCGTTCACCGGAATGCGTGCGGATCTCCGGGCGCTGCGTGAGATCCGCAGCGACGTCGACATCGCCGCGCTGGTCCTGCCACGACTGCCCAAGCGGGCAGTGCCCCGGCGCGAACCTGCGCGCCCATGGGGCGGCCTGTGGCACATCGGACCGCGCGCCCTGGGCGGGGTCGCGGCGCTGGGCGTCGGTGCCTACCTCGGGCTGATGCTCGTCGCTGGCGGCGGGGTCGCCCTGCGGCCCGCGTCGATGTCCGTCTTCTCCGGCGAGCCGCCCGGCGCGTATTGCGCGGGGCTGCCGTCGTGTTCTGCACGAGGAAGATGACATGCAAAACCGCGGACTCGTTTCTGCCCTGATCCTTTCGGTGCTTCTCAATCTGGGCGTGGTCGGCGCCGCCGGTTACCGCTCGCTGGTCCAGGATCGCTCGGGTGCGACCGACCTTGCCTCCCGGCTCGAACTGGACGCGGCGCAACGCACGCGCTGGCACAGCCTGGAGCAGAACTTCGTGCGCGAGCTCGACGCCGGCTGGGAGGAGATTGCCCGCCATCGCGAGGCGCTGGTACGCGATGTGTTCTCCGAGCAACCCGACCCGACGCGCATCGAAGCCGCACGCGCCCGCATCGCCGAGGTGCAGATGCAGCAGCAGCAGCGCGTGATCGCTCAATTCCTGCAGGAGCGGGAGATCCTGAACGCCGATCAGAGGCGCAAACTGGTCGACGTGTTGCTTCGCGAGGAGCCGGCCGCGCCGCGCGAGCGGCAATTGCACGGGGGGCAATGATTCACCGGAGATTCGGCCAGCAGGTGCTGGAACATTCGGCTCTTCCGATCGTTCAAGCATGCAGGGGGCGGCAATGGTGCCGACTTCCAACCGCTGAACCGGAGAATCCCGACATGTTGACCGTGAATCGCAACACCTTCCGCCGCTACCTCACCCTCGTCGCCGGCGCCGTGGCCCTCTCGTGGGGCGCCGCGGCCCAGGCTCACTGCGATACCCTGGACGGACCTGTCGTCACCGATGCGCGCAAGGCGCTCGACACCGGCAACGTCAACATGGTGCTGGGCTGGGTGCAGAAGAAGGACGAGGCGGAAATCCGGGATGCATTCCAGAAGTCCGTCAGCGTGCGCAAGACCGGCGCCACCGGCAAGGAACTGGCCGATCGCTACTTCTTCGAGACCTTGGTGCGCGTGCACCGCGCGGGCGAGGGTGCGGCGTACACGGGGCTCAAGCCCGCTGGCGAGATCGAGCCGGCCATCGCCGCCGCCGACAAGTCGATCGAGACGGGCAAGCTGGAGCCCGTGGCCAAGCTCGTAAAGGAACAAGTGGAGCACGGACTGCACAAGCAGTTCGAAGCAGTCGCCTCGAAAAGGAAGTTCAACCCGAACGACGTGGAGGCAGCGCGCTCCTACGTCGGTGCCTACGTAGAGTACGTGCACTATGTCGAGGGGGTGTACAACGCGGCCGGCCGCGCGAAGTCCGAGCATGCGGGTCATGCATCGGCGGCTTCGACGACGACGGCTGCCGCCAAGCCAACGGGGCATCAACACTGACGCGCAGGCCAGCGTCGCGGCTCTACCCGCCCGGCGCTGGTGGACAAACCGGCAGCCGGGGCTGGGCCGGTGTCAACACCGGATCACACGTCCCCGGCGACATGCCGGCCCGCGCATGGCTGCGAAGCGTGGCGCACGCTGGGCCTCGGCCATTGGGGTCCAGGAATTCTGAGCTGCCGCCCTTGGCGGTCCAGCCATTGAGGCCCGTCAAGGAGCCGATGCTGCCGGGACCTGAAAATCGTCTCTTGTGATGTACGTGCTGGGCATTGCTCTGTCTGCCCTCGACATCGATGACCGCCACCGAACTTCTCGCCTTGATTTCTGCCGCGCTGCTCTTGCAGCTGGCGGCGGGGATCGGCTGGACAGTTTGGCGGCGTCGCGCCGCACAGGTCACCGCCAAGTCGTTGGCGCCGGCCGCGAAGCCCGCCAAAACCGACGCGGCGTGGTCGGGTTGGCGCGAATTTCGTGTCGCTCAGCGTGCGTTCGAGGACGCAGCGCAGTCGCATTGTTCGTTCTACCTGCAGCCCGTCGACGGCCAGCCGCTGCCTCCGTTCAAGCCTGGCCAGTTCCTCACCTTCGCGCTGGATGTCACGCCTCGCAGTGCGGATGCGGCGGCAACGGCGCGTGTGATTACCCGCTGCTACTCGCTGTCGGATCGACCCGAATCCGCGCACTACCGGGTGACGATCAAACGTGTGCCTGCACCGGCGGAACAACCCGAGTTCGACCCCGGCCTGTCGTCCAACCATTTCCACGATCGTGTGCAGGTCGGCGACGCCCTGCGCGTCAAAGCGCCGGCTGGGCACTTCTTCATTGATCCTGATCCGACCGTGCCTGCCGTGCTGATCGGCGGCGGCATCGGCATCACGCCGATGATGAGCATGCTGCGATGGTGTGTCGCCCAGCAGCCGCAGCGCGTGGTTCACCTGTATTACGGCCTGCGCAACAGCGGCGAGCACGCCTTCAAGAAACAGCTCGAGGAACTTGCCGCGTCGCACCCGGCACTGCGTCTGAACATCGTCTACAGCCGCCCCGGAGAGTCCGACCACCAGGGGCGCGACTATCAGCACCAAGGCCACGTGGACGTCGAGCTTCTGCGGCGCACGCTGCCGCACGGGCGCCACCAGTTCTACGTCTGCGGGCCGCCCATGATGATGCAGGCGCTTGTTCCGGCACTGGCCGCGTGGGGTGTTCCGGTCGCCGACATCCACTACGAGGCTTTCGGTCCGGCCTCCGTCAAGCTCCCGGGCGCGCCCGAAGTCACCGCATCGGCCGTCGCCGCGGTCGAAGTACGGTTCCAGCGTTCCGGTCGCACATTGACCTGGAATGGACGGGACGCGTCGTTGCTGGACTTTGCGGAGCGGCACGGCGTCGCGGTCGAGTCCGGCTGTCGCTCGGGCGGCTGCGGGAGCTGCGAGACCCGATTGCTGGAAGGCACCGTGCAATACGAGCACGCGCCAGACCACGACGTGGCGGCGGGGCATTGCCTGCTCTGCGTGGGCCGTCCCTCGTCACCGCTGGTGCTTGAAGCCTGATGCCCGCGCCTGCAAGACTCCTCAGCCGCGAGGTGCTGCCCTTCCTGGGCAGCTTCGCCGCGCTGGTACTCGTCGCACTGGCGCTGGACGGCTTGCTGCATCTATTCGACCTGCTGTGGATCGGCCGCTGGCTTGGCATCCCCGGCACGTTGCTGATCATCGGGTCGACCGCCTATTCGCTGCGCAAGCGCAAGCTCATTCAGAGCGGGTATCCGGCCACGCTGCTGCGCTGGCACGAGGTGCTGGCCTGGCTCGGTTCGCTACTGGTGCTGGTGCATGCCGGCGTGCATTTCAACGCCATTCTCGGCTGGCTGGCCGTGGGGGCCATGCTGATCAATGTCGGCAGCGGGCTGACCGGCAAGTTCCTCCTGGACCGCTCGCGGCGGCGCATGGAGGAGGCACGCCAGCGCATGCGCGAGCGCGGCCTCAGCGATGCCGAACTCGATGACCGCCTGTACTGGGACAGCTTGACCTTCGACGTGGTCAAGAAGTGGCGCGTCGTGCACTTCCCCATCACGCTGGCCTTCACCGTGCTGGCCTTGGCGCACATCGTGGCAATCTTCCTGTTCTGGGGCTGGAAGTGAAGAAGCCCCCCATCTTGCTGATCGTCATCGCGCTGAACCTGCTCGTGCTGGTGGCGCTGGCCTTCGTCTATCCCCACCTCATGGTCAGCCCGGGACCGTTGGTGAAGGGCCATGCGGAACTCGCCACCGACTGCTTTGCGTGCCACGCCGCTTGGCGGGGGGCGTCGTCGCGGCAATGCATCGCCTGCCATGCGGTTGCAGATGTGGGCCTGAAGACGACTAAGGGCGTGCCCATCGCTGCCGGAACCATCAAGGGCTCGTTCCACCAGGAACTGATCGAGCAGGATTGCATCGCCTGCCACAGCGACCATCAGGGGCCGAAGCTCACCAAACGCAGCCGCAAGCCGTTCTCCCACGAGCTGCTGAAGGTTGCTGTGCGAGACACCTGCTCTTCATGCCACGCTGCGCCCAAAGACACCGTGCACCGCGGGCTCAAAGTTGAATGCTCGAAATGCCATGAAAGCAAGGCCTGGAAGCCCGCGCACTTCGACCATGCCCTGCTGGCCAAGGCCGAGCTGGACCGCTGCGAGAGCTGCCACAACGCGCCGACCGACCGGCTGCATCGGCAGATCCAGGGCAGCTGCAAGTCGTGCCACAAGACCGAGGCCTGGAAGCCGGCGACCTTCGACCACAACAAATACTTCGTGCTCGATCGTGACCACGAGGCGACTTGCGAGACCTGCCACAGGAACAACGACTACAGCCGCTACACCTGCTATGGCTGCCACGAGCACTCGCAGGCAAAGATCCGCGCCGAGCACGTCGAGGAAGGCATCCAGAACTTCGAGAACTGCGTGGAGTGCCACCGTGATCCGCGCGTGGAGCCCGAAAAGCGCGGGGGGCGGGAACGGGGCCAACGGGAGCGAGACTGAGCGCTTGCTGCGTGGTCGCCCGTGATCGCGGTCCGTGCAGCTCCCGCTTGAGCTCGACCCCCGGCGGGCCCAGGGCGGCCAGGACTGCGTCGTGGCCGACAGACCTGTTCGCGTGTCTGCTTTGCCGAGGTCCGCGCGGCAGCTGTGGGGTTGGCAGCGTCAATGCGCCACTCTAGGACGCAGTCGTTCGGCTGCGAGCTCTTAGCGGTGGTCGGGCGGCACGCGCGAACTACCGCTGTCTCCAACCCTGTCTTCACCACGGCCTCGGCGAATGTCAAGTTCCATGGCGGACCGGTACTTCGCACAGAGATTCGCGACAGGTTCCTTTGGGTCGTCAGGCGGCCTTCGGCTCGCCGGTTGGACCGCTGCAAAGCGGTCAGCGAGCGCCGGACGAAAATCGTCCGACGCTCGCTCAATCAGGATCCCCGTTTCGAGTCCTGGACGCGTGGTCTGCGACGCTGAGATGCGCGCCGTCGCCTCAAAAAGCGCCGGAACAGTGACTCGGTGCAACCACGACTGGGGAAGTGACGCTCGATGGCGCGGCGCGACTGTTGGACGCTTGCTCGGCGCGTTGAGGCCCTATCGCCGCTGGCTGCATCTTCGCTCGGCGGCTGTGCAAAAACTTGTCGACTTCCCCGACGGCGTCCGACGCTCGCTTCGCAGTTCACGTCGCCTGTCTCCCTCGGCCCGTGGCCTCCGGCGTGGACCCACTTTCCGATGGATATCAGACAAGTGTCTGATATTCGCAGGGTCGAAAAATAGAGAAGGGGTTAGGTTTTATGAACCTAACCCCTTGATCTGCTTGGAGTTTTTGGCTCCCCGACCTGGGCTCGAACCAGGGACCTACGGATTAACAGTCCGTCGCTCTACCAACTGAGCTATCGGGGAATGAAAGCGCGCGAGTATACCGAGACGATGCGTGCCTGATCAAACGAAGAACGGTCGCTTATGCCTTGAGGACCGCGGCAATGGCATCGCAGGTGTAATCGATGTTGCGCGAGTTCAGCGCCGCGACGCAGATGCGGCCGCTGGACACGGCATAGATACCGAACTCGCTGCGCAGACGCTCGACCTGAGCGGCCGAGAGGCCGGTGTACGAAAACATGCCGCGCTGCTTGGCGACGAAGCCGAAGTCGCGCGCAACGCCTCGCGACTTTAGGCCTTCGACGAATCGAGTACGCATCGACTTGATGCGATCACGCATCTCGCCCAGCTCTTTTTCCCATTGTTCGCGCAGCGCCGGCGTGGTGAGAACCGCAGCCACGATCGTGCCGCCATGGGTTGGCGGGTTCGAGTAGTTCGTGCGGATGACCCGCTTGAGTTGGCTCAGGACACGTGCCGCTTCGTCCTTGTCAGCTGCCACGATCGACAGCGCACCAACTCGCTCGCCGTACAGCGAGAACGACTTGGAGAAAGAACTGGCCACGAAGAACGTGACTCCGGCATCAGCGAACAGGCGCACGGCAGCGCCGTCGGCATCGATGCCATCGCCGAAGCCTTGGTAAGCGATGTCGAGAAACGGCAGTAATTGCCGCTCGCGCACCACATCGACGACTTGCTGCCACTGCGCCAGCGTGAGGTCGACACCTGTCGGGTTGTGGCAGCACGCATGCAGCACGACGATGCTGTGGGGCTCGGCGGCCCGCAGCGAGGCCAGCATGCCTTCAACGTTTACGCCTTGCGAGGTGGCGTCGTAGTAGGGATAGGTTGCGACGTTGAAACCCGCGCCTTCAAACAACGCGCGGTGATTTTCCCAGCTGGGATCGCTGATGAGCACGCGGGCGGCGGGGTTGAAGCGCTTGAGGAAGTCAGCGCCGATCTTTAGGGCACCGGTACCGCCCAGTGCTTGCGCCGTGATCGCGCGCCCCGAACTGATCAGCGGACTATCGGCGCCGAAAAGCATCTTTTGGACTGCAGCGTCGTACGCCGCGATCCCTTCTATCGGTAGGTAGCCGCGTGGGGTGGCAGCTTCTACCCGTTGGCGCTCGGCCTCACGAACCGCCTTCAGGAGCGGGATCTTGCCTTCGTCGTTGCAGTACACGCCCACCCCGAGGTTGACCTTGCCCGTGCGTGCATCAGCGTTGAAAGCTTCGTTGAGCCCGAGAATCGGGTCGCGCGGCGCGAGTTCGACGGTCGAAAACATCGTTTGGGGCATGGCTCTTGGCTTCCGAGGGTTACTGCCGGTGTTGTGGTGCTGTTGCGGTGCAATCGGTGTCACAAAAAAGCGTTGCGTAGCGCCGACGCAGACCGTGAGGAGTCTACACGCCCGGCGTTGTTCGCCGATTTGTCAAGCCCTTTTTGGGCTGTCTCCGGCGCTCGTGCCGCGACTGCGTCGGGGGAGATGAAAATTTCGTAAGCCGTTGAAATATAGGCAAAAATCATTGCCGATCGGCAACGTGGGGCTAGGCTTTTGGAGGTTGCGTCTCTACAATCCGGCGCCTTGAAAGCGCTGCGTTTTGCGGTGCACCAGAGTCAACGTGCTGCTGACCTTTTCCAACTCCCCGTTCGAGTTGCTTGAGCCCTTTGAGCCGGCCGGTGATCAGCCGACGGCGATCGCTCGCTTGGCGGAAGGTGTTGCCGATGGGTTGGCGTTTCAGACGCTGTTGGGCGTCACGGGGTCGGGGAAGACGTTCACCATGGCCAACGTCATCGCGCGGACAGGAGCACCCGCAATCGTCCTGGCACCGAACAAGACCTTGGCTGCGCAGATCTATTCAGAGATGCGGGAGTTCTTTCCCAATAACGCGGTGGAGTATTTCGTCTCCTATTACGACTACTACCAGCCTGAAGCCTACGTCCCATCGCGCGATCTCTACATCGAGAAAGACAGCAGCATCAACGAGCACATCGAGCAGATGCGGCTGTCGGCGACCAAGAGCCTGCTCGAGCGGCGCGACACGATCATCGTGGCCACGGTGTCGGCGATCTACGGCATTGGCAATCCGAGCGACTATCACGCAATGGTGATGACCTTGCGTGTTCAGGACAAGTTGAGCCAGCGCGATGTAATTGCCCGGCTCACGGCCATGCAGTATCGGCGCAACGAAACGGAGTTCACTCGCGGCACCTTTCGCGTGCGCGGCGACACGATCGACATCTTCCCCGCAGAGCACGCGGAACTCGCGGTTCGCATCGACTTGTTCGATGATGAAGTGGAGAGTCTTCAGTTGTTCGATCCGTTGACCGGCCGTGTACGCCAGAAGATTCCACGGTTCACGGTTTATCCATCGTCCCATTATGTGACGCCACGCCAGACGGTCGTGAAGGCGATCGACGGCATCAAGGTGGAACTCAGGGAGAGGCTCGATCAACTGGTGGCGGCAGGCAAGCTCGTCGAGGCCCAGCGACTCGAACAGCGCACGCGATTCGACCTCGAGATGCTCAACGAACTCGGCTTCTGCAAGGGCATCGAGAACTACACACGCCACCTGTCAGGTGCACTGCCCGGCGAGCCGCCGCCGACGCTGATCGACTACCTGCCCGCCGATGCCCTCATGTTCATCGACGAGTCGCATGTCACCGTGCCTCAACTCGGTGGCATGTACAAAGGCGATCGTTCGCGCAAGGAAACCTTGGTTGATTATGGTTTCCGGTTGCCGTCTGCATTGGACAACCGTCCGCTGCGTTTCGACGAATTCGAGCGCAAGATGCGCCGCTGCATCTTCGTCTCGGCGACGCCAGCGGACTACGAATTGGCGCGTTCGTCGCAGATCGCCGAACAGGTCGTACGGCCGACCGGGCTGATCGACCCCCGACTTGAGGTGCGCCCAGCACGAACGCAGGTCGATGACATCCTGGGCGAGATCGGCTTGCGCGTGTCGCGTGGCGACCGCGTGTTGATCACCACGCTGACCAAGCGGATGGCAGAGGACTTGACCGCGTTCCTATCCGAGCATGGCGCCAAGGTCCGTTACCTGCACTCCGACATCGATACCGTCGAGCGCGTTGAGATCATCCGTGACCTGCGCGCTGGCGTATTCGATGTCCTGGTGGGCATCAATCTGCTGCGCGAGGGGCTGGACCTGCCAGAGGTTTCGCTGGTAGCGATCCTCGATGCCGACAAGGAAGGCTTCCTGCGCTCCGAGCGCTCATTGATCCAGACAATTGGTCGGGCCGCCCGGAACTTGAACGGCACCGCGATTCTCTATGCCGATACGGTGACCGATTCGATGCGCCGAGCCATCGATGAGACCAACCGTCGGCGTGCCAAGCAGATGGCGTTCAATCGTGAGCATGGTATCGAGCCGCGCGGCGTCAAGAAGGAAGTTCGAGAACTGATCGATGGTGTGTTCGATTCAAGCGCGGCGCGCAAGGCTGCGAAGGACGAAGGCGAGGCCGTCTCGTACGAGACGATGAGCGAGAAGCAACTGGCGCGCGAGATCAAGAGGCTTGAGAAGTTGATGTTCGAGCATGCCAAGAACTTGGAGTTCGAGAAGGCTGCCCGGGCGCGCGATCAACTCGCGCAACTGAGGCAGCAGGTTTTCGGTGCCGGTGGCGGAAACGTCACGGCACGGATGACGGAGAAGGCGGCTTGAGCGGCGGGACGACTCAAGTCGTGAAGAGGCTTTAGATGCGGCCGGGCGGCCGACAAGCGGGCTGGCAGCGTTTTCTTGAACTTCTGCCCTTCACGCGTGTCAGCCGGTGGCGGTTGTCGGGACAATTCGGAAAACATGACAACGCGCGGATGAGTTCCGCCGTTGGTCAGTCAACGGGCAGCCAAAACGCGGGCCCGAACCAGAAAGGCGCGTTCGCTATGACCAAGGTGTTATTTGTTTGCATGGGAAACATCTGCCGCTCGCCGACCGCTGAAGGCGTGTTCCGGAAGATGGTTGTCGATGCAGGGCTATCCAACATTGTTCACGTGGATTCCGCGGGGACGCATGCCTATCACGTCGGCGAAGCGCCTGACCTGCGCGCCCAGCAGGCGGCGAAGAAACGTGGATACGACCTCGCCGAACTTTCTGCGCGCCAAGTCACGCAGGACGACTTCCGTGACTATGACCTGATCCTGGCGATGGATTGGGAAAATCTGGCGTTGCTGCAGCAGCAGTGCCCCCGCGCGTTCAAACACAAGCTGCACCTGTTGATGCGGTTTGCCGGCGAGCACGATGCGGCGACCGTGCCGGATCCGTATTACGGTGGACCGGAAGGTTTCAACACCGTGCTCGACTATGTTGAAGATGCGTGCCAGGGGCTCATCGATGTTGTGCGTAAGCGTGCCACGATGTACGCGGCAGCGTGAAGCAGTGCCCTTTCGCACGTTGAGTTCGTTCGAAATGAGTCCGCGCGGGGCGTAACCTTCCCCGCCAGGTGGCTCGGCTTCATTCCCCCGAGTCAACCTCGCTGCCCTCCGGCTCGGCCCGTTTTGACGCTGCCTAGCAGAAGTCGTTTTGCGGCCAGAGCGGCGTTGGTCAACTGCGCGACCCTGACTGTTGCCCCAGGCAGGATGTCATCTGGTCCATGCTTGGCGTAAAGCCATCTCTGGAATCCAAGACCGCGTCGCTACCCAAACAATTGTTGACTAAATCAGTTGGAAATCGCTACATTCCCGATTGATGCGGTCGGGAATTATTTGAGCGCAGCGTGATCCTACGTGCACGGCAGCAAGGGGCTGCCCGCGCGACCCCACAGCGCTTGACCACACTCAGTCATGCACACTCTGAGGCACTCACGATGAGACTGACCACCAAGGGCCGCTTTGCGGTAACCGCGATGATCGATCTGGCCCTTCGCCAGCACAACGGGCCGGTGACGTTGGCCGGCATCAGTCAGCGCCAGAAGATTTCCCTGTCCTACCTCGAACAACTGTTCGGCCGCCTGCGCCGTCATGAACTGGTCGAAAGCACGCGCGGGCCGGGCGGCGGGTACACGCTCGGCAAGACGATGGTCGATATCTCTGTCGCCGACATCATCTACGCCGTGGACGAACCTCTTGACGCGACGCAGTGCGGCGGCAAGGAAAACTGCGATAACGACCAGCGTTGCATGACCCACGATCTGTGGTCGAACTTGAACCGGGTGATGGTTGATTACCTGGATTCAGTGACGCTTCACGATCTGGTGGAGCAGCAAAAGCAGCGCATGGCGCAGCAGGGTGTCAATGTCACGGTCCTGCACGATAATCGCCGCGACGGCGAGAGACGGTCCAGCCATAGCGGCTCAAAAGAACAGGTTTCCGTCGGTTGAGGGGAGTGCGTTGATGCAATTGCCGATCTATCTTGATTATTCAGCCACCACGCCGGTTGATCCGCGCGTGGTGGACAAGATGATCCCGTACCTGCGGCAGAACTTCGGTAATCCTGCCTCGCGCAGTCACTCGTTTGGCTGGACTGCGGAACAAGCGGTCGAGCAGGCGCGTGAACAGGTGGCGACCCTCGTCAACGCTGACCCGCGAGAAATCGTCTGGACCTCCGGCGCAACAGAGTCGATTAATCTCGCTCTCAAAGGTGTCGCCCACTTCTACAAGGACAAGGGCAAGCACCTTGTCACCGTCAAGACCGAGCACAAGGCGACCCTCGATACGATGCGCGAACTCGAGCGCGAGGGTTTCTCCGTCACGTACCTGGATGTTCAGGCGGACGGTCTGATCGGTCTCAACGCACTTGAATCCGCTCTGCGGCCCGACACGATCTGCGTGTCGGTGATGTACGTGAACAATGAAATCGGTGTCATCCAGGACATTCCGGCGATCGGCGAGATGTGTCGTTCGCGCGGCATCGTGTTCCACGTCGATGCGGCACAGGCGACGGGCAAGGTCGTGATCGATCTCGCATCGCTGAAGGTCGACCTGATGTCGTTCTCCGGGCACAAAACGTATGCGCCTAAGGGCATTGGCGCGCTTTACGTGCGTCGCAAGCCGCGGGTCCGGCTCGAGGCGCAGATGCATGGCGGCGGGCATGAGCGCGGCTTGCGCTCCGGCACGTTGCCGACGCACCAGATCGTCGGCATCGGCGAGGCGTTCCGTATCGCGCAGGCAGAGATGGCCACCGAGAACGAGCGCATCCGCATGCTGCGTGACCGGCTGTGGAAGGGCCTGTCGCAGATCGAGGAGGTGTATGTCAATGGTGATCTCGAGCAGCGGGTCCCGCACAACCTGAACGTGAGCTTCAATTTCGTCGAAGGCGAGTCGCTGATCATGGCGATCAAGGATGTCGCCGTGTCGTCGGGATCGGCCTGCACGTCGGCGAGCCTGGAGCCCTCCTATGTTCTGCGCGCGCTGGGTCGCAGCGATGAACTCGCTCACAGTTCTATCCGCTTCTCGATCGGTCGGTTCACCACCGAAGAAGAGGTCGACTACACAATCGACCTCCTGCAGCGCAAGGTTGCCAAGTTGCGTTCGATGTCTCCGCTGTGGGAGATGCACCAGGACGGTATTGATCTGAGCACGGTCCAATGGGCGGCGCACTAGGGCAGACCGGCACAACTACTGAAGATCAGTGAGGCAGACATGGCATACAGCGAAAAAGTCATCGACCACTACGAGAACCCGCGCAACGTCGGTTCGTTCGACAAGGGCGACGACGCAGTCGGCACCGGCATGGTCGGCGCACCCGCGTGCGGCGACGTGATGAAGCTTCAGATCCGCGTCAACGAGCAGGGCGTCATCGAGGATGCGCGCTTCAAGACGTACGGGTGTGGCTCCGCGATCGCCTCCAGTTCGCTAGTTACAGAGTGGGTCAAGGGCAAGACGCTGGATCAGGCGATGCAACTGAAGAACACGCAGATCGCCGAAGAACTTGCGCTGCCGCCGGTCAAGATCCACTGCTCGATCCTCGCCGAAGATGCGATCAAGGCGGCGATCGTCGACTATCGGCAGAAGCACGGCGCGACGGAGCCGCACAAAGCCGCCGCATAGTGCGGATGACGGCAGGCTGTTTGCAGGATTGGGAGGACGGGAAGATGGCTGTCACGATGACGGAGCGCGCTGCCAAGCATGTGGCGGGCTTCCTCGAGAAGCGCGGCAAGGGACTTGGCTTGCGTGTGGGTGTGCGCACGACCGGCTGCTCCGGCATGGCATACAAGCTCGAGTATGTGGACGCCGAGAGTCCGGAGGATCAGGCATTTGAGTGCCACGGCGTCAAGGTCTATGTGGACCCGAAAAGCCTTGCGTACATCGACGGCACTGAGCTGGACTTCGTGCGCGAAGGCTTGAACGAGGGCTTTCAGTTCAACAACCCTCGCGAAAAGGACCGCTGCGGCTGTGGGGAGTCTTTCCGCGTCTAGCGTTTCCGCGATGGCAAGCGGCTGCCATTTTGCAGCCGCTTGTCTTTTCCGCCTTCAGCTGCAACTCCGTGCCTGCCGCCCTCGATCACTTTGAGCTTTTTGGCCTGACGCCGTCTTTCGCAGTCGAGCTTGATGCATTGGAGACGGCTTACAAGCGTGTGCAAGCGCAGGTCCACCCTGATCGGTTCGCCACCGGATCGGCCGCGGAGCGCCGCGTGGCAATGCAATGGGCCACGCAGGCGAACGAGGCATACCGCACGCTGCGCGACCCCGGCAGACGTGCTGCCTATCTGTGCGAGCGGCAGGGCGTTGCCATCGACGCCGAGTCGAACACCGCGATGCCTCCCGCATTCCTGTTGCAGCAAATGGCCTGGCGAGAGGCGCTGGACGAGGTACGAGTCGATGGTCGTAGCGCAGATGAGCTGTTGGCTGAGGTGGAACAGGCGCGTGCCGACACCACCGCTGCGCTGGCACAGGCAATCGATGTCGACGCTGACTACCCGCGCGCCGCGGGGCTGGTCCGCCAGCTGATGTTCATCGATCGCTTTCGCGCCGAGCCGGCTGCACACAGGGATGTGCACCAGGCGGCGGGGGGTTAGCCATGGCGTTGCTGCAGATTGCCGAACCCGGCATGTCCACGGCGCCGCACGAACACAGGCTCGCGGTTGGCATTGACCTGGGCACCACCAATTCTCTCGTTGCCACGGTGCGTCATGGCGTGGCTGAGGTCCTGGGCGATGAACAGGGCCGCGCGCTGCTGCCTTCGATCGTGCGATATCTCGCCACCGGCAACACCTTGATCGGACATGAGGCGATTGCACATCAGGCGACCGATCCTCGCAACACGATCGTCTCGGTCAAGCGATTCATGGGGCGCGGCGTCAAGGACGTCGAGCACGTCGAGAACCTGCCGTATGACTTTGTCGACGAGCCCGGCATGTTGCAGTTGCGGACCGTCGCCGGCGTCAAGAGCCCGGTCGAAGTTTCTGCCGCGATCCTCGGCCTGCTGCGCGAGCGTGCCGAGACATCGCTGGGTGGTCCCCTGGTCGGTGCAGTCATCACGGTGCCTGCCTACTTCGACGATGCTCAGCGCCAGGCCACGCGTGACGCTGCGCGCGTGGCTGGCATCAATGTGCTTCGGCTGCTCAACGAGCCGACTGCTGCCGCCCTGGCTTACGGCCTCGACAATGCCGCGGAAGGCACCTATGCGGTCTACGATCTCGGCGGCGGCACCTTCGATGTCTCGATTCTCAAGCTGACCAAGGGTGTCTTCGAGGTACTTGCCACGGGCGGCGACTCCGCGCTCGGTGGTGATGACTTCGATCATCGGCTCTACTGCTGGGCGCTCGAACAGGCGAACCTGTCGTTGCTGCCGCCTGAAGACCAACGGCTGCTCACAGTCAAGGCGCGCGCCGCCAAGGAAGCCTTGTCATCCCGGCTTGCCACCACGCTGCAGGCGCGCCTGTCGAACGGGCAATGGGTCAACCTCAACGTCAAGGCCGATTCGTTCGCCGGCATGACGCAGCACCTCGTCGCCAAGACGCTTGACGCAACCCGGCGCGCGCTGCGCGATGCCGGGCTCAAGCCGACCGACATCAAAGGCGTGGTGCTGGTCGGTGGGGCGACGCGCATGCCACACGTGCGCCAGGCGGTGGCCGATCTCTTCGGCCAGCCGCCCCTGACCAACCTCGACCCCGACAAGGTGGTCGCCCTGGGTGCCGCCATGCAGGCCAACCTGCTCGCCGGCAATCGCACGGCCGGTGACGACTGGCTGCTGCTTGATGTCACGCCGCTTTCACTTGGCCTGGAGACGATGGGTGGTTTGGTCGAGCGCATCATCCCGCGCAACTCCACCATTCCGGGCGCGCGGGCTCAGGAGTTCACCACCTTCCGTGACGGCCAGACGGCCATGGCGATCCACGTCGTGCAAGGCGAGCGCGAACTGGTGAGTGACTGTCGTTCACTCGCTCGCTTTGAGCTGCGCGGCATTCCGCCGATGGCGGCGGGCGCTGCCCGCATCCGCGTGACGTTCCAGGTCGATGCCGATGGCGTGCTCGCCGTGTCGGCGCGCGAAGAAATGAGCGGCGTGGAAGCGTCGATTTCGGTGAAGCCCTCCTATGGCCTGGGCGACGACGACATCACCCGCATGCTGCAGGATTCTCTCGGTGCGGCCGATACCGACATGCGCGCGCGCGCGCTGCGCGAGCAGCAGGTCGAGGCACAGCGCCTGCTGGAGGCGACGCAGGCCGCCTTGGCGGTGGACGCCGACCTGCTCGACACCGAGGAACGTGCATCACTGCAAGCCCTGGTGGATCGCGTACGCGAAGTTGCCGTGGCAGCCGACCCGGATCGAGTGAAGGCTGCGGTCGATGCGCTGGCGCACGGCACGGAGGAGTTCGCGGCGCGCCGCATGGACCGGTCGATTCGTGCCGCACTCGCCGGTCGCCGGGTCGACGACGTCATGGCCGAGTAGCGACAGACAAGCCATGCCGAAGATCACCGTACTGCCCCACCCGCAGATCTGCCCGCAGGGCGCGACCATCGAGGCCGTGCCGGGGGAGAGCATTTGCCGCAATCTGCTCGACAACCATATCGAGATCGAGCATGCCTGCGAGATGTCCTGCGCCTGCACCACCTGCCACGTGATCGTGAAGCAGGGCCTTGCGCAGTTGAACCCGTCAAGCGAGGACGAGGACGATCTGCTGGACATGGCCTGGGGCCTGACACCGGCCTCGCGCCTGTCTTGTCAGGCGATCGTCGGCGAAGACGATCTGGTGGTCGAGATTCCCAAGTACTCGATCAACCACGCGCGCGAGAACCACTGAACGAGGCACGAGACCGATGAAGTGGACCGATACGCTCGACATCGCCATCGCCCTGGTCGAGGCCCACCCTGACATCGACCCCAAGACTGTGCGCTTCACCGATCTGCATCGCTGGGTGTGCGAACTGGATGGGTTCGGCGATGATCCAAATCGCTCCGGCGAGAAGATTCTCGAGGCGATCCAGATGGCGTGGATCGACGAGGCGGCTTAGCTGCCTCGTCGCGTCGTCAAGGCCGCCCCGTCATGGTTGCGCAGTAGCGCGCAAGGCGCCCTCAGGGCCGCAAAATCTCCAGCAAGTCCACCACCGGTCGCTGATCGCAGTCGATCGTAGCCAGTCGACCGTACGCCGGCTGGTCGACCCGTCCGAAGCGCGCCACCAGCGGATCGTCCTGATCAAACCGCAGGAATGCATCGGCGACGACTCGTCGCAGGATGCGATGGCGGATCAGGATCTCGCCCAGCGGTGCGCCCGCCGCGGTGATCTCGTCGCGTACGCTGCCGCCGACCAGGGCGAGGTTGAAGATCATGATGCCGGTCATCACGGGTCGGTCATCGCCCTCGGCAAAGAGGTCGAGACGCCGACCATACATGTCGCCCTCGCGTCGAATGCGGTAAGGCAGCACGCGCAAGGCCGCGCCGTGTCTTGCGTTCAACACCTGCGTCATGTGGCCATGGTGGGCCAGCAGGCGGCGGTACGGTTCCGGCAGGTCATCGGCGTGGATGCTGGCAGCGCGCGGGACCTCGCTGTCGCCGAAGAATGCCAGCATCAGCCGCACGACCTTCGCGGGATCGATGGCGGCGGTGCGGTGTACGGCCACGGTCTGCATGCGAATGCGCCGGGCGCTCAGAACTTCTGTGGCCGGAACACGCCAACCTCCGCGGTGAACAAGGTGACGGCGAAGTTCGGGGCGTAGGTCTGCAGGACGTGCTCGGCCAGCCCGATGGCAACGCTGTCGTCGCAGATCACCTTCATCTCGATCAGCCGATCCGCATCCCACTGCGCCGCGCGCTCACCGGTTTCGCCGCCGCCGCGCACGTCGTAGATCGTGTAGCCGAGCGCGCCGAACCGGCGTGCATCGCGCACGAGTTGCTTCTCGAGTGCCGCCTCCGCAATGATGACCAGCAGCTTCTTGGCGTGTGTGAGCATGTCAGTGTTCACCTGGGTGAGTCGGGAGCCTGGCGGGCGGCGCGTACGGCATGCTTCATCCTAGCCTCCGACCCAGCGCGCCATCATCAGGTACAACGGGATGCCGAGCGTGATGTTGAACGGGAACGTGACCCCGAGTGCCATGCCGATCGACAGCGCCGGATTGGCCTCCGGCACGGCGATGCGCATCGCCGTGGGTGCAGCGATGTAGCTCGCACTTGCCGCCAGCGCCGCCAGCAGTGCCGTACCGCCCAGCGACAGGCCGATCAGATGGCCCACCAAGGCGCCGATCAGGCCCAGGGCGATCGGCGCGACGATGGCGAACACGACCAGGAATGGACCCGCGCGCCGCAGGTCGCCCAGTCGGCTGCCCGCCACCAGGCCCATTTCCAGCAGGAACAGTGCCAGGACCCCCTTGAACAGGCCCATGAAGAACGGCTCGATCGGTGCGATCTGTTGCGGCCCGGCCACCACGCCGATGACGATGCCGCCGAGCAGCAGCAACACGCTCTTGCCGAACACCACTTCATGCGCCAACGGACCCCAAGCCACGCGCTGGCGGCCGCCCATGCGGGCGAGCACGATGCCGGCGATGATGCCCGGCGCCTCCATCAGTGCCACCAGCAGCGGCATGTAGCTTTCGCTCGCGATGTTCTGCTTGAGCAAGTACGACAGCGCGACCGCGAAGGTCACCACCGACACCGAGCCGTAGTGCGCGGCGATGGCCGCGGCATCCGCCCGTGGCAGCTTGCCCAGTCGGCCGAGGACGGGAAACAGCAGGAACGGGATCAACCCACCGAGGGCCACGGCAGCCAAGGCCTGCGGCAGCACTGCGCCGATCGGCTGCTGCGCCAGCTCGACACCGCCCTTGATGCCGATCGCCAGCAGCAGATAGATCGACAGTGCCTCGTACATCGACTCGGGCAGTCGCAGGTCGCTCTTGGCAACCTTCGCCAGCAGGCCCAGCACGAAGAACAGGACGACCGGGTCCATCTAGCAGCGGCGCCGCAGGCCGTCCAGCAGGACGAGCGCAGCTTCAAGCGTGAACTCATCGTCGCGGATCGCTGCCAGGATCGCCTCGACATCGCGCTTCTCGATCGCCGCCACCTCGCCATCCTGGTTGGCCAACGAGATGCCCTCGGGCAGCACGACGTCGAATACCTGCACGATCTCGGACTGATAACCCTCGGGCACGATGCGCGTCACGTGCACGCGGCCGCCTCGCGTGACCGGCTGACCGGCCAGATCGAGCCCGGCTTCCTCCTGCGCTTCGCGCGCCAGCGCGGCTTCCTCGGACTCGCCCGCGGGCACCATGCCACCGACCAGGTTGTCCCACTTGCCCGGGTCGATCTGCTTGTGATCGGCGCGGCGCGCGACGATCACGTGGCCGTCCGGGGTGAACGCGTTCAGGTGCACCGCGGTGGTGGTGATGCCCAGCGTGCGGCAGACGGCGCGCTCCAGGGTGGCGACCGCCGGCTGATCCGGGTGCGGCCGCACGTCAAGCAGCTCGTCGCGCCAACCGTGGAGCAGGCCGGCATCGCGCAGGGTCTGGGCGGCGCGCGCGAGCAGGGCGCTGCGCCCGGCGGCATCGAGCCCAGCGTCTTCGAGCACCAGGCGATAGTCGAGCAGGACGAAGTGGTTGGCCTCGGTGCCGAGAAACGTGGCGACGTCCGGATGCGCGACGCCGACCTCGTGTCCGCCCACCACCACCGGCAGCCAGTCATCCGGCGGCGGGTCCGCCGCTCGCATCGCCAGCAAGGCGCGCAGGGCGTCGATCCGCGGCGCCAGCGTCAGGTCCGGCACGGGACGCGAGCTCAACGGTCCTCCGGCCGCATGTGCGGGAACAGGATCACGTCACGGATGCTTGGCGCATCCGCCAGCAGCATGATGAAGCGGTCGACCCCCACGCCGCACCCGGCGGTGGGCGGCAGCCCGTACTCCAAGGCGCGCACGAAGTCGGCGTCGTAGAACATTGCTTCTTCGTCGCCGGCGTCCTTGGCCTTGACCTGTTCGGCAAAGCGCGCGGCCTGGTCCTCGGCATCGTTGAGCTCCGAGAAGCCGTTGGCGGTCTCGCGGCCGGCGATGAAAAGCTCGAAGCGTTCGGTGATCTCGGGCCGCGTGTCGGAGGCACGCGCCAGCGGCGACACCTCCACCGGGTAATCGACGATGTAGGTTGGCTGGATCAGCTTGCTCTCGGCCACCTCCTCGAACAGGGCCAGCTGCAGGGCGCCCAGGCCGGCTTCCTTCGAGTGATTGCTGCCCAGGCGCGCCAGCTCGGCATGCAGGAAGTTGCGGTTGAGCAGCTGAGCGTCCGTGTACTGCGGCGCGTGCGCCTTGATCGCCTCGGCGCTGGTCAGGCGAGCAAACGGCTGCGACAGGTCGATCGTCTGTCCCTGGTAGTTGATCACCGCCGAGCCGGTGGCGGCGATCGCGCAGTGGCGCAGCAGGCGTTCGGTGAAGTCCATCATCCACTGATACTCGTGGTACGCGGCGTAGAACTCCATCATGGTGAACTCGGGGTTGTGACGCACGCTCAGCCCCTCGTTGCGGAAGTTGCGGTTGATCTCGAACACGCGCTCGAAGCCGCCCACCACCAGGCGCTTCAAGAAAAGCTCGGGCGCAATGCGCAGGAACATGTCGATGTCGAGCGCGTTATGGTGGGTGACAAAGGGTTTGGCCGCCGCACCGCCCGGGATCACTTGCAGCATCGGCGTCTCGACCTCGAGAAAGCCCTCGCCGACCATGAACTCGCGCATCGCAGCGATCGTCTTGCTGCGCACGATGAAGGCGCGGCGCGACTCTTCATTGACGATCAGATCCACGTAGCGCTGGCGATAGCGCGCTTCCTTGTCCTCCAGCCCGTGAAACTTGTCCGGCAGCGGCCGCAGGCTCTTGGTCAGCAGGCGCAACTGGCGGCAGCGCACCGACAGCTCGCCTTTCTGTGTCTTGAACAGCACCCCGCGGGCGGCAATGATGTCGCCCATGTCCCATTGCTTGAACGCCTCGTGCGCGGCGGCACCGGTGTCGTCATCTGCAACGTAGAACTGGATGCGACCGGAGCCGTCCTGGATCGTGGCGAAACTCGCCTTGCCCATCACGCGCTTGAGCATCATGCGACCCGCCAGCGCCACTTCTACCTTTTCCGCCGCCAGTGCTTCTCGGTCCATGTGGCCGTAGCGCACCACGAGATCGCCCGCATGGTGGGTGCGATCGAAGTCGTTGGGAAACGCCGGGCCCGCCTGTCGCAGGCGGGCCAGCTTGGCGCGCCGCTCCGCAATGATCTGGTTCTCGTCGGCGGGCGCCGGGGTGGTGTCGTTCATCTAAGGTCTCATCAAGCGTCGCGCACATCGGCGACGGGGTTCTTGCCGAAATCGGCGCGTGCCAGGTACGCGAGCACCTTGGCGGCGGCGTCCGCCGGTGAAGCGAGCTGCGCCTTCGCGTGCAAGTCGAGGAAGCGCTGCTGGTCGGGAAAGCCATCGGCATCGGCGCTGCGCAGCTGGTTCTGCATGGCCGTGTCGATCACGCCGGGCGCCAGCGAAACGATGCGTGCGCCGTTGGGCCGGCGCGCTTCGTCGAGCGCGGTGACGCGTGAAAAGTGATCCAGCCCCGCCTTGGCAGCGCAATAAGCCGCCCACCCGGCGATCGGGTTGCGCCCGGCGCCGGATGAGATGTTGAGCACCCGCCGCTCGCTGCCCCAGGTTGACGTGGCGCGCAGGAAGGCGGCCGTGAGGTTCATCGGTGCCTCAAGACCTACGCGCAGCACGGTGGCGATCTCATCTGCGGCCGACCGATCTATTGGTCCGACCGTGCCGATGGCGCCGGCGTTGTTGATCAGCGTGGCGCGGGCGAACTGGTCGGCAGGCTGCTGGTGCAGCCAGGCTTCCAGGCGTGCCGCAACGCCGACATCATGGGCGACATCCAGTGCCCACTGCTCCAGTCGCGCACCGGCCTTGGCCGCCTCGTCACGCAGCGTGGCATCGGGCCGGCGTTCGATCGTCAGCAACAGGCCGTTTGCAGACAGCAGTTGCGACGCCATGGCGCGGCCCAAGCCGCGTGACGCGCCGGTGAGGATGGTCAGGATCATGTCCTAGGGCTCCTGGAAGGCGGTGAGGGCGTGCGCGTCGCGCCACGCCGAGGACTCGTCCCAGCCGAGAGCGAAGCGCAGCAAAGTGCGCAACGTGCCGTGATGGTCCCGCGTGTCGTGCCGCATTGTCGCCTTCACGTCCGGCCGTGCGATCGGAGCGAAGGGTCCACCGGCATTGATCTGTGGCATCACACGCCTTGCTTCAGGCTCGCCTCGATGAAGCCGTCGAGGTCGCCGTCGAGTACCGACTGCGTGTTGCCGACCTCCACGTTGGTACGCAAGTCCTTGATGCGCGACTGATCCAGCACGTAGCTGCGGATCTGATGGCCCCAGCCGATATCTGACTTGCTCTCTTCGAGCTTGGTCTGCTCGACCTGGCGCTTGCGCAGCTCCTGCTCGAACAGCTTTGACTTGAGCATGGCCATCGCCTCGGCACGGTTACGGTGCTGGCTGCGGTCGTTCTGGCTGGCCACCACGATGCCCGAGGGCAAATGGGTGATCCGCACGGCCGATTCCGTCTTGTTGACGTGCTGGCCGCCGGCCCCGGAGGCGCGGTAGACATCGATGCGCAGGTCGGCCGGATTGATGTCGACCTCGATCGAGTCGTCGACCTCGGGGTAGACGAACACGCTGGCGAACGACGTGTGACGGCGGGCGTTCGAGTCAAACGGCGACTTGCGCACCAGCCGATGGATTCCCGTCTCCGTGCGCAAGGTGCCATAGGCATAGCTGCCCGACAGCTTGATCGTGGCGCCCTTGATGCCGGCCACCTCGCCTTCGGACTCCTCCAGCAACTCGGCCTTGAAGTCCTTGCGCTCGGCGTAGCGCAGGTACATGCGCTCGAGCATGCCGGCCCAGTCCTGCGCTTCGGTGCCGCCGGCGCCGGCCTGGATCTCGATGAAGCAATTGCTGGGGTCCAGCGGGTTGTTGAACATCCGCTGGAACTCGAGATCCGCCACTTCCTTGCCGAGCTTGGCCAGATCGGCCTCGACCGAGATCAGCATGCCGTCGTCGCCGCTGTCGCCATCGGCTTGCGCCATGTCGAACAGTTCGACCGCGTCGGTCAGGCTGCCGGTGAGTCGCTGCATGCGACCGACAACGTCGTCCAGCAGCTTCTTCTCGCGGCCCAGTTCCTGCGCGCGCTTGGGGTCGTCCCAGATCTTCGGGTCTTCGAGCTCACTCGCTACGACCGCCAGCCGCTCCTCCTTGGTATCGACGTCAAAGATACCTCCGCAGCTCGGCCGTGCGCTGCGTGAGCGAGGCGGCGGTGGCGGCGATCTGGTTCAGTCGTTCGGCTTCCATGGCGGTCTCGAGGGCGGAAAGCCGCGGATTATAGGTAGCCGCGCGTGCGTTGCCGTATGCAAGCGCGGCCATCCTGCACGGGACGCGGTCGACTGCTTGCGCCAATCGCTATGGTGAACCCGTGGGACTGCGCGGCGGCGGCGGCAGACACGTAACATCTCCATCGAGTCCTGAACCTGCCGCGCCGTGTCCGAGTCCTTTTCAGCCGTCACCTACCTGTTCTCCGACATCGAGGGCAGCACGCGGCTATGGGAGACCGAACCCCAGCGCATCGGCCCGGCGCTGGCGCGCCATGACCGGCTGGCCCGCGACGTCGTGGAGCAGCTCGGCGGCCGGGTGGTGAAAATGACCGGCGACGGCGTGCACGCCGCCTTCGACGACGCTGCCGCGGCCGTGGCTGCCGTGCTGCAGATCCAGCTGGCGATGGTCGATCCACCGGACGGCATGCTGCCGCTGAACCTGCGCTGCGGCCTTCACTTGGGCGTGGACCAGCGCCGCGACGGCGATTTCTTCGGGCCAGCCGTCAATCGTGCGGCGCGCGTGATGCAGGCAGCGCACGGTGGCCAGGTGCTGCTGTCGCAGCCGGTGGCCGAGCGGATCGAGCAGCGCCTGCCGCAAGGCACATCACTGCGTGACCTCGGGGTGGTGCGCCTGCGCGACCTGACCACCCCCGAGCGCCTCTACCAGCTCGTGCATGTCAGCTTGCGCGCTGATTTTCCGGCCCTGCGATCCCTCGCCAGCACGCCGAACAACCTCGCCCAGCAGCTCAACTCGTTCATCGGTCGCGAGCAGGAGATCCAGGAGGTCAAGGCGCTGCTGAAGAAGAACCGCCTGGTGACGCTGCTGGCGATGGGTGGCATCGGCAAGTCGCGCTTGTCGGTGCAACTGGGTGCCGAGGTCCTCGACGATTACCCGGATGGCGTATGGCTGATCGAGCTGGCGCCGCTCACCGATCCGGTGGCTGTGGCGCAGGCGGTGGCCGGCGTGCTCGGCGTCAAGGAAGAAGCAGGTGGCAGCGTCATCGATGCGCTGCTGCGCTTCGTGCGCGAACGCGAGCTCTTGCTCATCCTCGACAACTGTGAACACCTGGTCCACGCCGCGGCGGATCTGACCAAGCGGATGCTGCAGGTGGGTCCGCGCGTCACCGTGCTGGCGTCCAGCCGGGATGCACTGCAAGTGGCGGGCGAACGCATTTTCCAGCTGCAGCCGCTGTCGGCGCCCACTCCCGATGACGTGGCGCTCGATCGGCTCACGCGGCACGAATCGGTGCGCCTGTTCGTCGATCGCGCCTCCGCCGTGCAGCCATCGTTTCACCTGTCGCCTCAGAACGCGGCGGCCGTGGCCGACATCTGCCATCGGCTCGACGGCATCGCGCTGGCGATCGAACTGGCGGCGGCGCGCATGCGAGTGCTGTCGGCCGATGCGATCGCCAGCCGGCTGAACGACCGCTTCCGCCTTCTCACCACCGGCGACCGCACGGTGCTGCCGCGCCAGCGCACGCTGCGCGCGTTGATCGACTGGAGCTACGACCTCCTTACCGCGCCGGAGCGTTCGGCCTTCGGCCGGCTGTCGGTGTTTGCCGGCGGCTGGACGCTCGAAGCGGCGGAGGAGGTCGCTGCCGGTGAAGAAATAGAGCGCGACGACGTGCTCGACCTGCTGGCGCGCCTGGTGGAAAAGTCGCTCGTCTCGCTCGACGTTGCCGGTGATCGCTATCGCATGCTGGAAACGGTGCGCGAGTACGCGGCCGAGAAACTGGAGGCGGCCGCCGATGCCGCCGAGGTGCGCAGCAGTCACCTGACGTACTACCTGACGCTGGTCGAGCAGGCGCGGCCGCACTTGGTCGGCCCGGAGCAAGTGCATTGGCTAGCCAGGCTCGGGCTCGAGCGGCAGAACGTGCTGGCCGCGCATGCGTGGTGTGATCGCGCGGTCGACGGCGTGCAAGCCGGCTTGCGACTGAGCTCGGCGCTGCGCATCTATTGGCTGACCCAGGGCTTGCTCGACGAAGGCTTGCGCTTTGCGCTGGCCGCGCTGGCGCGCAGCGACCCGGCGGTCCCGGACCTGAACCGCGGTCGCACCTTGTACGACGCAGGTCATCTATCTTATGAGTCGGGCCGGTATGCGGAGGCGCGCGATCTGCTGGCGCAGAGCCTCGAGGTATTCCGCTCGATTGGCGACCGCACCCGTGCGGTAACCGTGCTGCAACTGCTCGGACTCGCGTGGGCCGGGCTGGGCGATCTCGCTGCGGCCCGCCGCTGCGGCGAGGAGGCGGTGGCAACCGCAAGGCAGCAGGCCAATCGTTACGCACTTGGCGTGGCGTTGGCGAACCTCGCTCAGTCCAAGCGGGCGGAGGGTGATCTTGCCGGCGCTGCAGCGCGGTGCGACGAAGCGTTGCCGATCTTCATGGACCATGGCGATCACTTGGCAGTCGCCAACGTGCAGTTCAACCAGGCGATGATCGCCGTGGCGCAGAAGGATCCGGCAACGGCACTGGCGCGCGCCCGGCGTGCCAGCGAAGCGATCCTGGGACTGGATTCGCCGTTGGCGACCCAGTCGATGCTGTTCGTGACCGCCGCGGTGGCCGCTGCCCACCTGGCCTGGGAAGATGCCGCCAGCCTGCTGGCGGCTGCGGATGCGCAGGCCAGGGCGCGCAGCCTGCGTCGTGATCCGGCCGATCACCTGTTCCTGACCGACCTGGCAGCGCAGATCGCTGCTCAGGTTTCGGCTGAAGTCCTGATGCAAGTGCAGGCGCAAGCGACTCAGTTGCCTGAAGGCGCACTGGCCGACAAGGCAATCCAATCGCTGTCTCGTTTCGCCTAGCGCGCTGCGGCGGCGGCCCGTCGAACCGCGACCTTCTTCTGCGACGGCGCTACATATCGCCGTAGATCGTCGGATCGAGGATCTCGACCGGCTCCTTGCCATCAAGCGCGCTGACCGTGTACTTGGTCTGCCACTTGCCGCGCGGCGCGGTAAAGCTGCAGGAGAAGGTCTTCGCCTTCTCCCCTAGCTTGCACTCGACACCAGTCGGCACGATCGGCTGGTAGCGGGTGTCGCCGCCCACCGGCTTCTGGAAGGTCACCGCGTTCTGCGGGAAGGTAATGCGGCTGGTGGCATCAAGCTGCCAGGTGAGCGTGACGCGCCCGTTGCTGACGTCTTCCTTGAACAGGCGGATCGGCTCCTGGTCGACCACGAGGAAGCGGTCGCGGTCGACGAAGACCTTCGGCAGCTTGGGATCTGGCCGGCGAACCGTCGTGGGATCGAAGCCGGCGGCCGGGTCGGTCCTGTGGATATTGACCACGCAGCCCGACGTGGCGATTGCCACCAATGTGGCGAGCAGCAGGCGGCGCTTCAGTGAACCGTGGCTCATGTCAATCCTGTCGTGTGGGCGCAGCGCCGGGATGGCGCGCAGACCGGCCGCGATCGTAAGCGACCCGTCATCTGGTTGCATCTGAAAATTGGACACACCTGGCGCGGCGCGGTCGGGACACCGGCATCGTGCTAGGCCGCGTACTCGATGTGCAGGCTGATGCGGCGTTGCCCCTGGTATTCATCGATCGTCGGCCGGTAGGCCAGTCGCACCCGCGTCGGCAGCGTCTCGGTGTGGCGGAACCAGATCGCGCTGAAGCGGCGGCCGTCCAGTTCGAGGGTCAGCTTCAGGTGCGTGTCCTTGATCAGTCGCTGCTCGGCCACGGCGAACTCGTTGTCGAACAGCGGCGGCGGAAAGCCCTGGCCCCAGACCTGGCGCTCGATCGCCTCGACCAGCGGCACGCCGACATCGCCCACCAGCAGCGGACCGTCGGTGGCGACGACGCGAGTGAACAGATGCGCGTCGCAGGTCTGGCGGGTGGCAGTCTCGAACGCTCGCGTGAACGGCTCCAGCCCGTCGTGCCCAAGCGTGAGCCCGGCTGCCATGGCATGGCCGCCGAACTTATCCACCAGCGTCGGTGCCGCCTTGGTCACGAGATCCAGCGTGTCGCGCAGATGCACCCCGTCGATCGAGCGGCCCGAGCCGCGCAAGGTGTGCGCGTCGGCGCGGGCGAAGGCGATCGTCGGACGATGGAACCTCTCCTTCACCCGCGCGGCCACCAGGCCGACCACGCCCTGATGCCAGGTCTCGTTGAACAGGGTGATGGTGCGCTGGGTCTCCACCGCAGCGGCGTCCAGTTCGGTCATCGCGTCGAACTGCATGTCGGCTTCGATGGCGCGGCGCTCGCGGTTGAGCTGGTCAAGCTGGCGTGCGAGCTCCAGTGCGCGATCGAAATCGTCGGTGGTCAGGCACTCGATGCCCACCGTCATGTCGGTCAGCCGGCCGGCGGCGTTGATGCGTGGGCCGATTGCAAAGCCGAGGTCGCCCACCTGTGCGGTTCGTGCCTCGCGTCCGGCCACCTGGAACAGCGCCGCCAGGCCCGGCTGCAGCCGGCCGCTGCGCATGCGCTCCAGCCCGGCGGACACCAGGATGCGGTTGTTGCGGTCGAGCCGCACCACGTCGGCCACCGTGCCCAGCGCCACCAGATCGAGCAGGCCATCGAGGCGCGGCTGGGTGGCCTCGGTGAAGCGGCCGCGCGTGCGCAGCTCCGCCCGCAGTGCCGTCAGAACGTAGAACATCACGCCCACCCCGGCCAGGTGCTTGCTGGGGAAGCCGCAGCCCGGCTGGTTCGGATTGACGATCACTGCCGCAGCCGGCAACTGCGCGCCGGGAAGATGGTGATCGGTGACCAGCACCTGCATGCCGAGCGCGTTGGCGCGCGCCACCCCTTCCACGCTGGCGATGCCGTTGTCGACGGTGATGATGAGGTCGGGTGCGCCGCCGCTGCGGCGCGCGGCCAGCTCGACGATCTCCGGCGTCAGCCCGTAGCCGTACTCGAAGCGGTTGGGCACGAGGTAATCGACGCTCGCGCCCATCAGGCGCAAGCCACGCAGGCCGACCGCGCAGGCGGTGGCACCGTCGCAGTCGTAGTCGGCCACGATCAGCAGCCGCTTGCCGGCGGCGATGGCGTCGGCAAGCAGGCAGGCCGCCGCCTGCACCTGGGTCAGGCGGGCCGGTGCGAGCATGTCGCGCGTCAGCAAGGTCAGCTCGCTGATCGATGCGACGCCACGCGCGGCGAGGGCGCGAGCGAGCGGGGTGGCCAGGCCGGCAGCGACCAGGCGCTGCGCGGCGGCGGCGTCAAACGGGCGCTGCAGCAGGCGGGTCATCGATCCACCGGTTCGCTGAAGGCAGCCACCACGGACTGGCGGCGCCACGGCCGCCAGCGATCGCCTGCCGCCAGGCGCAGCGTGCGCGCGTGCCGGCGTCCGCACAGCACCAGTTCGACCTCGGCGCCGGCGGCAAAGGCCCGCTCGGCGAAAGCGCTGAACCAGGCGTCAAGGCGCGCGATCTGCGGCAGCCAGGCGCCCCACGCGTCTGCCTTGAAGGTTTCGAATAGATGCGGCCAGTCGGTGAGCAAGTCGCCGTCGGCGCTTGGCGCCGTCTCGCCCGCGCGCACGCGATCCGGCAATACGCCTGTTGCCAGTGCCCAGCCGCGCACCACAGGATCGTCGCTGGTGACCTGCGCCAGACCGCTGGGCGGCAGCGGGCAGAGCGGGCCACCGCCATGCAGCCACAAGCCGTTGACCTCGACCGCACCGCGCGCCTCGCGCGCCTGGTTGACCGGATGCTGGTGCCAGGAGATCTGGATGTCAGTGAGCAACTTGCGCCAGCGGCCGCTGTCATCGCCTTCAGGCAGGTGATGCTGAACCGATTCGCCGAGCGCTGCGGCCAGTGGCGTGGTCTGCAGTGACCAAGGCGGGTTGAACGCAAGGAACCAGTGCGGGTCGACGACATGCAGGGTGGCGCCGGTCGCCTGCGTGCTGTCGCGCGCCTCGGCAGCCAGCGCATGCGCTTCGTCAGGCGCCAGATCGGTCAGCGAGGTCACCAGCATGTGGTCGCGGGCGAAAGCGAAGTGCACGGGGTCGGCTTGCCACAGTGCGGCGTCGGCGGGCAAGACATCGGTCTGCAGTCCACGCCAGGCGTACGGGGCGGTGATCGGCGCGGTGTCGTGCCCGCTGAAGCGTTGCCATAGCCAGCCCAGGTGGGCGGCGCCGTCGCACGAGGCGTGCACTGTCTGCGCGTCGGCGCAGACGCTGCGCGACACCAGGCGGGCAAGCTGGGGCATGCTGGCTGCGCCGATGACGTCGGCCGCGAGCGGCGCGGGCACCAGCGCGCCGGGAACGACAACGGACCAACGCATGCGGCGCATTGTATGAGCGCGCCAGTCTGGCCACGGGTATCGCGAGTGCACGGATAGAATCGCCCGCCTTGCTGCCGCACGCAGCGCCGAAGATCGCCGAGTCCATCGCTTGAGCCTGCCCTACGAATTCCGCATCGGCCTGCGCTACACGCGGGCCGGCCGCCGCGCCCGGCGCCGCAACGCCTTCATCTCGTTCATCTCGGCGATCTCGATGGCTGGCATCGCCCTCGGGGTGGCCGCGCTGATCATCGTGCTGTCGGTGATGAACGGCTTCACCAAGGAAGTCCGCGACCGCATGCTGTCGGTGCTGTCGCATGTGGAAGTGACCGCGTTTTCCGGTGCGCTGGAGGATTGGCAGCGCGTGGCCAACCAGGCCAAGGAAAACCCGAGCGTCATCGCCGCGGCGCCCTTCATCAACGCGCAGGGCATGTTCGCGCGCAACGACATCGTGCGTGGCGCGTTGATCCGCGGCATCGACCCAGTGGCGGAACCGACCGTGTCGGACATCGCCAAGCCGCCCGCGAGCGATGTCAGTGGCCTGGTGGATGGGGAGTTCAACATCGTGCTCGGCGGTGAACTGGCGCGCGCGCTGGCGGTGAGCATCGGTGACCGCGTGACGCTGATCGCCCCGCAGGGCAACGTGACACCGGCGGGGGTGGTGCCGCGGCTGCGTCAGTTCAAGGTGGTCGGCGTGTTCGAGTCGGGCCACTTCGAGTACGACAGCGCGCTGGCACTGATCCACATCGGCGATGCGGCACGGCTGTTCCGCACCGAGGGGCCGACCGGCGTGCGGTTGAAGCTCGTCGACATGCAACGCGCGCCGCAGGTGGCCGCGCAGCTGGCCGAATCGCTCGAGGCCGGGCTGATGGTGCGCGACTGGTCGCGGCAGAACCGCACCTGGTTCGCCGCGGTGCAGACCGAAAAGCGAATGATGTGGATCATCCTGACCCTGATCGTCGCGGTGGCCGCGTTCAATCTGGTGACCACGCTGGTGATGACGGTGACCGAGAAGCAGTCGGACATCGCCATCTTGCGCACCCTCGGCGCGCGGCCGGGCTCGGTGATGGTCATTTTCATCGTGCAGGGGGCGCTGATCGGCGTGATCGGCACCTTCCTCGGGGTCGGCGGCGGCCTCCTGGTGGCCAACAACCTCGACGTCATCGTGCCGGCGATCGAGTCGGTGCTGGGGGTGCAGTTCCTGCCCAAGGACATCTACGTGATCAGTGCGCTGCCGTCGGACCCGCGCGCCAGCGACATCGTGCCGATCACGGTGATCTCGCTGGTGCTGGCGCTGGCGGCCACGCTGTATCCGAGTTGGCGCGCGTCACGCACGCGGCCGGCGGAGGCGCTGCGCTATGACTAGCGTGGTGATCGAGGCGCGCGGCATCAGCAAGGCCTACCGCGAAGGGCCGCTCGCCGTCGAGGTGCTGCGGGGTGCGGACCTGCAGGTGGTGCAGGGCGAGATCGTGGCGATCGTCGGCGCTTCGGGCTCAGGCAAGAGCACGCTGCTGCACTGCCTGGGCGGACTGGACACGCTCGATGCCGGCAGCGTGTCGATCCGCGGCAAGGATTTGGCCAGCATGAGCGATGTGGCGCGCGGCCAGTTGCGCAACGAGGCGCTCGGCTTTGTCTACCAGTTCCATCATCTCCTGCCTGAGTTCACCGCGCTCGACAACGTGGCAATGCCGCTGACGATCCGGCGCATGGCGCTGGCCGACGCCCGCGCGCAGGCAGCCGAGACACTGGCGGCCGTGGGCCTGGCCCCGCGCGCGCAGCACCACCCGGCCGAGCTGTCGGGCGGCGAGCGTCAGCGCACCGCGATCGCCCGCGCGATCGTTACCCGCCCGGCCTGCGTGCTCGCCGACGAGCCCACCGGCAACCTCGACCGTGACACCGCGCATGCGGTGTTCGAGGTGCTGGTGCAACTGGCCCGGCAACGTGCCGCTGCGATCATCATCGTCACCCACGACCTGGAAGTGGCGGGCAAGTGCGACCGGGTGCTGCGGCTCACCCACGGGCATCTGGCGCCTGCCTGAGCCGGGCGCGGCGACCGATCTGGCTGATGCTAGCGGGCCGGCGGATCGTCGTCGGACGGCGCTTCGCCGCTGCCGCGCGCCATGGCCCACAGTCCGCTGACCAGGGCGAGTGCAGCGAACGCCACCGCCGCGCACGCCAGCGTGATGCCGACGAACTGCTCGCCCAAGGGCTGGTCGAGCATGTCGTAGACCGTCATGCCGACGATGGAGGCGAACACCGCCGCCATGAAGCCGAACGCCACGGCGGCGAACATGGCAAACGCGGCGAACTGCAGCGGCAGCGGTCGGCGAGCGAACTTCATACCGACCCAGCAGGCGGCGCCGAACAGCGCCGCCGCAGGAATGCGGTCGAGCCCGAACACGTAGGCGGCGGCCAGCGCGACCAGCGGCGGCAGCAGCAGGCGAGCGTTCATCGGCGCGCGGCAGCGTAACGGCGCTGCCGCCCAGCCCAGGCGCGCCGCAGATAGGCGCTCCAGATCAGACGCACGACGACATAGCCGATCAGCGCCAGCAGGCAGGCAAGCAGGAACACGCCCGCTGCCAGTGGCGCGCCGAGCCCGAGCATCCATTGCCCCATCGCCTCGGCCGATGCGACGGGCTGAGACAACACCCAGTCTGGCGGCGGATCGGGCGGCGTGCCGCCGGCAGCGCCAAGCACGAACGCACCGATCCGATAGGCGACGAGATACAGCGGCACGATCGTCAGCGGGTTGGTGTAGAGCGTGCCGAGGAGCGCCAGCGGCAGGTTCACGCGGAACAGGATCGCGATCAAGCCGGCGCCAACCATTTGCAGCGGGCCGGGAATCAGGCCGCAGAACAGGCCGGTCGCAATGCCACCAGCCGCTGACCGGCGGTTCAGGTGCCACAGGGCTGGATGGAACAGCGCATTGCCGAACAGGCTCATGATCCGCACTTCGCGAACCTTGTCCGCACTGGGCATGTAGCGCTTGAAGAACTTGCGGGGCATTGAGTGCAGTCGAATCTGCGGCGGTGTGCGCGGGAGGCGGAGTGTAGATTTGCCCGCGATCCGCCCGGTTTGGCGACGGCCGGTGTTTGCCCGCAGGCTGCCGAGTAGACCATGCTGATCGACACCCACTGCCACCTGGACGCCGACGAGTTCGACGCCGATCGCGATCAGGTGGTGTCGCGCGCCCGCGCCGGCGAGGTGGCGATGATGGTGCTTCCGGCCGCGCATGTATCGCACTTCGTCAAGTGCGCGGCTGTGGCGCATGAGTTCGGCCTGGCGTACGCGCTCGGTGTCCATCCGTTGTGGATCGAGCGCGCGCTGGAAACTGACATCGAGCAGCTGCGGGCGACCGCCACCGCAGCCCTCGCCGATCGGCGATTCGTGGCGATCGGCGAGATCGGCATCGACCTGTACGCGCCGACCCAAGACCTTGCGCGTCAGGAGTGGTTCTTCCGCGAACAGTTGAAAGTTGCGCGCGATCTGGGTTTGCCGGTGATCGTGCATGTGCGCAGGTCGGCCGACCTGCTGCTCAAGCACCTGCGTCGCATCGAGGTGCCGGGCGGGATCATCCATGCATTCAACGCGTCGCCACAGCAGGCGCAACCGTTTCTGGAGCGCGGCTTTCGGCTGGGGTTTGGCGGCGCCATGACCTACGCCGGTTCCCAGCGCATCCGCCGCTTCGCCGCCACGCTGCCCGACACCACCTGGGTGCTGGAAACCGATGCCCCCGACATTCCGCCGCAGTGGCTGCGCGATCGCGCCAGCGGGGTCGCGACGCGCAACGAACCCGGTGAGCTGCCGCGCATTGCCCAGGTGATGGCCGAACTGCGTGGCCAGTCGCTGGCGCAGATCGCTGCCCAGAACCGGATCAACGCCTGCGCGGCGCTGCCGCGACTGGCCACGCTGCTCGACTGACCGCGGCATGACGGCGCTCGTCCTGGTGGCGTTCGTGGTGGGTGCTTTCCTGCTGCAGCAGCAGGCCGCGCTGCCGACGGCGGTAGGTGGCGCAGCGCTCGCCGCGGCGGGTGCCCTGGGTGGGCTGATCGCCTGGTGGCAGCGGCGCGCCAACGCAGGATGGCCGCGTGCTCTTGGCGTGGCAGCCGCGGTGGTCGCCGCCATCTGCGCCGGCTTCCTTCATGCCGCCTTGCGCGCCGACCTGCGCCTGGCCGATCAGCTGGACTTTGCCGACGAAGGCCGCGACGTCGTGGTGGTGGGCGTCATCGACAGCCTGCCGGCGCAACTGGAGCGCGGGCAGCGCTTCGAGTTCGCGGTCGAGCAGATCCATACCGCCGGTGTGCACGTGCCGGCGCGCCTGGCGCTGTCCTGGTACGGCACCCAGGCCGGCGTGGTGCCGGCCGAGCGCTGGCAGTTCACGGTGCGGCTACGCCGCCCACACGGATCGATCAATCCCGGGGGCTTCGACCTCGAAGGCTGGCTGCTCGAACGCAACCTGCGCGCCACCGGTTACGTACGCGACGGACGCGTCACGCCGGAGCAGCCCGCGCCGCAGCGCCTCGCGGCACAGACCGGCGACATGGGCGCCAACATCGATCGCCTGCGCCACCACCTGCGCGCGTTGCTGGCGCAGCGCCTGGCCGGGGAGCGCTATGCCGGCGTGCTGATCGCGCTGGTGCTGGGTGACCAGCGCGCCATCAGCGAGGCCGACTGGCTGCTGTTCAATGCCACCGGCATCTCGCATCTCGTCTCCATCAGCGGACTGCACATCACGATGATCGGGGGGCTGGCGGCCTGGCTGGCGGCAGCGCTGTGGCGTCGCTCAAGGTCGCTGCTGGCGCGGGCGCCAGCGCAGACCGCAGCGGCGGTGGCGGGCATGACCGCCGCGCTGCTCTACTGCCTGCTGGCTGGTTGGGGCGTGCCGGCGCAGCGCACCTTCTTCATGCTCGCCGTGGTCGCCGTGGCCCTGCTGGCGCGGGTGCCGTTGCGGTCGTCGCTGACGCTGGCGCTGGCGGCCGCGGTGGTCACGCTGATCGACCCGTGGTCGAGTGCGGCGCCCGGGTTCTGGCTGTCGTTCGGCGCGGTGGCGGCGATCCTGCTGGTGATGCGCGGCCGGCGGGCGGCGGTGACCGACTGGCGGGCCAAGCTGCGCGCGGCGGCGCATGTGCAACTGGCGGTCACGGTGGCGCTGGTGCCGATGACGATCGCGCTGTTCCAGCAGGTGTCGGTGGTTTCGCCGTTGGCCAACGCCGTGGCGATCCCGCTGGTGAGCTTCGTCGTCACGCCGCTGGCGCTGCTCGGCGGTCTGTTTGTCTTGCTGCCGGCGCCATTCGACTCGTTCGCGGTGCCGTGCCTGGCGATCGGCCACGCGGTGTTCGACGTGCTGGCCGCGGCGCTGCGTTGGGCCGCGAGCTTCGGCTGGGCTGCGCTGCCGTTGCCCGCGCCGCCGCCGTGGGCGCTGCTGTTTGCGCTGGCGGGCGTGCTGTGGCTGCTGATGCCACGTGGCTGGCCATTGCGCTGGTTGGGGCTGGTGTGGCTGCTGCCGCTTGTCGTCTGGCCGCCCGAGCGACCCGCCGCAGACGAGTTGTGGGTCACCGCACTCGACGTCGGGCAGGGCGCGGCGGTGCTGCTCGAAACGCGTGACCGGACCGTTCTGTACGACGCCGGGCCGCGCTATACGCCTCAAGCCGATGCCGGCGGGCGGGTGATCCTGCCGTACCTGCGCTGGCGCGGCATGGGTCGGCTCGATCTGCTCGTGGTGTCGCACCTGGACAGCGACCACTCCGGCGGCGTCGCCAGCATCCTGCGCGCGATGCCGGACACGCCGGTGGCAACGTCGGTTGATCTGACCCACCCGATGTTCACCGGCACGCGGCAGGTCACGCGCTGCACCGATCAGGACAGCGTGAGCACGGCTGGGCTCGAACTGCGCTTCCTGCATCCGACCGTGGCGGATTTCGTCGCCTCGCGCAGCACCAACGCGATGAGCTGCGTGCTGCTGGCCGAGTTCGCAGGCGTGCGCGTCCTGCTGCCGGGCGACATCCCGGCGCGACATGAAGCCGAACTGCTGGCGCGTCGGGCGCCCGGCCCGATCACACTGCTGGCAGCGCCGCACCATGGCAGCCGGCATTCATCGAGCGATGGGTTCGTTGCAGCGCTGCAGCCGCGCTGGACCCTGTTCCAGGCCGGCTACCGCAACCGCTTTGGTCATCCGGACGCCGGCGTACTGCTGCGCTATCGCGCGGCCGGCGCCCAGCTTGCCCGCACCGACCACCACGGCGCCGTGCAATGGCGCTTCCGCGCCGGCCCCGGCCCGGAAGCGGTGCCGGTCTTCGCGCGCGACGCCGGTCGCCGTTATTGGCACAACCGGCCCGGCGCCGAGCCCCTGGCCGGGGCAAACGCCAGCGAGCCACCGCCCGGCGAACTTGATACTGTCCCGCCCGCGGCGTCGATCGGCACCGCAGTGGAAGACGACGGGTCCCTCGCGGAACCTTCACTGGATGCGACGGTGGTGTCCGATCCTTGATCCGGCGACTGCCCGGCATGGGCATTGCGTAGTTTCATCGGGTATGCGTGCGTAATGCGCCGATCGAGTGCATGGCATGCCGGATTGCGCGGTTCTGGTCGGTCGTGCGCACCACGACGCAGCGTTGTGCACCCAGCGGGAGCGAAAAACGATGAAGAGTGCGGCAGGGGAGATGGCGAGAGCGCCGTTCGATGAGATGTATGGCGCGCTTGAGACCGTGCGCCCGCCGTATCGGGACTATGCCGCCTGGCTCGCACAGCAGAATCCTGAGGTCATGTTCAACAAGCGCGCCGAGGCCGACCTCGTGTTCCGGCGCGTGGGTATCACGTTCGCCGTCTACGGCGACAAGGATGACGGCGCCGGCACCGAGCGCCTGATCCCGTTCGACGTCATTCCGCGCATCATTCCGGCCGCCGAGTGGCGACAGTTGGAGGCCGGCCTGCGCCAGCGCGTGCGCGCGCTGAACCTGTTCCTGCACGACGTCTATCACGAGCGCGCCATCCTGCGCGCCGGCAAGATCCCGACCGAGCAGGTGCTGCAGAACTCGCAGTACCGCAGCGAAATGGAAGGGGTCGCGGTGCCCAGCGGCATCTACTCGCACATCGCCGGGATCGACCTGGTGCGCGCGGGGAACGAGCGTGGCGAAGGCGTGTTCTACGTGCTCGAAGACAACCTGCGCGTGCCCAGCGGCGTGAGCTACATGCTCGAGAACCGCAAGATGATGATGCGGTTGTTCCCCGATCTGTTCGCGCGCAACAAGATCGCGCCGGTGGCGCATTACCCCGACCTGCTGCTTGAGAACCTGCGGTCCGTGGCACCGCAGGGGGTGGACGACCCGACAGTCGTGCTGCTGACGCCGGGCATGTACAACTCGGCGTACTTCGAGCATGCCTTTCTCGCGCAGCAAATGGGGATCGAACTGGTTGAAGGCCAGGATCTGTTCGTGCAGGACAGCGCTGTCTACATGCGCACCACGCGCGGGCCGCAGCGGGTCGACGTGATCTACCGCCGCATCGATGACGACTTCCTTGACCCCAAGGCGTTCCGCTCGGACTCCACGCTCGGGGTGCCGGGCCTGCTCGATGTCTATCGCGCCGGCCGGGTGACCCTGGCCAACGCCATCGGCGCCGGCATTGCCGACGACAAGTCGATCTACCCGTACGTACCCGAGATGATCCAGTTTTATCTCGGCGAGAAACCGATACTCGCCAACGTCCCGACCTACAAGTGCCGTGACAAGGACGATCTTGGCTACACGCTCGCCAACCTGAAGGATCTGGTGGTAAAGGAAGTGCACGGCGCCGGCGGCTACGGCATGCTGGTCGGACCGGCCTCCACGCGGGAGGAGATCGCCACGTTCGCCGAACGCGTCAAGGCCAACCCGGCGAACTACATTGCCCAGCCCACGCTGGCGCTGTCCACCGTGCCGACCTTCGTCGAGTCCGGCATCGCGCCGCGCCACATCGACCTGCGCCCGTACGTGTTGAGCGGCCGCGACGTTGTCACCGTGCCCGGCGGACTGTGCCGCGTGGCATTGCGCGAAGGCTCGCTGGTGGTGAACTCGTCGCAGGGCGGTGGCACCAAGGACACCTGGGTGCTGGAAAAATGATCCGCGCCGAACGGACTTGCCCATGCTGAGCCGCACCGCTGACCACCTGTTCTGGATGGCCCGCTACATCGAGCGTGCGGAGAACGCCGCGCGCATGCTCGACGTCACCTGGTCGATGGCACTGATGCCGCAGTCGGCGGAGGATGCGGAGCGCGGCTGGCGGGCGGTGCTGAGCATCGGCGAGCTGCAGACGGCGTATGACGCCCGCTACCCGGCGGTCACGCAGCTCGACGTGCTGGACTTTCTGGTGCGTGATCCGGGCAATCCGTCCTCGATCTACTGTTGCCTGCAGGCAGCGCGCGAGAACGCGCGTGCCGTGCGCGGTTCGCTCACCACCGAGGTGTGGGAAACGCACAACGACACCTGGCTGGAGCTGCAAACCCATCTGAAGAGTCGCTTGCTCGCCCATGACCCGCAGCAGTTCTTCGAGTGGGTCAAGTTCCGCTCGCATGTCTCGCGCGGGGTGACCATCGGCACCATGCTCAAGGACGAGGCGTTCTACTTCATCCGCATGGGCACGTTCCTGGAACGCGCCGACAACACCGCGCGCCTGATCGACGTCAAGTTCCATGGCTCGCCACAGCCGCTGCGCGGGCGCCAGCGCCAGTCGGCCGGCAATGGCGCGGCACAGGCGCAGGCGCAGGCCGCGGCCGCGGTGCCTGACGCGCTCGACCACCACTTCGATTTCTACTACTGGGCGGCGATCCTGCGATCGGTGTCGGCGTTCGAGATCTATCGCAAGGTGTATCGCGACGTGATCACGCCGTCGCGCGTGGCCGAGTTGCTGATCCTGCGCGATGACATGCCGCGCTCGCTGGTCAGCTGCATGAACGAGGCCTGCGCCAATCTCGAGCACGTGCGCAACGCGCGCTCGCATGAGACCGAAAGGCGCGCCGGCCTGCTGCGGGCCGAGCTCAAGTACGGCCGCATCGAGGACATCGAGGCGCGCGGTCTGCATGCGTACCTGACGAGCTTCCTCGAACGAGTCAACGACCTCGGCTCGCGCATCAGCCAGGACTTCCTGGTGCCGATTGCGACCTGACGTGGTCGACCTCCGTAGAATCCTGCGCTTTCCGGGGCTGACGAAGGCTGTGGCATGACTTATTGCGTGGCGATGCGACTGAACGCGGGGCTGGTGTTCCTGAGCGACTCACGCACCAATGCCGGCGTGGACCAGATCTCCACGTTCCGCAAGATGACGGTGTTCGAGAATCCGGGCGATCGCCTGCTGGTGCTGATGAGCGCCGGCAACCTGGCGATCACGCAGGCGGTGCGGCAGATCGTGTGCGAGCGTACCGGGCCTAACGATCGCAGCGTCTGGTCGGCCAAGACGATGTTCGAGGCCGTGCGGGTGCTTGGCGAGGCAGTGCGCGAAGTGCACGATCGCGACGCCGCCGCCCTGCAGCACTCCGGCATCGAGTTCAACTGCAGCTTCCTGTTCGGCGGCCAGATCCGTGGTGAGACCACTCGCCTGTTCCAGGTCTATGCCGCCGGCAATTTCATCGAAGCCACGCCGGAGAATCCGTACTTCCAGATCGGCGAGGCCAAGTACGGCAAGCCGATCATCGACCGCGTGCTCACGCCTCATACGCCGCTGGATGAGGCGAGCAAGTGCGCGCTGATCTCGATGGACTCGACGTTGCGCTCGAACATCTCCTGCGGCCTGCCGCTGGATCTCTTGGTTTATGAGGACAGCGCGCTGTGCGTCACCAAGTTCGTGCAGATCGACCATGAGAACCAGTACATGCGGATGATCCGCAACACCTGGGGCACGCGCCTGAAGCAGGTGTTTCAGGAGATCCCGGATCCGACCTGGCGCAGCGCGCCGGCCGCCCCCGACACGCCGCTGCTGGAGACCGACCCGACGTTTCCGGTGCGCGCGCCGTTGCCGGCCAGCTTGCAGACCTCGATGCGCGGCGCGGCGCAGGTGCAACTGGTGGCCGATGGCGGCAGCGCCGGCACCAGCGCGCCGCGCTAGATGCGCGCCGACGAGATCGGACCGCCGACCGATGGCCAGCCCCGGCGCGTGCCGCGGCGGCAACGCCCTGCGCGACCACCGTCGTCACGCATCAAGGCCGACCGTCGGCGACTGGCGATGATCCAACCGCCGCGAGCCGCCGGCGACGTCCATTTCTTACCGGTGCGCGCGTGCGCAGCGGCTTGGTCCTTTTGAGGCATCCGTCGTGTCGATCCACGTTGCACTGAATCACGTCACCCACTATCGCTACGACCGTCGCGTGACGCTGTCGCCGCAGGTGGTCCGGCTGCGGCCGGCGCCGCATTGCCGCACGCCCATCCTGTCGTACGCACTCAAGGTCGAGCCCGACGGCCACTTCATCAACTGGCAGCAGGATCCCTTTTCCAACTATCTGGCGCGGCTGGTGTTTCCGGAGAAGACCACCGAGTTCAAAGTCACGGTGGATGTCGTGGCCGAGATGGCGGTCTACAACCCGTTCGATTTCTTCCTCGAGCCGGTAGCCGAGCAGTTCCCGTTCTCCTATGACAGCGCGCTGCATCACGACCTGCTGCCTTACCTGGTCAAGGAACCGCTGACGCCCAGGTGGCGCTCGTTCGTCGAGAGCATCGACCGCAAGTCGCAGCGCACGATCGATTTCCTGGTGGCGATCAACCAGCGCCTGCAGCACGACATCCGCTATCTGATCCGCATGGAGCCCGGCGTGCAGACGCCGGAACAGACGCTGACGCGGGCGGCCGGCTCCTGCCGCGATACCGGCTGGCTGCTGGTGCAGTCGCTGCGACACCTGGGCCTGGCAGCGCGCTTCGTCTCCGGTTACCTGATCCAGCTCAAGCCGGATGTGAAGTCGCTCGACGGTCCCAGCGGCGCAGAGCGCGATTTCACCGATCTGCATGCGTGGTGCGAGGTGTACCTGCCCGGGGCGGGCTGGATCGGCCTGGACCCGACCTCCGGCCTGCTCGCCGGCGAAGGCCATATCCCCGTTGCTTGCACGCCCGACCCGTCGACGGCGGCGCCGGTGACCGGTGCGGTCGACGACAGCGAGGTCGAGTTCACCCACACGATGGAGGTGACGCGCATCTATGAAGCGCCGCGCGTCACCATGCCCTACACCGAGGCGCAGTGGACGACGATCGACGCGCTCGGCCGCCAGGTCGACGGCGAACTCGTCGCCCAGGACGTGCGCCTGACGATGGGCGGCGAGCCCACCTTCGTCTCCGTTGACGACCGCGATGGCGCCGAGTGGAATACCGACGCCCTCGGACCCACCAAGCGCGGCTTCGGCACTGAGCTCGTGCAGCGCCTGCGCGATCGCTACGGTGCCGGCGGCTTCCAGCATTTCGGTCAAGGCAAGTGGTACCCCGGCGAACAGTTGCCGCGCTGGGCACTGTCGATCTTCTGGCGCGCCGACGGCCAGCCGTGCTGGCACGACGCCTCGCTGTTCGCTGATGAGCGCGAGCCGCAGAAGTACAGCCCTGCCGATGCACAGCGCTTCATCGGCGCACTGGCGCGTCGGCTCAAGCTGGACCCGAAGTTCGTGCTGCCCGGCTATGAAGATGTCTTCTACTACCTGTGGCGCGAGCGCCGCCTGCCGGTCAATGTCGATCCGTTTGAATCGCGCCTGGACGATGCGCTCGAGCGAGCCCGCCTGCGCCGCGTGTTCGAGCAGAAGCTCGAAAGCGTGGTCGGCTACGCGCTGCCGATCCGCCGCGAGCACGGCAGCACGCCAGCGCAGGGAACGTGGATCTCAGGGCCGTGGTTCTTCCGCGACGAGCGGATGTACCTGTTCCCCGGCGACTCGGCGATGGGCTATCGCCTGCCGCTTGACTCGCTGCCGTGGGTGACCAAGGGCGACTACCCGCACCTGCATGACCACGATCCGTTCGCCGAGCGATCAGCGCTGGCGCCGCACGCCGACATCCGCCGCCAGTTCATGCCGCACACCAAGGGCGGTGGTTTTGCTGAAGGCGGCGCCGTGGCAATGCAGTCCGGCTTCCAGACCGATCCGGCGGAAGCGCTGCGGCCCGTTGGCAGCGGTCCCGGGACCGGGGGTACGACGGCGCCCGGCAAGGGCGGGCCGGGCCGGGCGTTGCAGCTGACCGATGCGCTGCGCGCGCCACAACCGCAGGAGTCCGCCAGCTGGGTCACGCGCACTGCGCTGTGCGTCGAGGCGCGCGACCCGCGCCGCGCCAGCGGGCCCGTGACCGAGCGGGTTGGCACCGCGCAGGGCGCGCTGTACGTCTTCATGCCGCCGCTGTCGCATCTTGAGGACTACCTTGAGCTGATTGCGGCAGTCGAAGCCACCGCCGCCGACCTGGGCGTGCAGATCATCCTCGAAGGCTATCCGCCGCCGCGCGACCCGCGCCTGAAGGGCTTGGCCGTGACGCCGGATCCGGGCGTCATCGAGGTCAACATCCATCCCGCGCACGACTGGGACGAACTGGTCGACCACACCGAGTTTCTCTACGAGGCCGCGCGCCAGAGCCGCCTGTCGACCGAGAAGTTCATGCTCGACGGCCGCCACACCGGTACCGGCGGTGGCAATCATCTCGTCCTCGGCGGCGCCACGCCGGCCGACTCGCCTTTCCTGCGTCGCCCGGATCTGCTGGCAAGCCTGATCGCCTACTGGCACAACCATCCGTCGCTGTCGTATCTGTTCTCGGGCCTGTTCATCGGTCCGACCTCGCAGGCGCCGCGGGTCGACGAGGCACGCAACGACCAGCTCTACGAGCTGGAAATCGCGTTCGAGGAGATCCGCTCGCAGGTGACCTGGGCCGGTGCCTGTCCGCCGTGGCTCGTGGACCGCGCGCTGCGCAACCTGCTGATCGATGTCACCGGCAACACGCACCGCGCCGAGTTCTGTATCGACAAGCTGTATTCACCCGACACCGCGACCGGGCGCCTGGGCTTGCTGGAGCTGCGCGCTTTCGAGATGCCGCCGCATGCACGGATGAGTCTGACCCAGCAATTGCTGCTGCGCGCGCTGGTTGCACGCTTCTGGCGCGCGCCCTATACGGTGCCGCTGACGCGCTGGGGGACCGAGCTGCACGATCGCTTCCTGCTCCCCACCTTCGTGGCGATGGACTTCGAGGACGTGTTGGCTGAACTCACGCGCGCCGGTTATCCGTTCGAGGCCGAGTGGTTCGCGCCGCATCACGAGTTCCGCTTCCCGCGCATCGGCAGCGTGGCGGCTCGTGGCATCTCGCTCGAGCTGCGCAGCGCGCTGGAGCCGTGGCACGTGATGGGCGAGGAGGGTGCGCCGGGCGGCACCGTGCGCTATGTCGATTCCTCGCTGGAGCGCGTCGAGGTGCGCGCCAGCGGCCTGAACGACAGCCGCTACGTCGTCACCTGCAACGGTCAGCCGCTGCCACTGCAGCCGACCGGTCGTGTCGGTGAGTACGTGGCGGGGGTGCGCTATCGCGCCTGGCAGCCGACCTCGGCACTGCATCCGACCATCGGTGTGCACGCGCCGTTGACATTCGACATCGTCGACACATGGAATCAGCGCTCGCTGGGCGGCTGCCAGTACCATGTCGCGCATCCTGGTGGTCGCAACTACGATGTCTTTCCCGTCAACGCCTACGAAGCCGAAAGCCGGCGCCTTGCGCGGTTCTTTGCCATGGGCCACAGCGGCGGCATGCTCGACGTCTCCCGTGCCCAGCCCAGTCGCGAGTTCCCGTTCACGCTCGATCTGCGCCGATGACCGCATAGCAGTCAGTCCAGTGAGCCGCGCGCGGACCGGGCACTGAACGTGGGGCAGGCGAGCTTTTCCTTCGACGACAGCAGCCCGGCGACTGCCGCGCTGTCGCGCGCCGCGCCGGTGCGCGCGGGCCAGTACGACGAACTGCGCAGCGATGCCGGCCATCTGCGGTCGGCCTGGCAGGCGTTCTTCGATGCGCAGGGCAGCGAGGGTCTGGCCGACCTCGATCGGCACGTGCAGGCGCTGCGCCGGCAGATCCGCGACGACGGCATCACCTACAACGTCTACTCCGACGCCAGCCCGGACAGCCCGGCGCGTCCGTGGTCGCTCGACCTGCTGCCGTTCGTCATCAGCGCGACCGACTGGGCGCAGATCGAACGCGGCGTCACCCAGCGCGCCACCATGCTGTCGCAGATGCTGCACGACCTGTACGGTCCGCAGCAGCTGATGGCAGAAGGCCTGCTGCCGCCGGCGCTGCTGTTCGGCCACCCCGGCTACCTGCGCCCGCTGGTCGGCGTCAAGCCGGTCGGCGGCACCTACCTGCAGATCGCTGCATTCGACCTGGCGCGCGCGCCCGATGGCCGCTGGTGGGTGGTGTCGCAACGCACGCAGGCACCGTCGGGCCTGGGCTACGCACTGCAGAACCGGCTGATCGTCGGCCGCCAGTTTCCCGAAGCGTTCCGCGCCTTGCACGTGCAGCGCATGGCGTCGAGCTTCCGCCGCTTGCTCGACACCGTCACGCGCGCGGCGCCCAAGCCGGATCGCGCCGCCGAACTCGGCGCCGCGCCGCGTATCGTCCTGCTGACGCCGGGGCCGTACAACGAGACGTACTTCGAGCACGCCTACCTCGCGCGTTACCTGGGTGTGCCGCTGGTCGAAGGCGGCGACCTCACGGTGCGCGAAGACCGCGTGTTCCTGAAGACGGTGCACGGCCTGGAGCGCGTGCATGCCATCCTGCGCCGACTCGACGACGACTGGTGCGACCCGCTCGAACTGCGGCCCGACTCCGCGCTCGGCGTCCCAGGTCTGCTGCAGGCGATCCGCGCCGGCCAGGTGCTGCTGGCCAACGCGCTCGGCTCGAGCTTCCTCGAGTCACCGGCGCTGCAGGGCTTCTTGCCGGCGATCGCGCACAAGCTGCTCGGTGAGCCCCTGGTGCTGCCGTCACTGGCGAGTTGGTGGTGCGGCGAACGTGCCGCGTTCGAGGCGGTGGCGGATCGGCTGGGGGAGAAGGTGATCAAGCCCACCTATCCCGGGCGGCCGTCGCGGCCGGGGTTCGACGCGGTCATCGGTGCCGAGCTGACACCACCGCGGCTGGCCGAGCTTCGCGCCCAGATGGAGGCCGATCCAGCCGCCTACACCGTGCAGGACTATCTGCCGCTGTCGCAGGCGCGGGTGTGGCACGACGGCCTGCTGCTGCCGCGCGCGGCGATGGTCCGGGTGTTTGCGATGGCCGATGGCGACGGTCGCTGGCACGCGATGCCCGGCGGCCTCACGCGCATCGCCGGTCGCGCGCAGCGCGTGGTGTCGATGCAGCGGGGGGGAAGCAGCCTCGATACCTGGGTGCAGACCGACGGCCACGTCGACCGCTACTCGATGCTGCCGGAACCGCTGCGTCCCGAGGACCTGGTGCAACCGCGCCGCCCGGTGACCAGCCGCGCCGCCGAGAACCTGTTCTGGATGGGCCGCTATGCCGAGCGTGCCGATCACAGTGCGCGCCTGGCCTACGCCGCGCTGTCCTTGCTGGCCGGCGATACCGCACCGCCGCCCGCCGTGGCCACCGTGCTGGGACAGTTGTGCGTGGAGCAGGGACTGGTCCCGGCCAACGTGCCGTCACCGGCGCAGGGCGCAGCCGTGTTTGAGCGCACCCTGCTGACCGGGCTGCAGGACGTGACCAGCACCAGCGTTGCGTTCAACCTCGACTCTTTGCAGCGTGCCGGTTCACAGATCCGCGAGCGCTTGTCGGCTGAGCACTGGCGGCTGTTGCGGCTGGCGCTCGAGCGGTTTGCCGATACGGTGCCGCCACGTGCCGGCGAGACCGCCGCTGCAGCGCGCACGCCCGGCCGTGCGCTCGATGCGCTGCGTCGCCTGAGCGTTGACCTGGCGGCGGTGACCGGTGCGCAGGCCGATCGCATGACGCGCGACGATGGCTGGCGGCTGATGACAATGGGTCGGCAGATCGAGCGGCTCGCCTGCGTGGCCGGCACGTTGGCGGCGTTCGAGGCGAGCGGGGCACTGCACGACGAAGCGGGTTTCGATCTCGTGCTCGCCTTGGCCGACAGCACGGTCACCTACCGCGCGCTGTACCAAGGACGACAGGAACTGCCGCCGCTGCTGCACCTGCTGGTACAGGACGCGGCCAACCCGCGCTCGCTCGCGTGCGTGGTGGAACTGCTGCGGACCGAGCTGGTGCGGCTGCCATCGCCGCGCGGCGAACTGCTCGCCTTGCTGCCGCAACCGGAAGCCTGGCCCACCCTCGCCGAGCTGTGCGAGAACGACGACGCACTGCAGATGCCGGCGCTGGCCGGGCTGGCGCGGCGGCTGCGGGCAACCGCGTACGCGCTGTCGGACGCGACCGGCGCGCGCTACTTCAGCCATGCGGCCGGCTATCAGGTGCTGGGCTGACGCGACCATGGTCACGCTCGACGTCACGCATGAAACCAGTTACGCGTACGGCGCTCGCGTGGACCAGGCGCAGCACCTGGCCCATCTGCGGCCGCGCGAGATGCCGGGTCAGCGCGTGATCGAGGCGCAGATCGACATCGAGCCCGTTCCGCAACACTGGACGCGCAGCACCGACGTGTTCGGCAACGCGCGCGATGCGTTTGCGCTGTATGCACCGCACGAAGAACTGCGGGTGGTGGCGCGCAGCCGGGTGGTGCTCGACCGTGTGCGCTCCCCGGCACGCGCTCCGATCGACGACGTGGCCACGCAGCCGTGGGACCGCGTTGCCCATGCATGCCAGTACCGCGCGGGCAGCAGCTTCATTGCAGCCAGCGAGTTCCTGTTCCCTTCACCCTTCGTGCCGCGGTTGGCGGCGCTGCGCGACTACGCCGCGGACTTGCTGTCGCCCGGTCGCCCGCTGCTGGCTGCTGCGGCGGAACTGATGCAGCGGATCCACGACGACTTCACCTACGACGGCGAGGCGACCGAGATCCACACCCCGCTGGCGCAGGTGTTCAAGGAACGGCGCGGCGTGTGCCAGGACTTCGCGCATCTGATGATCGGTGCACTGCGCGCGTTCGACCTGCCGGCACGCTACGTCAGTGGCTATCTGCTGACCCAACCCCCCGCTGGCCAGCCGCGCCTGCTGGGCGCCGATGCTTCGCATGCCTGGGTCAGCGTGTGGTGCCCGCCGGTCGGTTGGGTGGACTTTGACCCGACCAACGCCGTGCTGCCGGGCGATGAGCAGACTCACGTCACGCTCGCCTGCGGTCGCGACTACGGTGATGTGATGCCGCTGCGCGGCGTGATCCGTGGAGGCGGCGAACACGAGCTGACGGTTGCGGTCAGCGTCGTGTCGGTCTGAGGAACAGTGCGATCGGCGCGGTCTGCGCCGGCGCCGCGGTCAGAGCCACTTCGGCTCGCTCGGCAAATCAGTTCAGGCCGCAGCTGCCGGGACCATCGGGATGGCCGCAGGTGCCGCACGGGCCTGGCTGGGCCTGCGCTGCGCCCGCCGTGGCGCTGGCGGTGGCGAACACCGACAGCTGCTTGTCCAACTGCGTTGAACGGCACTTCGGGCAGGTGGGCGTTGCACCTGAGCGCACGAGCGTCTCGAACTGGTGACGGCAGTCCTGACAGGCGTACTCGAAGATCGGCATGTGACAACTCCAAGGTTCGGCGCGATTATCGCGCCGAACCCGGTGGCCTACTGCGCGTACCAGCCGCCGTCCACGTTCCAGGCGGCGCCGCGGATCTGCGCGCCAGCCGGTGAACACAGGAACACCGCAAGCTGACCCAGCTGGTCGGTGGTCACGAAATCCTGCGATGGCTGCTTTTCACCCAACAGGGACTTGCGCGCATCGTCGCCGCTCACTTTCTGCTGGGCGGCGCGGTCGTCGATCTGCTTCTGCACCAGGGGCGTGAGTACCCAGCCGGGGCAGATCGCGTTGCAGGTGATCCCGGTGGTGGCGGTCTCGAGCGCGACTGACTTGGTCAGGCCGACCACGCCGTGCTTGGCGGCCACGTAGGCACTCTTCTGGGCCGAGGCGACCAGGCCGTGCACCGAGGCGATGTTGACGATGCGGCCCCAGTTTCTTGCCTTCATGCCGGGCAGGGCTGCCTTGATCGTGTGGAAGTTCGAGCTGAGGTTGATTGCGATGATCGCGTCCCAGCGTTCTTCCGGAAAGTCCTCGACCGCGGCGACGTGCTGGATGCCGGCGTTGTTGACCAGGATGTCGACGCCGCCTAGGGTGCCGGCGGCGTGCGCCACCAGCTCGCGGATCTCGGCGGGCTTGCTCATGTCGGCGCCGTGATAGGTGGTGCGCACGCCGTAGGTGGCTACCACCTCCTGCTGCAGCTTGGCGATCGCCGCAGCATCGCCGAAACCGTTGAATGCGATGTTCGCGCCCTGCTGCGCCAGCGCGCGCGCGATGCCGAGCCCGATGCCGCTGGTGGAACCGGTGACCAGTGCGGTCTTGCCTTTCAACATGACGCCTCCCGTGCAATGAGTCTGTTTGAAGGCAGTATGCCAGCGGCGCTCTCTACAATGATCTGGTTCGCTTGACCCCGCGCCTCAACGCTACCGCCGCCATGACTGCCGCCTCTCCTTGCCAGCGCTTCGTTTCGTGCCTGTCGCCCGCTGGGCTGCACCGGATGGCGTATCGCGAGTGGGGCCGCGCCGACAACCCGCGCGTACTCGTCTGCGTGCACGGCCTGACGCGCGTGGGCAATGACTTCGACCGACTGGCGCGGGCGCTGTGCAGCGCGTATCGGGTCATTTGCCCCGACGTGGTCGGCCGCGGCGCCAGCGAGTGGCTGCGCGACCCGCGCTTCTACGGCGTGGGCCAGTACGTGGCCGACATGGTGACGCTGCTGGCACGTCTGGATGCCGACTCGGTGGACTGGGTGGGTACGTCGATGGGCGGTCTGATCGGCATGTCGCTCGCCGGCCAGCCCGGCGCAACCGTCCGCCGCATGGTGATCAACGACGTGGGTCCGACGCTCGATGCGGCCGCGCTGGCTCGCATCGGCGAGTATCTGGGCAAGCCGGTGCGCTTCGCCAGCCTCGATCAGGCCATCGACTTCGTTGCGCTCGTCAGCGCACCGTTTGCGCTGCGGTCGCGCGAGGAGTGGCGCGAGATCACGCTGCCGGTGATCCGCGCCGATGGCGAAGGCTGGGTGATGCACTATGACCCGCGCATCGGCGAGCCGTTTCGCGCGATCACGCCGGAGGCGGCGGCCGCAGGCGAGGCGGCACTGTGGGGCCTGTACCAGAACATCCAGGCGCAGGTGCTTCTGACACGCGGCGCCCAGTCGGATCTGCTGTCGCGAGCCACCGCGCAGCGCATGGTTGAAACCGGGCCGCGCGCGCGGCTGGTGGAGTTTGCGGGCGTGGGCCACGCGCCGATGTTCATGCACGATGACCAGATCGGCGTCGTGCGCGATTTTCTGACTCAGGAGTGAACGCAATGGCAAGCATTACCCGCCTGGATGCAGGTGTACGCATGTCCGAAGCCGTGATCTGCAACGGCATTGTCTGGCTCGCCGGCCAGGTCGCCGCGGACGCGTCGGCCGACATCACCGGCCAGACCCGCCAGGTACTGAGCGCGGTGGATCAGCTGCTGGCGCGGGCCGGCACCAGCAAGCAGAACCTGCTGGCGGCGCAGATCTTCCTGGCGGACATGGCGGACTTCGCCGCAATGAACGCGGTCTGGGACAGTTGGATCGCCACGGCCGGCAAGCCGGCGCGGGCCACCGTGGAGGCTGCCCTGGCCAAGCCTGGCTGGAAGGTCGAGATCATGGTCACGGCCGCGCTGGCCGACACCGACGGCGGCGGCGGCTGAGCTAGAAAACGCCGGCTGCCAGTCCGGCGGCGAGCGCGCTGCCGACCTCGCGGCAGCGTTCCAGGTCATCGCCCGCAATGTCTTTCGGCGCGAGGATTCGCTCTGGGCTTTGGGCGTGGGTGATGACGATGGTCGCCGGGGCCACCTCGCGCAGGCGCAGCCCGGTACAGATGCGCTGCACCTGCCGCACCGCGCCCTGGCCGTCGCTGCCTGCACACACGAGCAGCGCATACGGCCGGCCGTTGATTCGATCGAGCGCGGCGTAGTAGCTGCGGTCGAAGAAGTCCTTCATCACGCCCGCCATGGTGGCGAGGTTCTCCGGGCAGACGAACAGGTAGCCGTCGGCTGCGAGGAGGTCATCGCCGCCGGCCTCGTTCGCGCGCCGCATGCGCACGCGGACCGCTTCTTCGCAACGCGCTGCGTCCGCCGCCGCGCGTGCCATGAGGGCAGAGCCGCCCGTCATCGAATGCCAGACGATCAACAGTTCTTTCACGGGCCGGTCATCCCCGCCCGCGCGCCAGCGGATCCTGCTGAAAGAACAGAGACAGCTGTGCGTACCAGTCAGGGAACGCCTGCTGCAGCCGGACCGGATTGACAAAGAACTGCTCGCTCGACACCGCGAAGAACTCGCCCTCGTCCTGCCCTGCGTAGGGATCCAGCGGCAGGTGCGCATAGTGCGCGTCGGCTGCGGTGGAGTCCGGATCGATGTCGGTCGGCATCTCCTCGATGATCAAGTCGATCTCCGCGTTCAGGCGCTCGAATGCGTCGTGCAGCGCGGTGCGCCATTCGTTGGGGTCGATCGTCGGATGAAGCTCGCGGTCGAAGGGCGGCACGCCATCGGGTGCGCCGTTGAGCATGTCCAGCTTGTGGGTGAACTCGTGGATGACGACGTTGTAGCTCCAGGCGGCATCAGGCGTGGTGCCCTGGATGTCCTCCCACGAGACGATCAGCGGCCCACCGTCCCAGGCTTCACCGCTGATTGGCTCGGTGTACTCATGGACCACGCCGCTGTCGTCAGTGATCTCGCGCGGCACCAGGAACTCGCTCGGGTAGACGACGATGCTGGACCAGCCGCGATACCAGTCGATCCCCAGGTTGAGGATAGGCAGGCAGGCCTGCACGGCGATCAGGACCTGCATCGGCGAGTCGAGCTCGAGCCCGCCAGCCGCCGACATTTCCTTCTCGGCCAGCAGTTTCTCACTCAAGGTGCGCAAGCGCGATTGATCGATGTCGTCCAGCGCAGCGACATAGGGCAGGTTCGTCACCGTGGTCAGCCACAGGTCGTCCGGGATGGCGACTCGGCTGGCGGCGCCCAATCGGGCGAGAAGCGACTTGAACATATGAGGAATTGTGCCGCAGCGCCGGAATCCGGCTCCTAGAATGCCGCTACAGGACGCCTCCCATGTCGGTCAAACACCATCCTTCCTCTCCACGGAATCGCGCCGCGCCGCCAAGTGCGCAGGTGGTGCCGCTGGTCGACCCGGCTGCCGCGCGCGCCCTGGTGTCGTCCCTGTACGTTGATCGCAAATTGCGCACCGGCGAGCCTTACCTCGAGCATGCAGACGGCATGGTCGAGATCGCGCGGCCGCTGCGCGACGACGCGGACCTGCTGGCAGCGGGGTACCTGTTCGGTGTGCACGATGTGCTGCGCGACGCCGACGATTGGATGCGCGCTCGCTTCGGCGCATCGGTGACGGCGCTGGTGGGCGACCTGCGCCAGCTGATGCGGCTGTCAGAGCGCACCCGCGCGCGCAATGAGTCGCACGCTGAAGGTCAGGCCGAGGCGCTGCGCCGCATGTTGCTGGCGATGTGCAATGACCTGCGCGTGGTGCTTCTGCGACTGGCGTCAAGACTGCAGACACTGCGCTGGTATGCCGCGCACAAGGACGAGGGCGGGGAGCCGGGCGTACGCGAGCGCTTGGCCCGTGAAACGCTGGATCTTTATGCGCCCCTGGCGAACCGGTTGGGTGTCTGGCAGCTCAAGTGGGAACTGGAAGACCTGGCGTTTCGTTTCATCGAGCCCGACACCTACAAGCGGATCGCGCGTCTGCTCGATGAAAAACGCGTGGAGCGCGAGGGCTTCATTCAAGAGGCGCAGACGGTGCTGCGCGACATGCTCGCCAGTGCTGGCCTGCGCGCCGAAGTCAACGGCCGACCCAAGCACATCTACAGCATCTGGTCGAAGATGCAGGCCAAGCAACTGGCGTTCGACGACCTGTTCGACGTGCGCGCATTGCGCGTCATCGTCGACGAGGTGGCGCAGTGTTACCAGGTGCTGTCCCTGGTGCATGAGAGGTTCACGCCGATCACCGCCGAGTACGACGACTACATCGCACGGCCCAAGGCCAACGGCTACAAGTCACTGCACACGGTGGTGCTCGATCCCGGTGGCCGCCCGCTTGAGATCCAGATCCGCACCCGGCAGATGCACGCGCTGGCGGAACTCGGCGTCGCCGCGCACTGGCGCTACAAGGAGGCCGTCACGCCTGGCGTGCGTGGCGCTGGCCAGGCAGGCGAGGACGAGCGCATCGCCTGGCTGCGGCAACTGCTCGCATGGCGACAGGAGGTCGAGTCGACCGCCGATGCCAGCGTGCCCGCGGGTCCGCAGGACGACCGCATCTACGTGCTGACGCCGCAGGCGCGCGTGGTCGAGTTGCCGCGCGGCGCCACCGCGATCGACTTTGCCTACCACCTGCACACTGAACTGGGTCATCGCTGCCGCGGCGCGAAGGTCGACGGCGCCATGGTGCCCCTGAGCACAGCGCTGTCCACGGGCCAAACGGTGGAGGTGATTGCGGCCAAGGCCGGTGGGCCAAGCCGCGACTGGCTCAACCCGGACCTGGGCTATCTCGCGAGTCAGCGGTCGCGCGCCAAGGTGCGCGCCTGGTTCAACGCGCAGGAAACCGAGCAGGCCATCGTCGCCGGGCGCGAGTTCGTCGACAAGGAGCTTGCTCGTCTTGGCCGTAGCACGGCGAAGCTGGAGGACCTGGCGCGCCGACTTGGTTACGCGTCGGTCGACGACCTGTGCGTGGCGGCGACCAAGGAGGAATTCAGCCTGCGCAGCATCGAGCAGGCGCTGACGGTGGCCCCGGTGGTAGTCGAGGAAGCGCCGCCGATTCTCGTCGGCAAGCCGAAGGTGTCGCCCGCCGGCAAGGGACAGGTGTTGGTGGTGGGAGTCGACTCGCTGCTCACCAGCCTGGCACGATGCTGTCGGCCGGTGCCGCCGGACGACATCGTGGGTTTCGTCACGCGCGGCAAGGGCGTGTCGATCCATCGAGCCAGTTGCGCGAACGCGATGGCGTTGATGCAGCGGCAAGGCGAGCGGGTCATCGATGTGGCCTGGGGCGCACCCGGCGCCGGCAAGGAAGTGCAGTACCCGGTGGACGTGGTGGTGCTGGCGCAGGACCGCCAAGGTCTGCTGCGCGACATCTCCGAAGTGTTCGCGCGCGAGAAGCTCAACGTCGTTGGCGTGAACACGTTGAGCCTGCGCGGCGAGGCACAAATGCAGTTCACCCTGGAGGTCAATGACGCGGCAGGCGTGCGGCGCGCGCTTGCCCAGGTTGCCGAGGTGAAGGGCGTGATCGCGGCACGCCGTCGCTAGCGTCGGCAAAGGCAGTGATGACCAAGACCGTCGTGTATCATCCGCGCCCTGCATTGCACGCAGGCGCGTAGCTCAGCTGGTTAGAGCACCACCTTGACATGGTGGGGGTCGTTGGTTCGAGTCCAATCGCGCCTACCAAGACTTGATTGGCAATCACGGTGATGACGAAAGGGCAGGCGATGTTCCGAACTACGTTGACCGGCAGCTGACCAGCCCGCACGAGTTCGCCCCCTTCGCTTGAAGCGTGAAAAAGTGCGGCTCGACCGCACTTTTTTATTTCACGATGACTCCAGCACCGAAATTCGCTGGACTACGCCGCAGCCCGATACAGCAGGTTTATCAATAACTTAGGCGAGTTCAACATATGCCGGTGCTTTCCGAAACCTGA
>JALHMQ010000012.1:0-85521 GCA_022843955.1 Burkholderiaceae bacterium
CGCCGCCCCCACCGCCGCCCCCACCGCCGCCCCCGCCGCCACCAGCACCTCCGGCGCCCACGAGCGAGAAGGTGACCTTGGCCGCGGAAGTGCGCTTCGCCACGGCACGTACGCTGGGTGATCGCGACTCCGTGGTTCTCGATGACTTGGTCCAGAAGATCAAGGGGATCGCGCTGGAAGTGGTGATCGTGACCGGCCATACCGACAACGTCGGCAACGCCGCCGCCAACCAGCGACTGTCGCAAAGTCGCGCTGAAAGCGTGAAGAAGCAACTGGTGGCTGCGGGTATCGATCCGAACCGGATCTACACCGATGGCAAAGGCCAGTCACAGCCGATCGCCGATAACCGCACCGCTGACGGCCGCGCAAAGAACCGCCGGGTCGAGATCGAAGTCGTGGGAACCCGACCGATCAAGCGCTAGCGCATCGATATGTCCTGAACTTGAAGCCCCGCCCTGCGGGGCTTCTTTTTTTGACCCACGTGCGTCAGAGCAACACGCTGCGCCTTGCCGCGAGTGCGAAGTGTCAAGGTCGCGCGGTATAGTCGGTCAAGGACAACGTTGGGTCCTGCGCAGTTGGTCTTTTCTGCGTTTACCTGAGAGGAGAAACATGAAAAAAACCGCGAAGCTCGGCTGCCTGGTCGCTACGGCGATGGTGGTCGCGTCAGGCGCGGCGTTTGCGCAAGGGAAAGACATCGCTGGTGCCAAGAATGCACCGGCCTATGTTCTGGATCCACGCGGGAACGTCGTGATCGACCCGTTTGGCCTGTGCTGGCGTACGCCGGCATGGACGCCACAACTGGCAGGTATCGACGGCCCGAAGGGCGCCGGATGCGCCTGCGACAAGGCAGCCCTGCCGAAGGAAGTGTGCGAACCACCGCCACCCCCGCCGCCGCCAGCGCCACCTCCGCCGCCGGCAGCACCGCCGCCACCACCACCACCTCCGCCGCCACCTCCCCCGCCGCCTCCGCCGGTTCCGGTCACTGAGCGCGCCACGCTGTCTGGCGATGCGCTGTTTGACACGGGCAAGTCGACGCTGCGTCCGGGTGCGCAAAAGCAGCTCGAAGAGCTGTCACAGAAGGCACGCGGTCACGGCGAGCAGGGCTACAAGCTCGAAGTCATCGTGGTGGTCGGTCATGCCGACAGCACCGGTAGCGCTGCCCTGAACGAGCGCCTGTCCCTGGCGCGCGCCGAAGCAGTGAAGAAGTTCCTGGTCGACAAAGGCGTCGAGCCGAACCGTATCTACACGGAAGGCAAAGGCTCGCGTCAACCGATAGCCGACAACAAGACCGCTCAAGGCCGGCAGCAGAACCGCCGCGTCGAGATCGAGATCGTCGGAACGAAGACCGTCGTCAAGTAACGATCGTCTTTGCAAGAAGACCAGGCCCCGCGCTTTGCGCGGGGCTTTTTTTCGCCTGTCGCCCGGTTTCCCTCGGCGATGCGCGCACCCCGCAAGTGCGCCAAGCGGCAGCGGATAACATTCGAAACGATCCGTCCATTGAAGCACCGACCATGAACGCCAACGCCGACCCCGCCGAACTGCAGCGCTTCAGTGACATTGCACATCGCTGGTGGGATCCGCAGGGTGCGATGCGGTCGCTGCACGAGCTCAATCCGCTGCGCCTGCAGTGGATCGATCGCAAGGTCTCGCTCATGGGCACGCGCGTCGTCGACGTCGGCTGCGGGGGGGGCGTGCTGTCCGAAGCGATGGCGAACAAGGGGGCGCAGGTGGTCGGCATAGATCTGGCAGCCAAGCTGCTCAAGGTGGCAGAACTGCACGCGCTCGAGTCCGGCGCTACTGTCGACTACCGCCACACGTCGGCGGAGGACCTCGCCGCCAGGGAGCCGGGCAGCTTCGATGTCGCCACATGCATGGAAATGCTCGAGCACGTGCCCGACCCTGCCAGCGTGGTGCGCGCCTGCGCCAACCTCGTCAAGCCGGGCGGCTGGGTCGTGTTCTCCACCATCAACCGCAATCCCAAGGCGTTCGTGTTCGCGATCCTGGGTGCCGAGTACGTGCTCGGTCTCCTGCCGCGCGGCACGCACGAGTACGCGAAGTTCATCAAGCCCAGTGAGCTGTCTGCCTTTGCGCGCGCTGCCGGTCTTGCGACCAGCGAACTGATCGGGTTGACCTACAACCCGGTCACGCACCACTTCGCGATGGAAGCCGATACTGACGTGAACTACTTCATGGCGTGTCGAAAGCCCCAGCCGTGAGCCCACCGCATCGCGCTCGCCTGGTCCTGTTCGACCTCGATGGCACCCTGGCAGACACTGCCCCCGACCTGGCAGCCACGGCCAACGCGATGCGTCTGTCGCGCGGCCTTGATGCGTTGGCGTACGCCGATCTGCGTCCGCTGGCGAGCCATGGTGCGCGCGGCCTGCTCGGCCGGGCGTTCGGCGTCGTGCCGGAAGACGGCACCTACGACACGCTGCGCGATGAGTTCTTCGCCCGCTATGAAGCCGCGCTGTGCGTGCACTCGCGCCTGTTCGACGGCATCGACGCGTTGTTGCACATGCTCGAGCGGGACCAACGGCGCTGGGGCATTGTCACCAACAAGATGGCCCGCTTCACCGATCCGCTGGTGCGCGCGCTGGATCTGTACCGGCGCGCCGCCTGCGTGGTCAGCGGCGACACCACCGCGCACGCCAAGCCGCATCCCGCACCGCTGCTCTACGCCGCAGCAGCCGCCGGACTGTCGGCCACCGACGCCGTCTATGTGGGCGACGACCTGCGCGACATCACCGCCGGCCGCGCCGCCGGCATGAGCACGATCGCAGTGCGCTACGGTTACCTGGGCGAGGCGACACCGATCGAGAGCTGGAACGCCGATCACATCGCCGACACACCCGCCGACTTGCGTGAATTGCTTCTTGCCACAGTCGAATGACATCAGGCTCCAACGCAAGAGCGTGCCGCAGTCGGGGACAAGCTGACCCCGGGTCGCAACGTTGAGTGGCTGGACTGCCGCCTACGCGATTCGGATGGGTGGTCTTGATTTGTCGAACGATGCCCTGACGTACCGCGTACACTTCATTCGCTTTCGGGGGCGACCTGGTTTCGACGTGGGTCGTGAAACACGGCAGTGCATGCCGAGGTCCAGTCACCTCGTAAATCAGCTGGAAAACCACAAACGCCAACGACGAGCGTTTCGCTCTCGCCGCTTAATACCGGTGAGACGCTGCACTAGTTTGTCTCTGGACTAGGTTACGCAAGTAACAGCAGCGCCATTTACAGAGGCTGATCACCGGCGGAGTCGCGACGTCGGTGCCGAGAATCAGCGACTGGCTGTGCGTCGGCCCGCCGATTGGCTAAACGCACAGTGAGACTCAAATAAGTCGGATACGCATGTAGAGCTGTCTGCGGATCATCTGCGGACGCGGGTTCGATTCCCGCCGCCTCCACCACCCCTCCCCGTGCCCGACTGTTCCTGTCGGGCATTTTTTCGTCCAGAGCGCGCGGCCCCTCCGGGCTGCAATCCTGGACGAGTCGGCCAACGCGGGACGCGTCCGGCGAACGCAACCCACTACACCGGCCTGATCAGAAGACCCCACCGCGGCCATTGCGCAAAGCGGACATGTGATCCCCGTCAGACAAGGTACGTGTCAACCCGTGCAGTCTTGCATCGCCTCGACAACCCCGCGGCGAATGGCGAACGGATTTGATACGTCACGTGAATTCAACACCTGCCCCCGCCGATGCGGCCACGGCCAGCGGATCGACACCCGCCAGGTTGCGGACGCCGATCCGGGTCCTTGTCGTCGACGATGACCCGCTGTCGCGCAGTTTCCAGACGCACCTGCTGTCCCTGCTTGGACACAAGGCGCAGGCCCAGGGTGACTCGACCCAGGCATTGAGCCAGGCGCTCAGTGGCGAGTTCGACATTCTGATGCTCGACCTGGGCATGCCGGGCCTCGATGGGTTCGAGGTGCTGCATCGCCTGCGCGAGCATGAGGCGCAGGCCAAGCGCCGGCCCCTGGCGGTGGTCGCGGTCACTGGCTACGCCTCGGAGAGCGATCGGTTGCGCTGTCTGGTCGCCGGCTTCAACGATCACCTGGCCAAGCCGATCCAGGCCGCCACGCTCAGCGCCACGCTGGAACGCGTACTCGGTGAAGCCGCGGCGTGCGAGATCGACCCCACCAACTCCGACGTGTCGCGGCTGCGCGCCACCGTCCGCCGGCTCAACGAGAGTCGTCCAGGCGATCGCAGCTTCGCCCCCACGGTCACCGAGTCGTTTGCGTTGCGCTCGGCGCAACTGCTTGAAGCGTTGCGCCGTGCCCAGCAGCAGCGCGATGCCTCGTCGATGGTCCGCACGGCGCAGGCGTTGAAGGCGAGCGCGGAATTCATGGGTGCGATGCGGCTGGCACAGATGTGCCTGCAACTGGAGCATCCGGCGCTGCAGGGTGACTGGCAGGCAGTGGAGGCGGCACTCGGCCACATGACGGACGAGCACCAAGTGGTGCTCACGCTGCTGTTCGAATCGACCGGCAAGTGAACGACGGACTGCTGCGCATGTCGCAACCGTCGCTGCAGGCTGCGATCGAGGACGAGCGCGAAGCGGAAGCAGCGCGCAAGATCGACCTGCTGTTCACCCTGGCCGCGGTGGCCGAGACCACCGCCAGCCTGGTAATGATCACCGACACCGAGGATTGCATCGAGTGGGTGAATCCGAGCTTCACCCGCGTCACCGGCTGGACGCTCGACGAGGTGGAGGGGCTGACGCCGCGCGAGGTGCTCAATCGCAGCGACTCGGAGCAATCGCCCGAGTGGGAAGCGGCCCGCACCCAGCGCCAGCGCGGTGAGCCGGTCGACAACATCGAGATCAAGCTGTATCGCAAGAACGGCCAGCCGTACTGGGCGCTGGTCGAAGTGCGGCCGATGCCCGACGACACCGGCACCGTCAGGCGCTATCTGCACCTGCATACCGACACCACCGAGCGCGTGCTCGCCGAGCGGCGGGCCAAGGAGACCTACCGGTGGCTGCAACTGGCCGGCAGCGTGCTCGGACTCGGCCTGTGGCATACCAGCCTGCCCGACGGCGCGATGCTGTGGGACGCCAATCTCAAGAGCATCTTCGGCCTGCCGCCCGACGCCCCGACCCCCACGTTCCAGGAGTTGCTCGATCGCTACGTGCTGCCGGAAGACCAGGCCGTGGTGCGCAGGACCACGCATGACATCCCGGAAGCGGGCGCCCATACCGAGGCAGAGTTCCGCATCCGCCGCGCCGACGGCACGATCTGCACCGTCGTCTCGCGTCAGGCCTGCATCGAGCACGAAGAGGACGGACAGCCTCGTCGCATGCTCGGCGCCGTGCTGGACGTGACCGAAGCGCGCAACACTACGTTGCGCCTGCGCGATGCACTGCGCCGTCTGCGCCTGGCCGCGGAGGCAAGCGGTATCGGTGCCTGGGAACGCGATCTGGCCACCGACGAGGGCACCTGGGATCCGACCATGTTCACGCTGCAGGGTCTGCTGCCGACGGAACGCGCACCCTCAAGCGACGAGGTGCTGAAGAAGATGGTCCATCCCGACGACCGCGGCGTGGTCGAGCGGGCCTGGCAGCGCATGATCGACGAGCTGCGACCGGTCGAGTACGAGTACCGCATCGTCAAGCCCGATGGCGGGATCGTGCACATGGTCACGCGCGGGGTGGTCGAGCGCGACCCCGACGGTGCGCCCTGGCGCGCCATCGGCACCGCCATCGATGTCACGCACCTGCGCCAGGCCGAGCATGAGCGCGATGAGCTGGCACGCCGCATCGAGCTGGTGGCCGACGCCGTTGGTCTCGGCATCTGGGAGCTGGAGCCGCAGCTGACGCGGGTGCGCTGGAACGATCGCATGTATGCGCTCTACGGCCACACCCGCGAGTCGTTCATTCCGCGTAAGTGGATTGAGGTGGTCCACCCCGAGGACCGCATGCTGGCCCGGCAGGCGCTTGAACGCGCATCGACCGCGGGCGGACCGTTCAACATCGAGTTTCGCGTCGTCCATCCCAACGGCAACACCTGCTGGCTTGCGTCACGCGGCCGCGGTGAGATGTGCGTGAACGGCAAGGTGGCGCGGGTGGTGGGCGTCAACTGGGACATCACCGAGCGCGTGCAGATGGAGCAAAGTGCGCTGGCCGCCGAGCGCACCGCGCGTGATCTGCTCGATCGCATGCTGCTGGCCGCCAGCGCGACCGGGCTCGGGGTCTGGGAGCACGTGGTCGCCGATGGCGAGCTGATCTGGGACACGCAGATGTATCAGCTGTTCGGGCGCGAGCCGGCCGACGGCGTGCCGCACGACATTTGGCGGCAGGCGGTGCACCCCGTTGATCTGCCGGGCGTCAATGCCGCCGTCGACGAGTCGATGTACAGCGGGCGCCGCTTCGAGTCAGAGTTTCGCGTGCTGTTGCCGGATGGCAGCTTGCGCTGGATTGCCGGGCGCGGCCTGCTGCGCGATGGCGCCGCCGGCCGCTCGCTCCTCGGCGTCAACTGGGACATCACTGAAAGACACCAGGCCGAGTCCGCGCTGCGGGCCAAGGACACAGCCGAACGTGCGAGCGCGGCCAAGAGCGAGTTCCTGTCGCGTATGAGCCATGAGTTGCGCACGCCGTTGAACGCGATCCTCGGCTTCACGCAGTTGCTGCAGTTCGACGGTCGCCAGCCGCTGAACAGCGAACAGGTCGAGCGCGTCGACCACATCCGCCAGGCCGGCTGGCACCTGCTGGACCTGATCAACGAAGTGCTCGATTTGTCGCGCATCGAAGCAGGTGCGGCCCGCATCGAGATCCACCCGGTGGTCGTGCGCCACGTACTCGACGAGTGCCTGACGCTGATCGACGCTGACGCAACGCTGCGGCGCGTGCAACTCGGCCTGCATGTCAGCAGTACTGCGGCATCTATGGTGCTGGCCGATCGCACACGCCTGAAGCAGGTCATGCTGAACCTGATGTCCAATGCGGTGAAGTACAACCGCGAACGCGGCCACGTCGACATCGACGTGTCGTCGGTGGAGCCGGGCTGGTGCACGATCACCGTGCGTGACACCGGGCATGGCATCAGCGCCACCAAGATGGACAAGCTGTTCCAGCCCTTCAACCGGCTCGGGCTGGAGTCGGCCAAGATCGAAGGCACCGGCATCGGCCTGACGATCGCGCTGAAACTGGCCGAGCAGATGGGCGGCAGGCTCGAGGCGTCGAGCGAACCCGGCGTGGGCAGCGAGTTCCGCCTGACGCTGCGTTCGGCGCCCGGCGCCACGCTGCCGCCACCCTCGCCCTCGATGACGGGTGCCGCCATCTCGACCAACGCCGCCTCGACCGGCTCTGAAGACGTTCAGACCCGCAATGACATCTGCGGCTCCGTGCTCTACGTCGAGGACCACCCATCCAACATGGAGCTGGTGCAGCAGTTCCTGCTGTATCGCCCGGGCGTGTCACTGTTTCCGGCGCCCGACGGTGCGAGCGCACTGCTGATGGCGCCGGTCTGTCAGCCTGATCTGATCCTGCTCGACATGCGCCTGCCGGACACCACGGGACTTGCCCTGCTGCGCGAGGTGCGGCGATTGCCCGGCCTCGCGCACGTTCGTTCGGTGGCACTGTCGGCCGATGCGTCACCGAGCGACATGGCACAAGCACGCAGCGCCGGCGTCAGGGAGTACTTGACCAAGCCGCTCGACATCGTCGCGTTCCTGCGCTGCATCGACACCTTGCTCGCTGACACGCGCTAGCCGCCGCGTCCACGCTGCGGACCACGCCGCACGCGCGGCCATACCCGCCCTCGCGCAAGGGGCTCCTTGTCTTGGCGATCTGGCAGCGTCCCACGATGCGCGCCGCATCCATTGCGCTTGACAGCCATCAAGTTCGGGCTGCACACACGAGGGACTATTCGCTCGAACGGTTGCGCAAGATGGCAGGCCATTGCACCACTTGGCATTGCCACAAGGAGACGAGGAGACATGGTCGAGACCCGCATGCATGGCCGCGGTGCGCAGGGCGTGGTGTCCGGTGCCCAGATGCTTGCGCCTGCCGAGGCGATCGGACGGTGCCGGCCGCAAGTCACTTTCGCCGGCCAGCCGATCAGCATTGCGGCCGACATCGATGCGCTCGGTGTGGTGCGTTTCGACATGCGGGCGGGCAGGCGCCCGGCATCCATGCCGTTCGGCACCACGGGTCGCCGCACAGCGGCACCGGGGCAACGCTGTCTCCCGGCGAGCCTGACGCGACACGCGCCTAGATGGCAGTCATGGCCGCAGGCAGACACGAACTCACCGCCGCGCCAACGCCAGGGGGTTGAAGGCTGCCGAGTTGGCACCGATGCCGGCCATGGCAGCAGCCCCGGCACGCCCGCCGGCTGCCGGCAATGAACCAATCAACCTCCAACCATCAGGCCTGACATGTATCAGATCCTCCGCCGCGAAGCGTTCTCGCCGACCACCTTCCTGTGGGAAGTGCTGGCCCCGGACGTGGCCCGATCGGCCGAGCCCGGTCACTTCGTGATGCTGCGGCTGCATGAGGGGAGCGAACGCATTCCGCTGACCGTGGCCGACTACGACCGCGAGCGCGGCACCGTCACGCTGGTGGTGCAGGCGCTGGGCAAGTCCACGATCGAGATGCGCGACCTCTACAAGGAAGGCGACAGCTTTGCCGACTTTGTCGGCCCGCTGGGGCTGCCGCAGCACGTGGCAGCCGTCGGCCATGTGGTTCTGGTGGGCGGCGGCCTCGGCATCGCACCCGTCTACCCGCAGTTGCGCGCCTTCAAGCAGGCCGGCAACCGCACCACCGGCATCGTCGGTTTCCGCAACAAGGACCTGGTGTTCTGGGAAGACACCTTCGGGCGCTACTGCGACCAGCTGATCGTCTGCACCGACGACGGCAGCTACGGCAAGCCCGGCTTCGTCACCGCCGCGCTGCAGGAAGTGCTGGAGAAGGACCAGCCGGATCTGGTGGTCGCCATCGGCCCGCTGCCGATGATGAACGCCTGCGTCGAGACCACGCGGCCGTTCGGCGTGAAGACCATGGTGTCGCTGAACGCAATCATGGTCGACGGCACCGGCATGTGCGGCTCATGCCGTGTCACGGTGGGCAAGGAGATCAAGTTCGCCTGCGTCGACGGCCCCGACTTCGACGGCCACCAGGTCGACTTCAAGGAGCTGATGCTGCGCCAGAAGCGTTTCAAGGGCGAAGAGAGCAAGGCCAGCAGCGACTACGCGCACGTGTGCCAGGTCGAGCAGCAGTTGTTCGTCGAAGGCAAGCGCAACTACAAGAAGTTCAAGGACCTGCCGCCGCACGCCACGCCGATGCCAGAGCGCGACGCGCTCGAGCGCTCGCGCAACTTCAAGGAAGTGAACCTCGGCTACTCGCTGCACGATGCGCTGGCCGAGGCCGAGCGCTGCATCATGTGCACCAAGCCCACCTGCATCGACGGCTGCCCGGTTGGCATCGACATCCCGCGCTTCATCCGCCACCTGCTGGTGCGCGATCTGGATGGCGCGCGCGCGGTGATCAACGAGTCCAATTTATTCCCGTCGGTGTGCGGCCGCGTGTGCCCGCAGGAATCGCAGTGCGAGGCGCAGTGTCAGGTCGGCCGCAACAAGAAGACGCCGATGGAGTCGGTGGCGATCGGCCGGCTGGAGCGCTTCATCGGCGACAACGCACCCCCCGCGAAGTACGTGCCGCCGACGATCGACAGGAAGCTGGGCAAGGTGGCGATCGTCGGCTCCGGCCCGTCGGGGCTCGCGGTGGCGGCGGATCTCGTGCGCTATGGCGCCGAGCCCACGGTGTTCGAGGCGCTGCACGTGGTCGGCGGCGTCCTGCAGTACGGCATCCCGTCGTTCCGCTTGCCGCGCGAGATCATCGCGCGCGAGGTGGACACGCTGAAGGCGATGGGGGTGGCCTTCGAGACCAACAAGGTGGTCGGCAAGACCTTCTCGATTTCGCAGCTGATGGACGAGCGCGGGTTCGACGCCGTCTTCGTCGGCGCCGGTGCCGGCGCACCGTCGTTCCTCGGCATTCCGGGCGAGTTTGCCGGCCAAGTCTATTCGGCCAACGAGTTCCTCACCCGCGTGAACCTGATGGGCGGCGACAAGTTTCCGTACCTGGACACCCCGGTCACGGTTGGCAAGAGCGTGGTGGTGATCGGTGCCGGCAACACCGCGATGGACTGCCTGCGCGTGGCCAAGCGGCTGGGCACGCCGACCGTACGCTGCGTCTACCGCCGCTCGGAGGCCGAAGCGCCTGCGCGCATCGAGGAACTGCGCCACGCGAAGGAGGAAGGCATCGAATTCTTCTTCCTGCACGCACCGGTCGAGATCCGGGTCGACGCCGACGGCAACGTGGGCGGGATACGGGTGCAGAAGATGATGCTCGGCGAGCCGGACGAAAAGGGCCGCCGCAAACCGGTGCCGCTCGACGAGTTCGTCGAGCTTGACTGCGACACCGTGATCTACGCGCTCGGCACCAACGCCAATCCGATCATCACCAAGTCCACGCCGGGCCTGAATCTCAATAAGTGGGGCTACATCGTCGCCGACGAGGTCACGCAGGCCACCAGCGTCCAAGGCGTGTTTGCCGGCGGCGACATCGTCACCGGCGGCGCCACCGTGATCCTGGCAATGGGCGCCGGCCGCCGCGCCGCACGCGCGATCGCCGCGTACCTGGCCGGCGGCAAGTCCAAGTGGCCGATCACACAGGAAGACGCGGACGCCTATGTTCCGCCGGGACCGGCCGCTACGCCTGCCGCCACCGCCGAATCCACCACTGCCGAGGCCAAGCCATGACCCTGTGCCCGCGCTGCCGCCGCCCGCTGGAGGGCGACGAGTCCTACATCTGCTGTGCCGGCCAGGAATTGCGCTGGCGCTGCACCTCCTGCCACAAGATCGCCGAGGGCTTTGCCTTCCCTTACGGCCTGTGCCCGTACTGCAAAGGCAAGCTCGAACTGTTCGAGCGCGGAGCGGTCGAGGGCGACGCGGCGATGACCGCGGTGCGCAAGGCGTTCGAGATCGAACTCGGCGGCAAGGCGTTCTACGAGCGCGCCGCGCGCGACGCCACCCATCCGGAGCTGCGCGACCTGTTTGGCCGCTTTGCCGAGATGGAGACGGAGCACATGGCAACGCTGTCCAAGCGTTACCACGCGGATCTGCCGGAACCCTCGGAAGACTTCCAGTTCGACCGCGCCGCGATCTTCGCCGGCGTCGAGAACAAGCCGGAAGACCCGGCCAACCTGTTCCGCATCGCCATCGCGTTCGAGCAGCGCGCGGTCGACTTCTTCACTGCGGAAGGCGAGCGCGCTGCGGCGGGCTCGATCGAACGCGACCTGTACCGCGAACTCGCCGCGGAAGAGCGCGAGCATGTCGAACTGCTGACCACCGAGTATCGCCGCTGGCAAAGCGGCAAGGCCGGCATCCTGTAACGAGTCAGCGGCAGAGAGAACCCGATGAAACATCCGTACGTCCTTGACGGCAACGAAGCCGCCGCGCGCATCGCCCACCTGTGCAGCGAGGTGATCGCGATCTACCCGATCACGCCCTCGTCCACGATGGGCGAACTGGCCGACGCCTGGTCGGCGGCTGGGCAGAAGAACCTGTGGGGCCAGGTGCCCGAAGTGATCGAAATGCAGAGCGAGGCCGGCGCCGCGGGCGCGGTGCACGGCTCACTGCAGGCCGGCGCGCTGACCACCACCTTCACGGCCTCGCAGGGCCTGCTGCTGAAGCTGCCCAACATGTTCAAGATCGCCGGCGAGCTGACGCCCGCCGTGTTCCACATCGCCGCGCGCACACTGGCCACGCATGCGCTGTCGATCTTCGGCGACCACTCCGACGTGATGGCGGCGCGCACCACCGGTTTCGCCTTGTTGGCATCCTCGTCGGTGCAGGAAGCGCAGGATCTGGCGATGATCGCCCACATGGCGACGCTGAAGTCACGCGTGCCCTTCCTGCACTTCTTCGACGGCTTTCGCACCAGCCACGAGGTCAACAAGATCGACCTGCTGATGGAAGAGCAGGCGCGTGCGCTGATCGACGACGAACTGGTGCAGGCCCATCGTTCGCGCGCGCTCAATCCGGACAACCCGGTGATTCGCGGCACCGCGCAGAACCCGGACGTGTACTTCCAGGCGCGCGAAGCCTGCAATCCGTACTACACGGCCGTGCCCGGCCTGGTGACCGAGGCGATGGAGCGCTTCGCCGCGCAGACCGGTCGCAAGTACAGCCTGTTCTGGACCAGCGGTGCATCCGACGCCGAACGCGTGATCGTGCAGATGGGCTCGGGCACCGGCGCCACGCGTGAGGCGGTGGCGAAGCTCGCGGCCGCCGGCGAGAAGGTTGCGCTGGTCACCGTGCGCCTGTATCGGCCGTTCGACGTGCAAGGCTTCGTCGCGGCGCTGCCGAAGTCGGTCAAGTCGATCGCGGTGCTCGACCGCACCAAGGAGCCGGGCGCCGTGGGCGAGCCGCTGTACCAGGACGTGCTGGCCGCGCTGGCCGAAGGCTGGCCCGACGACATGTCGATGCCGCGCGTGATCGGCGGCCGCTACGGCCTGTCGTCGAAGGAGTACACGCCGGCGATGGCGAAGGCGGTGTTCGACGAGTTGAAGCAGGCGCGACCCAAGCGCCACTTCACGGTCGGCATCAACGACGACGTCACCCACTTGTCGCTGCGGGCCGAGCGCGACTTCGACACCGAGGCCAAGGGCGTCACACGCGCGGTGTTCTACGGCCTGGGCGCCGACGGCACGGTGGGCGCGACCAAGAACACGGTCAAGATCATCGGCGAGAACACGCCGCTGCATGCGCAGGGTTACTTCGTATACGACAGCAAGAAGTCAGGCGCGATCACGGTGTCGCACCTTCGATTCGGGCCGGTGCCGATCGAATCGACCTACCTGATCGGGCAGGCCGACTTCGTCGCCTGCCACCAGTTCGAGTTCATGGAGAAGCTCGACGTGCTCGAGCTTGCACGGCCCGGGGCGACCTTCCTGCTGAACAGCCCCTTCCCCGCGGACGAGGTGTGGCACAAGCTGCCGCGCGAGGCGCAGCAATCGATCATCGACAAGCAATTGAAGTTCTACGTCGTCGACGCGCTCGCGGTCGCGCGCGAGGCGGGCCTGGCCGGGCGCATCAATACGGTGACGCAGGCCTGCTTCTTCGCCCTCTCCGGCGTGCTGCCGCGCGACGAGGCGATCGACAAGATCAAGGAAGCCATCCGCAAGACCTACGGCAAGCGTGGCGAGACGGTGCTGAGCCGCAACTTCGCCGCGGTGGATGCCTCGCTCGCGGCCATGGCCGAGGTGAAGGTGCCAACCCGGCCCGATTCGCTGGTATCGCGCCGGCCGATCGTGCCGAAAGCCGCACCCGACTTCGTGCAGCGCGTGACCGCGATGATGATGGACGGCAAGGGCGACCTGCTGCCGGTCTCGGCGCTGCCGGTGGATGGCACCTTCCCGACCGGCACCACGCAGTGGGAAAAGCGCAGCATCGCGCTGGAAATCCCGATCTGGGACGAGACGCTGTGCACGCAGTGCGCGATCTGCCCGCTGGTGTGCCCGCACGCCGCGATCCGCCAGACCGTGCTGACGCCGGAACAGATGAAGAACGCGCCGCCCGGGTTCAAGGCGGTGCCCTGGTCGCGCAAGGACGGCAGCGGCCTCGAAGGCATGCTGTATTCGCTGCAGGTCGCGCCCGAGGACTGCACCGGTTGCGGCGCCTGCGTCGACATGTGCCCGACGCGCAGCAAGACCGCGGTCAAGAACAAGGCGATCAACATGGCGCCCAAGCTCGATCACCTGGAGGTCGAGCGCGCCAATTACGAGTTCTTCCTCAGCCTGCCGGAAGTGCGGCCGAGCTTCGACAAGATCGACGGCCTGCGCGGCTCGCAGTTGCGCCAGCCGCTGTTCGAGTACTCGGGGGCCTGCTCCGGCTGCGGCGAGACGCCGTACCTGAAGCTGCTGTCGCAGCTGTACGGCGATCACCTGGTGATCGCCAACGCCACCGGCTGCTCGTCGATCTACGGCGGCAACCTGCCAACCACGCCGTATTCGACGAATGCCGGCGGTCAGGGTCCGACCTGGGCCAACAGCCTGTTCGAAGACAACGCCGAGTTCGGTCTGGGCATGCGCCTGGCGCTCGATGCGCAGCAGCAGCTCGCGCAGATGCGCGTTGCCGAGCTGCGCGAGGCGATCGGCCCCGAGCTGGCCGACGCGCTGCTCACCGCTGCGCAGGACAACGACGAACAGATTGCCGCGCAGCGTGCTCGCGTCAAGCAGCTCAAGCAGATCCTGCCGACGCTGCGCGTGCCGCAGGCCGCCCAGCTGCTCGCCGTGGCCGACAGCCTGGTCACCCGCAGCGTGTGGATCGTGGGCGGTGACGGCTGGGCTTACGACATCGGCTACGGCGGACTGGACCACGTGCTCGCTTCGGGCCGCAACGTCAACATCCTGGTGCTCGACACCGAGGTCTACAGCAACACCGGCGGCCAGGCCAGCAAGTCGACCCAGCGTGGCGCGGTGGCCAAGTTCGCCGCCGCCGGCAAGGCGATCGGCAAGAAGGACCTCGGCATGATCGCGATGGCCTACGGCAACGTGTACGTGGCGCAGGTGGCGATCGGCGCGAACCCGGTGCAGACAGTGCGCACCTTCCAGGAAGCGGCCGCGTGGAACGGGCCGTCGCTGATCATCGCCTACAGCCATTGCATCGCCCACGGCATCGACATGACCACCGGCTTCAGCCACCAGCGCGACGCCGTCAAGAGCGGCTACCTGACCCTGTACCACTACGACCCGCGGCTGGGCATGGGCGGCGCCGACCAGCCGTTGAAGCTCGACTCGCGCAAGCCGACGGTGCCGCTCGAGCAGTTCACCATGAAGGAAGGCCGCTACGCGATGCTGGCGCAGGCCGATCCGGCACGCGCCAAGGCACTCGGCAAGCAGGCCCAGGCCGAGGCCGAGGCGCGCTGGACACTGTACGAACAGATCGCCGGCGTGCACCGCACCGTGACCGAGCATATCGACACGCCGGCACCCGCCGCATCCACCCCCGAGGAGGGCACGAAATGAGCGCCGACCTGCGCAGCCGTTATCTGGGTCTGGAACTTCGCAACCCGATCGTTGCGTCGGCGTCGCCGCTGACCGCCACGGTCGACAGTCTGAAGCGGCTCGAGGACGCCGGTGCCGCCGCGGTGGTGTTGCCGTCCTTGTTCGAAGAGCAGATCGAGCACGAAGAGATGGCCATGCACGACCTGATGCTGCACGGCGCCGAAGTGTCGCCCGAGGCGCGCGGCTTCTTCCCCGAGATGCAGCCGACCGGCAACGCCACCGACAAGTACCTGCGTTTGATCGGCGACGCCAAGCAGGCGCTGAAGGTACCGGTGATCGCCAGCCTGAACGGCTACACCACCGGCGGCTGGACCCGCTATGCCCGGCAGTTCGAGACCGCGGGCGCCGACGCGGTGGAATTGAACGTGTACTTCCTGGCCACCGACCCGGCCGACACCAGTGCCACGGTCGAACAGCGCTACATCGATCTGGTCACCGCGGTGTGCAGCGAGACCAAGGTGCCGGTGGCGGTCAAGGTCGCCCCGTACTTCAGCGCCATGGCCAACATGGCCAAACGCCTGGTGGACACCGGCGCCGACGGGCTGGTGCTGTTCAATCGATTCGTCCAACCCGACATCATGCTCGACGAACTGGAGGTGGCCTCGCACCTGGTGCTGTCCACGTCCGACGAGTTGCGACTGGCGCTGCGCTGGATCGCCATCCTGCACGGCCGCGTGAACGCCAGCCTTGCCGCCACGGGCGGCGCGCACACCACCGACGACGTGCTCAAGCTGCTGCTGTCGGGCGCCGATTGCGTGATGCTCGCCAGCAGTCTGCTGCAAAAGGGCCCGACCCATATCGGCACGCTGCTGCAAGGCGTGGAGCGCTGGATGAACGAGCGCGAATACAGCTCCGTCAAGCAGCTGAAGGGCTCGCTCAGCCAGCATGCCTGTCCGGACCCGGCCGCATTCGAGCGATCGAATTACATGAAGGCACTGAAGTCCTACAGCAGTTCCTTCGCCTAGGTCGCCTGGCCGCCATCCGCCACATCGTTACCTGCCAACAACGAACAGGAGTTCACCATGGCCTTGCTCATCAACGACGATTGCACCGCCTGCGACGCGTGCAAATCGGAGTGCCCGAACGATGCGATCAGCGTCGGCTCGCCGATCTACCTCATCGATCCGGCCAAATGCACGGAATGCGTCGGCGCGCATGACCAGCCGCAATGCGTCGACGTCTGCCCCGCCGACTGCATCATCCCCGACCCGAAAAACGTGGAGACGCAGGAGCAGTTGCAGGCCAAGTACGGCAGGTTGCACGGCTGAGCGGCTGCAGCCATGCGATGCCTGCCGGCGGTGCTACGCGCCGCTGCCTGTCCTGCGGCAACTGCTTCGAGTGCGACACCTGTTGCGGCGTCTGCCCGGACAACGCCGTGATCGTGCTGGGACCGGGCAAGCGCTTCGAGTTCAACGACGACTACTGCAAAGGTTATGGGCTATGAGCCCGCGACCGTCCGTGCGGCGCGATCCGCATGGCACCGGAACAGACCTGATGCGGCAGCGAAGACAACAGGCCAAGGGAGGCCAGACATGCAATCGACGAACGCCAAGGGCGGTATAGACGGGGCAGCACCGATTCCACACGGCGCGGCACTGCTGCGCGATCCGACCCTGAACAAGGGGACCGCCTTCAGCGTACGCGAGCGCGAGGCGCTCGGCCTGCGCGGACTGCTGCCGCCCAACGTGTGCACGCAGGAGCATCAGGTGACGCGGGTGCTGGAGAACTTCCGCCGGCTGCAGACGCCGCTGGCCAAGTACATCCTGCTCGAGGCACTGCAGGACCGCAACGAAGCGCTGTTCTATCGCGTGGTGTCCGACAACCCGGACGAGATGATGCCGATCATCTACACACCGACCGTAGGGCTGGCATGCCAGCAGTTCGGCCACATCTACCGCCGCCCGCGCGGCTTGTACATCAGCAGCGCCGACCGCGGCCAGATCGAGAAGGTGATGCGCAACTGGCCGTACCCCGAGGCGGCGATCATCGTCGTCACAGACGGCGAGCGCATCCTCGGCCTGGGCGATCTGGGCACCAACGGCATGGGCATTCCGATAGGCAAGCTGGCGCTGTACACGGCCGGCGCCGGCGTGCATCCGAAGCGCTGCCTGCCGGTGATGCTCGATATGGGCACCAACAACGAGACACTCCTGAACGATCCGCTTTACCTTGGCCAGCGCCAGCGCCGCCTGGAAGGCGCCGAGTTCGATGCGATGGTCGAGGAGTTCATCGACGCCACGCAGAAAGTGTTCCCCGGCATCCTGGTGCAGTTCGAGGACTTTGCCAATCACAACGCGTTCCGGCTGCTGCGCACGTACCGAGACCGCATCTGCTGCTTCAACGACGACATCCAGGGCACCGCCTCGGTGACGCTGGCCGGCATCTACTCGGCACTGCGCGTCACCGGCAAGCCGATGCGCGAGCAGACTTTCCTGTGCCTGGGCGCGGGCGAAGCCGCCACCGGCATCTCCGACCTGCTGGTCGAGGCGATGCGGGCCGACGGCCTGAGCGAGGCCGATGCGCGCCGACGCTGCTGGCTGGTCGACTCCAAGGGTCTGGTCGTCGCCAGCCGCACCGGACTGGCCGAGCACAAGCTGCCCTACGCGCACGACCATGCGCAAGTGAGCGACTTCCTGAGCGCGGTCAAGGCGCTCAAGCCGACCGCGATCATCGGCGTCGGCGCCACGCCGAACACCTTCACGCGGGAGGTGGTCGAAACGATGTGCGCGCTCAATGCGCGGCCGATCGTCTTCGCCCTGTCGAATCCGACTTCGCGTGCCGAGTGCACCGCCGAGCAGGCTTACACCTGGTCACGCGGCAAGGCGCTGTTCGCCTCGGGCAGCCCATTCGATCCGGTCACCTACGAAGGCAAGACCTATGTGTCGCGCCAGGGAAACAACTCGTACATCTTCCCGGGCGTCGGCCTGGGGGTGGTGACGATGCGCGCCACGCGCGTGAGCGACGCCATGTTCATGACCGCGGCGCAGACGCTGGCGCACACCGTGAGTGAAGAAGACCTGGCCCAAGGCAGCCTGTATCCGGCGCTGTCGCGGGTGCGCGACGTATCGGCGCAGATCGCCGCCGCGGTGGGCGAGGTGGCGCTGCGCGAAGGCGTGGCCGGCGTGCCGCGGCCCGACGACCTGCTCGCGTTCATGCGCGCCAGCATGTACGAGCCCAAGTACGAGAGCTACGTCGACTGAAGCCGTTCGAACACAGCTGCTTCGCTCGCTGCGCTGTGCATTGCAGCGAGCATTGGCATGCGCAGACTTGTATGGGATACCTCCTTCACCATCGCGCCCGGATGACGGTCGGTTGACGGCCATCAAGGGGCCGTCCGCCACTGCCCCTACGGTAGCGATCGATCGGGACCATCGCACTGCGCCGCGATGCAACTCGACGCGGCACACATTCGGAGACACCGTTGGCCCGCCACACGAATCGCAAGGGGATCGATCTGCCGCTCGCCGGCGCGCCCGCGTTGCAGATCGACAGCGGCGTTCGGATCAGGCGCGTCGCCCTGCTGGGTGCCGACTATGTTGGCCTGAAACTGCGTCTGCTGGCGCAGCCCGGTGACGATGTGCTGCGTGGCCAGCCGTTGTTCGAAGACAAGTCGGCCGCAGGCGTGGTGTTCACCGCGCCCGCCACGGGCCGACTCGAGGCAGTTCACCGCGGCGAACGCCGCGCCTTCATCTCGGCCGTGATCGCGGTGGCCGATGACGACGCCGATCCGGCGCGCCAGGCCGACTTGCCGCAGGTGCGCGCCGCGCAGTCCTCCCGCCTCGATCGGGACCGTGTCGTCGCGGTGCTGTGCGAGTCCGGCCTGTGGACCGCGTTGCGCGAGCGGCCGTTCGGCCGCGTGCCCGCGCCGCAGACGGTGCCACAAGCGTTGTTCGTGACCGTCATGGATTCGCGGCCGCATGCGCCGCCGGCGTCCGCGTTGCTGGCCAGTCGCGAAGACGACTTCGCGCAAGGCGTCGCGGCGCTGGCCCAGCTGACCGACGGCCCGGTCTATGTCTGCAAGGCCTCCACCACGGCGCTGCCGCCGCTCGACGCCGCCTCAGGTCGCGTGCGCGTGGAGGAGTTCGACGGCCCCCATCCGTCCGGCAACGTCAGCTGGCATATCCACACGCTGCATCCGGTCGACCTGGGCAGCCGCGTCTGGCATGTCGGCCTGCAAGACGTGCTGGCGATCGGCCGCCTGCTGCGCACCGGCCGCCTCGACGTCGAGCGCGTGGTCTCGCTCGCCGGGCCAGGCGTCTCACGGCCCCGATTGATGCAGGTCCGGCTGGGCGCGTCGGTGCACGACGTCCTCAACGGTGGCATGCAGCCGGGCGAGCAGCGGGTGATCTCCGGCTCGGTGCTCGACGGTCGCGCCGTCGGCCACGCTGCCGATGCTGTGGATGGCTACCTCGGCCGCTATCACGCTCAGATCGCCGTGCTGCCTGAAGGTCGCAGCCGCGAGCTGCTCGGCTGGATCGCCCCGGCGCCCGACAAGTTCTCGATCACCGGCGCCGTGCTCGGCGCGTTTCGGCGCACTGAGCGCGCGTTGAGCACGACGACCAATGGCTCGCCACGCGCGATGGTGCCGATTGGCACTTACGAGCGCGTGCTGCCGTTCGACATCCTGCCCACCCTGCTGCTGCGGGCACTCATCACGCGCGACGATGAACGCGCGCGCCAGCTCGGCGCGCTCGAACTGGACGAAGACGACATCGCGCTGGCCACCTGCGTGTGCCCGGGCAAGTACGAGTACGGCAGCCTGCTGCGCGACGCGCTCACCCGCATCGAGAAGGAAGCCGCATGAAGATTCTCCGCAGCTTCCTCGACCGCCAGGCCCATCACTTCGAGAAGGGCGGTCGCTTGGAGAAGTGGTTCCCACTGTGGGAGGCGGCCGACACCTTCTTCTACACGCCGCCGTCGGTGGCGCGGGGCAGCAGCCACGTACGCGACGCGATCGACCTGAAACGCATGATGATGCTGGTGGTGATCGCCGCCCTGCCCTGCGTCTTCATGGCGATGTACAACACCGGGTTGCAGGCCAACCTGGCGATCGATCCGGCCCAGGCCGCCACGCTGGAGGGCTGGCGCCACGCGGTGATCCGCCTGCTGGGCAGCGGCTATGCGCCGTCGAGCCTGATCTCGAACGTGGTGCACGGCTCGCTCTACTTCCTGCCGCTGTACGCGGTGACGATGATCGTCGGACTCACCTGGGAAGTGCTGTTCGCGGTGGTACGCAAGATCGAGGTCAACGAAGGCTTCTTCGTCACCGGCCTGCTGTTCCCGCTGATCCTGCCGCCGGAAACGCCGCTGTGGCAGGCGGCGCTGGGCATCAGCTTCGGCGTCGTGATCGCCAAGGAACTGTTCGGCGGCACCGGCATGAACTTCGTCAATCCGGCGCTGGCGGCGCGCGCGTTCCTGTTCTTTGCCTACCCGGCTGAAATCTCCGGCGACAAGGTGTGGACCGCGGTGCCGGCGGACAAGGCGGTTGACGGTTTTTCCGGCGCCACGCCGCTGGCCGAGATCCGCGTGCTGGATCGCCCGTTCAGCGGCGACGACTTCTCCTGGTTCAACGCCTTCATCGGCCTGGAGCCCGGCTCGATGGGCGAGACCTCCGCGCTCGCCTGCCTGATCGGCGCTGTCATCCTGATCGTCACGCGCGTGGGCTCGTGGCGCACGATGGCCGCGGTCACGCTCGGCACCATCGGCATGGCGGTTCTGCTCAATGCGATCGGCTCGCACAGCAATGCCTGGTTCGGCGTGCCATTCTGGTGGCACATGGTGCTCGGCGGCTGGGCGTTCGGCACCGTGTTCATGGCAACCGACCCTGTGACCTCGCCGTTCGCCGACGCCGGAAAGTGGGTCTACGGAATCATCATGGGTGCGTTGATCGTATTGATCCGCGTGTTCAACCCGGCCTATCCCGAGTCGGTGATGCTGGTCATCCTCTTCATGAACGTGATGGCGCCGATGATCGATCACTACTTCATGCGCGCCAATGTGCGGCGTCGAACGGCGCGGGTGGCTCGCCATGGCTGACGCCCTCGCCCTTCGCGTCAACGGCACGCGCTACACGATCCTGTTCGCTACGGCAGTCTGCGTGGTCTGCGCGCTGCTGATCTCGGTGGCCGCGGTGACGCTGCAGCCGCGTCAGCAGGCCAGTGCGCGGCTGTACATGGAGAAGAACGTGCTCGTGGCAGCCGACCTCGTGCAGCCGGGCGAAAGTGTCAGCCGTGCCGAGGTCGAGCGTTTCTTCCAGCGCGACATCAAGATCCGCCTGGTCGACTTCGCCACCGGCGAGCTGGTGCCGGAAGGCAAGGTCGACGCGCGCGCCTACGACCAGCGTGCCGCGCGCAACGACCCAGCCACCAGCCGCACCGCACCCGCCAATACCGCCGGCATCCGCCGCATGCCGCACCTCGGTGTCGTCTACTTCGTGATGAAGGGCGACCAGGTCGACCAGTTGGTGCTGGCAGTGGAAGGCCTGGGCATGTGGGGCACGATGTACGGTTTCGTGTCGCTCGGCGCCGACGCCAACACCGTGCGCGGGCTGACCTATTACGACCACCGCGAGACCCCGGGCCTGGGCGGCGAGATCGGCAATCCCGCATGGCAGAACCGCTGGCAGGGGCGCAAGGGCTACGACGACCAGTGGCGCGCGCGCATCACGGTGATCAAGGGTCCGGCCGGCACACCCGAAGAGGATCCGCTGCGCGTCGATGGGCTGTCGGGCTCCACCATCACCAGCAACGCCGTCACCCGTCTGACGCAGTTCTGGCTCGGCGATGACGGCTACGGCAAGTTCCTCAAGCGTTTCCGTGAAGGAGCCAAGATATGAGCGCAGCCACCCCGGTGGCAGGCAAGGCGCCCTGGTTCAGCCCGCAGGCGCGCTCCACGCTGTTCGACCCGGTGCTGGTCAACAACCCGATCGGCGTGCAGATGCTGGGCGTGTGCTCGGCACTGGCGGTCACCACCCGGGTCGACAAGGCGCTGGTGATGGGGGCCGGCGTGATCCTGGTGACACTGCTGGCCAACATGGCGGTCAGCCTGGTGCGTAACCATACGCCGGCGTCGATCCGCATCATCGTGCAGCTGGCAATCATCGCTTCGCTGGTGATCGTGTTCGACCAGGTGCTCAAGGCCACGCTGTACGAGCTGTCGCTCGAACTGTCGGTGTTCGTCGGGCTGATCATCACCAATTGCATTGTCATGGGTCGCGCCGAGGGCTTTGCGATGAATAACCGGCCCGGCCTGGCCGCGCTTGATGGGCTCGGGAACGGGCTCGGCTACGCGCTGGTGCTGCTGGTGGTCGCCTTCGTGCGCGAATTGTTCGGCGCCGGCAAGCTGTTTGGCGTCAGCATCCTGCCGCTGACCAACGAGGGCGGCTGGTACGTCGCCAATGGCCTGATGCTGCTCGCGCCATCGGCGCTGTTCCTGATCGGTCTCTTGATCTGGGCGCTTCGCACCTGGAAGCCGGCGCTGCAGGAAAAGGACTGAGCGATGGAGCACTTCATCAATCTCGGCCTCAAATCCGTGTTCATGGAGAACATGGCGCTCGCCTACTTTCTCGGCATCTGCTCGTTCCTTGCCTGCTCGAAAAAGGTGGATACCGCGATCGGCCTGGGCGTGGCGGTGGTGTTCGTGCAGGTGCTCACGGTGCCGTTGAACAACCTGCTGCTGCACAACCTTCTCGCCGAAGGTGCGCTCGCGTGGATCAGCCCGAGTCTGGCCAACGTCAACCTGACCTTCCTGTCGTTCATCCTGTTCATCGCCACCATCGCCGCCGCGGTCCAGGTGGTGGAGATGACGATCGACCGCTTTGCCCCGGCGCTGTACACCACGCTCGGCGTGTTCCTGCCGCTGATCGCGGTCAACTGCGTGATCCTGGGCGGGTCGCTCTTCATGCAGGAGCGCGAGTACAGCTTCAGCGAAAGCGTGGTGTTCGGCGTCGGCTCGGGGCTGGGTTTTGCCATCGCCATCGTGGCGCTGGCCGCGATCCGCGAGCGGCTGACCTACGCCAACGTGCCAGCCGGCCTGCGCGGCCTGGGCATCACCTTCATCACCACCGGGCTGATGTCGATGGCGTTCATGGTCTTCTCGGGCATCCAGCTGTAGCCGCCATGACCATCTCCCCGTCCCTTCATCCTCGCGCCGCGCGGGCCCCCGGCTAGGTCTGCACCATGCTGTCGATCGCGCTCGCCGTCCTGATGTTCACCGTCATCGTGCTGCTGCTGGTGACGCTGCTGATGATCGCCCGCAGCAGGTTGATGCCAGCCGGCGATGTGTCGATCATCGTCAATGGCGATCCAACCAATGCGTTGAAGGTCGCCACCGGCGGCACCCTGCTGGGCGCACTCAACGCCAACAAGATCTTCCTGCCCGCCGCCTGCGGCGGCAAAGGCGCCTGCGGCGTGTGCGAGGTGGTGGTCAAGGAAGGCGGGGGTAGCCTGCTGCCGACCGAGACCGGCTTCATCTCGTCGCGCGAGGCCAAGCATGGCTGCCGGCTGGCCTGCCAGGTGAAGGTCAAGCGCGACATGAAGATCGAGGTCGCACCCGAGATCTTCAGCGTGCGAAAGTGGCAGTGCCGCGTGATCAGCAACCGCAACGTCTCCACCTTCATCAAGGAACTGAAGCTCGCGCTGCCGGAGGGCGAGGACGTGCCGTTCAAGGCGGGCGGCTACGTGCAGATCGAATGCGGACCGCACGAGCTGTCGTTCAGCCAGTTCGACATCGAGCCCGAGTACCGCGAGGAGTGGGACCGCTTCGACCTGTTCCGCTTCAAGTCGGTGGTGACCGAGAACGTCGAGCGCGGCTACTCGATGGCCAACTATCCGCTCGAAAAGGGCATGCTGCTGTTCACCATCCGCATCGCCTTCGCGCCGGAGTATCGCGACGACATTCCGCCGGGCAATATGAGCTCTTACCTGTTCAACCTGAAGCCGGGCGACCTGCTCACCGTCTCGGGTCCGTTCGGCGAGTTCTTTGCGCGCGACACCGACAAGGAAATGTGCTTCGTTGCCGCCGGTGCGGGCATGGCGCCGATGCGCTCGCACATTTTCGACCAGTTGTACCGGCTCAAGGCCACGCGGCAGATGCACTTCTGGTACTCGTGCCGCAACCTCAAGGAAGCGTTCTACCTGGAGGAGTTCGCCAAGCTGCAGGCCGACTATCCGAACTTCCACTTCCACCTCGTGCCCTCGGAACCGCGGCCGGAGGAGAACTGGACCGGCCCGGTCGGCCTGGTGCGCCACAACGTGCTGCGCGATCGCTACCTGAAGAACCATCCGGCGCCCGAAGACATCGAGTACTACCTGTGCGGGCCCGACGTCATGAACAAGGCGGTGATCCGCATGCTGCTCGAACTCGGCGTCGATCGAGAGAACATCATGCTCGACGACTTCGGCCTCTGACGGCCGCGGTCACGCAAGGCAGACAAAGGAGACAGCATGCGCCAGACAGTCGAGACGGTACTGCGCAACAAGGACGGCACCGATGAGCTGATCACGGTGGACGCCGGCGCCTCGGTGCTGGACGCGGTGGCCATGATGGCCGCGCGCAGCGTGGGCGCAGTGCTCACGCGCAATGAAGACGGCCTGGTCGACGGCATTTTCACCGAGCGCGACCTGCTGGTGCGCGTGGTGCACGCCGGCCGCGATCCGGCCACCACGCCGCTGTCGCTGGTGATCACACGCGAGGTGCGCTTCGTCACCCCCGGCACCACGGTGGAGGCAGCGCTGGCGCTGATGCACGTGAACCGCCATCGCCACCTGCTGGTGATCGACGGTCCGCGCGTGCACGGCCTGCTGTCGATCCGCGACCTCACCTATCACCTGATTCGGCATGGCGAAGGCCGGTTCGAAGCGGCGGTGCGCGACGCCGCGCCCGCTGCACCGCGCTGAGCGCAGGCCCTGGAGACACATGATGGACACGATTCTTTCGCCCCGCCGGCGTCGCCTCATTGGCTCAGCTGGCGCAGTCGGCGCAGTTGGCGCCCTCGGTTCGCTTAGCGCGCTATCGCTGACCGGTTGCAGCGAGCGGCCGCACGCCGTGCCTTCCTCCACTTCGGTGCAGCTGACCGGCGAGACGATGGGCACCACCTACATCGTGAAGCTGGCCGCAACGCCGCTCACGGCAGCGCAGTTGGAACGTTTGGCTACCGATGTGCAGTCGGCGCTGGACGGCGTCAACCGCGGCATGTCGCTGTACCGACCCGAGTCCGAGCTGATGCGGCTGAACCGTCAGCCGGGTCACTCACCGCTGGCGATCTCCAAGCCACTGTTCGAAGTCCTGTCGACCGGCCAGCAGGTGGCGCAGCTGTCGCGCGGCGCCTTCGATATGTCGGTTGCGCCGCTGGTGCTCGCCTGGGGCTTTGGTCCGACCAAGCGGACGGCGCCGCCGACCGATGCCGCCGTGCAGTCCGGGCGCGCCGCCCTCGGTCACGCCGGCCTGCGTTTGGACCGCGCGCAGCTGACGGCCACCAAGGCGCAGACCGCACAGCAGTTCGACCTCGGCGGCATCGCCAAGGGCTACGGCGTTGATCTGGCCGCACAGGCGCTCGACGCGCAGGGCATCGAGCACTACATGATCGAAGTGGGTGGCGAAGTGCGCACCCGCGGCCGCAACGCGCAGGGTCAGGCGTGGCAGATCGGCATCGAGCAGCCGGACGCGATGCCGCAGCGCGCGCGGTTGGTGGTGCCACTGTCGGGCCAGTCGATGGCCACCTCGGGCGACTACCGCATCTACTACGAGCATGAGGGCCGGCGCTACTCGCACGAGATCGACCCACGCACCGGCGCGCCGATCGCGCACGCCCTGGCGTCCGTCACCGTGGTGGCCGACGACTGCATGCGTGCCGACGCGCTGGCCACCGCGTTGATCGTGCTCGGCCCGCAGGCGGGTTGGGAACTGGCGCAGCGCGAGCAGCTGGCGGCGCACTTCATCGTGCGCGAACCCGATGGTCGGCTCGCCGACCGCTCAAGCACGGCGTTCGCGCAGCTGACGCAGGCCGCCTGAGGTCTGGACCATGTCGAGCTTCTGGGCGGTTTTCGCGCTGGTAGCGGTGCTGCTCGGCGCGGCGGTGGCCGCGATGGCGATCGGCGTGATGTTCCGCCGGCCCTGCCTGCGTGGCTCCTGCGGCGGAGCGGCGGTGGTTGCTCCCGGTGGCGAAAAGCTGTCCTGCGACACCTGCCCCAACCGGCACCGCAAGCACTGAAAGCAAACGCGCCGCACGGCGCGTTTGCAATCTTCGACCTCCTGACCGTGTCGAGCCGGGCGCACCGCCTTGCATCTGGGCCGCCCGCACCGATCTCCTAGAACAGCAGGTTCGGCAGGAACAGCGTCAACGCCGGCACGTAGGTGACGATCACCAGGAACACCAGCAGCACCATCGTCCACGGCAACGCCGCGCGCACCACTTCCATGATCGACATCTTGGTGATGCCGGCCGTGACGAACAGGTTCAGCCCGACCGGCGGCGTGATCATGCCGATCTCCAGGTTCACCACCATGATGATGCCCAGGTGGACCGGATCGATGCCCAGTTGCATGGCGATCGGAAACAGGATCGGCGCCAGGATGAGGATGATTCCGGTCGGCTCCATGAACATGCCCGCGATCAGCAGCAGGATGTTCACCACGATCAGGAACTGCCAGTCCGACATGCCCCAGCCGATGATCACTTCGGCGATCTGCTGCGGAATGCGCTCGGTCGTCAGCACGTGCGCGAACAGCAGCGCATTGGCGACGATGAACATCAGCATCACCGTCACCTTGCCCGATTCCAGCAACACCTGTGGCACCTGCTTTAAGCCGATGTCCTTGTAGACAAACACTGCGATCAGGAATGCGTACACCGCCGCCACCGCAGCGGCCTCCGTCGGCGTGAACACGCCGCCGTAGATGCCGCCCAGGATGATGATGATCAGCGCCAGACCCCACAGCGAGTCGCGGCCCGAGGTCAGCACCTCGCTCATCGTCGCGCGCGGCTGCTTGGGCAGGTTGATCATCCGCGCCCGCACGTAGATCGCCACCATCAGCATCAGGCCGAGCACGAGACCCGGGATCACGCCCGCCATGAACAGCTTGCCGACCGACGTTTCAGTCGCGGCGCCGTACACCACCATCACGATCGACGGCGGGATCAGGATGCCGAGGGTGCCAGCGTTGCAGATCACGCCGGCGGCAAACGCCTGCGTGTAGCCGGCGCGCACCATGCCCGCGATGACGATCGAACCGACCGCCACGACCGTCGCAGGCGACGAGCCCGACACGGCGGCAAACAGCATGCAGGCCATCACTGAAGCCATCGCCAGGCCGCCACGCAGGTGGCCGATGCAGGCGTTGGCGAAACGGATCATCCGCTTGGCTACACCGCCGGTGGTCATGAACGCGCCGCCGAGGATGAAGAACGGGATCGCCAGCAGCGTGTAGTGCTCGGAGGTCTCGAACAGCTTCAGCGACAGCGAGGCCAGCGAGTCATTGGCGAAGAACAGGATCGTCAGCAGCGACGACAGGCCGAGTGCCACCGCCACCGGCATGCCGAGGAACATGAAGCCGATCAGCAGGATGAACAGGATGACGGTGGTCATTTAGGCACCTCGGCGCTGTCGTCCTTGAGCTTGAGGGCGTCTTTCGCCTCATCACCGAGCAGGTGCGCCTCCTTGCCGCTGAGCAGTCGCAGCAGCACCTGCACGAAGCGGAACGTGAGCAGCGCGAAGCCGACCGGCAGGATCGCGCGTGGAATCCACTGCTGCACCGGCATGTCCTGCATCAGGATGCCGACCTCGTGCATCTTGCTCACGTACTGGAAGCCGCCGACGGTGACGATCACCGAGTACACGATGCACAGCAGCGCCGCGATCACGCTCATCATCCGCGCCGTGCTCGGCCCGACCGCCTTGACCACGGCATCGACGCCGATGTGCGCTCCGACCCGCACGCCGTACGACATGCCGACGAAGATCAGCCACGCGAACATCACGCCCGTCAGTTCGAGCGCCCACACGAAGCTGTAGTTGAAGACGTAGCGCGCGACCACCTGCATGAAGGTGACTGTCGTCATCGCCGCGAGCAGGAAGGTGATCAGCCCTTCCTCGAGATGTTCGAGCCAGCGCATAGGAACACCCATGGATAGACGCAGGGCCCGGCATGCGGGCCCTGCTGGTGGAACGACGAAGTTACTTGTTGGACTTCAGGGCCGCATCGATCAGGTCACGCCCGATGTCGCCCTCGAACTTCTTCCACACCGGCTCCATGGACTTGCGCCATGCCGCCACGTCTTCCTTGGCAAGCTTCTGGATCTTGGCCTTGCCCGCCGCTTCGATCTTCTTGCGGTCGGCCTCGTTCAGTTCGTCCGCCAGCTTGTTCGAGTGCTGGGTGGCTTCCTTCATTGCCTCTGTCAGGCCCTTGCGGATGTCCGCCGGCAGGCCATCCCACCACTTGGCGTTGGTCACGACCATGTAGTCGATCACGCCGTGGTTGGTCTCGGCGATGGTCTTCTGTACCTCGTGGAACTTCTGCGAGTAGGTGTTCGACCAGGTGTTCTCCTGACCGTCGACCACGCCCGTCTGCAGCGCCTGGTACACCTCGGCGAACGCCATCTTCTGCGGGTTGGCATTGAGGCCACGGAACTGCGCCTCGAGCACGTCGGACGCCTGGATGCGGAACTTCAGGCCCTTGACGTCTTCCGGCCGCGTCAGCTTGTCCTTGTTGGTGGACAGCTGTTTCATGCCGTTGTGCCAATAGCCCAGGCCCAGCAGGCCGCGATTCTTCATCGAGGTCAGCAGCGACTGGCCGGCCGCGCTCGACTGGAAGCGATCCACGGCGTCGATGTCATCGAACAGGAACGGCAGGTCGAAAATCTGGATCTTCTTCGTGTAGCGGTCGAACTTGGACAGCGACGGCGCGATGAACTGCACATCGCCCAGCAGCAGCGCCTCGAGTTCCTTGGCGTCGCCGAACAGGCTCGAGCTGGGGAACACCTGGACCTGCACCTTGCCCGGCAATATGCGTTCGGCGGCTTCCTTGAATCTCAGGGCGCCCTGGCCCTTGGGCGTGTTCGCGGCCACGACGTGGCTGAACTTGATCACGATCGGCGCCTGCGCGCAGACCACGCCGGGCAAAGCCACGGCGGCTGCCACGGCGGCAGCGGTTGCCAGCACGTGCCGGCGGAGGATGGTGTGTTTCGGCATGCTCGTCTCCCAGGAAAGATCTGTGGCCGTCTGTCGATACGCAGCGGTCGGTGAGTTCGACTTCTACCGGTGCAAACCCTGACGGACATTGATGGCGCACAAGGGTTAACGCTGGCGCGCGCGCACTACAGCGCAAGAACCAAGCCTTCCCTGCGGGCGCCGATCGAGTCGTCACGCTTCGGCAGACGGTCGGGGTAAACCATACCATTCGGGAAGGTCCGACTGTCAAAAACGCGCCGCAGCTACAATCCGCGCCCCTGTGGCGTCAGCGATGGCTTGCGTTGGACGCGCACCACAGACCTTCCAAGTCCGCCCCGATCCAGCTGCCATCGAAAGTCCCCGACGCATGCGAAACGACGATGTCGTCACCGTCCGGCGCGCCGACTACCAGGCGCCCTCGTGGCGGATCGAGTCGATCGCGCTCGAGTTCGATCTGGCGCCCGAGCGCACGCTCGTGACCGCCACCAGCGTCGTCACCCGCAACAGCGCCGGTTCTGACGGGCCGCTGGTGCTCGACGGCGAAGACCTGGAACTGCTCGGCATCGAGGTGGATGGCCGCCCGCTGGCGCCCGCCGCGTACAAGGTCCAGCCTGACCGGCTGCAGTTGACCCCGCGCAGCGACCGCTTCACGCTGACCGTTCGCAATGCCATCTCCCCCAGCGTCAACAGCGAGCTGATGGGGCTGTACGTATCGCACGGCAACTTTTTCACCCAATGCGAGGCCGAGGGCTTCCGCCGCATTACGTACTTCACCGACAGACCTGATGTGATGGCCACCTACGCCGTCACATTGCGCGCCGACGCCGCGCGCTTTCCAGTGCTGCTGTCCAACGGCAACCTGGCAGCCCAAGGGCAGTTGCCCGACGGCCGCCACTGGGCGCGTTGGCAGGACCCGTTTCCCAAGCCGAGCTACCTGTTCGCGTTGGTGGCCGGGCGCTTCGTGTGCCGCGAGGAGAAGTTCATCACCCGCTCCGGCCGCGAGGTGCTGCTGCAGGTGTGGGTCGAACCGGGCCAGCTCGACAAGACCGAGCATGCGATGGCGAGCCTTACGCGCGCCATCCGCTGGGACGAGCAGCGCTTTGGTCTCGAGCTCGATCTCGACCGCTTCATGATCGTCGCCTCCAACGACTTCAACATGGGGGCGATGGAGAACAAGGGTCTGAACATCTTCAACGCCAAGTACGTGCTGGCCAATCCGCTGGTCGCCACCGACAGCGACTACACCAACATCGAGTCGATCGTCGGCCACGAGTACTTCCACAACTGGACCGGCAACCGCGTCACCTGCCGCGACTGGTTCCAGCTGAGCCTCAAGGAAGGGCTCACCGTGTTTCGCGACCAGGAGTTCTCCGCCGACATGGCGCAGGCCGACCTGGGCGCAGCCGGTACGGACGGCGCCCGACAGGCGGCCTGGGCGCGCGGCGTCAAGCGGATCGAAGACGTGCGCACGCTGCGCGCCGCGCAGTTTCCGGAGGACGCCGGCCCCATGTCGCACCCGGTCCGGCCGGACGCCTACCAGGAGATCGGCAATTTCTACACCGCCACCGTGTATGAAAAAGGCGCGGAGGTGGTGCGAATGCTGCACACGCTGCTCGGGCGCGAGGGCTTCCGCAAGGGCATCGATCTTTACTTCCACCGGCACGACGGTCAGGCAGTGACCTGCGACGACTTCGTTGCCGCGATGGCCGACGCCAACGGCCGCGACCTCACGCAGTTCGCGCGCTGGTATGCGCAGTCCGGCACACCGCGCGTTGCGGTGGGCACGCGCTACGACGAAGCCAGTCACGTGTTCGAACTCACGCTCGCCCAGACCTGCCCGCCCACCCCCGGTCAGCGCAGCAAGCTGCCGTTCCACGTTCCGTTCGCCGTGGGCCTGGTCGGCCCCGACGGCAACGATCTGCCGCTGCAACTCGATGGCGAAGCCGCACCCGGCGCCACCACCCGCGTGCTCGACCTCACCGAGTCGGCACGCACGTTCCGCTTCATCAACGTGCCGCAGTTGCCGGTGCCCTCGCTGGCGCGCGACTTCTCTGCGCCGCTGATCGTCGACTACCGCTACGCCGAAGAAGAGCTCGCCTTTCTCGCCGCGCACGACGCCGACCCCTTCAACCGCTGGGAAGCCGGCCAGCGGCTCGCGGTCGAGCGCCTGATCGCCGCCACCGAGGCCTGCGAGATGGAGCAGCCGCCGGTGCTCGACGACGTGTTCACCGGCGTGTTCCAGCGCATCCTCAACGACACCTCGCTGGCCGCCAGCTTCCGCGAGCAGGCGCTGCAACTGCCGGCAGAAAGCTTTATCGCCGAGCAGCGCGTGATCGTCGATCCCGAGGCCATCCGCGCTGCACGCCAGTTCGTGCGCCGCGAGCTGGGCACGCGCCTGGCGGCCGACTGGCGGCAGGCCTACGAGGCCAACGCGACCCCAGGCGAGTACAGCCCGGCGCCGGTCGCCGCAGGCCAGCGCGCGCTGCGCAATCTCGCCCTCACCTATCTCGTCGACAGCGGCGCGCCGCAGGCGCTGGAACTGGCGCGCGCGCAACTGGCCGCGGCCACCAACATGACCGATCGGCAGGCGGCGCTGGCAGCGATCGTCAACAGCGCCGCGCCGTTCAAGGCCGACGTGCTGGTGCAGTTCGCGCGCGAGTGGCAGGCCGAGCCGCTGCTGATGAACAAGTGGTTCCAGCTGCAGGCCACCGCGCTGGCGCAGCCCGGCGAGCCGCCGGTGCTCACGCGCGTGCGCATGCTGATGAAGCACCACGCGTTCTCCACCGCCAACCCGAACAACGTGTTCTCGCTGATCCTGGGCTTCTGCAGCCACAACGCCGCCGAGTTCCATCGCCCCGATGGCTCCGGCTACGCGTTCTGGATCGAGCAGGTATTGGCGCTCGACAAGGTCAACCCGACCGTGGCAGCGCGCGTGGCCCGCACGCTCGACCGCTGGCGCAAGTACACGCCTGATCGGCAGCGCCTGATGCAGGCCGCGCTCAAGGACGTGGCCGCGGCGCCGACGCTGTCGCGCGACGTGCGCGAGATCGTCACCAAGGCGCTGGAGAACTGAAGCCGGGCAGCGCTCGCGGCGCCGCCCGCCCCCGCGGTCCGCCGGTGGGCCGCCCGTGGTCTGCACCTTTGTCTACCCATTCTTCACCGGCATCGACATCCCGCACCGACACTGCGCACCGGCACCCCCATGGCCCGCAACTCCCTCACCCACTACCTGATCCGCTGCGAGCGCGAGCACGGCATCGATCCCAACCTGCGCCTGCTGATCGAGACCGTGGCACGCGCCTGCAAGACCATCTCGCATGCGGTCGGCAAGGGCGCGCTGTGGGGCGGCGGCGCCGATGGCGGCGTGCTCGGCAGTGCCGGCAGCACCAACGTGCAGGGTGAGACGCAAAAGAAGCTCGACGTCATCGCCAACGAGATCCTGGTCGAGGCCAACGAATGGGGCGGCCATCTCGCCGGCATGGCGAGCGAGGAGATGGACAATCCGCTCGGCATCCCGGTCGCCTACCCGCGCGGCCACTACCTGCTGCTGTTCGATCCGCTCGACGGCTCCAGCAACATCGAGGTCAACGTCTCGATCGGCACCATCTTCTCGGTGCTGCCGGCCCCGGCCGGCATGGCCGACGACGACGACGAGGCACAGCACTTCCTGCAGCCCGGCCATCGCCAGGTGTGCGCCGGCTACGCCGTCTATGGCCCGCAGACCATGCTGGTGCTCACCGTCGGCCACGGCGTGGTGACATTCACCCTCGACCGCGACACCGGCAGCTTCGTGCTGACGCAGGAGAACAACCGCGTGCCGCCCGACACGCGCGAGTTCGCGGTCAACATGTCGAACGCGCGCCACTGGGATGCGCCGATGAAGCGCTACATCGACGAGTGCCTGGCCGGCAAGGAAGGTCCGCGCGGCAAGGACTTCAACATGCGCTGGATCGCCAGCATGGTGTCGGATGTCCATCGCATCATGCAGCGCGGCGGCATCTTCCTGTACCCGTGGGACAAGCGCGAGCCCGACAAGCCCGGCAAGCTGCGCCTGATGTACGAGGCCAACCCGATGGCGATGCTGATCGAGCAGGCGGGCGGCGCAGCCACCGACGGCCGCCAGCGCATTCTCGACATCGTGCCGACCAGGCTGCACCAGCGCGTCAGCGTGATGATCGGCTCGAAGAACGAGGTCGAGTACGTGACCGGGCTGCACGCCGCCACGTCACGCGCCGCCGCGTGATGCGCTTGCCGCGCCAAACGGGCATGCAGCTCTCGCGGGACCGATCAGCCGCGCGGGCGCGCGGTTCGCCGGCTGTCCGTAGATGAACATTGTTCCGTCCTGGCTGCTGGTCGTGCTGCAGTTCGCGCTGATGGGTGTGCTCATCGTCACCACGCAAGCACTCGCCACCCCGCTCGCGAACGGTGCCGCCTTCGCGCTCGTGGTCGGCGCCACCTTCGTCGGCATCGGCGCGCTCGCGGCCAACCGTCCCGGGAACTTCAACGTCCAGCCGGAACTGAAGGCCGGCGGCCGCCTGATCACCGACGGCATCTACGCCCGCATCCGCCACCCGATGTACACCGCCGTGCTGCTGGCGATGCTGGCGGCGATCGCCGCCGATCCGCGCCTCTGGCGCGTACTGGTGTGGGTCGCTTTGCTGCTGGTGCTGCTGGCCAAGGCCCGACGCGAAGAGGGCTATCTTCGCGCGCGCTTTCCGGAGTACGCGGCGTACTGCGACCGCACGCGGCGCCTCCTGCCAGGCATCTACTGACGCCGGACCGGCCTAGCCACTGACCCGAAACGCGCGCAGCAGGTCAGTCACGAGCACGCCATCGATGCGCATACCGCCGAGATTGGCATCCTCGATGCCGACGTCAGCGAGGCAAACGTTGCGCAACGTGGCGTCGATCAGCGCGACGCGTGCACCGTCTGCCGGGCGAGGCCGCCCTGTCCGATTCCGCACCGCTGCGCTGCGAGCACGTCCACCGGTCACGGTCGCGCTTCACCGACGTTGACCTCAGCGGCACGGTGTGCAGCGACGTCAATCTGCGCGCGCCGCAGTTCGCGAACGGCGAGCGCAACCCGCCTGGTGCACGCCCCGACCGCACACCCTCCCGGCTGCCGCAGGCGTTTCATTTGCCTGCCACGACTTCGGCGCTGCGATGCGCCCACGGAGGACAGATGGAAGACGTCAAGGACCATACGCCCACGGCAGCCCCGCTGGCACAGCCGCAACCGCCCTTTCCGACGCAGCATCAGGACGCACCCGGCCTGGAGTCCGAGTTGGACCCGGCACCCCGCTACGCGGCGGCACGCTACCGGTCAGCCAACAAGCTCGAAGGCCAGACTGCACTCATCACCGGCGGTGACTCGGGCATCGGCCGCGCGGTGGCACTGATCTTCGCGCGCGAAGGTGCCAACGTGGCGATCAGCTACCTGCCGCAGGAGCAAAGCGACGCCGAGGTCACCCGCAGCGCCGTGCAGCGCACCGGCCGGCGCTGCCTACTGCTGCCGGGCGACCTCACCGATCCCGCGTTCTGCACCGAACTCGTCGAACGAACCGTGCAGGAGTTCGGTCGCCTCGACATCCTGGTCTCCAACGCCGCGCACCAGAATCGCAAGCCGCTCGACCAGCTCGCGGACGACGAACTCGAAATCACCTTCGAGACCAACATCTACGCGCTGATCCGCCTGTCGCGCGCCGCGCTGCCGCACCTGAAGCCGGGGTCGAGCATCATCGCCACCAGTTCGGAGACCGGCATCCTCGGCTCCGCCATGCTGCCCGACTACTCCGCCACCAAGGGAGCGATCAACGCCTTCGTCAAGGCAATGGCGATGCAACTGATCGACCAGGGCATCCGCATCAACGCCGTGGCGCCTGGCCCGGTGTGGACACCGCTGAATCCAGCCGATGCCGGCCAGCCACCCGACAAGGTGGCGAGCTTCGGCACGCAAGCGCCGATGAAGCGGGCGGCGCAGCCGGAGGAACTGGCACCGGCCTATGTGTTCCTGGCCTCCAACGCGGACTCGTCGTACATCACGGGCATCGTGCTGCCGGTGATGGGTGGGGAGACGATCGGCGGGTGACAGCGCGCGTGTCGTCGCACTTCAGTACAGAGCGCTAAATCGCTTCGCCGAGCGGATGGCGCAATCGTTCCGATGACAGTCATCGAATTCGATTCAAGCACCTGCACCGGTCGCGTGGCACGCTTGCGCCGGAACGGAATAGCCACGGGCGCCAGCTGCGTGCAGTACCGCGATGCCGGGTTGACCGGCCCGGAAGCACAGGCCTAGGATGGGTTCACTTCTCCCCGCCAATGAGGGAGAAGAGAAAAAATCAACAGGAGACAATCGATGAAACGACTCTTCGTGGGAGTGCTCCCCTGCGTGCTCGCTGCTTGCGCAACGCCATCCGTCGACACCACGGCGGCAACGCCAGGCGCAATACCAACGCTGTCGCACACCGCCGTTCTATCCAAGCTCGACAGCCCGTGGGACATGGCGTTCCTGCCCGACGGCACCATGTTCTTCACCGAAAAGTGCCTGGGTCTGTCAGTGCGGCAGCCCAGCGGCAACGTGGTCAAGCTGCTGGGCATGAAGGACGCCACGGGCTACGCCTCCAGCGCCGGCGATCTGTTCTGCGAAGGTCAGGCGGGCATGAACGGGGTGGCTGTCGATCCCAACTTCGCCAGCAACCGTTTCATCTACGTCTATTCGACGTCCAGCATGGCCGCGCCCGGCTCGAACCGTGTGTTGCGGTTCACGGTCAATGCGAACGCAACCGCGGTCTCCGGCCGCACCGACATCGTCACCGACATTCCGTACAAGCCTCGTGCCAGCGACCATCCGTTCGGCGGCCCCGGCGCGCACAACGGCGGGCGCATCCGCTTCAGTCCCGGTGACGGCTTCCTTTATGTCACCACAGGCGATACGCACAACGGCGAGGTGCCGCAAAGCCCGACGCGCATCGGCGGCAAGGTGTTGCGCATCGACCGTGACGGCAAGCCCGCGCCGGGTAATGGCGCGCCGGCGGGCTTCGACCCGCGCGTCTATGCCTATGGGCTGCGCAATCCGCAAGGCATCACGTTCCGGCCCGGCACCCACCGGCCATTCATCGCTGAGAACGGCCCCTGGCACACCGATGAAGTGACGGCGCTGGTGCCCGGCGGCAATGGCGGCTGGGACCCGCGCCCGAACATCGGCGGTCGTGGTGCCTGCCCCGACGGCTACTGCGGGTACAGCCCCAACCAGATGGGCGCCGTCGATCCGAAGCAAAGGTCGGCGTTCATGCCGATGACCGATACCAAGACGTATCCCAACGCGATGAAGCCCGCCTGGACCAACGACGGCCTGTCGCAGGGTCTGTTCGCGGGTACCTTCCTGAACGGGCCGCAATGGAAGAGTTGGAACGGTCGGATGATCATCGCCTTCGCCGGCATCGGGATCCACGGGACGCCGGTGGGCAATCGCCTTGACGTGCTCGACATCTCGGCCGACGGTTCTTCCGCCACGCGCACCACGGTGAACCTGCCCATGCCCGCTGCGCGTTTCCGTTCACTGGTGCAAGGGCCGGATGGCAACCTGTACGTCGCCACCGACGAAGGTTCGATCTCGCGCCTGGCACCGAACTGATTCTCAACCTTCAGCGTTGCTTTCACGATGTGTGGGGATCCTCCGGTCCCCACACTTTTTTCGGGTCGCTCAACAGATGAAGACAGTCGTCACCGTGTCCCTCGTAGGTCTGTTGTTGCCAATCAGCGCGGCCGTCGCCGACGATGAGTTGTACAAGACCAAGAACTGCTTTGCCTGCCACCGGATCGACCGCAACCACTTGGCTCCCTCGTTCAAGACAATCGCAGCCAAGTACGCCGACGTAGAGGGTGCCGACGAGAAGCTGGCAAAGACGGTTCGTGAAGGCAGTGTCGGTGTGTGGGGCCAGGTTCCGATGCCTGCGCAGACCCAGGTGACCGAAGCCGAAGCGATGACGCTGGTGCGCTGGATTCTGGAACGCAAGTAGGCAGTCTCGAGCGGCCCGCAATCGCGCAGGCTCGGTTCGACCTCCGCGAGAGTGGCATCGCGGCCGCGCCGCGACGAACCAAGCAGCCATTTGCTCCGAGCATCAGGAAGACGATGCGCGACGCACGCAGCCTGCCGCGCGCTTTCGATCGCGATCTGCACAGCGACGCCGCCTCAGCGATCCTGCATCACCTGATGGCGTGCGCGCAGGCGCGCGAACAGCAGTCCCAGGGCCAGCAGCAGCGGCGCGCAGGCCGCCACCGTCAATGCAGAACCTACCTGTTCCACCGCCAGCGCCACCGCCGCCACGCCGACCGTTTGCCCGAGAAAGAAGCTGCTCGCAAACAGCGACACCGCGGCACCGCGCGCCTGCGGCGCCATCTGCGTGGCGTTGATCTGCAGCGTGTTGTGCAGCATGTAGAAGCCCAGCCCGGTGGCCAGGCAGGCCAGCGGCGCGGTCCACCACCACGGCGACAGCGCCACCCCGAGCAGGCCCGCCAGCATCAGCGCCCCGCCGCCCGCGGCCAGCCCCGGCTCGCCCAGGCGCCGCACCAGCACCTTCGAGCCGAACGCGAACATCAGCCCGCCCGCTGCCAGCAGCGTGACGATGCCGCCCGCCACCGTGAGCGACACCGCGTGCGTCAGATGCAGATGGGTGGCAAAGAAAGCCACCGGACCGAACAGCAGCACGCCCTCGGTGAACACCACCGCCAAAATCACCCGCGCCCACGGCTGCCGCAGCACGTAGCCCGCCTCGCGCAGCAGGTGACCACTGCCGGGCCGCGGCGGCGCCGCCTGCGCGCCGGCGGCGCGCGCCCGCCACAGCAGCACGGTCACCAGCGCGAACCACACTGACAGCACCGCGAACGGCAACTGCCAGTAGCCGAAATCGGCGGCAATCCCGCCGAGCCACTGGCCGGCGCCCATGCCGAGGATCTGTCCGGTGAGAAAGCGCGCCAGCACCAGCTGGCGTCGCTCGTAGGGCACGGCGTCGCCGATCCACGCCATGGCCAGCGGAATGATCGCCGCGCAGCTGGCACCGGCAAGCATGCGTGCCAGCAGCAGCAGCGACAGCGTGGGCGCCAGCGCGCACAGCGCCGACGTGATGGCCGATGCGCCCAGGGCCACGCCGACCACGCGCCATTTGCCCAGGCGGTCGCCCAGCGGACCGTAGGCCAGTTGCATCAGCCCGTAGGCGACCGAGAACACGGTGATCACCTGCGCCGCGCCCGCCAGGCTGACGCCGAAGACATCGGCCAGCGCCGGCAGCTGTGCATCGGTCACGCGCATCGACCCGGCGCTGCCGAAGGCGCCCAACGACAGCAGCACGATCAGTCGACGCTCGTCGCGCGGCTGCAGCGCGGCGCTCATGTGCGCCCCGCGCGCGCCGGGCGGGCGCCGGTTGCGTTCAGGCGCGCGGCTGCACGCCGTATGCGATCAACGCGACCACCAGCAGCGCCAACGCAATCCAATCGAGCCGCACCACCAACGCGATCGCCGGATGCGCCTGCGCGCCGGGCACGAGCCACGCGAGCACCAGGAACGAGGCCACGCTGAATACCGCGGCGATCAGGGCCGCCCACTGCAGCGGCGCGCGGAACGCCGCCACCAGCAGAAACGCGCCGAGCAGCCCGAACAGCACGGCGCGATGCCGCAGCAGCAGTTCCAGCGTCGGCGTGTCGACATCCACGCCATACAGGCGCGTCAGTTGCGTCCTGCTGACCACACCGACCAGCGGCAGCAGATGCAGCACACCGACCAACAGCAGCACCGCGGAAACAACCCAGCGCATTGGCGACCTCCACGAACGGGAGGCCCGGTGTAGCAACGCAGATGGCAGGCGGCAATGACGTCACAGGTAATCGCTCGCTCGGCAGCGAGGCGCCCTGCCGCGCCGCAGCCCGGCGGCGGCGCGCCCATCGTCGAACAGGGAACAAAGCCGAATCACCGCACCAAAGGCCGGATTGCCGTGAAGCCGCCGTCCACGCTCCATACCTGCCCGGTGACGCGCTGCGCGTCGTCGCCCAGCAGCCAGTCGATCAGCGAGGCCAGTTCGTCGGCGCTGCCGATGCCACCCAATGGGTACTGCTTCGCCGAGGCTTCGCGCATCGCCTCGCTGCGCAGCAGCCCGGCAGCCAGTGGCGTGTCCATCAGGCCGGTGGCAACCGCGTTGATGCGCAGACCGTGCGGCGCGTAGGTGGCGGCGGCGCTGCGCACCATCGCCTCGATGCCGCCCTTGGCGGCGGCGATCGCCTCATGGTTGGCGACGCCGATCTGCGCTGCCACGGTGGACACGAACACCGCGGCGCCGGGCGACTTGGCTGCCAGCAACGCCGCACTCCATGCGCGCAGCGTGAAGAACGCGGAATCGAGGCTGGCAGCGAGCGTGTCGCGCCACTGCGCCTCGGAGGTGCGGTGCGCGGGCGCCAGCAGGATCGTGCCCGGGCAATGCACCAGCAGCGTGGGCAGGCCGAGCTGGTCACGGCACTGCGCGACCGCAGTCGCCGCGCCATCGAAGGTCGATACGTCGGCGCAGATGCGCGCGCCTGCCTCCACGTCGGCGAGGCGCTCGGCGCTGCGGCTGACCGCCGCGCAGGCCACCCCCCGTGCCGCCAGGCGGGTCAGCACCGCGCGGCCGAGACCGCCGGCAGCACCAGGTATCAGGGCAATCGACATCAGCTTCCTGTCAGGAACGGCGCCACAGCGCCAACGGTTGAAACATCGCCGGCGTAATCGCAAGAGACCGCCGGCGGCCTCGCATAGGCTCAGGGCAGCAGCAGCGACGAGCCGGTGGTCTTGCGCGCCTGCAGGTCACGATGCGCCTGTGCCGCATCGGCCAGTGCGTAACGCTGGTCGATGTCGACCTTGATCGTGCCCGCCAGCATGAGGTCGAACATTTCCTGGGCCGAGGCTTCCAGGCGGCTGCGTGGCACCAGGTGGGTGCCGAGCGTGGGGCGGGTGACGAACAGCGACCCCTTGGCCGCGAGCGTACCCAGGCTGACGCCGGTGACCGCGCCCGAGGCGTTGCCGAAACTCACCATCAAACCGCGCGGCTGCAGGCAGTCGAGCGAGCCCTCCCAGGTGTCCTTGCCGACGCCGTCGTAGACCACCGGCACCTTGGCGCCTCCGGTCAGCTCCTTCACGCGCTCGGCGAAGTTCTCGCGGCTGTAATTGATCGTGGCCCACGCGCCGTGCGCCTTGGCCAGCGCCGCCTTCTCGTCCGAACTGACGGTGCCGATCAGCTTCACGCCGAGCGCCTTGGCCCACTGGCAGGCGATCAGACCGACGCCGCCGGCGGCCGCATGGAACAGGATCGTCTCGTTGCCCTGCAGCCGGTAGGTCTGGCGGAACAGATATTGCACGGTCAGACCCTTGAGCATCACCGCCGCCGCGTCGTCGAAGCTGATCTTCTTCGGCAGCCGCACCACCATCGTGGCCGGCATCACGCGCACGTCGGCATACGCGCCCAGCGGACCCTGGCCGTGGGCGACGCGATCGCCCTCTTTCAGGAACTTGACGTTGCTGCCCACCGCCTCGACCACGCCAGCCGCCTCGAAGCCCAGGCCCGCCGGCAGCGGCGTCGGATACAGCCCGGTTCGGTAATACACGTCGATGAAGTTCAAGCCGACCGCATGGTTGCGGATACGCACTTCGTCGGGGCCCGGGTCGCCGACCTCCACTTGCTCGAGTTGCAGTACGTCGGGACCACCGAACTGGTGGATGCGGATCGCCTGTGCCTTCATGGTGTTCTCCTGAGATGTGTTCAGTCCGGGACCTTGCCCGGCTGTGGCGTCGCCCCTGCGGACGCGCCTTTCTTCGACAGCACGAATACCCCGGCCAGGACCAGCACGGTGCCGGCAACTTGCCAGCCCGTGATGGCCTCGCCGAGAAAGATGTAGCCCAACGCGATGGTTGCCACCGGGCCGACCGTGCCCATCAACGCGGCGTTGCCGGCGCCGATGCGCGCCACCGCCATCATCGTCGCAAACACCGGCAGCACGGTACAGAACACCGCGTTGAACAGCGACAGCCACAGCACCGGTGCGCCGGCTGCCAGGTTGGCCAACGGCCGCATCAGCAAGAAATGCAGGAACACGCCGGCCGAGGCGGCGCACATCGCATAGGCGGTCAGGCGGATCGCGCCGACCCGCGCCACCAGTTCGCCCGACAACACCAGGTAGCACGCGTAGCAAAAGGCGCTGCCGAACACCAGCAGCGCACCGAGCGCCACGTCATCGCCTTCCAGCTTCACGTCATGCCAGAACACCAGCAGGATGCCCGCGTACGACAGGCCCAGCGCCAGCATGTCCAGCCGCACGATGCGGCGCCCCAGGAACAGCGCACTCATCAGCAGCACCAGGGTCGGGTTCAGGTACAGGATCAGCCGCTCAAGCGCGGCGGTGATGTACTGCAGGCCGAGGAAGTCGAGGTAGCTGGCGGCGTAGTAGCCGAGCAGGCCGATCACCGACAGGCGCACATGATCACGCCCGGACAGCGGTGCGGCGCCGCGCGACGTCCACCACAGTGCCAGCGCGAAAAACGGCAGGGCGAACGCCATGCGCAGCGCGATCAGCGTCTCGGCATCCACGCCGTGGCGATACGCCAGCTTGACGACGATGGCCTTGGCAGAGAACAGCACGCTGCCGAGCACGGCGAGCAGCAGTCCGGAGGTGAAGCGCGAGCCGGCGGCAGATGGAGCGGATAAAGGCACGCGGCGATTCTACGGAGATGATCGCCACCATCGGCCACGCGGCGCGTCCGCGCCGGCGCGCCGTGCCACCGTCCAGCGCGAGCGCCGATGCGATCGATCACCCGGCTGGCTGATTCCACTCAACACCGGCTGGACCCGCCGACCCACGCACCGCGACGCCCGACGGGCCCGCCCTGTCGGGCCGCGGGGCCGGTTCGCGCGGACCTCAGGTTGGCCGACAGACATGGATCACCGGCTGCGGTAACTTCGTGCCCTCGTCCCGATCCGGCCAACACGATGTTCGTTCCGACCCCCACCCAGGCCTGGCTGCTGCTGTTTGTCGCCGGACTGCTGGAGATCGGCTGGGCGGTCGGGCTCAAGTACACCGACGGCTTCAACCGCCCGCTGCCGTCGCTGATCGTGGTCGCCACCGCGCTGCTGTCGTTCTGGCTGCTGGGCCTGGCGATCAAGGTGCTGCCGGTTGGCACCGCCTACGCCGTGTGGGTCGGCATCGGTGCGGTCGGCGCGGCGGTGCTCGGCATGCTGCTGTTCCGCGAGCCGGCCACCGCGGCACGCATCGCCTGCATCGTGCTGATCGTTGCCGGCGTGCTGGGCCTCAAGTTGCTCAGTGACTGAACCGCGGCAGCGCGCCGCGCGCTCAGTGCCGGGTCGCGCTGCCGCTGCCGTGACCACCACTGCCGACGCGAAAGAAGTCGGGCACCTGCGCCCGGTCGGCATCGCCGAGCATCTCTTCGGTCGCCGGCTCCACTCCCAGCACCTCGACATCCACGCGCAGCGCCAGTCCAGCAAGCGGGTGGTTGCCGTCGAGCACAACCACCTCGTCGGTCAGGTCGATCACCGTGTAGATGCGGCCATCGGCCGGCTGGCCCGGCACGCCTTCGACCTTCATGCCGAGATCGACGTCCTGGCCGAGCAGCTTGAGCGGCACCACGTGCAGCAGGCTGGCATCGTCGTCACCGAAGGCGTCGTCCGGCTGCAGGTACACGCTGGTGGCGTAACCACTTTCCTGGCCGTCGAGGGCGGCCTCGACGCGCGGAAAGATGTCATCGGCACCATGCAGGTAGACCAGCGGGCGCTCGCCGCTTTCGTCCAGCAGTTCACCCTGCGCATCGAACAGGCGCACCTTGAGGCTGACCAGGCAGCCGGCGGAAATCTTCATCGAAGCCACATCACATCCTGCGGTCTCATCGCGACGGTGAATTATTCTCGCACCGATGATCACTCCTCCCCTGACCACACTGAGCGACATGCCGGTCGCGCAGTTCATGCGCCATACCTGGCAGCGCCACCCGCGGCTGATCCGCCGGGCACTCCCCGGACTCGCTGCGCCCGTGAGCCCGGCACAGCTGTTCGCGCTGGCCGCCCGTGACGATGTCGAATCGCGCCTGGTGACCGCGTTCGGGGGAACGTGGAAGCTGCGCCATGGGCCGCTGGCGGCAAGCGCCCTGCCTGCCCGCACGCGCGGGCGCTGGTCGCTGCTGGTGCAGGGGGTGGATCTGTACCTGCCGGCGGCGGCGCAGTTGCGCGAGCAGTTCCGCTTCGTTGCCGACGCGCGGCTTGACGACGTGATGGTGAGCTACGCGAGCGACGGCGGCGGCGTCGGTCCGCACGTCGATTCCTACGACGTGTTCCTGCTGCAGGCGCACGGGCGGCGGCGTTGGCGCATCGGCCGCCAGCGCGACCTAGCCTTGGTGCCGGGCCTGCCGCTGAAGATCCTGGCCGACTTTCGCCCGACGCAGGAGTGGGTGCTCGAACCCGGCGACCTGCTCTACCTGCCGCCCGGCGTGGCGCATGACGGCGTCGCCGTCGGCCCGGACTGCGTCACCTGCTCGATCGGCTTTCGCGCTCCCCGCTATCGCGATCTGGCCGACCCCTGGCTGGATGCGCTGGCCGAGACCGCCTACGACCTGCCCGCGCTGCGCGCGCGGCTCGCAGATGCGGCGGATCGTCCGGCGCGCCAGCCGGCCCGCCTACCGGCGCAGATGATCGACCGCACGCACGCCAGGCTGGCGACGCTGCGGCCCACGCGCGCGCACGCCGAGCAGGCGCTGCTGGCGGTGCTGAGCGAGCCCAAGCAGGTGGTGAGCTTTGCGCCGCCGGCGCCGCCGCTGGCGGCTGCGCAGTTCGCCCGCCGCATGGCGAAACGCGGCGTGCAGCTCGACCTGTGCACGCGCCTCATGCACACCACCGGCCGCCTCGGCATCAACGGTGAAGTGGCGCCGCTGCCGGCCGCCGAACGCGCAGCGGTGACCCGGCTCGCCCACCAGCGCGCACTCACGCCCGCCCAATGCACGAGTCTGCCGCCGGCGGTCTGCGAGCGCCTCTACCGGTGGTATGTTGACGGTTGGCTGCACTTGGGCTGAAGCCCGCCCGGACCGCCACCGCGACGCACCGCGCCATGAACGATTCCCCCCAACGCCAGCTCATCACCTCGCGCGCCGAGTTGGCCAACGCACTGCCGGGCCTGCTCTCGCTGGCTCGTCACAGTGTGCGTTGCTGTGCGCACGACGGGGCGGTGTTCAACCTCGGCGCGCTGGCGGTGGTCGACCTGCTCGGTCAACTGGTCCTGGCTCACCGCGAACTCGCCGTGCGGGTGCTGGTCGATGACCCGCAGTGGATCGAGACCGCCGCCCCGCGCTTCAAGGCGCTGCAGCGGCGGCTCGTGCATGCGGTGCAGGTGCGGACGGCGAACCCACAGGACCCGGTCGGGGCCGACATGCAGTTGCTGATCGACAACCGGCATGGCCTGTTGCTGCGATCCACCGTGCTGACCAGCGGCGAACTGTGGCTCGCCAGCCCGCATCGGGTCCAGCCGCTGGCCACCGACTTCGATCGCCGCTGGGCCGCCGCCGCCCACGACCTGCCCGTGGCGCCGCTCGGCCTCTAGCGGCGCCGATCACCTGCTTGCGCCAGCCGGGCAAACGCGATTGCGTACGCGGACGACTACACTCGCGGGTTGGCGGGTGGTTCAGCGAGTCGAGCGGTCACGGTTCCTTCGTGACCGATTCGACACCCTGCACCGTCTGCCGGAAGAACATTAGGTCTTCCCGTCAACTCCAACTCAACCCCCCGAAAGGCCAGTTCCATGAAGAAGTCTCTGCTGCTCGCTTCCATCGCCGTCGTTGCCCTGGCGGCTTGCGGCAAACCGGCGCCTGCCCCGGCCCCGGCACCTGCCCCCGCGCCCGCCGCGCCCGCTCCCGCCCCTGCTCCGACGCCGGAACCGGCTCCGGCCCCCGCGCCTGAAGCCAAGAAGGACGAAGCCGCACCTGCCGCTGCGCCTGCCGCCGCGCCGGAAGCCAAGAAAGAAGAAGCCAAGAAGTAATCGGTTTCTGCCAGTCGACAAAGGCCGGCACCGCGTGCCGGCCTTTTCGTTTCTTCCGGCCTTTGCGTAGCGCGCCGGCGCCAGGCGATCACGCGAGCTGTGCTGCTATGGTCGGTGCCTCGACTGGGTGTCGCCCGTCGCCAAGGCCGGTGCGCGGCGACCGCTAACCGATCCGACATCCCACCCGACATCCGCTGTCCCATCCTTGTCACGATCGACCCTCATTGAACGAAGCCCGCTACCGCCAATTCGTGCTCGCCGAGTACGACGCCGAGTCGCCCGAACAGCGACGCCGCAACCCGCAGGAAGCGCTGCTGCGCTTCTACGGTCGGCAGGACGCGGTCATCGACAAGTCGATCCGGGCTGCGAAGCAGAAGGTGGCGTGTCGCAGTGGCTGCTCGACCTGCTGCAACTACCGGGTGGAAGCGCGCGCGGTCGAAGTGCTGGCGGTGCGCGACTATGTGACTGCCAATTTTTCGCCGTCGCAGCAGGCCGCGATGGTCGATCTGGCGGCGCGCAATGTCGCAGAGGCGGCGAACTGGTCGCATGTCGAGCACCATGCCCGCAACCAGCGCTGCCCACTGCTGATCGATGACGCTTGCTCGGTCTATCCGGTGCGGCCGGCCAATTGCCGCAGCTTTCATTCGACCGATGTACAGGTCTGCATCGAGTCGCGCCAGCGGCCCGAGGACTTGACGATCCGCGTGCCGTACATCGAGGAGGTTTTCGAAGCGGCCACCGGGACCGTGGCTGGCTTCGTTCAGGCCTCGCAGCAGGCGCGCATGGACGGCACGCTCTACGACCTGGACTCCGCGTTTCTCGAAGCGATGCGCGATGCGACCGCGGCCGACCGGTTGTTCAGCGGCGCGCCCGTGTTCCGTGCGGCCAAGGTGATCGGCACGCCGCCGGATTGAGCCGGACGCCGCCTCCCGCCCGAAGTTGCGGCAACCCGTGCCGGCGCCCGGCGGCTTTCAGGCCTTGCGCGAGCGAGTCGCCTTGCCTGCGCCCTTGGCGGCAGCAGCGCTTGCCTGCTTGGCGGCGGATTTGGCTGGCGCCTTGGCGGTCTTGCTCTTGGCGGGCGCGGCGGCCAACAGCTTGTCCAGATGACGCTCGATGTGCTGTTCGAACTTCGCCTTGAACGGCCGCAGCAGGAAGCCCAGCTTGACGTCGAGCGCGATCTCTTGGGTGCTCACCGCCATGTGGCCCTCGACGCCGCTGCGATGAAAGTGCAGCGTATTTCCTTCCCATTCGCTGCGCAGGTCGTACTCCTCGGCCAGGTCATCGGCCGTCTTCTGCGCGATCGCCTTGGCCTGGGCCAGCGGCAGGCGGTGGGTGCGGACGTACTTGATGTCGGACATCGGTGTGCTCCGTGTTCTTCTTGGCTGCCGCGCCGCTAGCTAGCGAGGGGTGACGCGGGCGGCGCGGGCGGCAGTCTCCCATACCGGCGGGTTCAGCAGCGCTGCCGGACGCCGCCCCGCAAGCACGCTGTCCATGTTGTCGATCGCCAGCCGCGCCATCGCGTTGCGGGTGGCGCGCGTGCTCGAGGCGATGTGCGGCGTGAGAACGACGTTCTCCAGGTCGAGGAAGCCCGGATTGAGCTGCGGCTCGTTCTCGAACACGTCGAGCCCCGCTGCCGCCAGGCGGCCGCTGCGCAACGCGTCGATCAGTGCCGCATCGTCGACCACGCCGCCGCGGGCGATGTTGACCAGCACGGCGCCCGGCTTCATTAGCGCCAGCTGCGGCGCCCCGATCAGGTGATGCGTCGAGGGCGAGTACGGCACCACCAGGATCACGTGGTCAGCGGTGCGCAGCACGCCCTCGGCGTCCATCCACAATGCGCCGTTTTCCTGCGCCGCCGGCAGGCGGGTGCGGTTGTGATAGACGACCCGCATGTCGAAGCCAAGCCCGCGACGCGCAATCGCGCGGCCGATGCGCCCCATGCCGATGATGCCGAGCGTGGTGCCATGCAGCTCGGCGCCCATCAGCATCTCGAACTCCCAGCGCTTCCAGCGGCCGGCACGCAGGAAGCGCTCGGACTCGCCCACGCGCCGCGCGGCGGCCAGCAGCAGCGCCCAGGCGTGGTCGGCGGTGGCTTCGTTGAGCACGTCGGGCGTGTTGGTGGCGGCCACGCCGGCGGCGGTGCAGGCATCGACGTCGATGTTGTTGTAGCCGACCGCGATGTTGCTGACCACCTGCAGGCGCGGGCAGCCGGCCAGCAGGGCAGCATCGATGCGCTCGCGTCCGGAGATCAACGCGCCGTCGGCGTCCGCCAGCATGCGGGTGAGTTGCTCGGGCGTCAGGTCGGCGTCGCTCTGGTTGTCGACCACCTCGTAGCGCTGCTTGAGCGCATCGATCAGCGCCGGGAAGACGCGCCGCGCCACCACCACCCTGCGGGTGCTGCTCATGACTGCTCCGGCCGCTCCACATTGGACGCAGCGCCGGGCGGTGGCGGTCGCAGCGCGGGATCGAGCTTCATCGCCGCCTGTACCAGCAAGTGCGCCGACACCGGCGCGGTGATGAACAGGAACAGCGTGATCAGGAACTCGTGCAGGCTCAACGACCCTTCCCGCAAGCTGAAGTACAGCGCCGATGCGATCAGCACGCAACCGACGCCCAGCGTGGTGGCCTTGGCGGGGCCGTGCAGTCGCTTGAGGAAGTCCGACAGCTTGGCCAGGCCCCAGGAGCCCACCAGCGCGAACGCGGTGCCGATCACCAGCAGCGCCGCCAGGAGGAAGTCCAGCCACAGCGGGAGTTCAGCAAGATGCGACAGGTTCATTGGCAACTCACTCGGCGATGTCGCCGCGCAGAATGAACTTCGACAGCACCACCGTGCCGACGAAACCCAGCATGCTGATCAGCAACGCCGCCTCGAAGTAATGCGGGGTGCCGAAAAAAATGCCGACCAGGATCAGCAAGGCGCACACGTTGATGTAGAGCGTGTCCAGTGCCAGGATGCGGTCGGCCAGGCTCGGACCGATCATCAGGCGATAGCCCGCCAGCAACAGCGCCAGTGCGAAGGCACCGATGGTCCAGGGCAGGATGATGGACGTGATCACCGCTCGCCTCCATGCGCGTTGCGTGTCGTCATTCGAAGATCTCCATCAGCGGCTGTTCGTAACGTGCCTTGATGTCTGCCACCAGCGCCGCCTCGTCCGTGACGTTGAAGCAATGCACCAGCAGGAAACGCCGGTCCGCAGTGAGTTCGGCAGACAGCGTGCCGGGCGTGAGCGTGATCACGCCGGCAAGCGAGACGATGCCATAGGGGTCGCGGATCGACAGCGGCACCCAGACGAAGTGCGGCGAGATCGAACTCTCCGGCCCGAGGATGCGCCGTGCCACCTCGACGTTGGACTTGACGATGTCCCACAGCACCACGCCGAAGAACCGGAGGATCTTCAGCGGGTGCTTCATGCGTGACTTCTCCGGCCGCAGCCGCTCGCTGAACCAGGGCACCGCCAGCGCCAGCAGTGCAGCCAGCGCAATGTGCCCCAGGGATACCGACTGATTGAGCAGCAGCCACACGCCGAACAGCGTGAGCGACATCACGGGTGCAGGCAACCAGCGGAAGGCAGGCGTCAGCAGCGGCGCAGTTGCTTCCCCGCGCTGGTCAAGGCCGGCGGCCGGCAGCTTGGTGGGAGCACTCACGGCTTGACCATCCCTTCGCGCACGTTCCATGCCGGTGGGGCTGGGCGCGCGCCCAGCACCGCGTTCACATAGGCACGCCGGTCGGTCAACTGGGCCGCGGCGGCGTGGGTGTACTTCGACAGCGGTCCGGCGAACACCGCCGCGCCAACGATCAGCAGCAGCAACAGGGCGATCGCTGCACGCTCGCTGCCGGAGGCTGCGCGCACCACCACGCCGGCAGTCGTATCGACCGGCGACTTCCAGAACAACGTGCTGCCGGCGCGGCCGAGGGAGAAGATGATGGCCAGGCCAGAGAGCAGCACCACGACCCAGGTGCCCACGACCTGCGGACTGGCGGTCGCCGCCTTCAGCAGCAGCGCCTTGCCCAGGAAGCCAGCCAGCGGCGGCATGCCGGCGGCGCTGATGGCGAACACGAGGAACAGCACGCCCAGCATGATCGGCGACACCGACCAGGCGCTCCCGTCCATGGTGTCGCCCGCGATGCGCGACTGGTCGATGCGGTCGACCAGCAGGAACATGCCGGCCGCCATGAACGTGCTGGGCACCAGGTAGAACAGGCCGGCGGCAATGGTCCCGCGCGTGCCCAGCCCGAGCGCCAGCAGCAGTGTGCCGGCCGAGGCGACCACCAGGTAGGCGACCAGCGTGCGCAGGCGGATCGCCGACATCACGCCCAGCGCCGCCAGCGCCAACGTGCCCATTGCCAGCCAGGCGAGCCAGGGCTGCGCCAGGTGCGCGGCTGGCCCGGCCTCAGCGCCGAATACCAGCGTGAACACGCGCGCGATCACGTAGATGCCCACCTTGGTCATGATCGCGAACAGGGCTGCCACCGGCGCAGTCGCCGCGGCGTAGGTATCCGGCAGCCAGAAGTACAGCGGCAGCAAGGCCGCCTTCACGCAAAACACCACCAGCAGCAACAGGCCGGCGCTCTGGATCAGCGCAGCATCGTTGCCGCTGGCGGCGGCCACGCGCACAGCGAGGTCGGCCATGTTCAACGTGCCGGTGACGCCGTACAGCAGGCTCACCGCGATCAGGAACAGCCCCGAGCCGGCGAGGTTGAAGGTCACGTAGTGCACCGAGGCACGCAGCCGGGCGCGGCCACCACCGTGCAGCAGCAGGCCGTACGAGGCGATCAGCAGCACCTCGAAGAAGACGAAGAGGTTGAACAGATCAGCGGTGAGAAACGCGCCGTTCAAACCCATCATCTGGAACTGGAACAAGGCGTAGAAATGCGGCCCGCGCGCCGCTGTGCCGGCGCGCGCGTACAGCAGGGCGGCCAGCCCGACCAGCGCCGCCAGCACCAGCATCAGCGCCGAGAGGCGATCCAGCGCCAGCGCAATGCCAAAGGGTGCGCGCCAGTTGCCGACCAGGTAGCCGTGGATCGAACCGCCCGCCGCAACCGACAGCAGGTACACCGTCACCGCCAGCAGCACCAGCGACGACACGATCGACACCGGCCACAGCAACTGCGGGCGACTGCGCTCGAGCAGCAGCAGCAGCGCCGCCACCAACAGCGGCAGCACCACCGGCACGATGATCCAGTGCGGCCAGTTCATGGGCGCGGCTCGCTCGGCGGCGGCTCGACGCCGTCGACGTGGTCGGTGCCGGTCTCGGCATGCGCGCGCAACGCGATCACCAGCATCACCGCGGTCATTGCAAAGCCGATCACGATCGCTGTGAGCACCAGCGCCTGCGGCAGCGGGTCGGCATAGTTGGCCAACGTGGGTGTCAGTGCAGAGTCGATGATCGGCGGCCGCCCGATCGTGATGCGACCCATCAGGAAGATGAACACGTTGACCGCATAGGACAGCAGCGTCAGTCCGAGGATCAGGTCGAACGTACGCGCCCGCAGCATCAGGTAGATGCCGGTGGTGGTGAGGATCCCGACCGCCGAGGCGAACAGCAGCGCGATCATGGCTTGTCCTCCGTGACCCGCTCGTCGTCGCTCGCCGTGCCGGTGGCGGCCACCTGCGGGTGTGTCAGGCGCGCGATCGAGCCCAGCGCCACCATCGTCGCGCCGACCACGGTCAGGTACACGCCGAGGTCGAACACTGCCGCACTGGCCAGCGGCACCGCGCCGAACGGCCAGATCACCGGGTAGTCGTAGGTGCTGGTCAAGAAAGGACTGCCGAAGAACCACGACGCCACCCCGATCAGGCCCGCCACCAGCAGGCCCCAGCCGATCCAGCCGCGAAAGTCCGTGCCCATGCGTTGCGCCACCCAGGCGCCGCCATTGGCGACGAACATCAGAATCAGCGCGATCGACAGGACCAGTCCGGCGATGAAGCCGCCGCCCGGCTGGTTGTGGCCGCGCAGAAACAGGAACACCGAGACCAGGATGGCCAGCGGCAGGATCAGGCGCGACGCCAGTTGCAGCACCAGCGGATAGCGCTCGGCATCGTTGCGACCGTTGACCACCGTCGACGGCGCGGTCGGCACGAACCCGGCCAGCAGCGCGAACACGATGATGCCGGCGATGCCCAGCACGGTGATCTCGCCCAGCGTATCGAAGCCGCGGTAGTCGACCAGGATCACGTTGACCGCATTCGACCCGCCGCCCTCGGGCACCGTGGTGCTGAGGAAGTACGGCGAGATCGAGTCGACCGGCCGCGTGAGCACCAGGTAAGCGAGCGCCGAGGTGCCGAGCCCGGCCACGCAGGCAATCGCCGCGTGGCCCCACTTCTTCGGGCTGTAGCGGAACGGCACGCCCTCGGGGCGTCCTTCGCGGGGCAGCCAATTGAGCGCCAGCATCATCAGGATGATCGTCACCACTTCGACCAGCACCTGGGTCAATGCGAGATCCGGCGCGGACAGGTAGACGAACGCGAGACTCACCACCAGCCCGGTGGCACCGAGCAGGATCAGCGCCAGCAGGCGCTGACGATGCGCCACCACGGTGCCGATCGCGGCCGCCATGCCGATCAGCCAGAGCGCGCTGACCGCCAGGTCGGGCGCCGGCAGCTCGACCGAGCCCGAGCCGAAATCCAGGCCGCGCAGCAACGGCAGTGCCCCCGCGGCCACCGACATGATCACCAGCAGCGCCAGATAACGCTGCAACTGACCGTTCTGCAGGGCGCCGGTCAGCGCGCTCGCCGCACGCACCAGCAGGTCGGCGCCTGCGGCGAAGAAGTCGCGCCCGCCCTTCACGATCCACAGCGGCAGCTTCTCCAGGCGATGCAGGCCGACCAGCCGGTGCAGCAGCACGTACAGCAGCAGCCCGCCCACCAGGGCGATAGCCGACATGATCAGCGGCAGGTTCACCCCGTGCCACAGCGCCAGCTTGTAGGCGGGCATGGGGCCGCCGGAGCCACCGAACAGCGCCGCCTGCGCCGCCACCGCCAGCGTCGGGCCGATCGTGATGCCAGGCACCAGACCCACCACCAGGCACAGCACCACCAGGATTTCCACCGGCACGCGCATGAACATCGGCGGTTCGTGCGGCACCTTGGGCAGCTCCTTGGGCGAGCCGTTGAAGAACACCTCGTAGATGAAGCGCGCCGAGTAGGTGACGCTGAACACACCGGCCAGGGTGGCACCGAGGGGCAGCAATACCTGCATCGCGGCGTAGCCCTCCTTGCCCACCGCCTCGGTGAAGAACATCTCCTTCGACAGGAAGCCGTTGAGCAGCGGCACGCCGGCCATGGCGGCGCTGGCGATCATCGCCAGCGTGGCCGTCCACGGCATGAACTTCCACAGGCCGTTGAGCCGGCGCATGTCGCGACTGCCGGTCTCGTGGTCGATGATGCCGGCCGCCATGAACAGCGACGCCTTGAAGGTGGCGTGATTGATGATATGGAACACGCCCGCCACCACCGCCAGCTGCGTATCGAGGCCGAACAGCAGCGTGATCAGACCCAGGTGACTGATCGTCGAATAGGCAAGCAGCCCCTTGAGGTCGTGCTTGAAGATCGCGATGTACGCGCCGATCAGCAGGGTGGTCAGCCCGGTGAGCGAGACCATCCAGAACCACAGGTCAGAGCCCGACAGCGCCGGGTACATGCGCGCCAGCAGAAACACGCCCGCCTTCACCATGGTGGCCGAATGCAGGTACGCCGACACCGGCGTCGGTGCGGCCATCGCGTGCGGCAGCCAGAAGTGGAACGGGAACTGCGCGCTCTTGGTGAAGCAGCCCAGCAGCACCAGCACCAGCGCCGGCAGGTACAGCGGATGAGCGCGGATCACCTCGCCCGCCTGCAGCACCCGATCGAGGTCGTAGCTGCCGACGATGTTGCCGATGATCAGCACGCCCCCCAGCAGCGCCAGGCCGCCGGCACCGGTGATGGTGAGCGCCATGCGCGCGCCCTCGCGCGCATCGCTGCGGCCGTTCCAGTAGCCGATCAGCAGGAACGACGACAGGCTGGTCAGTTCCCAGAACACCACCAGCAGCAGCAGGTTGTCGGCCAGCACGATGCCCAGCATCGCGCCCATGAACAGCAGCAGGAACATGAAGAAGCGGCGCGCCGGGTCACTCGCGGCCAGGTAGTAGGCGGCATACAGCACGATCAGCGCGCCGATGGCGCAGATCAGCATCGCGAACAGGAACGCCAGGCCATCGACGCGGAAGCCGAAAGCCAGACCGAGCGCCGGCACCCAATCGATCCGCCAGCGCAGCACCTCGCCCGCATACACGGCCGGCGCGGCCATCAGCAGGATCGCCACCGCCAGCAGCGCCACCGCGCCGGCGACCCACGCCGCCCCACGGCGCGATTGCGACGGCATCGTCGCCAGCACCGCCGCCCCGGCGAACGGCAGCAGCGCCAGGACAGGCAGAAGGATCGGAGCGAACGACACGATGGAGCGTCTGGAGGTGTTCGGCGGGGTGGAGCTGCGATTGAAGCTGCGATTAGAAGCTGCGACTCGCTTGCTGCGCAACCGTCAGCGGGCGGCCGCGCAGCGCGGGCTGAAGCTTAACGTCTCGGCGTGTTTCGCACGTCGCGCGGTGCCCGGTGTTATCCCGTCTGGCCGACGAGGCCCGCTCAGTGCGTCCCGGCATCATCGCTGCGACGGCGAATCACCGCGACGACCAGCGTCACGAGGGTGAGCGGAATGACGAAGGTCAGCATCGCCTGCGAGAAGCGCGGCAGCAGCTCGTGCTGCTGCGAGGCCATGATCAGGTAGGCGGTGTAGGCGACGTAGTAGGCGATGAATACGCCGCCTTCCCAGCGGGCGATCTGGCGGCCGGTGAGGAAGATCGGCAGGCAGGCAAAGGCGACCGCGATCATCACCCACAGGTCGAAGTTCAGCAGCGCTGGCGACAGCGGCAGGCCCTCGGCGGCGACCATGCCCGACAGGCCCAGGCAGCCAAGTATGTTGAAGGTGTTGCTGCCGACCACGTTGCCGACCGCGATGTCGCGCTCGCCCTTCAACGCTGCCGTCACCGAGGTGGCGACTTCCGGCATCGAGGTACCGGCGGCGATGATCGTCAGGCCGATGACCAGATCGCTCACCCCCAACTGACGGGCAAAGGCGACGGCCGCCGTCACCAGCCAGTCGGAGCCGAACACCAGCAGCACAAGTCCGGCAGCGACCAGCAACAGCTGCGCCGCCCAATGACTGCCCCAGCCGCGCTGCGCCGGCAGCTCGGACGTCGCCACCGCCTGGGCCGCCTGGCCCTCCCGGCGCGACTGCACGATCAGGAACACCGTGTAGACGATCAGCAGGCCGAACAGCAGCGCGGCGTCGAAGAAGCTGATGCGGCCGTCGAGACTGACGGCCAGCAGCAGCAGCGAGGCGCCGATCATGATCGGCACCTCCTGGCGGATCAGCTGCACGTGCACGACGAGCGGCGTGATCAAAGCGCTCAGGCCGAGGATGAACAGCACGTTGAAGATGTTGCTGCCGACCACGTTGCCGACCGCGATGTCCGCCTTGCCTTCCAGCGCGGCGCCGACCGACACCGCGACTTCTGGCGAGCTGGTCCCGAATGCCACGATGGTCAGGCCGACCACCAGCGGTGATACGCCGAAGGCGAGCGCCAGTTGCGAGGCGCCGCGCACCAGAAGTGACGCGCCGGCGATCAGCGCAACCAGTCCAGCGAGGAAGAGAAGCAAGTTCATGGCGTCATGGGCAGGGACAGGGCGCGGCAGCGTATCAGGCCGCGACCGCCGTTTCGCTGCGTGGATTGCCGCCGGTGCTTACGCGGAAACCCGATGCAACCAGTCTGTGGGAACACAGGCAAGGGCAAGTCAATGCAGACCGTGGCGATCGTCACGCCGGCCGAGCCGACCGCCTGCAGCCGCACCCATCGATGACCAGCGCACCCACCCTCGCATTGGCTGCGACGGCATGCCGACAGGCCGGGCTCACGTCATTGGCAGCGGCACCCGCAGAAGTTCCAGGCGGGCATCAGCCACAGCGCGCGACGTGACAGCAGCCGCAGACGCGCCCAGCCCTGCGTTCCGGGCGCCGCACCGCCTCGTGCATCTACTCGTCCGTCACCAGCACGATGTGGACCCGGAACGGGCCATGGGCGCCGAGCACGATGGTCTGCTCGATGTCGCCGGTGCGCGACGGGCCGCTCACCATATTGACCGCGCGCGGCATCATGTTCTGCGCACCGCCTCGCTCGGCACGCATCAGCGCGAACGCGTCTTCCATCGTGGCAACGATGCGCGACGCCGGCACCAGCGCGATATGGGTGGCCGGCAGCAGGTGGGTCGAGGCGGGCGTGGCCTCGCTCGACAGCAGCACCACGGTGCCGGTCTCCGCCAGTGCGCAGAAGCACCCGGTGATGCCGACCGGATCGGCGCCGGCGGACTCGTCGCGCCGCGGTGGCCGCGCCTGCACTTGCACGCCGGCGGCCGCCCAGTCCAGATGCGTCAGCGTGGACCAGATCACCGCCTGCGTGCCGAGCTGGTTCTTCTCCAGGTAGCGGGCGATGGCGGCGGGCGCCTCGGTGCTGCGACCCACCTCCTCCACCGTGCTCGCCATGCGCTCGCTCATCGCGGTGAAGCGCAACTTGAGGTCGCCGGCGATCGCCGGCTGCGGACCAACCGGGTGGCGCGTGAGGTAGTTATCGACCTCGGCGCGCTCGGGGGCGGTGATCGCCGGGCCGCGTCGCTGGTTGGTGCGAATGCGGGCGAAGATGTTGGCGCGCGCCTTGGAGGTGTCCATGGTCATGATGTCCGGTCGGCTAGGTCTGCGGCTTGCGGGAGTTGCGCTTGATGAAGTCGGCAATGCGTCCGACGCCCGCTTCGATCGCGGTTTCGCTGGCTGCGTAGGAGAAGCGGATGTGCTGGCCATCGCCTTGCACGCGTGGGCCGAAGTGGATGTCGGCGAGAACCGCCACGCCCGCCTCGTGCAGCAGCCGCCGGCGCAGCTCTTCGGAGTCGGCGGCGCCGATGCGCGCACACGCCTCGGTGACATTCGGCCACGCATAGAACGCGCCGCCCGGCGCGGCGCACCGGAAGCCCGGCACCGCGTTGAGCAGGCGCACGATCAGATCGCGGCGGCTGCGAAAGCGCTCGCGCATCGCATCGGCCTCGTCCTGCGGGCCGTTGAGCGCCTGCACCGCCGCCCATTGGCTGATCTGCGTAGCGCAGCTTTCGGTGTTGGTGATCCAGCGCGTGAAAACGGGCGCCAATGCCTTGTTCGCGGTGAAGCCGATGCGCCAGCCGGTCATCGCGTAGGTCTTGGACGCCCCGTCCGAGATGATGGTGCGCTCACGCATGCCGGGCAGCGCGGCAATCGAGGTGAACTCGCCGCTGCTGTTCTCGTCCCGATAGACGAGCTTGCTGTAGATCTCATCGGCATAGACCCACACCTGCTCGTGACGGCGCAGCACCTCGGCGATCGCCTGCAGGTCCTGGCCGGTCAGCAGGCCGCCGGTCGGGTTGTGCGGCGTGTTCAGGATCAGCAGCCTGGTCTTCGGCGTGATGCGCGAAGCCAGCTCATCCGGGTCGAGCGCAAACTTGCGCGACTCGCGCAGCGGCAGGCCGACCGGCACTGCGCCATTGGCCAGGCACTGCGACTCATAGATCGGGAATCCCGGCACCGGGAAAATCACTTCGTCGCCGGCGCCATAGTCGGTGACGCTGGCGATCGCGTAGGCGATAAAAGGCTTTGCTCCGGCACCGACGACCACCTCGTCGGGCGCGATGTCGATGCCGCGCAGCTTGCTCATCGACGCCGCGGCGGCCGCTCGCAATTCGTCGATGCCCGCGGACGGCGTGTAGCCGTGCTTGCCGCCGCGGATCGCCGCGACCGCGGCGTCCTGAATATGCGTCGGCGTGGGGAAGTCCGGCTGGCCGATGCAGAACGAGATCACGTCCTTGCCGGACCGGATCAGCGCGTTGACCTCGGCCAGGACGACGAAGGCGTTCTCGGTGCCGAGGCTGGCGGCGCGCTTGGACAGAGCAGGCATTCGGGCTCGCGATCAGCGTCAGTGGTCGGTGATTCTAGCCGCCGACCACCCACTGCCGCGAGGATTGCCGCCGTCGATGCTCAGTCGTGGCGGTGATGGTGGTGACCACCGCCGCGCCGGCCCTGGCCGCCGATCTGTCCACGGATCTCGCCGGCGGGAACAGCCGTGGTGTGGACGTTGACATAGGTGACGCCGGCGCGCAGCGCCGCCACCAGTTCATCGAACTCGCCGGCGGCGATCAACTGCCCGGCCGGCCCGATCACGCTGCTGGCCATCAGCATGCCGTTGACGTTGCCGCCAGCGGCCGGGCAGGTCGGCACGCTTGCGGCAACCGCGGCCGGCGCCGGATTGGTCGCGCTCTGGCACAGCCAGACGCTGATCCCGCCGTTGACGCCGGACTGGCCGACATGGATGTGCGACATCACCACCGTGCCCTGCAATCCGCTGTACTCCAGTTCGTAGTAGATGGTGCCGGCGTCCTTGTCGATCCTGGCCTTGAACTCGCCGCTGCCGGGGCTGGAGACGGCTGGTACCTCCTGGTAGCCCTCGAGCTTCGTGCGTACCGTCTGCCCGAGTGCGCTGCCGGCCGCAAAGGCCAGTGCGAGTGCCGCTGCAAGCGTGGTGGCGATTTTTTTGTGCTGCATGGTTGACCTCCGGATGCGTGGACTGATGAAGGGGGGCTCGGTCTGAAAGGTGACGGCCGCGTGTCCACGCATTCCACGGCGATCCGGGGAGCCGACTTCAGCCCGACCGTAGCCGGTGCGCGCGTCGCCACCAAGGTGGCAAACGGTCGCACGCGGATAGTTGGTAGGCCGCCTCGCGGGAAACAGCCCTCGCGCGCCACGTATTCCGCGGCAGCTGCGGATTTCGAACACGTGACGCAGATACGCGAGCAAGCCTCGTCCTCGCACAGGTTCTTTTCCAGCGAGTCAGACAGCTTTGCGAAGATCCGTAAGCCGGGCACCGGGAAGTTCACCTCGTCAGCGTACCGGCGGGCAGTGACCCGACACGCTTGCTTCGCAAGGTCAGGCGAAAGCAAGGCGCTCGAGGCGCTGTGCCGATCACCGCAGGAATCGTCGACGCGGTTGACAACACCACCGCGCGGGCGCCGGTTCAGTGCCGGATCTCGAACACCTGCCGCAGGTAGGCGAGATAGGCCTCGTCCTCGCACATGTTCTTCTCGGGCGAGTCGGACAGCTTGGCCACCGGCTGGCCGTTGCAGCGGACCATCTTGATGACGATCTGCAGCGGCGTGTAGCCGAGGTCGTTGGTGAGGTTGGTGCCGACGCCGAACGCGGTGCGGGTGCGGTCGCGAAAGCGCAGGTACAGCTCGACCACGCGCGGAAAGGTGAGCGCGTCGGAGAACACCAGCGTCTTGGTCTTTGGATCGACGCGGTTGCGTTCGTAGTGTTCGATCATCCGCTCGCCCCAGGAGGTGGGGTCGCCGGAGTCATGACGTGCGCCGTCGAACAGCTTGCAGAAGTACATGTCGAAGTCGCGCAAGAACGCATCCATGCCGTAGACGTCGGACAGCGCGATGCCGAGGTCCCCGCGGTACTCCTTGGCCCACATCTCGAAGCCGAAGGTCTGCGAGTCGCGCAGCCGCGGCCCGAGCGCCTGGCAGGCCTGCAGGTACTCGTGCGCCATGGTGCCGAGCGGAATCAGGCCGTGCTTCATCGCGTAGTAGACGTTGCTGGTGCCGGCCAGATGGTCGCCAAAGGCTTCCTTCAGCGTCATCAGCACCTCGTCGTGCCACAGCCGGGCGAACCGGCGCCGGGTGCCGTAGTCGGCGATCTTCGGCCCTTCGCCGTCGGCCAGCCGCGGATCGGTGGTGATCTGCGCGATTTTGGCGCGCAGCCGGCTACGCCCCTCGGCATAGTCGGGCGCGCGCTGGGTGGCGCGGAAATACACCTCGTTGACGATCGCCAGCACCGGGATCTCGAACAGGATGGTGTGCAGCCACGGGCCCTTGATGACGATCTCGATCTCGCCGTTGTTTCTCGGCGACTTCTTCACCGTGATGTACTTGGTGTTCAGCTGGAACAGGCCGAGGAAGTCGACGAAATCGCTCTTGATGAAGCGCAGGCCGCGCAGGTAGTCGAGCTCACTGTCCTTGAAGCGCAGCGTGCACAGCCAGGCGATCTGCTCGCGCACCTCGTCGACATACGGGGTCAAATCGACGTTCGGATTGCGGCACTTGAAGCGGTACTCCACCTGCGCGCCCGGGAAGTGATGCAGCACCACCTGCATCATCGTGAACTTGTACAGGTCGGTGTCGAGCAGGCTGGTGATGATCATGCGCGGGTGGCGATCGCGGGGCGGGGTCGATGCCGGATGCTACCGACTGCCGGCGCGGCGCGCCCGCATCTCTATAGGCCGAGCACGGCGCGGATCGCCGGCGTGGGCTGCAGCAACTCGATCGGGCGCGCGGCATCGACGATCTGTCCGCGCTCGATCAGCAGCGCGCGGTCGGCGACCGCCGCCACAAAGCGCGCGTTCTGCTCTGACAGCAGCACCGACATGCCCTGCGCCTTGAGTGCGAGCACGGCGTCTGCGAGCGCCTCGACGATGCGCGGCGCGATTCCTTCGCTCGGCTCATCGAGCAGCACCACGCGCGGCCCGGCCGCGAGCGTGCGCGCCACGGCCAGCATCTGCTGCTCGCCGCCGCTCATGTGAGCAGCACTGCGGTCGAGCATCTGCGCCAGGTTGGGGAACAGTTCCAGCAGGCCGGCAAGATCGAATGCTCGGCCCTGCGCACCGATCTGCAGGTTCTCGCGCACCGTGAGGTCGGTAAAGATGCGCCGGTCTTCCGGCACGTAACCCAGACCAAGCCGCGCCCGGCGCCAACTTGGCAGCGACTCCAGCGGCACGCCATTGAGCTCGACCGCACCTCGCGCGCGCGCCAGCCCCATGATCGCCTTGAGAAGACTGGACTTGCCGGCGCCGTTGCGCCCGACCAGCGCCACCACCTCACCCGGTTCGACCGAGAACGAGACGTCGAACAGCGTCTGCGCCTTGCCATGCCAGGCGTCGAGGTGGCGCACGGCCAGCCGCGGGATCACGCCTCCTCCTCGACGTCGCCGAAGTACGCCGCCTGCGCGGCCGGATCGCGCCGCACCGCATCGGGCGCGCCGTCGGCGATCAGCTTGCCGCGCGCCATCACCAGCACCCGCTGCGCGTAGCCGAACACCACTTCCATGCTGTGTTCGGTGAAGAGCACGGTCAGCGGGCGCTCGGCGGCGCTCTCATGCACCAGATCGCGCACCAGGTCCATCAGCGCAAAGCGCTCGGCCGCCGCCATGCCGGCGGTGGGTTCGTCCATCAACAGCAGGCGCGGGCTGCCTGCCAGCGCGATCGCCAGCTCGAGTCGCTTGGTGTCGGGGTAGGGCAAGTCGGCGGCGGCGCGGTCGGCCATCGCCGCCAGCCCCACGCGCGCCAGCAGCGCGTCGGCGCGCTCGCCATGCAGGAGGCCCAATGGGGTCCAGGCATTGGCGATGCCACCGGCGTGTGCGGCCAGCGCCAGCTGCAGGTTCTCGCGCACCGTGAGCGTGCCCCAGGCCAGCGCGCTCTGGAACGTGCGGCCGATGCCGGCGCGTGCCAGCCGCGCCGGCGCCCAGCCGTCGATGCCGTGACCGTCGAACAAGACACGGCCACTGGAAGCGCGATGCTGCCCGGCCAGCACGCCGAACAACGTGCTCTTGCCGGCGCCGTTGGGGCCGATCAACGCGGCGAACTCGCCCGGCGCCAATGCAAAGCTCACGCCGTCGACAGCTCGCACGCCGTCGAAGTGCTTGCGCACATCGGTGACGGCGAGCAGGCTCATCGGGTCGCCGCCGGCCGTTCGAGCCGCGCGCGCAGGAAGCCGGCGATCCCCTGTGGGAACACCACCACCAGCAGCACGATCGCCACGCCGAGCACCAGGCGCCAGTGTTCGGTGCCGCGCGTCAGTTCCACCGCGAGCGCGTGATAAGCGGCGGCACCAAGCAGGGGCCCGACCAGGGTCTGCAGTCCGCCGAGCAGCACCATCACCAGCGCGTCGAGCGACTGCGCGATCGACAGGCTGTTGGGGAACACCGAACCCTTTTGATAGGCGTTGAGCACGCCCGCCAGGCCCGCAAGCAGGCCGCCGGCGGCGAACGCTGCCCACTGCACGCGCTGCGCATCGATGCCGCTGGCTTCGGCGCGGGCGCGGGCGTCACGCACCGCGCGCAATGCCACGCCGAACGGCGCATAGGCCGCACGCCGCAGCAGCAACAGCGCCGCCACCGCCAGCGCCAGTGTCAGGAGGAAATAGGCGTTGCGCTCGGTGAGCCAGGGCGGCAGCCCGTTCCACAGGCCGAGGATGCCGTTGTCGCCGCCGGTCACGTCGATCCACTGGGTGGCGCCGGACCACAGGATCTGCGCGAAGGCGAGCGTGAGCATCGCCGCGTACACCCCCTGCGCGCGCAGCACGAACCAGCCGCACAGCAACGCCACCGCGCCTGCAGCCAGCGGCCCGGCAATCAGCCCGGCGAAAAACGGCGCCTGCGCGTACTTGGCCAGCAGCGCGGCGGCATAGGCGCCGGCCCCGAAGAACGCTGCGTGGCCGAACGAGGTGATGCCGCCCAACCCCATGAAGAAGTGCAGGCTCGCCGCAAACACGGCGAGGATCGCGATGTCGGTCAGCACCACCAGCAGGTAGTCGCCCGCCCACAGCGGTGCACTGGCGGCAGCGGCCAACATGGCCGCCGCCACGAGCTTGAGCCGACGATCGGCAGCGATGAACGGCGCATGAAGTTCGCCACCGCCGCGGGCGATCACCTGCGCGCGGCCGAGCAAACCGTAGGGCCGGATCACCAGCACCACCGCCATCGCCAGAAACGCCAGCACCAACGTCGACTGCGGCAGCAACCAGATGCCAAAGGCGTGCAGCAAACCGATCAGGATCGACGCCAGCAGCGCGCCGCCAATCGACCCGAGGCCGCCCACCACCACCACCACGAACGCCTCGACGATCACCGCCAGATCCATCTGCAGCGTGACCGACTCGCGCGGAATCTGCAGCGCCCCGCCCAGCCCGGCGAGGAACGCGCCGAGCGCGAACACCGTAGTGAACAGGCGGCGGCGATCGACACCGAGCGCCTCGGCCATCTCGCCGTCCTGCGTGGCAGCACGCACATTGATGCCCCATTGCGTGCGATGGAACAGCAGCCAGAGCAGCACGAAGACGACCGGTCCGGCGGCGAGCAGGAACAGCGCGTACTGCGGCACGAGCGCACCGGCGATCTCGACCGCGCCCGACAGCCCCGGTGCGCGCGGCGCGAACAGGTCTTCCGGTCCCCACAGCCAGAGCACGAGGTCCTGCACGATCAGCACGATGCCGAAGGTGCCGAGCAACTGAAAGATCTCGGGCGCGGCATAGATGCGCCGCAGGATCAGCACTTCGATCGCCACGCCGATGATGGCCACCACCACCCCGGCCAGCAGCAGGCCGCCGAAGAAGCCGACAGGCGTGCGCGGCAGCTCGGCGGTGATCGTGTAGGCGAGGTAGGCGCCCAGCATGTACAGCGAGCCGTGCGCGAAATTCACCACGCGCGTGACGCCGAAGATGATGGTCAGGCCGGCCGCGACCAGGAACAGCGTCGATGCATAGGCCAGGCCAGTCAGCAGCTGGGGCAGGAACAGGTCCAAGGGGGCCGGGGTGGTCGCGCGTGGGTCGTCGGGCGCGCAAGCCTACTGCAAGCGCGACGCTCGCAATCGCTCGCGCATGCGGTCAATTCCACGTGACACGCCGATACCGCAACGGGCGGTGGCCGGCGCGGATGCAACTAGGTCGATGCTGCCGGCGGACGGCGCTTCTTCACCTCGGCATCGGTCGGCAGGAACTTGGCACCGTCCGCGTAACGCCACTCGACCATCGTGCCCTTGCCCGCGCGCACCGCCAGCTTGCCCACATAGGCGCCCATGGTGGACTGGTGATCGAGCGCGCGGAAGGTCACCGGGCCGAACGGCGAGGTGAAATTGAGGCCGCGCAGCGCACCGATGAGCTTGCCGGTGTCGGTCGATCGGGCGCGCGTGATCGCCGCCGCGATCGCCTGGATCATCGCGTAGCCGACCACCGAGCCTAAGCGCGGATAGTCGTTGAACCGACGGTAATAGGCGTTGAAGAAGCGCGCATGCTCGGGGGTGGCGATCTGATCCCACGGATAGCCGGTGACGGTCCAGTTATCCGGGGTTTCGTCGCGCAGCACGTCCAGATACTCCGGTTCGCCCGAGAGCAGGCTCACCACCGGCAAGCGCGGGAACAATCCGCGCAGGTTGCCTTCGCGCACCAGACGCGCCAGGTCGGCCCCAAAGGTGACGTTGAAGATGGCCTCCGGCCGCGCCGCCAATACTGCCTGCAGCGTGCTGCCCGCCTCGAGCTTGTTGAGCGCGGGCCACTGTTCGGCGACGAACTGCACATCGGGCCGGCGCGCCGCCAGCAGCGCCTTGAAGCTCGCCACCGCGCTCTGGCCGTACTCGTAGTTCGGCGCGATCGTGACCCAGCGCTTGGCCGGCAGCTTGGCCGCCTCGTCGACCAGCATGGCGCTCTGCATGTAGGTGCTGGCGCGCAGGCGGAAGGTGTAGCGGTTGCCTTTCTCCCACACCAAGGCGTCAGTCAGCGGTTCGCTGGCGAGGAACAGCGTGCGGTTGCGCAGCGCGAAATCGGCCACGGCAAGGCCGACGTTCGACAGGAACGTGCCGGCCAGCAGGTCGACCTTCTCGCTCGACACCAACTCGGTGGCATGGCGGATCGCATCGTCGGGCTTGCCCGCGTCGTCGCGCGCGATGACCTGCAGTGGCCGACCGAGCAGGCCGCCGGCGGCGTTGACCTCGTCGACCGCAAGTTCCCAGGCCTTGCGGTACGGCACCAGGAACTGCGGGATCGTCGAATAGCTGTTGATCTCGCCCACGCGGATCGGCTTGCCGGCGGCCGCCTTGCCCTGCGCGTGCACAGTCGGCAGGACGGCGCCACCCGCCGCGGCCGCGAGCAATTGCCGACGCTGCCTAGATAGGAGCAGTTCTTTGATCATCCGATCCCTCGTATGGCCATGGGTTTCGCGTCGGAACGGGATGACGCGGCGCGATAGAATAGCCGGCGTCGGCTCTCCTTCGTGAGCCTCCCTACGCGCAACCCCCGCTATGACACACGTCGTCACCGAACCCTGCATCAAGTGCAAGTACACCGATTGTGTCGACGTCTGTCCGGTGGACTGCTTCCGTGAAGGGCCGAACTTCCTCACCATCGATCCGGACGAGTGCATCGACTGCGCCGTGTGCATCCCCGAGTGCCCGGTCAACGCGATCTACGCCGAGGAAGACGTGCCCGAAGACCAGCGTCACTTCATCCCGCTGAACATCGAACTGGCCAAGAACTGGCCGTCCATCACCCGCATGAAGCCGCACCCGGCCGATGCCGATGAGTGGAAAGATGTCCGCGTCAAGATGCATTACCTGGAGCGTTAGACGCACCCGCTGTCTTAGCGGGCGCAGAGACGTTCCGTTTCCCGCAACGTTCGATTTCACTGCAGCCGCTGCGCGCCTGCCGGTGGCGGTGATTTGTCAACTCGGCGCCGAGTCTGCGGACACTGCCTGACACTGCCACCAACTTTCGTGGTTCACGGATTGCCGGGGGGAGATACACTGACCCGTTCGTGCGTCCGGTCTTTCTCGTACGGGAACGCGAACTTGCGGTAACGGCGGAGCCTTTCCCCAGTGCCGCGCTCGTCTGGAACGGGAGAACTGCGTTGCTCTATCACTTGCATGACATTCAGCGGAAGTTGATGAATCCGCTGTCGTTGTGGGCGCAGGCTTCATCGGAGCTGTTTTCTTCGCCTTACAGCCCGCTGTCGTACACGCCCTTCGCACGCCGCATGGCGGCCGGCTACGACTTGCTGCACCGTCTGGGCAAGCATTACGACAAGCCCGAGTTCGGCCTGCATACGACGACCATCAAGGATGTCGAGGTAGCGATCGTCGAGGAACAGGCGGTCGTCAAGCCGTTCTGCACGTTGCTGCACTTTGTTCGTCAATTGCCCAAGGCGCTGGCCGCCCGCGCCGCCGACCCCAAGATCCTGGTGGTGGCACCGCTCTCCGGCCACTACGCCACGCTGCTGCGCGACACCGTGCGCGCCATGCTGCCCGACCACGACGTCTACATCACCGACTGGACCGATGCCAAGCTGGTGCCGCTGTCGGCCGGACCGTTCCACCTGGACGACTACGTCGCCTACGTGATCGAGTTCATCCAGCACCTGGGGCCGGACGTCCACGTCATCTCGGTGTGCCAGCCCACGGTGCCTGTGCTCGCCGCGATTTCCTTGATGAGCACCGCCAAGGATCCGAAGCTGCCACGCTCGATGACCATGATGGGCGGGCCGATCGACACCCGCCGCAACCCGACCCAGGTCAACGCGCTGGCGAAGAAGAAGCCGTTCGACTGGTTCGAGAACAACGTGATCTTCAAGGTGCCTTCGCAGTACCCGGGCTACCTGCGCAAGGTGTACCCGGGCTTCCTGCAGCACGCCGGCTTCGTCGCGATGAACCCGGATCGCCACATGAACTCGCACTACGACTACTACCTCGATCTCGTCAAGGGTGACCAGGACGATGTCGAGGCGCACCGCCGCTTCTACGACGAGTACAACGCCGTGCTCGACCTGCCGGCCGAGTACTACCTGGACACGATCAAGATCGTGTTCCAGGAGCATCGGCTGCCCAACGGCACCTGGCATGTGAACGGGGTGCGCGTAGCGCCCGAGGACATCAAGTCGGTGGCGCTGTTCACCATCGAAGGCGAACTGGACGACATCTCTGGCAGCGGTCAGACGCAGGCAGCACACGACCTGTGCGTGAGCATTCCGAAGTCCAAGCAGAAACACCTGACCGCGATGGGCGTGGGCCACTACGGCATCTTCTCCGGGCGCCGCTGGCGCGAAATGATCTACCCGCAGATTCGCGATTTCATTCGCGCCAGCGCCTGAGGCGCTGGGCCGCGCGAGCGCGCAGCCGGGTACCTGCCGAACCAACTGCGAGCCATGACGCAGCTGTGATAATCGGCACATGAACGCTGCCGACCGCACCGTGCTAGCCACCCCGCTGGATCCACTCGATTTGCTGGCCGACCGCATCGATGCCCTGCTGCCCCAGACGCAGTGCAGGAAGTGCGGTTTCGCCGGTTGTCGGCCCTACGCCGAGGCGATCGCCACAGGCAGCGCACAGATCAATAGATGCCCGCCAGGTGGCACGCCGGGCATCGCCAAGCTCGCCTCGCTGCTTGGCCGCGCGCCGCTGACGCTCGATCTCACCCACGGCACCGAGCAAGCACTGCGCGTCGCGCGGATCGACGAAGCGCTGTGCATCGGCTGCACGCTCTGCATCGAGTCCTGTCCGGTCGACGCCATCATCGGCGCCACCAAGCGCATGCACACCGTGTTGCCGCAGGTGTGTACCGGTTGCGATCTGTGCGTCGCGCCCTGCCCGATGGACTGCATCGCGATGATCGAGGTCCATCCACCGCGGGCCTGGAGCAGCGACGATGCAGCCGTTGCGCGCGCACGGTTTCATCGCCGCACGGTGCGACTGGCGCAAGACAAGCTCGACAACGAGGAGCGCCTCGCCACCAAGCCGGTGGCCAAGCTGCGCGAACTCGATGGGCGTGACGATCTCACGCTTGAACAGAGCGATCAGAAAAAGGCGGTCGTGCAGGCGGCGATGGAGCGCGCCCGTGCCCGTCGCGCCACGGTGGCCGCGCCATCCGGTGGAGCCGCCCCATGAATGCCGACAAGCGGCGCGCCATGTTCGAGACCTGGCGCCACGCCAATCCGCACCCGACCACCGAACTGACGTACCGCACGCCGTTCGAACTGCTGGTCGCCGTGGTGCTGTCGGCACAGGCGACCGACAAGAGCGTGAACCTCGCCACCGTCAAGCTGTTTGCGGTGGCCGACACACCGCAAAAGTTGTTCGCACTCGGCGAGGCGGGCCTGACGCCGTACATCCAGACCATCGGCCTGTACCGCACCAAGGCCAGGAACGTCATCGGCTTGTGCCGGATGCTGCTGGAGCAGCACGGCGGCGAGGTTCCGCGCGACCGCGCAGCGCTCGAGGCCCTGCCGGGTGTCGGCCGCAAGACGGCGAACGTGGTGCTCAATACCGCGTTCGGCGAGCCGATCATCGCGGTGGACACGCACATCTTCCGCGTGTCCAACCGCACCGGCATCGCACCGGGCAAGGTTGTCGACGAGGTCGAACGCAAACTGCTGAAGTTTGTGCCGGAAGAGTTCCGTCAGGATGCGCATCACTGGCTGATCCTGCACGGACGTTACGTCTGCAAGGCGCGCAAGCCTGAGTGCTGGCGCTGCACCATCAGCACGTGGTGCGAGTTTCGCCCCAAGACCCTGGCGCAGGTCGGCTGAGGGACGCTGAGCGGTGTTCAATCCCAGTCGCGACGAGGTACGCCGCTTCTTCTGCGAGGTCTGGCGCAAACGCCGTGCCGGCGAGGTGCTGACCCCGCTGGAAGCCACCGCGCTGAAGTGGGTCGACGTGCATCCCGAGTACCACGCGCTGCTCGACGATTCCGACCACGCGGTGACCGCCGATTTCTCGGTCGAGCGCGGCCAGAGCAATCCGTTCCTGCACTTGTCGATGCACCTGGCGATCGAGGAACAGTTGTCGATCGATCAGCCACCCGGTATTCGGGCTGCCTTCATGCAGCTGGCCGCACGCGCCGGCAGCGAGCACGACGCCGTGCATGAAGCGATTGAGTGCCTGGGACGCGTGCTGTGGGAGTCGCAGCGCGGTGTGTTGCCGGCCGATCCACAGGCAATCAACGACGCCTACATCGATTGCCTGCGGCGGCGCGCCACGTCCTAGCTGCTTCAATCAGTCGCCAGAAAAAGAAAGGGGCGCTTTGCGCCCCTTTCTTTGCCACGCTTGAGCCGCTAGCGCCGGTGAGAGAGCGGGCCGGGCAGCGATTCGAAGTAAGCCGAGAGATTGATGATGTCCTGCCGCGACAGCGGCTTGGCCAAGCCCGCCATGATCGGGTTCTTGCGGTCACCGCGCTGGTAGGCGATCAGCGTCTGCGCCAGATAATCCGCGTACTGGCCAGCCAGCTTCGGGTAGCTTGGATCGATCGGCGACTTGAAGTCCTTGCCGTGGCAGGCGGCGCACTGTGCGTCGGCGATCTTCTGGCCGGCCTGCAGGTCGGCGGCGTGTGCTGCCAACGCCACCGCAAACAGCGCAGCAGCCGAGGCGAGTTTCACAAAGCTATTCATCCTGGCACCCCTACTTGGTTGCATCGCTGCCGCGGGCAGCGTAATAGGCGGCCAGTGCCGCGATCTCGGCATCATCCAGGCCCATGGCGATGGCGCGCATGGTCGGATGATTGCGATCTCCCTTGCGATACGCGAGCAGCGCGGCCTCCAGGTACTTGGCCGACTGGCCGGAGATCATCGGCACGCGGTACACGCGCGGGAACGAGGCCTGGTAGCCGGGGATCGTGTGGCAGCCGGAGCACATGGAGACGTTGACTACCTTCGGCACGCTCGTCGCTGCAGCAGCCGGCGCCGACGGTTGCTGGGCCAGCACTGCCAGCGGCATCAAGGCTGCCGCCGCCGCGATCCAGGTCCTGGTGTTCATCATGAGTGGCGATCCAAGAGAAGATTCAAGGGTGCGAGCCGCAACCGAGGAGATCACTGGCACGAAGCCGGCGCGCGGGTTGAGCAAAGACAAAAAATCGACGCGGATTCTAGCCCAGAGGCACGCGATGTTTGCGCTGCGTATACTCAATTAGACACGTTCGGCGCTATACGCGCGCACCGCAAACTGCGGGTCGCATCGCCACCGTCGCATTGCCACCACCGCCCACGCCCTGCCTGCCCATGCGTCGATTCCAAGGTTCTGATTCCTACGTCGCTACCGACGACCTCAAGCTCGCGGTCAATGCGGCGCTGACGCTGCAACGACCGCTGCTGATCAAGGGCGAACCCGGCACCGGCAAGACGATGCTGGCCGAGGAGGTGGCGCGCGCACTGTCCATGCCGCTGCTGGCCTGGCACATCAAGAGCACGACCAAGGCGCAGCAGGGCCTGTACGAGTACGACGCTGTCAGCCGTCTGCGCGACAGCCAGCTCGCCGATGTGGTTGGTTCGGAGCGCGTCAAGGACATCCACAACTACATCGTGCAGGGCGTGCTGTGGCAGGCGTTCACCGCGGAGGAACCCACGGTCCTTCTGATCGACGAGATCGACAAGGCCGACATCGAGTTTCCCAACGACCTGCTGCGCGAACTCGACCGCATGGAGTTCTACGTCTACGAAACCCGCCAGACCATCCGCGCGCGCCACAAGCCACTGGTGGTCATCACCTCGAACAACGAGAAGGAACTGCCCGACGCCTTCCTGCGCCGCTGCTTCTTTCACTACATCCGCTTCCCCGACCCGACCACGATGCAGGCAATCGTCGACGTGCACTTTCCCAAGCTGCGCGCCGAGCTGCTGGCTAACGCGATGGCGGCGTTCTTCCAGATCCGCGAGCTGCCGGGCCTGAAGAAAAAGCCATCGACCTCCGAACTGCTGGACTGGCTCAAGCTGCTGGTGGCCGAGCAGATCCCGGCCGACGCGCTGCGCGCCAAGGACGACAAGCTGTTCGTGCCGCCGCTGGCCGGCGCCTTGCTGAAGAACGAGCAGGACATGCACCTGTTCGAGCGCCTGGTCTATATGGCCCGCCACAACCGCTAGCGCTGGCCCGCCTCGGATGAAGAAGCCCGAGCCCGTGACGCTGTACGGCCGCCACGTGCGGCTGGAGCCACTGCATGCCGAGCATGAACCCGACCTGCAGGAGGCCGCGTCCGACGGCAGTCTGTGGCACCTGCGCGTGACCTCGGTGCCCGAGCCGGATCAGACCGCCATTTACATCGCCAACGCGTTGATGGGTCAGCACGATGGCTCCATGCTGCCGTTCGTGGTGCGCGAGAACGCCAGTGGCCGCGTGGTCGGCTGCACCCGCTATCACGACATCGTTGTCGCGATCGACCGGGTGGAGATCGGCTACACGTGGTACGCGCAGCGGGTGCAGCGCAGTGCCATCAACACCGAGACCAAGATGCTGCTGCTCGGGCACGCGTTCGAGGCGCTGGGCTGCCAGGTGGTTGGCCTGCGCACCGACCACATGAACTTCACCTCGCAGCGGGCGATCGAACGGCTCGGCGCGCGCAAGGACGGCGTGCTCCGTCACCACGCGCTGCGCCGCGACGGCACCGTGCGCGACACGGTGATGTACAGCATCACCGGAGCCGAGTGGCCGGACGTGAAAGCCCATCTGGCCTGGCAGCTGGAGCGCAGCCGCTGATGCGCTACCGAGGCTGCTTCGACGGCGGCTGCTTCTGCGGCGCGATCCGCTTTCGCTTTACCGACGTGCATGACAGCGGGTACTGCCATTGCTCCATTTGCCGGCGTTCGTCCGGCGCGGCGCTGATGGCGTTTGCGAACACGCCGCGTGAGAGCTTTGCAGTGACCCGGGGCACGCCGCGCTTCATCGCCACCACGGCCGAGTTCGAGCGGGGCTTCTGCCCGCACTGCGGCACGGTGATGTTCTCGCGCAGCGTTGACCCGGCGCGCTGGGCGTTCGTATCCGTCCATCTGGGGGCGGTCGATCGGGCGGAAAATATTGTGCCCGCGGTGCACATCTGCGTCGCCGACCGGCTGCCGTGGCTGCAGGTGGACGACGCGCTGCCGCGGGTGGATGACGCGCAACCGCCACCGCCCGCGCAGCGCGATGACCCGCGCTGGAGGACCTGATCGCATGCTGATCAACTTCTTCTATCACCTGCGCGCGGCCCGGCTTCCGGTATCGATCAATGAGCTGCTGACGCTGCTGGAGGCGATCAAGGGCGACGTCATCGCCCCGTCGATCGACGAGTTCTACTTCCTGGCGCGCGCCACGATGGTCAAGGACGAGTCGCACTACGACAAGTTCGACCGCGCCTTCGGCGAGTACTTCAACGGCGTCACCACCGCGCTCGATATCACCAAGGAGATTCCGGACGAGTGGTTCAAGTCGCTGCTCGAACGCGAGTTCACTCCTGAAGAACTGGCGCGGCTGGAGAAGCTTGGCTTCGACAAGCTGATGGAGGAATTCCGCAAGCGGCTCGAAGAACAGAACGAGGCGCACCACGGCGGCAGCAAGTGGATCGGCAGCGGTGGCACCTCGCCGTTCGGCACCGGCGGCAAGCACCCCGAGGGAATCCGCGTCGGCGGCAAAAGCGCCGGCGGCAAAAGCGCGGTCAAGGTCTGGGAAGCACGCAGCTACCGCGACTACGACGACGAAGTGGAACTGGGCACCCGCAACATCAAGGTCGCGCTGCGCCGCCTGCGCCGCTTTGCACGCCAGGGCGCCGACCTCGAGCTCGACCTGGCCGACACCATCGCCAGCACCGCGCGCAACGCCGGCTGGCTCGACATCAAGATGGTGCCGGAGCGGCACAACGCGGTGAAGGTGCTGATGCTGCTCGACGTCGGCGGCACCATGGACGAACACATCAAGCGCGTGGAGGAACTGTTCTCGGCTTCCAAGAGCGAGCTCAAGCACCTCGAGTTCTACTACTTCCACAACTGCGTCTACGAATACGTGTGGCGCAATAACCGTCGCCGCTTCGCCGAGAAGTTCGACACCTGGGACGTGCTGCGCAAGTACAACCCGGACTGGCGGCTGATCTTCGTCGGCGATGCGACGATGAGCCCTTACGAGATCCTGCAGCCGGGCGGCAGCGTCGAGCACAACAATGTCGAGGCCGGCGCCGTGTGGTTGCAGCGTTTTGCCGCACACTTTCCCAAGCACGCCTGGATCAATCCGGAGCCCGAGGGTCTGTGGCAGTACCGGCAGTCGATCAGCCTCGTCAACCAGATCATCGGCGGTCGCATGTTCCCGCTGTCGCTTGAAGGGCTGACGCGGGCGATGCGGCTGTTGTCGAAGTGAACGCCGCGCGGGAAGCTGCTTGACTCGATCGACCGTGCGCGAAGCGCTTCTCGGTCACCGAACGAGCCTATTGCGCCGACTCATGTTCCCTCGGCGCCGGCACGTCATCAGCACCCAGCCGTTGCGCCACGCGGGCTCATGTTGGCTCGACAGCGGTCGATTGCCCGCGCGTCTTCCATAGCGATACAAGCACACCGCCAACGATCAGGCCGAACGTCACCGTCAGAGATACCACCGGCGGAATCTTGCCAATGATGCCCACCAGGAAGATTTTGCTGCCGATGAACACCAGCACCAGGGCCAGCGCGTACTTGAGGTACGTGAATCGATGGATCATCGCGGCCAGGGCAAAGTACAGCGCGCGCAGACCCAGGATGGCAAAGATGTTGCTCGTGTAGACGATGAACGGGTCAGTGGTGATGGCGAAAATGGCCGGCACCGAGTCGACCGCAAACACCAAGTCGGCAAACTCGATCAGCACCAGCGCCAGGAACAGTGGCGTAGCGAAGCGGACCAGCTTGCCCGTCGCCGGATCGGGTTCGTTCACCCAGAAGGCGTTGCCGCGCAGTCCATCGGTCACGCGCATGTGCTTCTTGAGAAACTTCAGCAGCGGGTTGTTTTCGATGTCCGGCATGTGGTCGGCAATGATCCACATCTTGATGCCCGTAAAGACGAGGAAGGCTCCAAACAGATAGAGAATCCAGCTGAACTGGCTGACCAGCGTGGCACCCAGGCCGATCATGATGGCGCGCAGCACGATCACGCCCAGGATGCCCCAGAACAGCACCCGGTGCTGGTACTGCCGCGGGATGGCGAAGTAGCTGAAGATCAGCGCGATGACGAACACGTTATCCATCGACAGCGACTTCTCGATCAGGAAGCCGGTCAGGTACTCCATGCCACTCTGAGCACCCAGATACCACCAGACCCAAGCCCCGAACATCAGCGCAACGCTGATGTAGCCCGCTGACAGCAGCAGGCTCTCGCGTACGCCGATTTCGCTGTCTCCCTTGTGCAGGACACCCAGATCGAAAGCCAGCAATGACACAACGATGCCGATGAACGCGAGCCATATCCAGGCCGGCTTGCCCAGAAAATCAGCGTTGAAGAAAGAAAGAATGATGTCCATGGTGCTTTTTTGGAAGATGACAGTGACGGCAGTTCACGCGCCGCGAGGCCACTGAACACGCCGAACAGCGCGACATCGCGCTTCTCGTTGCCCAGGTATCAAGCGTGGAGGGTGGTGCCCGCCAGGGTGACGGTGAGGATGGCAAAGAGCAGCAAGAACTCTTCGTGATGTTGGTGGTGGTAAATCTGACAGTGGTTTGTTGATGTGTAGTGCGCCATCAAGCAGGTGCCAGTGGAACGGCCGCGCTCAGCCGGCAGCCAGCGACGGACCCGTATTCGGGCCGGATCCGCCGCCGCCGCGACGGCGCCACAGCGAGATCATCAGGTGCAGCCCGACCCCCAGGAGCAGAAGCAGCACGCCGCCCATGCCCCAGACCACCCAGCTCACCACGGTCACGCCGCCGGCCAGCGCGGGTACCGCCAGCAGCAGGCTGTTGATCACAGGCTCGAGACCCGCCATCAGTTGGGTCATGGCCGGCACAAGATCCGGTGGCACCCAGGGCACCAGCCAGTCCGGCAGGGCCCGGGCGCTGGCGCCCGATGCGGCAGCCGCGAGTGCCCCCGCATTCGATGCGGTCCAAAGCGCGGCGGCATGCAGCGCCCAGGCGGCCAGGGACCACAAGGCCACGAGTGCAACGACGACGAACCAGCTGAGGGCGTAGAGCATGGGGTGGATCTTCGAATGAAGGGGTGCCTGGAGTGTGGGGATGCACTTGGTTTCAACAAACCAGCGTCCTTCGCACCTAAGATTCGGTTTTTCCGCACTCAAGCGCGCATGCTGAACTATCGCCACCTGCACTACTTCTGGATCGTCACCAAGGAAGGCGGCTTTGCCCGGGCCGCCGAGCGCCTGGACATGGCGGTGCAGACCATCAGTGCACAGGTGCGCGAGCTGGAGAAGGCGCTGGGCCATCAGTTGCTCAAGCCTGCGGGCCGCGGCGTGGCGCTCACGGAGGCGGGCCAGGCCGCCTTCGCGCGCGCCGAGGAGATCTTCCAGCTGGGCCAAGTCATTCCCGACGAGGTACGCGAAGCGGCCAGCGGCAAGGTGGCACGCCTGGCAGTGGGCTTTTCCGACGGCATCTCCAAACTCGCGGCCCATGCACTGCTGGAGCCGGTGCTGGCCACCCCAAACCTGCGCCTGCTGTGCCACGAGGGCGAGTTCGAGCAATTGCTCGGCGAATTGGCGCTGCATCACCTGGACCTGGTGCTGGCGGGACAGGCGGCTCCGCGCAACCCCAACCTACGCCTGTCGAGTGAGCGCCTGGTGGACGCGCCCATCGAGTGGTACGGACCGGTGCGCCTGGTTGGCAAGACCGAGCGCTTACGGTTTCCGCAGAGCCTGAACGAACTGCCCGTGCTGCTGCCGACCGGTCACTCCGCGCTGCGCACGACACTGGAGCGCTGGTTCGAGACGCAGGGTCTGCAGCCCCGCATCGTCGGCGAGTTCGAAGACAGCGCGCTGCTGGCCGTGTTTGCCGCCCGCGGGCTGGGTGTGTTCCCGGTCAGCCGGCTTGGCGCGGACGACATCGGGCTGATGCGCGGTCTGCGCCTGCTGGGCAGCAGCGATGGCGTGAAGGAAGAGATCCACGCCATCCGGTCGCGGCGTGGCCAGCACCACCCGCTGGTGCAGCAAGTCATGGCCGCCGCAGCAGGCCGCACGGACGCCTGATCCGGCGCCCGGGTTGCAGGGCCTCGCGACTACCGCGCGACAGACACGGCTTCCGAGATGAGCACCAGCGCGACGATGCCTGCGGCGGCCTCAGGCTGTTGCTGGGATAGCTGCGCATCATCGAATCTGCGTCTCGGCGAGGCCTCGAAGGAAGCGCACTTCCAATACGCGCGACTCAGGAAAAGCCGAACCGGACAAGCTCTATAGTCCCGCGGGTGAACCTTGTCCCCGCCTGCTTTGCTGCGCGCCCAGCCGCGCCACCGCCGCCGGAATCACCCGCGACGGCAGGCGGTCGAGGTGGCACACGCGCAGCTGTCCAAGCGATGCTCATCGCGCTGCTGGCCTGGGCGGCGCTGCTCTGCGCCGGACTCGGCAGCACTGTCGGCGGCGTCTCCCAGAAGCTGGCCAGCAAGCTGGCCGCCAGCGCCCAGTACCTGCAACGCCAGGGTGGCCCATCGCTGGCGTCCCGTGCCGCGCGCCGCGAACACCAGGCAGCCGCGGCCGAGCTTCGGGTCGCAGAAGCCCCACGCGCCGTGGTCGAAGTCCAGGCCGACGGCGCGACGCCGGTGGGCGAGATCGCGCCGCCTGGAACTCAGCCTCGCACTGACGCACGGCCCCGTGCCGACTCCGCGCCGCACCTGCGCTCGCGCCATCGGTCACCGCTGAGCCGCGCACCTCCGCTCCTGGCCTGACGCCTCGCGCGCCTCCACGGTGCGCCCCCTTTGCTCTCTCCGAAATCAGCGTGCGCGCGCCTGGGTGCCGTGCATGCCCGTCAAGGCCGTCTAATGAAGAACTCACCGTATCTCCTGGCCGTGTACCTGGCCATCATCGTCTTGGGCCTGCTGTTCGCACTGCCGAACGTGCTGCCCGCATCCGTGCTGGAGCGATGGCCCAGCGCCTTGCCTCACAAGCCCGTCGCGCTAGGGCTGGACCTGCGGGGTGGCTCGCACCTCGTGCTTGAGGTGGATGGCAGCGAGCTTCGCCGCGAGCGACTGCGCAACCTGGGCGAAGACGCCCGCCGCCTGCTGCGCGAAGCCGATACTCCGTGGCGCAGCGTCGAGACAGGCGAGCGCAGCGTGGTGATCTCGCTGCGTTCAGCGGAACACCAGGATAGCGCCGTTGACCGACTCGCCGCCTTGTCGAGCCCGGTCGGCACGGCCCGGCAAGATCTGTCCGTGAGCCGCCGCGGCAGCGACATCGTCGAGCTCACACTGACCCAGGAAGGGCTGCACCAGTCGATGGGCCGCGCCGTCGAGCAGAGCCTCGAAGTCATCCGCCAGCGCGTCGACCAGGTGGGTGTCTCCGAGCCCACCATCCAGCGCGTGGGTGCCGACCGCATCCTCGTTCAGCTTCCCGGGCTGCAAGACCCGGCGCAACTGCGAGCGCTGCTCGGCTCCACGGCCAAGATGAGCTTCCACCTGCTCGGCGATGCGTCCAGCCCGGACGGCATCCGCACGCCGCAGGACGGCCAGGGCAACAGCTTTCCGGTCCGAAACAGCATTGCGCTCAGCGGCGACCGGCTGACCGACGCTAGCGCCGGCTTCGACCCGCAGACGCGCGAGCCGATCGTCAACTTCCGCTTCGACCGCACCGGCGCTCGCGAATTCGCCGCCATCACCGAGGGTAACGTCGGCCGGCCGTTCGCGATCGTGCTCGACGGAAAGGTGCTCAGCGCGCCCGTGATACGTGAACCCATCACCGGTGGGTCGGGCCAGATCTCGGGCAGCTTCACGGTTCAGGAGGCCAGCACGCTCTCGGCCTTGCTGCGCGCCGGCGCGCTGCCCGCAAAGCTGACGGTGATTGAAGAGCGCAGCGTCGGCGCCGACCTGGGCAGCGACGTAATTCAGAAAGGCATTTACGCCGGCATCGGCGCGTTCGTGCTGGTCTTCCTGTTCATGTTTGTGCTGTACGGCGGCTGGGGCATCGTCGCCAATGTCGCGCTGGCGCTGAACGTGGCACTAACCATCGCAGGCATGACGCTGCTGGGTGCCACGCTCACGTTGCCCGGCATCGCCGGCATCGTGCTGGGCATCGGGCTGGCGGTGGATGCCAACGTGCTCATCAACGAGCGCATCCGAGAAGAGACGCTGACGGGCAAAGCCGCCCTGGTGGCCATCGACGCCGGCTTCCGGCGTGCCTATGCCACCGTCATGGACAGCAACCTGACCGCGCTGATCGCCACGCTGCTGCTGTTCTGGTTCGGCTCGGGGCCGGTGCGCGGCTTCGCGATCACCATGGCGCTGGGCATCGTCATCTCGATGTTCACCGCGGTGTCGGTGGTCAAGGTGATGATGCTGTCGATCGCGCGCCGTCGGCGCCTGAAGACGATCCAGATCCGGCCGCTCTTTGGCTTCCGACCCGTGCCCGACGGCACGCAGTTCAGCTTTATGAAGGCGCGCTTCGCCGGGCTCGGCCTGTCGGCCTTGCTGGTGCTGGGCAGCGTACTGCTGCTGTTCAAGCCGGGCCTGAACTTCGGCATCGACTTCCGCGGCGGCATCCAGATGGAAGTGGCCGCGAGCGTGCCGGATGACCTGTCGCGCTACCGGACCGTGCTCGAAGACCTGGGACTTGGCGAAGTCACCTTACAGTCGATGGGCAATGATGGACGTTTGCTGGTGCGCGTCGAACGCCAGCCGGGCGGCGAGGTGCAGCAGACGCTGGCGGTCGAGAAGCTCAAGGCAGCCATCCTTCAGGTCGACTCTCAGGCGAGCTTCGAGCGCACGGAGGTGGTGGGCCCGAAGATCAGCGGTGAACTGACACAGGCCGGCATCCTTGCCGTGATCCTGGCCGCTCTGGCGATGCTGGTCTACATCTGGGTCCGCTTCGAGTGGCCGTTCGCGGTGGGAGCCATCCTGACGCTGATGCTCGATGTGGTGCTCACGCTGGGCGTGTTTGCGCTGTCGGGCCTGGACTTCAGCCTGACAGCCATCGCCGCCCTGCTGACGCTGGTTGGCTACTCGGTAAACGACAAGGTGGTGGTTTACGACCGCATGCGCGAGAACATGCGCAGTCTGCGCAAGCGACCGCTGCGCGAAGTCATCGACCTGTCAATCAACCAGACGCTGACGCGCAGCCTCTACACGTCGGTCACGGCCTTCCTCGCGGTGGTCCCGCTGGCGGTGTGGGGCGGCTCAGCAGTGGCCAGCTTCGCCGTGCCGATGGCCTTCGGCATCGTCATCGCGGCCTGCTCGTCGGTGTTCATCGCGGCACCCATCCTGTTGTTCCTGGGTGACTGGCGTGGCCGGCGAGGGATCACGATGTTTGCGCCTAAGCCGGCAGACACTCCTGAAGGGACCGCGGCGCGCGCCGGTGTTTCCGATCCACCCTGATCAGCCGGCATTTGCGACAACCCGCAGGCAACCCTGCCGGCGCGCCAGCGACGACAAACCGCCAGGGTGAGCCAGCGGCCGGCGCGCTGCTTGGGGGGGTCGAGATACAGCGTCATGCGGTCGCTCGCGCCATCCCTGCCATTCGTGCGGGCTGCGCTTCGTCGTCGGATACCCGCTGCTCCATGGCCCGAATTCGAGAAGCGCCTAGTCGCTGGTGGCCGACCGCATAGACGATGAAACCAACGCGGGGCTTCGTCTGGCTGGGCCACGACCTGCGACAACACCCGGGCCTCGAGTTGCTGCACCGGCGCGATGTATTCATGAGTGCGGCGTCGTGCACCAGCATCGCATTTCCGGTGCCACTGCAGATGCCGGCCGCCATGCTTGCGGCTGTTGCGCTGCGAGCGAATGTGGCGGCGGCCGCTGCACCCTGGCTGAACTTCACGACGGCGCCTGTCGGCCTCCCTCGGTTCAGCGCCTTGGGCGCGCTGCCGTGGGTTGAACACACCCGCCCAGCGGCGCCCGCCGGCCCTCGACGGATGCCGTCGTCGATCAGGGCGGCGACGCGCACTCGACGTGTCTGGGCGGTCCCGGTCAGCCGCGAAGCAGCGCTAAATGCACTTAGGCGACAGGCTCTTCACCGTCAACCAGTTGCCAGTGGTGACGAGCAGCCTCGACGACCATCATTTCGCCGTCGGCCAGGTGCCCGTCTGCTCGCACAGCGGCCAAGGACAGACGCAGTACCGTCCTTCGCAGCGCTGGATCGGACACCTCGGCCATCAACGAGGCCAAGGTGCTGTCGTCGACGTTGCCCAGCAGCGACCCTGACGCATAGCCGCCCACCAGCAGCTCTTCACAAAGCGTGTGAACGATGTGGGGCAGGCGCTGGGGCTCCAGACCGAGCTCACGCTCGGCGCCCAGGTGCTTGAGAACATCGAACTCTGAATTGCACACGTGGCCGTCGGAGACAAGCACGAGCGCAACGATGCGCGCGGCGGCTTCCGGGCTGTTGCGAGGGTAGCTACGCATGACAATTTCCTTGGTAATGACTGCCTGTTACTAGTCCTGAGCGTGCGGATCGTCGCTTCAAGCATGGTTGTGGACCGCCGCTGGTGCGGTCTTGTTCAGACACAGCAGCCGCAGCGAGCGGACACCGGCCACGGGAGTTTCGGCCCGGGCGCGGACAAGCACCGCCGGCATCGCCTGATGTTCGATCACGGTGACGCGGTGCAGTGGAAGAACCACCCGTTGACCTAGCCGGGACGCCGCCGCTTCGACCGATTCCTGCCATGTTCGGGCGGTCGCGCTGTCAACCAAAGGGGCGCCTTGAACCAGGACATGGATACTGCAGCGCTTGTCGACACCACCTGCAGGCCCGTCGACGTCTTCCAGTCTGACCATCATGCGTGCCACGCGCCCGCGCAAGCTCCTTAGTGCCTGGCGCAGCGTGTTCATCATGTGCTGCTGCCAATGCCCACCGTCACTATCGTTGGATCGAAACTGAAACTGCATGATCACCGTCCTGGGCAGTTGCGACGACCGGACTTTGGCTGTTTCATGAAATCGGTAAAAGCAGAATATGCATGACCGAAAGTTCGGAAAACATAAAGCTTTTATCGGCGTGCCGCGAAACTGGCTCGGGCAGACCGGGGACAACCCGTCCCGCGGAATCAGGTGCACTCAGGCGCGATCGGGCTGCACGGGCGTGACCGCCATGCAGATGAATCCCTGCTCGCGACCCGCGAAGTCCCAGCGCTCGATGAGGCAGCAGGCCGCTGCGTCCGACGGGGTCTGCTGCGATTCACCGGGCGATACCTGCGCATCGCCCCATCGCAGGATGTTCACCGAGTTGGGCACCGCAGGGCGTGTGCGCGACGAGACGGCGGTGCCGGCCTGGACCACCCACAGTCGCCTGTCCAGGCCCGGCAGCGCCCGCGTGTAGGGCAGGTGGATGTGTCCGCCCATCACCACGTCGGCCCCGGCGGCGGACCATGCGCGCGTGGCGGCATCGTGGCCCCGCAACAGGTTGGACCGATCGCGAGCCTGGGTCACCGCCATGGGCTGGTGCACCACCACCACCCGCAATTGCCGCGGGTCGGCCGCGCCAAGCAGCCTGGCCACCCGGTCGATCTGCGCCAAGGACGCCTCGCCGTGCTTGTGGCGCCAGGGTCGTGTCGTGTTGACGCCGATGATCAGCAGGTCGTTCGTCGTGTGCACTGGCTCCAAGTTGTGCCCGAACACCGCGGCATATCGCGCATAGGGGCGCGTCAGGCGGCTCAACAGATCGAACAGCGCAATGTCGTGGTTGCCGGGAACGGCGAGGACCGGCGCACCCAGTCGATCGACGAAGGCCTTGGCCGCGCGGAACTGCGCGGGCCGCGCACGCTGCGTGATGTCTCCGGACAGCACCACCACGTCCGGCCGCTGCTGCGCTGCCAAGGCGACCAGGGCCTCGACCACCTGCGGCTGCTCGGTGCCGAAGTGGGTGTCCGAGACTTGCAGCAGGACACTCATGCGGCAGCCTCTGGCGCCTGGGCCGTGCCCGCGGCGTCATGGGCTTGGAGCAGGTACAAGGGCTTGTCGAGCACACGAATGTCGATGGGCGCTCGCATCGGTGCCACCTCACCGTCGAACGCCACCACGACCTCCCTGCGGCCAGGCGCGAGCCTGGGCTTGACTACCATGTGATGGAACTCGAAACCCTCTACACCTGCGGCCTCCCCCAGCCGGCCCATCGCGCCATGCAGCAGCAGGCCGATCATCGATAGCGTGCCGATGGGCCGCAGCATCAGCGCGGCCATGCTGCCGTGGCCGGGCGTGCCGGCCAAAGTGTCCGCCGGCTCGGCGCCGAGCTGCTGCAGTTGCAGCCGGTTGTTGCCCACGAACAGCGTCAGCGTCTGCACGTCTCGAACCGTGGAGCCGAGTTCGATGTGCAGGCGCAGCCGACGTTGCGCTCGCAGCAGCGTCGCACAGGCCGCCACGAACGCCACCCAGCGGCTGCGGCCGAAGCGGGCCTTGAAGGTCTCGCGGTCCTGCAGCAGTTCGGGGTAGATGCCGAGGCTGGCATTGACCAGGAAGATCTGGTCATTGACGGCGGCCACCTGCACCGGCGTAGGTTGCGCCTCCAACATCAGCCGGGCCGCAGCGGTGGGCTCGGTCGGGATGCCATGCGTCCTGGCAAAGTAGTTGAAGGTGCCGTAGGGAACGACGCCCATCGCGCAACCGGCAACGTGCGCGGCCTGAGCCACCGTGTTGAGGCTGCCATCCCCGCCCACCGCGATCACCGCCGCACCGTGTGCGACCGCCGTCGCTGCAGCTACGGTCGCTACCCGCGGCAGATCGGCGGGCCGGCAGATCAGCAGTTCACCCTTGCGCCCGGCCGCCGCCAGGGCCGACTCGATCACCGCTCGCTTTGCGTCGACATCGAAGGAGCCCGCAGCGGCGTTGATCACGAACAGCAGCGTCGCGCTGGGATCCAGGCGCGGCACTACATGCATCAACGGCCGCGTGCCCTCGGCCGGCGCCGCACTGACACGGTCCACCATCAGTCGTGGCGCAGGAGATCGCCGAAGACCGTGTGCTCACCGTCCCTGCGGTCGGTGCCGGGCGCGTCGTACAGGACGAGCCAGCTCGGCTTGCGCCCCGACAGCGCAGGCGGCAGGTCGCAGATCGCCTCGGCGCGGTTGGTACCGCGCCCGTGCGGCAGCGAGACCGACTCGGTCAGCGCCGCCTCGAACCGAACCGGTTCGCGGTTGGCGGCCAGCGACGGGCGCGCTGCAGGCCACTTGAAGACGCGGATCTCGCCGTTCAGCACCATTGTCGGGCCGGCGAGGATATAAAGGTCGTCACCGGAGAAATGCAGGTCGCGCACACCCAGGCCGTCGAGTTGCAGGAAGTGTTTGCGCAGCAAGGACCCGGCATCGTCCAACGGGACAAGGCGCAGTTGGTCCCCGCGCGCCTCGACCTCGATTTCAAGCAGCGCCGACCAGCCACGCAACACCGGGCCGCGCAGACCCAGCAGCAGTCGGCGCCCGTCCACCGCCAGACCTTCGATATCAAAGCCGTTGTCCTTGCCTGGGATCGCCATGTAGGGCCCGAAGTGGGGGTCGTCGGCCAGCGCGCGGGTGAGCAGGTTGGTGTGCGCATCGCCCTTCAGCCGCAAGGCCCGCCGGCCGTCCTGCGCTTGCCGGACCAGGCACGGTTCGCCTTGGGCGTCGGGCTCCATCGGCAGACAGGCGAGCAGGCGGCGATTGCCATCGAGCGACACCTTCGCCAGACGCTTGGCGTTGTCGGCGTGTTCCCGATCATGCTTGGCGTTCTTGCGCTTCAAGCCATGCGAGCCGACCACCCACAGGAAGCCATCGGCCACCGCCATCCCTTCCAGGTCGGCTTCTTCGTCAGCCGCGCCGGGCAGGTCCAGCAGGTCGGCCAGCGGAAAGTCGCGGACCTCGCCGAAGCGCAAGGCTTCGCGCCCCACGGGGTCGAGCCGCCGCAGACGGTCCACGCCGCAGGCTTCATCGCCCGCCACCCAGAGCCAGTCGCCGGTGAAGGCCGCGCCAGAGAGATTGCTTCGGACAAGGGAGCCGGGTGCGAATTCGAGGCGAACGGCGTTCGTGGTGCGAGTATTGGGCATGAAGGGAACTCCGGAAAAGTCGGCGCCAGGCAGGTCACCAGCGAACGCAGATCGCAGCCGCAAAACATCGAAGTTTGCGGCCGAAGTGACATCCAACGTGCAGGGTTTTGCGAAGTTGATGTTCTCCGAAATCTGCTTTTTCGTGGCAGGTCGCAGACCGACATTGCGTGTGTCCTTAACCGCTGGAGACCCGTGATGCAAGTTCTCTTCAAGTCTCGCCACCCGCAATCCACCGACCTGCGTGACCTGACCGAGCGACGTGTGCGCTTCGTGCTGCGGCGCCTGGGCTGGATGGTGCCCTGCGCCGAGGTGCAGATGTCGGACGTGAATGGCCCTCGCGGCGGAGTCGACAAGCGCTGCCAGGTGGAGTTGCGGACCATCGGCGCCGGGTCGGTGGTGGTCGCCGCCGTGGCGGACAACTGGCGCACCGCACTGGACAACGCCTTGGCGCGCGCCGCGCGATTCCTGATGCGCCTGTGGCGTCGTGGCAGCGACACCCGCCGCATGCGCCAGCGCGTACTCACCGACGAACGCTGAGAAACAAAGAAAAGGGCGGTGTTAGAGATTGAACGGCGGCGCCGCCCGCAGCACTTCGTCGATGGTGGTCACGCCCTTGGCGATCTTCTCGGCGCCCGAGACGCGCAGCGACCGCAGCCCATCGCGCGCCGCCTGCGTGCGCAGCGCGGACAGATCGGCGCCATCGGCGACGATGCGGCGCAGGTCGTCTGAAACGACCAGCAGTTCGATCAGACCGGTGCGGCCAAAGTAGCCGGTGCGCCTGCATTCCAGGCAGCCGACCGGCTTGTATACGTGGCGCGGCAGCTTGCTGCGCCAGGGCGAGACCAGGTCCTTCCACAGCGCCTCTTCCGGCGGATCGGTCTGCGTCTTGCAGTGCGGACACAAGGTGCGCACCAGGCGCTGCGCGAGAATGCCGATTAGCGTCGCATTGACGAGATACGGCGCAACGCCGAGTTCCATCATCAGCCGTGCGATCGAACTGGTCGCGTCGTCTTGCCACTGCAACTTCTCATACGGCTGGTGCTGACGCGTTGGGCGGGACCAGCGATCACCCCCTTGGCAACTAGGTGTAACTGGAACCGTCGCATTTCCTCGGCAATGCCAGCGTCGCCTGGCGCAACAGACGAGTGTGGCGAGCCATACCGGTGCCCGGTTGTTCCTCAAGCGCAACGCCGAGAAGCGCTAAACGGCGCCCGGCCACGATTCCCTGGATTTCTGCCGGACGCAAGGCCCTAACATCTGGGCGGCGTGCGTGGCTGATCAACCAACGCCGCTGATAACACCCGCTCCCGCCATCGGACGCGAGGGACAGCACCACCCAAAAGACGAATTCAACCCTTTCGGAGACGATCCATGCAAGCGATGTTCAAGAAGTCTTTGTTGGCCCTGGCGCTGGCCAGCGCCACGCTGGCGACCGCCCCCGCCTCGGCACAGGAAACCGTGCGCTGGGGCATCCCCATGGCTTTCGGTTCCAACCTGCTAGCGCTGGGCGACACCATGCCCTGGGTGTCCGAACAACTGAAGAAGGTCAGCGGCGGCACCGTCAACCTGCAGATCTTCGAGCCCGGCAAGCTGTTGCCCCCGCTCGGCATCTTCGACGCCGTCTCTTCGGGCAAGGTCGAGGCCGGCTACAGCTTCATGGGCTACGAGCTCGGAAAGGTGCCGGTGTCGGCCATCTTCGGTGCCCTGCCCTTCGGCATGGAAACACCGCAGTTCGCCGCCTGGATGTACTTCGGCGGCGGCGACGCGCTGCTCAAGGAAGCGTTCAAGCCGCACAACGTGTACCCCATCTTCTGCGGCTCGATCAGTCCTGAGGCTGCGGGCTGGTTCAAGAAAGAGATCAAGACCCCCGACGACCTGAAAGGCCTGAAGTTCCGCGCCGCCGCCCTGGGCGGCAAGATCTATCAGAAGCTGGGGGCGTCGGTGACCATGCTGCCGGGCGGCGAGCTGTTCCAGGCATTGGAAAAAGGCGTGCTCGACGGCACCGAGTTCTCGCTGCCCACGGTGGATGACCAACTCGGCTTCGACAAGGTGGCCAAGAACTACTACCTGCCGGGCTGGCACCAGCCTTCCACCAACCAGTATCTGTACGTGAACACGGCGGCGTGGGCCAAGCTCAAGCCGCAGACGCAGGCGCAGATCGAGACCACCTGTACCGCCGGCGTGATCATGGCGCTGGCCAAGTCGGAGGCCCTGCAGGGTGACATGCTGACCAAGTTCGAGAAGGAGGGCGTGAAGCTGCATCAGTTCAGCAAACCCATGCTCGACGCCTTCTCGAAGGCTTCCAAGGAAGTGCTGGCCGAGGAGTCCGCCAAGGACGCGATGTTCAAGAAGGTCTACGACAGCATGTCGGCCTTCCAGAACAAGAACCGCAAGTGGCACGACCTGGGCTACCTGCCACGCAGCTACAGGTAGAGCCTCGGCGGGCGGCGCGGGCGGCACCCGCCCCCCCCCCCCGCCCCCCGTTCG
>JALHMQ010000012.1:85531-139596 GCA_022843955.1 Burkholderiaceae bacterium
GGGGTTCTCTCCATCTTATGTTATTTCGTGGGGGGGGGGGGGGGGGGGGGGCCCCCCGCCCCCCCCGCCACTGCCCGCCTTGCGGGTCGTCGACATGCGAGCGTGACCCGTTGCCGCGCGCTCACCCATAACAACATGGCCGATGCACGACACCGGCCTGCAGGAGACCAACCGTGGACAACCCGCTTGCGCCACCCCAGGGGGCGCATCACTTACTGAACCTGCCCGTCACGGCCTTGTCACGCGCCATCGACCGCTTCGTCAGCTGGGTCGGTGAAATCGCCTCGGCGATGTGGCCGCTGCTGGTGCTGGTGATCGTCGTGCAGGTCGTGGCGCGTTATGCGTTTGGCAAAGGCTCGATCGCGATCGAAGAGCTGCAATGGCACCTGTATGCGATCGGCTTCATGCTCGGCCTGAGCTTCACCGAGATGCGCGAGCGAAACGTGCGCATCGACGTGCTGGCGGAGAAGTTCCGCCCCCAAACACGGCTGTGGATCGAAGTGGTGGGCATCACCGGGCTGCTGCTGCCGTTCACGTTGGTGGTGTTGTGGTTCGCGCTGCCTTTCTTCTGGTCTTCCTGGACTTTGAACGAAGTGTCGGCAGCGGCGGGCGGGCTGCCCTACCGATGGTTCCTGAAGTCGTTCATCGTCACTGCGTTTGCGCTGCTCGCGATCGTGGCCCTGGGCCGATTGACGCGCGTGTGGGCCGCCCTGGCGAGCCTGCGCGCCGTCGCGCATTGAGGAGCCCGCATGCTGCCCTTCTACGAATATCTCGCCATCGCACTGATGGTGGTCTTCATCCTGGCGCTGTTCAGCGGCTTTCCGGTGGCCTGGCTGCTGGCCGGCGTGTCGCTGGTGTTTGCCGCGATCGGCATCTTTCTGGGCCAGCAGTTCGGCCTGGACACTTTTCTGATGACGAGTTGGGCCAAGTTCAGCGCGGTCGTCGACCGCTTCGACGGCATCATGAGCAACTGGGTGCTGGTGAGCCTGCCCATGTTCGTCTACATGGGCCTGATGCTGGACAAGTCGGGCGTGGCCGACACCATGATGCGCAACTTCGTCAAGGTCTTCGGCGGCATCCGCGGCGGCCTGGGGCTGACGGTGGTGGTCATCGGCATTCTGCTGGCGGCCAGCACCGGCATCGTCGGCGCGTCGGTCGTGCTGCTGGCCATGCTCGGCATGCCCATCATGCTGCAGCACCATTACAGCAAGGCCATCGCCTCGGGCGTGGTGGCGGCCTCTGGCACGTTGGGCATCCTGATCCCGCCGTCCATCATGCTGGTGCTGATGGCCGACCAGGTGTCGGTCTCGGTGGGCGACCTGTTCATGGGTGCGCTCATCCCCGGCGTGGCGCTCGGCGTGCTGTACATGATCTTCATCGTTGCGGTGGGTTTTGTCCGACCCGACCTCGTGCCCCCGCGCCCGGCCGATGCCGAGAAGCTCACGCTCAAGCAGGTGGGCATCGCTTTCCTGTCGACGCTGCCCACCTTCGGGCTGATTCTTCTGGTGCTGGGCAGCATCTTCTTCGGCATCGCCACGCCCACCGAGGCCTCGGGCCTCGGCGCATTCGGTGCGATGGTGCTGGCGGCCATCAACGGCAAGCTGAACTGGAAGGTAATTCGCGAAGTCGGCATCGAGACGACGCTCACCACCTGCTTCATCTTCGCCATCTTCATCGGCGCCACGGTGTTTGCCTATGTGCTGCGCCTGATCGGCGGCGACGAACTGATCGCCGAGTTCTTCAAGGGCCTGGGTCTGGGCCCGACGGGGTTGGTCATGGTGGTGCTGGCCGTGGTATTTGTGGCCGGCTTCTTCCTCGACTGGTTCGAGATCGTGCTCATCATCCTGCCGCTGCTGGCCCCGGTGATCAAGCTCGCGGGCGTGGACATGACCTGGTTCCTGATCCTCATCGCGCTGATGCTGCAGACGTCGTTCCTGACACCGCCGGTGGGCTTCTCGCTCTTCTATTTGAAGGGCGTCGTGCCTAAGGAGGTGACAATCAAGGACATCTACATCGGCATCATTCCCTTCGTGCTGCTGCAACTGGTGATGGTGGTCTTGTGCTTCGTGTTCCCGACGCTCATCACCTGGCTGCCGGAACAGATGTACGGGGGCGGGGGCTGAGGCCGATCGACTGCCGCGCGGCATCGCCGCGCGGCTGCAGGCACCGGCACGAGCGGCAGTGCCTACGGGCAGTTGGTGCCGGTGTTGGTCGGGTGGATCGCCGGCCTCGCCGCTGCACGTCGCGACGCTTCGCGGCTGCACGGCACAAACCTCATTGACTGCCCGGCGGCGCGGCTGGTCTTCGCATTGACCGCGACTGCTCGTTCAGCTGGCAACCGGGAGGATCGTGCGCACCGGCGCCTGCTGGCACTGGCCCGTCCTCGGGGCGGTGCCCGAGACGCACGGGGACGGGAGGATCGCTAAGGATTGAACGGCGGCGCCGCCCGCAGCACTTCGTCGATGGTGGTCACGCCCTTGGCGATCTTCTCGGCGCCGGAGACACGCAGCGACCGCAGCCCATCGCGCGCCGCCTGCGTGCGCAGCGCGGACAGATCGGCGCCATCGGCGACGATGCGGCGCAGGTCGTCTGAAACGACCAGCAGTTCGATCAGACCGGTGCGGCCAAAGTAGCCGGTGCGCCTGCATTCCAGGCAGCCGACCGGCTTGTATACGTGGCGCGGCAGCTTGCTGCGCCAGGGCGAGACCAGGTCCTTCCACAGCGCCTCTTCCGGCGGATCGGTCTGCGTCTTGCAGTGCGGACACAAGGTGCGCACCAGGCGCTGCGCGAGAATGCCGATCAGGGTTGCGTTGACCAGGTAGGGCGCCACGCCGAGTTCGATCAGCCGCGCGATCGAGCTGGCCGCATCGTTGGTGTGCAGCGTGGAGAACACCAGGTGGCCGGTGAGCGATGCGTTGACCGCCATGTCGGCAGTCTCCTTGTCGCGGATCTCGCCCACCATGATGATGTCCGGGTCCTGCCGCATCAGCGAGCGCAGGCCGTCGGCAAAGCCCAGGTCGATGCCGTGCTGGACCTGCATCTGGTTGAGCGACGGCTCGATGTTCTCGATCGGGTCTTCCACCGTGCTGACGTTGACCTCGTCGGTCGCCAGTTCACGCAGCGTGGAATACAGCGTCGAGGTCTTGCCCGAGCCGGTGGGGCCTGTCACCAGGATGATTCCCGACGGACGCTGGATCAGTTGCTTCCAGGTCGCGGTCTCAGCTTCGGAGAAGCCCAGGTCGGCATAGCTGCGCACCACCACTTCGGGGTCGAAGATGCGCATCACAAGCTTCTCGCCGAAGGCGGTCGGCAGCGTCGACAGTCGCATCTCGACTTCGCGCCCGGCGAGCACGCCGCTGGACACCTTGGTCTTGATGCGGCCGTCGAGCGGGCGGCGGCGCTCGGCAATGTCCATCCTGCCGAGCAGCTTGATGCGCGCCACCATCGCGTTCATCACGCCCGGTGGCACCTGATAGACCTGATGCAGCACGCCGTCGATGCGAAAGCGCACCACACCCTGGTCGCGCTTGGGCTCCATGTGGATGTCGCTCGCGCGTTGGTCGAACGCATATTGCAGGAGCCAGTCGACGATGGTGACGATGTGCGCGTTCTCGGCATCGACCTTGGCGCCGAGTTCGACCAGGCTCTCGAAGTTGCCGACCGGATTGACCGAGTTGTTGTTCTTCGCAGCACTCTTGATCGACTGCGCGAGCTTGTAGAACTCGACCGTGTAGCGCGAGATGTCCAGCGGATTGGCGACCACCCGCTTGACCGTCTTGCGCGTCAGCCGCTCGATCTCCGGACGCCAGTCGTCCAGAAAAGGTTCGCAGGTACCGATGGTCACGTCGGCACCGCTGACCGCCAGGGGCAGGATCGAATACGCGGTGGCGTAGGTCGCCGAGAAGATGTCCACCACCCGCGCGAAGTCCACCCGCAGCGGGTCGATGTGCTGGTACGGCAGGCTGGCCTTGGTCGCCAGCCACTGGGTGAGCCGCTCGATGTCGAGCAGCTCTCGCGTGGGGCCGGGCGTGCGCAGGTTCATCTCGGCCACCAGCGCCAGCGGATGCACCTGGGTCTCGCGCGAGGTGACCGACAACATGCGCTCGGCGACACTGGACTCGATCATCTGATCGGCCAGCAGTTCGCGGATCACGAAGTTCAACGGCAGCTTGCCGCGCGGCAGGTCGGCGCGGGCGGCAGCGGGGGTTTTGTCAGGTGCGTTCACGAGGGGTTGCGGCGCGCAGCGATGCAGTCGATTCAGCAGCAGGCCGTGGTTACGCAGGCGCGTAGCGTGACACCAGTTCCTGGGCGAACTGCGGCATCTTCTCGAAGTCGCCCATCACGTGATCGACCGCGCGCTTGGTCAACGGCGTCGCCTCCAGCACCTTGAGGTAGCCGCGCTTCATGTACGACTTGATCACGTCGGGCGGCAGCACATGGGCGTCTTTTTCCTGATTGGCGGAGAAAAGGAACAGCGTGCGCAACGGACTGATCCAGCGCAGCCGCACCTTGATGACCTTGTCTTCGTGGCGCATCTCGAACCACGTGCCGCGCTGCCAGGAGGCGATCTCCTCGTCCATCTGTGCTTCCTCGACGCGATCGAGGTCGCCGATGTCGGTCACCGGACCGGGCATGTGCACGTCGGCGGCGAACTGCTCGGCGGCGCGCATCACCGCGCCGTTGGAAACACGGAAGCCGCCGGCCACGGTCGAGATGGGATGGGTGCCGGTGATCTGCATGTTCTCCACCTTGGCGCGGATCTCCGAAGTGATCAGCGAACTGCGGATGTAGGTCGCCTGGTCGACCGGCTTGACGGCCACCGCATGCGCCTGCATCAGGTGCTTGAGGAAAGTCTGCTGGTCGTGTTCCGGCGTGCGCGTGAGCGCCATGCCATCGCGCAGCACGCGGATCAAGTTCGGAATGAGGACGGTCAGGCGCTTGCGGTCCTCGCTGTTGGCCTTCGGCTGCACGCTCCAAACCAAGTCGTGGATCGCCTCGCGGAACCGCTTGGAAAAGCCCGGCGTGGCCGCGTCGCGCATGCTCGCCTCGACCAGGGTCTGGACCCACGGGCCAATCAGGAAGTCGCGCAGCACCGGATCGAGCTCGACCTTCTCGAACGCGCGCCGCACCTGGATCGTGGTGTTGATCACCAGGATCTCGCGCTTCTCGGCTTCTTCCAGCGCGCGCTTGGCGCGGGCCACCGGATCGGAGTCGCGCGGCCCGATATCGCCGAGGAACGTTTCGAACTCGCCGAGCAGGCGCTCGAACACCGCGACATCCTTGTCGAAGTGGTGCAGCACGTCCTTCACCACGCGTTCGATCTCACCACGAAAGCGGTCGTTCTCGTCGCCGTAGGGCTCCCAGCCGACCGACGCGGTAGCCATGCGATCGATCAGCCGGCGTGCCGGATGACTGTTGGAGGCGAAGAAGTCGGCGTCGATCAGCGCCGCCTTGAGCACCGGGAACTGCAGACGCGACAGCAGCGTCTTGATCTCCGTCGGGACCTGCGGGTCCTGCAGCACGTGGTCGAACATCAGACCGACGATCTCGATGGTGAGCTTGTCCACCGTGCGCGACGACTTCTGCACCAGGTGTTCGCGCCACGCCGAGATCGTGCCGGGCTGGCTGCCAGAAATGGTGGCGCCCGCGAGGCCTTCGAGGCCGAGTTGCTGCAGTTCGCCCACCGCCGACAGCAGGCCGTCGCCGGCGGGGCTCGATGGCGCAAAGCCGCCCGGCGCTGCCATCCCGGTGATGCTGGACTGCATGCGCGACATCAGCTGCCCGAGCACGTAGCTGGCGGGCGCCTGGGGTGCATCGATCGGTGGACCGCTGCGGCCGGCGCCCGCGGGCGCATAGCCACCGGCTTCGCGTCCGCCGAGCATGCCGCTGCCGTAGCCGGCCGGTCCAGCGCCCGCGCCGGGATAGCCGCCGCCCTGCGCGGGATAGCCACCGCCCGCGCCCGGATGGCCGCCGGGGTAGCCGCCCGGATATCCGCCCGTTCCTTGATAGCCGCCGGTGAACCCGCCAGGCACGTTCAGATCCAGCCCGCTGACCGAGCCGTACTGCGGTCGCGTCTCGCCGCCGTCGTTGCCGAACTGCGTGGCCCGTTGCAGGCGCGTCTGCGCCTCCATCAACGCGCGCTCGGCAGCCTGCTTGGCGGCGAGCCGATCTGCGTGCTGCCGCGCCTGCGCCTCGCGCCGGATGACCATGGCGTCGAGCCTGTGGCGCTGAAAGTGATCCAGCAGCGAGCGATGGATGACATTGACTTCGTCGGCCAGCGGCCGCTCGCAGGAGCTGGCGAACAGGTCCCAGCCCTCCTGGTTGAGCGACAGCTCGATGGCGCCGTCGAGCAGGGCCTGCAGGAACACGTCGGGCGCGAACGGATCGTCGGCCGGGCGCAACGTGGGCCGGCCACACAGGTGCTGCACGATCAGGTGCAGGTCGCGAAACGGCTCCTCGACCACGCCGTGCATCCGGCTTGCATAGCGATTGACGATGGTCGTCGAGTTGATCGACACCGGATCGAGCAGCGACAGCGTCTCGGCCGTCAACGTGGCCGGTCGTGCCGACTCGACGCGCTTGAACAGCGCGTTCAATGCGACGTCCTGGCGCGCCCGCAGCTTGAGCAGCATTTCGGCGCGCAGCTCGGGCGAGCGCTCATGCAGCAGCCGGCGCACGAACTGGCCCTCGGCGTCAAGATCCCAGCGCGAATTGAGGTTGTCGAGCACGGCGCGCAACACCGCCGGAATCGACGAGGAAATCAGCTCCGACGCGATCGCCAGACCGGAGCGCAGCAAAGCAGTTGCCTGAGCGGCCGTCACGTACGGCACGCTCGCAGGCGGAACCGTGCCAGGCGAGTTTTGCTCGAAATTCATGCTGTCGGTCGGAGGCAGCCCGGCGATCTGGGCGTAGGCCTTGAGGATAGAGCTTTCGGTCGGTCGATAGCGTCGGAAAAGGGCCCGCAACCCTCGCGGACAGCGGCCGGACGGCGACCCGCAAGCAATCTATCGACCAGGGCCAGTCTGTCAAGGCGCATATCGTGGTCCGGCGGCCGCTGATTCAGGCAGGTGCCGCGCTGCCGCGCCGCAGCGCGCTGACCCACTTGCGCGCGGTGGGAATCCGCCATTGCTGCTCGATCGTCACGGCACGCGAATAAAGGCTCGAATATGGGATGGCCGGGACGTCTCGCGCAAAACCCAACACGATCCGGTTGCCGGCGTCCGCCTCGGGCAGCGCGCGCCAGCTGTCGCCAAAGGCGGACTCGATCGCCTGGCGGCTGGTCTCGAAGCTGCTGCCAAACAGGTTCACCGCCATCACACCGCCCGGCGCGAGGGCGCGGCGGCAGGCCGTGTAGAACGCCGCGTCGTCGTACACCGGCCCGGCGGCGGCGGCGTCGTACAGGTCGACCTGCAGCCAGTCGGCGCGGCGTCCGCCCAGTTGCATGCGGCGCGGATCGCTGATCACCCAGCGCGCGTCGTCGTTGATCAGCTGCAACCGCTCGTCCCCGGGTGGCAGGCGAAACCAGCGGTGCGCGGCGGCGATGACATCGGCGCTGATTTCCACCACCGAGACGGTGGCACCTGCCAGATGGCGCCAGCAGAATTTTGCGAGTGCGCCGGCGCCGAGCCCGAGTTGCACGATGTGCTCTGGACGCGGCACGAACAGAGCTGGCGCCATCATCTGCTGCTGGTAGTCGATCTCCAGCGAGAACGGGCGGGCGATGCGCATGCCGCCCTGGACCCACTCGCTGCCGAAGTGCAGGAAGCGCAGTCCATCGACTTCGGAGATCGTGATGTGCGGTGCAACCGGGCGCTGGCCGGGCAGCGGCCGCTTGCGGGCAGTGCGGCTCACGCGTCGGGCGAAGCGTCGGCCGAGCGCTGCAGGCCGTTGACGAGGTCATTGACCGCGCGGTCGAACAGCGGCGCCGACTCCACCGGCGCCAGATCGCCGTTGCGCAGGTAAGCGCGCATCGCCTCTGGCGACAGCGAGTGGCCGCGGCGGTTTTCCGCCGGCACGAAGAGATACAGCGTCTTGCGCGGGCTGACCCAGCGCAGCTGCACGCGCTCGACCACGTCGCCCTGGCGCAGGTTGAACCAGTCACTGCGCTTGAAGCCGGCGATCATCGCGTCGGCCGCGTCGGCGCTCAGGTCGGTGCGCGAGTCCACCAGCGTCATCGCGGTGGTCGGCACCGCCACATGATTGACGTCGGCGCGCGCCTTGGCCAACAGCTGTCGCACCTGCTCGTCGGGCACGTGCGCCGTGACATCGGCTGGCGGCGAGGCGATGTCGTCGAGCTTGATGCCGTCGAGCTTGATGCGCATCGTGCTCGGCTCGAACGGCACGCCCGGGTTGCCATGCGCCAGTTCCAGTGCCCTGACTGCCTGCGCATGCGAGTTCATCAGCTTGCCGAAGAACGTCTGCATCGCATCCTTCGGATAGTCGATCAGCGTCAGCCCCTCGCGCAGCACCCCGAGCACCGGCGGAATGGTGCTGACCAGCCGCTTGCGATCGTCCTGGCCCAGCTTGGGCTGCACGCTCCAGACCAGATCGGGGACGATGTTCAGGTAGCGCTTGAAAATGGTGGCATCGGTGCCATCGCGCAGCGTCACTGCCACCAGGACACGCACCCAGGTCTCGAGCAGGAACTCGCGCAGATACGACTCGATCTGCACGCCATCGAAGGCGCTGCGGATCTTGATGGTGGCGTTGATCGCCATCACCTCGCGCTCTTCGGCTTCGGCCAGCGCACGCTTGGCGCGCAGCACCGGATCGTCGTCGCGGGTGCGCTCTTCCTCGAGATAGGACTCGAACGCCTCGAGTGCGCGCTCGAAAGCGGTGATGCCCTCCTCGGTGGCCGCCAGCACCGTATGCACGGCTTTCTGCACTTCGGCCAGGTAGCGCTCATTGGCCTCGCCGTCGCTGATCCAGCCGATGGAGGTGCTGGCGATGCGGTCGATCAGCTTGCGCGCCGGGTGATCGGGCGAGACAAACAGCGCCGGATCGGTGACGGCCACCTTGATCAGCGGAAACTGCAAGCGCTGCAGCAGTTCCTTGACCGGCTGCGGCACATGGCGATCGGCCGTGATCCGGTCGAACAGCAAACCGACGATCTCGATGGTGAGCTTGTCCACCTGCGCGGTGGTCTTCTCCATCAGTCGGCTGCGCAGTTCCGCGCTTTCGACGGCAGCGTCCGGCGCGGCGTGGCCCTGTTGCGCGGCAGCCATGGCCAGCGCACCAAGCTTCTGTATCTCGTTGATCGCGGCGAGAAGTTCGGCGCCGATCACCAGCGGCGCTCCGGGCAAAGCCACGGTCCCTGCCGGGGCAGAAATCGCTGTCCCGGGCGGCAGCGGCATACCGGTGGACAGCGGCAAGCTGAGCGGCAGACCGACCTGCCCACCGATGGTCAGTCCGGTGCCTGCCAGTTGTGGCAGTCCATGGGACAGCGCACTCAGGTCACCCATCCGCGGGCGGGTGACGCCACCGAGCACCACGCCGGGGGCGACCGGGCCACCGGCCGGTACCAGTTGCAGCCGGCTGTAAAGCGCCTGCAGGATCTGTTCGGCATGCGCGCCGCCGATGCCGCCGCCGCCACCGGGCATGCCGGTGCTGTGCGACAGGCCACTGGAGCGCGTGCTGCGGCCGACCACCGTGCTGCGCGCAATGGTGTTGCGCGACAGCTCGTTGGCGTGGCCCTGCGACGACAAATGCGTGTCGAGCGCGGAATAGGTGTCGGCGATCAGCTTGACGATCGGGCCGTCGAAACGCGGCATCACCAGCATCAACTGATCGGCGGTGAGCACGTCGAGCTTGGCCAGCGCAGCATGCAGCGCACGGAAGAAGATCGCCGGCCGGAACGGGCTTTCGCCGGGACGAATCTCCGCCTCGTGCACCGCATTGGCCAGCCGCATGCGCAGCGAGCCGTACATGTCGTCGGTGGCATTGCGCACGCGCGAGGCCGAGGCTTCGACCAGCGTGTTGAGCTCCATGTCTCCGTACTCGATCAGCGACAGGCCCGCACCGAGGCCAGAGCCGCCGTCTTTGCCGGACTTCTTCTCGACGCCCGGCTCGACCGGCTTGCCGCGGACAAAGTCCTCGACCGCGCGGCCGAACTCAGTCTTCAGCGCCAGCTCGTACTCGGCAACGAAGCGGCGATCGCGCACCAGCACCTGCTTGGCGGGTTTGGCCAGGTCAGGATCGTCTTCCTTGGCCATGGGCGCGAGCGATTCGACCAGCAGCTCGGGCAGGCGCGCGGAGAACGCTCGCCATAGCGGCGTCCAGCACGCCTCCAGCAGGCGACGCGCGCGCGCCCGGCCGGCAGCCGGGGCAGTCGTGCCAGCGCGAGTGGTCTGAAAAAAGGAACGCAGGTCGGAGCTCATGACGCTCGGGTCGTGTCGACGCGATTGTGCCTCACGGCAGCAGGCGCGAATCGATCGGCAAGGCGGTCCAATGGCCGCAAATCGAGGGCAATTGCCCGTCTTTGCATCACTTCGCCGCGCTAGGCTTTTCGGCGAGGCTGCGCCCGCGGGCCGCTTCGGGCAGTCGTGCGGGCAGGGGTTGCCGCTTCTCGAATGCGGCACGCCAGTGGGCGAGCTTCTGGTCGAGGCTCATCCCGGCATGGGCCGGGCTGGTCGACGGCAGGATGACCACGCCGAGCCCGGCCCGCTGGAACTGCGACGCAAAGCGGCCGGCTGCCTGGCCGTTGAACAGCACCCGGGTCAGGTTGGGCGCGCGTTGGCGCAGCGGCGCGAAGTCGTTGGCGCGCGGGGCGCGGATGTCGGCATCCAGGCTGCCGGCACGCTCGCAGGCGCCGAGCACGTCCCACAACCCCAGGCCGTGTGCCAGCAACGCAGCGAGCCGGCGCGAATATGGCATCTCTTGCAGCGGTTGCTGCAACAAGTTGCCCAGGATGCGCCAGAACTGGTTGCGCGGATGAGCGTAGTACTGGCCGGCGGCCAGTGACGCTTCGCTCGGAAAGCTGCCAAGGATCAGCGTATCCACGCCGCGGTCGAGCACTGGCGGGAAGCCCCGCAGCGTGGGCGACCGGGATGCGGGTCCGCCAGGTACCTTGCGGCTCACGCGACCATCCCGCCGAAGGCAAGCCGCCCGGCCGTGGCAACCGGGGCCATGGGTCGTTGTCGGCAAACCTCATCGTGCATCGGCACAGAGGGCGCCACGGCCGCGCGGATCAGCGGCCGGCCAGCAGCATCCGGTTGAGCCGCTTGACGAACGCCGCCGGGTCGTCGAGCTGACCGCCTTCGGCCAGCATGGCCTGGTCGAGCAGCAGCGCAGCCCACTCCTTGAGCGACTCGTCGTTCTCGCCCTTCAGGCGCTGCACCAGTTCGTGGTTCGGATTGAGCTCCAGGATCGGCTTGCTCGAATCCAGCGCGCCGCCCATCTGGCCGCCCTGTCCGGCCGCCTTGAGCAGCCGCTGCAGGTGCTGACTCATGGCGTCACGCTCGACCACCACGCAGGCCGGCGAATCGGTCAGGCGCAGCGTCACGCGCACGTCTTTCACAGCATCGCCCAGTGCCGTCTTGACCCGGCCGACCAGGTCCTTGAACTCGTCGGCCACCTTGGCCTGCTCTTCCTTCTCCGCCGCATCGGCGAGCTCGCCGAGGTCGAGGTCGCCCTTGGCGACCGACACCAGTTCCTTGCCGTCGAACTCGCGCAGGAACGACAGCATCCACTCGTCGACACGGTCGGTCAGCAGCAGCACCTCGACGTCTTTCTTGCGAAAGATCTCCAGGTGCGGGCTGGCGCCCGCGGCCGCCGGCGTGTCGGCCGTCAGGTAGTAGATGGACTTTTGCGCAGATTTCATGCGGCCGACATAGTCGGCCAGCGCCACCGTCTGCGCACCCACGCTGGTGGTCGATGCAAATCGCAGCAGCTTGGCAATGCGCTCGCGATTGGCCGCGTCATCACCCAGCCCTTCCTTGAGCACCTGGCCGAACTCGGTCCAGAAGCTGGCGTACTCGTCCTGACGGTTTTCCGCCAGGTCTTCGAGCAGGCCGAGCACGCGCTTGGTCGATCCCTCGCGGATCGCCTTGACGTCGCGCGATTCCTGCAGGATCTCTCGGCTCACGTTCAGCGGCAGGTCGGCCGAATCGATGACGCCACGCACGAAGCGCAGGTACGGCGGCAACAGCTGCTCGGCGTCGTCCATGATGAAAACACGCTTCACATAGAGCTTGATGCCGTGGCGCTGGTTGCGGTCCCACAGGTCGAATGGCGCCTTGGCCGGCACGTACAGCAGCTGGATGTACTCGCTCTTGCCTTCGACCCGGTTGTGGGTCCATGCGAGCGGCTCGCCAAAGTCGTGGCTGACGTGCTTGTAGAAGGCCTTGTACTGCTCGTCGGTGATGTCGGCCTTGCTGCGCGCCCACAGGGCGTTGGCCTGGTTGACGGTTTCCTTTTCGTCTGTTGTCACCGACTCGTTCTTGTCCTTGTCCCACTCTTCCTTGGCCATCCGGATCGGGGTGGCGATGTGGTCGGAATAGCGGGTCAGGATCGACTTGACCTTCCACGACGACAGCAACTCGTCCTCGCCCTCCTTCAAGTGCAGGACGACGTCGGTGCCGTGGGTGGCGCGATCGGCCGGCTCGATGGTGAAGTCGCCGGCGCCGCCGCTTTCCCAGCGGATCGCCTGCTCGGCCGGCAGTCCGGCACGGCGCGACACCACGGTCACGCGATCGGCAACGATGAAGCTCGAATAAAAACCGACACCGAACTGGCCGATCAGCTGCGCATCCTTCTGCTGATCGCCGCTCAGCTGCGAGAAGAACTCGCGGGTGCCGCTCTTGGCGATGGTGCCCAAGTGCGAGATCGCCTCGTCGCGGCTCATGCCGATGCCGTTGTCCGAAACGGTGATCGTGCGCGCCGCCTTGTCGACGGCGACTCCGATCGCCAGTTCGGTGCCGTCGTCCATCAGGCCCGGGTTGGCAATCGCCTCGAAGCGCAGCTTGTCGCAGGCATCGCTGGCGTTGCTCACCAGCTCGCGCAGGAAGATTTCCTTGTTGCTGTAGAGCGAGTGGATCATCAGGTGGAGCAGCTGCTTCACCTCGGCCTGAAAGCCCATCGTCTGCTTGATCTGGGTGTCTGGTGCGCCCATGGATTCCTCGTGTGTTGGCAGGTCGACCGCGGCGTCCCGCAGCGGTGCGTGGCGGATATGAGGGCGTGATGATGCGCTTCAAGGCCCCCGGCTGCAGCGGCTGCCCGGCCGTCGGCGCGATCGGCTGCCTCTGCCGCCGCCTTGCGCCTTCGTAAGCCGCGTAACGGGCGGTTACCTGATGGTCCAACGGCACCCACCAACGGCTAAGTTGCGGGCTCGATTCGGCAAGCGAGTCTGACCAACGGGTCGCGGCAAACGATTCGCTTACCGAACCGCAGGCCCCGTATCGGAAATCCTGCACCTGCAATCATCGCCCTTGACCCGCCCAACCCGCCTTGGCAATCACTTCTGCAAACGACGGTCCTACCCATGCGCCCTCTCTGTCGCCCCCGACCCGCACGATCCTTCCTGCGCCCCGCCACTTTCGCCACCTGCAGCGCGGCACTGTTGCTGGGCTGTGGCGGCGGCAATGATCCCGCCCCGCCGCCGCCGTCGCCGTGGAGCATGGTGGATCAAATCGCTGCCGCGGCCTTCGTCGGCAGCAGCGGCATCAGCGGCATGACGCTGGCCGTCTACGACCGCAATGACCAGCGCGTCTTCGTCAAGAACTATGGCGACTTCGCGCCCGACCGCCGAGTGCCGGTCGCTTCGGCGTCGAAGCTCGTGGCCGGCACGCTGGTCCTGCAGGCGGTCGGCCAGGGCCTGCTGACGCTCGACTCCACCACGGCGCAGCTGCTGGGCTGGTCCGGCGCCCGTGGCGGCATCACGCTGCGCCACCTGTTGTCGTTCACCTCGGGCCTGGCGCCGGAGGCGGCCTGCATCCTCAACCCGCTCGCCACGCTGGCCGCCTGCGTCGATTCGATTCGCGATGACCCGGCCGCGATGCCACACGCCCCGGGCACACGCTTCGACTATGGCAGCACTCACCTGCACGTGGCTGCCCGCATGGTCGAAGTGGCCAGCGGCACGACGTGGAACGCGCGCTTCGCGCAGCAGTTGCGCGCCCCGCTCGGCCTGCCGACTGACGTGACCTACTACACCCTGCCGCAGCAGGCGGTCGGGCAGACCAATCCGTTCGTGGCCGGCGGCCTGTGGGCATCGGTCGACGATTACGCGCCGATCCTGGCGATCTCGTTCCACCGCGGCACCTACCGCGGTGCGACCTGGGCACCGGCGGCGCTGTTCGATGCGCAGGCCACCGAGCCCTACCCCAGCGTGACGATCGGCAACTCGCCGGCAGCCAGCATGGGCGTGCCGTTTCGCTACGGCCTGGCGGCCTGGCTCGAATGCACGACACCGGCCACCGGTTGCACCACCCTGTCCTCGACCGGCGCCTTCGGGTTCACACCCTGGGTCGATCGCAACGCCGGCTACTACGCGATCCTCGGCATGTATGGAGCCAACGCTGTCGGCAATATCGGCGCGTTCAGCGTACGCACCGTGCAGAGCCTGCAGCCCGAGATCCGCCGCGCGCTCGCGCAATAACTGCAACATCGGGGGGCGGTGTGGCGCGCAGACCGCTGCGCCGTTCGTCACTGCGGCGCGCGCTCATCCTCGCTGCGCGCAGCCGGCGCCGCGCAATCGCACCTTCATCGCATCGCCTGCGACCTCGGCATCGTGGGTGCCTAGAGTGATCATTGCTCGCATGAGCGATGACACTTCGGGAGATGAACGCATGAACAGATTGAATGCCCTGACCGCTGCGGCCGTGGCGCTGATCGTCGCCGGCTGTGCCAGCACCGATTCGGGCGCGCCCTCCGCCTCGCGCGCCGGGGTGATGTGCCAGGCACTTGCCACCAGCGACGGGCTGAGCGTGGTGCAGATGGACGCTGCAACGGCCGCCGACGGCGGCTTCCGGATTCCGCTGCGGGTGGCAGACCGCGTCGGCCGCCAGGTGCAGAACACGTGTGTGTTTGCCGGCAACCAGGCCCGCTGGGCCACCCCGCTGCCGACCGGCCTCACGCTGCGCTGAGCCGAAGTCACACCGGGCGCGGCCGCTAGTGCGGCGCGCCCGCCTGTGCTTCGGCGATCGGCTCCGGCTTCACCCGCAACGCCCACAGCACACCGATGACAAGCAAGGCGATGCCGGCCAACGTCATGCTGCCTGGCCATTCGCCGCGCAAGATGTACGCGTAAGCGAGCGCGGCCAGCGTCTCGAACACGATCAACTGCCCGACGATCGACGTCGGCAGGCGCTGGCTCGCCTCGTTCCAGCACAGCGTTCCGAGCCAGGAGGCGAGCAATCCGGTCGCCAGCATCAGCGCGATGAAGCGCTCCGGCGTCGGCCCGAGCGGCAGCTCGATCGCAGTGCCCGTGACCGGCGCCACGAGCAGGAACAGTGCCAACGCCGCCGCCGACAACGGCAGCGTGGCCACGCCCTGCGCGGTTGCCCAGGTGCGCGGACTGCGCCCGGCATGGTGGCGCAGCCAGTCGGCGTTGCGGATCGGATACCAGGTCCAGCAAGCGACTGCGCCCACCGCGAGCAAGGCGCCGAGCATGTAGCGGCTATATGCATCGGCACCGCCCGCGAGCAGTTGGGCCGACTCCGCCTGATTGACCAGTGCGATGCCCGCTCCGATCAGCAGCAGCGACGGCGCCAGCCGCAGCCATGGCAGCCGGCCATCGCGCCGGCCGTCGCGCAGGTTCGAGGTGATCGCGATCACCACCGGCAGGGTGCCGATGATCATGGTCGGCAGCGGCGCGCCGGCATGCTGGATCGCACTCGCCAGCAGCAGGTAGTACAGGAGATTGCCCACCGCCGCGAGCTTGAGCGCCTCGATCCAGTCGGCGCGCGTGAGCTCGGCGAGGCGCGCCCGGTCGAGCCATGCGAGCGGCAGCGCGATCAGCCCGAACGCCAGGTAGCGGCCGGCCGACAGCAGCGCCGCCGGGTACTGCGGCAGCAGCAGCGGCACCACGAACACCAGGCCCCAGAGCAGGCCGGCGGCCAGCGCGAACAGCGTGCCGACCGCCACCTCAATCGCCGATCTGCTGCAGCAGGTACAGCCGCTGGTAGATGCCGCCGTCGATCGCCATCAGCTGCTCATGCGTGCCCTGCTCGGTAACGCGACCGTGGTTGAGCACGACGATGCGGTCGGCCGCGCGGATCGTCGACAGCCGGTGCGCGATGGCGATCACCGTGGTCTTGCCGCGCAGCTCGGCCAGTGCGGCGGCCACCAGCTGCTCGGTCTCGCTGTCGATGCGCGAGGTGGCCTCGTCGAGAAACAGCACGCGCGGTGCGCCGGCGAGCGCGCGTGCCACCGCGATCAGCTGCTTCTGGCCGGAACTCAGGCGCGCGCCGCCCTCGCCCAGCGGCGTGTCGTAGCCGTGTTCCAGCTGGGTGATGAAGCCATGCGCACGCGCCGCCCGCGCTGCCGCCTCGATCGTCGCGACGGGCAGGTCGCGGCCCATGTCGATGTTCTCGCGCGCACTGGCCGCCAGCAGGAACGGCTCCTGCGGTACCAGGCCCACGTCCTCGCGGAAGTGGGCGTCGCCGATGGTGGCCAGCGGAATGCCGTCGATGTCGATGCGTCCGGCCTGCGGCACGTAAAAGCGCAGCAGCAGGCCGAGCAGCGTGCTCTTGCCGCTGCCGGTGTGGCCGACGATGCCGTAGAAGCCGCCCGCCGGAAAGTCCAGGCTGACATCGTGCAGCACCGGTTGCTGCGGGTCGTAGCCGAAGCTGACGTCGCGCAGTTCGACCGCGCCCTGCGCGATACGCCGCTCGTGGGCGACGCGCGGCCCCGCACCTTCCTGCAGCAGGGTGTTGACGCGCGCCGCCGCGATCACCGACTGCTGCAGCAGCGAGAACTGCATGGTGATCTGGATCAGCGGCTCGACCACCCGCGCCACGTAGGTGATGAACGCATACAGCAGTCCCACCTCCACGCCATCGATCTGCTCCGTGCCAACCGCCGCGATCACCGCGACGATCAACAGCACGTTGACCAGATCGAGCGCCGGCCGCAGCAGCCACGCATTGGCGCGGATCTCGCCCATGCGCGCCGCGTAGTGGGCCTGGTTCAGATCGGTGAAACGCTGCGCAAAGCGCGGCGCCGAGCCGCTCGCCTGCAGGACGTTCATGCCGGCGATGCCCTCGGCCGTCTGCGCATTGATGTCGCTGCGCAGTTCGCGCGAGCGGGTGACCGCCGCCGCCGACAGCTTCTGGTAGCCCCAGACGATCACTGCAGTCGCCGGCACCAGCAGCAGCAGCACCAGCATCAGCCGCCAGTCGAGCCACAGCATGGCGACGATGACGCCGAACAGCACGGTGGCGCCGTACAGGATCTCGAACAGCACCTGCGTGTACAGCTGCTTGACCGCCTCGGTGTCGTTGGTGATGCGGCTGACCAATTGGCCGGTGATCGCCTTGTCGAAGAAGCTCATCGGCAGTCGCAGCACGTGCGTGTACACGCGCTCGCGCAGGCGCTGCACCGAGCGCATCGCCAGGCCCGCCAAGCGGACCAGCTGGTAGTAGCGAATGATGGTGGCCGCCCAGCCGGTGGCCAGGTAGCCCGCCATCAGCCACGCCACCGTGCCCCAGTCGATCGCGCGCGGCAGCAGGTACTCGTCGATGAAGTGCTTGCCGAGCACCGGGCCGGCGGCCTCCAGCAGCCCGGCCAGCGCCAACCACACGGTGGCCCACACCACATGCTTCTTGTCGGGCCGGGCGGCGCGCCACAGCAGCGCGAAAGCCTGGCGACGATCGGTCGCCTCGACCGGGCGCAGGTCGGGGTGCTCGTCGGCGTCGAGGTTGGCGGCCATCGGGTCAGCCTGCGACCGACGCGGTGGGGTCGGCGGCGTCGGCATCCAGGCTGGCCTCGAGCTGCTGGTAGCGCCACTGCGCCGCATACCAGCCGCCCAGGGCGAGCAGGTCGTCATGGGTGCCGCGCTCGACCACGCGGCCGCGCTTGAGCACGAGGATCAGGTCGGCGTCGGCGACCGCGCTCAGCCGGTGGCTGACGATGATGGCGCTGCGTCCACCCTGCTCGCGCCGGGCGCCGCGCAGGTGCGCGAGGATGCGCGTCTCGGTGCCGGTATCCACCGCCGACAGCGCGTCGTCGAGCAGCAGCAGCGGGGGTGCTGCGGTCGGGTCGGCGGCGTCGGCCAGCAGTGCGCGCGCAATCGCCACGCGCTGGCGCTGGCCGCCGGACAGCGTCACGCCTCTTTCGCCGACGCGCGTCTCGTAGCCCTGGGGGAAGCGCAGCACGTCGTCGTGCAGCGCGGCCAGCCGCGCCGCGTCTTCGACCTGCGCGCGCGATGCGTCGGGCCGTGCCAGCGCGATGTTCTCGGCGATCGTGGCCGAGAACAGGAACGCCTCCTGTGGCACCCAGGCCATTGCCGCACGCAGCGCCGCCAGCGTGTAGTCGGTCAACGGATGCGCGCCCCAGGCGATCTGCCCGGACGCCGGCGCGTAGTGACGCAGCAGCAGCGCCAGCAGCGTGGTCTTGCCGGCGCCTGTCGGTCCGACGACGCCGAGCGTGCGGCCCGGCGCCAATGTGAAGCTGACCTCGGTCAACGCCGGCACTGGGCCATCGACGTCGGCATCCGCGACGGCCGTCGCATCGTTCACTGACGGTGCCGAAGCGAAGTTGAAGGCAGCATCGCGCCGCGACTCCGGTGCGTTGGCCGATGACTCGGCCGGATCCGCATCAGCACGCCGGACCGACGCGTAGGCGAACGACACGCGCTCGAAGCGGATCGGCCCGGCCGGCGGCACGGTCACGCTGCCGTCGTCGGTCACCGTCAGCGGCGCGGTCAGCACCGGGTCCAGCCGCGCCCACGCAGCGCGGCCGCGCTCGATCAACGACAGCACCCAGCCGGCCGCGAACATCGGCCAGATCAGCTGGCCGAGATACATCGTGAACGCGGTCAACTGGCCGATGGTCAGTTCGTTGCGCCACACCAGCCAGCCGCCGACCGACAAGGTAAGCACGGTGGCGCTGGTCAAGGTCAGGCCGACCGCCGGCTCATAGGCCGACTCCCACTTCTGCGCGGTGAAGCTGGAATCCGCCGCCGCCTGCGTGCGCCGCGCAAAGTCGCGCCCGGCGTGCGCCTCCAGCCCGAGCGCACGCAGCGTGCGCACCCCGGCCACGCTCTCCTGCACGTGCTCGTTCAGGTGCGAGAACCGTTGCAGCGAATCGGCCCAGGCCTCGTGCACGCGACGCGAGATCACCCAGAACGCGATCGCCATCAGCGGGAACGGCAGCAACGCCACCAGGCCGAGCCGCCAGTCGATGCCCAGCGTCATCATCGCCACCACCAGCACCAGCGTGAGGGTGCCGTCGAAGGCGGCGAGAAACGCCTCGCCAGCGGCCATTTCCACCGCGTCGACGTCATTGGTGGCGCGCGCCATCAGGTCGCCAGTGCGCTGGGTCTGGAAGAACGGCGGCCCTTGCAGCGTCAGGCGCCGGTACAGGTTGGCGCGCAGCTCGACACCGAGCCGATACGCCGCGGCGAACAGTTGCAGACGCCAGCCCACGCGCAGGAAGTAGATCGCCACGCCCATCGCGATCAGGATCAGCACTTCGCGCCACAGCAGGTCACCGACCAGCCGCCCGCCGACCAGACCGTCGATCACGCCCCCGACCTGGCGCGGCACCGCCACCGTGAGCACGGCGACGCCGACCAGCATCGCCGCCGAGGCGACATAGGCGCGCCAATGGCGTCGGACGAATCCGGCAATCAGTCGGGACAGCGTCACGGAGTGGGTAACAAAAAAGGCCGCAACGGGTCTGCGGCCTGAGGCGCGGATTCTAGGGCCTGTCGCCGCGCGGCTCGCGCGTCCGCCTGGCCTTGGAGGAGTGACAGCGGGGCCTGCAGCGAGACGCCCGAACGACCCCCTGCGGGCAGACTAGTAGGTAGTCCTCCTGGTCATGCCTGATCTCGCGCGCTCGCCGAGGACATCACGGCCGCATGGAACGCCGGGCACCCGCTAGCGCCGCAGCGGCCCGCGCCTCACTTGGCAGGCGCCGGCTTGCGCTCGCGCGACGCCAGGGCCCGCACCGGCGCCTTGACCTCGACGCTCTGCTGCTTGCCGTCCTGTTCGATCAGCAGCGTTACCGGCACCGTCTCGCCCGGCTTGAGCTGGCGGTTCAGGTCGATCAGCATGACGTGAAACCCGCCCGGCCGAAGCTCGACGCTGCGGCCCGCGGGCAGGTCGAGCGTGTCGACAGCGCGCATGCGCATCACGTTGTTGTCGATCGCCATTTCGTGCAGCTCGACCACGCTCGCCACCGGCGACGTGGCGCCGAGCAGGCGCGCAGGCTTGGCCGCCGTCAGGGTCATGAACGCGCCCGTGCTCATCTGCGACGGCACCGTCCCGCGCACCCACGGGTCGGTGACAGTGACCTGGGCGAAAGCGGCTGCAGTGCCAAGCAGCGGAACACAGAGTGCGGCACGCAGCAGGTGGGCGACGGACGGACGAGGAGTCGACATGAGTTTCGCTTGTGTGAATGGTCAACAGTGCGGTGACGGTGGATGCAGCGACCGATGCTAGCGCGGCTGCGTGACCCACGTTGTCGCGCGGCACGGCGCGCACGACAATTGCGGCTTCTGCGGTGTGCGCTGATGCCACCGCACGTACGCCCCGAGGTCCGCCTCATGAAGCTCACCGTCCGCCCGCTGACGCCGGCCCGCTGGCCCGATCTGGAAGCGGTGTTTCTCGCCAAGGGCTGCTCGATCGCACGCGGCTGCTGGTGCATGTACTACCGCGAAACGGGGCGCCAGGATCTGCCGGCCGGCACCCGCCCGGCCGACGCGCGGCGCAGCCAGCTGCGGGCGCTGGCTGCGGCCGGTCCGCCACCCGGGCTGATCGGCTACCGCGGCCGGCAGCCGGTCGGCTGGGTCGCACTCGGTCCGCGCAGCGCCTACCTCAAGCTGGCGCGCTCGCCGGTGATGAAGCCGGTAGATGACGCGCCGGTGTGGTCGGTGATCTGCTTCGTGGTGCCGAGCGAGCAGCGCCACCAAGGCGTGGCCGCGGCGCTGCTGGAGGGTGCGATTGCCTATGCGCGCAAGCAGGGCGTCACGCTGCTGGAGGCGTATCCGATCGACAAGCCGGCACGCTCGGCTGACGACTGGCTCTGGCACGGCGTCAAATCGATGTACGACAAGGCGGGCTTCGTCGAGGTGGCGCGCCGTCGGCCGCAGCGGCCGGTGGTGAGACTGCGGCTGATCGACGACTGAGTTGTGACGACTGAGTAGCGACGACTGAGCAGCGACGACCGAGGCACCGTGCGTCATGCGCCGACACCCAGCCGACCCCCGGCCGGTGGGCAGACCTCAGCGCATTGCCTCGGCCAGGAAGCGCAGAGCCGGCGGATTCATGCAGGTGGCGGCGGACACGCGCATCCACGTGCTGGGCAGTTGCGACGGCGAGAACAGGCTGCCCGGCGCGCACAGCACGCCCTGCTCGCTCGCCTCGGCGGCGATCACGTTGGTGTCGCGACCGAAGTCCGCCCACAGGAAGATGCCGGCCTGCGGCTGCAGCGCCAGGCGCGCGCCCATCTTCTCCAGGGCGCGCGAGGTGCGGTCGCGCGCATCGTCGAGCCGTCCGCGCACGCGATCAAGATGGCGGCGGTACTGCCCTTCGGCCAGCACCCGTGCCACCACGCGCTCGGGCAGTTCGGCCGTGGTCAGGCCGGTGAGCATTTTCAGGTCCGCCAGTTGCTGCGCCAGCGCGGCGCTGCTGGCGATGTAGCCGACCCGCAGGCTGGCTGCGAGTGTCTTGGAGAACCCGCTCACGTAGATCACGCGCTTCAACTGATCGAGGCTCGCCAGCCGCAGCGCGCGGCCGGGCTGCAGGTCGCCGTAGACATCGTCCTCGATGATCGTGAAGCCGTACTCGTCGGCGAGCTTGAGCAGGCCATGCGCATTGGCGGCGCTGATCGAACTGCCGGTCGGGTTGTGCAGCACGCTGCCGACCACGAACAGCTTCGGCTGATGGCGCGTGAGCAGATTGGCGAGGATCTGCAGGTCGGGGCCATCGTGCCGACGCGGCACCCCCACCACGCGCGCACCGAAGGCGGCAAAGCGCGCAAACATCAGGAACCACGCGGGGTCTTCGACGAACACCGTGTCGCCGGGTGCCAGGAAGTGACGGGCCACCAGGTCGATCGCTTGCGTGACACCGGCGGTGGTGATGATCTGCTCGGGCGCCGCGGCGATGTCGGCCTGCGCCAGCCTCTCGCTCAGGTGCTGGCGCAGCGGCAGGTAGCCCTCGGGCTGGCCGTAACCGAGCAGGCCGGTGCCGGCACTGCGGCCCACCGCGCGCACGCCGGCGGCCACGATCTCGCTGTCGAGCCACTCGGCGGGCAGCAGGCCGGCGCCGGGCTGGTTGCTGGCCGGCGCCTGACGCAGCATCGAGCGCAGCAGCCAGATCACGTCGAGCGTCGGCGGCGTGTCCTTGGATGCCGTGCGCGTGGTCGCACCGGCGCGCGGCGACGTGCCGGCCGGTCGCCGCGCGCGCACGAAAAAGCCCGCCCCACGGCGCGACTCCGCGTAACCGGCGGCGATCAGGCGGTCGTAGGCTTCCACCACGGTGGAGCGGCTGACGCCGCGGTCGTCGGCAAAGCGGCGGATCGACGGCAGCCGCGTGCCGGGCTTGAGCGCATGCTCGTCGATGCGCAGCGCCAGCCAGGCGGCGAGCTGGTCGGCCAGCGTGCGCTCGGCACCGGCGAGCGTGGGCGGCAGGCGCGCGGACAGGGTGTCGGTGGCAGGCAGGGGCGTCATGGGCAGTGTCCGGCGTGCACGGATTGATCGGCGGTGAGACGAATCAGCTGCGGCTCGGTGCGGCGGTTCAGGAAACTGCGGCGATTCATGCGAAGCGATTCTTGCGAGGCGATTCGGGTGCAGTAAATGAGCTGCGGCGAACAAGTGCGGCGATCGAATGCACGGTCAGACGCACGGTCTGGCGGGCCACTGTGCTGCCCGGAACGGCAGGCCAGTGGCCGTGATCATCAGCCAAACTGTACTGCCACTGTACTGGCCAAGTGGGCTAGATTCCAGCCCTGTCAATTGCTACCGGATCGCCCCGTGCCCAGCCTGCCCGACCGTGCCGCCATCGAGGATGCCGCCCGCCTCGTCTACGCCGCCATGCCGCCCACGCCGCAGTACGTCTGGCCGCAACTGTCGGCAGCGCTCGGGGCCGAAACCTGGGTCAAGCATGAGAACCACACGCCGGTGGGCGCCTTCAAGGTGCGCGGCGGGATCGTCTACTTCGAGCGGCTGGCACGGGATGCAGGCTGCTTCGGCGTGATCGGCGCCACCCGCGGCAACCACGGCCAGTCGATGGCCTTCGCCGCGCAGCGCTGCGGGCTGCGCTGCGTGGTGGTGGTGCCGCAGGGCAATTCGCGCGAGAAGAACGCCGCGATGCGCGCGCTCGGCGCCGAACTGGTGGAGCACGGCGACGACTTCCAGGCGGCGCGCGAACATGCCGCGCAACTGGCGCAGGCCGACCGGCTGCATTACGTGCCCTCGTTCCACACCGACCTCGTGCGCGGTGTGGCCACCTACTGGGCGGAGCTGTTCACCGCCGCGCCGGATCTCGATGTCGTCTATGTGCCGATCGGCCAGGGCTCCGGCATCAACGCCTGCGCCGCCGCGCGCAACGCGCTGTCGCCGAACACACGCATCGTCGGCGTGGTCTCGGCACACGCGCGCTGCTATGCGCTGTCGTTCGCCGCGGGCCGCTTGATCGAGGCGCCGGTCAGCACGCAACTGGCCGACGGCCTCGCCTGCCGCGTACCGGATGCCGAGTCGCTGGCGATCATCCGCGCGCATGTCGATCGCATCGTCGAGGTCACCGATACCGAGGTCGCCGCTGCGATGCGGCTGCTGTTCACCGCCACCCACAACGTGGCCGAAGGCGCCGGTGCCGCCTCCTTGGCCGGCGCACTGCAGGAGCGCGCGCGGCTGGCTGGCCGCCGGGTCGGCATCACGCTGTGCGGCGGCAACGTCGATGCGGATCTGTTCGCCCGCGTGCTGGCCGGCGAGACGTTCTCTTCGATACGCGCCGCCGCTTGATCGGCACCGACGACACCATGCTTCCCATGCCGGCCGACGAACTGCTCGCCCTTGCCGCACTTGCGGTGGCGGGCTCGTTCACGCCCGGCCCGAACAACGCGATCGCCACCGTGACCGGCGCCAACCACGGGCTGCGCGCGACGCTGCCGCACATGCTCGGCGTGCCGTTCGGCTTCGGCAGCATGCTGGTGGCGGGCAGCGTCGGGGTGGCGGCACTGCTGCTCGCGCATCCGCTGCTGGCGGCCACGATCAAGTGGCTGGGCATCGGCTACCTGCTTTTCATCGCCTGGCTGGTGGCGCGCGCCGGCAGCCTGGCCGAGCGGCGCGTGGCACAGCCGCTCAGCTTCTGGCAATCGGCGGCGTTCCAGTACGCCAATCCCAAGGCATGGATGCTGGCTGCCGCCACCGCGGGCACCTTCATGACGGGAGAGGGATCGGCGCTGCGCACGGCGGTCATCGTGCTGGTGTTCGCTCTGGCCGCCTTCGGCAGTCTGGTCACCTGGGCCAGCATTGGCGCTGCGTTGCGCGGCTGGCTGCAGCAGGGTCGGCGGCTCGCCTACTTCAACCGCATCATGGGCCTGCTGCTGGCGGCCACGGCGCTGTGGATGGCGCTGCGGTGACAATCCCGTTCAATCTTGCATATCTCAAGGAGCCCATGAACGCACCGCAACCCGGCCTGGCTGCGCCTGCCCTGCTGCGTCCGGCACGACGCGCGGCGTCTGCCACCAGTTCGATCGTGCGCGAGATTCTCAAGGTCACGCAGCGACCCGACGTGATCTCGCTCGCCGGCGGCCTGCCGGCGCCCGAGAGCTTTCCGGTCGAGGCGCTGCGCGCGGCGTTCGACGCCGAGTTGCGCGATGAAGCTCAGGCCCGACAGGCCCTGCAGTACAGCACCACCGAGGGCCATGCGCCGCTGCGCGAATGGGTGGCCGCACAGGAGACCGCGCGCGGCGTGCCCACTTGCGCCGACGAGGTGATGATCGTGGCCGGGTCGCAGCAGGCGCTCGACCTGCTGGGCAAGGCGTTCGTCGAGCCGCAGGCACCGCTGCTGGTGGAGTCGCCCACCTACCTGGGCGCGCTGCAGGCGTTCAACCTGTTCGACCCGACCTATCGCACGCTGCCCACCGATGACGAAGGGCTGCAGCCCGATGCACTGGACGCCGCGCTGGCCCGCGACGCGCGCGCGCTGTACGTGATGCCGAACTTCCAGAATCCGACCGGCCGCACACTGAGCGCGGCACGCCGCGCCACGCTGGCCGCCGCGGCGCGCCGCCACGACCTGTGGCTGATCGAGGACGATCCCTACGGTGAACTCTGGTACCACCAGGCGCCCCCGCCGGGGTTGCGCAGCTACGCGCCGGAACGCACGATCCGCGTGTGCTCGTTCTCCAAGGTGCTGGCGCCCGGCCTGCGGCTGGGCTTCGTGATTGCGCCGCGCGCTGCGATCGAGCTGCTGGTGCGGCTCAAGCAGGCCACCGACCTGCACACCGCCACACTGACTCAGCGCGCCGCCCATCGCGTGCTGGCCAGCGGCCTGCTCGACACGCATCTGCCGCGGGTGCGGGCCCGCTATGCGCAGCAATGCGCGGTGATGCTGGAGGCGCTCGCCACGGCGATGCCGGGCGGCGTCACCTGGACCCGACCCGAGGGCGGCATGTTCGTCTGGCTCACGCTGCCCGCCGGCGTCGACACCATGGCGTTGCTGCCGGGCGCGATCGAGCGCGGCATGGCGTTCGTGCCCGGCGCACCGTTCTTCGCCGGCCATGCGCCGACCAACACGCTGCGGCTGTCGTTCGTCACGGTGCCGGCGGAGAAGATCCGCGCGGCGGTGGCGGTGCTCGGCGAACTGATCGGCCACACCCTCTCCAAGCACAGGGAATCGCGATGATCAGGATCTGGGGCCGACTGAGTTCGGTCAACGTGCAGAAGGTGGTGTGGGCCGCGCAGGAGCTGGGGTTGGCGTTCGAGCGCATCGACGCCGGCGGCCAGTTCGGCATCGTGCGCACGCCCGCGTACCTGGCCAAGAACCCGAATGGACAGATCCCGCTGCTCGAGGACGGCGAGTTCGTGCTGTGGGAGTCCAACGCGATCGTCCGCTACCTCGCCGCCCAGCACGGCCTCGGCACGTTGTGTCCACAGTCGCTGCAGGCGCGCGCCGACGCCGATCGCTGGATGGACTGGCAGACCACCGCCCTCACGCCGGCGATGGGACCGGCGTTCATGCAGCTGATTCGCACCGCGGCCGATCAGCGCAACCCCGCGCTGATCGCCGAATCCGCCGCCAAGACCGAGGCGCTGTTGGCGATCCTCGATGCGCAGTTGCACGAGCGGCTGTTCGTCTGCGGCGCGCAGTTCACGATGGCCGACCTGGTGCTCGGCTGCGCGGTGCATCGCTGGCACGGACTGCCGTTGACGCGCAGCGCGCGCCCGAACGTCGAGCGCTGGTACGCGACCTTGATCGCGCGTGCCGCCACCGACGGTGTGCTGACGCTGCCGCTGACCTGACGATCACTTGTGAACGCTGCCGTGACGACGCAGGCCCTGCCCGCGGCCGACCGCGCGCGACGAGAGCGGCTCGGCCTGCTGCTCGGGCTGCTCGGCGTGCTGGCGTTCAGCCTGACGCTGCCGATGACGCGCGCCGCGGTCGCGCAGCTCGACCCGTGGTTCGTCGCGTTCGGCCGCATGTCGATCGCCGGTGCGCTGGCTCTCGGCTGGCTGCTGGTGACGCAAGCACCCCGGCCGGCGCGCAGCGACACCACGGTGCTCTTTGGCAGCGTGCTGGGCATCGTGATCGGCTTTCCGCTGCTCACTTCCCTGGCGATGCGCACGGTGCCGGCCAACCACGGCGCGATCATCAACGGCGCGCTGCCCTTCGCCACCGCGCTGCTGGCGGCGCTGCTGCTGGGCGAGCGCCAGCGGGCGCGCTTCTGGGTGTGCGCGGCCCTCGGATCGCTGCTGGTGGTCGCCTTCGCGTTACGCGACGGACTGCAGTCACGTGCCGACGGCGCGCCGCTGCTGGCCGGCGGCGACCTGCTGATGTTCGGCGCGGTGCTGCTGGGCGCGGTCGGCTACGTGGCCGGGGGTCGCTTCGCCGCCCGCGTGGGCGGTGTGCGGGCCATCTTGTGGGCGTTGGCGGTCGCGCTGCCTCTGACCGTGCCCGTCACGCTGTGGCTCGCCTGGCAACAGGTGCCGAGCGCCGATGCGCTCGGCTGGGGTGCATTTGCGTACGTGACGCTGGTGTCGCAGATCGCCGGCTTCTTCGCCTGGTACAACGGCTTGGTGCTGGGCGGCATCGGCCGCGTGGGTCAGGTGCAATTGCTGCAGGTGTTCTTCACCATCGGGTTCGCGTGGCTGCTGTTCGGCGAAGACGTGCATCCGGCCACGTGGCTGTTCGCACTCGGCGTCGTGATCGCGATCATCGTCGGCCGCTCAGGCCCCCGAACCACTCCGGAGCCACGATGAGCCGCCGTTTTCCCTTCGTCACCGTCGACGTCTTCACCGACCGGCGTTTCGGCGGCAATCCGCTCGCGGTGTTCACCGATGCGCGCGGCCTCACCGACGCCGAGATGCAGCAGCTGGCGGCCGAAATGAATTACAGCGAAACCACGTTCGTGCTGCCGCCCGCCGATCCGGCCAACACGGCGCGGGTGCGCATCTTCAACCGCACGCAGGAGATGCCGTTCGCCGGGCACCCGAACGTGGGCACCGGCTGCGTACTGGCGTCGATGGGACGCGATGCCGACGGCGTGCTGCGCTTCGAAGAGATTGCCGGCCTGGTCGAAGTGCGGGTCGAACGCAGCAGCGACGGGCGCCTGCTCGGCGCCCACATCACCGCGCCGCAGTCGTTGACCGTGGGCGAGGAGCTACCGGTCGATGCGATCGCCGCCTGTGCCGGCCTGATGCCTGCCGACCTGGTGCTGACGCGCCATGGCCCGCGCATAGCCTCGGTCGGCCTGCCGTTCTGCCTGGCGCAGGTGCGGCCCGAGGCGCTCGCGCGCGCAACGCCGAACCTCGCTGCGTTCCATGTGCTCGCTCAGGCCACCGGCATGTCCGACCGCTTGTCCCTGCACCTGCACTGCTACGCGCAGGACGATGCGCCGCATCGCTTGCGCACCCGCATGTTCGCGCCAATTTCCGGCACCTGGGAGGACCCGGCCACCGGCAGCGCCAATGCAGCGCTCGCCGCATTGCTGCTGTCGCTGTCGACCCAGGACAGCGCGAAGTTCGAGATCACGCAGGGCGTGGAGATGGGCCGCCCGAGCCTGCTGCACGCCACTGCTACCCGCGGCGGCGACGGCATCCGTGCAACGGTGGGGGGCGGCTGTGTGGTCGTGTTGCGCGGCGAGGCGTGCCTCGATTGACGCGCGCGAGTTGTCGGCGCTGTCGCGTCGCGCACCTATCCGCGGCGCTGCGAACGGCGACCGAGGGGCGGCGTGACGATGACATCGAGGTGAACGTCATCGAAACGCAGCGCGAATCGTGCCTCGTTCCCGAGCGTTTGCATCCCCCGTTTCGATGACGCCACAAGCGCCGCCGTACGGCGTGCGCGACAGCCCTCGCAAGCCTGGCGTCAGCAGACGCCTGCCTGTCGCAGCGCGCCCGTTGACGTCGCTGCAACACACCGGGGCGAGGAGGATCGCGATCATCGTCGACACTGCGCTGGCCAAGCGTGCGTCACGGAACGGTGCGCGTCGCCCAGGTCGGTGGCGGCTACATGGCACCGTCGAGACCGACTGCGCCGGCATCCCGACGCCTGCGTTTACTGGGTCGTGCTGCGGCAGGCCGCTACAGGATCGCCCGCCCCAGCGTCGCCACGCCGATCACGATCACGCCGAGCGCCAGATTGATCGCCACCAGCAGGCGGACCTGATCCAGATAGCCTGCACCGGCTGCCCAGTCCTGGGCGGCGACCGCCGCCTGCAGGCGCTTGAACGGTGCCAGGCGAATGTGTGCGTAGATGGCCATCATCACCAGACCGATGATGAACATCGCATGCACCGACACGTGCGCCAGGCGGATGCCTTCGAGGAAGGCATTCTTGCCCGCGGCCATGGCGCCGGCCGCCATGCCGATGCCGAAGAACATCAGCAGGCCGCTGGCCAGCACCACCAGCACGGCGATCGTCACCCAGCCAAAGAAGCGTCGCAGCGTGGCGGCCAGCATCGGCACCCGCTGCGGCGGCGACAGCAGTTCGACCGCGCTGGGGCGCACCGCGAAATGCATCATGAACATGCCGCCGACCCAGATGACGACGCCGAGCACGTGCAGGAACAACAGGAAGGCATACAGGCGCATGGTCGGGTCCGATCAGTGATGTCGTCAGGGGTTCTATCGCCAGCAGGTACGCCGCGATCAGCAGGGAGCAATTGTCCACGTCTGGCGCAGACGCAGCGCGCGAAACGCGTCGGCGGAAACACCGAGAGACGTTAGCGCAAGGGCCACAGCCGGCTGTAGCGGGTCGCGCGCGCAGTCATGGGGAACCCTCCCCGATGCTCGCGCCGCTCGGCGAGCGCGTCGCCCGCCTGATGCATACGCCGTACGGAAGACACTTTCGGGCCAGGCGAAGAGCACCCACACCCACACCCGCGCCCGGCGTGTCGCCGCAGCTGCCCCCAGACTGCACGCGCGTTGAGCGCCGCCTCAAACAGCAGCGGGCACCACGGGCTTCAAACGTGCGTCCTTGAGCTTGGACTTCACCAAGGTGCCCTTGCGAGCGCGGCTGCCTTCATGCGAGCGCAGTTCGGCACCGGCAATCACGCTCTCCACCGGCTTGCCCGCGCGGTTCAACCCGGCAATCGCCACGCCCGCCTTGCCGCAGGGCAGTGCATCGACCAACTTCTCACCGTCATCGAGATTGATCAGCGTGACACCGCGTCCACCGGCGGCCTGCTGCTTGATCTCGACCGCGGCGAACACCAGCAGCCGCCCCTTTTCCGACAGGCAGGCAATGCGATCGTCGGTAGCCTGATTGACCAGTGCGGGCCGCAGCGGCACGGCGCCATCATCGACGGTGATGAACTGCTTGCCGCCTTTCTGCCGCGACAGCAGGTTCTCGATGCTGCATGCAAAGCCGTAGCCGGCACTGGTGGCGATCAACAACGCCTGGCCGGTATGGGCGGCCATGTAGCCCACCAGCCGCGTGCCCGATTCCAGTTCGATCATCGACGTCACGGGCGCACCGTCGCCGCGTGCCGAGGGCAGCTGCGCCACCGGCACCGAATAGACGCGGCCGTTGCTGCCGATCGCGACCAGCACGTCGATCGTGCGACAGGCCCAGGCGCCGTACAGCGCATCGCCGGGTCGGAAGCTCAACTGCGACGCATCATGGCCATGGCCGTTGCGCGCCCGCACGAAGCCCTTCTCGGAGACGATCACCGTGACCGGCTCGTCGATCACGCGCGTGTCCACGCTGGCGCGTTCGGCCGCCTGCAGCAGCGTGCGGCGCGGATCCTTGTCGGCCGGGCTGAACTTCCTGGCGTCCTCGTCGAACTCCTTGCCCACCTGTCTGCGCAAGGCACTCTCGGACCCAAGCAGCTTCTGCAGCGCCGCCTCGTCCTTGCGCAGCTGCGCCAGTTCCTGCTCGATCTTGATGCCTTCCAGCCGCGCCAGCTGACGCAGCCGCAGGTCCAGAATGTCTTCGGCCTGGCGCTCGGTGAGCTTGAAGGCCTTCATCAGGTCGGCCTTCGGCTCGTCCGAGCTGCGGATCAGCTTGATGACCTTGTCGATGTTCAGCAGCACCTGCTGCCGGCCTTCGAGGATGTGGATACGGTCCTGCACCTTGGTGAGCCGGTGCTGCGAACGACGTCGCACCGTCTCGATGCGGAACTCGATCCACTCGCCAAGGATCTGCACCAGGCCCTTTTGCCGCGGCCGGCCGTCGCGGCCGATCATCACGAGGTTGATCGGGGCGCTCGACTCCAGGCTGGTGTGCGCCAGCAGCACGTTGATGAACTCGTCGCGGTCGATCTTGCTGGTGCGCGGCTCGAACACCAGCCGCACCGCGTTCTCCTTGCCTGATTCGTCGCGCACCGAGTCGAGCACCGACAGCAGCAGCGTCTTGTGGTTCTGCTGGTCGGTGGACAGCGACTTCTTGCCGGCGCGCACCTTGGGATTGGTCAGCTCCTCGATCTCTTCGAGCACCCGCTGGCTGGAGACGCCGGGCGGCAGCTCGTTGACCACCAGCTGCCACTGCCCGCGCGCCAGTTCTTCATAGGTGCAGCGGGCGCGCGCCTTGAGCGAGCCGCGGCCGCTGGCGTAGGCGTCGCGGATCTCGGACGCCGAGCTGATGATCTGGCCACCGCCGGGGAAATCCGGGCCAGGCAGTTCGGCCATCACCTCGTCCAGCTCGGCCTTCGGGTTCTTCAGCAGCACTTGCAGCGCGCCCACCACCTCGCGCAGGTTGTGCGACGGGATCTCGGTGGCCATGCCCACCGCGATGCCGCTGGCGCCATTGAGCAGCACGAACGGCAGGCGCGCCGGGAGCAGCGCCGGCTCCTTGAAGTTGCCGTCGTAGTTGTCGATGAACTCGACCGTGCCTTCGTCCAGTTCGTCGAGCAGCAGGCGGGCGATCGGCGTCAGGCGCGCCTCGGTGTAGCGCATGGCCGCTGCGCCATCGCCATCGCGCGAACCGAAATTGCCCTGACCGTCGATCAGCGGGTAGCGCAGCGAGAAGCTCTGCGCCATTCGCACCAGCGCGTCGTACGCGGCCTGGTCGCCGTGCGGGTGGAACTTGCCGAGCACGTCGCCCACCACGCGCGCGCTCTTCACGGGCTTGGCGCCGGACGCCAGGCCCATCTCGCTCATCGAGAACAGGATGCGTCGCTGCACCGGCTTGCAGCCATCGCAGACGTCGGGCAGCGCTCGGCCCTTGACCACCGAGACCGCGTAGTCCAGGTAGGCGCGCTGCGCGAAGGTGGCGAGAGTCAGCGAATCGCCGCCACCATCGGGCGGCGGCGGACCGAAGAGAACCTGCTGTTCGGACATGGGCTGCGATAGGCCGGTTTCGAGAGGGGCGCGATGTTACCGGAGGGCAGTTCGCGCTGACGCGCGCCATCGTCCCGCACCGACGGGGACCAGCGACTTTCCGTCCTTCGCCTGGGCAAACGACACTGGGCTCCCGCCTGCGCGGGAGCGACGGACCACGCGTGCCGATGTCCGGCCCCGATGTCCGGCCCCGATGTCCCGCCCGATGTCCCGCCCCGATGTCCGGCCCCGATGCCCCGCCCCGATGTCCCGCCCCGATATCCCCCCGATGTCCGGCCCGAGCGAGGCAGCAGCAAGCTTCGCATCGCTGCCCAAAGCGAGGAGACACGCTGGCGCTCTCCCTCGCACGCAGCTGACGGACCGTCGACGCCGTCGTCCCCGCGCAGGCGGGGACCCAGGGTCTTGCCGTCATCGGCCGAAGCTCAACGACACTGGGACGTCGCGCGTGTCGAGCGGCTTTCGATGCGCCGACATGACCCGGCGCACCCTATCGCCCCGATCGGAAACTACGATGCGGTCCGATCGATCACCCCTCCTATAATTCGCCGCATCTATCCGCGCTCGCATCCACGAGCGCGTTTTGCTTCCGGAGCGCTCATGTCGACCACCCAGCATGCCCACCTGTTGATCCTCGGTTCCGGCCCGGCCGGCTACACCGCCGCCGTCTACGCAGCGCGGGCAAACCTCAAGCCGATGCTGATCACCGGCCTGGCGCAGGGCGGCCAGCTGATGACCACCACCGACGTCGACAACTGGCCGGCGGACGCCGATGGCGTGCAGGGGCCTGAGCTGATGGAGCGCTTCCTCAAGCACGCGAAGCGCTTCGACACGGAGATCCTGTTCGACCACATCCACACGGTCGATCTGAAGCAGCGGCCTTTCAGATTGACGGGCGACTCGGGCGCCTACACCTGCGATGCGCTGATCATTGCCACTGGTGCCAGCGCCAAGTATCTCGGCCTGCCCAGCGAGCAGGCGTTCATGGGTCGCGGCGTGTCGGGCTGCGCCACCTGCGACGGCTTTTTCTACCGCAACCAGGACGTGGCAGTGGTGGGCGGCGGCAACACCGCCGTCGAGGAAGCGCTGTACCTGACCAACATCGCCAAGACCGTGCACGTGATCCACCGCCGCGACAAGTTCCGCGCGGAGGCGATCATGATCGACAAGCTCAACGCCAAGGCGGCCGAAGGCAAGGTGGTGCTGCACCTGTTCAACGAGCTTGACGAGGTGCTCGGCAACGCCAGCGGCGTCACCGGCGTGCGCATCCGCGACAACCGCAGCGGCAGCACGCAGGACATCGCGTTGCAGGGCTGCTTCATCGCGATCGGCCACCAGCCGAACACCGAAATCTTCTCCGGCCAGGTCGAGATGGCCAACGGCTACATCGTCACCAAAAGCGGGCTGGCCGGCATGGCCACGATGACCAGCGTGCCGGGCGTGTTCGCGGCCGGCGACGTGCAGGACCACGTCTATCGGCAGGCGGTGACCAGCGCCGGCACGGGCTGCATGGCCGCACTCGATGCACAGCGCTGGCTGGAGTCGCAGGAGACCGGCCAGCCGGTGGCGAAAGTGACGGCGGCCGCGTACTAGCTTGGTTTCGCCTCGTCGCGACTATTGCGCGGACACAGGTTCACGCGTCATGGCGCAGCGACTTGGAGCCGTCGGCGGGACTGACTCGATACGTTCGCTTACGAGCCGCCGTGCACTCGGCACGCATGGCGTACGGACCGCGCAACACGCGCGTTGCGGTGCTCCGCATGCAGAAGCGGGTTCCTCCCGCATCTCGTCTACCTCCCAGAAATACGCTTTTCAGGCATAGTCCGGCGCCGCTCGAAACGCACCGGCGCCAGCCATGCAGGGCTCCTCCGTCCACTCGCTCGAAACGATTCTCTACTTCACGCTGCTGCAGCTGATGGTGATCCTGGCGGCAGCGCGCGGCTTCGGCTGGCTGGCGCGGCGGCTGGGGCAGCCGCGCGCCGTGGGGGAGATCATCGCCGGGCTGGTACTGGGGCCCTCGTTGTTCGCCGCGTTGGCGCCGGCTGCCTTCAGCTACGTGTTCAAGTCGACCGACGGCAACGCGCTGTCGATCATCAGCCAGATCGGCCTCGTCCTGTTGATGCTGCAGGTGGGCATGGAGTTCGACTTCGGGCACCTGAAGCCGCGCGGCAACCGTGCCGCGATGGCGCTGGTCTCGCTGATGGGGATCGTCGCGCCGTTCGGCCTTGGGGTGGCCATCGGCTGGCTTTCCGCACCGATCCTGGCGCCTGGCATTCACCCGCTGGGCTATACGCTGTTTTGCGGCGTGGCCCTGTCGATCACCGCGATGCCGATCCTCGGTCGCATCATGATCGAGTACGACCTCACCCGCACTGCGCTCGGCACGATCACCATCTCGGCCGCCGCCATCGACGACGTGATCGGCTGGACGTTGCTGGCGGCAGTGGCGGCAGCCGCAGTGGGTGGCTTCTCGTTGCAGGGCGCGGGCCTGCGCGTGCTGGCCCTGGCGGCGTTCGTGCTGCTGTCCTTCCTGGTGCTGCGGCCGCTGCTCAACCGCCTGCTCGATCGCATCGACCAGGGTGCCGCGCTGACGCACAACAGCATGGCGCTGGTGCTGGCCACCACCTTCGGCTGCGCCCTGGCGACCTACCAACTCGGCGTGTTCGCGATCTTTGGCGGCTTCCTGGTCGGTGTGCTGCTGCACGATCGCGTGCGTCTGGTGGCGGCGTGGAAGGCGCAGGTCGCACCCTTCGTCACGGTGCTGTTCCTGCCCGTGTTCTTCACCTTCACCGGCCTGCGCACCAACGTGCAGGGACTGGACAGCCTCGATCTGTGGTTCTGGTGCGCGGGGTTCATGGCACTCGCCTATCTGGGCAAGTTCGGCGGCTGCTACCTGGGCGCGCGGATCGCAGGCATGCCGAAGAACGAGGCCAAGGCGGTGGCGATCATGATGAACACGCGCGCACTGATGGAGCTGGTGGTGCTCAATGTCGGCTATGACCTCGGCGTCATCCCGCAGAGCGTGTTCACGATGCTGGTGATCATGGCGATCGTCACCACCGTCACCACCGCCCCGCTGCTGCGCTACTGGCTGCCGAAGATCGGGCACACGATTCCCCTGCACCGCGACGCCTGAGACAGCCGATGGCACGCAAGCCGATCAAGACGCTCGCCGAACTGGCCGCGCTGCGCGAGGAACTGGCCGCCGCCGAGCGCGAGCGCGTCGAGCGCGACAAGGAGGCGGCCGCCGCGCTCGCCAAGCAGCGCGCGCTCGAAGCCACCTTCCGCCATGCGATGGAGACGATGCAGGTCGCGCCGCTGACGCCGCATGGCCGCCACGCGAAAAAGGTCACGCCGCCGCAACCACACCCGGCCAGCCGCAAGCGCGACGATGCCGAGGTGCTGCAGGCATCGGTGTCCGATGACTTCGACGTCGAGACGCTGCTGCACGCCGACGACACCCTGTCATACCGTGCCGCCGGCATCGGTCCCGACGTGCTGCGCAAGCTGCGCCGCGGCGAGTGGTCGATCCAGGCGCAGATCGACCTGCACGGCCATCGCGTCGACGAGGCGCGCGAGGCGCTTTCTGCGTTCCTGAAGAACGCGCTGCGCCGCAATCAACGCTGCGTGCGCGTGGTGCACGGTAAAGGGCTGGGCTCGCAGGGCAAGGCGCCGGTGCTCAAGGGCAAGGTGCGCGGCTGGCTGGTGCAGCGCGAGGAGGTGATCGCCTTTTGCCAGGCTCGCCCGGCTGAAGGCGGCAGCGGCGCCCTGGTGGTGCTGCTGCGGCCCACCGGCAACGCGGTGCCTTGAGTTCCGGGTTTTGCATGCTGCGGAGCTCAGGCCTCGGCGCCGCGGCCATCCACCGCAATGATGACAGGCCCCTCCGCTGTGGGTGACAGCTAACGAGCCGGCGCGCCGCCCCACAGCCAGGCCGCACCGCGCACGCCGCTGGAGTCACCGTGCACGTTGCGCACCAGGCGGGTGGCCACATGATCCGAAAACACGTGCGCCTGCCAGCGCGCCGGCACGGTCTCGTACAAACGCTCGAGATTGGACACGCCGCCGCCCAGCACGATCATGTCGGGATCGAGCAGGTTGATCACGCCGGCCAGCGCGCGCGCCAGGCGCGCTTCGTAGCGGCTGATCGCCGCATTGTCGGCAGCGCCACCGTCGCGCATCAACGCCGGCCCGCACAGGTAGGTTTCGATGCAGCCGGTGCGGCCGCAGTAGCAGGGCCGCAGCGGCAGATCGGCATCGTCGGGCAGCGGCAGCGGGTTATGGCCCCACTCGCCGGCGATCGCGTTCGGCCCCGCAAGCACGCGGCCGTCGACCACGATGCCACCGCCGACACCGGTGCCCAGGATCACCCCGAACACCACGCGCGCCCCGACACCCGCGCCATCGGTCGCTTCGGACAAGGCAAAGCAGTTGGCGTCGTTGGCCAGCCGCACGTCGCGCGCCAGCGCGGCGGCCAGATCAGCCTCCAGCGGCTGATCGTTGAGACAGGTTGAATTGGCGTTCTTCACGCGCCCCGTCACGCGCGACAGCGCGCCCGGCATGCCCACGCCCACCGAGCCGCGCTGGCCCGTTTGGCGCTCGATCTCGCTCACCAGCGCGGCGATCGCCGCCACCGTGCCGGCATAGTCGCCTCGGGGCGTGGGCACGCGCCGGCGCACGAGTTCGTGCCCGCGGTCGTCTAGGGCAATGCCTTCGATCTTGGTGCCGCCGAGGTCGATGCCAATGCGCATGCGTCGAGCGATGGGTGCGGGCCGTTCGGAGCGGACGGCCGCGTCGACGCTCATTCTCGCGCAGGGGCGGTCAATCGCGTTGGCCAGCCGCAGGGTCCGGGTCGCCGAGCAGCAGCTCGACCTGCGCGTCGAGTCGCGCCTCGATCGTCGTTTCGTGTCCCGGCTCACCGAAGCTGACGTCGGCGTGGATCTCGTCGTCGATGCGGATCGGCGAGCCATCCCAGCGGATCGTCACGGTCTTGCCACGCACCACCGGACTATCGAGCGCACGGTCGGTGCCGTCGATCCGCTCGGCCAGGTAGGCGGCAAAGTCGTCGCGCTGCCGTTCTCCCAGCAGCACGACATCAAACTGGCCGTCGCCCGGGTCGGCCGCGCCGGCAAGACGCACGTTCGGGCCGATCAGCGCAATGTTCTGCACCTCCACCAGGAAGTACGCGTCCGACTGGTCCTTGCCATCGACCGTCACGCCCCAGTGACGAGCGCGCGTGGCCGCGAGCGTCTTGTGCAGGAAGCGCAGGTCGTGATCCAGCTCGGTATCGCGATCCTCGGGTACATCCGTCTCCTGCTTGGCCTCCACCAGCGCCATGCTGTGGGTAAACAGGCCGAAACCGATCGCCTCGATGAACCGCTTCTCGCCCCACGGACCGCGTACGGTGCCAACGTCGATGCGGCCGCGCCGCCCGGATTCCCAACCCGCGATCAGCGCCTTGCAGCGACCGTCGATGCCAAGACTGGAGGCGATGTTGTTGGCGGTCCCAAGCGGCAGGATCGCCACCGGCACCGGGCGACCCGCCATTGCGCGCAGCACGCGGCCGACGGTGCCGTCGCCGCCCGCCACCACCACCAGGTCATCCGCTTCGTCGAGGGCCTGCTGCCACTTCTTCTTGCGAGTGGACTGGTAGGTCACCTTGTGGCCGGCCTTGGTCAGGGCCTTGACGAGGTCGGTTTCGTCCGGGCTGTCGTGCCCGGCGTTTGGGTTATGCATCAGGGTCACGCGCATGGGTGCTCCGGCACGAGGATTGATGGGTGGCCACCGCAACAGAGCAAATCGAAGCCCCACCTCCAACCACCCCACGCCGAACCACCATGCGCATCCTGGTCAGCAACGACGACGGCATCTACAGCCCCGGCATCGCCGCACTCGCACGCGCCGCTGTGCGCTTCGGCGACGTGCGGGTGGTCGCCCCCGACGTCGAGCAAAGCTCGACCGGTCACGCCATTACGCACTCGCGGCCGCTGACCTATCGCCGCACCCCGCTGGGCGACGTCGATGCCTACCGCGTCAACGGCACGCCGGCCGACTGCGTGGCGCTTGGCGCTCACCATTGGGACAAGGTCGACGTCGTGCTGTCGGGCATCAACTTCGGCCCCAACATCGGCAACGGCATGTGGCACTCGGGCACGCTGGCCGCCGCCAAGCAGGCCGCGCTGCTCGGCATCAAGGGCATCGCCCTGAGCACGCCGGTCAACGACAGCGAGCCGGACTTCGACCGCCTGCAGCCGTGGGTGACGCGCGTGCTCGACCTGCTGCTGGCCGACTCGACACTGCAGTTGGTCAACGTCAACTTCCCGACCAACCCGCGCGGCATGTGCTGGACCTGCCAGTCAATACGTCAATACGACGGCGTGGTCATCCCGGGAAAAGACCCCCAAGGTCGCCACGTCTTCTGGCTCAGCGTGGAACCCGTCGAGCACACCGAAGAGGGCACCGATCGCTGGGCGCTGGAAAATGGCTACGTGACGATCACCCCACTGAGCCTGGATCTGACCCACCACGCGCAGTTGATCGATGGCCGGCGACGCGACCCGCTCGACTGGCCATAGCAAGAAACTCGAGCCACTTGAGCCACTCGAGCCACGACACGGCCGCACGGCGCGATTTTCTACCGTATCGCGATTGACGCTGCACGCTCGCGCAGACGCCGGGTCGCCGGCACGTCGCCGCCGGAGCCTGCAGACCGCGTCCCTTTGGCGCGCCGGGCGCGCCCCAAGTGCTTCGGAGGCTGCATCGATATCATCCGCCCCCGACGGCGCTTGCCTTGCGCCATGTCCTACGCCGATTGCAGCCCATGCTCGTTCTCCCCGATGCCGGTCCCGGTGCATGCGTGCCACGCCGCGCCGCCGCTGAGGCAGTCACCTGATGGATCCGCTCCTGGTGCAGGCCCTGGCGCCGGTGCTGCGCCTGGTGACGGCGATCGAACTGGTGGCCGTGATCGCCGCCGCGTTCTCGGGCTTTGCAGAGGCGCGCAAGAAGGAGATGGATGTGGTCGGCGTGTTCACCGTCGCCTTCGTCACCGCGTTCGGCGGCGGCACGCTGCGCGACCTTCTGCTGGATCGCCGGCCATTCTTCTGGGTCGACCACTACGAGTACGTGATCATCATTCTGGTGCTGACGATCCTGGTGACACCGGCAATGCGCATCGCCCACCGGCTCGTACCCAACTGGGCCTTCGTCACTGCAGACGCGATCGGCCTGGGCTTCTTCTCGATCGCCGGCATGGCGCTGGCGATACAGGCGGACATGCCGTGGATCATCGCCGCCATGCTCGGCGTGGTGACCGGCGTGTTCGGAGGCGTGTTGCGCGATGTGATCCTCAACGAGGTACCGATGGTGCTGCGCGACGGCAAGCCGTATGCGCTGGCGAGCTTCCTCGGCTGCGGCGCCTACTCGCTGATGCTGTCGGCCGGCCTGCCGCAATCGGTCGCGCTGTGGAGCGCGGCGGGATTCATCGTCGTGTTGAGGATGGTCGCCTGGCGGCAAAACTGGACGCTCAAGTAGCGGTTCAACCCAGCCGGCGGAAGTAGCAGCGCCCCTTGTTCTGCGCACACAGCAGCAGCCAGTTTGCCGCGGCCTGCCGCAGCGTGAAGGCGCTGTAGCCGGCGAGGTCCTTACGCTGGACCCAGCTTTGCAACTGCGGATCCGCAGGCAAATTAGTCAGCGGGCTCAGCCGCGCCACCATCGGCGCAAAGTCGGCGCTGGAAAAGTGGAAGTAGCCGGATGGCGAGGTCTCGTCGCGTTCGATACGGATCAGCGCGGCCGAGGGCGGCAGCGCATCGGGCAGCAGACCCTGCGCCACCACGCCGGCCGTCTGCGCCTCGGCCAGCGTGGCGTAATCGGTCACCTTGCTGCTGCACGCGGCAAGCAGGCCGGCGACCACCAGCGCCTGCGCCCATCGGACCCACCCCATACGCACTGCGAACTGCGCCTAGATCGCGTTTTCGCCGGTCTCGCCGGTGCGGATACGGATCACCTGGTCGACCGAACGCACGAAGATCTTGCCGTCACCGATCTTGCCTGTGCGTGCCGCCTTGACGATCGCCTCGACCGCGCGCTCGACCAGCGACTCGGCCACCACCGCCTCGACCTTCACCTTGGGCAGGAAGTCGACCACATACTCGGCACCGCGATACAGCTCGGTGTGACCTTTCTGCCTGCCGAAACCCTTGACGTCGGTGACCGTCAGGCCGCTGACGCCGACCTCGGCCAGCGCCTCTCGCACTTCGTCCAGCTTGAACGGCTTGATGACCGCGGTGATCTGCTTCACGTGACTTCCCCTGTTCGAAGGTGATTCGAATCCGGCCCGATTCTATGTGCTTGCGCGCCGGCGTGCAGAGGCGGACTTCCCGAGGGCCGTGGCAAGCGCTGACGATCCACCGCGCGGGCGGGTCGCCACCGCTCGGCTGGACCGGCACGCCTCGCGAAATCGGTTCGTGGCCGGCGGGCATCAGTCGGCGACCCGAGCCGACGGCGAGCGTTGATCAGCCCGCAACGCGGGTTGGGGTGCGACCCGACGACGCACGATCAGCTTTCATCGCGAAAGCGGTTCGTCACCGGATAACGCCAATCGCGACCAAACCCGCGGTGCGTGACCCGGATGCCGATCGGCGCCTGGCGCCGCTTGTATTCGTTGACACGGATCAGCAGCAGCACCTGGCGCACGTCGGCCTCGACGAACCCCGCGGCCACGATCTCGGCGGCAGTGGCGCCGCGTTCCATGTAGTGCTCGATGATGGCGTCGAGCACCTCGTAGTCGGGCAGTGAGTCCTGGTCTGTCTGGTTGGGTCGCAGCTCGGCGCTTGGCGCCCGCGTGATGATGCGCTCCGGGATCACCGCGCCGATTGAATTGCGGTAGCGCGCAAGCCGGTACACGAGCGTCTTGCGGATGTCCTTGATCACCGCGAAGCCGCCGGCCATGTCGCCGTAGAGCGTGCAGTAGCCCACCGCCATCTCGCTCTTGTTGCCGGTGGTCAGCACGATCGCGCCGTGCTTGTTCGACAGTGCCATCAGCAGCGTGCCGCGAATGCGTGCCTGGATGTTTTCTTCGGTCGTGTCCCAGGGCAGGCCGCGAAACTCGGTGGCGAGCGCGGCGAGAAATCCGTCGAACACGGGCTTGATCGGCAGCTCGTCGTAGCGCACGCCGAGTGTGCCGACCATCTCGCGCGAATCGATCCAGGAGATGTCGGCGGTGTACTGCGACGGCATCATCACCGCCCGCACCTTGTCGGCGCCGAGCGCATCGACCGCCACCGCCAGCGTCAATGCCGAGTCGATCCCGCCCGACAGCCCGAGCAGCGCACCGGGAAACCCGTTCTTGCCGAGGTAGTCGTGCACCCCCAACTTGAGCGCCGCGTACACCTGCGCCTCCTCGCTACCCTGCTCGTCCACCGTCGCCGTCATCGGCGCGCCGTCGACGAAGTCGACCAGCATCAGCTGCTCGGAGAACTGCTGCGCCATCTGCGTGAGCTGGCCGTCGGCATCGAGCACGAAGCTGGCCCCATCGAACACCAGCTCGTCCTGCCCACCGACCAGGTTGGCGTACACCAGCGGCAGGCGAAAACGCGACACGTTGGCGCGCATGGTGGCAAAGCGCTGCGGCTGCTTGCCCACGTGAAACGGCGAGGCGTTCAGTACCAGCAACACCTGCGCGCCGCTGCTGGCCGCGCACTCCGGCGCATACGGGAACCAGGTGTCCTCGCAGATGTTGATGCCGAAGCGCGTGCCGCGCACGTCGATCACCAGCGGGCGATTGTCCGGCGTGAAATAGCGACGCTCGTCGAACACGTCATAGTTGGGCAGATCGTGCTTGCAATAGGTGCCGGTGACCATGCCCTGGTGCAACACGCTGGCGGCGTTGAAGCGTTGGCCCTCGCGTGCATGCGGGTGGCCGACGATCACGCGCAGCTCGGAAAACTGCAGCAGGCGCGCGGCCAGATCGGACAGCGCGCGATCGGTCGCTGCGTAAAATGATCGGCGCAACAGCAGATCTTCGGGCGGATAGCCGGTGATCGACAGTTCCGGCGTCAGCAGCAGGTCGGCACCTGCGGCAGCAGCCTGCGCCGCCATGTCCAGAATCCGCTTGCCATTGCCTTCGAGGTCGCCGACCGTGCAGTTGATTTGCGCGACTGCGACTCTGACTCGCGAACTCATGTAGTAAAGGCCGGTGCAGGTGAGCGACGATTATTGCACGCGAGTCATCGACGATCTGAGCGTGATTGGCCGCGCGCGGTGGGACGAGTTGATCGCATCCGACCCGCACGCCGGCGTGTTCCTGCGCTTCGATTTCCTGCATGCGCTGCATGACACCGGTTGTGCCACGCCACGCGCCGGCTGGGCACCGCAGTTCCTCACGCTGTGGCGCGGCGATGCCCTGGTCGGAGCCGTGCCGCTGTATGCAAAGGGAAATTCGTACGGCGAGTATGTGTTCGACTGGGGCTGGGCCGAGGCCTATCAGCGCCACGACATGGCCTACTACCCGAAGTGGCTGGCCGCGGTGCCGTTCACCCCGGTCGGCGGCAGCCGCCTGATCGCCGCCGACGACACCGCGCGCGCGCTGCTGGCCGATGCGCTGGTGGCCACAGTGCAGGCCAACGAGCTGTCATCACTGCATGTGCTGTTCGCGCCGCCGGCGCAGATCGACCTGCTGGCTGCACGCGGGCTCATGGTCCGGCGCGGCGTGCAGTTTCACTGGCGCAACGCCGGCTATGCCGACTTCGACGCCTTCTGCGCGCAGCTGACGCAGCCCAAGCGCAAGAAGGTGCGCGCCGAGCGGCGCAAGGTCGCCGAGGCCGGCGTGACGCTGCAGCGGCTGACCGGACACGACATCACGCGCGACGACTGGCGCTTCTTTCACCGCTGCTACAAGCACACCTATGCGACGCACTGGTCGACGCCGTACTTGAACCTGGCGTTCTTCGAACGCATCGGCCACGCGCTACCCGAACACATGCTGCTCGTGCTGGCGCGGCGCGACGGCGAGCCGATCGCCAGCAGCCTCGGCATCTTCGATGCGCAGCGCCTGTACGGGCGCTACTGGGGCGCGCTGGCCGAGGTACCGTGCCTGCACTTCGAGGCCTGCTACTACCAGATGATCGAGTTCGCGATCGAGCGGCAGCTGGCGGTGTTCGAAGGCGGCGCCCAGGGCGCGCACAAGCTGGCGCGCGGACTCGACGCGGTTCAGACGCTGTCGGCTCACTGGATCGCCGACCCGCAGATGCGCGCCGCGATCGGGCGCTTCATCGAACGCGAGAGCGACCAGGTCGAGCACACGCTGGACGAACTGCACGAGCATCGGGCCTTTCGGCCCGTTGCCATGTCGAGCGAAACGCCGTGAGGTGTCCTGCTTGCGCCACCGGCGGTTCTGTCGTTGTCAGGACCGGCCCGCAGTTTTTGCGCTATGTGCTCACCACCTCGTGCGTCCGTCGTCGTCCCCGCGCAGGCGGGGACCCACCGTCGTGCGCCTCGGTCACCGGGCGCCGCTCGGCCCGTCGTCGTCCCCGTGTAGGCGGGATTCCAGTGTCAAATGTTGCAGGCGATCGACTTCGTGCTGACCGTCGTCGTCCCCGCGCAGGCGGGGACCCAGTGTCTGGACAGCTTCGGATGCATGCGCCGTCCCGACGTCGTTTCCGATTCCAGCGCGACCCCAGCGGCGTCTTTGTCGCCCCCAAGTCGCTGGGTCCCCGCCTGCGCGGGGACGACCGAAGAAATTCGCGCGATCACATGGCGCGGGTCACCGTCGACCAGCGGCACAGCGCAATCGCATCGACCCTCTGTGTTCCCAAGTCGCTGGGTCCGCGCCTGCGCGGTGACCCAGGCTCTTGCGTGCCAGCCAGTGCCTGCGCGTGCGGCCGCGAGCCATCCTGTCGTCGTCCCCGCGCAGGCGGGGACCCAGTGTCCGGTCAGTTGCCGATACATGCGCTGTCCCGACGAGGTTTCCGATTCCAGCGCGACCCCAGCGGCGTCTTTGTCGCCCCCACGTCGCTGGGTCCCCACCTGCGCGGGGACGACGCGGCAGCGCAGCTCACCCGCCGTGCTCCGATGAAACCGCCGCACCTGGCCGCCGCCCTGCTGATGATCGCCCTCTGGGGACGCGGCGCTGCGCGCTCGTCCCCTGCGGGGCTCATCGACGAAAGCCCCCTCCCCAACGCGCGCGCCGGGCTCCGATGAAACCGCTGCACCTGGCCGCCGCCCTGCTGATGATCACCCTCTGGGGACGCGGCGCTGCGCGCCCGTCCCCTGCGGGGCTCATCGACGAAAGCCCCCTCCCCAACGCGCGCGCCGGGCTCCGATGAAACCGCTGCACCTGGCCGCCGCCCTGCTGATGATCACCCTCTGGGGCTTTAACTTCGTGGTCATGCGCTTGGGCCTGGACGAGATCCCGCCGCTGACCTTGAGCGTGCTGCGTTTCTCGCTGGCGGCGTTTCCGGCGCTGCTGGTGGTGCCGCGGCCGAAGGTGCGCTGGCAGCTGGTCGCCGCTTATGGGTTGTTCGCATTCACCGTGCAATTCAGCCTGCTCTTTTCCGGCATGGCCGCGGGCATGCCGACCGGGCTGGCATCCCTGGTGATCCAGGTGCAGGCGTTCTTCACCATCGGCCTGACGATGTTGCTCACGCACGAGCGCCCGCGCGCCACGCAGGCCGCCGGCGCGTTGCTGGCCGGCAGCGGCGTGCTGCTGGTGGCGCTTCACCTGCCACCGGGAACGCGGCTCGGTCTGCTGCTGGTGGTGGGCGCGGCGATGGGCTGGGCGGTGGCCAACGTGATCGTCAAGCGGATTCCCGCCGCCGCCGACGGCGATCCACGGGCGCCGCTGTCGATCGTGGTCTGGGCCTGCGCATTCGCCAGTTTGCCGTTGCTGGTCGCCGCGCTCGTCTTCGAGGGCCCGGCCACTGTGTGGCGCGCTGCAACCCATGCGACGGTCAATCAATGGATCGGCATCGCCTTTCAGGCCTGGCCGACCACGCTGCTGGCCTTCGCGCTGTGGGCCTGGCTGCTGCGGATGTATCCGGCAGCACTGATCGCGCCGTTCACACTGCTGGTGCCCGTGGTGGGCATGACGAGCGCCGTGGTGTTCCTTGGCGAGGCAGTCACCTGGTGGAAGCTCGCCGGCGCGGCGCTGGTACTGGGCGGTCTCGCTCTGAATGTTCTCGCGTTTCGCCAACGGCCGGCTCCATCGCGACCGGCGCAATAGCGAAGCCGCAACTCAGGCTGATCCGCCGATCAGCGCGGCCACGCCGAGCCCGATGAACACCGCGCCAGCCACGCGCGCCAGCATGTCCTGCTCGCGCAGCAGCGTACCGCCGAGCAGCGCAGCGAACAGCATCGACATCTCGCGCCACCACGCTCACCGGCGCCGTCTGCATCGCGAACAGCACCAGCACGTAGCCGATCGGGCCGAGCGTGGCGACCATCAGCGCCGCGCGCCACTGCTGGCGCCATAGCGCCGGCAGCGTGGCGCGCTCGCGCCATACCAGCGGCAGCAGGATCGGCACGCGGAACAGGTTGCCGAAATAGTCGACCAGGATCGGTGACAGCAGCAGCAGCTTGACCGCGTAGCCATCGATCAGCGTGTAGCCGGCGATCTGCACGCCGGTGGCCGCGCCCCAGCCGATGCCGAGCCAGACCCGCTGGCGCGCCGCCCGGTCCTTGGCGACGCGCAGCAGCCCCGGGCCACCGGCAATCAGGAACACGCCGGCGACGATCGCCAGCACGCCGCCCACGCCGAGCATCGACAGCGCCTCGTCGAACAGCAGCAGCGCGCACAGCGCGGAGATCAGCGGCGCCGTGCCGCGTGCCACCGGGTAGACGACCGTCAGATCGGCCACGCGATAGCCGCGCAGCAGCGTGAGGAAGTACGACACGTGGACTGCACCGCTGGCGGCGATCACGCCCCACTCGACCAGGCCCCATTGGCCCACCACGCCCCAGCCGACCCAGACCGCGAGCGGCAGCCACAGCACGCTGACCAGCACGCCGGAGAACAGCGCGAAGCGGGCGTCGCCGCCGGCGCGCTTGGCAGCAACGTTCCACACCGCGTGGCACAGCGCCGCGGCGACCACCAGCGCGAGAGCGCGTTCATCCATGACGCCGCCGGCGAGCGATGGGCACCGTCGATCGCAACGAGATCGCAGCGGTCATGCCGGCGGGACAAGCGAATTCGCGCAGCCGCAAGCGCCCGCCTGCGCCGGCGCGCCGCGCAGCACTAGAACGGCGGCTTGGGATTGGCCTGCCCGTAGGCAGCCACGCTCTTCAAGATCTCGGCGCGCGCCTCGTCCGGCCCGCCCCAGCCTTCGATCTTCACCCATTTGCCGGGCTCCAGATCCTTGTAGTGCTCGAAGAAGTGCTGGATCTGCCCGAGGCGGTGATGACCCACGTCCAGGTGGGTGCGCCAGTGGTCGTACCAGGGCAGCGTCTTGCTGATCGGCGCGGCCAGAAGCTTGGAATCGCCGCCGGCTTCGTCCGTCATCTTGAGGATGCCCAGCGGCCGGCAGCGCACCACCACGCCGGCCTGCAAGGGGAACGGGGTGACGACGAGCACGTCGGCCGGATCACCGTCGTCGGACAGTGTGTGCGGGATATAGCCGTAGTTGCACGGGTAGTGCATCGGCGTGTTGATGAAGCGGTCGACGAAGATCGCGCCGGACTCCTTGTCGACCTCGTACTTGACCGGATCCGAATGCGCCGGGATCTCGATGACGACATTGAAGTCGTCGGGCAGGTTGCGACCGGACGGGACGCGATCAAGACTCATGAAGAACTCGCAGGCAGGAGATGAAACAGTCGGACGGCGCCCCGGGGGCGACGCGTGTTGCAGCGCATTCTATCGACGCAGCTTGCGCAGGCCTGACAGACGCACGGACCGCGCTCGCGCGGTTTGAGCCATCGCGACGAGGCGCCGATAATGGCCGTCGCAGGCAACAAGAAATCACCAGGGAGACAGACATGGACGGCGGCTGGACAGCGACCACCGGCACCCATCACTTCATCGGCAATCGCTGGGTGGTCAGCTCCAATGGACAGTCGCTGGAGGTGATCGATCCATCCGACGGCCAGCCGTTTGCGCGGATTGCACGCGGCAACGCGGCCGACATCGACCTTGCGGTGCTCGCCGCGCGCGGCGCCTGGAGCGACGGCGCGGGCGACTGGGGGCGGATGAGCGCCACCGAACGCGGCCGCCTGCTGATGAAACTCGCGCAGCGCGTGCTCGACCGCTGCGATGAACTGGGCACGCTGGAGTCACGCACCACCGGCAAGCCGCTCAAGCAGGGGCTCGCCGACGCACGCGCGTTGGCGCGCTACTTCGAGTACTACGCCGGTGCCGCCGACAAGCTGCACGGCGAGACGATTCCCTATTCGGCCGGGATGACGGTGCTCACGATCCGCGAGCCGCATGGTGTCACCGGCCACATCATCCCGTGGAACTACCCGATGCAGATCTTCGGCCGCAGCGTCGGTGCGTCGCTGGCGGCCGGCAATGCCTGCGTGGTCAAGCCGGCCGAAGACGCCTGCCTGTCGCTGCTGCGGGTGGCGGAACTGGCGGCCGAAGCGGGCTTTCCGGCCGGCGCGCTGAACATCGTCACCGGACTGGGCAGCGAGGCCGGTGCGGCGCTGGCGGCGCATCGTGGCATCGATCACGTCAGCTTCACCGGCTCGCCGGTGACAGGCAGCGCGGTCGCGGTGGCAGCGGCGCGCCATCACTGCCCGGTGACTCTCGAACTGGGCGGCAAATCGCCGCAACTGGTGTTCGCCGACGCCGACCTCGACGCCGTGGTGCCGGTGGTGGTCAACGCGATCGTGCAGAACGCCGGACAGACCTGCTCCGCCGGCAGCCGCCTGCTGGTGGAGCGCGCGGTGTACGAAGAAGTGATCGAGCGCGTCGGCCATGCGATCTCGCAGTTGCGTGTCGGCCCCGCGCTGGCCGACCACGATGTCGGCCCGCTGATCCGCCAGAGCCAATTGCAGCGCGTGTGGGATTTTTTGTCGCAGGCGCAGGTCGACCAGGTGCCGATCGCCGCACAGGGCACCGTCGTCGACGATGCGCCGCAGACCGGCTACTACCAGGCGCCCACCCTGCTGCGCGACGTGCCGCCTGCACACCCGTTGGCGCAGGACGAGATCTTCGGTCCGGTGCTGGCGGCGATGCCGTTCGAAGACGAAGCGGAGGCGCTGCGCCTGGCCAACGGCACGCCGTTCGGTCTCGTGGCCGGCGTGTGGACGCGCGACGGCGCGCGCCAGATGCGCCTGGCGCGACGGCTGCACTGCGGTCAGGTGTTCATCAACAACTACGGTGCGGGCGGCGGCATCGAGCTGCCGTTCGGCGGTGTGAAGTCCAGCGGCTACGGGCGCGAGAAGGGCTTCGAGGCGCTGCTGGCGTTCACCACCCTCAAGACGATCGCGATCAAGCATGGTTGATACAGCCGCCGCCCCGGTGCGGATCGAGGTCGTCACGCACAAGCACCTGGCGCAGTGGCTGCCGCTGCGCCACACGCTATGGCCCGACACGCCGCGCGCCGAACACGCGAGCGAGGCCGCCGCGCTGCTGCGCGCGAAGGACCAACTGGCGCTGGTGGCGACGGTGGACGGCGAGCCCGCCGGCTTCGCCGAGGCCGCGCTGCGCCGCAGCTACGTCAACGGCTGCGACACCGCGCTTGGCGAGCCGGTGGCGTTCCTCGAAGGCATCTATGTCGCCCCGCAGTGGCGCCGTCGCGGCGTCGCGCGTGCCCTGTGCGAGCACGTGGCCAGTTGGGCGCGCGCCCTCGGCGTGACCGAGCTGGCCTCAGACGCGCTGATCGACAACCACGATTCCCATGCGATGCACCGCGCGCTCGGCTTTGCCGAGACGCAGCGCATCGTCTTCTTCAGGAGAGTCTTGAAATGAGCGGACGCCTTGCAGGAAAGGTCGCCATCGTGACTGGGGCAGCGTCAGGGTTCGGACGCGGCATCGCCGAAAGGTTCGCCGACGAAGGCTGCGCGGTGATTGTCAGCGACATTGCTCAGGAGGCGGGCGAGATGGTCGCCGGCATCATCCGCAGCAAGACCGAGCGCGCGCAGTTCGTCCGCTGCGATGTCAGCCGCAGCGAAGACATCAAGGGTCTGCTCGAGGCTACGCTCAAGCACTTCGGCAAGCTCGACATCGTCGTCAACAACGCCGGCACCACGCACCGCAACCAGCCGCTGCTCAACGTCGACGAAGCAACGTTCGACCGCATCTACGCCGTCAACGTGAAGTCGATCTACCTGACCGCGGTGCACATAGTCCCGTACTTTCGCCAGCATGGCGGCGGCTGCTTCATCAACATCGCCTCCACCGCCGGCGTGCGGCCGCGGCCCGGACTCACCTGGTACAACGGCACCAAGGGCGCGGTGATCATCACCAGCAAGGGCATGGCCGCTGAACTCGGGCCCGACAACATCCGCGTCAACTGCGTGAACCCGGTGATCGGCGAGACCGGCCTGCTCGAAGAGTTCATGGGCATGCCCGACACGCCGGAGAACCGCAAGAAATTCCTCGCCACCATTCCGCTGGGTCGCTTTTCCAAGCCGGAAGACATCGCCAGCGCCTGTCTGTTCTACGCGAGCGATGATGCCGCGTTCGTCACCGGCACCTGCCTGGAAGTCGACGGCGGCCGCTGCGTCTGAAGCAAGCAGCATGCGCCGCAACGTCCTCGCACCCACCTTCTGGATCTCACCGGACGAGCGAGAGCGCGCCCGGCGCGGCGAGCGCTTGCTCGCCGATGCTGTACGGGCCGAGGTATCGGCGCAGCCGCGGCTGGTCGGCAACAGCGTCGAAGAAGTGCTGCAAATGGCCGACGCGCTGCATACGGCCGGCCTGATGTCGGACGCCGAGATCGCATCGCTGCGGCTCTCGACCCGTCGCGGGAAATCAGGTTGAATGTCTGCTTTGCGGCGGCCTGACCTCAGCTGAGTGCGGCCAGTTGCCGACGTAGGCTCGATGCACCAAACTCGACCAAGAGTTGACATGGAGGCGTCCAATGCTCACCGGAACATGCCACTGCGGGGCAGTTCGCATTGAAGTTCCAGCGCAACCCGAATCGATCACGCTTTGCAATTGTTCAATCTGCCGTCGCCAAGGTGGCCTCTGGGCGTATTACGCAGTTGAAGCCGTTAAGGTGATCGGTTATCCGGAGCATACGGACGAGTACATCTGGGGTGATCGAACGCTGCGCTGTGTGCGGTGCAAGCACTGCGGCTGCGTGACCCACTGGGAACCAATAGACCCTGAGCAGCACCGGACGACGCACGTTAACTTTCGCAACTTCGATCCAGAAGAACTCGACGGGGTACGGCTGCGTCGATTCGACGGCGCCGGCACCTGGAGATATATCGATTAAGGTCTTGAGCGACAGTCTTCGGCCAGTAGGAGAAGTCTGACGCAGCTGTCGAGGAAGATATGGCGAAGGCACTGAATCTCGATCATCTGCAGATTGCAATGCCGCCCGGCAAAGAGGCTGCCGCACGGAACTTCTACGGCAAACTGCTCGGACTAGGAGAGGTGCAAAAGCCAAGCGCGCTTGCCGCTCGCGGCGGCGTCTGGTTCGCCTGCGGTCCACAACAAGTGCATCTTGGCGTCGAGGCTGAGTTTCTGCCGGCCAAGAAGGCGCACCCCGCCTTTGCCGTCGACAATCTCGATGAACTAGCCGCTTTGCTCGTGGCAGAGGGCTACGGCTTCTCGCTAGATCCGCTGGAGGTGAATGGCCGTCGTCGCGGCTTCACCAACGACCCATTTGGCAATCGGGTCGAACTCATTCAGAGTGAACAGAATGACCGCAATGCGGTGTTGTGATGACCGCTCAGAGCGGCCAAAAGCGGTATTTCGCGACTTCCCCATCTTTGAGCTATGGTGACCTTCACAACATCGCGCAGAGCGCCTGCCGAACCGGCCGGCTAGAGCAATGCCGGACATTGAGTTGTTGCCAGCGAATTGGTGATGGATAGTCTTGTTCATCTTATGGACCATCCGTGGAACGTTAAGCGCAAGAAGGCGATGAGCGCCTACGTTAAGAGCGATTGGATATCCGCTCGGGAAGTTTATGGACAGCTAGCAGAACTTGGCGACCATAGATCTGCTGTCGTTTATGCTCACATGCTGTTCGATGGTCGAGGCGGGCCGATCGATGTTTCGGAGAGCAAGCGGCTTTTGCGGAGATCGTTTGATTCATCCGCTGGCCTAGAGGCGCGTCATCTTTACGCTGTTGTTTGTTTGCGGAGCGGAGAGCGGGACGAGGCCATAAGCATCCTAACTAATCTCTCTACGGAAAAGTATGTGCCGGCGCAAGCGCGCCTCGGCCTGCTGCTTGTTCGAAGCCAGACGTCGCCTCAGGACGGATTGGCGTTGCTTCAGGCGGCATCGGCTTCAGGCAATCTAGTAGCAAGAAGCGAGCTCTATCGTTTATCCAGTTCTCAAGAGTTGAGTATCTTTAGTGGGGCGTGCTTGATAGTCAAGTCGGCGTGGCTGGCCGCAACTTTGTACTTCTTGGAGAGATGGTTTCCGTTCTCTGAGAAGCTTCGGTTTTGACAGCGCTCTACGCAGAAGTTTGCGCGAACACGTCGATTTGCTGGGAGGCCGAGAACGGGCTCGCTGCGGCCCTGCGGTTGGTTGACAGCTGTTTATCGTCCGAGCAACAACCGCTTTGGGTCGAACAGCGCGATCGAGGCATCGCCGATAGCAGCCCCTGTAACGAAACAGCACGCGCCTTCGCATCGCTGGACGCAAGGCTTCAAATCGGCTGGAATGTCGGCACTGCGGCTACCTGGTGACTGATGACCGCCTTCAAGACGACACGCCGCGCGCTGCTCGGCCTCATTGGCGGCCTGTCCGTCTTCCGTGCCGCCCGAAGTGGCGCGCAAGACACATTCACGCTCGTGCCCGAACTCGCACCCGGCCAGATGCTGAGCTATCGGCAGGATCTGCACTTGGTTCGCGACGGCGTGATCGCACACCGCTCGCGATCAACCGTGACGCTTGAGATCCGCGATCGGAGCGCCTGCGGCTGGCTGGCGCGCTGGACATCCTCGGGCGGCGAACTCTTGGAGGCCGATCCCCGCCTGCGTCCGGCGCTGGAGATCATGCAGGCGATCTGGGACGGCGTCGCCATCGACCTGTTGCTTGATGACGGCGGCCGTGTCGCCGGCCTGGCAGACCAAGCAGCCGTGCGGGCATTGGGCGCAGAGTCTCTTGATCGACTTGTTCCGCTGATGGTGTCCAACCCCGCGCACGCACCAATAGCCCACACGCTGCGGAGTGCGTTGCGGCCAATCCTGGCCGACGGCGGAGCGCTTACGCAAAGCCTGCTCAAGGAGCCCGCGATCCTGCTGGGTGCCATGGGGCACGATTGCCGTGTTGGCGAGCCCTTGGACGTTCGCACTCGCGTTCGATCACCGATGAGCTCCGGCGAAGTTCCGGTCCTCGGGCGCTACCAGGTCCGCGGCATCTCCTCGCGCGAGGGTCGTGCCGAAATCGGGTGGCTGATGGTGATCGACCGCGCGAGCGCGGCGCTCAACATAGGCACCGAAGTCCTGAACTTTGTTCGACACATGGAGGCAGCCAGACCAGCGACTTCTGGCGAACCGCCGCCACCGATCACCGCAGCCTCGATCACCGACTACACCCGGACTCTGGACCTGGAAGACAGCGCCGACTTCATCGTTGACACGAGGACCGGATGGCCGGTGAGCGCGCGCCATGTGCGGCGCGTTTCGGCGGGGTCAAGCTCTCGTATCGATACGGTCGAATTGACGCGGCTGACACGCTAGTAGTGCGCAGGCGCGGCACTCAGCGGCGGCGCCGACGATCGGAGGCGCCCTTGCATCGGTTCGTACGTTTGCTTAGAAGGCCAGCGAGCTTCAGCGTGGCCCGAACGGGCATCGGCAAGCCACGACAGCCCAACGCCGGCTTCTGGCGAATTCGAATGACAGCAACGGGTCGAACAGCGCGGTCAGCCGCATTGCCGAAAGCCGTCGGCCTGCGAGGCAACGGGCCTACCGCAGATCAGCTGGAATGTCGGCAGTGCGGCGCTCCGGTGATCGCGACTTGCGGCCATCTTCAGACGACGCCACTTCATAGGCGTTGTGCAACCGTATCCTATGTGATACAGTGCCGCCGTGATCGAAGTTCGCCAAACCGATGAGTACGAGAAGTGGTTCGACTCGCTGCGAGATCGGCTGGCAAAGGCGCGCATCGATATCCGAGTCCGACGCCTGTCGCTTGGCAACCCTGGTGATGCAAAGCCGGTTGGCGAGGGCGTGTCAGAGCTGCGTATCGACCACGGTCCAGGCTACCGCGTGTACTTCGTTCAAAGAGCAGATGTGTTGATCGTATTGCTCGCCGGCGGCGACAAGCGAACCCAAGATCAGGACATTCGCGTCGCCAAGCAACTGGCGCGTGAACTGCAGGAGTAGCGCTATGCCCAAGATCACGACGAAGCAGTGGGACCCAGCGGAGCACTTCAAGTCCGAGGAGGACATGGCCGCCTACCTCGAGGCTGCGCTAGAAGAAGGCGACCCGGCACTTGTCGCCGCGGCGCTGGGCGACATTGCTCGCGCCAAGGGGATGACACAAGTTGCGCAGGACACGGGCCTCGGACGCGAGAGCCTGTACAAGGCGCTTTCGGCTTCAGGCAATCCGGAGTTCGCCACGGTGATGAAGGTCGTCTCAGCGCTGGGCCTGAAGCTGCACGCTGCTCCGGCAAACGCTGACGCCGTCTGATCGAACTGGTGGGGCAAGAAGGCGCACGTGCGCTTTGCCCCGCTTCATCTGGACGACCGCTTCCGGCCGGTTTGAATGTCAGCTTGGGGTCGCTGGACTAAACCGCTCGCGCGGTAGCGCTTCGATGTGCCGCTGTCGCTGATCTGGCGGTCGGGCTTTGCTCCTTATGTTGTTTACCGAGGCGACGTGCCTCGATGAACGACAGGAGCTCAG
>JALHMQ010000013.1:0-70075 GCA_022843955.1 Burkholderiaceae bacterium
TGGTCCAGGACCAGCCGCACTGCACGTTCTCGCACCTCCGGTGAATACCGCTTGTTCGTCTTGTTCATGACTCCATCCTCTCAAGAATCGGAGTCTCCGGTAAAGCCGGGGCGGTTCAAACCAGTTGCCAACAGGGCCGGTCCCCAACAGATATGAGCCAACTGCGATGGTTGCATAGACCACCGCCGACAGATGCAAAGTTCGAGCGCGTGACATACGGACTCCATTGCATGCACAAGAGCGCTTTGCGACCACGCTCCTGTGCAAAAGGTAGGTTCTCGCAACTCTAGGGCATGTTCTCAAGGCCGGGCCATGCGCCGGGTTGTGTGCCCTGCGTGCTGTCCCCTGCCGCTGAGTCATATATGGGAAAGCGGCGGCGAAGCTCAGCGAGGTCGGCGTGGTAGCCGAGCGCCGAGGCGATCATCGCCAGACAGGCGAGGCCGCATTCGACGCTTTCAGATTGCAGCGTTGTACGCATAGGCGGCTGTCATAGGGCCGGAGGGTGCGTGAGAGGTGTGGGGCCGCTACGCCTCGTGAGTCTCCATGACGGCCGCTGAGCAAGTCGAACACGGCTCCTTCAACTTTTGCCGACAACCCGACGCTCATCTACTAGCGGCTCTACTCTGGTGCATGGAATCGCTTCTCGCACGCTCTCCAGAGCATTGCGCCATATCCCCAACCGATAGCTAAGAAGACTGCGCCAAGAGCCAAGGCCAATCTAAGCGTTAAATCTGCGCCGAACGCAACCGCGCCAAGTAGAGCGAATACGCCCACAGGGAGCGCGAACCGCAGGAATCCGAAAGAGATCACGAACCTAACGAAACCAAGCTGCCGAATCTCAGCCCAGCGACTCATCAGCTTTTGCTCACTTGCCAGCATGGTGTCCTCTAGAAGAACAGGAAGATCAACCAACAGAAGCAGGCAGCCCACCGGGGGCTGCCTAGCGTTGCGCAACTCGATCCGTTTCCGCCGCCGCCTAGTTGCAGCCGCCAATCGCTCCGCCGATCGCCCCGCCGACGGCGCCCGCGACAGCCCCTTTCGGGCCGCTGAATGCGCCGGCGATTGCGCCTCCAACGGCGCCTCCTGCGATCGCGTTTGCGCACTTTTGCGCAGGGCTGTCGTTCTTCGTCCCTTTCGGTTGGCCTCGACCGCCACCGGACACGATGTCGAATTCGACCACTTGCAGGTTTCTCATTGAGCTTCTCCTAAAGTGTCTGCGCCGATCAAAGGGGCGGCGTCGTCCCCTAACGCTGCTCACATGTCCGAGCGAACTCGATAAGTAGTTCGAACAACCACTCGATGACGTGCCGTCGGTCTTGGATTACCGCGGCATCGAATCGCACAAAGAGATACCAAAGACTTCATGGTTGGCGTCACGCACGCCGCTGCGCTGCCCCGATCAGGGGCTCGAACAACCACTCGATGACGCGCCGTCGGTCCTGGATGACGGCGGCATCGAGGGTCATACCGGATCTCAGCGGCGTCGTGTCGCCATACGCGACGACGTGCTGAGCGGAAAGGTTGACCGTCAGGCGATACAGCCCTTCGGCGGTGGTGGCGCTCGCCAGGTGAGCCAGAGCGGCCGGAAGCTGCGCCGGTGCCACCGGGCTGCGGCTTACCGCAGCGACCGTCCCCGACTGCAGCCCGAACTTCTGGTACGGAAAGGCGGCGTACCGCAGTTGCACTTCCTGCCCCACGGCGGCGAAGCCCACCGTGCGGCTCGGCGCGAACAGATGCGCCTGCAGCGGCGCGCCGGCTGGCGCGATGGACGCGAGGAGTTGACCCGCCTGCACAGGCTGCCCTGCGGCCAGCGCCAGCAACGTCACATTGCCGTCGCGCGGGGCGGTGATGACTTGGGTGCGCCGACCCTCGTTCTCCGCTGCTTCCTGCGCCAGAGCGGCCACTGCGCGATCCACCTGCGCCAGCTCGGTCTGCAACTGCGCGGCCAGCTGCGCGCCCTCGGCGGCGAGTGTGGCGCGGTCGCGGGCCAGCGCAATGCGGGTGCGGATCAGCTGCTGCACGCGCGTCTCCGCCTCGATCAACTCTTGCTGCTGCACCTGAGCCTGCGTGGCCGACAAAAAGCCGGAGGTAAGCAACTGGTCGACGCGCGCCGCCTGCTGATGGGCCAGGGTGAGGCGACGATTCGCCAGCGCGATCTCGTCGTCGGCGCGGCGCAGTTCTGCATCCATCGCCTGCACGCGCGCCGCCAGTGAATGCTGCTGCAGCCGCACCTGCGCGCCGCGCAGCGTCCGCTCGGCTTCCATGGCCGAGCGGCGAGACTCGATCTGCTGCGCCACCTGAGCGCCGACGTCGCCGGCACCTGTGGCGCGGTCCAGCGCCAGCACCATCACCACGTCGCCCTGCCGCATGACCTGACCCTCGGCCACACGCAGTTCCGCCACGCGGCCAGCGGCGGCAGCATGCAGGTCCATCTGGCCACCCACCGGCACCAGGATGCCGCTGACCTGCGCCTTGCGCGTGACCTCGCCGATGAAGGCATACATCAGCAGTGCACCGGCGAGTAACACGGCACCCGCGGTCAGCCCCCACCACGACAGCGAGGTGTTCAGCCGCACGCCGCCGAGCCACTGGCCGGCGCGGGCTTGCATCACTTCGGGTCGAAAGAGGGGAGAGCTCATCGTCCGCTGCGGTGGTTGCTGCTGCTGCGAAGGATGGTCAACGACGCGGGGGGGGCAAGCGGGTGGATTGCCTATGCCGCTCGTTTGCTATGCATGATGAAAATTCACTTGCTGCGCAGCGTTGTTGTCTCCATCGACAACCAACATGCCTCAACACTTACGTGGGCGATAATCCCCGCATGCGATTGCGCTTCACCAAGATGCAGGGCACCGGCAACGACTTCGTGATGCTCGATGGCATTGCCCAGCCGTTCGCGCTCGACCGCGCGCAGTTGCGCCTGCTGGCCGATCGCCGCTTCGGCGTCGGCGCCGATCAGATCCTGCTGGTCGAGCGACCGGACTCACCGGCGGTGGACTTCAAGTACCGCATCTTCAATGCCGATGGCGACGAAGTGGAAGCCTGCGGCAACGGCGCGCGCTGCTTCGTCAAGTTTGTGCATGCGCGCGGGCTGACGAGCAAGCGGGCGATCCGCGTGCAGACCGCCGGTGGTGTGATCGAGCCGATGCTTGAAACCGATGGCGACGTGACGGTCGACATGGGGCCGCCGCAGTTCGAGCCGGCACGCGTGCCGTTCGATGCCGAGGGTCTGGTGGCGACGGCGCATGGCCGTGCACGTCTCTGGCCGCTGGACGTTAACGGTAGCGTGCGTGAGATTGTCGTCGTGTCGATGGGCAATCCGCACGCGGTGCAGCGGGTGAACGATGTCGACGCCGCGCCGGTGACGCAAGAAGGCCCCGCGATCGAACACCACCCGCGCTTTCCACGGCGCGTGAACGCCGGCTTCATGCAGGTGCTCGATCGCCACGCGATCAGGCTGCGCGTGTGGGAGCGCGGCGCCGGCGAAACGCTGGCCTGCGGCACCGGCGCCTGCGCCGCCGCAGTGGCGGGCATCATCCTGGGCGAGCTCGACTCCCCGGTGACCGTGCAGGCGCGTGGCGGCGGCCTGCGCATCGCCTGGGACGGCAGCTCAACCGAAGGGCCGCGGCCGGTGCGCATGACCGGTCCGGCCACCACCGTGTTCGAAGGCGAGATCGACCTGTGACCCTCATGCCGAATTCATCCATCAAGTCCGACGACGTGGCCCGCTATCTGGCTGAGCATCCCGATTTCTTCGAGCAGCATCCGGAACTGCTGGGCGACATTGCCATCCCGCATCCGCAGAACGGCCAGGCAATCTCGCTGGTCGAGCGTCAGTCGATGATCCTGCGCGGACGCATCGCTGCACTGGAGGCGCGCATGGCGCAGATGCTGCGTCATGGCGAGGAGAACGACGTGATCGCCGATCGCGTGGTGCAGTGGGCGCGCACGCTGCTCGGCGTGGCCGATCCCGCCGACCTGCCCGAGATCGCGGTGGCCGAACTGCGCATCCTGTTCGACGTGCCGTTCGGCGCGGTGCGCGTGTGGGGCGTGAAGACTGAGTTTGCGCAGATCCCGGCCGCGGCTGAGGTGAGTGTGGACGTCAAGCGGCTGGCCTCGAGCATGGTGGCGCCGTTCTGCGGGTCCAATGTCGGCTTCGAGCCGGCACAGTGGCTGGCGGACGGGCAGGGCGAGGTGCAGAGCCTGGCGATGCTGCCGCTGCGCATCGGCGCCAGTCCGGACGCGTATGGCCTGCTGGTGCTCGGCTCGCCGGACAAAGAGCGCTTTCACATCACCATGGGCACGGCGTTCCTCAGGCGCATCAGCGAACTGGCCAGCGCCGCGCTGGGGCGACTGCGCGCGGAATGACGCTCGTGCCTGCGCCGCTCGCTCTGCCGGCCCCGGCCGAGGCGTTCCTCGCCGACCTGGCGACGCAGCGCCGCAGTTCGCCGCGCACGGTGCAGGCGTATCGCGGTGACCTGCTGCAGCTGGTTCGGTTGACCGCGGGAGCCGATCTGCTGACCCTGGCGCAGGCCGACATCCGACGCAGCCTGGCACGTCTGCATGCGGGCGGACTGTCGCCGGCGTCGCTGGCGCGCGCGCTGAGCGCGTGGCGCAGCTTTTATCGGTGGCTGGGCGAGCGCCAGCGCGTGGGCGCCAATCCGGTGGCCGGGGTGCGTGCGCCCCGGCGCGACAAGCGGTTGCCGAAGGCGCTCGGCGTCGACCAGGCGGTTCAGTTCGTTTCACAGGCGCCGACCGACGGCGCGCTCGCGCTGCGCGACCGCGCGATCGTCGAACTCATGTATTCGAGCGGGTTGCGTCTGGCTGAACTGGTGAGCCTGGACTGGCGTCACTTTGCAAAGGAAGGTGCGCAGCAGGCGTCACCCAGCTGGCTCGACCTGTCGGCCGCTGAAGTGATCGTCATGGGCAAGGGATCGAAAACACGCAGCGTGCCGGTCGGTGCGGCGGCGATCGCCGCACTCAACGACTGGCTCGCGCTGCGGGGCACGCTGGCCGGCGCCGAAAAGCGGGCGCTGTTCGTTTCCTCGCGCGGCGCGCGCATCTCGCCGCGCAACGTGGGCGCGCGCATCGCCCGGCTGGCCCAGCTCAGCGGCCTCGGGGTGCACGTGCATCCGCACGCGCTGCGGCACTCGATGGCCTCGCACGTGCTGCAGTCGAGCGGCGACCTGCGCGCGGTGCAGGAGCTGCTCGGCCACGCCAACATCGCCACCACCCAGATCTATACCAAGCTCGACTGGCAGCATCTGGCCAAGGCGTACGACGCCGCCCATCCGCGGGCGCGGCGCAAAGTTCAAAGCGATGGTTGATCCGACAACTGATGCGACATGGCGCCGCCACGGGCGCGCTTCGATCGAGCCTGCGGCACGGACCGTGGTCGAGTTCCTTGGCAGCCGATGAACCTTGCCGGTGAGCTGATCCTCAAGCCAGGCAAGGAGCGCTCGCTGCTGCGGCGCCATCCCTGGGTCTACGACACGGCGGTTGCGCGCGTGACGGGCAAGCCGGCCAGCGGCGCCACCATGGCGGTGCGCAGCGCGAGCGGCGCCTGGCTCGCGTGGGCAGCGTTCTCGCCCAGCTCAACGTTGCGCGCACGCTGCTGGAGCTTTGTCGAAGCCGATGTCATCGATGCCGCGTGGATCAGCGCCCGTGTGAAGGCTGCGGTGCAGCGCCGCGACCACCTGGCCCCGGCCACCAACGCCACGCGCCTGGTGTTCGGCGAGGCCGATCAGCTGCCTGGGCTGGTGGTCGATCGCTACGCCGATCAGCTCGTCATGCAGTGCCAGGCGGCCGGTGTCGAGGCGCAGCGAGCCGCGATCATCGAGGCGCTCGTCACGGCCACCGGCTGCGGCAACGTCTACGACCGCTCGGACAGCGCCACCCGCAAGCGCGAGGGACTGGAGCCTTCGCACGGCGTGGCGCGCGGTGCCGAGCCGGCGGAGCGCATCGCCGTGCATGAGCACGGTGTGCATTACGCGGTCGATGTCAGGCGCGGTCACAAGACCGGCTTCTACGTCGACCAGCGCGACAACCGCGCGCTGGCGCGCGCGCTGGTGCAGCGTCTGCGCACCACCGGGGTCGCGGCGCCGCGCGCGCTCAACTGCTTCTGCTACACGGGTGGGTTCTCGCTGGCACTGGCGGCGGGCGGGGCAGGATCGGTGCTGTCGATCGACTCCTCGGCCGAAGCGCTCGCCCTGGCTGCTCACAACGCCGACCTCAACGGGCAGGCGAGCGTGCATGCGTGGCGCAATGCGGATGTCTTCGAAGCGCTGCGTGCGCTGAAGGCCGAGGCCGTGGCGCCGTTCGATCTGATCGTGCTCGATCCGCCGAAGTTCGCTTCGACCCACCATCACGTGGATCGGGCGGCGCGGGCCTACAAGGACATCGCACTGAATGCGCTGCGATTGCTGGCGCCCGGTGGCTACCTGATGACGTTTTCGTGCTCCGGCGCGATCGATGTCGACCTGTTCCAGAAGATCATCGCCGGCGCGGTGATCGATGCGCGGGTCGACTGCCAGATGCTCAAGCGCCTGGCGGCGGGTGAAGATCATCCGCTGCTGATGACGCATCCTGAGGGCGAGTACCTCAAGGGCATCCTGCTGCAGCGCCTGTAGTTGCGCGTACGTCGGTTGCCCGAGCGGCATCAACCCTCGATCGGTGACCGCGGGCCGCAGCGGCACCAATCTATCTATAGAATCCGCCGCCTTTCTCGGGCCGCCTGGTGCATGCGCGCCGCGGCCCGCGCGACGCACCCTGGAGCGCGCCATGACCCCGACCGAATCGCAGGTACCCGTCACCGTCCTCACCGGCTTTCTCGGCGCCGGCAAGACGACGCTGCTCAATCGCCTGCTCAAGGAAGAGCACGGCCACAAGATCGCGGTGATCGAGAACGAGTTCGGGCCCGAGGGCATCGACAACGAACTGCTGGTGACCGAGACGAGCGAACAGATCGTCGAGATGAACAATGGCTGCATCTGCTGCACCGTGCGCGGCGATTTGTCCCGCATCCTCAACGACCTGCGCGACAAGCGCGAGCGCAAGGAACTGAGCTTCGAGCGCGTGATCATCGAGACCACCGGCATGGCCAACCCCGGCCCGGTGGCGCAGACCTTCTTCATGGACGACGGCGTGTCGTCCTACTACCTGCTCGACGCGGTCGTCACCGTGGTCGATGCCAAGCATGGCCATGCCACCCTCGACGCCCAGCCGGAGGCGCAGAACCAAGTGGGGTTTGCCGACCGCATCCTGATGAGCAAGACCGATCTGGTGTCCTCCGACGAGGTCGAGTCGCTGCGCGAGCGGCTGCTGCGGATGAACCCGCGCGCGCCGATCAAGTACGTACACATGGGCCAGGTGCCGATCAAGGATGTGCTCGACATCCGCGGCTTCAACCTGAACGCGATCCTCGAGATCGACCCGGAGTTCCTCGCCGCCGAGCATCCGGATGCCGCCAAGACCAAGCAGCACACGGATCACAAGCCGGCGCACGACCATGGCCAACATGACCATGATCATGACCACGGCCACGAGCACGGCCATGATCATCACCATCATCATCACCACGACGATGCCATCAAGGCGTTCGTCTTTCAGTCGAAGCAGCCGTTCGATCCAGCCAAGCTGGAGGACTATCTCGGTGCCCTGACTCAGGTTTACGGCACTGACATGCTTCGGTATAAAGGCGTGCTTTTCATGGACGGTTCCAACCGACGCATGATCTTCCAAGGCGTTCACATGCTGATGGGAGCAGATGTCGGGCGTCCGTGGGGCAAGGATGAGAGGCCCTATTCGAAGATCGTGTTCATCGGTCGCAACCTGCCGAAGGAAGCGATCCTCAAAGGGCTCGAGGCGTGCCTGGCACGCTGATCGCGCAGACTGAGTCGGCGCGGTGCTGCAGGAGCGACGAGGGACACATGGCAGGCACGAGTAAGGCACCCGCGAAGAAGGCAGCCAAGAAGTCCGCGCCCACCAAGGCGGTCAAGTCCGCCAAGCCATCGGCCAAGCCAGTGGCCAAGCCGGCGGCGAAGAAGGCGGTGAAGAAGGCGGTCAAGCCCGCGCCCAAGCCCGCGCCCAAGCGCCCGGAGAAACTGCCGGTGAAGGCCAAGGCCGCCAAGCCGGCAGCACCCACCAAGGCAGTCAAGTCCAAGCCGGCCAAGGCAGTTGCGCCGGCGCCCGTGCCAAAGAAAGCAACGGGACCGGTGAAGGCCGCACCCGCGGCGAAAAAGGCGCCCCCGCCGCCCATGCCGCCCCGTCGCGCGCCGATTGCAGCTGGCGCCCGCCCGGTGGCCCCGCCGCCCACGGTTGCTCCGCCCGCGCCCATGCCGGCGCCACGACCGATGCCGGCCAAACCCCAGCCGGCGGCGACCAGCCAGAAAGATGTCGCCGCGGCCCACGAGTATCTGTTGAGTCGATCTGCCAGTAGAAGCGAAGCGCCTGTGACCGTAAACGGAAAGCAACTCCCGACCGAAGAGCACCTGCTCAAGATGCCGGAATCGGCATACATGAACGATGAGCAACTCGCCTTTTTCAAGTATCGGCTGCAGCAGATGGAGCGCGAGCTCCTCGCCAACGCCGACGAGACGACCGAGCATCTGCGCGAGACGGTGATCGTCCCTGATCCGGCAGACCGCGCCACGATCGAAGAAGAACATGCGCTCGAACTGCGCACCCGCGATCGTGAGCGCAAGCTGCTCAAGAAGGTGCAGCAGTCGATCGCCCGCATCGACGCGGGCGACTACGGCTACTGCGAAGAAACCGGCGATCCGATCGGCGTGCCCCGTCTGCTTGCGCGGCCGACCGCCACGTTGTCGCTCGAAGCGCAGCAGCGTCGCGAGATGAAGCAGAAGATGTACGGCGATTGAGGCGGTTCGCCGCCTCGAGCGATCTTGCTCGAATAGCCAAGGGGCCGTGCGGTCCCTTGCATGAGTTGGCCAGGCAAATGCGTCGGCCCGTCCGCGGCAGTGGACGTCCGGACCCCGACACCGCCACCGGCGAAGGCTGCCGCCGTGCTCTCCGTCCGTTCCCTTGTTCATCGCTACGCTGACCGCACTGTGCTGCGCCTGCCGGCACTCGATCTGGCGGCGGGCGAGCATTGCGTGCTGCTTGGCGCTTCCGGGTCGGGCAAGACCACCTTGCTGCATGTCCTGGCAGGCATTCTTCGGCCCAGCGAGGGCGCGGTGCTGCTCGACGACGCCAACCTGTACCAGCCGCCGCGCGGCGACCGCTGGCGCGCCGAGCGCATCGGCGTGGTGCCGCAGCGGCTGCATCTGATCGACAGCCTGAGCGCGCTCGACAACGTGCGTCTGGCGCAATCACTGGTCGGTCGTCGCGACGATGCTGCCGCAGACCAGACGCTGACGGCGCTGTCCCTGGGCGAGCAGCGCCTGAGTCGCCCGTCGCGACTGTCAACCGGCCAGCAGCAGCGGATCGCGATCGCGCGTGCGGTGGTCAACCGGCCGCGTCTGCTGCTAGCCGACGAGCCGACCTCGGCGCTCGATGACGGCCACGCAGATCGCGCCATCGACCTGCTGATCCAGGCAGCAGATGCGTGCGGCGCCTTGCTGGTGGTGGCGACCCATGATGCGCGCGTGCGGCGCCGCTTTGCGCGCGTGATCGACCTGTCGCCGGCAGTCACGCCATGACGTACCGCCGCACAGTGACATGCTCACCGTGTGCTGACCGAGGTGCGCGATGAACGCGTTGCGCTACGTGCTGGCACAGCTGGCGCGGCGGCCACTGTCGACCGCGCTGTCGGTGCTGCTGCTGGCGCTGGGCATCGCCACGCTGGTGTTCGTGCTGCTGGTGCAAAGCCAGCTCACGCGCGGTCTGACCCGCGATGCACAGGGCATCGACCTGGTGGTCGGTGCCAAGGGTTCACCGCTTCAACTCATCCTCTCGGCCGTCTATCACGTCGACGTGCCCACCGGAAACGTGCCGCTGGCCGCACTGGCGCACGTGCGCGGCAATCGGCTGGTGAAGTCGGCGATACCGGTCTCTCTTGGCGACAACTTTCGCGGATTCCGCCTGGTGGGTACCGAGCCGGCGCTGATCGAACATTACGGCGGTCGCCTGGTCAATGGCACGCTCTGGCAGGGTCGTCTGCAGGCCGTGATCGGAGCTGAGGTTGCGCGCACAACAGGCCTGGGCGTCAGCCAGGGTTTCTTCGGCGCGCACGGTCTGTCGCCGGACGGGCCGGTCCATGACGATGCCGAGTACCGCGTGGTCGGCGTGCTGGCGCCGACTGGCACGGTGCTCGATCGGCTGCTGCTGACCGACCTTGAAAGCGTGTGGTACGTGCATGAGGGTGAAGCGACCGATCCGGTCGAGCGCGAGATGCTGGAAGCGGAGCGCGAGGTCACGGCCATTTTGGTGCAGTACGCGGCGCCGCTGGCGGCGGCGATCGTGCCGCGACAGATCAATGCCGAGCCGCGCCTGACCGCAGCCGTGCCGGCCAACGAGGTTGCGCGGTTGTTCGCGGTGGCCGGCGCCGGGATCGACACCATGCGCGCGTTTGCCAGCGTTCTGCTCGGCTCGGCGCTGCTGGCGTTGTTCGTCGCCCTGATGAATGCGCTGGAGGAAAGGCGCTATGACATCGCCATCTTGCGGCTGCTCGGGGCCACGCGGTTGCGCGTGGCGGCACTGTTGCTGCTCGAAGCGTGGCTGCTCGCTGCCGCCGCGCTCCTGCTGGGAGTACTGATGGCGATGGGCGCGGTCGCCGTGGTTGGCTCGTGGCTGGCCGAGGCGCGGTCGTTCGTCTTGTCGCCTTTCGACTGGCCAGCCGAGGTCGCCTGGGCGCTGGCCCTGGCATGGGGTGTCGCCACCTTGGCCGCCGTGCTGCCGGCCTGGCGTGCCAGCAGGATGCAGATTCACGCGGCACTGGCCGAGGGCTAGCTGCCGGCTCGGATATCCTTGCCGCTGTCGATTCTCGGAGTGCGCCATGCGCTGCGCCGGCCTGCTGTTCGTATTTGCCAGCCTGTTCGCCCCGGGTCATGCCGCGGCACAGGCACCGACGGCCAGTGGGGCGGCGAACTCGCTGGGCCTGCCGATCGATCCGGCGCTGCTGAACACGCTGCCCGAACTCAAGGGTGTGGTCTCCTGGAACCTGTTGGGCCAGGTCAAGTCGCGCACCGAGGGCAAGCGGGTGATCCCGGAGTTCGCTCCCGCGGTGCGCAAGCTGCATCAGACTGAAGTCAAGCTGCAGGGCTTCATGCTGCCGATCGTGACCGGGGAGCGACATGAGCACTTTCTGCTCACGATGCGCCCGCCGCACTGTCCCTTCTGCCTGTCGCTCGGCCCGGAGTACATCGTCGAGGTGCGTGCCAAGACGCCGATCAAGCACACCTACGACCCGGTCGTTCTGACTGGCCAGCTCAACGTCCTGACGGACGACCCTTTTGGTCTCTATTACCGGCTGACCGGTGCGCAGATCACAGCGATATCAAATTAGCCCGTCCTCCTGGCTTCGGCCGAATACCATCCCCCGCGCGCGGTAGGCAGATCGACAGCCACGCATGCGCCATCGCGGCGGTCAATGACGGATTGTTGATAGACTGAATCGACGCTGGTGCTGAGAACGCAGCCGGCGCACGCACGGCAGCATGCGCGAGGAATCGCCAGAGCAAGGCGCACGAAGAAGCCCGCAGCAGTGCGCTCTGGGCAGCGGATGAAATGCGGCCTGAATGCCCGGCACTTGCCCCACCTGCGCAGGTGGGCAAGCGGCTACCCTAGCGGTTCGGGATGGCCCGGGTTCCCCAAGCGCGGCAACCGATAGTTGTAGTTAACAGCGACCTCGAAACACAGCAAGGGCGGGCGTGGTTTTCTCTTTCTTCAAGAAAGACGGCAAAGACGGCAAGGACTCGCGTCGCAGCGACGGTCGTGCGGCGCCGGCACGCCCGGGTTCGCGCCCGCTGTCGAAGCCCGTGGTCAAGTCGCTGTCGAAGCCGCTTCTCGACCCCGCCGAGCGCGCCAACGCACGCGCCTTTCCGCCAGCCAAGTTCGCCACCACCGAAAACGCCATTCCGGCGCGCGACCTCGCGCGCTCGCTTGCGATGGAAACGGCGGCAAAGATCGATGCGATCGAATCGGAGATGGCGCGCGACTTCCTGCGCCCGGCCGCCAACACCGGCAACCCGGCGCAGGCCACGTCACCCAATTCGACGCAGCCGGGCGTGACGCCGGCTGCCGCCGCGCCTGCAAAGGCCAAGCCGGCCGACATCCTCGATCCGGGCACGGATGCGTTCCTGGGAAGCATGGACGCGATCGAGATCAACACCGCCGGTGCCGGCTCGGTGATCGACGAGACCGCGATCCTTTTCGCCAACGGCCAGATGGAACCGGCCGAAGCCACGCTGCGCAACGGCATCGACGCCGACAACATTGGCGACAATCGCCAGACCGCGTGGTTGATGCTGTTTGAACTCGTCAACCAGCGCGGTGACGGCGCATCGTTCGAGCAGCTGACGATGCAGTACTCGTTGCGGTTCGAGAACTCCTGCCCGACCTGGATGGACTATTCGAACGCGCACGGCACGCCGGCGCCGGCGTCGGTGCCCGAGCCGAGTGGTCCGGTGGTGGCGCTGCCCGCGGTGATCGATGCGCAGATCGTCCGCACGCTGGAGCAACTCAAGGCGCTGGCCGCACAGCATGCGGCGCTGACGCTCGATGTGTCGGCCGCCAAGAGCATCGATCTGGTGGGTGCGGAACTGCTGCTGCGCGTGGTCAATGCATTCAAGCGGTCGAACCACGAACTGACCGTGCTGGGCGCCGAGCAACTGCTGCCGCCGTTGCATGGCTGTGTGGAGTCGGGCCGCCGCGATGCGTCCGATGCCGCCTGGATGTTGCTGCTCGAAGTACTGCGCCTGCTGGGTCGGCAGAGCGAGTTCGAGGAAAACGGCATCCAGTATTGCATCACCTACGAGGTGTCACCCCCGTCGTGGGAGCCGGCGCCGCTCAGCTTGAAGACGAGGCAGGCTTCGGCCAAGCCGGCGACCGCGCCGAGCGCGCAAGTGATCGGGCCGCTCGACTGGCGCGGCGTGATCGAAGGCGAAGGCGAGCCGTTCTTCGGCCGACTGCTGATCGAGGCGCGCAGCAGCAAGCACCTGTTCGTGGATTGCCTGCTGTTGCGACGCATGGCGTTTTCAACCGCGACCACGTTGTTGGGCGTGTTGATGAAGTTGCAGGCGAGCGGCGTGCGGGTCGACTTCCGCAGCGTCAATCCTTTGGTCGCCTCGCTGTTCCACTTGCTCGGCATCACCGCCGTGGCAGGCGTGCAGGTCCGACGCAACTGATCCGCATGGCGGCCAGCGCGGTCGCCGGGTATCGTCCGCGGCATTGCTCGTCCTCTTGAAGGCGCTGGCATCGGCGCCAATTAGATCCCCATGGAACCCTTTCACGGCACCACGATTGTTTCGGCCCGGCGCGGCGCGCGGGTTGCGATGGGGGGCGATGGCCAGGTCACCCTCGGCAACATCGTCGTCAAGCAGAGCGCGCGCAAGGTGCGACGCCTTTATCACGAGCGGATCCTCGCCGGGTTCGCCGGCGCCACCGCAGACGCTTTCACCTTGTTTGAACGCTTCGAGGCCAAGCTCGACAAGCATCAGGGCAATCTGCTGCGCTCGGCGGTCGAACTGGCCAAGGACTGGCGCACCGACCGCATCCTGCGCCGCCTGGAGGCGATGCTGGCAGTGGCCGATCGCGAAACCTCGTTGATCATTACCGGCAACGGAGATGTGCTGGAGCCGGAGTACGGCCTGATTGCAATCGGCTCCGGCGGGCCCTACGCGCAGGCGGCGGCGCGCGCGTTGCTAGACAACACCGAGCTTGCGCCGGGTGACATCGTGAAAAAGGCGCTCGGCATTGCGGGCGATCTTTGCATCTATACCAACCAGACCCATACGATCGAAGTGATCGACTGATCGATCGAGTCGAGGCGGTCGGCAGGTTCCGCACGGTCCATTCGAGTGAACCGAAACGCCGCGCCGCCCCTTCGCCAGAACGCAAAGCGGTCCCATCATGATGACTCCGCAGGAAATCGTCTCCGAACTCGACAAGCACATCGTCGGCCAGGACCGTGCCAAGCGCGCTGTGGCGGTTGCCTTGCGCAATCGCTGGCGCCGACAGAACGTGGACGAGCCATTGCGCTCCGAGATCACGCCGAAGAACATCCTGATGATCGGCCCCACCGGCGTGGGCAAGACCGAGATCGCGCGGCGCCTGGCCCGGCTGGCCGATGCGCCGTTCATCAAGGTGGAGGCGACCAAGTTCACCGAGGTCGGCTATGTCGGCCGCGATGTCGACGCGATCATCCGCGACCTGATGGACATCGCGATCAAGCAGACGCGCGAAAGCGAGATGCGCAAGGTGGGCGCGAAGGCCGCCGATGCAGCCGAGGATCGCATCCTCGATATCCTGGTGCCGCCGCCTTCACGAAACGTCGACTTCGGCTTTACCGACAACCAGGCCAGCCCAGCCGGCGACACGCGCCAGAAGTTTCGCAAGAAGCTGCGCGAGGGCGCGCTCGACGACAAGGAGATTGAGATCGAGCTGGCGCAGGCCGCGCCGCAGATGGAGGTGATGGTGCCGCCGGGCATGGAAGAGGTGACCCAGCAGTTGCAGTCGATGTTCCAGAACCTGGGCCAGGCGCGCAAGAAGGTGCGCAAGCTCAAGATCCGCGAGGCGATGAAGCTTGTCGTCGACGAGGAGGCGGCACGCCTGGTCAATGACGAGGAACTCAAGGTCAAGGCGCTCGCCAACGTCGAGCAGAACGGCATCGTCTTTCTCGACGAGATCGACAAGATCGCCAGTCGCTCCGAAACGCAGGGCGCGGACGTGTCGCGGCAGGGCGTGCAGCGCGATCTTCTGCCGCTGGTGGAGGGCACCACCGTCAATACCAAGTACGGCATGGTGAAGACCGATCACATCCTGTTCATCGCCAGCGGCGCGTTTCACTACGCCAAGCCGAGCGACCTGATCCCGGAACTGCAGGGACGCTTTCCGATCCGGGTCGAACTGGATTCGCTCACCAGCGGCGACTTCGAGCGCATCCTGACCGCCACCGATGCCTGCCTGACGCGTCAGTATCAGGCGCTGCTGGCGACCGACGAGGTCGACCTCGCCTTCACTGCAGACGGCGTGGCGCGTCTGGCGCAGATTGCCTGCAACGTCAACGAGAAGACCGAGAATATCGGCGCGCGGCGGCTCTACACGGTGATGGAGAAGTTGCTGGAGCAGGTCTCGTTCGACGCTGGCAATGCGGGACGCCAGGCGCTCACCGTCGACGCCGCCTACGTCGACAGTCGGTTGGCCGACCTCGCGCAGAACGAGGATCTCGCGCGCTACGTGCTGTAGGCCGTGCCTGCCTAGCGGCCCACCGCCGGCCGCGGGCGCAGGCCGTCGAAACAGGTGATCAACACCAGGTCCACGACCTCGGCATCGCTGAAGTTTCCGCCGGCCTGAAGGAACTCCAGCACCGGATCGCAGGTGCGTGCATACAGCGTGTACAGCATCACCTCGGACGGCAGCGCCGTACTGAGGGAGCCATCCGCCTGGGCTTCGGCGATCCAGTTGCTCAAAGTGCCGCTCACCGCCTGCAGGCGCTCCAGGTAGACGCTGTTCTTCAGCAACGACTCGCGCAGCGCCGAGCGGGTGGCGGGCAGCAGCGGCATCGCGCTGCGAAGGTGCTGCTCCAGGGCCCAGCGCAGCACAGACCGCAGACGGTCGATCGGCGGTTGTGTCGGTGACTGGGCGGCGATCGTCGCCAGGGTCTGGTCGAGCAGGCGAATGAGGGCGGCCGCGGCCAGCGCCTCTTTCGAACCGTAGTGCTTGTACAGGCTCGGCTTGGTCAGGCCGACCTGCGTCGCGACCTCGTCGACCGTCATCGCGTCGTAACCCTTGCGCGCCAGCAACTCGTTCACTGCGGCCAGGATCACGTCGTCACGCAAGCGTTGTTGCTGCTCCTTCAACGAGGGCGCGGTCATCGCATGTATGTAGTAGGGAAAATTACTCTAAAGTAAATATAATTTACTTATCAGTAAATTAACTGAACTGATCGGTCATTATTCAAGTCACAGCCCTGCCTTGCGCAACCCAGCCCTGTCGCCAAAGGAGGCATCTTGAACCCCCATTCGCTTCTCCGGCTTCGCCTTGGCGCAGTCGCTCTCTCGCTTCTCACCTTAACCGCTTGCGGCGTGTTTGACGACGACGATGAGGCTGCGCCACCGCCGATCGCGCAGACACAGTTGCGCGCGGTCCACGCTTCGGCCGATACGCCCGCGGTCGATGTCTTCATCAACGGCACGCGAGCGCTGGCGGGAGTCACATTCGGCCAGACGTCTGGCTTCAATGCGGTGCCTGCCGGCACGACGCGCGTGCAGGTTGCGGTCGCCAATCAGGCTGCCAGCACGAGTCCGATCGACGTCTCGATACCGCTCAGTGCCGGCCGGGACTACACGGCGATCGCCGTTGGCAGCGGCGCCACCGGGCCATCGCGCTTGCAGGCTGTGCTGATCGATGACGCCGGTACCGCGCCGGCTGCCGGCCAGGTGAAGCTGCGCGTCGTGCATGGCGCGCCAGCGGTGCCCGCGGTCGACATCTTCGTCTCGGCTCCCAGTGACCCGCTGCCGGCCCAGCCGACCATCGCCGGCCTGAGCTTCGCGCAGCAGGCGCCGGCGGCAGCGCAGACTGCGCTCAGCGTGCCAGCCGGCAGCTACCGGGTGCGTGCACGAGTGGCCGGACAGACTGCCATTGCCTTCGACTCGGGTCCGCTCGCTCTCGCCGCCGGCACCGATGCGGTGATCGTGGCGGTGCCGGACGGTGGTCCCAGCCTGTCGCCGATCCAACTGCTGATCGCGGCCAAGGGCAGTCCAGCAACGTTTGTGCGCGACAGCCGCGCTGCCTTGCGGGTGGCGCATTTCTCGCCCAATGTCCCCGCGGTCGATGTGTTCCTGAAAGCGCCGGGTGCGGCGAATGCCGCAGCCAACCGGGCACTGTCGGGCGTCGTGTTTCCGCAGGACTCCGGTTTCCTCGCCGTCGACGCTGGAACGTACGACGCGTCGGTCGCCCTGGCCGGCTCGCTCAATGGCGTGCTCGACTTGAACGGCGCGGCGTTGGCCCGTGGCACCAGCACCAGCGTGTTTGCCATCGGACTGCTTAACGGCAGCGGCTTGCAGGCTTTGCGGTTGGCTGCATACGCGGATGAGCGTGCGCCGGTGGCCGGTCAGGCCAAGGTGCGCGTGATCCACCTCTCACCGGATGCGCCGGCGGTCGATGTGGTTGCCCTCAATGGCAGCGCGATCGCCTCGCGGCCGGTGACCAACCTGGCCTTTCCCAATGCCACCAGCGCTGCGTTGAACCTGCCGCCCGGCAGCTACACGCTTGGAGTCACCGCCACCGGCACCGACACCGTGGTCGCCAGCCAGACCTTTGCGCTGGCGGCCGGTGACGTGGTCACCGTGGCTGCCGTGGGCTGCCTCAACACCACGGCCGGTGCCTGCATCGGCGGCCAGGCTTTCCAGTTCAAGGTGCTCAACGACCGTTGATCGCCGCCCTACCGTTTTACAGCCGCATGCGGTGCGTGCGGCCTTTTTGACCTCACCCTCCTAGGAGTTCGATGATGAAAAAGTTGCTTAGCGCGATCGCTTTCGGTGCCCTGACCTTTGTTGCCACCGGCGCCGGCGCGTCCAATCACGGCGCGGCTGCGTCCAAAGACATCGTGGACACGGCGGTCGCCGCCGGCCAGTTCAAGACACTGGCCCAGGCGCTCACCGCCGCCGACCTCGTGTCCACCCTCAAGGGCGCGGGTCCGTTCACGGTGTTCGCTCCCACCGATGCCGCCTTTGCCAAGATTCCCAAGGCGCAGCTCGATGCGCTGCTGAAGGACAAGTCGAAGCTGCAGGCGGTGCTCACCTACCACGTGGTGCCGGGCAAGGTGATGGCGAAGGACGTCAAGCCCGGGGCAGTCAAGACGGCGCAGGGCAGCTCACTCACCGTGAAGGCCGAAGGCGGCAAGGTCATGGTCGACAACGCAACCGTCACCCAGACCGACATCGTGGCCAGCAACGGCGTGATCCATGTGATCGACAGCGTCGTGCTGCCCAAGTGATGACACAAGGCCGCCACTGCTGAGCTGATGGCGGTTGAGGAGGTGCCTGGCCGCGCGCCGGGCACCTGTCTTTCGTCTCGCCGCGCTGCGCGTGCGCGGTGGCAAGGGCCGGATTCCCGATCTCGCTGCGGGCGACCCCTGCGGAGGGTCTACAGCGCACGCACCTGAAAGTCGCCGGTGCTGACAACCGCGGCGCGGACTTCTTCCTCGCTCACGGGCGCATCCACTTCCAGCACCGCGCGTGGCGGATCGAGTGTCACGGTGACGTCGTTTGCCAGCGGCTTGAGCGCCTTGGTGACACGGTTGACACAGCCACCGCAGTGCATGCCGGTGATTTCAAACTGCTGTTCCATTCAGCCCTCCTGCTCAATATGGATGGAGCGTGGTCGCGATTGTCCGCCACCGGCGCCGCCTTGCGCCACCGCGGCTCAACGATGAGACGCGGCACGCACGCATTTGCGCAGCAACGTCGGTGCCGGGCAGTGCCGCTGATAGACTTTCTTGAGAGAGCTTTCCGTCCCGTGCCGGCAGCACGTTTCCTCCCCGCCCATCGTCCATGTCCAGCGTCCACGAACGCGTCCTGCTCACGCCTGAGATCAAGGCCGACATCCTGTCCGAGGCGTTGCCGTACATCCGGCGCTTTCACGGCAAGACGATCGTCATCAAGTACGGCGGCAACGCGATGACCGATATCAAGCTGCAGGAGAGCTTTGCGCACGACGTGGTGCTGCTGAAACTGGTGGGCATGAACCCGGTGGTGGTGCACGGTGGCGGCCCGCAGATCGACGAGGCGCTCGAGCGGGTGGGCAAGAAGAGCCAGTTCATCCAGGGCATGCGCGTCACCGACGCGGAGACGATGGAAGTCGTCGAGTGGGTGCTCGCCGGCGAAGTGCAGGGCGATCTCGTCATGCTGATCAACGGCTTTGGCGGCCAGGCGGTCGGCCTGACGGGCAAGGACGGGGCGATGATTCGCGCCCGCAAGCTCAAGATGCAGGACAAGAACGATCCGAGCCTCTTTCACGACATCGGCCAGGTGGGCGAGATCGAGAAAGTGAACCCGGCGGTGGTCAAGGCGCTGCAGGACGACGCCTTCATCCCGGTGATCTCGCCGATCGGCTTCGGCGACGATGGGCTGTCGTACAACATCAACGCCGATGTGGTGGCGGGCAAGCTCGCCGAGATCCTGAAGGCAGAGAAGCTCGTGATGCTGACCAACACGCCGGGCGTGCTGGACAAGAGCGGCAAGCTTCTGACCGGGCTCACCGCGCGCGAGATCGACGAACTCTTCGCCGACGGCACCATTTCCGGCGGCATGCTGCCCAAGATCTCCTCCGCGCTCGAGGCGGCCAAGAGCGGCGTCAACAGCGTTCACATCATCGACGGTCGGGTCGATCACTGCCTGCTGCTCGAGATCCTCACCGATCAGGGCGTGGGCACGATGATCAAGAGCCATTGACGCCTTGACCTGGCGCGCGCGCAACGGACGCGCCCGCGGTCGCGCCGCCGGCGGCGTGCTCGCCCCGGTGCCTGGCGACGACCGCACCGGTGCGGCGCCCGATGTGACGCCGCGGCGGCGCCAGTCGCCGGTGTGGTTCTTCGATCTCGACGACACCTTGCACGACGCGTCGCACGCGATCTTCTCCGTGCTCAACCGTCGCATGACCGATTACGTGCAGCAGCACCTGGCGGTCGACGAGGGCGAAGCCGATCGCCTGCGGCAGACCTACTGGCGACGCTATGGCGCCACCCTGCTCGGCCTGATGCGGCACCATGAGGTGGATCCGCATCACTTCCTGCGCCAGACCCACGACTTCGACATTGCGGCGCTGCTGCGGGCCGAACGCGGTCTGACCCAGTTGTTCCGCCGGCTGCCGGGTCGCAAGGTGCTGCTCACCAATGCGCCTGATGCGTACGCTGCCACGGTGCTGCGCGCACTCTCGCTCGACCGCCACCTGGCGCGCCGCTACACGATCGAGTCGATGCAGGTGCACGGCAGCTTTCGGCCCAAGCCGTCGACCCTGATGCTGCGGCACATGCTGGCGCGCGAGCGCTGCGGCCGCGGTCAGGCGGTGCTGGTCGAAGACAGTCGCGCCAACCTGAAGGCGGCGCGCAGCCTGGGCTTCCGTACGGTGCTGATCACGGCGCGCGGCCGCGCCGGCGGCGCCGCGCGCGCGCGTGGCGCGTACGTCGGCCTGCAACTGGGCTCGGTGCGTGAATTGCCGCGCGCGTTTGCTCGGCTGCGATCCGCTTAACGACGCGGCAACGCTTGATCGCTACATTCGGGCCGCCTCCCTGCCTGTCGCAGGGATTTGCGCTGGGCCGCCGGTGCAGCGTGGCCGTCCCCGCTAAGCTTTCCCGATTCGTTCCTGTTCGGAGTCTCTGATGACCTCGCATCCCGGCATCATCCGCCGCATCTTCGGCACCCTATGGTGGCTGCTCGACGGCACGCGCCGGTTGGTCTTCAACCTGCTGTTCCTCGCCTTGCTGGTGCTGGTGGTGATCGCTTGGACGGTAGGCAGCCGCAAGCCGGTCCTGCAGGAGAACACCGCGCTGGTGCTGAATCTGCGCGGCGACCTGGTGGAGCAGTCATCCGGGTCGGGCAGCGAATTGCTGGTGGCCGAGGCGCTTGGCCAGCAGCGGCGCGAGACCCGCGTGCGCGACGTGCTCGACGCACTGGATGCTGCAGCGAAGGACCCGAAGATCGTGCGCGTGGCCCTCGTGCTCGATGACCTGTCCGGCGGCGGCACCGCCAGCTTGCGCGAGATCGCAGCGGCGCTGGCCCGATTCAAGGCGCAAAGCGGCAAGGAGGTCGTGGCCTGGGGATCGGCCTTCAATCAGCGGCAGTACTTCCTCGCCTCGCATGCGGACGCGGTCTACCTGCACCCGTACGGCAGCGTCACCCTGCGTGGCATCGGTCGCAACGGCCTGTACTTCAAGGACGTGCTCGACAAGCTGGGCATCACGATGCACGGCTTTCAGGCCGGCCGCTTCAAGAGCGCGATCGAGCCGCTGACCCGCCAGGGTCCGTCGGCGGAGTCGCTCGAAGCCGACCAGTCATGGATGAACGACCTGTGGGCCAGCTGGACCGCCGATGTGGAGCGCGCCCGCAAGCTGCCCGCCGGGCACATCGCGCGGATGATCGACGAGGCGCCACAGCGCATGGCCGACGCGGGCGGCGACCTCGCCCAACTGGCGCTCAAGGAAAAGCTCATTGACGGCGTCAAGACGCGCGACGAGTTCCGCGCGATCCTGATCGAGCGCGGCGCAGCCTCTGACGGCTCCAAGGGCACCTTCCGCCAGGTATCCCATGAGTCCTATCTCGCGTTTGCGCTTCCCCGCAGCGGCGCGCAGGTCGGCGTCATCGTCGCCGAAGGCGAGATCCTCGATGACGACGCGCCGCCACGCATGGTCGGCGGGCGCCTGGTGGCCGAGCAGATCCGGCGCGCGCGCGAGAACGACGACATCAAGGCGCTGGTGGTGCGGATCGACTCACCGGGCGGCAGCGTGTTCGGCTCCGAGCTGGTGCGGCGCGAACTGGAATTGACCCGCCAGGCGGGCAAGCCGGTGGTCGCCTCGATGGGCGACCTGGCGGCATCAGGTGGCTACTGGATCGCGATGGCGGCCGACGAGATCGTCGCCGACCCGACCACCATCACCGGTTCGATCGGCGTGTTCGGCGTGCTGCCGACGTTCGAGCGCGCCCTGGAGAAGGTCGGCGTGGGCACCGGCGGCGCCAGCACGACCTGGCTGGCGGCCGCGCAGGATCCGTCACGGCCCATGGATCCGCGCGTCGCCCAGATGGTGCAAACGCGCATCGACCACTACTACCAGCGCTTCATCGGGCAGGCGGCGGCGGCACGCGGCAGTACACCGGAGAAGATCAACGAGGTAGCGCAGGGTCGCGTGTGGACCGGCCGACAGGCCAAGGCCAACGGGCTCATCGACACCCTCGGCGGCCTGCACGAGGCTCTGGCGAGTGCGGCGCAGCGCGCCAAGCTGACCGAGTATCGCGTCACGTACCTGGAGCGCGAGCCGCGCGGCCTGGATCGGTGGCTATCGATGTTCATCGGCCGGATTGCCGTGGCGGCGCGGACGGAACTGGGCTGGACGCTGCCATTCGGCCTGCAGCCCTGGGCGGATCAGGTGCAGGGCGAACTTCAGCGCCAGGCGCGCCTGTTCGAGACCGCGCGAGACGACCCGACGCGCGCCTACGCCTATTGTTTCTGCACGCCGCACTGACGGGCAAAGTGGCGCGCAACAACACGCGCGGGCGAAGTAACTCCCCACGTCGGGGCGCATTCCAGTAGATTTGTCGGCGTCCGACGCGCCCGGCGTCGCCCTCATGTCACGCCATGATCCCGACGCCAGACAGTGCTGAAAAGACCGTCCCGGAAGGCGGCACGCCCAGCGGGCGCCGCAAGCCCGGCGCTCGCCGCCTGCAGATCCTGCAGACACTGGCGGTGATGCTGGAGGATCCCAAGGGCGAGAAGGTCACCACCGCCGCCCTGGCAGCCAAGCTGGGGGTGTCGGAAGCGGCGCTGTACCGCCACTTCGCGAGCAAGGCGCAGATGTTCGAAGGCCTGATCGAGTTCATCGAGACGACGATCTTCGGCCTCATCAACGACATCGACGCCAAGGAGCCCTCCGGTGTCAGGCAGGTGCACCGCATCGTGCAGATGCTGCTCGACTTTGCCGCCACCAACCGCGGCATGACCCGCGTGCTGATCGGCGACGCGCTGGTCAACGAGCACGAGCGCCTGCAGGAGCGGATGAACCAGCTGCTGGAGCGGATCGAGACCTCGCTGCGCCAGAGCTTCCGGGTCGCCGTCACCCAGGCAGAACTGCCCTCGAACTTCGACGGCAGCGCCCGCGCGGCGCTGGCGGTGGCCTATGTGATCGGCCGCTGGCACCGCTTTGCCAAGAGCGGCTTCAAGAAGGCGCCTGCCGACGGGCTTGAGGCCCAGTTGCCGATCCTCGTCGGCTGACGGTCGAGGGTCTGGCCGCGACTAGCGCGGCGCGGTGGCGCGGGCGCCGAGGACGAGCAGCACGAGCACCACGCCGAACCCCACCAGCGACCAGTGCGGTATCCCCAGCCCGAGCAGCGACCACTCGGTGCTCAGGCAGTCGCCATCGCCGCGGAACAGGCGCGGCAGCCAGGTGGTGAGCGGAAACTCGTCGTGGAACCACTGGAACGGTCGGCCGCATGACAGCGAATGCGGCGGGTCAATCAGGATCCACACGTGCCAGAGCGCCACGCCGGCGCCAGCCGTCGCCGCCAGCGCCGAGGCACCGATGAAGCCGCGCTGCGCACCGCGGCCGCGCGCCAGCAGCGCACCGCCCAGGGCAATGACACCGGCGAGGATCAGCGCCATGCGCTGCAGTGAGCACAACGGGCAGGGGTTCAATCCGACCACGTACTGCAGATAGAGCGCACCGACCATGGCAACCGCGGCGAAGCCGGCAACCAGGGCGAGCGCCAGGCGCGGGGTGAGGCGGGTAAGCAGGATCATGACGCGACGGTTCGATGCGGCAAGTGGGCAGCGCGCAGTGTGCCTGCGGCTGGCAGCGCGGCGCAAACCACCGGTGCGCTCAGGACGGCCGGCAATCGCCGCGGGTGCGGCGGACTCAGTGCTGCCCGCCGCACACGACGCACCCGGGGTCGCGTGGCACCCGCACGGTGCGCAGCCCCATGCTGAGCACATCGACCAGCAGCAGCCGCCCGTGCATCGACTCGCCGATCGCCTGGGTATCGCCGGCGGCAAGCTTCAGCGCTTCGGCCGCCTGCAACGTGCCGATGATGCCGGTCAGCGGGGCGAACACGCCCATCACGGCGCACAGTTCGTCTTCGCCTTCGCCCTCGGGAAACAGGCAGCTGTAGCACGGCGCCTGCGGCTGCCGCGCATCGAACACGGCAAGCTGGCCGTCGAAGCGGATCGCCGCACCTGTGACCAGCGGCTTTCGGTGCGCCACGCAGGCGCGGTTGATTGCGTGGCGCGTTGCGAAGTTGTCGGTGCAGTCAAGCACCACGGTGGCCGCCGCCACCAGGGCGTCGAGTGCCTCGGCCTCGACCCGCTCCGTGACCGGCACCACATTCACCTCGGGATTGATTGCGCCCAGCGTGCGTCGTCCCGACTCCGCCTTGGGCAGGCCGATGCGATCGCTCGTGTGCAGGATCTGCCGCTGCAGGTTGGTGAGATCGACGGTGTCGCCGTCGACCAGCGTCAGCGTGCCGATGCCGGCCGAGGCGAGGTAGAAGGCGGCGGGCGAACCGAGTCCGCCAGCGCCGATCACCAGCGCATGCGCCGCGCGGATGCGTGCCTGTCCCTCGACGCCGATCTCGTTGAGCAAGATATGGCGCGAGTAGCGCAGAAGTTCATCGTCGTTCATCGGCGGTTCAAAAGCGAACGGGCCGCACTGCGGCCCGTTCGTGAATCATCGTCGCTACTTGGCCGGTACGGGTGCTGCCGGCGCGGGGGCCGCTGCCACGTTGTCACGCACCTTGGCGGTTTCCACCGGGCGTCCCTGCAGATGGTTCATTGCCTGGCGCAACTGGAAGTCCTCGGCCGAGCCGAACTCATAGCGCCGCTGCGGCACGGCCGGGGTAGCGGCACCAGGGGTGCTGCCATGCGGCGATACGGCTGGCGACGATGGCACGGTCGGCGTCGACGCACCGCCCGGGGCGATTTCCGCCGGCTGCGTGGCGCGGCGCTGCTGCTCACTCTGGTTCTTGTCTTCCAGATGGCGCGCCAGATCCGCCTCGCGGACGCTGAAGCCGGCGAAATTGCCTTCGGGCGTGTCTTCCACCTGCAGGTCAGGGACGATGCCCTTGGCCTGGATCGAGCGGCCGTTGGGCGTGTAGTAGCGAGCCGTGGTCAGCTTGATCGCTGAGGGCTTGTCGCCGCTCGAGTTGATCGGGATGATGGTCTGCACCGAGCCCTTGCCGAACGTCTGCGTGCCGATCACCACCGCGCGCTTGTGATCCTGCAGGGCGCCGGCGACGATCTCAGAGGCCGAGGCTGAGGCGCCGTTGACCAACACCACCATCGGCACCGACTTGATTTCCTTGGGCAGGCGGCTGAGTACATCCTCGCCGCGCCCGCGCTGGTAATCCTCCGGCGCGGCGACGAACTTGCGGCGCGCGTCATCGTTGCGGCCATTGGTAGCCACCACCAGCGAGCGCTGCGGCAGGAAGGCGGCCGATACACCGACCGCCGAATGCAGCAGGCCGCCCGGATCGTTGCGCAGGTCGAGTACAAAGCCCTTGACCGGGCCCTGGCGGAACAGGTCGTTGACGTGCTTGACGAGGTCCTCGACCGTGCGCTCCTGGAACTGCGAGATTCGAATGAACGCATAGCCCGGCTCGATCATCTTCGACCTCACCGACACCACGCGGATCACATCGCGCATCAGGCGAAAGTCGAGCGGCTGCGGCTCGCCCTTGCGCGCCACGGTCAGCGTGATCGGCGTCTTGGGCTTGCCGCGCATCAGCTTGACGGCGTCGGGCAAGGTCATGCCGCGGGTGAGCTTGTCGTCGATCTTGATGATCAGGTCGCCGCTCTTGATGCCGGCGCGCGCGGCAGGCGTGTCGTCAATCGGGGTGATCACGCGGATCGTGCCGTCTTCGACGCCGACCTCGATGCCGAGGCCACCGAACTCCCCCTGGGTGCCGGCTTGCAGGTCCTTGAAGGCGTCGGTGTCGAGGTAGGCAGAGTGCGGGTCCAACCCGGTGAGCATGCCGCTGATCGCCTCCTGGATCAGCTTGCGGTCATCGACGTTTTCGACATAGTTGTTCTTGATCGCGCCGAACACGTCGGTGAACTGGCGGATCTCTTCCAGCGGGATCGGCCCGCGACTATCGCGAAACGCGTAGGCGGAGATGCCCAGGCTGATCGCCACGCCGGCAACGGCGCCGACGCCGATCAAACCAAGATTGCGCAATCGTCCGCTCATGCAGCCTCCGGACCGCTCAGATGAGTCATCAGGGAAGGAAACGCCAGCGTCAGACTAACGTGCTGCCGCCCAGCGAAGTGGGTCGAAAGGACGACCCTGAAAACGTAATTCAAAGTATAGGCCCGAGTCACTGTTCCCGCCGGTATTGCCCACCGAAGCAATGACCGCGCCGGCGCCCACACGTTCCGAAACGCCGGCAAGGAGCGACTCGTTGTTCCCGTAGACGGATAGAAACCCCTCGCCGTGGTCGACGATCAGCAGATTGCCGAACCCGCGCAACCAGTCGGCGAACACCACCCGTCCGGCGGCCACCGCATGCACCTCGGTCCCGGGCGATGCCTTGATGAAGACGCCTTTCCACGTGGGCGCGTTGACCCCGGCTTCGGTGCGGCGCGCCGCACCGAAGCGTGCCGTCACCTCGCCCTGGACGGGCAGCTCGAGCTTGCCGCGCAGTTGCGCAAAGCGCGAGTCCGGCGCCGGCTCGAAGACGTCGGCGGCACCGGCGCGACTTGCAGGAGGGGCGGTGGACCCGCCGGCCGGTGGGCGGCGCGCCGCCAACGCCTTTTGTTCATCCCGCCGCCGTTGCTCGGCCAGAACCTGGGCGAGCTTGTCGATCAGCGAAGACAGCCGACGATCGTCCCGTTCCAGCGTCGCCAGCGACTGGCGTTGGGCGCCGATCTGCCGTGCCAGACGGTCGAGAGTGTGTCGGCGCGCAGCCTGCTGGCGCATCAGCTGCTTCTGGCTCTCCTGCTCGGCGGTGGCCAGGGCGACCAGCTCGGCCTGCTTGTTCCGCGCTTCTTCGCCCAGGGCGGCGAGTTCTTCCTGGCGGTCCCGCAGGGCACCGATCGTCTGCGTGCTGGTGCGGGCGATGTACCCCAGATAGGCCAGATCGTGATCGCGCATGTGCCCGGGGTCGCCGTCGAGCAGACTGGCCCAGGCAGGTTGCTGTGACAGCGCAAACTGCGCGCGCAGCACGTCGCCGAGCTGGCGCTGCTCAACCGAGGCCCGCGCGGCAATGTTGCGGCTGCGCTCGCTCACCACGGTGAGTTGTCGCTCGATCCGGCGGCGATCGGCTGCCATGTCGCGCAGCCGCCGGTTGGTCGCCGAGATCGCAGCCTCCGACTCCTTGAGGGCGTCGGTCGCTTCGGAGTGCGACGTCTCGGCCTCGGCCAACTGGCGCTTGGTCTGCGCCAGGCGCGCTTGCAGGCGCTGTTGTTCCGATTGCAGCGCGCGCTGCTGCTGCGCCGGGGGAGGCCGCTTGACGGTGGCGGCGTTGCTCTTCGCTGGCGGCTTTTTTGCGCCGGCAGGGGTGGTGCGCTGCTCGGCCGACAGCGGTGCCCCCACCGCCAGCAGCAGGCAGGCAATGACCGCGCTAGCCCTTGGCCGCACCGGCCTTGCCCTGCGCCGCGACGGCCGCCATCGCGCGCGCGATCTCATCTGCGTCGCCCAGGTAGTAGTGGCGGATCGGCTTGAGCTGGTCGTCCAGTTCGTACACTAGCGGCTGCGCGGTCGGGATGTTGAGGCCGACGATGTCATCGTCGGACACCCCGTCCAGGTACTTGATCAGGGCCCGCAGCGAATTGCCATGCGCCGCCACCAGGACGCGGCGACCACGCTGCAGCGCCGGGGCGATGGAGTCGTTCCAGAACGGAACCACGCGGGTCACCGTGTCCTGCAGGCACTCGGTGGCGGGCACGTCCTCCGGCCGAATGTGTTTGTAACGCGGGTCGTTGCCGGCCCAGCGCGGATCGGTGGGCGGCAGCGGATCAGGCGCGATCGCGTACGCGCGGCGCCACAGCAGCACCTGCTGCTCGCCATACTTGGCGGCGGTTTCCGCCTTGTTCAGGCCTTGCAGCGCGCCGTAGTGGCGTTCATTCAGCCGCCACGAGTGCACCACCGGGATCCACATCTGGTCCAGCGCATCCAGCGTCAGCCAGAGGGTGCGGATGGCGCGCTTGAGCATCGACGTGTAGGCGATGTCAAACGCGTAGCCTTCCCTGTGCAGCAGTTCCCCGGCGGCGCGCGCTTCAGCGCGGCCCTTGTCGGTGAGGTCGACATCGGTCCAGCCGGTGAAGCGGTTTTCCAGGTTCCACTGGCTTTCACCGTGGCGCATCAGCACCAGTTTGTGCATATTGGTTCTCGCAGGGCTTGGGGAACATTGCCGTCCGGCGCAGGCCAGTCGGGGACCGGAAACGCCGTCATTTTATAATCCGCAACCATTTTTCCCTCCGAGGGTCCAGCGTGCAGTTCTTTACCGAGAACATCTTCTTGATCGCCATCGCCTTTCTCAGCGGTGCGATGCTGGTGTGGCCACTGATCCGCAGCCGGGCCGGCGGTCCGGCCTTGAGCACGCTGCAAGCCACGCAGCTCATCAATTCGAAGAGTGCGCAGGTCGTTGACGTGCGCACCGCCGACGACTTCGCCAAGGGTTCGCTACCCAATGCGAAGAACCTGCCGACCGCGGCCATCAAGGACCGCGTGGGCGAACTGAAGAAGGACAGGCCCGTGATCGTGGTGTGCAACACCGGCAGCTCGGCCGGGCCAGCGGCCGCGCAACTGCGCGCTTCCGGCTTCACCGAGGTCTACGTGCTGTCCGGCGGCCTGGCCGCCTGGCGGGAAGCCGGCTTGCCCGTGCGCAAGTAGCGCGTCACCGGATCGAACAGACTCGCGCAGGGCGTCGCTGCGCTGCCCCCGGAAGGATCTGAAATGACTGCTCAAGTCGTGATGTACAGCACCGCCGTGTGCCCCTACTGCCAGCGCGCCGAGATGCTGCTGAAAGCGCGCGGCGTGACCGAGATCGAGAAGGTGCGGATCGATCTGGATCCGTCCCGCCGCGACGAGATGGTGGAGAAGACCGGCCGCCGCACCGTGCCCCAGATCTTCATCGGCACCACGCACGTCGGCGGGTTCGACGATCTGTCGGCGCTCGATCGCGAAGGCAAACTGACGCCACTGCTGGCCGACGCCGGCAGCTGACCTGCACGCCGGCGCGGCGGCAACGGCCGCCGGCGTTTTTCTTACCGCCGACCCGAAGATGGGCGGCACGAACGGGATCGAACATGTCCGACAACAACATTGCCGCCGGCAACGCGGCCGGCAACAACACCGTGTTCCAGCTGCAGCGCATCTATCTGAAGGATGCGTCGCTCGAACTGCCCAACGCGCCGCGCATCTTCCTGGAGCAGGAGGCGCCGCAGGTCGACGTGCAGCTCGAGGTCAGCAACGAGAAGGTGCTCGATGGCATCACCGAGGTCGTGGTGCGGGTGACCGCCACGGCCAAGCTCAAGGACAAGGTGCTGTTCCTGGTGGAAGCCAAGCAGGCCGGCATCTTCGAGATGCGCGGTATCCCGGATGATCAGTTCGAGCCGATCGTGGGCATCGTCTGCCCGGGCATCATCTATCCGTACCTGCGAGCCAACGTGGCCGATCTCATCAACCGTACCGGCCTGCCGCCGATTCACCTGGCGGAGATCAACTTCGAGTCGATGTACCAGCAGCGACTGGCGCAGCAGCAGGGCAGCACGCTGGCGCCGTCCTCGCCGACGGCTCAGTAGACACGGCCTGGGGCGCGCCGCATGAATGTCGCGGTGCTCGGGGCCGGCGCGTGGGGCACTGCGGTCGCCTGCGCGCTGGCGCCGCGCCACGCCGTACGTCTGTGGGCGCGCGACGCGCAGCAGGTGGCGGCGATGAATGCGACGCGCAGCAACGAGCGTTACTTGCCCGGGCACCCGCTGCCGGCGGCGCTCACCGTCACGTCGGATCTGGCGCATGCGCTGGAACGGGCGGAGCTGGTGGTCATCGGGACGCCGACCAGCGCGCTGCGCGGTGTGCTGCGTGCCCTCGGTGATGCTGGCAGTCGCACTCCGCTGGTATGGCTGTGCAAGGGTTTCGAGCGCGACAGCGGTCAGCTGGCGCACCAGATCATTGCCGCTGAGCTGGGCGAGCGTGCCGACAGCGGCCCCTTGTCCGGCCCGAGCTTTGCCGAAGAGGTGCTGCGCGGCCTTCCCACTGCCCTCACGGTCGCCGGCGCCGCGCCCTTCTGCGCGCTCGTCACGCAGGTGTTCCATGCCGGGGCGCTGCGCATCTACTCGACCGACGACGTGATCGGCGTGGAAGTCGGGGGTTCCGTCAAGAACGTGCTGGCGATCGCGACCGGCATTGCTGATGCGCTGGGCCTGGGTATGAATGCGCGCGCCGCGCTGATGACGCGCGGCCTGGCGGAGATCACGCGGCTCGGCGTGGCGCTGGGAGCGCGCGCCGAAACCTTCACTGGCCTCACCGGACTGGGCGACCTGATTCTCACCTGCACTGGCGACCTGTCCCGCAATCGCCGTATCGGACTGATGCTCGGCGCCGGTCGCCGCCTGCCTGATGCACTTGCCGAACTCGGCCACGTGGCCGAGGGGGTATGGTCGGCGCCCGCGGTCGCCGCACGCGCGACCGCGCTGAGCGTGGAGATGCCGCTGACACACGCCGTGTGCGCGGTGCTCGATGGCCGCCTGACCCCGGCCAGCGCGTTGCAGCGCCTGCTGGCGCGCGAACCGAAGTCCGAGTGAAGGTCGCATCCGTGAAGGTCAAGCAATGAGCGAACTGCAAGCGGTGTGCGTGTTCTGTGGTTCACAGCCGGGCGCACGGCCGGAGTACGTGGCCGCGGCGCGCGATCTGGGCGCCTACCTCGCCGGTCATCGGATCGATCTTGTGTATGGCGGTGGCCACATCGGCATGATGGGTGCGCTGGCCGATGCCACGCTCGCGCATCGCGGCCGCGTCATCGGCGTGATTCCGGAGCACCTGATGCGCCCGGAAGTCGCGCATCAGAACCTCACCGAGCTGCTGGTGGTCGACTCGATGCACACGCGCAAGCGGACCATGGCGGCGCGCGCGGATGCCTTCATCGTCCTGCCCGGCGGCTACGGCACGCTGGAAGAGATGTTCGAGATGGTGACCTGGCTGCAGTTGCGCCTGCAGACGAAGCCGGTCGGCATTCTTAACGTCGAAGGGTTCTACGACCGCCTGCTCGACTTCCTGCGGCACGCCGCCGACGAGCGCTTCATCCGCGCGGATCACTGGGATCTTTTGATTGTCGAGCAGACGCCGGCGCTGCTGATCGAGCGGCTGAAGCTGCATGTGCCCCGTGCCGCCAAGGGCGCGCGCGAGTCGATCGAACGCGCCTGACTTGCCGCGCGCTGCCGCCGCGTTACACGGCTCGTGCCCTACACGCTTCCGACGTAGCCGTTCTGCCGCCAGGCCTCGTACACCACCACCGCCACCGCGTTCGACAGGTTGAGGCTGCGATTGTCGGGGCGCATCGGCAGGCGAATGCGCTGTTGCGGTGGATGCGCATCGCGCAGCGCAGCCGGCAGGCCGCTCGTTTCGCAGCCGAACAGAAACCAGTCGCCGGGCTGGAATCGACAGTCGCCCAGCGGCTTGCTGCCGCGGGTGGTCAGGGCAAAGCGCCGGGCGGGATCGGGCGCCTCGGTGGCGAGCAACGCCTCCCAGCTGTCGTGCACCTTCAGTGGGGCGTACTCGTGGTAATCGAGCCCCGCGCGGCGCAGTTGCTTGTCGCTCAGCTCGAACCCGAGCGGACGCACCAGATGCAACTGCGCGCCGGTATTGGCGCACAGGCGGATCACGTTGCCGGTGTTCGGCGGGATCTCGGGCGCGACGAGGACGACGTTGAACATGGGTGGGTCAGGGGGTGCGCGCGACCGTCGCGTTGACGACCTGCCGTGCGCCCGCGCGCTTGAGCACGCGCGCGACTTCCTCCAGCGTGCTGCCGCTGGTCATGACGTCGTCGATCACGACGATCGCGCGCCCGGCGATCGCCGGCTCCTTTGCGGCGGTCACGCAGAAGGCGCCGCGCACATTGCGGCGTCGCGCGTCGAGCGCCAGGCCTTCCTGCGGTACGCGGTGCTGGATGCGCACCAGGGCGTCAGTCAGCAGCCGAAGGTTGCCGGTGCGCGCGGCTAAGCGCGCGATCTCTCGCGCCTGGTTGAATCCGCGCTCGCGCTGCCGCTCGAACGCCAGCGGGACCGGGAGCACGAGAGCGTCTGGTGGCGCAGCGGCGGCGAGGCGGCGCCCGAGCAGGTGGCCGAGCGCGTGGGCCACCTCGAGCCGATGACCGAACTTCAGCGCGACGATCAGGCCGTCGACGGGCGCGGCGTAGTCGGCCAGCGTGATGGTGGCGTCAAATGTGGGTGGATCACGCAGGCAGCGGCCGCACAGGTCGCCGGCGGCCGGGCCCAGCCGAAGCGCGCAGGTGCGGCAGCGGTGAACATCGGCCGGGAAGAAGTCAACGGCGCAGCTGTCACACACCGGATCGCCGTGAGCGGTGTCACACATCACGCAATGCGGCGCGAAGACCCGGCGCAGCCGGGCGCCCGCCTGGCGCAAACCGACACGCAAGGGGGAGCGCTGGACAGGCCACTGCGCAAGTGCCGCGTCGACCGTCGATCCCGCGTCCTGCGTGCCTGCGGGCGGGTCAGCGTTGGCAGGTGTGTCGTTGGCGGAGCGGTCGACTGGGGGGCGCACGTGGCCAGCATATACACTCGATTGAGCCTTTCGATTGAGCCTTTCCCTTGCTGCGGCCGCCGGTGCCCTTAGCTGTTGAGCAGCACGGGTCGAACCCGGCCGCGCAGCCGATGCGCGCACCCACGACACCCCTTCAATCCCATGTCTCTCGGCCCCGGTACGTCGGATCTCACGCCGACCATGATCGATCCGCCTCGCATGCCGGCTCGGGTCGCGACTGTGCGCCGGCAGTTCGATCGCCGTGCGGCTCGATTTGCCGCGCACGATGCCTTGGCGCGCGAGATCGAGCGCCGTCTGCTCGATCGGCTCGATGTCATCCGCCTGGCTCCAAGTTGCATCGCCGATATCGGCTGTGGTGCCGGGCATAGCCGCAGCCTGCTGCAGGCCCGCTATCCGGGTGCCGCCTGGCTCGGCATCGACCTGTCGCCGGCCATGCTCAGTCTTGGCGCAGCGGGCGCCGGTTGGTTGGCGCGGATGCGCTCCATCGGTGCTGCGCCCCACGGGCGGGTGAATGCCGATGCAGCGGCCCTGCCGCTGCAGGAACGCAGCGTCGATCTGGCCTTTTCGAACCTCATGGTGCACTGGCATCCCGTCCCGCATGTGCTCTTTCCTGAGTTCTTCCGCGTTCTGCGACCGGACGGCTTGCTGCTGTTTTCCTGCTTCGGCCCCGATACCCTGAAGGAATTGCGGGCCGCCTGCCTGCAGGCTTTGCCGCATTGCCGCCCCTTGCCGTTTGTCGACATGCACGATCTTGGCGACATGATGGTAGCCAGCGGCTTTGCCGCGCCGGTGATGGATGTGGAGCGTTTGCAGATGACCTACGCGTCGCCTGCCGACCTGCTGCGTGAAGTCCGCGCACTTGGGGCTAACCCGCGCGACGACCGCGGCATTGGCTTGCCCTCCACCCGGCAATGCCATGAACTGATGGCCGCGCTCGGCGCGCGGCGCGACGCCGATGGGCGGATCGGTGTCACGATCGAAGTGGCGTACGGGCACGCGTGGCGACCGCAGCTGCGAGTAGCGCGTCCACGCATTGAGGAGGTCAGCATTCCGCTGGCCCAGGTTCAGGCGAGCTTGCGCCAACGATGACCGCTATGGCACCCTGCAATGCACCGGGGCGCTCGTGTTCCGTAGCCCGTAGCCCGCACTGTCACGAAGACAACGCAACACAGGAGACCACCGATGGGACTTATTTCGTTTTTCCGCGACGCCGGCGAGAAACTTTTCGGCAAAGAAGTGAAAGCTGCGCAGGCGAATCCCGCGCAGGCCGCCGAAGCCAACCGCGCAGCCGCCACCGCGATCGAAAACCACCTTGCCTCGTTCAACTTGCCCGTCACGGCCTTGACCGTGACCTACGACCTCGCCACCAACACTGCCAAGGTGTACGGGATCGCGAAAGACCAGGCGACGCGTGAGCGGGCGATCCTGGCTGCCGGCAATGTCGACGGCGTGCAGCATGTAGATGACCAGATGACGGTAGAGGTGGCTGCGGCGCAGCCGCCGGCGCAGTACTACACCGTCGTCAAGGGCGACACGCTGTCGAAGATCGCCAAGCAGTTCTATGGCGACGCCAACGCCTACAACGCGATTTTCGAAGCGAACAAGCCGATGCTCAAGCATCCGGACAAGATCTATCCGGGGCAGAACCTGCGTATCCCGTCGCGCTGAAGCCGAGCGCCGTTGCGTGCGATACCGGGCAGGGCGAGTCCGCGGTTTGCTGGTGCGTCCCGTGCGCCCCTATAATCCGCGCGTTTTGCGCTCGATCAAACTTCTGGAGAGGAGGGTTTGATCGAGATCGTCGGTCAGTGGAGCCGACAGCTTGTTGGCGCAAGCCGCGTTCCTATGTTTTGCGTGCCCTGACGATGTCGGACCAGGCATTCCGGTGGACCCTCAAGCGCAATTGCTCGGCCAGTCCGCGGCAGCTAGCGCTTGTGTTCGGATCAATCGTTGCCGTGTCCTTCGTTTTCGGCGCCGCGTTTGCCTTTCATGGTCAGTGGCTGATCCTGCCCTTCGTTGGTATCGAACTGCTGGCGGTTGCCACCGCGTTTTTCTGCTACGGCAGACATGCGGCGGACTACGAGCAGATCGAATTGCAGGACGGCGAGCTGCGGGTGGAACGCCAAGATGGAGAGCGCGTCGAGCATGCGCGGCTGGCGCTGCCCTGGGCCCGTGTCGAGATGGACGAGGCTGGGCAAGGTTGGATGCAGCGTGTTCGGCTGTATTTGGTGGCGCCCGGTGCGCGGGTCGAGGTCGGGCGTCATCTGCCCGATCAGCGGCGGCGCGGGCTGGCGAGGGAGTTGAGACAGGCGCTGCGCGCTGCGGCGACTATCCGGGATTAGGGAAGCAGAGCGGGCCGCGGTTCGGGTGCGGTCGGATGCGATAACGACAGATGCGGCGTAAGCCGTGCAGCAGGACGGTCGATGAAAACGATGCGGTACAGAAACCTTCTTGGCCGCGCCTTGGCGGGCCTGTCCATGGCAGTTTCGGCAGGTGGGGCGGCGGCGATCCAGAGTCGCTACAACCTCGCTCCTCCGGTGACACAGATCGCGCGCGAGATCGACAGCCTGCACACGATGATGCTGATCATCTGTGGCGTCATCTTCGTCGCCGTGTTCGGAGTGATGTTCTATTCGATCTGGAAGCACCGCAAGAGTCAGGGTGCGGTGCCGGCCGACTTCCATGAAAGCACCAAGGTCGAGATCGTCTGGACCGTGGTGCCCTTCATCATCGTGATCATCATGGCGCTGCCGGCGACACGCACGGTGGTCGCGCAGAAGGACACGACCAATGCCGACTTGACGATCAAGGCCACCGGCTATCAGTGGAAGTGGGGCTACGACTACCTGAAAGGTGAGGGCGAGGGCATCTCGTTCTTGTCGGCGTTGTCCACACCGCGGGACCAGATCGATGGCGGCAACGATGCGGCCCGCAAGGCAAATACCACCTACCTGATCGAGGTCGATAACGAGCTCGTGGTGCCGGTGGACAAGAAGATCCGCATCATCACCACGGCCAACGACGTGATTCACGCATGGATGGTGCCGGCATTTGGCGTCAAGCAGGATGCGATTCCCGGCTTCGTCCGCGACACCTGGTTCCGCGCCGAGAAGATCGGCACCTACCGTGGCCAGTGTGCAGAGCTCTGCGGTCGTGACCACGCTTTCATGCCGATCGTGGTGCGCGTGGTCTCTGCCGAGGATTACAGCAAGTGGGTCGGCGAAAAGATGAAGGAGATCGCTGCCCGCCAGGACGATCCGACCAAGCAGTGGACCGAGACCGAGCTGATTCAGCGTGGCGCACAGGTGTACGCCGCCAATTGCCAGGCCTGTCACCAGTCCAACGGCCAAGGCCTCAAGCCGGCGTTCCCGGCCCTCGATGGAAGCAAGGTGGTTGCCAGCAAGCAGGATCAGATCGCGATCCTGCTCAACGGCAAGAACGCCATGCCGGCCTGGAAGCAGCTGTCGGATGTCGAACTCGCTGCCGTGGCCACCTATACGAAGAACTCGTGGAGCAACAAGCACGGGGTCGTGCAACCGACCGACTTCGCGGCTTCGCGAAAGTAGCAGCGCACACGGGTCCGCTTAGGCCTCATATCTTCGCGCCGGTGATGCCGGTGCCATGAAACGAACATCAGGCAGCAAGGAGCACAGATGAGCGCAGTCACCGACGGGCAGGGCCACGCGGCTGGTCACGATCACGCGCACGATCACCCGTACGGCTGGCGCCGCTGGCTTTACGCCACCAACCACAAGGACATCGGCACGATGTACCTGTGGTTCAGTTTCACGATGTTCATCACCGGCGGAGTGCTCGCGCTGATGTTGCGTGCCGAGCTGTTCCAGCCCGGGCTGCAACTGTATCGCCCCGAATTCTTCAACCAGCTCACGACGATGCACGGCGTGATCATGGTGTTCGGCGCCATCATGCCGGCCTTCGTCGGCTTCGCGAACTGGATGGTTCCTCTGCAGATCGGCGCGCCTGACATGGCCTTTGCGCGGATGAACAACTTCAGTTTCTGGTTGCTGCCCCCTGCGGCGTTGCTGATCGTGGCGTCGTTCTTCGTGCCGGGCGGCGCCACCGCCGCCGGCTGGACGCTCTACGCACCGCTCACCATCCAGATGGGACCGGGCATGGACATGGCGATCTTCGCGCTGCACATCATGGGTGCGTCGTCGATCATGGGTTCGATCAACATCATCACGACCATCCTCAACATGCGCGCGCCCGGCATGTCGCTGATGAAGATGCCGATGTTCGTGTGGACCTGGCTGATCACCGCGTACCTGCTGATCGCAGTGATGCCGGTGCTGGCCGGTGCCATCACGATGACGCTCACGGATCGTCACTTCGGCACCAGCTTCTTCAATGCCGCCGGCGGTGGCGACCCGGTGATGTACCAGCACATCTTCTGGTTCTTCGGTCACCCCGAGGTGTACATCATGATCCTGCCTGCGTTCGGGATCATCAGTCAGATCGTCCCGGTGTTCGCGCGCAAACCGCTGTTCGGCTACGCGTCGATGGTCTACGCCACCGCATCGATCGCCATCTTGAGTTTCATCGTGTGGGCTCACCACATGTTCACCACCGGCATGCCGGTGACCGGCCAGCTGTTCTTCATGTACGCGACCATGCTGATCGCGGTGCCCACTGGGGTGAAGATCTTCAACTGGCTCGCCACCATGTGGCGAGGCGCGATGACCTTCGAGACGCCGATGCTGTTTTCGGTCGGCTTCATCTTCGTCTTTACCCTGGGCGGCTTCACGGGCCTGATCCTGGCCATGGCGCCGATCGACATCCAGTTGCAGGACACCTACTACGTGGTGGCGCACTTTCACTATGTGCTGGTGGCGGGTTCGCTGTTCGCGCTGTTTGCCGGCGCCTATTTCTGGCTGCCCAAGTGGACCGGCCACATGTACGACGAGACGCTCGGCAAGCTGCATTTCTGGCTGTCGATGATCTTCTTCAACATCACGTTCTTCCCGATGCATTTCCTCGGGCTCGCCGGCATGCCGCGCCGGTACGCCGACTACGCCAACCAGTTCGCCGACTTCAACATGCTGGCGACCATCGCCTCGTTCGGCTTCGGCCTGACGCAACTGCTGTTCCTGTATGTGGTGATCAAGTGCATCAAGGGTGGACCCAAGGCGGCCGCGAACCCCTGGGAAGCGCGCGACGGCGGACTGGAGTGGACGGTGGCATCGCCCGCGCCGTTCCACACGTTCGAGACACCACCCGTGGTCAAGTAGGACGCAGCGATGAGCACGTCGATGTTGAGCGACGACGAGAAGCGGCAGAACCGGCGCACGGGGCTCACCCTGTTGTCGATCGCCGCGGTGTTCTTCGCGGGTGTGGTTGTGAAGTACTGGTTGCTAGCCTGAGATGACGGACCGGCAGCAACCCATTGACAACGAGCGCACCGCGGCGCTTGGGGTCGCGCGTGACAACGCCACCATGGTGCGCAAGCTGCTCGTGGTTGCGCTGTTGATGTTCGGCTTCGGCTGGGCGTTGATCCCGATCTACCGGAAGATCTGCGAGGTCACCGGCATCAACCTGCTGACCAACAAGGATCCACAGGCGGTCGCGCGGGCGAAGAACACGCAGGTCGATACCAGTCGCAAGGTGATCGTCGAGTTCGACGCCAACCGACAGGGACCATGGCGCTTCAAGCCACATGTGAATCACATGGAAGTGCATCCAGGTGAACTGGTGCACGTCGATTACGACCTGGTGAATCTCGAAGGTCGCCCGATGGTTGGCCAGGCCATTCCAAGCTACGCGCCGCTGCAGTCCGGTCCGTATTTTCAGAAGCTCGAGTGCTTCTGCTTCAAGCAGCAAGTGCTGGCGGCGGGTGAATCGCGCAAGTTCCCGGTCGTGTTCTTTATCGACCCGGACCTGCCCAAGGACGTCAACCAGATCACGCTGTCGTACACGTTCTTCGAGATCCCGGGTGCTGCGCGTCCGGAGCAGGCGGCCGTTCCGGAGAGAACCAATGGTCCGAGCTGACGGATTCACGCAGATGACCCAGGAGCCGCAGCCGCCCCGACGTACGGCGACGTTCGGTCAGACTGCCAAGGCGGTGCTCTGGTCCTTCTTTGGCGTGCGCAAGCAGTCCAGTTACGAGCAGGATGCAGAAAGCCTGAACCCGGTGCACGTGATCGTCATGGCAGTCGTGGCGGTAGCGGCCTTCATCGCGATCCTGATCGGCATCATCAAGTTCATCGTGCTGCCCTAGTCGGTACGGCATCGGCATAAAGACACAAGAGGAGAGAGCCAGGATGGGAGCCCAGCACGGAGCGGCCGCAGAAGCGCCGCATTACTACGTTCCCGCGCCATCGAATTGGCCGGCGGTCGGCATGATCTCGATGATCTTCACCGCCTTCGGCGCCTCCATGGTCGTCAACAAGGTGGCTCTGGGCTGGTTCCCGCTGCTGCTGGGTCTGGCCATCCTGTTCTACATGCTGCGAGGCTGGTTCGGCGCAGTGTCGAGCGAAAGCGAAAGCGGCGCGTACGGTCGCCAGGTCGATGTCTCGTTCCGCTGGGGCATGAGCTGGTTCATCTTTTCCGAGGTGATGTTCTTCGCCTCGTTCTTCGGTGCGCTGTTCTATGCCCGCGCCATTACCATGCCGTCTCTCGGTGACTTCGACCACAAACTGCTGTGGCCGGACTTCACCGCTGCCTGGCCGCACGCCGGCCCTGCCGGAACGATCGATCCTTTTGCGACCTTCGGTCCGTTCTGGCTGCCCACCATCAACACGGCGCTGCTCGTGACATCCGGCTTCACGCTGACGGTCGCGCACCATGCGCTGCGTGCCGACAACCGCCAGAAGGCGATCAACTGGCTGATCATCACGCTCCTGCTCGGCTTCACCTTCGTGGGCGTGCAGGCCTACGAGTACATACACGCCTATGCCGATCTGAATTTGAAGCTGTCCTCTGGCATCTTCGGTTCAACCTTCTTCATGTTGACGGGCTTTCACGGCCTGCACGTGCTGATCGGGGCGATCATGCTCACGGTGGTCGCGATTCGACTGATGAAGGGCCACTTCAAGCCCGACCAGCACTTCGCGTTTGAGGCTGCGGCCTGGTATTGGCATTTCGTCGACGTGGTCTGGATCGGCCTGTACATCATCGTCTATTGGCTTTAGACAGCATCGGGTGGCAATTGAAAAGGCGCCCTCGGCGCCTTTTCCTTTTTGATCCGTGTGAACCGTCTCGGTTGCGCGCCGTCCAACCCGCAACGCTTGCCGACTAGTACGCGCGCGGCTCGATCCAGCCCATCCAGTAGCTGAACCAGATGAACGCCAGCAGCGCGATCGACAGGCCGACGCGCAGAGTCAGCGCGTTCACGGTCCGGTTGGTCTGGCCCTTGTCGCGCATCAGGAACACCAGTGCGGAGCCCAGTGAGGCAAGAATGCCGAGAAAGGCGAGTGCGATGAAGATCTTCATGCGGATTGCTCGTCGACCATCGACGCATCGTACCGGGGTTGCCGGCCGCTGCTGCTGCGTGAAGACGATCCGTCGTGACTTCGCATGAGAGCAGACGTGTTGCGCACAGCCGGTCTGCTGGTGCTCGCGTTGGCGGCGTGCGCGCTGGCGATTTTGCTTGGCAACTGGCAGACCCATCGCGCGGCGCAGAAGCTCGCCATTGAGGCGCAGTGGGACGCGGCCGAACAGGCGCCGCCGCGCAGCCTGTTCGCAGCTCAGGTTCCGTCACCTCCTGCGCTGCCGATGCGCGTGTCGTTGCGCGGTCAGTTCGATCATGCGCGCACGGTTTGGCTCGACAATCGTCAACTCGATGCTCGACCAGGCTTCTGGGTGCTCACCCCCATGAAGCTCACCGACGGCATGGTCGTGCTCGTCAATCGCGGCTGGATCGCGCGCGACGCGACTGATCGCGCGCGCCTGCCTGCGATCGGGGAGCCATCGGGGGTATTGAGTATCGAGGGTCTTGCCGTGACCCATGCACCACGGTTGCTCGAGTTGGGTGACGGCTCGGTGAGCGGGCCGTTGCCGGCGATTTGGCAAAATCTCGACTACGACCGCTTCGAGGCGATCAGCGGCCTCGCGGTGGCGCGGCTGGTGGTTCAGCAGACCAGTGAAACGAACGACGGTCTGAGTCGTCGTTGGGCACGACCCGCTTCCGGCGTCGACAAGCATCGCGGTTACGCCTTCCAGTGGTATTCGCTGGCAGGGTTGATCGTCCTGCTCACTACTTACTTCAGCGTGCGCACCTGGCGCACACGTCAGGCAAGGAGTTCCCCGTCGTGACCATGGCTTCAACGTCTTCGCCATCCCACTGGCGCCTGTACCGCACGCTGTACCTGCTCATCATCATCTGCGTGGCGCCGGTGGTCGCGTCCTACCTTGCCTACTACGTGCTGCCCCCCAGCGGACGTACCAACTACGGCGAACTGATCGAGCCGCAGATCCCGCTGCCATCAATCGAGGCGCGCTTGCAGGATGGCACCTCCTTCGATCTGGCCAAGCTGCGTGGCCGCTGGGTCATGCTCCAGGTCGATGAATCGGCATGCGGCGAGACCTGCCGCAACAAGCTGTGGCAGATGCGCCAGTTGCGCACCGCGCAAGGCAAGGACGCCGACCGCATCGAACGCGTGTTCCTGGTGACCGACGGCGAGCCGCTGCAGACGATGCTGCTGCGGGAGTTCGATGGCACCCACTTCCTGCGCGTCAGCCGTGACCCTCTGCGGTTCATGCCGATCCCTGAGGAGGCCACGGCCCGCATCGAGGATCACATCTACATGATCGATCCGCTCGGCAACCTGATGATGCGTTGGCCGCGGGCGGCCGATCCCAACCGCATGAAGCGCGACATCAGACGCCTGCTCAAGGCGTCGCGGGTCGGTTAGCGAGACTTGCAACATGCTTGAAGACGGCGCCCTGTTCTGGCTTGCGGTCAAGGCGGTGGCCATTGCCGCGCTGCCGCTGGCTTATGTCGCCCTGTCGCGCGACCCGGACAAGCAGCGCAAGCTCACCTGGGTCACGGCGTTCCTGACGTTCGACCTCATCATGTTCGGCGCCTTCACGCGGCTGACCGATTCCGGCCTTGGCTGCCCGGACTGGCCGGGCTGCTATGGGCACTCGAACCCACTCTCGGCGGGCGAAGCGATCCGGGCAGCGGAGACCGCGTTGCCGACCGGCCCGGTGACGATGACCAAGGCCTGGATCGAGATGCTGCATCGCTATTTCGCGATGGCCGTAGGGTTCCTGATCATCGTGCTCATGGTGATGTCGTGGCGCCGCTGGCTGCGCACCCGCAGCCCCGAGCAGTCGCCCGCGCTGCCCACCTTCACGCTGTTTGCTGTCTGCCTGCAGGGCGCCTTTGGCGCCTGGACCGTGACAATGAAGCTGCAGCCGGCGATCGTGACGGTGCACCTGCTCGGCGGCGTGTCATTGCTGGCGCTGCTGGTGTGGCAAGCGCTGCGCGAGTCTCCGGCGGCTCTGCAAAGCGGCATGTTCTCCGGCGGGTTGCGGCCGCTCGCCGTAGCTGCGTTTGTGCTGCTATTCGTACAGATCGCCCTGGGCGGATGGGTCAGCACCAATTACGCCGTGCTTGCTTGCCCGGACTTCCCGCTGTGTCACGGCAAGATCGTTCCTGACATGGACCTTGCGCAGGGCTTCACGATCTGGCGCGACCTCGGCATGACGCCGACCGGTGAGTCGATCACGTTCCAGGCCCTGGTCGCGATCCACTGGGTTCACCGCAAGTTCGCCTACGTGCTCATCGCGGTGATCGCGCTCCTTGCCTGGCGTGCCTGGCGCGTTGAAGGCCTGCAGCCGCTGGCACGCGCGTTGGCTGCGGTGGCCCTGCTGCAGTTCTTGACCGGGCTGTCGAATGTCGTGCTGCAATGGCCGCTGTTGCTTGCGGTGATGCACAACGGGGGGGCCGCCGCGCTGGTCGCGCTGATGGTGGCGCTCAACTACCGTCTCGCCCGTACCGCCAGCCGGGTTGTACCGCGTGGTGCGGTGGTGCTTGCACGGTAAACTCGCCCGCTCGCTGCTCTTCTTCTCGGCAACCAGGTCCCTCCCCGATGCAGTCGCCCGCCCGCACGTCGCCGTCCGACCTGTTGCCGCACATCGCGCGCCAGTACTGGCTGCTGACGAAGCCGCGCGTCACGCAATTGGCGCTCTTTTGTGCAGTGATCGGCATGTTCCTGTCGACCACGGAGCTGCCTTCGCTGTCGCGCGTGCTGGTGGCGTCGATCGGCATCTGGTTGCTCGCTGGCGCGGCGTTCGCCGTCAACTCGATCATCGAGCGCCACATTGACGCCAAGATGGCGCGTACCCGCATGCGCCCGCTTGCCCAGGGGGAGATCACGCCGCTGCAGGCCATCGTGTTTTCTGGTGTCATCGGCGGCGCCGGCATGTGGGTGCTCTACACGCAAGTCAATCCGCTGACGATGTGGCTGACGTTTGCCACGTTCGTTGGCTACGCGATCATCTATACGGTCCTGCTCAAGCCCAACACGCCCCAGAACATCGTGATCGGCGGGTTGAGCGGGGCCATGCCGCCGGTCCTCGGGTGGGCAGCCATCACCAATACGGTCCCGGCTGAAGCCTGGCTGCTGGCGCTCATCATCTTCGTGTGGACCCCGCCGCACTTCTGGGCGCTGGCGCTGTACCGCATCGACGACTACCGAAAGTCCGGGTTGCCGATGCTGCCGATCACGCACGGCCCTGAACTCACGCGCCTGCACATGTTGCTGTACACGATCGTTCTCGTGGCCACCACCACGCTGCCGTTCGCGATCCGCATGTCGGGACTGCTGTATCTCGCGTGTGCACTGGCGCTCGGCGCGATCTTCCTCGGCTACACATGGGGGCTCGTGAAGTCCTACAGCGATCAGCTCGCACGCGCGACGTTCAACTACTCGATCGTCTATCTGGCGGCACTTTTCGCCGCGCTGCTGGTCGATCACTACATCTCCTGATCCGGTGCCGCCAGCGCGGCCGCCTGCCGTCCCGATGACCCTCCCCCAGCGCCTGCTCGCGGTTTGCTTGTTGTCGTTTGGCGTGCTGCTTGCGGGCTGCCAACCGTCGAAACCGACGTTCAACAGCATCGATATCACGGGAGCCAATTACGCACGTGACTTCGTGTTGACCGACGCCAGTGGCAAGAAGCGCTCGCTCGGCGAATTCCGCGGCAAAGTGGTGGCCGTGTTCTTCGGCTTTGCGCAGTGCCCGGATGTTTGTCCCACGACACTGTCCGACTTCGCGCAGATCAAGGAAAAGCTCGGCGCAGATGGCGAGCGTCTGCAGGTCATCTTCATCACCGTCGATCCGCGGCGCGATACGCCGACGGTGTTGGGCAGCTACGTGTCGAGCTTCGATCCGAGTTTCGTCGGCCTGACTGGAACGGCCGATGAAATCAGCGCGACCGCACGCGAGTTCAAGGTGTTCTATCAGAAGGTGCCTGGCAAGACAGACTTGTCGTACACCATCGATCACACGGCGGGCAGCTATGTGTTCGACAAGGACGGCCGCATCCGGTTGTTCGTGAGGCACGCCGCAGGCGTTGACGCGATCGCCGCCGATGTGAAGCAACTGCTCTAGTCACCTCGATAAACCTCAATCAGCCTCGATCACCAGGCCGCGTTCGCTTCACCCAATAAAAAGGCCCCGCCAACAGGTGGGGCCAGAAAATCCGCCTCGTCGGAGGAGAGGGGGTGAGGCGGAGCCTTGCGTGCAACCAACCGTCAGAAGCAGTTCGTCATCATGCAGCCTGCATGCTGACGCGCATCTTCTGTAGAGCTTTGGCTTCGATCTGGCGAATTCGTTCCGCAGAGACACCAAATTCTTGCGCCAGATCGTGGAGCGTGGCGCTGCCGACCGTGCCATCCGCATCTTCGGCCAACCAACGCGCCTCGACGATGCGTCGGCTGCGTGCGTCGAGCGCATCAAGCGCACTGCGAATGCCATCGGTCTGCAGGTGGTCGTACTCGCGGCGCGCCAGCACCTCGGTCGGTTCGGAGTTGGAGTCGGCCAGAAAGGCGATCGGCGCGTACTCTTCTTCGCCGTCTTCCACCCGTCCCTCGAGCGCGACATCGCCGCCGGATAGACGGGTCTCCATCTCGACCACTTCTTCGGGCTTGACGTTCAGCTCGCGGGCCATGCCGGCAACCTGCTCGGGCGACATCGTCCCCAGCCCCTGCTTCATGCTGCGCAGGTTGAAGAACAGCTTGCGCTGCGCCTTGGTGGTGGCCACCTTCACGAGCCGCCAGTTGCGAAGGATGTACTCGTGGATCTCGGCCTTGATCCAATGCAGCGCGAACGAGACCAGACGCACCCCGCGCTCTGGATCAAAGCGCTTCACGGCCTTCATCAGCCCGATGTTGCCTTCCTGAATCAGGTCGGCATGCGGCAGGCCATAGCCGAGATAGCTGCGAGCGACCGCAACCACCAACCGTAGATGCGATAGAACCAGCCGACCCGCGCTTTCCAAGTCGTTGTTGTCGCGCAGGCTGCGGCCGAGCCGGGTCTCTTCCTCGGCGGTCAGCATCGGAATCCGGTTGACGGCGCTGATGTACGCGTCCAGGTTCCCGACGACCGCAGGCTGCAGCGCAAATGCACTGGCCGATCCGAATGGAATCAACGCGTTACCGTGAGCTGTCGTCATTGGCTGAAAGCCTCCTTGAAATAATGTTAGCACTCGACATTGGAGAGTGCCAGATGTCGGAGTCCGACCTGGAAAAATGGTTCAATTTGGCGGGCCGTGACTTCACTGCAGGCTAGCGAGCCATCTCGGTGAGAGTGATCACACACAGCTGGCTGACCCTGGCTTTGCCGTTTATCGGTGAGAGCACCTTCCTCCCAACCAGCCGATGACGACGCCGACCGCCGCCAGCGTCGCCAATGTCGAAAGGGCAGGCAAAGACCATGCGACGTCTGATCCCCAGGCGCTGCGAAGTTCCTCCGTGACAGGCGCCAAGGCGGTCATACCGCCCGCCACCAGGGCAATGGCGAGCAGAGCGGACGCGCCGCCGAGCAGTGCCCCTGCTAAGGCAGCAGGGAGGTTCGCAAAGCCAGGGTCGGCGCCGGCCAGATGCAGCACTTCTCGTTCGTCCGGATCGAGCGGCGCCAAGGCGCGGTGCGCGACGAGGACCAGCCCCGACGTGATCAGCAGCGTCACCAAACCGAGCCCGCCGGCAATCGCCAGGGCCAGCGCGATTGAGGCATGCCAGCGGCGATGCCGTTGCGCATCGAACTGCACCGCGTCGACCCGCGTGGCCTGACTCAACGATGCGATGGCGGCGCGCGTCTCCTCAGGACTTGCACGCGCCGCGAACCGCACCACGATCGCATCCGGCAGTGGGTTCACCTTGATCTCGGGCAGCGCCGCACCCGGCGCGATGCGCGCCAGACCAGCCAGCGCCGCATCGCGCGGAACGTGTGAGGCACCCGTCACGCCCGGCTGGGAGAGCGCGGTCGACGTCAACTGGGTGATATCGGCGGTTGTGGCGCCGATCTTCAGGAACACCACCGCCTGGGTTGGCGCGCCCAGGCGCGTCCACGCAGGCTGCAGTGCCAGCGCCAAGGTCCCGAGCGCCAGCAGCAGCGCGATCGCGAGCGCAGCAAGTACCAGAGTCGTAAGTGTGGCCCAGGGCCGGCGCGCAAGCCGTTGCACGGCGCACGTCAGTGCGAATGAACGTGAGGCAAGCCAGGTCACTGCACGGCCTCCGTGTTGCGCTCAGGGATCGGCCCAGCCGGCGTTGCCGACGGTCTCATGCCGCAACCGCCGGCGCCGCGGGCTGCAGAACGCCATCGGCGAGTCGCCACTGGCGTGCACGCGCCGGCCAGGATTCGCGCTCGTCGCGCGATGCCACGAGCACGGCGACGCCAGCATCGCTGAACTGTGCCAGGAGCAGCAGCACGTCGGCGGCATGACCGCCATCCAGATGTGCAGTCGGCTCATCTGCCAGCAACAGCGACGGCCGATTCACCAGCGCGCGTGCCAACGCAGCACGTTGGCGGTCACCGCCGCCGAGCAGCGCCGGGCGCAGTCGGGCGGCCTCGTCCGGGTCGAGCCCGCAGCGGGTCAGCGCGGCGCGGGCGCGCAACCTCGCCTCGCTGCCACCGGCACCGGTGGCCAGGGAGGGCAGCATCACGTTGTCGAGCACGCTGCGATCGTTCAGCAGCAATAGCTCCTGGGGCACGATGCCGAGCGACCGCCGCAATACCGGCAGCGCGCGCTTGGGCAGGCGCCCAATGTCCTGGCCGGCTATCCGCACGCAGCCGCTATCGGGCGTCGCCAGCGCGGCTGCCAGGCGCAGCAGCATCGATTTGCCCGCCCCATTGGCGCCGCGAATGACGGCGAACTCCCCCCGCATGACCGTGAAACTGATGTCAGTCAGGAGCGGTCGAACTTCGCCGCGACGCCAGCTGACGCGCTCGAACTCGAGCATCGGCGCGGATGCGGGTGGGGGAGGGGGCGGATTGGACATCGGCGGGCTGTGCAGCGGGTCGCCGACCAGTACCGTCAGCGGCGCGCGATTGTACGAACTCACGCGTGCGACCCGTCGCGCCGCCCGGCGGCGGCGCACACTTGTCGTCACGATCACGTCATCGGCCCTGACTATGGTTCGCAAGAAGAAGACGCAGAAGCGCGCGACGTCGTCGATACCCCTCGACGAACCCAAGCGCCTGAAGGAAACGGACATCACCACGTCGTCGGCGGTTGCGGCTGACCCCTCATCGCGCCTGCTCAATCGCGAGCTGTCGCTGCTCGCGTTCAACGAACGCGTGCTGGCGCTCGCCACCCGGACCAGCGTGCCGCTGGCCGAGCGGCTGCGCTACATCTGCATCGTCTCGTCCAACCTGGACGAGTTCTTCGAGGTGCGCCTGTCCGACCTGATCGACGAGATGAGGGACGACGGCGGCTGGACGCCCGGGTCGACCCGCTGGCCCGAGTTCGAACGCATCGCCGCGCGGGCGCAGTTGCTGGTCGATGCCCAGTACCGCCTGTTCAACGACGTCGTCATGCCCGCGCTGGGCAAGCAGGACATCGTGGTGCTCAATCACGCCCAGCGCAATGCGACGCAGCGCGCGTGGGTGCGCGACTACTTCGAGCGTGAGGTGCGGCCGCTGCTCAGTCCGATCGGGCTCGATCCGTCGCACCCGTTTCCGCAGGTGATGAACAAGGCGCTCAATTTCATCGTCCAACTGGAAGGCAAGGACGCGTTCGGCCGCGCCGCCAGCATTGCGATCCTGAAGATGCCGCGCGTGCTGCCGCGGGTGATCCCGTTGCCGCTGCGCCTGAGCGAAGGCAAGCACGCCTTCGTGATGTTGACCTCGGTGATTCGCGCGCATCTGCAGGACGTGTTTCCCGGGCGCGGCGTTGCTGGCTTCTCGCAATTCCGCGTGACGCGCGACTCTGACCTGTGGGTCGACGAGCGCGAGGTCAGCAACCTGCGGCAGGCATTGCGCATGGAGCTGACCCAGCGCCACTTCGGCAATCCCATCCGGCTCGAGGTGCTGCGCACCTGCCCGCCGGCGCTCGAGGCCTTGCTGCGCGAGCAGTTCCAGCTGCCCAACGAAGCGGTCTACCGCGTCGACGGTCCGGTGAACCTGGTGCGGCTGAACCAGCTCGTGGATCACATCAACCAGCCGGCGCTGCGCTGGCGGCCGTTCGTGCCGGCCTGGCCGGCCAAGGTCACGCAGTCGGCCGATGGCGTCGGCATGTTCGAGGCGATCCGCCGCGGCGACATCCTGCTGCACCATCCGTTCGAGAGCTTCGAGCCGGTGATCGAGTTTCTGCGCCAGGCCGCAGCCGATCCGCGCGTGGTGGCGATTCGCATGACGCTGTACCGCACTGGCACGGCGTCCGTGCTGGTCGACCTGCTGGTGGACGCGGCGCGTCGCGGCAAGGAAGTCACCGTCGTGGTCGAACTGAAGGCGCGCTTCGATGAGGAAGCCAACATCAACCTTGCCGAGCGGCTCGAAAGCGTGGGCGCGCAGGTGGTCTATGGCGTGATGGGGCTGAAGACGCACGCCAAGATGCTGCTGGTGTTGAGGCGCGAGGAAGAGGAACCGGCGCACGGTTCGGTCCGGCGACGCAGCGCCGCCAAGCCGCGGCTGGTGCCCTACGTTCATCTTGGCACCGGCAACTACCATCCGAGCACCACCAAGCTGTACACCGACTTCGGCATGCTCACCGCCAATGCGCAGATCTGCACCGACGTGGAGCGGGTGTTCCTGCACCTGACCAGCCTGACCAAGGTCGAGAAGCTGACCCATCTGTGGCTGGCCCCGTTCGCCCTGCACAAGCGTGTGGTGGCGTCGATCGCCAACGAGGCCAAGATCGCCGCCGCCGGCAAGCCCGGCCGGGTCATCGCCAAGATGAACGGCCTGATCGACGAAGCCACCATCAACGCGCTGTACGCGGCGTCGCAGGCCGGCGTGAAGATCGACTTGATCGTGCGCGGCGCCTGCGCGCTGCGGCCCGGCGTCAAGGGGCTGTCGGAGAACATCAGCGTGCGATCGGTCCTCGGCCGCTTTCTCGAGCATCACCGCATCTGGTTCTTCCGCAACGGTGGCGCCAATGACGTGTACCTGGCGAGCGCCGACTGGATGGGGCGCAACCTGTTTCGTCGGATCGAGATCGCCTGGCCCGTGCTCGACAAGAAGCTCAAGCAACGCGTGATCGACGAAGGGCTGCGCATCTATCTCGACGACACAGCCGATGCCTGGATCCTCGGCGCCGATGGCGGCTATCGGCGGCCGCGCGGGTGGACCGGAACCACCGCCACTCGCAAGGTGGGCAAGCCCGTCGGCCAGGCCGCATCGGCGCAGCAGCAGCTGATGACGATGCTCGCGGCCGATACCGGCGCGTCGACCTGAGGAGGCCAAAATGGAACTGATTCTCTGGCGCCACGCCGAGGCCGAAGCCGGCGAGCCGGACCTCGGCCGCAAGCTCACCGGCAAGGGCGAGAAGCAGGCGCGACGCATGGCCGAATGGCTGCATGCGCACCTGCCCGATTCGACCCGCATCCTGGTCAGCCCCGCGACCCGCGCGCAGCAGACAGCGCGCGCGCTGGCCGAGGTCGGGCACCGCAAGTTGCGCACGGTTGAAGCGTTGTCGCCCGGCGCCGGTCCGACCGAACTGCTGGCGGCGGTGGACTGGCCCGACGCGCGCGCGCCGATCGTCGTGGTCGGCCATCAACCGACCCTGGGCTGGGTCGTCAGCCAGTTGCTCGGTGGCGGTCCGCCCAGTTGGGCGATCAAGAAAGGCGCAGTGTGGTGGCTGCAGTCACGCACGCGTGACAGCGAGACTCAGGTCGTGCTGCGCGCGGTGGTCAATCCCGACCTGCTGTGAACGGACCACGGTCGGCCCGCGTGCGCCGCTAGCTAAAGCGTGCGCAGCGCAAAGCGCACGCCGACCTTGTCCCACTGTGCTGCTTCTTCCTGCAGCAGGTACTCGGTGAGCGGATGATGGGCCAGCCAGGCGCCATCGATCGCCATGTCGATCATGTCGCGCGCCGCGCGCAGCGACCAGCGCGGCAGGGTGACGTCGCGCCGCGCGTGGCACAACAGGATCGCCAGCCGCAACGAGAGGATCTTGGCTGCTCGCGCCGGATCCTCGAGCGCCACGGCGACCTTACGCAAGTTGCCGCGCTGGCCCACGATCAGCAGCGCGATGCGCTCCTGGTCCGAGGTGGAGAACCCGGCCAGGTCGCCATTGGCCACCAGGTAGGCGCCGTGCTTGTGATAGTCGGCATGCGAAATTGCAAAGCCCACTTCATGCAGCGCTGCAGCCCAGGCCAGGCGCTTGACGTGCTCCTCGTCGGCGTCCGGGGCCAGCACGGCAAACGTATCGAGCGCGATCTTTGCCACCCGCTTGGCTTGCGTGCGGTCGACCTCGAAGCGGTTCTGCAGCCGCTCCACCGTGGCGTCGCGCAGGTCCCGGCTCTCGCGTCGGCCCAGCAGGTCGTACAGCACGCCCACGCGCAACGCGCCGCGCGCGGTGCGCATCTCGGTCAGCCCCAGGACCTCGAACACCGCACTGAGCACGGCGGCGCCACCGGCAATCACTTCCTGGCGCTCGGGCTTGAGCGCGGCGAAGCGGATCCGCTTGACCTCGCCTGCCGCGATGATTCCTTGGCGCAGCTTGAGCAGGCCGTCGCTGGTGATGGTGCCGTCGCTCCAGCCCTCGGCACGCAGGATGTCGCTCACTGCGCCGGCGGTGCCGCTGGAGCCGAACGCCTCGTCCCACTGGCTGCGCGAGAACTGCTGGATCGCCTCCTCGATCGCCGCGCCGGCGGCCACCTGGGCGCGCTTGAAGCTGCCGCGATCGATCAGGCCGTCCTTGAAGAAGCGCAGCGTGGTGTTGACACAGCCGACCTTGAACGACTCGGCGCTTTCCGCATTGAACCCGCGCCCGACGATCAGTTCGGTCGAGGCGCCGCCGATGTCCACCACCAGGCGCCGCTGCGGCGATGGAGGCAGCGTGTGCATGCAGCCCTCGAACACCAGTCGCGCTTCCTCGCGACCCGCGATCACTTCGATCGGAAAGCCCAGCGCATGCTGGGCCTCCATCAGGAACTGGTCGATGTTGGTCGCGCTGCGCAGCGTCTGCGTGCCGACCGCCCGCACTTGCCGGGCGCTCATGCCGCGCAGGCGCTCGTTCATGCGCGCCAATGTCTCGCAGGCCGACGAGATCGCCCGCGGGGTCAGGCGATTGCTGTCGTCCAGGCCAGCCGCCAGGCGCACCGTCTCCTTCCAGTAGCCCTGCCGCTCGATGTGAGCACCGTCGACGCGGCCGATCTCGAGACGAAAACTATTGGAGCCGAGATCGACGGCAGCGAGCAGCATGGGTCGGGTACGTCGAGGCGGTGTCGTCGGGGGCGCTGCGGACGCAATGCCGGCGCAGGGTGCCGGACATGCGGCGTGATCGGCCAGGTTCGGCGCGCTGATTCTACGGTGCCGTCAACGACATTCTGTTGCGGCAAGTCCATGTCGGCGCAGGGTGCTGGTGGCTGCAGATGACATCCGGTCACGGCGCGCAAGCCGACCGGGTCGTGTCGCCGCCTACCCACAATGGAACGGCTGCTTGGTTCGCTGCACTTGATTCAACGCAGAAGCGGCAGGTGACCGGCATCGCAGCATCTGCGCATGAAATCCACTCCGTCGCCCCTGCAGCCGCTGCCTCGCGGCGCCGCGCAGCGCCAGGCGCGCCTGGCCACTCCCCGACTGTCGCGCGAGATGAAGACGATGGCGGTGATGCTGCGCATCTACTGCCAAGACCATCACGCCGACGCGGCGCGCGACCGTGATCGCCTGTGCGAAGCCTGCGCCGGCCTGTTCGACTACGCGCGCAAGCGGCTGGCCGGCTGCCCATATGGGTCGGACAAGCCCACCTGCGCCAACTGTCAGATCCATTGCTACGGCCCGCAGCAGCGCGAGCAGACACGCGTGATGATGCGCTATGCGGGGCCACGCATGCTGCTGCGCCATCCGGTGCTGGCGATCGCGCACGTGATCGACGGCAAGCGGGCGGCGCCGCCCAAGCCGCGCGGTGGCGGTGGTGCTGCCCCCGGCGCGAAGAGCACATCGGACTGACCCGGCGCCGGCCGCGCCCCGCATCGCGGCGCGCGCTGGCCGTCAGCCTTCCGCGCTGCCGATCAGCGCCTCGGCGAACTCGCGCGCGACGAACGGCTGCAGGTCTTCCAGCTTCTCGCCGACGCCGATGAACAGGATCGGCAACGGACCCTTGCCCGCGCTGCGGCGCTCGCGTGCCAGCGCCGCCAGCACGCCGCCCTTCGCGGTGCCGTCGAGTTTGGTGATGATGAGCCCGGTCAGTCCGACCGCCTCGTCGAACGCGCGCACCTGCGCCAGCGCGTTCTGGCCGTTGGTGCCGTCGAGCACGAGCACGATCTCGTGCGGCGCGCCGGCGAGCAACTGACCCTGGACCGGCACGTCGGCCGCCTTTTGCAGCGCGCGCTTGATGCGCTTCAACTCGTCCATCAGGTGCAGCTGCGTCGGCAGGCGACCCGCGGTGTCGGCGATCAGCACGTCGATGCCGCGCGCCCGCGCCGCCTGCACCGCATCGAAGACGACCGCGGCGGGATCGCCGCTGGACTGCTGGATCACCTCGACGCCGTTGCGCTGGCCCCACACAGCGAGTTGCTCGCGCGCTGCGGCGCGAAAGGTGTCGCCGGCGGCCAGCAGCACACGCTTGCGCTGATCGGCCAGCCAGTGCGCAAGCTTGCCGATGCTGGTCGTCTTGCCCGCACCGTTCACCCCCGCCACCATGACCACCAGGGGCTTGGCGGCGTCCAAATTCATGTGCCCTTCGCAGGCCGCCAGTCGCGTCGCCAATTCGTCCTTCAACGCTTCACGCACCTCGGCGGGCGTCTTCAATCCGTTGAGCTTGATGCGCGCGCGCAGCGCGGCCAGCAGTTCGGTGGTGGTCGCCACGCCGACGTCGGCGCCGATCAGTGCGATCTCCAGTTCGTCGAACAGGGTGTCGTCGATGACGCCGCCCGAGAACAGGCCGACGATGTTGACGCGCGTGCGCGTCAGACCGTCCTTCAGACGCGACATCCAGCCAGCCACGGACCTGCCTCCTGCCCAACGATGGATCGATGACTTCTGCAATGATGCGAAGCCTGTCGAACCAGTTTACGTGAGCCCCTCTTCCGTCCCCGGCATGAAGCCTGACCGCCTTCGCAAGCCCGCGCTGCATGCACAGGCGCCGCACCGGGTGCGCATCATTGGTGGCCGCTTCAAGCGCACGCCGCTTCCGGTACCCGACTCGCCCGGGCTGCGGCCCACGCCTGATCGAGTACGCGAGACGCTGTTCAACTGGCTGACGCACCTGCGGCCCGACATGACCACGCTGCGTGGGCTGGATCTGTTTGCCGGCACCGGCGCGCTGGGCCTGGAGCTTGCCTCGCGCGGAGCAGCCGCGGTGACGCTGGTCGAGCGCGCGCCCGCGTTGGTGGCACAGCTGCGCGCGTTGGTTGCCAAGCTGGGCGCGAGCCAGGTCGACGTCGTCGCGGGTGACGCGCTCGCCGTGGCGGCGCGCCTGCCGCCCGGGGGGTTCGATGTCGTTTTCATCGATCCGCCGTTCGACGCCGGTCTGCATGCGCGCGCGCTGGCTGCCATACGCCCGCTGCTGGCCGCCGGCGCCCTGATCTATGTGGAAAGCGGCGCGCCGATGGACGAGGCCGCGGCGCGTGTCGGCCTGGTGTCGGTGCGCGCGATGACGGCGGGCCATGTGCACGCTCAACTCTTCACGCCGGGCCATTTGCCCGACTCGGCTGATCACTGAATAATGCCGCGGCGCGATCGGGTCGATTGGGCGCGCTGCTGATGGTCTTGTCGGATGACCCGGCCCGCGCGCCCGCCTGTTGTGCCGAACAAGAACAACCATTGTCGCTGCCAGAGGACGAGAGGGAACCATGGTGATCGCTGTCTATCCCGGCACGTTCGATCCGCTCACGCGCGGACATGAGGATCTGGTGCGACGCGCCGCCGGGCTGTTCCCCAAGCTCGTCGTCGGTGTGGCAGACAGCCGCAACAAAAAGCCGTTCTTTTCGCTCGACGAGCGCATCAGCATCGCGCGCGAGGTGCTGTCGCACTACCCGAACGTCGAGGTGTGCGGCTTTCGCGGCCTGCTGAAGGACTTTGTGCGCGAGCACGATGCGCGCGTGATCGTGCGTGGCCTGCGCGCGGTGAGCGACTTCGAGTACGAGTTCCAGCTGGCCGGCATGAACCGCTATCTGCTGCCCGATGTCGAGACGATGTTCCTCACCCCATCCGACCAGTACCAGTTCATCTCCGGCTCGATCGTGCGGGAGATCGCGCAACTCGGCGGCGACGTCTCGAAGTTCGTCTTCCCCTCGGTGGAGAAGTGGCTGCGCGCCAAGATCTCCCAGATGGGCGGGCGCGACGCCTGACCGCTGCGCGCAGCCGAGTTAACCCCCTGCTGCCGTGCCGCCTGCCGGGTACACCATGGCATCGTCCCAGCGAGGCACCCCGCGCGTCGCGCTGATCGACGCACTGCGGGCGTTTGCCTTGTTCGGCATTTTGCAGGTCAACATCCTGTCGTACCTGTGGGGCGTGGGTGGCCTCACGGTATTCACCGAGCCACCGACGCAGGGCGATCGCGCGATCTACCTGCTCGTGGCCACCTTCCTCTCGACCAAGTTTCTGTCGCTGTTCGCGTTCCTGTTCGGCCATGGCTTTGCAGTGCAGATGAAAAGCCTGCGGCGCGCTGCATGGATCACGCAGGACGCCGAGGCGAGCGCCCGGCGCAGCTATCGGCGGCGGCTGTGGTTCCTGCTCGCCCTCGGCGTGCTGCATGGGGTCTTCGTCTACTTCGGCGACATCCTGACCGCGTATGCGGTGTGCGCCTTCGTGCTGCTGCTGTATGCGCAGTCGCGGCCGGCCACGCTCGCTGCGCACGCGCGCAACTGGTTCATCGGTTACGCGCTGCTCAGCCTGGCGCTGCTCTTGCTCGCGGCGGGTGCGGCGACAACCGTGCCGGCGGCGCAGGCTGCCGACGTGCCGCCCGAGTTGCTGGCCCGCTTCCTCACGGCCGCGCAGGGCAGCTACCTGGACTTCGTCTGGGTCAACGCATTCGACTATCTCGAGGTCACCCTGCTGTCGGTGACGCTGGCGCTGCCGTACATCGTCGGTCTGTTCGTGCTCGGTGCACTGGCCGGCCGGCTCGGGTGGCTCACGCAGCCGCAACGCCACCCGCAGGTGTGGCGTCGCGCACGCCAGATCGGCTGGGCCGCGCTGCCCGTGGCCGCCGCCGGTGGCTGGCTGACGCTGCAGGCGCAGATCCAGACACCGGGCGATCCCAGTGTGCTGGGTTTCACACTCACGTCGCTGAGCTTTCCGCTGGCCGCGCTGTATCTGGCGTGGATCGTCCGCGCCCATGCGCGCAGCGCGCTCGATGGCGTGGTGGCATGGATCGCGCCGGCGGGCCGGATGCCACTCACCAACTACCTGCTGCAGTCGGTGGCGATGGGTGGGCTGCTGTCAGGCTGGGGACTCGGCTGGGGCGATCGGCTCGGCGTGGCGCAACTGTCCGCACTGGCGCTGCTCATCGTGCTCGCGCAGATCGCCGCCAGCCGGATCTGGATGCGGCGGTTCCAGCAGGGACCGGTGGAGGCGCTGTGGCGGCGCGCCACCTATCGTGCCAACGGTGCCGGGGGCACGGGGGCCTGAGCCCCGGCGGTCACGTCTTCCACCTTCACCCAGGCGCCGCGCGAGGTCGACCTGGCGCGCGCTTCCGACGACAGCGCGCCGTCACGCCGCACCTGCTCCCGCGAGTCGGCATCGCCCACGGCGATCCACTCGCCGAGCCGGCCCTGCACGCGCGTCATCAGCTGTGCGCGCTCGATGCCCTGCGCCGTGATCGTCGTGTCCTGCGGTGACAACTCGAGCGTCACCACCTCGCCAGCAAGCAGCGGACGCACTGCGAACTGCGTGACCGCCTCGACGTAGGTGGTGGCGTCGACCGCCGTCAGCCCCTGGGCGGTTGCCACGTAATGGCGAAACGTGAACGGCACCGCGCTGCCGAAGGCGATCGTCGCGCGTCCGCCTTCGAGCACGCGAATCGACTGGTCGATGCTGCGGGTGGCGGTGCTGCGGCTGGTGCCGGCCTCGAGCGTGATGCTGCCGCGGCTGCGCCGGCTGTCGATCACCACGCTGCCGTCGGCAGCGTGCGCGTGCTCGGTCTGCTCGCTCGCGCGGCCCTGGCGCACGGTGATCTGCAACTGCCGCGGCATGCGGTCCAGCGTGGCGAGCACTTGCAGGATCTGCCGAACATTGGCCGGCGAGGCACGCAGGAACAACTGGCTGCCTTGACCGGTGAGTGCGCCGCCGGGTTCGACCAGCGGACGCAGCAGCGGCAGCAGGTCGTCAGCGGTGCGGTGACGCAGGGCAATGAACTCGATCGGCTGCGCACGCACGGTCGCGCTGGCCGCGACCAGCGCCAGCAGCAGGGCGCGACGCCGGCGATCCACCGCGAGCTCCCGCCTACAGATCGAGTTCGAGGTCGACCGCGTCGCCCACGCGCAACGGGTGACCGGCGCCGGCACTGACGATGGCGTTGACGCCAAACATCACCCCTTTCGGTTCGCCGGTGCGACCGCGGTAGGTCGCCAGCAGATCAGGCACGGTGGTCGCGACCTCGCCGGTGTCGGGATCCACGCCCGGCACGCTGCAGCGCGCGCAGGGCTTGACCGCGCGCAGCGTCGCCTCGCCCGCGCGCAGGTGCTTGAGGTAGTCCTCCTCGTAGGCCTCGAGACCGGCCAGCACGATGTTGGGCCGGAAGCGGCGCATGTCCACCGCCGCGTGGCCGGCGCGCGCCAGCCGCGCGTTCAGATCCGCCAGCGAGGCTTCGCCGATGATGAGCAGCGGAAAGGCATCGGCGAACTTGTACGGCGCCTCGTCCTTGCCGGTCCAGCGGTGGCTCGCCAGCCGCGTGTGCTCCGGGTCGAAGCGCACCAGCCGCGCCGGGCGGCCCACCACGTGGCTGAACCAGGCGTCGGCGATCTCGCCCTGAGTCACCGCGGCGATCGTGTCGTCCCACACGCGCACCTTGACCACGTCGCCCTCGGACGCGAACGGCACCTCCAGCTGCAGCATGCCCGGCGCCTTCAGGCGCAGGCTGCCATCGGTCAGGCGCGTGTCGACCTGCGCCAGCGCCGGCACCTCGCGCTGCGACAGGAACTCGCCGTCGGCGTCGACCACCAGCCACTCGCGGTCGCCGATGCCATCGACCTCCAGCCCGGTGGCGGCCAGCGTGGCCTGCGTCAGCGCGATGCCGCGGCAGCCCTTGATCGGATACAGGTGAAGCTGAGTGATGGTCGCGTTCATGGGGGCGAAGTTTACGCAGGGGCATGGGGCGTCGAAAGCCGCCGCCGCTGCGCCTCGCGGGCGCGCCGTGCCATCAATGCTGCGCAGTTGATTTGCGCGGGCGGCGTTGGACTACCGCCCAAACAACCCCTTCAGCGCATCCTTCGCGCGCTCTTCGATCTTCTTGCGCTGTTCGTCGATCTTGGGCTGCAGCTTCTCCTTGACCTGCTCGGTGGCGCGCGACTTCAGGGCGTCCTGCGCGGCCGCGCCCCAGTCGATGCTGTAGCCGATCTTCTCGAACGGACCCGAGAGCTTCACCGGCACCGTGACGCCGCGCAGTTCGTTGATGTCGCGCCCGTCCTGGCCCTTGAGGGAGCCGACCACCGAGGCCTTGACGGTGTAGTCGAGGGTGCCGGCCGGCACATCGACCTGGCCGGCGCCGCCGACGCGGATCAGCGGGCTCTTGAGATCCAGGTCGTCGTTGCGCGCGATGCCGTCCTTGATCGCGAAGCTCGCCGTCATCTCGGAGAAGTCGGTCTTCTCGGCGGCGCTGCCGGTCTTGCTTTCGGTCTGGCCGCCGGCCAGCAGCGAGCGCGCGTTGCGCAGCATCTGGGCGACATTGATGCCCTTGACCGCGCCGTCGCGCAGCGCCACCGTGCCGCTGCCGTTGAGCCCGCGCTTCATGCCGTTGACTGTCGCGCCGCCGGTGCGGATGTCGAGCTTGACGTTGCCGCGGCCGGCCAGCAGGTCCTTGTCGATCGCATCTTTCATCAGCGGCTCGATGTTCACGTTCGTCAGCGCGGCGTTGAGGCCGACGCGGTTGTCGGCCTGGGCGAAGGCGCTGGCGTTGACGCTGCCGCCGTAAAGGCCCGCCCTCAGCGGCGTCACGTCGAGCCGGCCACCGGCGGCCTTCAGCGCCACGCGCAGGTTCTGCACCTTGATGCCGCGTGCCTGCAACTGACCGACCTGCGCCTGGCCGGCGAGGCTGAGCGACTTCAATGCCGACAGATCGACCACCGGATCGGGCGCGGGGTCGGCGCTGTCATTGCCGGGGCGCGGCGGCGTGGGTGGGAAGTAGCGGTCGAGGTTGAGCTTGTCGGCGCTGGCATCGAAGGTCAGCCTTGGCGCGGTGAAACCACGCACGTCGAACTCGGCGCCGAGCGTGGTCTCGTCGAACTTGGTGAGGAAGCGCGCGGCCACCAGTTCCTTGACGGCGTCGAGCGAGAACGAGGCGGTGATCGGCAGCTTGACCGACTTCTGCGGCAGCGCCGGGTCTTCCATCGTGATGTCGCCGGCGATCATGGGCAGCGCGACGGTGCGGCTATCGATACTGGCGCTCACCGGGCTCGCGAGCTGCGCCACAATGTGTCGGCTGCGCTCCTTGTCGATCGGCTGCATCACGTCGGCGACTATCGACAGCTTGTCGATCTTCAGGTCCTTGGCTGACCCGCTGAGCCCTTCGAGGGTCAGCTTGGCGTCGATACGCTGGGCCCCGCCGAGCTTGACGCTGGCGGTGACACGCTCGCCGGTGGCGGCGGTTTCCGTGACATCGATTTTCGGCGCGGCCAGCGCGGCCTCGAAGCTGTCGGCCTGGGCGTCCGCGCCCAGCTTGCCGCGCGCGGTGACCTGCACGCCGCCAACGGACAGCCGCTTGGTGCGCGGATCCCAGGCCAGGGCGGGCACGTCCACACGTGCCTGGTCCAGCTGCACGGTGCCGAGCGCGCCCTGCGCCGTGGCATCGAGCTTGGTGATGCTCAGCGCGCCACTGGCGCCGTCGTAGTGCAACTCGCCGGCGCGCGCGGTGACATCGACCGGGCGCTGCTCCAGCGTGGCCTTCAACTTCAGGTTCAGGCCGCGCGCACCGAACACCTGCTTCACCAGATCGAGATCGAGTTCGCCCTGGGCGGTCAGTTCACCTTGCGCGGCAGGCGCCGTGGCGGCAAAGCGCGTCGACAGGTCTACCGGGGTGCGGCTCGTCGTTGCCAGGCGCCCGGTGGTGAGGTTGAACTGGGTGAGGGTGACGGTGTTCTTCGCCGCCAGGTCGCGGTAGGTGAGGTTGGCGTTGGCCAGCTCGATGCCGCCGATCTCGAACTGCGGCGGGCCGCCGACGTCTTTTGGTTGTGCAGCCGGTGCGGCAGCGGTATCGCCCTTGATGAGGTCGTCCACGTTGGTCGTGCCATCGGCGCGCTTGTCGATGGTCGCGGTCAGCCCGTACACGCTGACCGTGCCGGCCTCGATCCGGCCCGACAGCAGCGGCAGCAGTGCCACCGAGACGCGTGCTCCATCCAGGCTGGCAAACGTGGCGGGACCGCGGTGCTCCGACAGCGTGGTGCGGGGCAGCGCCACGCCGATGCGCGGGAACACCGTCAGCGACAGGTCGCCCTCGATCGCCAGCGTGCGGTTGAACCGATCTTGCACCGCCTGGGCGATCTGCGGCTTGAAGCGGTTCACGTCCACCAAGGTGACGAGCGCAATGATCGCCACCACCAGCAGCGCAACGACGACGCCGAATCCGATCAAGAGCTTCCTGGTCATGCATCCTCCCGCAGCGACTTGGGTGTCAACCTAGGTGCCAATCTGGGCGCCGATCTGGGGCCAATTCGGCTTCCATCGGGCGAGTGTGCCGCGTCACGCCGCTGGGCGCCCTGGCGGCGCGCTCAGCGGGTCGCAAACCCCCTGCCTGCGGTAATGCGCTCGGCGGGACGAGCCCCGTGGGCGCCGCGTGCCCCAACCCGTCGGGTTGTACGAAGGCGACGCTATTGCGCCACCACGCGCCAGATCTCGCCGCTGTCGGTGGCCACGTACAGATGACCGTCCGGCCCCTGCACCAGGGCCCGGTAGCGGGCGCGCGGCAGGTCGGCCGTCACCCGGCCGGCGAGCGTGGTGCCCGCATCGTCCAAATGCAGCACGTCGAGCCGCAGGTCGGCCATCACGCCCACCAGCAGTCGGCCGTGCCAGCCGCGCCACTGCGGGCCGGCGACGAAGGTGCAAGGCCCCACGCCCTGCGATTCCGGGTTGACCCAGACCGGCCGCAGGGCATCGGCGAAGCGGACGGTATCGGTCATCGACATCGTCTCGGCGTTGCCGGCGTAGCCGCAGTAGCCGTCGGCACAGTCAAGCCCGCTGCGGTTCTGCGGATCCCAGCCACCATTGCCGCCCGCCGACAGCGGCGTCACCTCGTCGCTGTGGCCCGGGCCGTGCTCGCAGGCGAAGACGCGCCCGTCGGTGGGGCGGAACGCAACGCCCTGCACGTTGCGATGACCTCGCGTGAAGATGCGTGCGTCGCCGCCGCCGGCGTTGTTGCCGGGCGCAGCGGCACCATTGCGATCGACCCGCAGCACCTTGCCGCCCAGGCGCGTGCGGTCCTGCGGCAGCGCGCCGTCGTGGTTGTCGCCGGTGGTCACGTACAGCAGTCCGTCAGTGCCGAAGCGCAAGCGCCCGCCGCTGTGCTGGCCCACCGCGCCGTGCGCATTGGCGGCGTGCTTGAACGGTATGTCGGCGACGATGTCGCTGCGGTCGGTGACGCCGCTGTAGTCGTCGTTGACGCGCAGGCGCAGCACGCGGTTGGTGGGCGGCGCACTGCGGTCCGACTGCATGAACACATAGACGAGGCGGTTGGCGCCGAACGCCGGATCGAGCGCCAAGCCCAGCATGCCGCTCTGGCCGCGGCAGAAGAAGTCGTCGGCGACGACGGCGCTGCCCGGCGCGCCGAACAGGCGGCGCACGGTGCCATCGCTGCGCCGGACCGACAGGCCGTTGCACTTCTCGGTGAACAGCAGCGCGCCGTCGGAGGTGACGGCGAGGTCCCAGGGGTTGGCCAGCCCGTCGAGCAGCACGCTGCGCGCCAGCGTCGGGGTTGCTGTCGAGGGTGCTGCCGCCGGCGGTGGTGCCGCTGCGGGCGGTGGCGCAGGCGCGGGGCTGCCGCCGTTGCTGCCGCCGCCACCGCACCCGCTGATCACGGTGGCAAAGAGTGCCGCGCAACCGATATGCCAGAACGCTCGCGATGCCATGTCTTGCCCTTGTCTCGTTCTCCCGGCGCCCGCCGTGGCGCTGGCGCCCAAGCGCGGTAAACAGCGCCAGTCGACCGCTGCCGCAGCAAGCGATATGCCCCTGCGCGCGCTGATGGCCGCACGCCGGGCGACGTCGCTCGTACGGTGCCGCCCGCATCGGAATGAGGCTTGCCGAAGCGCGGCAACATGGCGGAGGCAGGATGAGCGTGTGTGCGCTGAGGGATGAACCGCATCGACCTCGGGATGCAACTGGTAGCAACTGGGTGCGGCGCGCGACACGCTGGGTGACACCGATGCTCGCTGCCTTGCTCGTCTCATGCGGCGGCGGCAGCGAACCCGGTGTCGTACCCAGTGCGTCACCCGCGCCGAATGTGGACGAACAGCGCGTCCGGGCCGCGTTGGCCGCCCCGGCCTTTCCCAACCTGCCGATTCCGGCCGACGCCAATCGCCGCGGCATGTGGTCACCGCTCAAGCCGTGGCCCTTGATCGCCGCGCACTCGGTGCTGCTGCCTGACGGACGCGTGCTCACCTATGGCACCGACGGCCGTGGCCGGCAGACCGCATACTTCATCTACGACATCTGGGATCCGGTCCAAGGACTCGACGGCGGCCACATGACGCTGCCCAACGGCACCCAGGTCGACATGTTCTGTGGCTCGCAGATCGTGCTGCCGATGAGCGGCGAAGTGATGATGGCCGGCGGCGACAACTGGACCGGCACCCGCACCACCAACACCGGCAACAGCCAGAGCACGATCTTCGACTATCGCGGCAACAGCCTGACGCAGGGTCGAAACATGAGCCTGCCGCGCTGGTACGCCACCTCCACCACGCTGCTCAACGGCGAGATCTACGTGCAGGGTGGACTGGGTGGGCGCGCCCTGCCGGAGGTGCGCGGCAACGACGGCGTGTTTCGCCTGCTCACTGGCGCCGACACCAGCCCGTTCGACTACTGGTACCCGCGCAACTGGCTGGCGCCCGACGGCGAGCGCATCTTCGGTTACGAGAGTTCCGGCGGCATGTACTACGTCGATCCCCGCGGTGAAGGTCGCGTCACCGTGCTGCGCGAGCGGCTGCTCGACGAGTCCGACAGCAAGATCGCAACCGCCGCCATGTTCCGGCCCGGCCGCATCCTGCACGCGGGCGGCGTGCGCAGCCGCGCGCTGGTGATCGACATCCGCGGCGGCGGCACGCCGGAGATCTCGCTCACGCAGCCGATGGCCAGCGTGCGGGCGGAGGCCACCGCCACCGTGCTGCCGGACGGCCGCGTCCTCGTCACCGGCGGAGCGGAGGTGGAGAACGAACTGATCGGCGTCAGCACGGTGGCCGAAATCTGGAACCCGGAGACCGGCGCCTGGCTGCAGGGCGCCGCCGGCGAGGTGGCCCGCCTGTATCACTCGACGGCGCTGCTGCTGCCAGACGGCAGCGTGCTGGTGGCGGGCGGCGGTGCACCCGGTCCGCTGACCAACCTGAACGCCGAGATCTACTACCCACCGTACTTCTTCACTGCCAACGGCCAGCTCGCGTCGCGGCCGCAGATCACCGCCTCACCGGCAACGATCGACATCGCGCGCAACTTCGCGGTCAGCGTGGCCGATGCCACGCGCGTGCGCCGCGTGACCCTGGTCAAGACCGGCTCGGCCACGCACGGCTTCAACATGGGCCAGCTCTTCGTCGAGCTCAACTTCAGCGCGGCAAGCGCCACCACGCTGACGGTGCAGGCGCCGGCGCGCGCTGCCGACGCGCCACCGGGGCACTATCTGATCTATGTCGTCGACGATGCCGGCGTGCCGTCCGTCGCCAACATGATGCGCATCAATGTCGCCGGCCTGGTGGACGCCGCGCAGGCGCCGCAGATGGTCGCGGTGCCCAACCAGAGCGGCGCCCTTGGCGTGCCCGCCCAGTTGCAGCTCCGTGCCACCGATCCCAACGGCGATGCGTTGCGTTACGCCGCTGCGGGGCTGCCACCCGGGCTCGCGGTCGACTCGACGAGCGGACTGATTCGCGGCACGCCGAGCGCCGCGGGCAGCTTCAACGTCAACGCATCGGCAAGCGACGGCACCCTGGTCGCTGCGCGCGAGTTCACCTGGACCGTCAGCGCCGGCACCGCACTCAATGCGGCGCTGGCGCCGCTGCCCCCGGTCGACCCCGGTGCGCCTGCCGGCTTCAGCGCGAGCGCGATCGGCCTCAATCCACAGTATCAGTGGCGCTTCGGTGACGGTTCGCCCGACACGCCCTGGTCGACCTCGCCCAGCGCGACGCATGCCTTTGCCGGTCCGGGGTCGTACATCGTCACCGTCACCGTGCGCGACGACCGCGGCCTGGTGGAGACGCGCAGCGTGCTGCAGCGGGTTGCACTGCCGACGGCCACCGGCCGGCGCAGCCGAAGCTCGACGCAAATGCTGGTGGAACCGCGCAGCGGTGGTGACCGCGTGTGGGTGGTGAACCAGGACAACGACTCGGTCTCGGTGTTCGACGCCGCCACCCGGCAGGCACTGGCGGAAGTGGCCGTGGGTCAGGCACCGCGGGCCATCGCCCGCAGCGGCGACGGCACGGTGTGGGTGACCAACCGCGACAGTGCGAGCATCAGCGTGATCAGTCCGGGCACGCTGCAGGTGGTGCGCACCATCGGCCTGCCGCGCGCGGCCCAGCCCTACGCCATCGTGTTCGCGCCGGCGGGTCCCAACTACGCCTACGTGGCGTTGGCGGCGATCGGGCAGGTAATGCGCATCGACGGTGCCACCTTCACGCCGGTCGACGTTGCCGCGGTCGGTCCTCAACCGCGCCACCTGGCCGTCGGCGACGACGGCGCCACGCTGTACGTGGCGCGCTTCATCACGCCGCCGCTGCCCGGCGAACACACCGCCACCGTGAGCACGCGCGTCAATGGCGCGCCGGTGGGCGGCGAGGTGCTGGTGCTCGATGCGCCGTCGCTGGTGCCGCGACGCACCGTGATACTGGCGCACAGCGATCAGCCCGACATCGAGCAGCGCGGCCGCGGCATTCCCAACTACCTGGGCGCGCCGGTGATCTCGCCCGACGCCACCCAGGCCTTCGTGCCGTCCAAGCAGGACAACGTCCTGCGCGGGCTGCTGCGCGACGGCGCGAATCTCGACTTCCAGAGCACCGTGCGTGCGATCAGTTCGCGCATCGATCTGGCCACGGGCTTCGAAGACCTGGCCGGCCGCATCGACCACGATGACGCCGGCCTGGCCAGTGCCGCCGCGTTCGATCCGAGCGGCGTGTTCCTGTTGGTGGCGCTGGAAACGAGCAATGAGGTGGCGGTGGTCGATGCGCATCGCGGCTTCGAACGCCTGCGTATCGATGTCGGCCGCGCGCCGCAGGCGCTGGCGCTGTCGTCCGACGCCAGCACGCTGTTCGTGAGCAACTTCATGGACCGCTCGCTGAGCGTGTTCGACCTGCGGCCGCTGCTGGTCAACGGCGAAGTGCGCGTGCCGCAGCTGGCCTCGCTGCGCAGCGTGAACGCCGAGCGGCTGACGCCCGACGTGCTGCGCGGCAAGCAGTTGTTCTACGACGCGCGTGATCCGCGCCTGGCGCGCGACGGCTACATCAGTTGCGCCACCTGCCACCAGGACGGCGACGGCGATGGTCGCGTGTGGGACATGACCGGCCTGGGCGAGGGCCTGCGCAACACCACGCCGTTGCGCGGGCGGGCTGCGCTCGGGCAGGGTTTCCTGCACTGGAGCGGTAACTTCGACGAGGTGCAGGACTTCGAGCAGCAGATCCGCCTGCTCGCCGGCGGAAGCGGCCTGCTCGGCAATGACCAGGCCAGGCAGGGAACCATCGGCCAGCCGCTCGGCGACCGCAAGCGCGGCGTCAGCATCGACCTGGACGCACTTGCCGCCTACGTGGCGTCGCTCGATCGATTCGATCCCTCGCCGCACCTGGCCGGTGATGGCAGGCCGAGCACCCTCGCCGCCCAAGGGCAGGCGCTGTTCGCTGCGCTCAACTGCGGCGGCTGCCACAGCGGCACCCAGTTCACCGGCAGCGGCGAGGGCAACCTGTCGAACATCGGCACCGTCAAGACGAGCAGCGGCACGCGCATGGGCGAGGCGCTCACGGGCATCGACGTGCCCACGCTGCGCGACGTCTGGGCCACCGCGCCCTATCTGCACGACGGCTCCGCCGCCACCCTGCAGCAGGCGGTGCGCGCGCACCGCGGCTACGTGCTCGATGATGCCCAGCTCGACGCGCTGGCCGCCTACCTACGCGAGATCGGTGGCGACGGCCCGCCTGCCGCCAGTGTGCCCGGCCATGGCACCGGAGCGCGTGCGCAGTACTTCGGTAACGCCACGCTCAGCGGCGCGCCTGTCCTCATCCGACTGGAAGCGATCGACGCCGTTTGGGCGGCCGCACCGGGCCCGAACCTGCCGGTCAGCGGTTTCTCCGTGCGCTGGACTGCGCTGCTGCAGGCGCCGGCCAGCGGCAGCTATCTTTTCCAGACCGTGAGCAACAACGGCATTCGCGTCAGCGTGGACGGCGTGCGCGTGATCGACAACTGGACCGACCACGCCCGCGCCACCGACACCAGCGCTGCGCTGACCCTGGTTGCCGGGCAGTGGACGCGCATCGTGGTCGAGTACCGCAGCAGCCAGGCCGGTGCCGAGGTGCGCCTGCGCTGGCGCACGCCCGGTGATGCGCAGTTCGTCGTGTTGCCGGCGACCCGGATGTACGCGTACTAGCGGCGGCGAGCGGCCATCGCTACACGTTGAACCGAAAGTGCATGACGTCGCCGTCGTGCACCACGTACTCCTTGCCTTCGAGTCGCATCTTGCCGGCTTCCTTGGCGCCGGCCTCGCCCTTGCACGCGACGAAGTCCGGATAGGCGATGGTCTCGGCGCGGATGAAGCCCTTCTCGAAATCGGTGTGGATCACGCCGGCGGCTTGCGGGGCCGTCGCGCCTTTCTGCACGGTCCAGGCGCGCACTTCCTTCGGGCCGGCGGTGAAATAGGTCTGCAGTCCGAGCAGCGCATAGCCGGCGCGGATCATCCGGTCCAATCCGGGCTCGGTCATGCCCATGTCGGCCAGGAACACTTCCTTGTCTTCATCGGACAGGTCGGCGATTTCGGCTTCGACCTTGGCGCACACCGCCACCACCGGCGCGCCTTCCTGCGCGGCCCGCGCCCGCACCTTGTCCAGCAGCGGGTTGTTCTCGAAGCCGTGCTCCTCCACGTTGGCCACGTATAGCGTCGGCTTGGCGGTGAGCAGGAACAGCGGCTTGAGGACCTCGCGCTCCTCGGGGTACAGGTCGACGCCGCGCACCGGCTTGGCCTCGTTGAGCGCCGGCATGATCTTCTCGAGCGCCTCCACCAGGCGCTTGGCCTCCTTGGCTTCCGGCCCCTGGCCGGTCTTGGCCACCTTGCTGTAGCGCGCCAGCTGCTTGTCCACCGTCTGCAGGTCGGCCAGCGCCAGTTCGGTGTTGATCACCTCGATATCAGACAGCGGGTCCACCTGGCCTGCGACGTGGACGATATTGGGGTCGTCGAAGCAGCGCACGATGTGGGTGATTGCATCGCACTCACGGATGTTGGCGAGGAACTTGTTGCCGAGCCCTTCGCCCTCGCTCGCGCCAGCCACCAGACCGGCAATGTCGACGAACTCCACCGCCGCCGGGATCACCTTCTCCGGTTTGGCGATCTGCGCCAGCGCGGTCAGGCGCGGGTCGGGCACCTCGACGATGCCGACGTTCGGCTCGATCGTGCAGAACGGGTAGTTCTCAGCGGCGATGCCCGCCTTGGTGAGCGCGTTGAAGAGAGTCGACTTGCCGACGTTCGGCAGGCCGACGATGCCGCATTTCAGAGCCATGTGAATTTTCCGGACGGGCGCAACCGGAGCAGTTGCGCGTAAGCGTGCAATTATCGCAGCCTGCCTGATATCGACCGGAGCACGGCCATGTTCTCGTCGCAATTCGTCGCGAAGCCCGCGCTGATCGCCTTGCTGGTCACCTTCGCCAGCCTCTGGGTGCAGCGCGCCGTTGCCCAGCCGGCGACGTCTGGGCCGATTCCGGTCGATTCGTTCTTCCGCCCGGCCGAGTATGGCCAGGTGGCACTGTCGCCCGACGGCAAGACACTCGCTGCGCTGGCGCCGCTGGACGGTCGCCCCAATCTCGTCACCATCGATCTGGCGCATCGCAAGCCGCGCGTGCTGACGACGCTGAAAGATGGTGAGGTGCAACGCTTCTGGTGGGTCAACGAGCGTCGAATTCTCTTCGACCTGGTGGAGCACAAGCGATCGACCGGGCAGCGTTTCGGCTACGACGGCACGGTCGCGATCGATCTGGATGGGGGTCGGCAGCGCCAGTTGCCGTGGCTGTCGTTGCGGCGGACCGCGACCACGCTGCCGCCCGGTGCGGTCGAGCACGACGAAGTGATTGCGCTGATGCGCGACCGCGCGTCATACCTCGATGTCTACCGCCTCGATACGGTGACCGGTCGCAGCACGCTGTCGGTGTTTCGCACGCCCGGCAACGTCAGCGCATGGCACCTGGACCGTGATGGCTTCGCGCGCGCTGCCGAGACCTGGGACAGCCGCAACCTGCGCTGGGCGCTTCACTACCGCGTTGCTGCCGAGGCGCCGTGGACCAAGTTCCGGGAAGGCGCGTATCTCGGGGACGAGCGCCAGTCGATCCGGATCGTCGACTTCGACTACGACGGGTCGATGATCGTGGTCGCCAATCCGAACGGCGACCGGCGTGGTCTCTACTGGTTCGACGTCGACAAGAACCAGCTCGGGCCGCCGCTCGCTACGCACGCCTACTACGACGTCGAGGGCGGCCTGATCTTCGATCCGGTCAAGCGCAAGCTGGTCGGCGTGCGCATCGAGGCCGACAAGCCCGAGTTCCACTGGATCGACGACGACTGGGCGCGTTGGCACGCGATGATCGACCGGGCGCTGCCCGACCGGATCAACCACATCATGCGCAACGGTCCCGGCCTGATGCTCGTGCACTCGTATTCGGACCGTGAGCCGGGCACCTACTACCTGTTCGATCCGGCCACGCGCCGGCTGGAAGAGGCGGTGCGCTCGCGCCCGTGGGTCGATCCGGCGCACATGGGGCGAGCGCAGTTCCTGCGCTATCCGGCACGCGACGGTCTGCCGATTCCGGCCTACCTGACGCTGCCGCCCGGGCGCGAGCCCAAGAATCTGCCCCTGGTGGTCCTCGTGCACGGCGGACCCTTCGTGCGCGGCGAGCGCTGGGGCTGGGACCGCGAAGCGCAGTTCCTCGCGTCGCGCGGCTATGCGGTGCTGCAGGCCGATTTTCGCGGCAGCCGCGGCTACGGCTTGCGTCACTATCAGGCCGGCTGGAAACAATGGGGCCGCACGATGCAGGACGACCTGAACGACGGTGTGCAGCATCTTGCAAAGCAGGGTGTCGTCGATCCGCAGCGCGCCTGCATCATGGGCACCAGTTACGGCGGCTACGCCGCGCTGATGGGCGTGGCACGCGATCCGCAGTTCTGGCGTTGCGCGATCAGCTACGCCGGCGTCACCGACCTCGAGCTGATGGTCAAGATCGTCTATGCCGACTACTCGGGCAGCCGGTCGGCCGAGGCGTTTCACAAGCTGCGTGTGGGCGACCCGACCGAGGACGCGGACATGTTCCGCACCTCGTCACCGCTGAAAATGGCCGCCCAGATCAAGCGCCCGGTGCTGCTGGCCACCGGCTCGGACGACCGGCGCGTGCCGCTGGAAAACGCCACGCGCATGCGCAGCGCCCTGCGCGAGCATGGTGTGCCGCACGAATGGGTGATGTACGACTCCGAGATCCACGGCTTTTCGATCGACGACCATGCGGTGGACTTTTACACCCGAGTCGAGCGCTTCCTGGCGCAGCACCTGGCGCCGACGCCGCAGTGAGTCCGTTGCTGCCGATGTATCGAGACTGACTCGACCCCGACACGAGCACCGTCGATGCCTTCCCTCGTGGCGGTCGAGCTTCACACGAGTCCCTGGCACGCCCACATCGCATGCGGCTTGCTGGTCAGCGAAGGCGTGCACGCGGTGGTGGCCAATGAACACCATGTCTGGGCGAACTGGCGGTTGTCGCAAGCACTGGGGGGCGTGCGCGTCCTTGTGCCGGCGGCGCAGCTTGAGCAGGCTGCCGCCGTGCTGCGGGCCCGCGACTGCGGCGCGTACGGAGACGCGCTGTGTCAGGCATTTGGGGACGCACCGCCTGGATGCCGGTCCTGCGGGGGCCGCGAACTCACCTATGTCCGCGATCCGGTCGCGCGCAGCGTCGCGTTCGTCATGACGCTGGTGTTCGGTGTTTCCTTCGCACCAGCGATCATCGGCACCACGTGCCGCGCCTGCGGCACCCGGATTCGAGCGGCGCACTGAGCGACTTGCGCAACGCCGATGTGCCTGCCGCGCCGCGCCGCCAGCGTTGACTCAGAGCGGCCGTAGCACCGAAGGATCCGGGCGCTCCAGCCAGCACATCACCTCGTCCGCCAGTCGTTCGCACTCGGCCACCGCGCGGCGCCAGTCGCGTTCGCGGCCGTCCTGATCGTCGCCGTAGCGGGTGAAGTCGTTGCGGTCGGGCAGTTTGCGGTTGGGCAAGCGCGCCAGGAACGCGGTCGACGGGGCGATCAGCAGCATCGTGTCGAGCCAGTGATGGGCGCGCGCGTGC
>JALHMQ010000013.1:70175-133624 GCA_022843955.1 Burkholderiaceae bacterium
CGCCGTAGCGGGTGAAGTCGTTGCGGTCGGGCAGTTTGCGGTTGGGCAAGCGCGCCAGGAACGCGGTCGACGGGGCGATCAGCAGCATCGTGTCGAGCCAGTGATGGGCGCGCGCGTGCCGGCGCCAAGGCAGGTACTTGTCGAGCCAGCCGGCGGTGACATACGGCACGAAGTGCGGATACAGCACCACACCGCCCAGGTGCTGGTAGGGCAGCAGCAGGTGATAGTCGATGACGCCGCCGTCCCAGTAGTCGCCGGCGGGCGCGCCGGCGGGGTTGTGCACCGGCGCGAAGATCAGCGGGATCGAGCCGGAGGCGAGCAACGCGTCTTCGACATTGGCATCGGTCAGGCGCACCCGCTGGCAGCCAAAGGCGTCGCAGCCGGCCGGCGGAAAGTCGCTGTCGCTCGAACTGAACACCACCCGTTCCATGTGTGCGCCCAGATGCCGGCGACCCGCCAGATTGGTGGCGGCTGCGCGCATGAACGCGCCCGGCGACTGCCGGCCCTGCAGCGCGCCGCGCGCGCGGGTGGTGATCACGCTGAGCGTGACGCCCGCGCGTAGTGTCGGCATTCGGCCGTCGGCGAGCAGGCTGCGCGCCAGCATCCGCGACTGCGCGCTGACCTCGCTCGGCGGCGGCTTGCGGGGGAAGCGCTGCCCGAGGTAGCCGTCATGCAGGCGCGCGAGCGCGGCATCTGGATCGTCCTGCGCGGCGCACAGCAGGCGCCAGGCGCCGATCGAGGCGCCGATCAGGTGCAATGGCTCGGCGGCTGGTGCGGGTCGGCCCCGGGCGAACCAGCCGTCCCGCCCGAACAGCCGGCGATCGAGCGGCAGCAGCGACAGGCCCTTGGGCCCGCCAGCCGCCGCCGGCACGCAGCGCACGTCGCTCGGCATCAGGCCGTGCGCTTGCACGTGTGCGAGCGCGCGCGGGCCGGCATGGAGGGTGAAGGCGGGATCGGACACGATGCGGTGATGGCGACTGCCTGGCTGACGGCGGCTCGACCTTGACGGCGGTCGCGACGATTATGCGTGCAAGGCGGCTCAGCGAGCCGCAGGCCGTGCCATGCCGCGCCAAGGTGCGCCAAGGCCGTCCCAGGCGTCGCCGACCCCGTCGGTAGAATCGAGGCCTCACTTATCTTCGGGGTAGCAGGTGGCTGGTCCGTCCTTGTATCGCTCGCGTGCGCTAGTCGACGATGCGCGCCGCCGGCGCTGGCCGGCCTCGCGTCTGCCGCAATGAGCGTGACCACTGCTGACTGTCGGGTGGCCGCCGGCCTGGCGCTGCGGCACCTCGCGCCCGCCGAGTTCGGTGCCGCCCCAGCGCCCCTGCACGACAGCCTGATCGGCGCCGCCTGCTTCGGTGGCGGATCAGCGATGGCGGGCTGGACCCCGGCGGCCGAGTTGCCGGTCGTCCAGGTCGGCCTGCCGCCCCTGGTCGGCGCCGGAACGGTGGAGGCGTGGCAGGTGCCGGCCCTGCGCGGCCGCGCGCGTTTGGGCGCGGCACGCTATGCATGGAGCGACACCTACCTGTTCGGGAGCATCGCGCCGCAGGCGTTCGCCGACCAGCCGCTGCAGGAAGCTACCCGACTGACCTACGACGCGGTGTTTGCGGTGCTCGCGCGCACCGGTTACCGCTATCTGTTGCGCGCCTGGAACTACGTGCCCGAGATCAACCGAGAGGCGAGCGAACCCGGCGGCCTTGAACGGTATCGGCAGTTCAACCTGGGCCGCGCCGCCTCGTTCGACGCAGCGCGGGCGCCGACCCACGAAGGGGCTCCGGCCGCCTGCGCGCTGGGCACCGAGGGCGGTGCGCTGTGCGTGTACTTCCTTGCCATGCGCCAGCCGCCGGAGCCGATCGAGAACCCGCGGCAAGTCAGTGCGTATCGCTATCCGCCGCAGTACGGGCCGCACAGCCCCACCTTCTCGCGCGCGGCACTGGTGCGTGGCGACGGCGGCGCGCGCCTGTTCATCTCCGGCACCGCCAGCATCGTCGGCCACCAGACGGTGCACGTGGGCGACGTCGCGGCGCAGACGCGCGAAACGCTGACCAACATCGACGCCGTTGTCTCCGCGGCGCGCCTGCGCCTGGGCGATGCCGCGGCCTGGCCGCTGGCGGCGCTGTCATACAAGGCCTACGTGCGCCACGCCGGTGACCTGCCTCAGGTTCAGCATGAGGTCACCGCCGCGCTCGGACCGACAGCCGACGTGCTCTACCTGCGCGCCGACATCTGCCGCAGCGATCTGCTGGTGGAAATCGAAGGGTTCGGCTGAGCACTTGCGCCGGCTGGACAGCCTCCGGGCGATCATGCATCCTCGATCGCATGCGGCGCGCCGCGCTTGACCGTTGCATCTGAACCTGCAGGACCGCCATGAATCCTTCCCCCGAGCAGCATGACATCGCGATCATTGGTGCGGGACCCGCCGGGTCGACCGCGGCGGCGCTGCTGGCGGCGCGCGGCTACCGCGTGATCGCGCTCGACAAGGACCGCCACCCGCGCTTTCACATCGGCGAGTCGCTGCTGCCGCTGAACCTGCCGCTGTTCGAGCGCCTGGGCGTGGCCGACGACGTCGCGCGCGTCGGCCTCGTCAAGCGCGCGGCCGAGTTCCACTCGCAGGAGCACAACGCATCGCAGAAGTTCTTCTTCAGCGACGCCTGGAACGGCAAGCCGGGCTACGCCTACCAGGTGCGGCGCGCCGAGTTCGATCACGTGCTGCTCAACAACGCCCGTGCCAAGGGTGCGCAGGTGATCGAAGGCTGCAAGGTGGAGCAGGTGCAGGTCGATGGCGACGGCGTGCGTTTGACCGCAAAGCTGGACGACGGCGCGCCGCTCGAGGTGCGGGCGCGCTTCCTGATCGATGCCAGCGGCCGCGAGACCTTCATGTCCGGGCGCCAGGGCCTCAAGCAAAAGAACCCCAAGCACGCCAGCGCGGCGTTGTACGGCCACTTTCGCAACGCGCGGCGCTGGACGGGTGACGACGAAGGCAACATCAGCATCTACTGGTTCCAGCACGGCTGGATGTGGTTCATTCCGCTCGCCGACGGCACCACCAGCGTGGGCGCGGTGTGCTGGCCGTACTACCTGAAGTCACGCGACACCGACCCGTCGACCTTCTTCATCAATACGCTCAAGACGGCGCCGATGCTGTGGGAACGGCTCAAGGACGCCGAGCTGATCGCGCCGGCAACCGCCACCGGCAACTACACGTATCTCAGCAGCCAGATGTACGGCGACCGCTACGTGATGGTCGGCGATGCGTTCGCCTTTCTCGACCCGGTGTTCTCCAGCGGCGTGTACCTGGCGATGAGCAGCGCCGAGTTCGCCGCCGACGCGGTCGACGGCGCCTTGCGCGACCCGGCCAGCGCGCCGGCGCGCTTTGCCGCGTTCGACAAGCGCGTGCGCGGCGGCCTGGCCACCTTCGCCTGGATGATCTACCGGATGACCTCACCGGTGATGCGCGACCTGCTGATGGAGCCGCGCGACACCTTGGGTGTGAAGCGCGCGGTGATCTCGTTCCTTGCCGGCGATGTCTACTTTCCAGGCCCAGTCCGGCGCCGCATCTATGCGTTCCGCGCGATCTACTACCTCAGCGCGCTGCTCAACTGGCGCCGCGCGCTGCGGGCCATGCGCATGCGCAAGCGGGCGATCCAGCCGCAGGCGATCCTCGCCACCGACGGATCGGGTTGAAGCAGCGTTGAAGTCGATCCAGCGTTGGTGTGCAACCGTGCTCGCGGTGCTGGCGGCGGCCCTGCCGTGGACGCTCGCACGCGCCGACCAGCCGCTGTGGGAGGCGGGCGGCGGCATCGCCGGCGTGGCATTGCCCGACTACCGCGGCTCCGACGAAGAGCGCGCCTACCTGCTGCCGCTGCCGTACTTCGTCTATCGCGGCGAGGTCCTGCGCGTGACCCGGGACGGCGTGCAGGCGCAGTTGCTCGAGTCGCGCCGCTTCGAGTTCGACATCAGCGGTGGCGGCAGCGTGCCCGTGGAGAGCGAACGCAATCGCGCCCGCGCCGGCATGCCTGACCTGCGGCCAACCCTGGAAGTGGGGCCGCTGGCGCGCATTCATCTGTACCGGACCGCCGACCGCGTCATTGGGCTCGAATTGCGGCTGCCGGTGCGCGCCACGCTCACCTACGGCGGCGATGCGGGCATCCGCGACATCGGCTGGTCGTCCACGCCCAACCTGAATCTCGATTGGAAGCCGCGCGCCTTCGGCGACCGCATGAACGTCGGCCTGCTGGTCGGGGCGGTGTACGGCGACCGCCGCCTCAACGGCTACTTCTACGACGTGCCCGCGGAGTTCGCCACCGCGGCGCGGCCGGCCTACCGCGCGGGCGCCGGATATGGCGGCTGGCAGGCGATCGCGGCGGTGTCGCATCGGACGGATAAACTCTGGGTCGGCGCGTTCATCAAGTTCGATGAACTCAACGGCGCGGTCTTTGCCGATTCGCCGCTGGTGACGCGCCGTCGTCATCTGAGCGGAGGATTCGGGTTGGCGTATGTCTTCGCGCAGTCGCGCCAGCGCGTTGATCGCGATTGAGGCAGTCCGCCTGATGCGGCCGTCCGTTGCCGATGCGCCGCCCGATTGACGTTTCTCCACAGCACCCGAACCGACCTGACCGCATGCCGGCTTCCCCGCCCCACGCCAACGCTGCCGACCCGCGCACCGCCGCGCCGCCGCGCGTGCCGCTGCTGCCGGTGCTGCTGGTGCTGACCGTGTCGGTGTCGCTGCACGTGGTGCCGCAGTGGCTCAAGGCGTGGATCGATCCGGCCTGGACCATGGCGGCATTGATGCTGCTCGACGCGCTGATTATTGCGGTGCTGGTGCGGTCGCAGGGCGCGCTGCGCACGGTGCTGCTGCTGGCTGGCCTGCTGGCACTGGTTGTCCTGACCCGGCAGCAGAGCTTCGTCGCGCTGCCCTCGCTCGTGATGTACGTCGCGCTGACGTCGGTGTTCGGCCTGTCGCTGCGTGCCGGCGCCGAGCCGCTGATCGCGCGCATCGCACGCTTTTCGTATCCGGCTGACATGTCGCCGACGTTCGAGCGTTACCTGCGCAGGCTCACCGCCGCGTGGACGCTGCTGTTCGCGGTGCTCGGTTGCATCACCGTGGTGCTGGCGCTGGTGGCGCCGTTCGCCTGGTGGTCGCTGTTCGCCAACGTGCTGAGCTGGGCGGTGATGGCGGCGATGTTCACCGGCGAGTGGCTGATGCGCCGCCTGCTGCTTCCGCACCTGCCGGCGCACACGCCGCTGCAGACGATCGGCAGCACGATTGTCTTCGCCGCCGGTGGCGGATGGAGCGCCGTGCCGCCCCGCACGGCCGTTGCCCAAGGCGCCGATGCGCAGCCGTGAGGCCAGCCTGCCGGCACCATCGGCGCCTGCGCTCGCCCGACCGACCGAGGTCGAGCCGCTGCTCGCGCACGCGCACGCCGATGCGCGCGTGGCGACGGTGCAGGGCGCTGCGGTCAGTGCCGGTCAGTTCAATGCCGACGTCGTCGCGCTCGCGGCGCGGCTGCCGGCGGGTCGTCACCTGCTGAATGCCTGCGGCGATCGCTACTGGTTCGCGGTGACGTTCTGCGCCGCCTTGCTGGCCGACCGCATCAACCTGCTGCCGCCCTCGCGTGCGCCGCAGGCGATGGCGCGGCTGGCGCTGCGCTATCCGGACCTGGTGTGCGTGACCGATGGTGACGCCGTGGTCGATGGCCTGCCGGCGCCGCTCGTGGTGCCGGCGGCGCCGACCGAGGCGATCGTGTGGCCGCCCCCCGCCGTGCCGCGGGCGCGTGTGGCGGCGATTGCCTTCACCAGCGGCAGCACCGGCGAGCCGATGCCGCAGGCCAAGTATTGGGGCGGCGTCGTCGACGGCGCCCGCGCCGAGGTACGCGCGCTCGGCCTGGCCGAGGCGGCGGCCGCCGACACCGTGCTGGTCGGCACCGTGTCGGCCCAGCACATGTACGGGCTGGAGTCGACCGTGATCATGGCGCTGCAGGGACCGTTCGCGTTCGCTGCCGAGCATCCGCTGCAGCCGGCGCAGGTGGCCGACGTGCTGCATCGCCAGTCGGGCCGGCGCGTGCTCGTGACCACGCCGGTGCATCTGCGCGCGCTGGTTGAAACCGAAGTGGCGCTGCCGCCGATCGACCGCGTGATCAGTGCCACCGCGCCGCTGCCGGCGGAACTGGCGCAGCGCTGCGAGACGCGCTGGCAGGCGCCGGTGTTCGAGGTCTACGGCTGCACCGAGACCGGCATGCTGGCCACCCGCCGCACGCTCGATGGCCCGCATTGGCATGCGCTCGACGGCGTGCAGATCGAGCAGCGCGCCAATGCCGCCGGCCCGATGTACTGGGCGCACGGCGGACACGTGGTGGTGCCCGGTCCGCTCGCCGATGAACTGCGCCTGATCGATGCCCGCACCTTCGAACTGGCCGGCCGCCTGTCCGACGTGGTCAACGTGGGCGGGCGACGCGCGTCGCTGGAGGCGCTTAGCCTGACGCTGCAGCAGATTCCCGGTGTGCTCGATGGCGTGTTCGTGCTGCCCGATGCGCCCGTCGACGGACGCGAGCCGCGCCTGCTCGCGCTCGCGGTGGCGCCTGGACTGACGCGCGCCCAGGTGATCGAGGCGCTGCGCGCGCGTATCGACGCGGTGTTTCTGCCGCGCCCGCTGCTGTGCGTCGAGGCGCTGCCGCGCAACCCGCAAGGCAAGCTGCCGCGCGGCGACGTGCTGGCGCTGGCCGCCGCGGTCGAGCGTCGTCAGTCGGCCGCGGGCTGACGATGGCCACCCACGACGTTGCGGCCGACCATCCGATGCTTCCCGGGCACTTTCCGGGCGACCCGATCGTGCCCGGGGCGTGGCTGCTGTCGCAGGTGCTGATCGACGCTGCCGAATGGCTGGCGCACGCCACACCGGGCGCCACGGTGGCGGGGGTGCGCAGCGTCAAGTTCCTGCAGCCGGTGCGGCCGGGGCAGGCATACGCGATCGACTTCGCAGCGGGCAGCAACAGCATCAAGTTCACCATCATGCTGGGCCAAGCGCGCTGCGCCACCGGTGTGCTGGAGCTGGCCCATGCTGCCTAGGCGCGCCGTGCTGCGCGCCGGCGTGCTCGCCGTGCTTGCGCCAGGCGCCGCGCGCGCGCGCACCACGGCCGCGCCGGATCTTGCCGAGTTGCTGCGGCGGATCGGTGGCCAGCCTGAACGCCGCGCCGCCTTCGTCGAGCGGCGCCATTCGGCGCTCACCCGGGCGCCGCTCGAGTCGCGCGGGCGATTGCTGTTCCGCGCGCCGGACCGACTGGAAAAGCAGACCGTGACACCGGTGCGCGAAACGGTGCGCATCGACGGTGGCACGGTGACGATCGAGGGGGTGCCCGTGCGCGGCGTGCCGGATCGGCGCAGCGTGCAACTGGCCGACGTTCCGCTGCTGGCGGCGCTGGTCGAAAGCTTGCTCGCCACACTCGCCGGCGATCTGGCGCGCCTGCAGCGCCACTACCAACCCGTGCTGGTGCACGACACGCGCGGCTGGACGCTGACCCTCACACCCGTGGAGCAGGCGCTGCGCGCCGCCATCGCGCGCGTGGTGCTGCGCGGGCAGGGCGATGGGGTGACCGGCGTCGACATCTTCGAAAGCGGTGGCGATCGCACCGAGCTGGCGATCACGCCCCTGACATGAGAAGCGTCGCGTGAGCAGCCCGTTGCCACGCCGGCCGGGCCGATGGCCCTGGGCGGCCTGGCTGCTGTGGGCGCTGCTGTGCGCGCTGGCGCTGGGTGTGGTCGGCCGAACCACCATCAGCACCGACATCACCGCGTTCCTGCCCGGGCCAGCCACGCGCGCGCAGGCGGTGCTTGCCGAGCAGCTGCGTGACGGCGTGGCCGCGCGCCTGATGCTGATCGGCATCGATCTGGGTGCGCCGGCCCGTGACGGCAAAGCGGACGCGACCGCCGCCGCCAACGCCGATGCTGCCGCCGTCGCCCGGGCGGCGCAGCTGTCGCGCGCGCTTGCGGCCAACCTGCGGTCCGACCCGCAGTTCGCCTATGTGCAGAACGGCGAAGCCGCGGCGCTGGAGTCCGAACTGCAGGCGCTGCTCGCAGCGCGCTATCTCATCAGTCCGCAGGTCACGGCCGAGGCCTTCGGCGTCGAGGGCTTGCGCAGCGGCTTTGCGCGCCTGGAGTCGCTGCTGCGCTCGGCCGCGGCACCGTTGATCAACCGGGTTGCAGCGCGCGATCCCACCGGCGAGCTGCTGGCGCTGCTGACGCAGTTGGGCGCTGCCGGCCAGGGGCCGCCGACCCGCGACGGCGTCTGGTTCACGCGCGACGGCCGCACGGCGCTGGTGCTGGCGCAGACGCGCGCCGCCGGGTTCGACATCGACGGCCAGGCCGCCGCGGTGCAGGCGGTCGAGGCGGCCTTCGCGCGCGCTGTTGGCGACGTGGCGCCGGACGCGGCCGCGGCGACCGCCACGCTGTCGCTGCAGCTGGCCGGCCCCGGTGTGTTCGCGGTGCAGTCGCGCGCGGCGATCGAGCAGGACGCGCATCGACTGTCGATCATCGCCAGCGTGCTGATCGCGCTGCTGCTGCTCGCCACGCTGCGCAGCCCGCGCTTCCTGCTGCTGGCGGCGCTGCCGGTCGGCAGCGGCGTGTTGGCCGGTCTGGCGGCGGTGGCTGCCGGCTTCGGCACGATCCACGGCATCACTCTCGGCTTCGGCGTGACGCTGATCGGCGAGGCGGTCGACTATGCGATCTACGTGCAGGTGCAGCGGCGCGCCGGCACCAGCGACGCGCGGCTGTGGCGTGCGCTGTGGCTGGCGGTGCTGACCTCGGCGGCCAGCTTCGTGGCGATGATGCTGTCCGGCTTCCAGGGGCTGATGCAGCTCGGCGTGTTCTCGCTGGTGGGCCTGGTGGCAGCGGCATTGGTGGCGCGCATCTTGTTGCCGGCGGCGCTGCCGCCGCTGCCCGCGGCCCGCCTGGCGGCGTTTGGCTGGCTGCAGACGCTGGCGCAGCAGGCGCCGCGGGTGCGGATGGCGGTGCTGGCGCTGGCGGCCGCGGCGGTCACCGTGCTCGCTGTCCGTGCGCCGACCATGTGGAACGACGAACTGGCCGCCATCTCGCCGCTCGCCCGGGCCAGCGGCGAACTGGACGGCCGGCTGCGCGGCGACCTGGGCCTGCCCGACCTGCGCTGGCTGGTCGCGGTCGACGCCGGCTCGCTCGATGCAGCGCTGACCGCAGCCGAAGCGCTGACGCCGCAGTTGCACGCGCTGCGTGAGTCCGGTGCCATTGCCGGCCATGACTCACCGGTAGACCTGCTGCCCAGCACGGCGGCGCAGCGCGTGCGCCAGCAGGCGCTGCCGGCGCCGGATGAACTGCGCACCCGGCTGCAGACGGCGCTGGCCGACAGCAACTTCATCGCCGCTGCGTTCGAGCCGTTCATCGCCGATGTCGCCGCGGCGCGCAGTCGCGCACCGCTGACGCTCGCCGACTTCGCCGGTACCGGCCTCGGCCAGCGGCTGGCGAGCCAGGTCAGCGTGCGCGAGGGCGGCGCCAGTGTGCTGGTGACCTTGCGCGGTGTCCGCGATGCCACCGCGCTGCGCGCGGCCGTGGCGGCGGTGCCGGGCGCCATGCTGGTCGACCTGCGTGACGACGTGCAGGCGCTGATCGGCAGCTATCGCGAGCGCGCCATGCTGGCGGCCGCGGGCGGTCTGCTGCTGATCGTGGCCCTGCTGGCCTGGCAGGTGGGCGACCGGCGCGCGGTGATGCGCATCACGTTGGCGCTGGGGGTAGCGGTGGCGGTGACGGCGGCGATCCTGGTGCTCACGCAGGGCGCGCTGACGCTGTTTCACCTGGTTGCGCTGCTGCTGGTGGTCGGGGTGGGCACCAATTACGCCCTGTTCTTCGGCACGCTGGCGCGTGATGCCGAAGAAAGCGGCGCCACCCGCGTCTCGGTGCTGCTGTGCGCGATGTCCACCATCACCGCGTTCGCCCTGCTGGCAACGTCGGTCACGCCGGTTTTGCATATGATTGGGCTGACCGTGGCCATTGGTGCGCTGGCGAGCTTCATCGCCAGCCTCGTGCTGGCCGCGCCACCCGCCGTGCCGCCTGCCTCCGCCTCCACCTTCGCGTCCGCCTCCCCGCCCGCCGCTTCGCGTCGGCATGAGCCACCCGCATGACCCGCTCGTATGACCCGCCCGCATGACCCGCCCGCGTGACCCATGACCACGCACGATGATCGCGCGCCGATCCTCATCGGCAGCCACACTCTGACCAGTGCCGTCGGTCGCGGCACCGCGACGCTGTTGGATGCGCTGCGGTCGCGTCGCAGCGGCTTGAAGCCGTGCGACTTCCGTCCGCACCCGGCCGCGGCGCACTTGTCGACCTGGATCGGCGAGGTGGCGGGGTTGGATGACATCGTGCTGCCGCCCGGCACGGAACGCTTCGATTGCCGCAACAACCGCCTCGCCTGGCTCGGCCTGCAGCAGGACGGCTTCCTCGCGGCGGCGCGCGCCGCCGTGGCGCGCCACGGGACCGCGCGCGTGGCGGTGATTCTCGGTACCAGCACCGCCGGCCTGTTGCAGGCCGAGCAGGCGTACCGCCAGCGCGATGCCGACGGCCGCCTGCCGGTCGACTTCGACTACGCGGCGACGCTGAACAACTTCTCGCTGCCGGCGTTCGTCGCGCAGGTGACCGGCGCGGCGGGGCCGGCGTATGCGATCTCCACCGCGTGTTCGTCCAGCGCCAAGGTGTTCCCGGCGGCGGCGCGACTGATCCATGCCGGCCTGGTGGACGCGGCGATCGTCGGTGGCGTCGACTCGCTGTGCGAGATCACCCTCAACGGCTTCGGGTCGCTGGAGTTGCTGTCGCCCGACCCCTGCCGGCCGTACGACCTGCATCGCAGCGGCATCTCGATCGGTGAAGGCGCGGGCTTTGCGCTGCTGGAGCGCGGCAGAGCATTCGCCCACGACGCGGACGACGACGATGCGCTGGTGCTGCTGGGTGCCGGCGAGTCGAGCGACGGCCACCACATGTCGACCCCGCACCCGGAAGGCAAGGGGGCGGAGCTGGCAATGCGCGGCGCGCTGGCCGCCGCCGGGCTGGCGCCGATGCAGGTGGGCTACATCAACCTGCACGGCACCGCCACGCGCAGCAACGATCCATCCGAAGGTCGCGCGGTGCACGCGGTGTTCGGCCGCGCAGTGCCCAGCAGTTCGACCAAGGCTTGGTTCGGCCACCTGTTGGGCGCGGCCGGCATCGCCGAGTCGGTGGTGACGTTCCTGGCGCTGCAGCACGGCTTGCTGCCTGGCACCCTCAACACCACCGAGGTGGATCCGGCCTGTCCCAATCAGGTGCTGCTCGACAATCTGCAGCAGCGCTGCGAGATTGCGCTGACCAACTCGTTCGGCTTCGGCGGCAGCAACTGCTCGCTGGTGTTCGGCACCGGCCGCGCCGCGGCCGGGCGTGCCCGGGCTGGCGAATGAGGCCGACGATGCAGGTCTACGTCAACGGCGTCGGCGTGTTCGGTCCCGGCCTGCCCGACTGGGCGCGCGCACGCCCGGTGTTGGCCGGTCGCCAGGCCTACGATCCGGTGTCGAGCGCGCCCCCTGCCGCCGAACTGCTGCCGGCCACCGAGCGGCGGCGCGCCACGACCTCGACCCGGGTGGCGCTGGCCGTCGCGCAACAGGCGCTGGCCGGCGTGGAACTGGACGCGCGCGGTCTGCCCACCGTTTTTGCGACCAGCTCCGGCAACCCCGACATCCTGCACGACCTGTGCGCGATGCTGGCCTCGGGCGATACGCAGATCTCGCCCACCAAGTTCCACAACTCGGTGCACAACGCGGCGGCCGGCTACTTCAGCATCGCCCTTGGCAGCCAGGCCGGCTCGACCAGCATCTGCGCCCATGACGCGACTGCGGCGGCCGGGTTGCTCGAGGCGGTCACGCAGGTTTTCGCCAGCAACGGCGCGCTGCTGCTCGTCTCCTACGACATGCCGTATCCATTTCCGCTGTCCGAGCGGCGGCCGCTTACCAGCGCCTGGGGGGCGAGCCTGCTGCTGAGCGCTGCGCCACTGCACCCGCAGGCGGTGCGACTCGAGATCACTCTGCCTGGCGCGGCGAGCGGTGCGCTGGAATCGACGATGGACGACGCGCAACTCGAAGCGGCGCGCGCGCACAACCCGACCGCGCGCTTGCTGCCGCTGCTGCAGGCGCTGGCCTTGGGCGGCCGGCGCGAGGTGTGCCTGCCTTTCAGCGCCGGCCTGCTGCAGGTCACGCTGCACAACGTGTCGATGCGTGCTGCGGCCTGAAGGGAAGCGGTGGACGCCGGCGCGATCGACATCGATGCCCTCACCCCGCATGCCGGGGCGATGCGGCTGATCGGTCGCGTCATCAGCCACGACGACACGCGCATCGTGTGCGAGGCCGACTCGCATCGCGCGACCGATCACCCGCTGCGGCGCGCGGGCGGCCTGCCGATCATCTGCGCGCTGGAGTACGGCGCACAGGCAATGGCGATCCACGGTGCGCTGCTGGCGCAAATGGGTGCGAAGCCGCGCGTCGGCTACCTCGTGGCCGCGCACGAACTGCACTGGCAGGGCAGCACGCTCGACGCGTGCGCCAGCCCACTCACCATCGAAGCGACGCGCCTGTTCGGCTCCGCCAATCAGGTGGCCTACGAATTCTCGGTGAGCGCTGCCGGAACCGCCGTAATGCGCGGCCGCGCCAGCGTGGTGTTGTCCGGCGAGTAACGTGGCCCGATCTGGCGCAGTAACCCGCCGGTAACGGTGCCGATCTCACGATGCGTTGTCGATCGCCCAGCCGGCCTCGTCCTACACTCCCGGCGCTTGGTTGCCGGTTGCGACCATGTCGCCACACTGGGTGCATTTGGCGCACCCGATCTTTCTTGTCCGGAGGAAAAGCATATGAAGAAAAATAGTCCGAGCCGTCTGTTCGCCGCCGCATCGATGTCTGCGTTGTTGCTCGCTGGCTGTGGCTCCTTGCCCACAAGCGGCGGTTCCAGCACTGCGCCGGCTCCCGCCGCTGCGCCGTCCGGTCCGAAGATCGGCCCTGGCATGAACGCCGCCGGTGAAGTGGTGGATTCGACCAAGATCGAAGCCGGCTATGGCCAGAAGGTCAAGGGCATGGGCGACTGGGAAGGCGAGATCACCGGCAAGGCCAAGCCCGGTGCGCCGTTCTCCAAACTGCAGATCGGCATGTCGATGAAGCAGGTCACCGATCTGGTCGGCCAGCCGACCGACAGCGGCGCGTACATGACGGGCAAGGCGTGGATTCCGTTCTACTTCGGCTCAGACCGTCATCGTTTCGAGATGGTCTACAAAGGCCAGGGCAGGTTGATTTTCGCCGGTGGCTCGCTGGGCAACTTCACCGGCGGCAACTTGATCTGGGTCATTCATAACAGCAACGAGGGTGGCTACCGCTGAGTGACCGCACGGGCCAGCCGCTCGCGTGGCTGGCCCACGCATCGGCGGTCCAGGATCCGGCGTTCGCGGCGGCGGCCGCAGCGCGCTTCACCGTCTCCGAGCGCAACAGGCTGATGCGCATCGCGCGCAGCGAGCGGCGGTTGCAGTTCGTCTTTGGTCACTGGCTCGCGCGCGGCCTGCTTTCGCATTGGTGCGACCGCCCGGTCGAAGACGTGGTGATCGAGGTGGCCGCGGACGGGCGGCCGCAGCCCACCGGGTGCGGCGAACTGGCTCTCAGTTTGGCGCACAGTGGTGCATGGGTGGTCGCACTGGTGGCGCCGGCGGCGCAAGGCACGTGCATCGGTGTCGATGTCGAAGCCGACTTCCGCGCAATCAGCGCCGGCTGGCCCGCGCGCCGGCGCCGGGCGCAGCCGCGCGATGACGCCGTGACGGCTGCCTGGGTGCTCGGCGAAGCGCAAGCCAAGGCCGGGCCACGTCGGCTGGCGCCCTCGTGGCAGGCGCGGTGGGAAGTCGAGGAGCCTGATGTAGGACAGGCGCTGCTGCATCTGGCCGCCGCCAACGTCGAGTTTTCGCCACGTGTTTGCCTCGTCAAGGTCGGGGACGGTTCTTACAATCCCCGACCAATCGACCTGCATTGGAAACAGGCGCTCACGTAGGGGAGGCGGTCATGGCAGTGGTGCTTCGGGGCGAGGAGCACGGTGGCGCAGCCGCGCCATCCAGGGTGCAGGCCATGGCGGGCCGGATCGGGCGCGTCCTGCGTTCGCTCGGTCATGTCGTGCTGTTCATCGGCTTCGGGCTGCTCGCCTTGTTCTACTGGTGCTGGGTGGTGCCGTCGACCAGGCTGCGCTTTCATGATCCCGCCCGGCGCACCCACGCGGCGCGCGCCTGGGCCCGGCGGCTGGTGCGCCTGACCACCGATGCAGCGCAGGCGCTGCGCCTGATCGACGTCGAGGTTTCGGGACTCGATGAGCTTGCCCCCGGGTCACTCATCGTTGCCAACCACCCGACCCTGATCGACGCCTTCTTTTTCCTGGGCCGTGTGCCCGGCGCGGTGCCGATCGCCAAGCGGGCGTTGCTGGGCAACCCCTGCGTGGCGCCCGCGATCCGCCTGGCGAATTACGTCATCAACGACAGCGGTCGCCAGATGGTCGAGGACTGCGTGACCCGCCTGCGTGCAGGCGAGACACTGCTGCTGTTTCCTGAGGGCACGCGCACCACGCCCGGCCAGCCGCTCTTGCTGCGGCGCGGTGCCGCGCAGGTCGCGCTGCGGGCGCAGCGGCCGCTGGTGCCCGTTACTATCCGGCTGTCGGATGCGCTGCTCGGCAAGGGTGGCAAGTGGTACCTCGCACCCGTGGAGCGGCCCCGCTTCACGCTGGTCGTGCACCCGGCGATCGACGTCGGTCGATATCTCGCCACGGGCGCCCGGCCGACCGCCGCCGCCCGCGAACTGACCGACGACCTGCAGCAGTTTTTCACCCGGGAGCTCGCTCGACGTGGAGCCGCTTGAAAAAGAGATCGCCGAACTGATCGTCCAGTGCACCGGACTCGAGGACGTGCGCGCCGAAGACATCGATCCGGCTGCGCCGCTGTTCGTCGAAGGGCTCGGACTCGACTCGATCGATGCGCTGGAGATCGGCGTCGCCCTGAACAAGAAGTACGCCGTCAAGCTGACCGCCGACAGCGAGGAGAACCGCAAGCACTTTGCCAGCGTGCGCGCGCTCGCCGCCTTTGTCGCCAGCCAGCGCAGCACCGGACTGGCGGCGGCCTGATCCGTCTGCCGGTTGGCCTCGCGTTCCGCGGGCGCGCGGGCTTTGCGACACAATCTGCCCTCTCTTCGCCTCAGATGGCGGTCCGCGCGCCGGACCGGCGCCGTTCCCGCTGCTCCCCGTGTCTTCCGCCGCCGCGCCTTCGGGCTCCTTTCGTCCCTGCGTGATCGTGCCGGTCTACGGTCATGAGGGCACGCTGACGCGCCTGGTGGCCGCGCTCGTGCCGCTGAACCTGACCTGCTGGCTGGTCGATGACGGCAACCCCGCACCGGTGGCCGAAAAAATGGCGCACCTGGCGGCCACCCACGCCGACTGGCTCCATTGCCTGCGCCTGCCGCGCAACCAGGGCAAGGGCGCGGCGGTGGCTGCGGGCTGGCATGCGGCTGCGGCTGCGGGCTTCACGCACGCCGTGCAGATCGATGCCGACCTGCAGCACGACCCCGCGCAGGTACCGCGCTTCGTCGATGCGGCCCGCGCCCATCCGCAGGCGGTGATCAACGGCGTGCCGCAGTACGACGCCAGCGTGCCGGCGGTGCGCCTGCATGGCCGCCGCATCACGACCGTACTGGTGTGGCTGCACACGCTGTCGCGCCAGATTGCCGACGCGATGTGCGGCTTTCGCGTGTATCCGCTGGCGGCGGTGGTCGCACTCGATCGTCGCACGCCGGTCGGCCGCCGCATGGAGTTCGATGCCGACGTCATCGTGCGCCTGTTCTGGGCCGGCACGGCGGTGGTGAACCTGCCCACGCCGGTCACCTACCCCGCCGACGGCGTCTCCAATTACCGAATGGTGCGCGACAACCTGCGCATGGCCGCGCTGCACCTGCGCCTGCTGGGCGGCATGCTGCTGCGGCTGCCGGTGCTGCTGCCGCGCCGGTTGACGGGGCGCGCGCCATGAGCCCGCCGGGCCGCCCCAAGGGCGAATCCCGGAGCGCGCAGCGCGAGGGTCGTCGAGTCGGCCCGCCGGGCCGCCCCAAGGGCGAATCCCGGAGCGCGCAGCGCGAGGGTCGTCGAGTCGGCCCACCGGGCCGCCCCAAGGGCGAATCCCGGAGCGCGCAGCGCGAGGGTCGTCGAGTCGGCCCGCCGGGCCGCCCCAAGGGCGAATCCCGGAGCGCGCAGCGCGAGGATCGTCGACTCGGCCCGCCGGGCCGCCCCGAACTCGAACCCCTCATCGCGCCGCGCGAGGTCGTCCCGTGAGCGCGCCCTTGTCTGCGGGCGACAGCCGCGAGGAAGCCGAGCGCAGTTCGCACTGGGCCTCCCTGCAGGAGGCCGGCATGAGCACCGGCCTGTGGTTCCTCTACTTCTGGCACAAGCTGTTCGGCCGCCGCGTGTACCGCGCGCTGCTGGTGCCGGTGTGCTGGTACTTCGCGCTGACACGCCCGGTCGCGCGGCGCGCGTCGATGCAGTTTCTGCAGCGGGTCGGCGCGGTCGCACCGAACGCCGGCGGGTTCGCGCGCTGGTCGGCCACCGTGCGCCATATCCGCAGCTTCGCCGACGCGCTGCTCGACAAGGCGTTGGTGTGGACCAACGGCATCGACATCCGTGCGGCGCGGGTCGAGGTCGATCCGCGCTTCGATGCCGCGGTCGACCGGGGCGAGGGCGGCGTGCTGGTGGTGGCGCACTTCGGCAATCTCGAAGTGCTGCGCGCGATCGGCGAGCGGTTGCGCAAGATCCAGCTGCACATTCTCGTGCACACGCGTCATGCGCAGCGCTTCAACAACGTGCTCAAGCGGCTCAACCCGGAATCCGGCGAGCATCTGCTTCAGGTGACCGATCTCGATGCGGCAACCGCCGCCTACCTGGCCGATGCGGTCAGCCGCGGCCACTTTGTCGTCATCGCCGCCGACCGCGTGCCGGTGGCCAGCGGGCACGTGCTCGACGTGCCGTTCCTGGGCGAGGCAGCACCGCTGCCGATCGGCCCGTGGGTGCTGGCGGGCGTGCTCAAGTGCCCGGCCTACTGGCTCGCCTGCTTCAAGGAGCCGGACGATCGCTATACGCTCGTGTGCGAGCGCATCGTCGAGCGCATGGAGCTGCCGCGGGCGCGGCGCAACGAGGCGCTGCGGTCGGTGATGGGACGTTACGTGCATGAACTCGAGCGAAACTGCCGCCGGGCACCGCTGGCCTGGTTCAATTTCTACCCGTTCTGGGCGCCTCTGCCCGGCCGCGCGTCCGCGCCGGTGCGGACGCGCCCGCCGACAGTGACGTCTGTGAAACCGACGCACGAATGAGTCGACCTCGCGCCTTGACCGCCAGCATCGAGATCGAGGTGCCGTTTCACGACCTTGATCCGGCCGACATCGTCTGGCACGGCAACTACGCGCGCTACCTGGCGCTGGCGCGCGATGCGCTGATGCGCCAGCTCGGCTACAGCCACGCGCAGATGAAAGACGCCGGCGTGCTGTGGCCGGTGGTCGAGATGAAGCTGCGCTACATGCAGCCGGCGCGGCTGGACCAGCGGCTGCGGGTCAGCGCCACCATCGTCGAGCACCAGCAGCGGCTGAAGATCGTCTACGAGATTGCCGACGCCGCCAGCGGTCGGCGTTTGACCCGCGCGCACACGGTGCAGGTGCCCGTGCAGATGCCCGAAGGCAGGCTGCTGTTCGAGGCGCCGACCCAGTTGCGCACGCGCCTCGATGCGGCCATCGCCGCGTGGCAGGACACCGAATGAACTCGACCACAGCAGTCTCGAATCACGTGCTCGTCACCGGCGCCAGTCGCGGCATCGGTCGCGCGATCGCCTTGCGCCTGGCGCGCGACGGCTTCGACATCGTCCTGCACTATCGATCCGCGCATGACGCCGCGCAAGAGGTCGCCGCCGCCGTCACCGCGCTCGGCTGCCAGTGCCGCCTGCTCGCGTTCGATCTGGCCGACCGCGCGGCGTGCGAGACCCACTTGCTGGCCGACGTGCAGGCGCACGGCGCGCCTTATGGTGTCGTCTGCAACGCCGGCCTGGCGCAGGACAACATCTTTCCGGCGATGACCGGCGAGCAATGGGACACCGTGCTGCACACCAACCTGGATGGCTTCTTCAACGTGTTGCATCCGCTGGTGATGCCGATGGTGCGGCGGCGCAAGCCCGGCCGCATCGTCACGCTGGCGTCGGTATCGGGGCAGGTGGGCAATCGCGGCCAGGTGAACTACAGCGCCGCCAAGGCGGGCATCATCGGGGCGACCAAGGCGCTCGCCCTCGAACTGGCCAGCCGGGCGATCACCGTCAACTGCGTGGCGCCCGGCTTGATCGACACCGACATGACACGCGACCTGCCGCTCGAAGAACTGAAGAAGACCATCCCTGCGGGTCGCACCGGCTCACCGGAGGAGGTCGCCGCCGTCGTGGCGTTCCTGATGTCGGCGGACGCCGGCTACATCACGCGCCAGGTCATCGGCGTCAATGGCGGATTGATCTGATGTCTACCGTGCGCCGTGCACTCGATCATCCTCGCTGCCGCGGGGCCTGCGCGGCGCGTGCCTAACCGAGGACCTTGCCCGTGACCGACCTGACGCCCAATCCGGCCCGTGCAGAGGCGCCCGCGCCGCTGCCGCCGCACGCGCCCTTGACCGACTATTACGCCGACGAGCACGCGCGCCATCAATGGGTGCGCAAGGTGTTCGACGACACCGCGCCGGACTACAACCGCATCGAGTGGCTGATGGCCTTCGGCAGTGGCCCGTGGTACCGGCGCCAGGCCTTGCAGCGCGCAGGCCTGGGTCGCGGCATGCGGGTGCTCGACGTCGGCACCGGCACCGGCCTGACGGCTGAACAGGCGCTGCAACTGATCGGCGAACCGACCTTGCTCACGGGGGTCGATCCGAGCCCGGGCATGCTGGCCAACGCCCGCCTGCCGGCGGGAGTCACGGTGCTCGTAGGCCGCGCCGAGAAACTGCCGGTGACCTCGGCCAGTTATGACTTCCTCAGCATGGGCTTCGCGCTGCGGCACGTGTCCGACCTTGCGGCTGTGTTCGCCGAGTTTCATCGGGCCCTGCGTCCCGGCGGCACGGTGTGCGTGCTGGAGATCTCGCGCCCGCAGGGCCGCACTGCCCAGTGGCTGCTGCGTCAGTACATGCGTCGGGTGGTGCCGCTGCTGGCGCGCGTGTTCGGCCGTACGCGCGACATGCCGGATCTGATGCGCTACTACTGGGACACGATCGAGGCCTGCGTGCCGCCCGAGCAGGTGATGGCGGCGATGCGCGCGGCGGGCTTCACCGACGTGAAGCGGCACGTCGAACTGGGCATCTTCTCCGAGTACACCGGGCGCGCTGCGGCGCGCTGACGGGTCACGCACGTCCATGGCAAGTGCTACGTCCGCCATCACGCTGCTCGCTGCGGGTGCGCCGCAGCCGCGCCGCTGGCGGCCCGCCGTGGCCTACTGGGGCACGGCGGCCCTGCATGGCGCGGCACTCGCGGGCGCGGCCTGGCAGCCGGCGTGGTGGCCCTGGCTGCTCGGTGGCTGTGCGCTCAATCACGCGGGGGTGGCAGCGCTGGCCTTCGTGCCGTCCAACCGCCTGCTTGGTCCGGTGCTCGCCCGCTTGCCGCCCGACGCGCCGCGCGACGCCATCGCGCTGACCTTCGACGACGGGCCCGACCCGGCCATCACGCCGCAGGTCCTCGACCTGCTCGATGCACATCAGGCGCGCGCAACCTTTTTCTGCGTCGGTGCGCATGCCCGGCGCCATCCGCAGCTGGTACGCCAGATCGCGGCGCGCGGACATGCCGTCGAGAATCACTCGATGAATCACGGAGCGATGCACGGCTTCCTGCTGCCGGCGCAACTGGCGCGCGAAGTCAGCGCCGCGCAGGCGGTGATCAGCGACCTGACCGGGACTGCACCGTTGTTCTTCCGCCCGCCATTCGGCGTCCGCACGCCGGCCACCGAACCGGTGCTCAGCCGCCTGGGCCTGCATTGCGCACAGTGGAGCATCCGCAGCCTCGATGCGGTCGACGGCAACGCCGCTCGCGTGGCCAGGCGCGTGACTTCCCGCCTGGGTGCCGGCGACATCGTGCTGCTGCACGACGGGCTGGCCACCGGCGGGCGACGCGGCGCGCCGAGTGTGCTCATTGCCTTGCCGCTGATCCTGCAGGCACTGAACGCGCGCGGACTGCGCTCGCTGACGCTGCGGCATGCCTGCGCCGCCGCGCAGGCCGCCTGACATGACCGAGCCGACCCGCGACGAGGCGCCGTTTCGAGCCGCTGTGGAGCGCGCGGCGCAGCGTTTCCGCCCAGCGGGCCGCACGCCATATCACTTTGCGCGTGGCAAGCTGCGCGGCGATCCGGTGTTCGCCGCAATGCTGCGGCAGGGCCTGATTCCGGCGGACGCGCGCATCGTCGACATAGGGTGCGGGCAGGGCGTGCTGGCGGCCCTGCTGGCCGAGTGCGAGCAGCCGCAGGCGCTCGCCGCATGGCCGGCCTCGTGGGCGCCGCCACCGCGTGGCTGGACGCTCACCGGCTTCGACCTGCGGCGCGACGCCGTGGCTGCCGGCCAGCGTGCGCTCGGAGAGCGCGCGTTGTTGCAGGTCGGCGACGCGCGGGCGATGGCCCTGCCTGCATGCGACGTCGCGGTGATCCTCGACGTGCTGCACTACATCGACTTTGAGGCGCAGGAGCAGGTCCTGCAGCGGGTCGCCGCAGCGCTGGTCGAGGGCGGCACCCTGCTGCTGCGCGTGGGCGATGCCGCCAGCGGCTGGCGCTTCCGCGTCACGCTGATCGGCGACTGGCTGATCACGCTGGTGCGCGGCACGCCGTGGCCGCGCTTCTGGACGCGACCGCTGGCGCAGTGGATTGCCTTGCTGGAGCGCCTTGGCTTCAGCGTTCAGGCGCAGCCGATGAGCGAAGGCACGCCGTTCGCCAACGTGCTGCTGAAGGCGCGGCGTCTCGGCGCAAGCTAGACACGGCAACGGCAGGCGCGCCGCAGCCGGCGCGGAGCATCAAGTCGGCGGCGCGGCCGCCGCCACCTTCGGCGTGGCGTGCAGTTTCATCATCGCGCGTTCGAACTGAGCATCGACCACCTGCGGCACGACGTCGAGCGAGCGAACGATCGCGCCTTCGATCGCCTGCAGGTGCTCGCGGCTGGGCGGATGCAGGACGAAGTCAGCGACCTCTTGTGTCAGTTGCAGGCTGCGTGGGTGACCGATGCCCAGGCGCAGCCGCCAGAAGTCAGCGCTCGACAGCTTGGCCTGGATGTCGCGCAGGCCGTTGTGCCCCGCATGGCCGCCGCCGCGCTTCATCTTCACCGCACCGGGCGACAGGTCGAGTTCGTCGTGCGCCACCAGGATCTGGGTGGGCAGGATCTTGTAGTACAGCGCCAGGGCGACCACCGCCTGGCCTGACCGGTTCATGTAGGTGCCGGGCTTGAGCAGCCACAGTTCGTTGCCGCGGTCGCGCACGCGTGCCACCTCACCGTGGAACTTGCGCTCGCTGGCAAATTGCACGCCGGCCTTGCGTGCGATCGCTTCGACGAACCAGAAGCCGGCGTTATGGCGGGTGCGTTCGTACTCTGCGCCTACGTTGCCGAGGCCAACGATCAGGCGGATGGCGGTGTCGTTCACGGCAGTCGCGCTCGCAAGCGGGTGGGCATCGTGCCGGGCGATGCGTTCAGGTCAGCAAAGAAATCGGCCCGCCGATGTCGCCATCGGCGGGCCGCATTGTGCAACGGCAAACTTCTTCTTCGGATTACTTCTTCTTGTCCTTGTCGCTCTTCGCGGCAGGCGCCTTGGCAGCGGGCGCGGCAGGCGCCTTCTGCGCGGTGGCAGGTACCTCGGCGGCGGCTGCTGCGGCGGCTGCGGCCTCTTCGACGGCACCGCCCGGGATGGTTGCCGTCACCACGACCGGGTTCTCCTTGCCATGCAGCACCGGCTTGACGCCCGCGGGCATCGTGAGGTCGGTGACCTTCACGACGTCGGTCGATTTCAGTCCCGACAGGTCGACCTCGATGAACGCCGGCAGATCTTTCGGCAGGCAGGTGATGTCGACCTGGGAGAGCACATGGCTGATCACGGCGGCATCGCCCTTGACTGCAGGCGAGACCTCCTGGTTGACGAAGTGCAGCGGCACGCGCATGTGGATCGGCTGGTCTTCGGCAACGCGCTGGAAGTCGATATGCAGCACTTGCGCCTTGTAGGGGTGCATCTGGTAGGTACGCAGCAGCACCCGCTCGGCCTTGCCGTCAAGCTCCATGTCCAAAATCGTGGCGTGGAACGTCTCCTTGCGCAGCGCATGGAACAGCGGGTTGTGATCGAGTTCGATCGTCACCGGTTGCGCGCTGCCGCCGTACAGGATCCCGGGGACCTTGTCGGCCAGGCGCAGGCGGCGGCTCGCACTCGTGCCTTGCGCGTTTCGTGTATTGGCTACAACTTTCATTTCACACTCCAGCTCACGTAGAGCTCAAATCACAGCGGGCCGCGACCAGCCACGACTGCGGTGGTTCACGCAGCGGCTGCTGCGCGATGCTGCACGCCGGGCGAACCGCCCTTGCGTTGCAGTTTCGTAAAGAAATCGTCTGGCTTCGCCAGCGATTTTTTCTAACCAGTCGCTCGAAAGCAGGTTTGCACTTTCGAGCGCTACTCGATAAACAAAGACGACACCGAATCCTCGCGCGAAATGCGTGAAATGGTCTCGCCCAACAGCGCCGCGCAGGACAGCTGGCGGATCTTCGGGCACTTGATCGCGTCCTCGCGCAGCGGAATTGTGTCGGTGACCACGACCTCGTCGAGCACGGAATTCATGATCCGCTCGACCGCTTTTCCCGACAGGACCGGGTGCGTGCAATACGCCATCACCTTGGTGGCGCCGTGCTCGCGCAGCGCGGTGGCCGCGTGGCACAAGGTGTTCGCGGTGTCGATCATGTCGTCCATGATCACGCAGGTGCGGCCCGACACATCGCCGATGATGTGCATCACCTCGGCCACGTTGGCGCGCGGCCGCCGCTTGTCGATGATCGCCAGATCCGCGTCCATCCGCTTGGCCAGTGCGCGGGCCCGTACCACGCCGCCGACATCGGGCGAGACCACCATCAGGTTCTGGTGGTTGTGCTTCCACAGATCGCCCAGCAGGATCGGGCTGGCGTAGATGTTGTCGACCGGGATATCGAAGAAGCCCTGGATCTGGTCGGCGTGCAGGTCCATGACCAGCACGCGGCTGACGCCGGCCAGCTGCAGCATGGTGGCCACCACCTTGGCGCTGATTGCCACACGGGCGCTGCGCGGGCGTCGGTCCTGGCGGGCGTAGCCGAAGTACGGAATCGCCGCGGTGATGCGTCCGGCCGAGGCGCGCTTGAGCGCGTCGACCATGATCATCAGTTCCATCAGGTTGTCGTTGGTCGGTGCGCAGGTCGACTGCAGCACGAAAATGTCCTTGCCGCGGACGTTCTCGTTGATCTCGACCATCACCTCGCCGTCGGAGAAGCGCGACACGGTCGCCCGTCCGAGCGGAATATTCAGGTGCTGCACCACGGCCTGCGCAAGCCTGGGGTTCGCGTTTCCGGCGAACACCATGAGGTTGTCTGGCACCAGTGCGCCCATCTTTTTCACCCGTGCGCGTCGGCTTGCACCTTGCGCTCGACCCGAGGTTCCCCGTGGCCCGCGCCACCGGTCGGACGTGGCGCGGGTACCCGCTGCGAAAACGCACCGGGAGCGGGCATCCAGCGATGCGCGCTCCCGGCAGATTCAGTTCATTTCACTGCAACTCGATGGCTGGGGAGGAAGGATTCGAACCCTCGTATGGCGGAATCAAAATCCGCTGCCTTAACCAGCTTGGCGACTCCCCAGCGCGAAACCTGTGCAGTTCTTCCCTCACGCCTGGCGTGCCGGATATCACCACGCCGCAAGCGGGTGCTCGTCCAACCCCTGCACCGCCCAGCCGGACCAGCCGACAGGCAGCTCAGCGATTGCCTTGCGCGCATTGTCTTCGGTTTCGAACGCGGCAAACACCGCAGAACCGGAGCCGGTCATCCGTGCCTCGCCGAAGTGGGAAAGATGCTTCAGTGCAGCCTGGATTTGCGGCGCCCGGCGCGTGGCGACCACCTGCAGGTCGTTGGCACCGAAGAGCGTGCGCGCCGCAGACTCCTGCGGTGTTGCTGACAGGGCATCCCGCGCTGCGGAAAAGCCCGAGATTGTGGTGAGTTTCGTATTCCGTGTCAAACCCGGGTCGGTGAAGATTTCCACCGTCGAAACATGAACTTGGGGATGGATCACCGCATACCAGGCAGGTGTCACGGCAACCGGAGTCAGCCGCTCGCCGATGCCTTCGACGAAAGCCGGGCCGGTGCCGAGAAAGAACGGCACATCGGCCCCCAGCCGCAGCGCGAGTGCGGCCAACCGCTCGCGCGGCCAATCGAGCTGCCACAGGCGATTGAGCGCGACCAGCGTGGTGGCGGCATCCGAGGAGCCGCCGCCCATGCCACTGCCAGCAGGGATGGCCTTGTCGACATGGATCGCCGCACCCAGATCGGTTCCTGAGCTCTGTTGCAGCAGCGTGGCGGCACGCACGCACAGGTCGAGCTGCGGCTCGCCGATCACGTCGCCGCTGCGGCTGATGACGCCGTCGACGCGCGACTCGATATCGATGGTGTCCGCCAGATCGACCGGAACGAAAACCGACTGCAGTTCGTGATAGCCGTCGGCCCGCCTGCCGGTGATGTGCAGGAACAGGTTGAGCTTGGCCGGCGCGGGCAGCCCGAGGAACAGGCGCGGGTGGCGCACGACGGGCGTCAGGACTTCAGGTTGGCCGGTGCTTTCGCCGGGACGGTCCAGAAGTACACCGTCGAGCTATCGAGGTCCCGCTTGGCCTGCGGCTCCCAGTCGCCCATGTCAAAGTCGTGCGACACGATGCGGGTACCGGGCTTCAGTTCCTTGAAGATGCGCGGCCGCAGCTTGAGGTTGACGCTGGGCAGCAGATACATCGTCACCACGGTGGCGGGCGAGAAATCGAACTTGAAGACATCGCCCACTTCGAAGCGCACCTTGCTATCGATCGCGCGTCCGGCGCGCTTGGCGGCCGCCTGGGCTTCTTTCACGCGCACCGGATTGAGGTCCACCCCGACGCCGCGAGCGCCGAACCTTTCCGCGGCGCGGATCACGATCCGGCCGTCGCCGCAGCCCAGGTCATAGACCAGGTCGTTGCTGGTGACCTTGGCCATGTCGAGCATCGCGTCGACCACGCTCATTGGCGTGGGGACGAACGGTACGTCGAGCTCGACCATGTCTTCGCGTGCCGCCACGCGGCTCGGGGCCAACAGCGCCAGCAGCATTGGCGCAGCGGGCACCAGGGACCCGGCAGCAAGCAGGCGGCGGCGCACTTGAGCGTGGGCAGTCATGTGGGACGGGCGGTTCAGCATGTCGGTCTCCGGTCGGTTCACTGTGTGGCCTCGGGCGCGTGCTCGTCCAGAACGAGCCGCAGGGTGATGGCGGGTGAGAGCAGGGCAATCGGGCTGCCGGCGCGCGCGGGCCGCGACAGGGTAAGCCGGCGTGGTGTGCCGGAGGCAAACCGCTCGGCAATCTCGATGGTCCAGCCGTCCTGGATGATGATGGTCGGCGCCGCGCGATCGCCCTGCACGTCGGCCGGCCGTCCCGGCGTCGGACGTCCCAAGATCCAGTCGCCCATACCGCCCGCCGGCAGCGGCCAGCCCAGCAATTGCTCTGCCAGAGCCTCCGCGTTGGGCCCCGATGCCTCTTGCATGCCGCCGTTGCCCGGTACCCGCAGCGTGGCGCCCTGCGGCCCGCTTTCCACTCGGGCCAAGGTGGTACCGAGCGGTGTTGCGAGGTCGAGCAGCAGGCGGCCGGCATGTACCGACAAAGTGAAGCGACCGGTGGTGTTCTCGCTCTTGCCGTCCTGAGCCACGGTGGCCGCAAAGCGTCCGCTGTGCACCCGCTGTGCGTCAGGCGGGGCGGACAGCGTCGCGCATCCGGCCAGACCGAGCAGGGCCCCGGCAAGGATGCAGGCACGGAGCGTGCGGCCGATCGACATGGACAGCGGCGGCGGCACGACCTACAGCCGCGCCTTCAGGCGCCGCAGCGTGTTACGCAAAGTTTCGTTGTCCGGCTCGATGTCGCGCGACTCGCGCCAGATGGCGCGCGCCGCTTCGCGTTCACCGAGCATCCATAGGGTCTCGCCGTAATGGGCGCCCACCTCCGCGTGGGGGCGACTGTTCCAGGCGCGCTCCAGGTACGTGCGGGCCTGGTCCAGCTTGCCGAGGCGGAAATAGACCCAGCCCATCGAGTCCTGGATGAAGGCGTCATCGGGCGCCAGCTTGAGCGCCTGGGCAATCAGCGCATAGGCTTCCTGCAAACGCAGGTTGCGATCGGCAAGCGAGTAACCGAGCGCGTTGTAGCCGTGCGGTTCATCGGGCTTGAGCTTGATCGCGCGGCGCAGATAGGTCTCCATCAACTGGGTGCGGTTGAGCTTCTCGGCGGCCAGCGCTGCGTCGTACAGAAGCGTCGTGTCGTCGGGCGACTTCTTGAGCGCGCCTTCCAGCAGGTCGAATGCCTCCTTATGGCGACCGGCATCGCGCAGCAACTGGCCTTCGGTGAGCAGCAACTGCTGGCGCTCGGCGTCGCTTTCGGTCGCCGTCTCGGCAAGCAGCTTGCGACCTTCGCTCACCCGCTTCATCTTGCCCAGCACCAGCGCCTTGCGCTGGCGGGCGGCCAGGTACTGCTCGCCGCCGTCGATACGATCGAGCCAGGTCAGCGCCTCCGCATAGCGTCGCTCTTCTTCGGCCAGGCGCGCCAGATTGAGGTAGGCAGGATCCGGATCGCGCGGCGGTTCCGACGACGGGGACTGCTCCAGCAGCTTGATGTAGCGCTCGAAGTGACGACGCGCATCGGCGCGCAGCGCGGGCCGGTCGATCGACAGCACACCCATCGCGTACAGCGCGTCCAGGTTGCTGGCGTCCTGCGCCAGCGCCAGCGCGAACTGGGTGCGCGCCGCCTCGTACTTGCCGTCGGACACGAGCAGGCGCGCATAGGTCAGGCGCACCTCGAGCGACTTCGGGTTGCGCGCGAGAAAATCGTCGAGCAGGGCGGCGGCATCGGCGCGGCCCTTGGGGTCGTCCTTGCCGTCTGGCCGGGTGACGAACTGCGCCACCACGAGCGCGGCGCGATCGAAGTCCGGTCGCTGGGCGAGCGCAGCGCGCGCATCGGCGAGCGCCTGTTCCGACTGTCCCGCCGCATGCGCGCCGGCCGACAGCGTCAGCAGCACGTCGGCACCGGCCTTCGGGTCGTCTCGGTACGGTGCAGCCAGTTTGCTGAGCAGCTCGTACGCCGCCTTACGGTCCGGCGCACGCGCGAGCAGGCGCTGTGTGCGCGCCAGTTCTTCCGCCGGTGCGGACGACTTCTTCAACTGCTGGCTGAACAGCGCAGCGGCATCGTCGTAGCGGCCGCCTGACACGAGCAGTACGGCGGTGGCCTGCAGCGCCTCGTCGGAGTCGGGCGCGAGCTCGCGCCACAGTTGTGCCGAGGTGAGCGCCTCGTTGGTCGCACGGCTGCCCAGCGCGATCTCGGTGGCGCGGCGGGCCAGGCGCGGATCGCGCGTCTGGCGCGCCACCGACAGGTACGTCGCAAAGGCGGCACCGGCCTCGCCGCGTTGCAGGGCGACCTCGGCGGACATCAGCTGAAACAGCAACGCGCCCGTCACCTTGACCTGTGGGATGCCATCGACCGGTGGCGCCACCGCGGAAGCGGCCGGGGCCGCGTCCGTGGCGACCGCGGCGGGCGTGGGGGCGCCAACGGGCGCGGTGCCGGTGGAGGCGCACCCTACAATCATCAGGGCAAGCAGCGGCGCTGCCAAAGATGCAACGCGGCGCAGCGTGGGGTCGATCATCCGTGGTCCCGATCGCGCAGCGCCAGGACTGGCAGGCACTGCACACATGAACGTTTCGTTTTTGCATTGCCGCCCTCGACGTGCCGGGTGGCGAGGCGGGGTGGCGAGGCGTAGCAAACGAGTTTAGACGGTCAGGACGATGCCCGAGCTTCCCGAAGTCGAGGTGACGCGCCGTGCGCTGGCCCCGCACGTCGAAGGGCGGCGCGTGACCGGCGTGGTGGTGCGTGACGCCCGCATGCGCTGGCCGGTGCCGCGAGAACTGCCGCAATGGCTGGTGGGTCAGCGCATCGACCATCTGGATCGTCGCGGCAAATACCTGCTCTGGCAGGTCGAGGCGGGCACCCTGATCAGCCATTTGGGCATGTCGGGCTCGTGGCGCGTTCATCTGGCGCCGCCGCCGGCACCGGGCCGCCACGACCATGTCGAGATCCATCTGGATCGCTGCTGGCTGCGGCTGACCGATCCGCGTCGCTTCGGCGCGTTGCTGTGGCACCCGCGTGCCGACGGTGACATTGCGCAGCACCCCTTGCTCGCGCATCTTGGCGTGGAGCCCTTCGATCCGCGCTTCGACGCCGCCCTGGTGTACGCCGCCACCCGCGGCCGCACGGCGCCGATCAAGCAGGTGCTGCTGGCTGGCGACATCGTGGTCGGCGTCGGCAACATCTACGCCTCAGAGAGCCTGTTCCGCGCCGGCATCAATCCGAAGCTGCCGGCTCGGCGGCTTGGTCCGATGCGCTGCGCACGCTTGGTGGAGGCGGTGCGCGAAGTCCTCGCCGAGGCAATCAGCGTGGGTGGCAGCACGCTGCGGGACTTTGTCGGCGCCGAAGGCGCCGAGGGCTACTTCATGCGCGAGGCGGCCGTCTATGGGCGCGAGGGCGCGCCCTGTCGCGCATGTCGCACGCCGATCCGCCGACTGCTGCAGGGACAGCGGGCCACGTACTACTGCCCGCGTTGCCAGCGCTGACGGGGCACACCCGCCGGTCGTCCGAGCGGTTGCCATCACCGCGAATTGGCAGCCAATCCACCCGTTTTGCCGAGGCATGCGCGCTGCTGCGTCGAGCACCCTGCGTGATAGAGTGGTCCGCGACTTTTCCGAGTCCTTCCGTAGCGGCTTTCCGATGGCAGAACTGGCAAGCAGTTTCCAGCAGTACGGCGCCTGGCGCGACGCGTTGTCGCACGCCATCGAGCAGCTGCGCCGCTGGTTGGAGTCGAATCAGCTGCTCGAAAGCGAAGCCGCCCGGCGCCTGGATGTCGCGCTCGATCGGTTGAGCGAGGACAAGCTCGTGATCGCCTTTGTCGCCGAGTTCTCGCGCGGCAAGAGCGAACTGATCAATGCCATTTTCTTTGCCGATTACGGCCGCCGCATCCTGCCTTCGTCGGCCGGCCGCACCACCATGTGCCCGACCGAGCTGATGTACGACGAGTCGCTGCCGCCATGCATCCGCGCGCTGCCGATCGAGACGCGGGCGCGCCTGTCCACCACCGCCGATCTGAAGCGCTCGGCGGCCGAATGGCGGGTGTTTCCGGTGGATGTCGATTCGCCCGACGGCATGCTGCAGGCATTCAAGCTGGTGGCCGACACGGTGCGCGTGCCGGTGGACGAGGCGCGCATGTACGGCCTGTTCGACCCGGACGACAAGGATCATCTGGCGGCGGTCGACGAGGGCATGATCGAGATCTCGCGCTGGCGGCATGCGGTGATCAACTTTCCGCATCCGCTGCTCAAGCAGGGCCTGGTGATCCTCGATACACCGGGCCTCAACGCGATCGGTACCGAACCCGAGCTGACCCTGTCGCTGGTGCCCAGCGCCCATGCGGTGCTGTTCGTGCTGGCCGCCGATACCGGCGTGACCAAGAGCGACATGGAGGTGTGGCGCCACATCGTCGGCGATGGCGGCAGCAACAACCACCTTGCCGTGCTCAACAAGATTGACGGCCTGTGGGACGCGCTCAAGAGCACGGAGGAAGTCGACGGCGAGATCGCGCGCCAGGTCGGCAGCGTCAGCCACACGTTGCACCTGGACGCCGGGCGCGTGTTCCCGGTCTCGGCGCAGAAGGGCCTGGTCGCCAAGGTCACGCACGACAAGGAACTGTTGCGGCGCAGTCAGCTGCCGCGCCTGGAAGCGGCACTGGTCAATCTGCTGGTGCCGGCCAAGCAGCGCATCGTGCGCGAGCAGACGCTCGCTGCGGTGGAGCGCATCGGCAGTGAGGTGCGGCAGTCGCTGATGTCGCGTGAGCGCGGCTTGATCGAACAGCTGTACGAACTGCGCGCGTTGCAGGGAAAGAACCAGAGCTCGGTCGAGCGCATGCTGATCCGCGCGCAGTCCGAGCAGCGCGATTTCGAGTCCAACGTGCGCAAGGTGGTCGCCGCGCGTGTCGTCATGTCGAAGCTGTCGGACCAGGCGTTCAAGCCGCTGCGCCTGGAGGCGTTGCGCGCCCGCGTGCTCGAAACCCGCGATCGCATGCGCAAGAGCCGTCTCACGCCGCAGTTTTTCGCCGCCATTCGCGACTACTTCGCCGCGCTGCGCGAGCACTTGCGCAGCTCCAACACCAAGCTGTTGGAGATCGAGCAGATGGTGCTCGGCGTACAGCGCCGCTTTGCGGAAGACCTGGGCTGGAGCCTGCCGCCGCCGATGCCGTTCTCGCTCGACACGTACATCTCCGAACTGGAGCGCGCCGAGGCCGCTTACAAGACGCACTTCGGTGCCCTTGCGGTACTCACGCGCGACAAGTGGGCGCTGATCGAACGCTTCTTCGAAACGGTGGTGTCCAAGTCGCGCGAGATCTTTTCGTCTGCCGAGCGTGACGCCGAGGCGTGGGCTCGCTCACTGCTGCCGCCGCTCGAAGTGCAGGTGCGCGAGCAGCGTACCCAGCTGAAAAAGCGGGCGGAAAACGTGCTGCGCATCCGCGAGGCGCAGGAAACGCTTGACCAGCGCATCGGTGAACTCGAAGAAGCGCTCGAGGACGTGCAGACCCAGCTGGGCGAACTGAAGACGCACGCTGCCCGCCCCCGCCTGCTGGCCGAGCAGGACCGCGCACCGCCGCCGGCGCGCTGGCGCGGCGAGGTCGACATGGCCTCGTACCTGAAGGTCGATCTCTGATTCGGGTGGCGCCGTGCCCGCCGGCCGCCAGTGCCGGCCCACCGCGTATTCATGACGCGTGACCGCCGACGCCGCACCGTCGCCGTCCGGCTTTGCCACGCGCCTGATCGCCTGGCAGGCGCGCGATGGGCGCCAGGACCTGCCGTGGCAGAAGACGCGCGATCCGTATCGGGTCTGGCTGTCGGAGATCATGCTGCAGCAGACCCAAGTGGCGACGGTGCTCGACTACTACGCGCGCTTCCTTGCCCGCTTCCCGACGGTGGAGGCGCTTGCGCAGGCTGCGCTGGAAGACGTGATGCCGTTGTGGGCCGGGCTCGGCTATTACGCTCGCGCACGCAACCTGCACGCCTGTGCGCAGGCGATCTGCGCACGGCACGGCGGCGTCTTCCCATCAACTGCCAGCGAGCTCGCTGAACTGCCCGGCATCGGGCCGTCCACAGCCGCGGCGATTGCCGCGTTCTGCTTTGACGAGCGCGCCGCGATCCTCGACGGCAACGTCAAGCGGGTGCTGGCGCGCCACTTCGCGGTCGAGGGCGATCCTGCCGGCGCGGCGGTCGAGCGCCACCTCTGGTCGCTGGCGCGCGACCTGCTGCCGCCGTCAGCGTGCGACATGCCCGCCTACACCCAGGCGGTGATGGATCTGGGCGCCACGCTGTGCACGCGCTCGGCGCCGCGTTGCCCGGCCTGTCCGGTGCAAACCACCTGCGTGGCGCACCGTGACGATCGGGTCGACCAGTTGCCGACACCGCGCGTGCGCAAGGCGGTGGCGCTGCGCCACGCCCACATGCTGGTGCTGCTGCATGCCGAGCAGGTGCTGCTGCAGCAGCGTCCGCCGACGGGTCTGTGGGGTGGTCTGCTGACGCCGCCGCAGTTCGATACGCCCGCTGCGCTGCACGCGGCAGTGACGCAGTTGACCGGCGCGCCGCGGGCGGCGCAGGCGCTGCCGTTTCGCCGGCACGCCTTCACCCACTTCACGCTCGAGTTCGTGCCGCATCTGGTGGTGCTGCCGGCCACCGCCCTGCATGCCGGTGACGCGGCGCTGTGCTGGCGGTCGCTCGCCCACGCCGATGAGTTGGCGGTGCCGGCGCCGATCCGCACGCTGCTGCGCGATTTGCGCGATTTGCGCGCGCAAGTCGCCGCGCCACGCTGACCGCCCACCCTACTTCAGCACCGCATGCTGCTTGAGGTAGCGGGTGATGATCGCCAGGCGCGTGTGGGCGTCGTCAAGTTCCATCAGCTTCTGTTTCGCCTTGAGCGGCACCGGCAGCACCTCGCAGATGCGGTTGCCGACCCAGGCGCTGGAGTCGAGCTGATAGGGGGGGTCGAACGGCAGGCTGAAGCCTTCGTCGCCATCGTCCTGCGCTGCTTGCTGCGCCCGGGCATCGTCGATGATCCGGCGCAGCAGGTCGACGCAGGGCGCATGCTCGGGTGCCACCGGGCGATCGTCGTCGTGATCGAGCAGTTCAACCTGTGCGCGGGACAGTCCGTTGGGCTCGACCACGCGGTCGAGCACGCGGAAGCGCTGACCGCCGCGGCAGCGGATGTTGAGCACGCCCAGCTGCTGCATATCCCAGTCGACGATGTTGGCCAGGCAGCCCACCGCCTCGGTGTGCGTTGCGCGCCCGACTTCCGTGCCCTGCGTGATCAGGCACACGCCGAAGGCAGACTGCTCGCGCATGCAGTCGCGCACCATGTCCATGTAGCGGGCCTCGAACACCCGCAAGGGCAGCATGCCGCCTGGGAAGAGCACCGCGTTCAGCGGGAACAGCGCAATGCGCATGTCAGGCAATGGCCTGTGCGGCGCCTGGGTCGCGCCGGTTCAGCGCGCGATGGCGCACCACCACGCGTTCGCGTCCGCCGAAACGCCGTGCCAACTGCTCGACGACATAGGGCGACCGATGCTGGCCTCCGGTGCAACCGATGGCCACCGTGATGTAGTGACGGTTGTCGGCCAAGTAGCCGGGCAGCCATTTGTCGATGAACGCGGTGATGTCTTCGATCATTTCTTCGACCACCGGCGCGGCCTGCAGGAACTCGATCACCGGGGCATCCAAGCCGGTCAGCAGACGCAGCTTGGGGTCGTAGAACGGATTGGGCAGATTGCGCACGTCGAACACCAGGTCCGCGGCGACCGGAATGCCGGCCTTGAACGGGAACGACTCGAAGGTCAGCGTGAGCTTCACGCGTGGCGCATCGACGAACTCGCGGATCCATTGCCGCAAGGTGTTCGGATGCAGCGTGCTGGTATCGATGGTGTGGCCGAACGAGATCAAGGGGCCGACGATGTCGCGCTCGGCCTGGATCGACTCGAGCAGCGTGGGCTCGTCGCCGACCTGGCCGCGCGCTTTCGCCAGGCGTTGTGCCAGCGGATGGCGGCGGCGCGACTCGGAGTAGCGCTGCACCAGCGATCCATCGGAGGCGGTCAGGAACAGCACCTTGACGTCGTGGCCTGCCGCATAGAGCGCATCGATCAGGCTGGGCAGGTCGGACAGCGCCGCTTCCGAGCGTGCATCGATCGATACCGCCAGGTCACGGTAGCCGGCGCGATCCAGATGGGCGCAGACATCGGACAGGAACGGCAACGGCAGGTTGTCGACGCAGTAGTAGCCAATGTCCTCGAGCAGCCGCAAGGCGACCGACTTCCCGGAACCGGACATGCCCGTGATCAGCACCAGACGCATGCGTCGAATTGTTGCATGGGCGGACCCCGCGGGTGGCGCTCGCCGCGGGTCGCGGCACCCACGTCACTGACCCGCGGTAGGCGTGCGATTGGCACGCGATGGGATCGCACCCGTTGAAAAGAAAAGGGGCGCTTGAGCGCCCCCGTGCGACCGGCTTGACCCGTATCAGTGACGAAGCCAGCCGCCACCGGTCGACGTGCTGTGCTCAGCCGCTCAAGCAGGTCGACATGAACTTCTTGCGATCGTCGCCCTTGAGTGCCTTGTCACCGGCCTGCTTGTTGCACGCCTTCATCTTCTCTTGCTGAGCGGTCTTCGCCGCCGAGGGCTTGCTGTCGCCGGACAGGCACTCCTTCATGAAGCCTTTGCGGGCGTCGCCTTCCAGCTTCTTGGCCGCCGCGTCCTTGTTGCAGGTGGCCATCTTGTTCTGCTGCGCAGTCATCTTCTTCTCTTCGGCCGCGACCGCGGCAAGCGGCAGGGCGAGGCAGGCGGCGACCACCAGTGTTTTCATCATTCTTGTTTCCCCTCTCGGAAGTCCGACGGCGGAAATGCCGCCGGAGTGCAGCCAAGCTCATTACAGCACCGGCGGTCGCGCCAAGACAATGCGTGTCGCGGCTGCCTACAGACTTGCGTTAGTCCACGTCGCCTTCCATCGCGCGACGTTGCCTGGTCTGAAACTCGGCCAGCGTATCGATGCCGCGCAATTTGAGGATCGTGTTGCGCACGGCAGCCTCCAGCAACACCGCCAGGTTGCGCCCGGCCGCCACCGGGATGACGACCTTGTGCACTGCCATGCCGAGCACTTCTTCCGTGGTGCCGGCCAGGGGCAGGCGCTCCATCGTTTCTGTCGCACTGCGACGCCGCAGCTCGACGATCAGACGCAGCTTCATCTTCCGTCGCACCGCGGTCTCGCCGAAGATCGACTTGATGTCGAGCAGGCCGAGGCCGCGCACTTCGAGCAGATTGGCCAGCAGCGGCGGGCAGCGACCTTCGATCGAATCGGGCGAGGTGCGCGCGAAGTCCACCACGTCGTCCGCCACCAGGCCGTGGCCGCGGCTGATCAGCTCCAGCCCGAGTTCGCTCTTGCCCAGACCCGACTCGCCGGAGATCAGCACACCCATGCCGAGCACGTCCATGAACACGCCATGCAACGTGCAATGGGGCGCGAGCACGCGGGTCAGGTAGATGCGCAGCATGTCGATCACCTGGGCTGACGCCAGCGGCGAACTGAAAACGGCGATGCCGGCATGGTCGACCACCTGCAGCAGCTCATCTGGCACCGAGCGGCCCTCGGCAACGATCAGGCCGAGCGGCCCGCCGACCACGAGTTCGGCCGCGTAGTGCATGCGGCGCGCAGGCTCCATGCGCTGGACGTAGGCGATTTCGGGTGCGCCGAGCACGTGGATCCGGCTCGAATGGATCAGGTTGAGGTGGCCGATCAGGTTGGCGGCCGTCACGTCCATCGTCTCGGACTCGCGGAATCGGCGCGCCCCGCCTGCACGTCCGCCGATCCACGTGAGCCTTAACTGCTCCTGGTTGTCTTCGAAGAGGGTGGCAAGGGTCGGCATGGCGGGTGGCGTTCGTGATGACGTGGGACCGGCCACGGCATCACGCGCGCGGGACGGTCAGGGTGTGGATCATGGCGCGCCGGTGGCCACGTGGGTCGAGCCAGCGCCGGCACGACGCAGGCCCCGGCGCCTCGGATCAGGCTGCAGGCCGGACCGGCTCCCAGGTCGCCAGCAGCGTATGCAGCGCTAACGAGTCGGCGGCGTTCAGCAGGTTCTCGCGGAAGCTCTTGTCCGACAGCATCTGTGCCAGCTCGGACAGGATGTCCAGGTGTTGCTGCGTCGCCTGCTCGGGCACCAGCAGAAAGATCAGGATGTTGACCGGGCGGCCGTCGGGCGCATCGAACGCCACCGGTTCGGCCAGCCGCACAAAGGCGGCCGCTGCCTCCTTCAGTCCCTTGATGCGGCCGTGCGGAATCGCCACCCCCTGACCCAGCCCGGTCGAGCCGAGCCGCTCGCGCACAAACAGGCTGTCGAACACCTTGGCGCGGGCAATGCCATGGTTGTTCTCGAACAGCAGGCCGGCCTGCTCGAACACCCGCTTCTTGCTGGAAGCGTGCAGGTCGAGCAGAACGTTCGAGGCGGGCAGCAGTCGCGAAATCAGCGTCATCGGGCGTGCAGCGATGCGTCGGGTCCGCCAGGGCGGCAGGTCATGTCATCCACCAACTTAGCGATCCGATCGAACCCGCATCCAGGGGGAAGCACCGGAAACAGACGTCTTTTTCATTGCCGTCGCATCATGGGGCGATTGGCATACCCGCAACAGTGCGTGGAAGTCCCGCACCGCCGGCGAGCGTCGAAGGGCAGTGAGTGTACTCAGGCTGGTTCCGCGCTGCGGCAAAGCGGTCAGCGGGGCGTCAGGTGTTGCCCTGGTCCAACAGGCGGCCCGGGCGGCGCTGATGGAAACCGGGTGGATCGTCAAGGCGGCCGCCCCGACAATGAGGTCCATGAATATCGACACCCTGTCTTCCAGGCCACGGCGGCCCGAGGCCGATCCGGCCCAGCCGGATTCGTACGCGCTGGTGGATCGAGCCATCCGCTACCTGCAGGCGCATGGGCGAGTCCAGCCGTCATTGGACGATCTGGCGGCGGCGCTCGACTGCGATGCGGCGGCCTTGCAGCGCCAGTTCAGTGCATTTGCCGGTGTCTCGCCCAAGCGCTTCGTCCAGTTCCTGACCAAGGAGCATGCCCGCGCACTGCTGGCGCAATCGGCCGATGTGCTCAGCACGAGCCTGGCCGCCGGACTGTCCAGCCCGGGGCGCCTGCACGACCTGATGGTCTCGACCGAGGCGCTCACACCGGGCGAGGTCGGTCGGCTCGGTGCTGGCGTCCGGCTCGAGTACGCCTTCGCCCGCACGCCGTTTGGACGCACGCTGGCGGCGGCCAGCGCGCGCGGTCTCGCATTCCTCGGTTTCGTCGACGACGACCGTGGCGGCGATGCTGCCGCGCTCGCCGACCTGCGCCAGCGCTGGCCGCGTGCCGACTTCGCGGCCGGCGATGCGGCGACGGACATCATCGGTCGGGCGTTCGAACGTCTGTGGGCACGGGCTGCCCAGCCGTCTGCTCGCCCGCTGCCGTTGCCGCTGCTGCTGTCTGGCACCAACCTGCAGTTGAAGGTCTGGGAGGCGCTGCTGGCGGTGCCTGAAGGGCGTCTGGTGTCGTACTCGACGCTGGCGCGCGCGGTGGACCGACCCGATGCGGTACGGGCGGTGGCCAGTGTGGTCGGGCGCAACCCGCTGTCGGTGCTGATCCCCTGCCATCGGGTGATCCGCGAGTCGGGCGAACTGGGCGGCTACCACTGGGGCCTGCCGCGCAAGATCGCGCTGATTGCCTGCGAGTCGGCGCGCCGGGAGTCAGCGCCGGCCACATTGAGCCCGGGCTGACGCGCATCACCTGCGGGTCGTGTGCTTTGGCGCATGCTGCCGGCCGGATTCCTTTCGTGGAGAAGCAATGCGATTCGCCATCACAACCGTCGCCCTCTGTCTGGCTGCCGTGACCACGGTGTCGTTCGCGCAGGACGGCCCGCGCCTGAAGCCCGGCCTGTGGGAGGTGAAGACCGACATGGAGACCAAGCGCGTGGGACCGTTCGCGATGACGGTGGAGCGCTGCCTCGACGAGAAATCGCAGCGTGGCCAGTGGCATCCCGATCAGGCGGGGCCCAGCCAGAAGTGCAGCAATGTGCGCAGCCGTCGCGAGGGCGAGGCCTACGTCGTCGAAGCCCAATGCAAGCGCGGCGACTCGAACGTCAAGACCAAGGCCGTCACCACGGCCAACGGCGACAACGCCTATACGACGAAGATCGACTTCGCTTTTGACCCGCCGTACCGGGACCAGACGCAGCAGACCATGGTGATCCAGGGCAAGCGGCTGGGCAACTGCCCAGCCGGCATGAAACCTGGGCAGATGCGGGTGCGCGAGACGCCCGCCACGCCGCAGGCATCAGTCAAGAAGTAGTCGCGCGCAGCGGGCAGAGCCGCCACGCGTTGTGCGCCAGCAAACACAAAGGCCCGCTCCGGCGGGCCTTTTTTTGCGGTACACGCGCCGGGGGCGCGCGTCTGCGGTGTCAGGACGACTCGATGCTCTGGTGCTTGAGCGGCGCGTGCGAATGGTCGCGCACGCGGTCCTTGTGGCGCAGGACCTGGCGGTCGAGCTTGTCCATCAACGCATCGATGGCGGCATACATGTCGCCGTCGACGCACTCGGCATGAAGGCTGTTGCCACGCACGCGCACCGTGATCTCGGCCTTCTGACGCAGTTTATCCTGCACCGACAGGACGACGTCGGCATCGATCACGTTGTCAAAGTGGCGACGGATCCGCCCGAGCTTGTCCTCGACATAGCCGCGCAGCGCGGGCGTCACTTCGACATGATGGCCGTGGATGATGAGATTCATGCAGCACCCCTTTGCGGTTGAACTTGAAGCGGCGCGCCGCCGTCGCGAGCGTGCGCACCGTACTACAGCGATTTGCGCATTGCCACCGGAGCGATCTTCAGTGCCTCGCGGTACTTGGCGACCGTGCGCCTTGCCACCACGATGCCCTGCTCGCCCAGCAGTTCTGCGAGTCGGCTATCGGAGAGCGGGTTCTTGGTGTCCTCGACTCCTATCAGTTGTTTGATCAGGGCGCGGATGGCGGTCGATGAGGCCGCCCCGCCAGCATCGGTGGCGACATGGCTGCCGAAAAAGTACTTCAGCTCGCACACGCCGAACGGCGTGGCCATGTACTTGTTGGAGGTGACCCGCGAGATGGTGGACTCGTGCAGCCCGACCGTGTCGGCGATCTCGCGCAGCACCAGCGGCCGCATGGCGATCGCGCCGTGGGTGAAGAAGCTCGACTGCCGGTCGACGATCGCCTGCGACACGCGCAAGATGGTGTCGAAGCGCTGCTGCATGTTGCGGATCAGCCAGCGCGCTTCCTGCAATCGGGTGGACCACGTCGCCTGTCCTTCCTTGCTTCGATCGCCCTTGCCACGTTCCGCTTTGACCGCTGCCGCATAGGCCGGGTTGACACGCAAACGCGGCATCACATCCGGGTTCAGCTGAGCGTGCCAGCGGTTCCCTTTGCGCCGCACGTAAATGTCCGGCACCACATAATCGGTACTGCCTTCGCCAAAGCCTACGCCCGGATGCGGATGCAGTCCACGGATGATCTGGTGTGCAATGCGCAAGTCGTCGTCGGTGGTTTCCAGCAGGCGGCGCAGCTTGATGAAGTCCCGCGCTGCCAGCAGCGGCAAATGCTCGCTGACGATGCGCCGTGCGAGCTTGAGCGAGGCCACCTCGTCAGCCCGTGCGTTGCGCAGCAGCATGTCGATCTGCAGGCGCAGGCACTCGGCCGGCGTGCGCGCACCGACGCCGGTGGGATCGAAGCTCTGCAGCAGCGATAGCGCCGTCTGCATGTCGTCGACATCGATCTGCGCCTCTGGCGGGCACAGCTCGCAGGCTTCCTCCAGCGAGCAGGTGAGGTAGCCGTTGTCGTCGAGGGCCTCGATCAGCATTTCCACCAACGCGCGGTCGCGCATCGTGGCCTGGGTCACTGACAGCTGGCTGCGCAGGTGTTCGGACAGCGACGGGCTGGCACAGGCCCAGTTGAGCGGACCAGACTCGTCGTCATCGCCGTTGGCGCGCGACGGCGCGCCCCAGTCGGCGTGACCTTCGTCGGCCATGCCGGTATCGAAGCCGTCGGCCTGGTCGCTGTCGCTGGCGTTGCCGTTGACGCTGTCCTCGGCGCGTTCGGTGGTTTCGCTCTTGCTGCTGGCCGCATGCTCGCCACCGACGATGGCGCCGTCGCTGGCGATGCGCAAGGCGCCCGCCAGCGGATCATCTTCGCGTTCGAGCAGCGGGTTTTCCACCAGTGCCTGCTCGATCTCCTGGTTCAGTTCGAGCGTCGACAGTTGCAGCAGTCGGATCGACTGCTGCAGTTGCGGCGTGAGCGCCAGATGCTGGCTGAGGCGGAATTGCAGGCTCGTCTTCATGCTCGGGCTGACCCAGTGCAGGCGACGAATCGCATCGACCGTGCCGCGCGCGCCGGTTGCGGCGCGCGCCCGGGCCTGGAACAGGCCTCGATGCGAGAGATCACACTGCGCGCCATCGTCGCGCCTACATGCGGAAGTGTTCGCCCAGATAGACCCGTCGGACGGACTCGTTTTCGACGATCTCTTCCGGGCGGCCGGCGGCAAGGACTTCGCCTTCGTTGATGATGTAGGCGTGGTCGCAGATGCCCAGCGTCTCGCGCACGTTATGGTCGGTGATGAGCACGCCGATGCCGCGCTCCTTGAGAAAGCGCACGATGCGCTGGATCTCGATCACCGCGATCGGGTCGACGCCGGCAAACGGCTCGTCGAGCAGGATGAAGCGCGGGTCGGATGCCAGCGCACGGGCGATCTCCACCCGGCGGCGTTCGCCGCCCGACAATGACAGCGCCGGGTTGGTGCGCAAATGGCCGATCTGCAGGTCATCGAGCAGGCGGTCCAGGCGCCGCGCCACCTCGGCCGCGCCGATCGGCTTCTTGTGCTCATCCACCTGCAGTTCGAGCACCGCCTTGATGTTCTCCTCCACGCTCAGGCGGCGGAACACCGATGCCTCCTGCGGCAGGTACGACAGCCCCATGCGCGCGCGCCGATGGATCGGCAGGTGCGCGATGCTGCTGCCGTCCAGTTCGATGCTGCCGCCGTCGAGCGGCACCAGTCCCACCACCATGTAGAAGCAGGTGGTCTTGCCGGCGCCGTTGGGGCCGAGCAGCCCGACCACCTCGCCGGCCTCCACGGTGAGCGACACGTCCTTGACCACGAGGCGCTTGCCGTAGCGCTTCTGCAGGTTCGATACGTTCAGCCGGCTGGTCTGGGCGTCGGCCGCACCGCGGGGCGCGACGTGGCGCGTGGTGAGACTGTCGGGCGAGGTCATGCGGTCATTCGGCACGGTGCGGCGCTTTCCTGGTGCGCTTACTTCTTCGCCGCCGTTGACGCCGGCGGTGACAGGCTGGTGGCCGGCTTCAGCGGTGCCGCCGCTGCGCCGGGCGCGGCTGGTTCGGCATCGGTGCGCGGCGACAGGATCAGCCGCACGCGGCCGTCGCCGCTCTGGTTGCCGCCCGCCACGCTGTAGGTGGCATTGCGGCCGTCATAGGTGATCAGGTTGCCGGCAATCTCATCGCGCGGCTGCTCGTTCTCGAGCCGCTTCCACTGCGCGCGCTGCACCAGGCGCACGGTCTCGGCGCGTTCGTCGTACTCGATGCGCTCGGCGGCCCCTTCGACGTATTCCTCCACCCCGGGGCGCGAGGTGTCCTGGCGCTGGCGAAAGGTGGCGAGCTGGCCCGGTGCGGCGGTGACCGTGGCCTGTCGATAGCCCTCCGGCGTCTCGCGCACCTCCATCCGCTCACCGGTGATACGCAGCGTGCCGCGGATCAGCACCACGTTGCCGGTGCACACGCTGAGCTGCTTGAGTTCCTCGGTGACGCATTGCGTCCCTTCGATCTGGGTCGGCTTTTCGCGGTCGGCGCGCTCGGCGGCCGCTTCGCCTGCCGCACTGGCCAGAACCACCACGCACAGTGCCGTACCCAGGGGTTTCAGTGTCATCGGTGTCATTGCGCTTTCTCCGGCACGACCGGCGGCAGCAGCATGCGGACGTGGCCGTCGAACTGCGCCGTGCGGGCGATGTTGTCGAGTTGCATTCCGCCGTCGGCACGAATGCGTGCGGTGCCGCGTTCAACGTCGACCGGTCGGGTGGTCGAGTAACGATCGAGGTCGGGAATCGCGAGCAGGTAATCGGTCGTCATGCGCAGCGCCGGGGTGTCGCCAAACGCCGCGCGACGCACGTCGACCTCATCGTACAGATGGACCTTCTCGCCAGCGTTCTCCAGCTGGGCTCGCTGCGCGCGCACCTCGATCTGCGGCTGATCCGGCCGCAGGCTCACCAGACGCGGAGAAGTCAGGTCGACGTTGTCGTTCTCCGTGTAGTGCAGCAGGCGGTCAGCGAACAACTTGTTCTTGGCGCGGCCCTCGGCGTCGAACTGGGTGATGACGAGCTTGTCGGCTTCGAAGTCCGGCGTGCCGGGCGCGGTCACGCTGATCGATTTGGGCATGCGCAGCGTGCGCGCGTACCAGTAGCTGGTCGCCGTCACCGCGGCGAGCAGCAGGATCGCGATGATGGTGGTCAGGCGGTCACGCATGAGTGGTTGCGCTTTCGGTGTACGCGAGCGCTTCGCACTCGCACGTGCACCGAAAGCGACTAGTCAGGGCGCGCCGCTTGAGGCGGCTCGGCGCTGTGCGCCGTTCAAACTGCAACGGGTTGCGCTGCGCGCAACTCAGCCCTCGTCCTTGCGTGCCTGGCCCGGCTATGGCGCCAACGCCGCGGCGCAAGCGCACCGACTGAAGTGCTCGCGCGCGGCTCCGACTGCCTAACAACGCCACATCACGCATGCGACACCCCCACGGTGTGCTTGCGCAGCAGGTCATCAAACCGGCCTTGTGCCCTGAGGATGAACTCCGCCAGTTCGCGCGCGGCGCCACGGCCGCCCGGTGCGGTGGCGATCCAGTGGGCGGCCGCTTTGACTTCGGCGCAGGCATCCGCCACGGTGGCGGCAAAGCCCGCGCGGGCGAGGACCGGCAGGTCGGGCCAGTCGTCGCCGATGTAGCCGCAGGCGTCGGCTGCGATGCCGGTGTCGGTGAGCAGTTGGTCGAAGCCGGCGAGCTTGTCGGCCTGGCCCTGCAGCACGCGCGCGATGCCCAGTTCCTTTGCGCGAGCGGTCACGATCTCTGAGCGGCGCGCAGTCAGGATCGCCACCTCGATGCCGGCTTCGCGCAGCAGCTTGATGCCATGACCGTCGCGCACGTCGAACGCCTTCATCAGTTCACCCTGCGCGCCGATGTACAGACTGCCGTCGGTGAGCACGCCGTCGACATCGAACACCATCAGTGCGACGCGGCGGGCGCGCTGCACGGCGTCGTCGGTGACGGCCGGGTCCGGGCGCATCGTCACAACACCTTCGCCGCAGTGAGGTCGTGCATGTGCAACGCGCCGACCAGGCGGCCGTCGTCGAGCACGAGGATCTGGTTGCGCAGGCTCGCATCGAGGATGCGGGCGGCCTCGGCAGCGAGCATGGCCGACGGCACCGACAGCGGTGCGGCGGTCATTACGTCGCGCACCGCCAGCGTCCGTACGTCGCCCACGCGCTCGATCAGGCGGCGCAGATCACCCTCGGTGAAGATGCCGGCCACCGCGCCCTGCGGATCGAGTACGGCTGTCATGCCCAGACGCTTGCGGCTGATCTCGGCCACGGCTTGCAGCACGCTCGCATCGAGCGGCACCGTGGGCAGCGCGTCGCCCGTGCGCATGATGTCGGCCACGCGCGTCAGCAGGCGGCGGCCGAGTGCGCCACCCGGATGAGAACGCGCGAAATCCGAGGCGTCGAACCCGCGCGCGTCCAGGCAGGCGATTGCCAATGCGTCGCCCATCGCCAGGGTGGCGGTGGTGCTGGAGGTGGGCGCCAGGTTCAGCGGGCAGGCCTCCTTTTCCACGTGCACGTTCAAATGCACGTCGGCATGGCGCGCCAGCGATGACGTGGGATGGCCCGTGATCGCGATCATCGGCGTGCCCTCGCGCTTGAGCACCGGCACGATGGTCAGCAACTCCGACGTCTCGCCCGAGTACGACAACGCGATCACCGCGTCGTGCCGGGTAATCATGCCGAGGTCGCCATGCGCCGCCTCGGCGGCATGCACGAACAGCGCGGGCGTGCCGGTCGAGGCCAGCGTGGCGGCGATCTTGCGACCGATGTGGCCACTCTTGCCCACGCCGCTGACCACCACCCGACCCTGGCATGCAAGCAGCAGGTCCACCGCGCGCAGGAAGCCGCCATCCAGGCGATCCGCCAGGGCAGCAACGGCGCGCGCCTCGATATCGATCACCTGACGGGCGAGATCGAGGGCGCTGGAGCGGGGTAAGGCGGCGGCTGACATCGATTCGGAGCGTCGGAAGCGGTTCGGTGCAGGTTCAAGCGCGGTGGTCGGAGCAGGCAATGGGTACCAGGACGTAGGCGGGCGCTGAAGCTCGCCGCGTCTGCGCGTCTGACTTCGACATGTGATCCTCGCTTGCGCCCGGACCCACGCGGTCGAAGCGGCCGATGATACTCTCGCCGACTTTAGCTGGCACAAGTCTTGCTGTTGCCCGCGCCCCTCAGAACAAGACAACTGCATGGCGCTCGAACTGACCCTCGTGCTGCTGGCGGCCTCCGTGGCCGGCGTGGTGCTGTTCCGCCTGCTCAACCTGCCGCCGATGCTGGGCTATCTGGTGGTCGGCATCCTGATCGGGCCGCACGCGCTGGGCCTGGTGCCCGACAGCAAGGAGACCCGCTACCTCGCCGAGTTCGGTGTGGTCTTCCTCATGTTCTCGATCGGCCTGGAGTTCTCGCTGCCGCGCCTGCGCAGCATGCGCCGCATCGTGTTCGGCCTGGGAGGCGCGCAGGTGATCCTCACCATGCTGGCGGTGATGGCCGCAGGCTTCGTGCTGGTTCATGTGCTGGCGCGGGCGGATGCGATCACGCTGCCGGCCGCCTTTGCGCTGGGCGGCGCGCTGGCGATGAGCTCCACCGCCATCGTGCTGAAGCTGCTTGCCGAACGGCTCGAACTGGAGACCGAGCATGGCAAGCGGATCGTCGGCATCCTGCTGTTCCAGGACCTTGCCGTGGTGCCGCTGCTGGTGATCGTGCCGGCATTGGCCAACGAGCCCGAGCACCTGTATGCCGCGCTCGGCTGGGCGCTGCTCAAGGCGACGGTGATCCTGACCGTGCTGCTGGTGGGCGGCCAGTGGCTGCTGCGCCGCTGGCTGCACCTGGTGGCGCGGCGCCGCTCGCACGAGTTGTTCATCCTCAACGTGCTTCTCATCACGCTCGGGCTGGCCTGGATCACCGAGCATGCCGGGCTGTCGCTGGCGCTCGGCGCCTTTGTCGCCGGCATGCTGATCTCGGAGACCGAGTACCGGCACCAGGTCGAAGAAGACATCAAGCCGTTCCGCGACGTGTTGCTCGGCCTGTTCTTCGTCACCATCGGCATGCTGCTCAACCTGAACGTGGTGGTGGAGCAGTTCGGCTGGGTGATGCTGGCGCTGCTGGTGCCTACCGGCTTCAAGTTCGCGCTGGTGCTCGGCGTGGCGCGCGCACTCGGCGCCGGCATGGGTACGGCGATCCGCACGGCGCTGCCGCTGGCGACGGCGGGCGAGTTCGGCTTCGTGCTGCTCAACCAGGCTGGCGGTCTGCAGTTGCTGCCGCCGCACCTGATCCAGATCGTGCTGGCCGCGATGCTGTTGTCGATGCTGGCGACGCCGTTCCTGATCCAGTACTCAGAGCGCATCGCGCTGCGCTTTTCCGGCTCAGAGTGGCTGGCGCGCTCGCTCGCGCTCACCACCATTGCCACCCGCTCGATGGCCACCGAGCGCCACGTGATCATTGCCGGCTACGGCCGCAGCGGTCAGCACCTGGCGCGCATGCTGGCGCAGGAGAACATCAGCTACGTGGCGCTCGACCTCGATCCCGATCGGGTGCGCGAGGCGGCAGCCGCCGGCGACTCGGTGGTCTACGGCGACGCCGCCCGCCGCGAAACGCTGGTGGCGGCCGGGCTGGCGCGCGCCGCCGCGGTGGTGGTCAGCTACAACGACGCCCACTCGGCACTCAAGGTGATCCACTTTGCCCACGAAGTGAAGCCGACGCTGCCGGTGATCGTGCGTACGCAGGACGATGCCGATCTGGACAAGCTGCTGGCCGCCGGCGCCACTGAAGTGGTGCCCGAAGTGTTCGAGGGCAGCCTGATGCTCGGGTCGCACGCGCTGGTGCTCCTCGGCGTGCCGCTCGGGCGCGTGGTCCGGCGCGTGCGCGAGGCGCGCGACTCGCGCTATCGGCTGCTGCGCGGCTACTTCCACGGCGCCGACGAACCGGCCGACTTCGACGACGAGGGGCACGAGCGGCTGCACTCCGTGCCGGTGGATCCCGGCTCGGCGGCGATCGGCCAGTCGCTGCGCACGATCGACCTGGGTGCGATCGGCGCCGAGGTCACGGCGATCCGCCGGCGCGGCATCCGTGGCGCCGACCCGAGCGACGACACGGTGCTGCAGGAAGGCGACGTGGTGGTGCTGCGGGGCCTGCCCGAGGCACTGGAACTGGCGGAAGGCCGCCTGCTCCAACGCTGACGTCAGTCCTGGACCTTCATCGTATGCAACAACCGAGGGATACCCGGCGCCGCGCTGCGCTGGGCCGCCTGCTGCTGGCCGCATTGGCGTCAGCGGCTGGTGCCGTGCGCGCCACGAGCGAGACCGCCGATGCCGGCGGCTGGCGCGCGCTCGCTGCCGGTGGCGCGGCGATCCTGCTGCGCCACGCGGCCACCGTGCCCGGCATCGGCGATCCGCCCGGCTTTCGACTGGATGCTTGCAGCACGCAGCGCAACCTGTCCGATGCGGGGCGGGCGCAGGCGCAGCGCTTCGGCGCCGCCTTGCGCGCGCGCAACGTGCGCATCGACGAGGTGCTGTCGTCGCGCTGGTGCCGCTGCCTCGATACCGCCCGCCTGATCGGCGCCATGGCGCCGGTGCAGCCGTTCGCGCCGCTCGATTCGTTCTTCGAGGATCGCCGTACTGCGCCAGAGCAGACCGCCGCGATCGGGCGTTACCTGGCGGCGCTCGGTACCCGCAATGCGCTGCTGGTCACGCACATGGTCAACATCCAGGCGCTCGCCGGGCAATCGGTGTCGATGGGTGAGGCGCTGGTGGTGCGGACCGATCCGGCGGCCCCGCACGCGGTGCGGCTGATGGGCCGGCTGCGCGTCGATTGAGGCTGCAGTTCAGCCGGCAGGCGGTGGCAACCAGCGCTTGAGCATCAACGCCAGCAACTCGCGCCGCACCGGCTTGTCGAGGTAGTCGTCCATGCCCGCCGCCAGGCAGCGTGCACGATCATCGGCCATCGCGTTCGCTGTCAGCGCCACCACCGGCAGGCGGGCGCCCCCGTGCGCCTTCTCGGTCGCGCGCAGTTGCTGTGTGGCCGTGATGCCGTCGAGCACCGGCATCATCACGTCCATGAACACCAACCCGTAGCGCGTCTGCGCAATCTTCTCGAGCGCTTCGGCGCCGTGATCGGCGGTGTCGACGATGACGCCGAGCGACAGCAGCATCTCGCGGGCGACGAGCTGGTTGATCGGGTTGTCATCGACCAGAAGGATGCGAGGCGCGTCGGTGGCGGAGGCGGGGATGCGGGACATGGTGTTCTGCGGCTCGCGGACAGGGTGTCCGACGCTCCGCGATGGTCTACCGAATCGACCCACGCCGATGTGCGCTGATGCGACCGGCGCGCAGTCCAATTCGATCGATCTGCAGGCGTCGGGGTCGAATGTCGCGTTGCGCCGGCGCGAACCTGTCGTCGATGCCGTGGCACTACGCACACTGCCCAGTCGGATCGGCGATCTGCCTGACGCCGCCAATTCGCTCCACACGGCAGCCACCGCGGGCGACGGTGCTGTGGCCGGCCCGTCCCTCTGGCACGTGCCAGCATGACGCCCAAGGCAACGATGGCGCGCCAGGCTACGCAGCCCGCCGCGCCCGCCCGCGTGCAAGCGCGGCCCCGAGGTAGCGTCCGGTATGGCTCGCCGGATGGGCAGCGACCGCTTCGGGCGGACCGGCTACCACGATGGTGCCGCCACCATCGCCGCCTTCGGGCCCGAGGTCGATCACCCAGTCGGCGGTCTTGATCACGTCGAGGTTGTGCTCGATCACCACCACGGTGTTGCCGGCGCCGCGCAACTTGTGCAGGACCTCCAGCAGCATCGCGGTGTCGTGGAAGTGCAGGCCGGTGGTCGGCTCGTCGAGAACGTACAGCGTGCGGCCGGTGTCGCGCTTGGATAGTTCGAGTGAGAGCTTCACGCGTTGCGCCTCGCCGCCGCTGAGCGTGGTGGCGCTCTGGCCGAGGCGGATGTAGCCCAGGCCCACGTCCGACAGCGTCTGCAGCTTGCGGGCCAGCACCGGCACCGCGCGAAAATAATCGACTGCCGCTTCGACCGTCAGGTCCAGCACCTGGGCGATGTTCAGTCCCTTGTAGAGCACCTCCAGCGTCTCGCGGTTGTAGCGCTTGCCGTGGCAGGTGTCGCAGGGCACGTAGACATCGGGCAAAAAGTGCATCTCGACCTTGATCAGGCCGTCGCCCTGACAGGTCTCGCAGCGCCCGCCCTTGACGTTGAAGCTGAAGCGGCCGGACTCGTAGCCACGTTCGCGCGCGGTCGGCGTCTCGGCGAACAGTTCGCGGATCGGCGTGAACAGCCCCGTGTAGGTCGCCGGGTTGGAGCGCGGCGTGCGGCCGATCGGGCTCTGGTCGACCTCGATGATCTTGTCGAAGTGCTCCATCCCTTCGATCGACACGAACGGCGCCGGCACCTGCGCGGAGCCGTAAAGCGTGCGCGCCACCGCGGCGGCGAGCGTGTCGTTGATCAGCGTGCTCTTGCCCGAACCGGAGACGCCGGTTACGCACACCAGCAATCCCACCGGCAGTTCGAGATCGACATGCTTGAGGTTGTTGCCGCTGGCGCCGCCCAGCCGCAGCCAGTGCAAGCCCGGCTGCGCGCGCGCGGGCGGCACTTCGATCTCGCGCCGGCCGGACAAGTAGGCACCCGTGAGCGAGTCCGGATGGCGCTCGATGTCGGCCGGCGTCCCGGTGGCGATGACCTCGCCGCCGTGCACACCGGCGCCCGGCCCCATGTCGATCACGTGGTCGGCGGCGCGGATCGCGTCTTCATCGTGCTCGACCACCAGCACCGTGTTGCCGAGGTCGCGCAGCCGCTTGAGCGTGCCGATCAGGCGATCGTTGTCGCGCTGGTGCAGACCGATGGACGGCTCGTCCAGCACGTACATCACGCCCGTCAGGCCGGAGCCGATCTGCGACGCGAGCCGGATGCGCTGGCTCTCGCCACCGGACAGGGTATCGGCGCTGCGCTCGAGCGTCAGGTAGGTGAGGCCGACGTCGTTGAGAAAATGCAGCCGCACGCCGATCTCGCGCACGATGCGGGCGCCGATCTCCTGCTTGTTTCCTTCGAGCGTCAGCGTGTCAAAGTAGTGCTGCGCTTGCGCCAGCGGCAGGCGCTCGAGTTCGTAGATCGCCCGCTTGTGCGCACCTTCGCCGACGAACACGTGGCGCGCTTCGCGCTTCAGGCGCGCGCCGTCGCACGCCGGGCAAGGTCGCACGCTGCGGTACTTGGTCAGCTCCTCGCGCACCGCGGCTGAATCGGTCTCGCGGAAGCGCCGCTCCATGTTGGGCAGCACGCCCTCGAACGGGTGCTGCCGAACCATCTTGCGGCCGCGTTCGCTGGTGTAGGAAAACGGCAGCGCCTGGTCGCCGGTGCCGCGCAGCACCTGCTCGCGGAACTTCTTCGGCAGGTCTTCCCAGGCCGTGTCGATGTCGACCTTGGCCCACTTGGCCAGCGACGCCAACATCTGGAAGTAGTACTGGTTGCGCGCGTCCCAGCCCTTGATCGCGCCGGTGGCCAGTGTCAGTTCCGGGTGGGCGATGACGCGCTGCTCGTCGAAGAAGTCCACGCTGCCCAGGCCGTCGCAACTCGGGCAGGCGCCCATCGGGTTGTTGAAGCTGAACAGCCGGGGCTCGAGTTCCGCCAGCGAGTAGCCGCACACCGGACAGGCGAACTTGTTGGAGAACACCGTTTCGGTGCCGTTGTCCGTGTCGAGCAGCAGCGCGCGACCTTGCGCCAGGCGCAGCGCGGTCTCGAACGACTCGGCCAGGCGCTGGCGCGATTCCGGCCGCACCTTCAGGCGGTCGACCACCACGTCGATCGAGTGCTTGTCGTTCTTGGTCAGCCGCGGCAGGGTGTCCACATCGACCACCGCGCCGTCGACGCGAAAGCGCACGAAGCCCTGCGTCTGCAGGTCGTCGAACAGGTCTTCGAAGCTGCCCTTGCGCTGCTGCACTACCGGCGCCAACACCAGCACGCGCGAGTCGGCCGGCAACGCGAGCGTGATGTCGACCATCTGCGCCACGCTCTGCGCGGCCAGCGCATGCTCCGGATGGTCCGGGCAGTACGGCGTGCCCACGCGCGCGAACATCAGCCGCAGGTAGTCGTGGATCTCGGTCACGGTGCCCACGGTGGAACGCGGGTTGTGGCTGGTGGCCTTCTGCTCGATCGAGATGGCCGGTGACAACCCCTCGATGGCGTCGACATCAGGCTTTTCCATCAACTGCAGGAACTGGCGCGCGTAGGCCGACAGCGACTCCACGTAGCGCCGCTGGCCTTCCGCGTACAGCGTGTCGAAGGCGAGCGAACTCTTGCCCGAGCCGGACAGGCCGGTGATCACCACCAGCTTGTGGCGCGGCAGGTCGAGATCGAAGTTCTTGAGGTTGTGCGTGCGCGCTCCGCGCACGCGAATCTCATCCATGCAATGCATCCAATCCCGTATCTCGGCGGAGTTTTGGCCGGCGTGCTGCTGCCCGGCGGGCCAGCGCGACGCGCGCAGGCCAACTGGCCACTATAGCCGCGCAGCATCGGGCGGCGCGAGCCGCCGTCTGCGGCGAACTCAGAGCCCGACCTGCAGCTTGACGAAGACCTCGTCGGCGCGGGCGACGCGGGTCGGAGTGCGCTCGCGGCCGCGGCCGACGCCGAGGTAGACGACCGTGGCCGCTGAGCGGCGATGCGCGTAGACGAGCGAGCCGGTGGTGGCCTCGTCGTCCACCGGCGTGGCAGCCGGTGCCGCATCGGCAGTGATGCGAAACGCAGTCCGCTGCACGATCAGCCGCAGCGTGTCGCGTGCCGACAGGTGCAGCACGGTAAGCAGTTGCGCCGCGGTTTCGCGTTGTGCGACGGCGCCGTTGTCGGCCTGCAGCCGCACCTGGTCGAAGCGCGGCTCCAGCTCCAGGCGCGTGCCGAGGCGGATGCGGCCGCTGACCGACAAGAGCGTGCCCGGTCGCACCCGATCGAACACCACATCCACCCGTTCGCCCGCCGTAGCTTCGAGTGTGAGCAGGGTCAGCACCGCCGCCGGCGTGGCGCTCAGGAACAAGTACCACTGTTGATAATCGTGCAGCACGCCGCCGGGCGCGAGCCGGGCCCGCTCATGTGGGCGGTACTGCAGCGTGAGATCGACGCCGCGCGGGCCGGTGATCGCCACGCCCGGATGGATCGTCTGCGTGATCGTCGCGCCGTCGGTGCGCGTCTGCGCGTGCTCGAACTCCAGGATGGGCGAGATCTCGTTGATACCGAACGGCTGGCCAGCCGGACGAAAGTGCGGCGCGATGAAGCCGCGCCACTGGCGAAAGTCGTTCTGCGCGACAAAGCCGTTGTCGTTGCGGAAATCATCGCTGGCTTCCAGGTAGCGCAGGTTGAGCGACGCGTCGTCGCGATTGACGAACCAGTCGAGGCTCGCGAGGTGGCCATCTCGCGCGCTGCCCGCGTGCAGCTGGCCATTCGTATCGGCGATTGCCGTGGTGCTGGAGGCGAGCAGTTGCGCGCGCACGAACTGCTGTCTGGTCACCTGCCAGGCCAGATCGGGGCCGGCCACGCGGTTGTAGCCGCGCCCGTCCGCGTACTGGCGATCGGAGGCCACGGCGCCCACCGCGAAGCCGGCGTCGGCCCAGCGCAGCCGGGCCGTGCTCGCCTGCGCGGCCGGCTGCACGGCGAAGCCGGTGGCGTAGGGCTGCGGCAGCAGCACCAGGCCGCCGCCGCGGTCGGCGGCCGACAGCACGCTGGCCGCCGCCGAGTCGCCGCGATAGGTGGCACGCGCGCCCCAGCGCGGGTCGGTGACGGCGCGCGTGTACAGCGCGGTGGTCGAGGTCTGGTTCAGATCGCTGCCTTCGAGGAAGAACGGCCGCTTTTCCTGCAGGAACAGCGCGAACTGGCGCGTGCGCGCGAGCTGCGGGACATCGAGCTCGATCTGCGAGAAATCCGGGTTGATCGTGCCGTCGATCACCCAGTCGGCGCGCGGTCGCCACTTGACGTCGAGACTGCCCTGCACCTCGCTCGATCGTGTGCGGGGGTCGTCGGGTTCCTCGCGCGTGCGGCGCGCCGTCAGGGTGGGCATCACCTGCAGGCTTGCTTCGCCGCGCGGGCCCGGAAAGTCCTCCAGCGGCAGCAACTCGTCGATGAAGCTCGCCGACTCGCGCGTCAGCGGCGCGCCGATGAACAGCCACGTCTGCTCGCGCGGCATGCGGCGCGCGACTTGCATGCGCCAGCGGCGCGTGCCTTCGTGCGCGAAGCGCAGCGCCGCATACGGCAGGCGCATCTCGACGATGTAACCGTCGTCGGTGATGCGCGCCGCGCTGTCCCACGGGAAGTCGGGCGAGAAGTCTTCGTTGTCGGTGGCGGCGGTGTGCACGCCGTCGGCCATGCCGCCGGCCGCGTTGACGCGGAAGAACTGGGCGGCGGCGCGGGTGCCGATCGCATCCACATAGACGACCACGAAGTCCTGGTCGCGGAACACCTTGTCGAAGCGCACCAAAGGCGCGCGGATCTGCGCCGGGCGGGGGTCGTGCGCATGAATCGCCACGTACAGCGCCTGCGCGCCATAGGCAACGCGCACGCGGGTGAGCGTGGGTGCGGGCTGGCCGGAGTATGGGTCGTACTGGATGAAGCGGTCGTGCACCGGCGCCTCAGCCCAGACCGGCTCGTCCAGGCGGCCGTCGAGGGTGATGGCGCCTGGCGCCACCGCCACGGCGCGGTACTGTGCCAAGGCGCCGGAGGCCGTGGCGAGTGCACCGGCGATCAGGCCTGCCGCCAGCGCGCGGCGCAGGGCGTCATGACAGGTCGTGTGCAGACAAAGGGTGGACATCGCGCGGTTGCAGGTGGGCGGGCGCGGCACTTTATCCGCGTCGACGCTGCTGCGCACGTGCAGAACGGATGAAACGGCCAATCGAAGGTGTGGGGAGCCGGCGGTATGCTTCGGTCCGGGATCGAGCTATCGCGCAGTGGCGTGCCGTCGCGATCGTCCCGCGGTCCTTCCGCTGTCACGCCGGTGCCGCCAATCCACCCCCATTTCTAGGAGAGCCCTCGATGGCTTCCGTCAACAAAGTGATCCTGATCGGCAATCTCGGCCGCGATCCGGAGACCCGCTACAGCGCCGACGGCGCGGCGATCACCAACATCACGATCGCCACGTCGGAATCGTGGAAGGACAAGGCCACCGGTGAGAAGAAGGAGCTAACCGAATGGCACCGCGTGGTGTTCTTCGATCGCCTGGCTGAGGTTGCCGGTGAGTACTTGAAGAAGGGCAGCCCGGTCTACGTCGAGGGCCGCCTGCAGACGCGCAAGTGGACCGACAAGGAAGGCGTAGAGCGCTACACCACGGAGATTCGCGCGGATCGGATGCAACTGCTTGGTTCGCGTCAAGGCATGGGCGGCGGTGGCGCCCCCGGAGGCGACTATGACGATGCGCCCGCACCCGCCCCGGCCCGCGCCGGCGGAGGCGGCGCGCGACCGGCCGGCAAGCCGGCCGCGAATATCGCCGACATGGACGACGACATCCCGTTCTGAGGTCGACGTCCTGGCCGTGCGGCCTGCGTCACATGCTGCGGGCTACGCCTTCTCGAGAACGATGAATCTCGGCTTCGTTCCCTTGTCCATTCCGCCGCGGCGCATGCCGGGCGCGTTGGCGCGCTTGCGCACGTCGCTCTTCGGATCGTTGATGTCGCCGAACTCGCGCGCCAGCGCCGGGCAGGCCTGCACGCAGGCAGGCTTCTGACCCGCCGCCACCAGCGCGCGACAGCCCGGTCCCATGCAGCTCTGCGGTGCCCCGCTGACGGGCAGATCCCAGCGCGCGCCGTAGGGACAGGCCTTGGTGCAGCGGCCGCACTCGATGCACTTGTCCTCGTCGGTGACCATCAGGCCGTCGCTGCCGCGCTTGATGATCTTCTCCGGGCAGCGCTTGGCGCAGGGCGCGTCCACGCACTGCTGGCACTGCATCAGCAGCAGCTTGGTCGAACTGGTCGACTCATCGAAGATGCGGCGGATGTTGGTCGCCAGCCCATGCTTGATGTCCTTGCCCGCATAAGCGAGATAGACATAGTTGGTCATGGTGCAGGCGACCTGGCAGGCGCCGCAGTTCACGCAGCGTGACGCGTCCCACAGGTGCGTCAATTGGCGGGTGGCTGCTTTGCTCATGCTTTCCTCACTCGGGCAGAGAAGTTGTTCGCCAGCGATCCGGTCACGGCTTCGGCCTTGCCGTTGGCGAGCGCGTTCGGGTTGATGCCCTCACGCATGAAGGCGAAGCGCGGGTCCTTGGTCAGCGCGCTGCTGGTGTAGCCGCCGCTGAACGAGTAGGTGAACAGCACCCCTCGACGCACCATCCGCGTCAGGCGCACCGCGGCGCGGCCGCTGACGCCGGTGTCCAGGCCCTCGACCACGATGGTGTCGCCATCCTTCAGGCCGAGCCGCGTGCCGTCGTCCGGATGCATCCAGACTCGACGGTCGCCGACCCCCAGGCCGGTGATGGAGAACGCTGCCGCACCACTGCCGTTGGACATGCTCTTGCCGGTAACTACATAGAACTCGTCGGGCGCGCTCGGCAGCTTGTAGGCGGTGACCGGCCGGTACTCGGGCAGCGGATCGACCTTGGCCTGGCGCATCGCCGCGTTCTGCACGGCGCGCAACGCGTAGACCTCGATCTTTCCGGACGGCGTGTCAAATGGCTTGGTGTACGGCAACTCGTCGTAGCGCTTGGCGCCCAGCACGCAGTAGCCTTTGTCGCGCAGTTCACTTTGCACGCGCGCGGCCACCTCGGGCTCGCGCGGCGACCAGCCGGCCAGGCAGCTGGCGAGCATCTTGGTATCGAGCTGCGCCTTGTAGGCGGCGAACCCGGCCGCGGTGGCCTGGGCCTCGCCGTAACTGAGCTTCTGCGCCCGCTCGGGGAACGAACGGCGCAGGATCTCCAGCAGGATCCACAGGTCGTCGCGGCCGTCGACGCCCTTGGGCATCGGCAGTATCGCGTCCGAGCTGTGCAGCGCTGCGGCCATTGTCCACTTGACGTCGGCGATCTCCTGGCGCTCGAGGAAGAAGCTCGACGGCAGCACGTAGTCGGCGTAGTCGCATACGTCCTGCGGCAGCAGGTCCTGCACCACGACCAGGTCGAGCTTCTTCAGGGCCTCGATCAGACGTGGGGCGTTGGGCTCGCGCTGGATCAGCGTGGTGCCGACGACGAACAGGCTGCTGATCGGGTATGGCTTGCCGGTCAGCACGGCATCGACCACCACCTGGAAGGTGCCGTTGGTCTCGGAATAGACGTGGTTGTCGATGCGGCGGGTCTCGGCCAAGTCGAACTGGCCGACCGGCGTGCTGACGCGCTTGGTGGCGCTGTTGAGGCTGACCAGATTGATGCCGGCGCCGCGCGAGAAGGCGAGGCCGCCCTTGCGGTCGGCGTTGCCGACGATGGCGTTGAGCAGCAGAACAGCGCGCACGGCGTCGGTGTCGTTGCCGTTGCGGGTCACGTACCAGAGGTCGTCGGCCACGCCGCCCTGGGTGGCGAAGTCGCGCGCCAGCGTGCGGATCTGCGCGGCCGGCAGGCCGGTCAGCTGCGCGGTCTGATCGATGGTGTACGGGGCAACACGCGCGCGGATCAGGCGCCAGGCGGTGCGCACCTTGACGCGCTCGCCGCCGGCGAGGGCGACTTCGCCTTCGTGATCGAGTGCGGGCTCGGCGCCGGGCGTCGTCACGTACTCGACGGCGACGCCGCGCTCGTTGCGCTTGACGCCCTGGAACGCCACCGCACCGGCCTTGCCGTCCCACACGGCGAAGCCGATGGCGGCCTTGTCGCCGGTGACATCGGCGGCGGTCAGCGGGGTGCCGTCGTCACGGATCAGCAGCGGCGCGTTGGTGTGCGCGGCCATGAACTTCTCGTCGGCCAGGCGGCTCTCGACGATCTCGCGGATCATGCCCAACACCAGCGCGGTGTCGGTGCCCGGCAGGATCGGCAGCCACTGGCTGTCGGCAAAGGCACCGTCAGGACGGCGCGGGTCGACGAAGACGATCTTCGCGCCCGCGGCGCGCGCCTGGGCGACACGATGGGCGGCGCCCATCGAGGCCTGCATGGTGCGGCCGATCAGCAGCAGGAAGCGGCAGTTCTCGTAGTCCGGATCGACCCGGCGATGGTGGTCGTACGGTGCCGCATAGGTCCAGCGGCGAGCCACCACGCCGGCCGTGTTGCAGGCGGAGGCGTGGTTGACGATGTTAGGCGTGCCTAGCGCCCAGCCCACCATCTGTGCGAGCGGGGTCAGGTCGTGGCTGGTAAATGCCACCGAGCGCTCGCCCTTGGCGGCCACCGCCGCCTTGAGTTTGGCGGCGATCTCGTCGAGTGCCTCGTCCCAGGTGACCTCGACAAATCGGCCTTCGCCGCGCTCGCCCACGCGCTTCATCGGCTTTTTCAGACGCAGCGGATGGTTCCAGATCCACAGGGCGGAGGCACCGCGGCCGCAGTAGCCGCGTTGCGGATGATCAGGGTTGGGTGCCAAGAAGACCTCCTTGCCGTCCGGGCCGGATTTCTCCAGCGCCATCAGGCCGCAGCCGGCGCCGCAAACGAAGCACGCCGAGTACTTCTTCTGGTAGCCACCCGCCACCAGGGCGGCGACGTCCTTGGTGTCGCCGAGCCAGTTGGCCCGGACCGGGCCGGCGGCGGTGGCGGTTGCCGCCAGGCCGATGCCTTTCAACACGTCCCGCCGAGTCAGGCTAGCGAGTTCACTCATGGTTGTTCCTTCACTTCTTCAGCTATCGATGCCGCCACGCTAGGCCGCACCTGGCCTGGGGGCTATCCGAAGCAGTGTGTGAGCCGTTAGGTACTAATCCCTAACGGATGCCTCGCGAGGCACGAGGTTTGCGCTAACTCGATACGGGGGCCGGCGCCAGCGACAAGAATCGTGCGGTGCTGCGCCTCCTCATTCTTTCCCTGCTGACCGGCGTGTTCGCTATCGCTGCGCCCGCGGCGCGCGGCGAAACGGTGCGGCTCGCCTTGCTCGCGCCGGACGGACGCGTCGACATGCTGCGCTCCTGGAACGCGCTCGAGCGGCATCTGCGCGACGCGCTACCGGAGCATCGGTTGACGGTGCACAACGTGCCGCACGCGGCGTTGCATGACGCCATCGCACGCAAGGAGGTCGACTTCTTCATTGCCAACAGCGGCTTTTTCGTCGAGGCCGAGGCAACGCACGGCGTCTCGCCGCTGGCGACACTCGTCTCGCCCTACGCGCTGTCGCCCCGGCAGGCGATCGCCGCCACGGTCATCGCTTCGGCAGACCGGGCCGACGTGGGCGAACTGGCCGACCTGCGCGGAAAGCGCGTGGTGGCGGTGCACGGACTGGCCTTCGGTGGCTATCAGCTTGGACTGCACGCCCTCAAGGAATCAGGCGTGCGGCCCGGCGCGCTGAAGTCGCTGGAGTTCACCGGTTTGCCAGCGGAACGGCTGCTCGATGCGGTGGCGAGCGGGCGGGCCGACGCGGCCATCCTGCGTACCTGCGTCTTCGAGCGACTGACCCGCGACCGGGAGGGCGGCGCCGCCGCCTTCAAGGTGCTCGGGGCGAAATCAGGCGACGGCTTCGGTTGCGCCCGCTCGTCGGCGCTGTTTCCGGACTGGCCGTTCGCCGTCATGCCGCACGTCGATCCGGCACTGGCCAAGCGCGTTGCCGTGGCGCTGCTGGCGATGCCGCCCACCGCGGACGGCTACGCCTGGACCGTGCCGACCGATTACTCGAGCGTGCGCCGCGTTTTCCTGGATCTGCAGATCGGGCCGTATGCCCACTTGGAGGACGCAACGCTGTGGTCATTTCTGGAGCGCTATCGCTACTGGGTGGCAATCGCGCTGCTGGCGGCGCTCGGTGGACTGCTGCACATCCTGCGCGCGGAGAGCCTGGTGCGTTCGCGCACGCAGGCGCTGCGCCATGCTCTGCTGGAGCGCGAACGCATGGAGCGCGAGTCGCGCGAGCGCGAGCGCCAGCTCGACCACCTGTCGCGCCTGGGTGTGCTGGGCGAGATGTCGTCGATGATTGCGCATGAGCTCAATCAGCCGCTGGCGGCCATCGGCAACTTCGCGCGCGGCATCTCGCGCCGGGTGCGTGCCGGTCGCAACGAGCCGGACCCATTGATCGATGCGAGTGACCAGATCGCCCACCAGTCCGAGCGCGCCGCCGGCATCCTGCAGCGCATCCGCGACTTCGCGCGCAACCGGCCGACGCAACACACGGTGGTCGACCTGCGCACGGTGTTCGATGAGTCGGTCGCGTTGTTTCGCGGCTTGATGCCGGATGCGCCGGTGATCGAGCACGAGATCGCGCCGGAATGTCGTGGCGGCGCGCTGGTGTTTGCCGATCCGTTGCAGCTTTCGCAGGTCATGATCAACCTGCTCAAGAACGCCAGCGACGCCATGCAGCATCTGCCGCCCGAGCGGCGTCGCATCCGGGTCAGCTGCCGGCGCGATGCCAGTCAACTGCAGGTCGAGGTCGCGGACCTGGGCGAGGGCCTCATGGAGCTTCCCGTGCATTGCCTGTTCGAGCCGTTCTCGACGACCAAGGCCAATGGCATGGGTCTGGGGCTGGCGATCTGCAGGCGCGTGGTCGAAGCCCACGGCGGCAGCATCACGGCGCGCGCCAATGACCCTGATCCCGGCCTGACGGTGTGCTTCACGCTCCCGCGCCACACTGAGGCTCCCGTTGGCTGAACCGCTCATCCATGTCGTCGACGATGATGCCGCGCTGCGCTCCTCGGTCGCCTTCCTGCTCGATAGCGTGGGTTGGGAAGTGGTCTGCCATCCGGACGCGCGCAGCTTCCTGGCCAACCTCGATCGTTCGCGACCCGGATGCGCGCTGCTGGACGTGCGCATGCCCATGATGAGTGGTCTCGAGTTGCAGCGTGCGATGCAATCAGCCGGGATCGATCTGCCCGTGATCTTCCTGACCGGCCATGGCGATGTCGCAGTGGCGGTGCAAGCGATGAAAAATGGCGCGATCGACATGCTGGAGAAGCCGTTCCACGACCAGGTCCTGCTCGATGCCGTGTCGCGCGCCGTCGATCTGTGCATCGCCACGCGCGAGGCTGATACGCGTCGTCAGGCGCTGGCGCTGCGCTTTGAGCAACTGACGCCACGCGAGCGCGAGGTGGCGCGGCTGGTCGGCCGCGGACTGCCGAACAAGCTCGTTGCACGCGCGCTTGCGATCAGCGAGAAGACCGTGCACATCCATCGTGCGCATGTGATGGACAAGCTGGACGTCCGCTCGGCGGCGGAACTGGCGCTGCTGCTGTCGACTCTGGATCCAGGCTTCGCGGCGGAGTCGGACCCGCGCGCTTGAGGTTGCGGGCGTTGTCGGCACCCAATTTCGGTGCCCAAGTGGTCAACTGCCTGACCGGTGGCGCGGCTTGCGCGCGCCCGGCATCCTTGGCGCGACTCGATGTTGCTGCAGACCTGCCACACATCGGCGCCCGCTCGCCTGCGGCGTTTTGCCCTAACGCTGCCCTAACGCTCCTCCCCGTACAACGCCTGATGCCGTCTTGCGCTCGGCCGGGCGGGTGCCGGCGCAACTGCCAGGGACGCGATGCTCATCATGGAATCGACGAGAAGACAGGAGCCCCAATGATTACCTCAGCGATGCGACCTGCCGTGTTGTCGGCATGTCTTGCCCTGGTCCCATTCGGACTGGCGGCGCAGGGCAAGGAGCCCGGCGATCTGTGGGAGGTGCAGTCGACGATGTCGATGCCGGGCATGCCGATGGCGATGCCTGCGCAGACCCAGCGCGTGTGCGTGCCGCGCACCGGCGACCGTCCGCCGGTAGGTGGCGATGACAAGAACTGCGAGATGTACGACGTCAGGCGCAGTGGCACTACGCACGCATGGAAGATGCGCTGTGCCGGGTCTCCCCCTACCCAGGGCAGCGGCCAGATGACTTACCAGGGGCGCGACGCCTACCAGGGCACGGTGACGATCGAGGCCGAAGGCGAGACGATGACGATGAAGCTGGCCGGGCGTCGCCTGGGCGACTGCGACTATGCGCAGACGCGCGCGCAGCACTCGGCGCTGACGGCACAGATGAAGCAGCAGCAGGCGCAGGGCGAGGCCGTGATGCGCGAAGTCTGCGAGCGAACGCTGCAGAGCATGGACGTGGCGATGATCAAGGCCAACACGTCGTGTGGTGACCAGCGCACTGCCTTCTGCAGCCGCGCCCGTGCGGCTGATGGCTACGTGGCGTTGGCCCGCCAGCCGCAGGAGAAGCGGCGGGAGGCCGAGAAGTATTGCGGGCTCGACCTCGCGGCCACGCGCGCCGGCCTGTGCAAGCGCGCCGAGCAGCAGGAAGACGTCGCGTTCCTCACCGCCCAGTGCGTGGTGCGGCCCGATGATCAGCCCGCGGCGCAGCTGTTCGGCCTCGCGCTGTTCAAACGCGAATGTGCGGGCCGTACGTTCACCGGGGTGAACGTGGTCGAGAAATACCATTCGTTCTGCAGCGCGGCGGTGGCTTCCGGGCTTGGCGGCGATGCGGCGCGGCCGACCAAGGCAGGTGCGAAGGTGGCCGGCACACCCGCTGCAGCGCCGTCGCCCACCGCCTCGCCCACGCCCACGCCTGCGCCAACCCCCACCGAAGACGCGATCAAGAAGGGGACGGATCTCCTGCGCGGCATCTTCGGCCGCTAGCGGCGCCACGGTGGGTGGCGTACCGACGCACCGCTGCGCCGCGCGCGGACTGACCGTGAGTGTGCTGCTGGCGCTCGCCCTGGTCGCCGGGCGTGCAGCGGCGGCGGCCGATCCCTTTCCGGCGGCGGCGGCCGCCTATGCAGTCGAGGTCGACGGCACGCTGCAGTTAGCGCATGCGCCCGATGCCCGGCGCGCCCCGGCGTCGCTCACCAAGCTGCTGTCGGCCCTGGTGCTGCTCCAGTCGCGCTTCGACACGGAGCGCGTGCTGGTGGTCAGTGCGCGCGCGGCTGCCATGCCCGGCGCGCGCCTGGGCCTGGTCGCCGGCGACCGGCTGCGTGCCGGTGACGCCCTGGCAGCGATGCTGGTGGCCTCAGCCAACGATGCGTGCATGGCGTTGGTGGAAGATGCAGCGCCGAGCATGGCGCAGTTCGCGCGGCGGATGAACGCGCACGCGGCGCACCTGGGCATGCGCCGGTCGCACTTCGAACATCCCTGCGGCTTCGACCATCCGCGCCAGCACACCACTGCGCGCGACCTGCTGCACCTGGCGCACGCGGCGCTGGCCGTGCCGTTATTGCGCCAACTGGCAGCGCTGCCGGGAGCGCAGATCGAGACCCTCGACGGTCGCAGCCTGCGGTTCAGCTCCACCAACGCGCTGCTGGGCCGCATCGACGGCGCGGTGGGACTCAAGACCGGCGCCACCGCGCGCGCCGGCGAGTGCCTGATCGCGGTGGTGCAGCGTGGACCGCACACCGTGGTGGCGGTGATGCTGGGCGCACGCGACCGCTGGTTCGGTACGGTGGCGCTGGTCGACCGCGCCTTTGCCGATGCAAGCGGACGCTGATCGGCGTGCGGTCGCCCTGCTGGTGGTGCTCGCGCTGGCGGCATGGGCCAACGCGTTCGCCGGCGCGTTCCAGTTCGACGACCATCTGGTCATCGTGCGCGAGCGCAGCGTGCAGTCGCTGGCGGCGTGGTGGGATGGCCTGCCGTCGATCCGGCCGCTGCTGAAGCTGAGCTACGCGCTCAATCAAGCCAGTGGCGCCGGCATCCTGGGCTTTCACGCCGTCAACCTGCTGATCCACGCGATCAACGCGGTGCTGGTCTATGCGCTGGCGCGCCGCCTGGTCGGCCGTCGTGTCGATCACGACCCGCATGGCCGCGTCGCCGCGCTGATGACGGCCGCGTTGTTCGCCCTGCACCCGGTGCAGACCGAGGCCGTCACGTACATATCGGGGCGCTCGACGGCGCTGGCCGCGCTGTTTGCGCTGGCCGCCGCGCTGCTGTGGATGCAGCGCGATGAACGACGCTGGGCGGCGCCGGCGTCGGCGGTTGCCTTTGGTGTCGGCCTGGCGTGCAAGGAGTACGTCGCCATGACGCCGCTGGCGCTGCTGCTTCTGGCGTGGTTGCAGGATCGTCGGCCGGGCTGGTTCGGCCGCGCGTGCCCGGCGCTGGTGCCGCATGCGCTTGTGCTGTTGATCGCTGCGCTGGCGGCGGCGCAGGTGCCGCGCTACGTCGAACTGCTCGCCTTCAGCACCGCGCTGCGTGGCGTCGGCGACAACCTGGCGGCGCAGGTGCACGCGATCACCTGGCTGGCCGGGCAACTGGTGAGGCTCGACCGCCTGAACGCGGACCCGGCGCTGCCGGTGCAGACACTGGATGCGGCTGGCGTGGCGCTGCTCGTCGCCTGGACCGCGGCGGGAGCGCTGGCGTTCGCGCTGCGACGGCGACAGCCGGCGCTCTTGTTCGCCTGGCTGTGGTTCCTGCTCTGGCTGCTGCCGATGCACTCCGTGCTTGCCCGTGCCGATCTGGCCAGCGAGCGGGCGCTCTATCTGCCGCTGGTCGGGCCGGCGTTCGTGATCGGCAAGTGGCTGACAGCGATAGCGCCCAGGCGCCGCTGGCTGCTGGCGGCCCCGCTCCTGATAAGCCTCGGCTTCGTTACCCACATGCGCAATGCGCTGTATGCCGATGAGGTGAGCTTCTGGGCAGACGTCACGGTCAAGGCGCCGCACAACGCCCGCGCCTTCACCAACCTGGGCGTTGCCCTGATGGCCGTCTGCCGGCTCGAGGACGCGGCAACCGCACTGGCGACCGCCCGCGTGCTGGCGCCGGACGACATCAAGCCCGCCGCCAATGCGCAGCTGCTGCCGGCCCGCTGGGCGCAATGCCGAGCGGCAGGGTGACGCGATCGACCGATTGCAAACCAGCGGTGACTTCGCTCCTGTTGGCTCGGGCGGCCGATGTGCCAGGGCGCGCGGGGCGACGTGCTGATCCGGCCCGCTTGAACGCCGGGCGTTGCGGCGCGGCATACTTCGCTGCCGGGGCGCTGCACACAACGGGCGCCATCCCCTTCCTGACGAGCCATGTCTGACTCCGCTGACCCTGCTGCTGCGCCCTCGCCCCCGTACTGGATCGCCGCCTTGCTGGTGCTGTGGCTGTCTCTGGTGGTGGTGGGCGCCGGCTTCGCCATGGCGGTGCTGCTCAGTTCCGCCGAGGACTACGCCGAGTCGACCTCGTTCCAGGTCGTGCTGTGCATGACCGGCGGCGCGCTTGGCGCGTCGCTGACGGCGCTGCTCGCGACGGGCGAACGCATTGCCCGCGGCTGGTCGTATGGGCTTGATGCGCTGGCGCGTACCGAGCGCCGCTTCAACGGCCGCCTGGCGCCGCTGCTGGCGGTGCAGCCCATTCTCGGCGCCGCGCTCGGCATGGTGCTGCTGCTGGCGCTGTCATCGGGCTCGGTGATGCTGCTGCGCCTGACCGAGGGCACCACCTTCGATCCGATGGGCTTGCTGCTGTTCTCGGTGATCACCGGCCTGTTCGCGCGCACACTGCTGGCACGCGTGCGCGATTCGGTGGAAGCGCTGTTCGGGCGCGCCACCGGGGGTGCCGAGCCCGACCCGCTGCGCGCCAGCCGCAATCAATTGCCGGCGCGCGATGCACCGGCAGCAGCGGCGCCGACGGCGGTCCCGCTGCAATCCGCCGAGCCGACCGCGCCGGCGCCGCCTCCGCCAGATCGGAAGAGC